>NZ_JAUJZH010000027.1 GCF_030486595.1 Variovorax ginsengisoli | reverse complement strand
ACGAGAAACTCGAGCGCAGCTTCGTCGCCCTCAACCACCTTGCCGCTGCCATCATTGCCTTCCGCAAGGTACCTGCCGACGTCAACATAATTTACGGATAAGTTCTTAGTCGAACGACCACTCGTTCCTTCAATTCTGCAGCCGTCACTGGGTCAAAGTTTGCGAAGCTTGGCGGGCCATTGAAGCGCGTCTCGACCGTCCACAACTCGGCAAGGAGGGACATCAACAGCATTCGCTGCATTGCCGCTTCGGCCAGGAACAGCGACTCGTCGAGCGTGGCAAATTTATTGTCACCGGCCTTGAGCGTTTCCTTGATGGCATCGAGGGCTCCTTTGTATTCAAACGCGTCAATCACGAGGCCGTAGCCAAGCAGCTTCGCCGCGGACTCAGCGATCGTGAGGGAGAGATTGAAGAACGCCTGTAGGTTGCTCGCGGTCAGAGGAGCAATTGCGTTTCGTGCGCCGTTTATGCGGAGCAATGCGAGTTTCACGTCGAAATCAGTCGACATCGCTCTCGCGCCGTACTGGTCCGTCAGCTTGATCGAGGCGACCGTAAAGGTCTGAAGCGCTGTCAGGCGATGAGCGTCCCATTCAGCACGAATGAGCCTCGACAGACGGCACGCGCGGTCTTGGTTAAAGGGCCAAGGGTCACGAGCTTTCAAGGCCCTCCCTACGTCTTGGTTTAGACCCTTGAGCGCTTCACGGATGTCGTCGTCCATATGCCCCCCTCGAACGGTAGTTGGGGAGCGAGGATCCTCCCTACGCCGCATGACGTCAATATGGCCGGTGGCTGATCCATTCCGGGCCGTCCCCACCCGTGTCGAAATCTCAACAACTCCAGCAGCGGCACATGCGCAAAATAGAGCGTTTCTTGCCTCGATATGCACCGTGAGATAGTATCGGCACGAACTAAAGGCACTAGCCGACCCAATTCAAACCGATATGACACACATTTCGCGGATCCTCGGCGCTGGTGCAGTCGCCGTAGCGCTCCTTGCACTTGCCGGTTGTGCAACGCCCCCGGCGCCGACTCCATCGAGTGACCCGGTAGCTGTCCAACTCGACCGCCTCTTCCAGAAATCAGCCAGCCAGGCGGCCTTCACCGGTAGCGCCGACGCCAAGGCGCCGGCTCCACGCCTGGCCGAAGGCAAGCTCTGGGTGACCTGGCGCGGCGACGCGAACGACCTCCTGAAGAACCTCGAGCCCGTCACGGGTCAGAAGGTGTCCGTCACCGGCCCGACGCCCCGGCTTCCCTTGTATGTGCAGGTGCATGCCCTGGGCGTCCCGGTCGACGAGGTGATGCGCGACATCGGCTACCAGCTCGGCCAGCGCGCCGACCTGGTGCTGCTGCCTTCGGGCGTCGAGATCCGCTACCGCGCCTTCTGATCCCCAGAGCCTCATGACCAGGACCCATTTCACCAAGGCCGCGCGGATCGCCCTCGCCGTGGTGGCGCTGGCCGCCGCACAAGTCGCCTCCGCGCAGACCCAATCGCTGTCGGTCGACTCGCTCATGAATGCGCAAGGCGCGACCGAGTCGGAGAGCCGCCTGAGCATGGTGCGCGAGACTGCGCTGCGCGAAACGGCATTCGGCCTGGGCACGCGCCTGGGCTTGCTGCAGCGCTCCCGCGAGATCTCGGCGGAGGTTGCCAAGCGCGATCGGGAGCTCGACAAGCGCTTCGACTTCGGCGGCCTGATGATGGGGCCGGGCGTGCTGCCTCCTGTCATCATGGAAAGCCGCGACGCGATCTCGCTCGAGGCGACCACCATGCGTGTTTCGGGCGCGATCTACAGGATCGACGAGCCCGCGCGCTTCGTGGCGATCGCCCCGACGTGGCGCGACTGGCTGCTGCTGGGCCTGCCGAGCGAAGACGCCGCGGACATGTCCACCGTCAAGAGTCTTCTGCCGCGCGACAGCGCCGAGCAGGCGTTCTGGAAGAAGGAAGTGGCCCAGGCCGTGGCCACTGGCCGCGCGCAGGCGCAGCAGATCTTCGAACTGAACGTGGCCAACCTGGAGAAGACCTACTTCGGCATGCGCCTCTTCTACGATCTGTGGAAGCGCGGAATGGTCACCATCCCGGTCGTTGCCAGCGCGCAGACCATGGTCGACCACGAGAATCCAAACACGATCGCGGTCGGCAACACGATGTTCCGCATCACGCGCCAGGCGGGCTTCGAGGATTCGAGCCGCTGGAAGCCACTGGAATAGGCGAAGAGTGCTCGACGCAGCAGAAAAGGCGGTCCCGCGCTTCCACTTGCCGATCGGGAACATCCGGCGCCAGGACCTCAACGAGTTCCTTTCCAACGTCTACGACCTGGGCGTCTCGGACATCAAGTTCTCCTCGACCGACTACGTGTGGGCCGAAGTGAACCGCATGTGGCATTCGGTCACCGTTCGCCGCCTGGACGACTCAGAGGTGAACACCATCCTCGCGCTCCTCTTCAATGAGAGCGGGCAGACCGAGATCGGCGCGGCCAATGCGATCGACTCGCGCGTGGACGCGGTGATCTCCCGCGACAAGGTGCTCTCCTTCCGTCTGAATGCCACGGGCTGCTCGGTGGGCAACACGCCCTCGGGCGTGAACATCACGTTGCGTGCGATGCCGCAGGAAATCCCGACGTGCGCGCAGCTCGGCCTCGAGCCCGAGCTCATGGAGAACCTGTTCCCACGCTACGGCATGGTGCTGATCGTCGGTACTACTGGCTCGGGAAAGTCCACGCTGCTCGCCGCCTCTCACCGGTACCGCCTCGAGGAGCGCCGGCATGACCCGGTGCACATCCTCACCTACGAGCAGCCGGTGGAATACCTGCTGAAGGGCTACGCCCAGGGCCATATGCCCGAGCCCACCCAGACCGAGGTGGGCGTGGGCGCCCAGCTGCGCTCGATGGACATGGTCGGTCCCAACGCGATGCGCCGCAAAGGGCAGGTGATTCAGATGGGCGAAATCCGCGACATGGACAGCGCTCGTGCCGGCTTCGAGCTGGGCGCCACCGGCCACGCCGCGTACGCCACGATGCACACAGAGACGCCCGATCGCGCGCTCTCGCGGACGCTGCAGCTCTTCCCGCCGGTTGAGCATGCCCGCGTCGCCAACGAATTCATCGAGCAGGCCCGCCTGGTCATCGCGCAGAAGCTCGCCCGCCGTCTCGACGGGAAGGTGATGGCCTTCCGCTCCTGGTGCGTGTTCGACCGCGAAGTGAAGCGCAGCCTCGAGGATCTGCCCACGCACCAGTGGGGCAAGGAAGTGCGCAAGCTCGTCGCTGAGCGCGGCAACGACTTCGAGTCCAAAGCCTTCGTGGCGCTCGCCGACGGGCTGATCAGCTACGAGAGCTTCGTCGAGGTGTCGTCCATGACGCGCGGCGAGGCCAACGAATATTGCGCGCACCGCGGCTTCAACCCGAGCGCCGGACCGGTGGTGACCTCGCTGCCGGCCGCCACTCCCGCCGCGGCGACGACGACCGAAGCCATGGCAGAACCGGAGGCCGCATGAGCAGCAGCTACTGGCCGCGCACTGGCAAGTCCTACCGCATCCCCGGCACGCCGCTGCCGCCGCAGGCCGGCGCACCGATGGTGCTGTCGCTGTTCTATTTCTCGTGGTGGACGCTTGCGATCGCCTTCGCGGTGTGCGCGATCTTTGGATACGCCTCGTACAAGAACCGGACGATCCTTTGGGCACTGCGACGCCTGCGCAGCAAGATGCGCTCGGGCGTCATCGCCGCCAGGCCGCGCTTCTACCGACAGCGCTTCACGTTCGACCAGCAGCTGGGCGACATCGATTTCCGCGTGCGGGGCAAGAAGTAGCCCCCGCGCCAACCCACTCAAGTCTCCCCTCGGCGCGAACCCGCTCGCGGCCGGCAGAGCGTCCTTTGGCCTCCGACTTTGACGAGTCGGGGGCCGTTTTCTTGGGCCTGCGCCCAACCTGCCCGCCTGTCGTCGGCTCCCACCGTGTATGGGTGTAGCCCCGGTGCGTTCGACGAGAATGCTCCGGAACGACACGGACGAACCTGCCATGAGCAACATCTGCATGAGCTGCTTGAAGGACCCATTTCTGCGCCAGCAGTTGGCGGGGAAGGTGGACGCAGGTGTGCCGTGTGAGTACTGCGAACAGGGGAATCCGGCAGCACCACTGTTCGAAGTTGCTTGGGAGTGCGACCGTGTGATCGATGCACACTTCGAGCCCACACACGAAGCGATGGCAGTGGTGATCTATGACCGCACGCCTGCTGGCGCGGACCTCGAGGAGACGCTGCGCCGCTTGGACGTGGTGCCAGAAGGCGCCCTGGGAGAACTCAAGGAATGCGTTGAATCGCTCTGGTTCGACAGGGACTCCACGGAGTGGAAGTACGGAGATGACGAAGATCCCTGGTTCGATCGGAAGCGGGACATGAGTGCGCCGGTCAGTAGGGCCTGGAACGCAATGGAGGAGAGTCTGCTCGAGGAGGCACGGCATCTCAACCCGAAAGCTCAGGGAGTCCTCGATGAGGTCCTCGGGGAGCTCACTTGGGACCGAACGGAGGACGGGAAGCACGTCGTTGCGGAAGCGGGACCGGGCTCACCCGTTGTCAGGCTGTTTCGAGCAAGGGTCTTTCAGAGCGACGACGAGTTGCAGGAGGCGCTCTCAAGGCCAGAAGATCTGCTCGGCACGCCGGCGCCCGGAATCGGCAAGGCCAACCGGATGAATGCCCGCGGTCAGCCCGCCTTTTACGGCGCGACTCACCCTCAGATTGCGATTGCAGAAGTGCGCCCGCCCGTTGGAAGTAAGGTCGCCGTCGCCGCTTTCGACATCGTTCGCCCCTTGAGGCTTCTCGATCTCCGGAGTCTGGCGCGAATCCAGCTCGACTCCACGCTGAGTCTCTTTGACCCCCGAAGCATCGATCGGGCGCAGCGCCGGGACTTCTTGCGCGTGTTGTCGCAGCTCATGGTCGTACCCGTGATGCCAGACCACGAGCATCGAGGCTACGTGATCACGCAGGTCATTGCTGACTATCTGGCCACGCATCCGCGCGCAGCGGTCGATGGCATCGTCTATCCATCCGTGCAGGCGAAGGATCCCTCGGGCGCAAGCTTCGGTGACAACGTGGTCCTCTTTCCCAGGGCGTCTCGCGTGAGGCCTGCATCGCCGGGCTCCACTGCGTCCGCCTATCTCTGGGAGCATGAGGAAGATGGACCGGGCCGCCGATTCGAGCCGCAAATCTGGTTCAACGATGCGCCGAAGGAGCAGACATCGAGGCCTTCATTTCCGACTGGAACGCCAGCCGACGCACTTGCGACGCGAAGGCCAGTCGCGCTCGAGCTGGTTCGAGACCAAATTGAGATCCACGAAATTCTCGACGTCGCCGTGGCCACTTATCCGGAACGTGTTCGTGTACGCGTTCCCGAAGGCCGACGCTAGCCGTACACCCTCGTGCTGCGGTCACAGCCCGATGCCCATACCGTCCGGCGCAAGCTTGGTGGCGGTCGTCTGGCTGGCTAGTGGGAGGCGGCGCCTGACGTCACATAGAGACTTCGACTGTTGAACAACTTCATTCGCTACAAGCCGCTTAGAAACCTGGCACGCAGCTACAACCTGCAGCGCTCCCTTGAAGATCTGTGGTTCTACTTTCAGATGTACGAGGGTGCCTTCCCCATCGCCTGGACTTGGGACGGCCGACGGCGTGTGTTCATCAACGAGCAGATCTTCAAATGGGAGCTCGCGGCGCTCTCTCGTGAACTGGTGCTTCATGCCTCGCCCGCCGGAACGCTCAGGTTGTCGCCCGTTCAGGGCCTCGTTCGCTTGACGAACATGCTCAAGCAAGTGGACGACAACATGGCCGCGGACGACATGTCCCCTGAGAGCGCCTACAACAGCCTGAGTCCCACTGGACAGGTTCAATTCGCCTGGCAGCGCAACCGGGAATTCAATGCCCTCATGCGCTACTACAAGGTGTTTTCAGCGCCCGACGTGGAAGCCCTGTTGATGAAGCAGACCGGTGTTACCACACGCGAGTGGTTCCTCGTAGGCTTCGCCATAGCTGGTCACCTCCGTAAACGCTTTGACATATCAAGCCAGCAAGACTACTCGCCCATAGGCGTTGAGCGCGCTCGGTCGGCGATCGTCTTCGACAAACTATCTCAGCCGCTGGCCGAACTTCAAGACCAGGTCAGGAGTGCCGCGCGGTTTGACGAAACCTGGAGGTACACCTGGAATCCACTAACAGCGAAGCCTCTGGTGGCCTTGAATCCGAATACACCTCATCTTCTTCATTGCCCCGTTCCGGCCTTCGTTCTTAGCAGGGTGAGTCAAGGGCTGTACTACGAGATCTCGGCCGCCGAGGGCTTTAACAACCCCTTCGGGGAGTCCTTTCAGGCGTACATAGGCGAAGTGCTGGTGGCAACCTTTCCGAGCCCGCGCTTCGAACTTCTCGAGGAGCGCGAATACAAGGTGGGGCGAGCGACGAAGCATGGCGCTGACTGGATCCTCACTGACGACCAGGCGAACCTGTTCATCGAATGCAAGGCCAAGCGGATGACGCAAGAGGCAAAGTCGGCCGTCGACCCGGCCACCATTGGCCAGCAGGTGGACTTCCTGGCGAAGGCAGTGGTTCAGCTCTACAAGAACATCGCCGATGCCCTGGCAGGCCACACTCATTGGAAGCCAAACAATCTACCGGTCTACCCGATGGTGGTGACGATGGAGGACTGGTACCTGTTCGGGGTTTCGGCCGACCTCTTGGTGAAAAGCGTGGAGACCAAGATGGCAGAGGCGAGGCTCGATCTCGAGTGGCTCGAAACCATGCCCTACAGCGTCGCTTCATCCCAGGATCTCGAAAACGTGAGCCCAACAATTGCAGAGGTGGGCATTGGCACGTTCTTCTCGGCGCGCTCACCGGAGCACCGCAAATGGATGCTTCAAGCCTTCGCGCGCCAGCTCTTCCCAGAGGTGTATCGACGAACCGTCAATCGAGATCTCTTCGAGGAGGAGTGGGTCAACATCGTGCCGCTGCAAGCATTGCCCGAGAAGTTCAGTCGACCGAAGGCGTGACTTGAGGCTTCGGAGTGCGGACGATCTCGAGCCAGGCCTGCACGCTCAACCCAAGGCGAGATCGAGCCGGCGCTTCTCCGGATCCGTGTCAACATCCTCGATATCCATCGTCACCCGCGTGCCGCGCCCTTCGACTGAAGCGATGGTCAGTCGGGTGTTTAGCACGGCGGCCAGGCGTGTCACGAGCGAAAGGCCAATGCCCATGCCATCCGGGGCAAGTTCGGCGGCGGCTTCAGCCCGGTAGAACTCATCGAAGACGTTCTTGATCTTGCTCGCGGGGATGCCTATCCCTTGATCCCACACCTCGACCCGCACCTTGCCGCCCCGCGCGCGGGCGGTCAGGAGGATCTTGGTGCCTGGATGGCTGTACTTGATCGCGTTGGAAACCACGTGGCCGATCATGCGGCGCAGGCGCATGGTGTCCGTCTGCAGGAGCGGATCTCCTGTCACGCGGACACGCAGGTCTATGCCCTTCGCCTTTGCATGCACGCCTGCGATGGTGGCGAGGCTTTCGATGAGTTCGGAGATTCGGGCCTCCTCCACCGCCAGGTGAACCTCGCCAGCGTCGAATTTGGACAGGTCGAACAGCGAGCTGAAGAGGTTGTTGACTGCAGTGGTCGCCCTGGTGATCTTCGGCGCCAGCTCGCGGTAGCTATCCGGATCTGCCTCGAGGTACTCTGCATACAGCGACAGGGCGATCACCGGCTGCCGCATGTCGTGGGTTGCCGCGGCCAGAAAGCGGTTCTTGGTTTGGACTGCCTCAAGGGCCTCCTGCTTCTGCGCGGCGAGGTCGAAGACCATTCCATAGTGGTCGCGCTGGGTCCGATGCGTGTCGCTCGTCATACGCCGCGTCAAGCTCCATTGCAGGAGGGCGAGGGGAATGAACCAAAGCAACGCATGCTTTTCAGGGCCAGACCGCCAGGCGGTAAAAATGATGCAGAACACGGCAGTCCCGAAGAACACGCTCGTGAAGAGTCGGCTGAGTCTGGGGACGAGGGCTAACCGCGGAAGAGGGACGTACATCATCCCAGCCAGGATTGACCAGCAAGCAAACTCGCCGACCTCGCTCATCCGATCGTAGAAGAGCAAAGGTGAACTTCCCCATCCGGCGGCGAGAACCAGGTAGATCGGCGTGATTCGCCGCATGAATTCCGCTTGAACATCACAAGGCGCATCGCGGAGCTTGCGGGCGTAGTTTGATTCGGCCAGCGTGCGTATGAAGTTGCCGGTGAGCACGACGCTTGCCCACATCAACACCTCGTCGGCCGGGATGTGTCGCCAGCAAATCCAGGTCATCACCAGGCACAGGAGTACGCCAAGGGGAACTCGGTTGATGGACTCGCCCATATAGCGATTCATCATGCTGCGCTGGATGTGCTCCTCGCGCGCATTCGGTTCGGCGACGGGTGAGCCCGACACGGTCGTAGGAGAGGGGAACGTCGCATACGCGATGGCCGAGGGGCACTCCGATCGGGCAAGGGCTCGACGGAGAGGGGGCGCTGAAGGCTGATTGGTGGCTGGCGAAACTGGAGCTCCCAGATCGCCAAAGATGGAAGCGTTCACTGATTCTCTTTTTGCTGAGGCGCGATCCTAGGACTGTACGGCGCGAACTGCCGCTCCTTTGCTGGAACAGAAACCGGTTTCCGTGACTCTTCTTCCTTGTCGCGGAGACCTTTCTGATGAACGCATCCGCATATTTCCTCTGAGGTGTGCGCAGAGTTGCAGCGTCGCAACGAAATTCAAAAGGGAAAACAAAAAAAGAAAATAGCTCGCATCGAAGTATCCTCACGAACAACAAAACGGCAAGAAACACTGTGATGCTGAATGTCACGCAACCGATTGAGGACCTGAACGAGATGGAAGAACTGGACCGCCAGCTGACCGCCGACGACAAGGCAGAGATCACCAAGAAGGTGTGGTCGCTCGTGGATGCGCTCCCGCAGCGTGACCTGATCGAAATCTCGGACGCCCGCCAGTGGATCGGCCGCGTCGTCGAGCTCCATGGCGAGCAAGCCGTCTGGCACGCCATCCGCCTGAACGGCTTCGGAGGCTCGGAGATCGGCGTCCTGGTCCGCAACCAGCACGGCGTTCGTGCCGACCACATGGCCAGCGCTCACGACATCGTGCTGGGGAAGCTGATGCGCAAGATTCCCGACGAGACCAACGAGCACATGACTCGCGGTCACGAGAACGAGGAACCGCACTCGCGCAAGTTCTACAAGAAGTACGGCGCCCACCGCGATCTGGTGGCCTTCGGAACCCTGACCAAGGCCCAAGGCTCGCTGCCGTGGATGCGCTACAGCCCCGACGAGGTGGCGATGCTGCCGTCGAAGGTGCTCGCCGCGACCCGTCCGATGGCTGCCGAGCGCCCGATGTCGCGCTGGCTGATCGACTACAAGGCCCCGAGCAAGGTCGAGGATGACGCCGAGATCCATTTCCAGTACGGCTGCCAGCTCGCGCAGGGCGCGATCCTCTGCGAAGAGAACGGCGTCGAGATCCACGGGCTGATGCTGAGCCAGTTCGACTGGGCCGGCTGGCGTCTGAAGGACGATGTGGTCGAGGTCGGCGAAGAACTCAAGCACCTGGTGCGCGAGGCCGGCAACTGGGCCTGGAACTGCGTCATGACGAAGCAGGTGCCGCCCTATGTGCGCACGCCTGTCCTCGCCGACTCGGAAGGCTTCGTGGCCAAGCATGTCGACTTGGCCGAGCGCCTGGCCAATGTCTCGGCACTCGCCAAGGCCGCCGATGCGCGCGCGCAGGAACTGCGCGGTGAACTGCTGGTCGGCCTCGATGGCCGCAAGCTCGACGGCTGCAAGGTTGTTCTGCCGGGCGCCGGCGCCCTCACCGCGAACCTGAAGATCGACACCGAGAAGCTCCAGGCCGAACTGCAGCCCGAGCAACTCGCGATGGTCACCAAGAAGGATGGCTACGACTCGGCCGCCATGGCGCGGCACCTGAAGTCGCTGGGCGTGGACCTCAAGCAGTTCAAGGCCGACAAGATCGATGCCGACAAGCTCGCTGAGCACGCCGAATCCTTTGGCCTCGACCTCGATGCCTACATGGCTGAGCAGCACGTCTTCAAGATCGACAAGCCCATCAAGGAAGAGATGGAGCGCTACATCGACACCCACTTCCCGCTCGTCGCGCCGGCCCAGCCCGACGTCGACGCGCAAACCGCGGACCAGTTCGCGGAAGAGCCGATGGCGGAGGCGCCGCGCGGATAGGGCGCGCTCCATCCCCAAACGTGTTCGCGTGGCCAAAGATGAGGCCGCACAAGCCTCGCGAACATCAAAAACGTGTGCGGTCTCATCTTTGTTCTCAATTTCTAGGAGCTGAACAAATGGCTATCGTCAAGGCAAACACCAACCGCCAGTCCCTCATCTTCATCTCGCTGGTCGAGCGCACCAACAAGCACCTGTCGGCCGCCGAGATCGAGAAGAACCCGGAATTCCGCGTTCCCGGTTTCCTCTACAAGAACGAGCAAGGCCAGCATGAACTGGCTCGCCAGCTGTCGGGCAGCGTCGTGAGCGTGAAGGTCGGCACCGACAAGTACGAAGCGCCTGGTCAGCCGCCCGTGGTCTACCCGATCGCCACCGTGCGTCTGACCGACGGCGAGAGCGTCAAGATCCGTCTCGACCAGGCACTCGGCCGCACCGTCATCGGCCTGCTGGCAGCCAACGCGCTGTCGCATGGCGACGGTCCGGTGGACGTGTACGTGAGCCAGATCCGCGCCGGCGAGCGCATCGGCAACGGCGAGCCGTTCGACCGCGATCGTTCGTTCATCAGCGTCAAGCCCGAAGGTGCCGACAAGGGCGAGAAGTTCACCCCGATCTACGCCGGTGAAGACGGCCAGATCCTCGTGGACGGCGAGGGCAAGCCGGCCGGCCTGCCGAAGGCGAAGACCGTGCGCTTCCAGGGCAAGGACCAGCTCGACTGGGAAGAGATCAACAACATCGCCGTGTGGACGGCCGCCGGCCTGGAGAGCTACTACAAGGACAAGGACGCGCAAGCGCACACGTCCAGCCAGGCTCCGGACGACCACGACCCCCAGGACGGCATCGACCTGAACGAAGCCGCCGCTGCTGCTGTTCCCCGCGGCTGAAAGGCCGGGAAGGAAGCTGGCGGGTTGACGGGACCGCCAGCGTCCTTCGGATTCCGAACGAATCCAGTTTCTCCTTGATTGATCCCTGAACCAGCCGCACCCCTGGGCCCCGATTCCCGGGCCGCCCAGAGGGTGCGCACTTTTTTCTGAGAGTAGGGCGCGATGCCAAAGTGGATTGACCTGAACGATGCGTCTGGTGCGCGTCTGAAGATTGCAACGATCGAGGTGGGTGGCGATCCCCATCTGCACCTGTTCGTCACGGGCCTGTCCTACCTCAACCCCGCCTGGAGCAAGGCAATCAGCCAGCTCGGCTTCCATCCGGGCGGTGCACGCAAGTACCTGGTTCGCCGCGTGAAGGCCGGCGAGCGTCCGAAGCCCTCCGACTTCCGCCCCGTGTTCCCGAACGCGGCCGTGCGCGAGATGACGCCGGAGAGCTACATGCTCAACCTGCAGACCGCGCGCAAGCCGGACGAGCGTCCGGCAAGCAAGGAAGAGCGCGCCGCTGCCATCGACATCAACAACGCGATTCTCCTGGGCCGCAACTCCGACGGCGAACGTGTGTTCGAAGCCGCCGGTTCGCGCTATGTCATCAAGGTGACGGGACAGGGCACCGAGCTGCGTGTCGACGAGTCCGAGTCGAGCCAGCCGCACGTCTTCCTGCGCCTGCCCAAGGACGCGACCGAGGAATTCCGCACGCTCTCCATGGTGCAGTGCGCCGATGGCTTCGTGCGCTCGATGGTGCTCGGCGAAGTCCAGCACACCGAGGACATGGACCGCTTCCTGCAGGCCCTGCACGGCACGGCCAGCTCGGACGAGCCGTCGACGTTCACGACCGAGCAGCACGACGAAGTGCATGCCGCGATCGAAACGGCGCTCCTGCGCTACCTGCGCGACGGCTTCGAGGTGGCCCAGGACGCCTACGGCGAGTCCGCACGCCTGACGGACATGCTTCCCCCGTACCGCGGCCGCCTGCGCGGTACCGGCACCATGCCGACCCCGATCTCGGTGGCCAGCCAGCGCCTGCTGGGCGACACCGAGGGCCTCACGGTCGTCGTCCCGAACGCTTTCGACGGCGCGAGCTTCGCGTTCCTGCCCGAAGGCACCAACGTGCGGGCCTACCGCGGCACGAAGGACATGTCGGCGCTCTCGAGCGTCGTCAACCTGCGCGCCAGCACTAAATGGCAAGACGGCGAGTTCTCGCCTGGCCGTGAAGTCGGCGCCGACGCGATGTTCATCAACGCGGACCCGGTGCTGGGCGCCGATGGCCGCCGCACGGACTACATGCTGGCGATCAACTCGCTGCGCTCCCTCAAGGAAGGCGGCCGCGCCGTGATCGTCCTGGCTGCCGACGCGGTGCCGGGCGAACTCTCGGTCGCCTCGCGCAACTTCCTGCAGATGGTCAACGAGCGCTACCAGATCCAGAGCGCCTTCGAGACCGCACCGATCCTGTCGCGCAAGGCCGGCGTGCCCGACAACAACCCGGGCCTGCGCATCGTGTCGGTGGTCAACCGCCGCGTGGACCTGCCGACCCCGATCACGACCCTACCGGTCATCTCCTCGTGGGATGACCTGAAGACCACGGTCGACGAGGCGATGGCCCATGCCGAGGTCCTGGACGCCCAGGCTCAAGGTGTCGATGTCGAGCGTGCCGCGCTCGAAGGCCGCGTCCAACGCCCGTACATCGCCTTCTCCCGTGTCGGCGAGGCTCGGACGATGGTGCCGTCGAACATGCAGGCTCCCCTGCAGGCGACGATGACCCGGATCGAGTCGCTCTACGGCCTGATCGACGAGCTCGTCTCGCGCGAGCTCGGCTGGGGCGAGAACGCCCTGGCCAAGCGCCTGTCGCCAGAGCAGGTGGACGGCATCTCCATGATGGTCGTGCGCCAGCTCGAAGGCTACGCCAGCATCCTGGCCGACGAGACCGGGATCGGCAAGGGCCGCCAGCTGGCCGCCATGATGGCCTGGGCGCTACGCCGCAATCAACCCGTCTTCTTCGTCACGGACAAGGCGAACCTGTTCTCCGACCTGGCGCGCGACCTGAAGGCGATCGGCGAATGGGACCGTGTCCGCCCGATGGTCATGAACACCGACGGCGAGATCACCTGGGAGCCGGGGCCCGGCGAGCCGCCGGTGGTGCTGGCCCAAGGCTTCGCTTCTGCGCGCACGAAGGCAATGGTTGACGGCGGCATGAAGCTCGAAGACGCGGGCCTCAACACTTGCTTCCTGACCTACTCGCAGATCGCCGGCGCCGAGAGCGACAAGGCCCAGTGGGTGAAGAACCAACTCGGCAACGCGCTCATCATCTTCGACGAGGCCCATGTGGCCGCGGGCTCCGACAGCCAGATCGCCAGCCACATCGCCGAGATGTCGCGGCTCGCCAAGGGCGTGCAGTACGCCTCGGCGACCTGGAGCAAGACGGAAGACAACCTGCACATCTACCAGCGCGCGCTGCCGGACAGCGTGAACGTGGCCTCCCTGGCCGCCGCGATCAAGAAGGGTGGCGAGTCGTTCTCGGAAGTGCTCAGCTCGATGCTGGCCTCCGAAGGCGCGCTCATCCGCCGCGAGCACGACCTCTCCAAGCTGGACGTGAGCGTCTACACGGTCGAGGAGCGACGCGCCCACAACGAGCGCGTGAGCGACGCCGTGGCCGAGGCGCTGGGTGCCGCCACTTACCTAGCCGGCGACATGTCGCAGATCTTCATGCGCGGCAACCGCGTGGCGGTGAGCGTGCTTCGCAAGGCGAAGGAAGCTCGTGCCGCGATGGTCGATCAGACCAACGCCGCCGCCGAGACGCCGGTGGCGCGCGCCAACATCATGAGCTCGAGCTTCGGCACGGGCTCGGTGCTCTACCAGGTCATGAAGGCCGTGCAGGGCGCGCTCAACGCCGACCAGGTCGCTGACCGTGCCATCGAGCACATCCGCGCAGGCATGAAGCCGGTCATCGTTTCGGAGGCGACGAACGAGGCGCTGACCCGCATGCTCATGCTCGAGGCGGACGCCCAGGCCGAGGCCAACGGCACGCCGCGCACCACCGGCGGGCTGCCTTCTGCGATCAAGATGCCGACCATCCGCGATGCCGTGCGCGCCGTGCTGATGCCCCGCCTGACGACGGTCGTGCAGCGCGAGATCACCGAGGAGGATGTGCCCGATGAACCGGAGGAAGCGCCGGCCCTCGCCGACGCCGCCGCCCGCGCCGCAGCGGAGCTGAATGCGGAGCGCGAGGAGGGCGAGGAGGGAGCCGAACCCGCCCTGACCCCCGAAATGGCCGCCGCTCAGCGCGAAGCCCGGATCCTGCGGGCCCTGCAGCGTCAGACCGAGGGCGAGCAAGCCGCGGCAGAGGAAGACGCCGTCAGCCTGGACGAAGCTCTCGCCGCCGCGGCGCCTGCGGGCACCGCGCCTGGCGAAGGTGGCGAGGCTGGCAAGCGCGGCAAGAAGGTCATTTCGAGCCGCCGCACCGTCTCGATCCTGGACCTGCCTGGCATGACGGACGCAGACCGCCAGCACTTCCAGGACGGCGTCGCCGAGCTGGAGCGCCTGATCAACGCGATCCCGGAACTGCCGGTTTCGGCCTTCGACGTGATCGAGCAGAAGCTGCGCGACGCGGGCATCACCGTGGGCGAGATCACGGGTCGTTCGTTCTCCCTGGAGCGGATGCCCGCCCTGACCGCCGCTCCTGCGGACGGTCAGGCCCCGACTTCGACCGCGACCATCCCGACCACCGACGGGATGGTCGGCGCGCCGCCCATGTGGAAGGTCACACCGCGCCTGCGCAGCAAGCGCGCGGTCAACGCCGTCAAGCGTGCCTTCAACAACGGCGAGATCCAGGCGCTGCTGATCAACCGCTCGGCCGCCACCGGCGCGTCGATGCACGCGTCGCCGCAGTTCCTGGACCATTCGCGTCGCGTGCTGCTGGAGCATCAGATCCCGGAGAACGTGACCGACCGCATCCAGCTGATCGGCCGCGTGAACCGCTACGACCAGGTGACCTTCCCGCTGGTGGAGACCTGCACGACCGGCATCTACGGCGAACTGCGCTACGTGATGATGCAGAACCGCAAGCTGGAGAAGATGAGCGCGAACGTCCGCTCGAGCCGCGAGAACGCGATGCTCATCAAGGACGTGCCCGACCTGTTCAACTCGATCGGCCTGGAAGCTGTTCGCAGCTACGTGCAGGACGAGCCGCTCGTGTCCAAGAAGCTGGCGCTGCCGGAGAACTTCCTGGAGATCACGGGCGTCGCCGCGGTGAACATGTTCCTGATGCGGCTGCCGCTACTGAAGGTGGCCGAGCAGCGCCAGGTCTACGACCAGCTGTTCAACCGCTTCGACGAGAGCTTCAACCGGCACGAGCTCCTGGGCACGAACCCGCTCAAGACCCGCGAGTTCGACTGGCGCGCGAAAGAGGAGTTCTCGGGCGTCTTCTTCGGCGACACCTCGGGCGAGCGCGGGAACATGGTGGAAGCGCTGATCAATGACGCTCTGACGACGGCGGAGACCGATGCGCCCGCCACGGAAGCAGCACCAGCCCCGACCGGCAACACCACGATGGATGTCAGCGCGCTCGCCGCCGGCGGCCAACCCGATGGCGCCTCGTCGGAGCAGGACGATCTGCTGTCCGCTTTCGATCGCCCGGTCTACATCAAGAAGATCTCCTACAACGTCGACCTGAAGCCCATGTCCTGGACCGCCTGCGTCGCGGCCGCAACCGTCAGCGGCGAGATGCTCGCTGCGGATGGTGGGCACTTCCAGCTGGGCGAGAACGGCCTGGCGTCGTGGAAGCCGGATGTGGTGGCGAAGCTGAACTCCGGCATGCAGGCCATCGTCAAGATGGCCGCCGTGGCCGCGGGTTTGACCGACACCAATGAGGCTGTCGACTCGAACCCGCCCGCACAGCGCGCGCACCTGCGGGCCGAATGGCTGAGGAACCACGTTGACGGCCTGGTGCCGGGCGCGATCTTCCAGGAAGACGCGAAGGTCGACGGCAACGGCGTCGTCTACCAGCAGGCCAAGACCGGCGTGATCGTGAACATGAAGCTGCCGACGGAAGTGCGCGAGCTGATCTTGCCGCACAAGTGGAAGATTGCAGTCGTGTTCCCGGGCGAAGAGCGGCCCGTGGAGTATTCGCTACGGGCACTGCTGTCCGAGGTTCGCGGCGACGTGAAGAAGGGTGAGGTAGCCGGTACGCTGATGACCAACGCTTACTCGCGCCTGCGTCCAGTGAAGTATGCACGAGGCAATGAGCAGGGCTGGCGCTTCGCGAATGTGCTCGGTGAAGCCAACCCGCGCATCACCTGGACTCGCGACGAGTTCGACCTGGCGCCCGTCGGCCAGCACCGTCGCTCCGGCTACGTGCTGGGCGGCAACATGTATATGGCCTACGACTGGTCGGTGAAGTCGCGTGTCGGCCGATCGATCATCTACACGGACGACAAGGGCATGCGCCAGCGCGGTGTGCTCCTTCCGGCAATCATGAGCCATGTGGGCGCCCAGTTCATGCCGATGCGTGTCTGGGGCGGCCAGATCAAGCCGTTCGTGAAGAGGCTGGTGGAAGCCCAAGGCGTGAACGGCCTGCAGCTGGAGACCGAGTTCCTGTCGTCGAACAAGCCCTACGGGATCATGATCAACGACAAGGGCCTGATTCTGCTGACCAAGGCCAAGGACGCGCGCCGCGCGTTGCGCCTGATGCGCGGCGAGCAGGTGAAGATGCGCAAGGATGCTCTCGGCGAGCGTGCTACGGCAGCGCGCGACCCGCTGAACGTCACCCTGGGCGTGCTGTCGCGCAACGGCCGCCTCGGTACCGGGCGTGCTGCAGCTGGTCTGAACGGCCGCGTCGCCCTGGGCGACGAGGCAACCGCAGGCTCTTCGACCGGCATCCCGCAAGGCTACGTCGCCGTGAAGCTCGGCTTCGACCCGACCAAGCCGGCAATGCTCGACCGCGCGCTGAGCCTCCTGGTGCACGGCACCGGCCTGGAGATCTACGCCAAGGGCATGCAGCAGCGTGCCCTCGCGAAGGAAGTTGGGCGCGAGTACTTCGCACAGATCCGCGAAGAGACCGCTCAGCGCCGCGCCCAGGTTCGCCAGCAGATCGCAGCCGCTGCGGAGGGCGCGCCTGTCGATCCCCAACCTGCGCAGGTCGAGCAACTTGCCGAGGCCGAAGGGCCGGCTGCGAACGATGCGCCGAGCGCCGAGCGCGCAGTGGCCTGAACCCCCGCCGCGGCCCGCCCGCCGCGGCTCTCCAGCAAAAACCACCGAAAACACGAGGAACATCCATGACCGTCCAAGCAATCGAACTCTCCATCGCCGAGTGCGACGAACTCCTGAAGTCGCTGTCCGGCCCGAACCCTTCGCTGAATGAATGGCGCAAGGTCGTCCAAAAAGCCTTTGCCAAGGGTGTCGCCGCGGTGTCGAACGAGAAGACCATTCCTGCCGTTCTCGTGGAGCCTCTCATCGACATCGCGGAGAGCGTCGCACGTGCCGAATTGGCCCCGCCTGGCGACTCACGCGACCGCTACGATCTGTATGCGAAATGGGCGGGCGAGTTTCAGCAAGACTTCTCACGCCGCTTGGCCGACGGCAAGGAGCCCGCCTTCAGCTATGTCGAGGACATTGAAGCGTTCGCGCTGAAGAAAGCGTCGGAGACAGGATTCATCTCCATCGCGCGGCCGGTGCCCATCAGCGACCGCAACGTGTTCCGCGAGTACGCGCGGGCGGGGCAGCGGGAAGGTGCGCTCGAGGTCGACGAGAACGCCCAGGTGAACGTATCGCAAGACGATCCAGATCTGCCGCCCCAAGGTGCATACGTTCAATCCTGGCAGTACATCAACAACGACGAGATCGTGGGCTTCCTGAACGCAATGATGAGGGACGCTCAGCTGGTGGACGGCGCGCTGGATGGGGCCGTTCACGCCGCCGCTGAATTCGCCGCGCCGACGCAGTCACGGGAGGAGGACCTGGATCTGATCGCGATGACAGCGTTCGACGTCAACGATGAGGGTGTCGACACCCAGGTCCAGTACCTTGTCGCCCGGCGTGGCCCGCAGGCCGCGTTCGAAGCGGTCGAGGCAGCAATCGCCGAGGCCCCGCGTCAGGCGGACGCTCCGAGGGGTTGAGCGTGGAGTACCGGCTCAACTGCGGCCAGTACGTGCTGCATGCCAAGCCGCCCATGGGGGGCGACTTGGAGCCGGTGGGCCGCGTGCTGGACGAGGTCTCCCTGGCGATCGATACCGTCGAGGGGACCTTGCACAAGCATGGCGTACCCGAACTGGTGGCCGTCTGGCACGCGGAGACACCAGCAAGAAGTTGCGCGAAGGCGGTTGCGCGGAATGGGCGGACAACCTGGTCGTTGTCACCGGCCGCTTCCCCGTCGAGGAGGTGAACAAGTGCGTGGGTTCGATGACCTATGCAGGCATCTTCTACAAGCGGCTGATCGCCGGCGAGATTGAAGAGCTTCCTCTCTTCGTCGTGACCTCGGAAGAGTCGAGCGAGCGGCCCTCTTGTTGACCGGTTTGATGGCGATGGACGGCGCTTTATCCAGCTAGGCTAATGGGAGAGTTGCGATCAGGCGCCTAACGAAGGCTTCCTTTTCGTCGCGGGACTCGACCGAGCGATTGAACATGAACGCTATGTCAATGTTCGCGAGGGATTGCGCCCACGCCCAGGTTCCACTGAAGTCGCCCGAGCGTGACGTGCCCGGGGAACGCCCCCCGCGGCCCCAGACCGCAAACCGTGTCCCGAGCCGTGCGATGGCCAGTGCTGTCGAAACAAGGCCACCGGCGCCGGCGGAGTTTTCAAGAATGAAGCCGCCGCCGTACGCCATTGGCAGCATCTGATCGCCGCCAGGGATGAGTTGCGTCAGGCCCGTGTGAGGATCGTCGTAGGAGACTTCGCCGGGAAGTGCGCCACTTTTCAACGTTCGTCCCTGCCAGACTTCGCTCGTCACCTCTCGGTGAAGGAACGAGACAAAGTCCTCTCGCGCTGCCTTCTCAACGACCGCGGTGAGCACCGCGTACCCGAGGTTGCTGTAGTGCTCCCTTGGAATCTGGAACCCCGCGCCTGGATCAAGGAAGCGGGGCAATCTTTGGTCGCGGTAGGTGTACTCGACCAGGTTGCGCAAAGTCGGCGCGTGATTGATGTTCAGCGTTATGCCAACCGCCCGGTTGTCTATACCGTGCTGGAGGAACGCCTTGTGGTCGAGCAACTCCCCCACCGTGATCGTGTCCATCCCCACATCGGCCGGCGGGCCGAGCGGGGGCAGGCCCTCGTTCAAAAAGGGAAACGCGGGGGTCTCCCAGGTCAGACGTCCCATTGCCACAAGGCGCGTCAGAGCTGCGCAGGTCAACATCTTCGAAACGCTCGCCAGACGGAACTTGCTGTCTGGCTGCGTGGCTGGATAACCTGGTGTCGAATGGGTGTAGCCGCGGTGAACCAGAACAGTTGCGCCTTTCATGACAGCCAGAGCGGCGGCGCAGATTTGGTGCTCGTGCATGAACTCATGAAAGACATCGTCAGCTGCAATGCACGCTGCATCGATTTGGCCGGAGCTTGTTTGTTGATGGAACATCGTCGCAACGTTTGGCCCGGTTGCCATGGCATCTCCTTTTTGCAGCATCTGTCCCGGCCAGGAAAGCCTGGGCTGGGAGGGGCCTCGGCTGGTGAGTTCCAGCGAACAAGTGGCGACCCGAGTGTGGCCAACGGCCACTTGGGCTCGGCCAGAGGCTGAGCCAGCACCGATGAAAAGAAATGGCCAAGCGGCAGAGTGCGATTGCCGTGACTTCATCTCTTCCGAACTGCGGAGAGCCTCTCCCAGGAGTTCAAGTCTACGGACGGCGATTGCGGCTTGCATCCCCCGCATGGCGGAGGTTAGGCGCCGTCCTTGGATTTTGGAGAACGCATGGATCAACCGAAAATATCGGCCGGCGAGATACCCCCGCGTCTGACTCCCTTGAGGAGAGGAGATCCCTCCGCAGTTTCGGGAGAGCGAGGCTTGTCAGCAAGTCCTCCGGATGCGATGCTCGGCGCCGCCGCGCTGACAACGGTAACCCGTCAACCGGCTCGCAAGAAAAAACCGAAGAGGGGCTCTCAGATGACGCAAAACGAGGATCGAGGTGCGCTTCGTCAGTCGCGCCGGGCGGACACTCTCAAGCAGTGCATGCAGGCCGAAGCCGAATGGACACGGCAGCCGGGACGGAACCTGGTCCTCTTTTTTGACGGAACAGGGAATCTGCTCGGTACCGATGAGGACACGAACGTCGTCAAGATGCTTCGCTTGCTCAAGAAGCGCATGCCCTACAAGGCCGCAGTCGAGCAGATCGCGTTCTACGACCCAGGTGTCGGGACCAACAACAACTTCCCGCCGGCCGGGGTCGCGGCGCGTTCCAGGAACAAGTGGCAGCTGCTGCAGGGGCTGGCACTTGGGCAGGGCGCCTTCGAGAACGTCGCCGAAGGGTATGAGTTCCTCTGCCGTGAGTACCAGCCCGGCGACCGGATCTGGTTGTTCGGCTTCTCCAGGGGCGCCTTCACAGCGCGCGCCGTCGGCGGCATGGTCAACATGTATGGCCTCGTCTATCCGTCTGGGTTGTCGATCGTGCGCACGCTCGTTCGGACCTACTTCGCCGACTCGACCACAGATCGGAGCAACTTCGCGGCAGATGTCATGGAGCAGTTCTCGCTGGGACGGGCGCCACTGATTCACTTCACCGGCGTCTGGGATACCGTCGAGACGATTGGGCTGACGGGCGGCGTCGCTATCACCAATTCATCCGAACTCGAGCACAAACGATTCGTCCATGTGCGCCACGCACTCTCGCTGCATGAGACGCGGGACAAATACAGGCCGCGCGAGTACACCCCGCCGACCTTCACGAAGGAAGAAGAGACCTTCCGTTCCTTCAAGCAACGCTGGTTTAGAGGGGTCCACAGCGACATCGGTGGCTCGTACGCCGAAGATGGGCTGTCGAACATCACTCTGAAGTGGATGGTCGAGGAGGCGGAAGCGTGCGGACTGGAGTTCGCCTCGCACCAGGAGGTTGTCGGGGAGCCGAAGCAGCCGATGCACGATCAGGTCCTCGATAGCCCGTACTGGCTGCTCACAGGGTTGAACACGCGGGAGCGGAAAACGGTGGAGGCGCCGATTGATCGATCGGCTCTTCCGGTTGCAGCTGCGACGCCGGCCAAACGCACCACGAAGAAGTTTGTCACCACACATGCAGGCGTTCTCCTATTTTACGCTGCCGCGGTGCTCTACCTCGTGACTTCCTACTTTGGCAAGGCGGCCTGTGACGTCGGCAAGAGTCCGGAATGGGTCGCCTCCATTCCGTTTGCGTTCCAGTTGCTCGCACCGTTCCGGGGCGAGCTGAACATTGCTTGCACGGATGCTGGCATCAACAACGCGATGTTCTCGGACACTGTATTCCTCTTCGCATACTGGGCCTGGCTGCCATACCCGCTCGCATGGTCCCTTCGTCGTCTCTGTGCGCGCGCGATCGACGTTGGCCGGGCGCTTCCCTTCGCCACTCGCAAAGTTCACCTCGCGCTCTGGCTGGTGCTTGGGTCCGACTTCTTCGAAAACGTCTTCACGTTGATTCTCGCCACTAGCTCGTCCTGGCTGGCCTGGGTGGTGGCGTTCCTGTTTGTAGCGAAGCTGGCAGGGCTGCTCTGGGTCTTGGCGGTGTTTGCCGTAGGTGCGATCGTTCGACGGGACACTGGAATCGGGCCCGTCCAACCTGCTTGAGGACGTTGGCCTGGTCGGCGAGGCTTCCGAACGTTCAGGCGGCTTCTCGCGGGCTCATGCCCGGCCGTTCGCCGGCTGAGTCCTGACGCTGCGCGAACCGCTCAATGTCCGGCAACCGAAGCCCATACGGAGCCCCGACGAACGGGTTGTCGATGCAGGCGCCAACGATCTGCGTGACCCGGTCCATGAACTCGGCAGAATCGACCAGGTCGACGCTCGACGGAACGTTCACCTCACCGCCCTCGAGGACCCTGCGGCGCACGGCCTGGCGCAGCTCGTTGTCGTAGCGCAGGTCGATCTCGTCCGGATCGCGCTCGATCTGGGTGATCGAGAAGCCCTCGAACGACCGGTGACAGGCCTGCACGAAGACCTCGGCCAGGATGCGCGGATCCTGCTGCTCGTAGACCGCGGCGAGTCCGAGTTCCATCTCGTCCTTGTTCACGTCTAGCCAGCTGATCGGAAGGATCCCGTTGCGCAGGAGCGGGATGTTGGTGCAGATCCGGCCGACGCGCTTGTTGCAGTCGTCGAACGGCTGCAGATAGGGGAGGTGGACCAGCAGGAACAGGGACTGCTCGTAGGGGTCGTTGATCTGGGCGGCCTTTTCGACCACCAGGCTGAAGAGCCGCTTGATCTCGGCGGGAATCGAGGGCGGGATGTAGCTGCTGTCCCCGATCCGCACCGCTGTCGCGCGCATGGCGCCCTGGCGCATCGGGTTCTTCAGCAGTCCGCTGGACAAGATGGCATGGACGCTTCGGATGTCGTGTTCAGAAATCCCGACGTCGCCCTCGCGCGTGGGGTGGTGGATGCCTTCGATGATGAACTTCGCAGCCTGGAAGTGGTTCATCAGCACCTTCCGATCGCGCGGGGCGAGGTTGGTGATGGGTGAGTCCTCTTCGAAGAAGTTCTTCGTGGCCAAGTGCCCGTAGTCGACGCCTTCTAGGCGGCTGGAAGCGTAGGAGAGGTCGCTCATGAAGCGACGCATTTCACGGTCCTGCCGGGCACCCCGTTCCCAGGTGCCAGGCGCGCAGGCGACGTGCAGACCCGCCAGTTCATCGCCGCGGAGGTAGTGGGTCTCGTTGGGGATGTAGCTGTCCAGCAGGCCGTGGTCGTATGCGACACGGGGCCGCGCATGCGCATCGGTGGACAGGTGCCTGTGCAGCGCGGCCCGGCGCAGCACATCTGTGGGAATGTAGTAGGCGCTGCGGCGGCTGCCGGCGTCGATCAGCTGCACGAGGCCTTCCTGGCTCAACTGCTTGAGGCGGCGCCATACGGCGGTGCGCTCAATGCCGACATCCGCATCCTAGACCATCGAGCACTTGTCCATCAGCTCGCCGATGGAGATGCCGTCGTTGGCGCCAGCCATGCCGATGTGGTACGCCAGCTCCCGCTTGTGCGGGTCGGTGATGTGCTTCAGATCGATGTGCATGTCGCGGCGGCCTTGTTTTGTCCGTGAAAGGCTCATGCTACGAAAACACTCTTGGTCTGCGTGCGATTGTTTCGAGCATTGTTGCGCGGCGCAACAATGAGCGTAACAATGGTGTGCCTGCTTCGCCAGCGGCTGAAACATTCAGTTCGATACGGATCTGCTCCGAGATAATCCGTCCGTATAGCTACAATTCTGCGAACGAATAGAAGATGATCATGCCGCCGCTCCAGTCTTACTGCCAAACGATTCTCTGCCTGGACTTTGACGGCGTTCTCCACCGGGCTTCCGATGCGATCCATCTCGCGAGCGGCCCCACGAGCGGCCCCCTCCTTGCGGTTCAGATGAAGGCCCAGGGCCGCCTCGTTTGGCTGGACCATCTGGTCGACGTCCTGGCAGACCGGCCCGACGTGGCGATCCTCGTGCACTCGACCTGGCGCAGGAAGTTCGACCAGGCGACGTTGGCGCATCTGCTGGGCGAGCTTGGTGATCGAGTCCTCCAGCCGCCGGGCTACTTCGTGGACCTGAGCGCGCCCGCGCCTGAGTTCATCCGGCAATCAATCGATTGGATCAACGAATCGCGTCGCGAAGCCCACGTGGCGGAACTGACGCTGGACGAGATCGTTGTTATCGACGACCGGGCGGAGTTCTTCGCGAGCGACGACGGCGTGGCCGCCCGACTACTTCTCTCAGACCCGAATCAGGGCCTGTCCGTACCCCAAACGCGTGGACGCCTGGCTGCAATGCTTGATGCGGCCCGAAGCGACTGTGCGGCGCCCGAGCATGGCGTCGGGCCCACCTCGAAGTTCTGAGGGCGGCGTTCCAGTGGCGATCTCCGCAGTCTCCGATGCCGGGCTCGCGCCGCGGCCTTCCGTGATTCAGCCGGTGCAAGCTGTGCATGCCGCCGCCTCGCCCGCCGTCATGCGGATCATCTTCGGCTTCGACGATCCGTTGCTCCAGCGCGGGCAGCAGGTGCCGGTGGCCTGGTCCGAGGCGGACGCCGTCAACGGGCACATGCTTTTGGCCGGCAAGTCCGGCAGCGGCAAGACGTTCTCGCTGCGGCGCATCGTTCGCCAGATCACCCGCGCGCAGCGCAATGTCCGCGTGCATCTGATGGATGTGCACGGCGATCTCGAGCTGGACGACTGCTCCACCGTCATCTTCTCGGAGTCGACGCCCTACGGCATCAATCCGCTGAAGCTCTCGTCCAACCCGCACTACGGTGGCGTGCGAAAGCGGATCCAGGCGTTCATCGAGATGGTGAACGACTCCAGCCGCACGCCGATGGGCGACCGGCAGGTGGCCTCGCTGCGGAACCTGCTGCAGGACCTGTACGCCATGCACGGCTTCCGCGCCGACGATGCGTCGACCTGGCACGAGGAGCCGGGCGACCTGCCGGCCGGCGAAGGCCGCGTCTACTTGGACATTCCGTTCGACTCGAAGGACAGCGCGAAGGACGCGGCGCGCGCCGCCGGCCTCACGCTGCAGTTCGATCGCGATGCGCGCTGCTGGTGGACAGATCGGCACGAGGGCCCGCTCGAGCGGTACCCTCAGAAGCGCTTCGGCAAGCACTATCCATCCCTCGCAGAAGCGGCCGCGTTCGCCAAGACCCGGCTGCGGACCCTGACCACCGGAGGCGGAACGAAGTCCACTCGCCTTCTTGAACTCCACAACAAAGCGGTGGTCGCGTGGCAAGCGAAGGCCCGCAAGTTCGGCGCAGGCCTGGCCAACGGCGAGGACGTCGAGGAAGCCCGGCAAGAAGTGGAGCGCGGTGTCGACGGCGTGATCGAGTCGTTCAGCGAGTACGTGGCCGGCATTGCGACCGGCAAGGAGCTCGACTCGCTGATCCGCTACGACACTCTGGACACCATGCGGTCGATCGTGAACCGTCTCGAGACCATCGAGTCCAGTGGCATCTACCGCAGCGCAGAGCCGCCATTCGATGATGCCGCACCGGTGTGGCGGTACAACCTCACTGCCTTGTCTACGACAGAGCAGAAGATGTTCGTGTGGACCAGGCTCACCGAGATTTTTGAGAATGCTCGAGAACGTGGCATCGTGAAGGGCGCGGCAGAGATGCGAGACGTGATCGTCGTAGACGAGGCACACCAGTTTTTCTCAGAAAGCTCTGTAATGGATCGCCTCGCGAAGGAGGCCCGCAAGTTTGGCATTGCGCTTATCGCTGCGAGCCAGAGCCCGACGCACTTCTCCGAGGACTTCCTGGCCAACTGCGGCACCAAGATCCTGCTGGGCCTGGACTCGCTCTACTTCGACGGCACCGTGCGGAAGATGCGCATCGACAAGGAAGTGCTGAGTGCGGTCGTTCCCGGCAAGGTGGCGGCCATCCAAACCTCGGTGCGCGGCGAGCAGGAGCCGCAGTTCAAGCTCGTGAGGGTCTCTGGGTAGGACTTAGCGTCCAGGCGACCTAGTCGGAGTGAGCCGTGAGGCCGCTATTCCGCTTCTCTGACTCGAAAGTACCCGACGATGCAGTCGGACTGGGGGACTGCCAGCTGGATGTGCGTGTGACGACGGATGGCAGATGTGTCGACAACGGGATCCCCCTGGGTAAACGGGCCGCGCACGGCCTGGTAGATGGGAAGTCCTTGTTGCATTCGCCCTTCATGCAGCAACTTGAAGACGGCGCGATCCAGGTTGCGCAGGAGCATCTCCTTGTCATCGTCCGAGGCGGGCTTGTTGATGGGCATCTTCGTGCCCTTAGCATGCATCACCTTCACGAGGCTTTGGTGGGCAATCAGGAACTCATCGATTCCTTCCTGCGTTGCCATATCAAGCCACCGTTCCACGCGAAGGATCACCCCGACAACCGATGGCTTTTCGATCGGTTTGGCCGTGTACTTGCGTTCTGGATTCGCTGCAGCTGTCTGCGCGAAATATAGAGCCCGTTTCCAGTCATCCTCGAAGAAGTAGATGCCTGGCCCGAGCCAATCGTAGGGGTTGCTGCTTGGCTTCAGGTCGAGAGAGCCATCCAGGAGGGCGTCCCGAACTTTTCGGTCGCAGCCATGGTGAGCGACAACCAGGCGGCCGGCGGAGCCGCTCACTTCTTGTACTTGGCCGACAGATTACCCGAGCGGGTCAAGATGCCCGCCTTCTCGGCTGCGCGGGTGGCGTCCTTGACGCTCATCGGCTTCAGCGTTCCGCCGAGCGTCGCCGCCTTTGAACGCGCTTTCGCTGGGGCCTTCTTCTGAGCGACGACGAAGCGCCCGTCCGAGGCAAGGCGGATAGTCACGCCTGCCCGCGACTTGGCAGCGGACTTCGGCTTGGGGGCGAGGGTTGGCATGGCCCTAGTTTCGCTCAAATGGCGGGATTTGTCCTGAGGGCCGCCGTCGGTGGCTGATCGGGCAGTCCGTCGGCCCGGGACGGCGGCAGAAGGCACGGGTGGCCGCGCCGCGCATGGCTGGCGCTGGAGTGTCAGCTGGCCCGTTGGGCTTCGCTTTCGCGCCGGCCGTTGTGCCGATCGGCAACCCGACCCAGAATCGACGACGCATCGGACCGCCAGGCACTCGTCGCGCCGCTGAACGCCGACTTCGCGCCCTCGTCGCGCGCCGATGCGAACAGGCCTGTCACCTTCTCCTTGATCTCGTCGAGCCAGTTGGTATCGGCCGGCCCTTGCACGCGGTCCGGGTGCATACGGTCGACGCCTTCGTTCGACACGCGCTCGCTGATGGCGGTGGCCACATTGCCCCTGGCGGCGATGTAGGTCAGAGCGTCCTGGAGCTCGGCGCCGGTGGCACGCGCCGCGGCGAAGTCGACGAGCTTTCGGTTGCCCAGCTCGGTAGCGACCTTGAGCCAGTTGATCCGCGGATCGCGGCCCGCGCTGGCCTGAAATTCCTGCTCGAACGACTGCACTGCGGAGCCTTGCTGGCGGAAGAAGCCGCGGCGCATCCACTCGGCCGCTGCCCGCTCGTCAAGGTTCAGGACAGCCGCGCTCGAGTCGACATCGGGCGATTCCTTCTTGAGTGCTTCGACGTCCAGGTGGAAGTTGTGGGTCTCGTCCTTCATGACCAGGGGTGCGACCTTCATGGCCACGAACCCAAGGGCGCCGACGGCGAGCAGCGGGAGCATGACGGCCGGGGCGCTGTCGCCGAGCATCCTGCTGGCAGCGATGCCGCCGAAGACGGCGCCGAAGCCGACAGGAATGGATGCCTGGGTGGCTCGATCCAGCATTCGGACAACGCCTGTGGTGTTCCCGTCGCCCCAGTACCTGGTTTCGAGGTCGGTGCGCTTTTGGATGGCTTGAGTCGGTGTCCCGACGACGGCTTGCATGGTGACGATGGTCCTTTGGTTGGTTGATGGGTCAGCGGGGCCGGGGGAGTTGCTGGACGGTCAGCTCCTCGAGCAGATGCAACTCCGCGTCGAGATCGGATGAGGACGCGCCACCGAAGAATGATGTCGAGGGGTCATGGGCAGCCGCAGCGCTCAGCGCCTG
Organism: Variovorax ginsengisoli; assembly: GCF_030486595.1. Lineage (GTDB taxonomy): Bacteria > Pseudomonadota > Gammaproteobacteria > Burkholderiales > Burkholderiaceae_C > Variovorax > Variovorax ginsengisoli_B. The sequence continues at coordinate 81,239 of NZ_JAUJZH010000027.1, read as the reverse complement.
CTCAAGATCGTCGAGCGCTGCGTATGCAAAGCGAACCTGCCCGCTCAAGAAGAGGTTCGGCAGCTCGTCGGGGCTGTATCGCTTGTCGCGAATGGGAACGCCAAACAGGAGGCAACCTCGCTTGGTGCCGCCGGAGGCCTCCGCGATCATGTCTTGCATCGCTTCAAGTTCGTTGCTGGACAGAATCGCGATGGGGTTCAACGCTTTTCCGTGTGCGGCCACGAAGGCATCCAAAGCGGAGGCCGCGTCGTCGGCGAGGACCGGAGTGCTATAGGGGGCTTTCCCCGAAGACACGGCGGCGTATAGATCATCGATCAGACGGGTGGAAGCCGTGCGCTCGACGGCGCGAAGAATGTATGCGGGCATGAGGCGAATGCGATTCCTCGGGCGGGGCTAGAGCGAAGCAGTCTCGCGCAGCGGCTGCGCGACTTCACGGAGGCGGTCGTGGCGCGTGGCCACGCGATCGAGCATCGAGGGTGCATCGCTCTTCCAGTCGCTGGCATCAGTTGCGAATGCGGCCTTCACGCCCTCGTCCGAGGGGCCCTGGGCGCCGCCGGCGGCGCGGAGGGCGGCCGACATGCTCCGAACTTCTGCCACGCCGGCGTCAATCTCGCTGCGCTCCGAGAGCAAGCCGGTGACCTTCGCCTTCAGGTAGGAGAACCAGGTGGCATCCCTGGGGCTGCGCAGGCTGTCGGGGTTGAGGCGTTCGAGCTTGGCCGCCTGGTTGATCTGGACTTCCTCCTTCACGACCCGGCGAGTGATGTCTTCGGCGACGCCGCCCTTGCCGGCGATGAAGGAGAGGGCGTCTTGAACCTGGTGACGGTTCGCAAAGTAGGCTTCGAAGTCGACGAGCTTCTTGTCGCCGTTGGCGATGCCGACCTTGAGCCAGTTGACCTGGGGCACGCGACCGTGCTGCTCCTTGAAGTCATCGCTGAAGCGCGCGATCGCCTTCGCGAGGTTGGCCTTCGAGACGTAGGGGTTGCTCATCCACCGCGCTGCATCGGTCTCATCGGCCGTCAAGCCCTTGGAAAGGAGCGCGCGCGCCGCCGGCAGTGGCGCGACTGGCGGCTGGATGTTGCCTGCGGCAAGGCCATCCCTGAGCTGGTAGAACTTGCCTTCCTGATGGTCCTTGGCGAGTTTCGACACGATGCCACCGGCCAGCCCGCTATAGGCCACGGCCGTGAGGGCGGCGATCGCTGGGATCGCGGCACCGGTGACGAACGCCGCGGCGGCGCCCAGGCTTGCGATGCCGCCAAGCGTCAATGAGCCGAGCTTTGCGTTCTCCAGGGACTTGATGATTCCGGTGGACTTGTCGTCGCCATAGAACTTGGCGATAAGCTGGTCCTTCATGTGGTTGACCACGAGCTGGGCGGGAATTCCGACGATGGGTGACATTGTGATCTGTTCCTGGTCAGTGAATGTTGAAATGCTTGTTGGAGAACTCTTCCAGCAGGTTCAATTCCGCCTGGATCTCCACCGAGGTCACGCCTCCGAAGAAGACCGTGTCGGGCTGGTTGGCGGTCGCAGCGGTGAGCGCGTCGGCCAGGCTCGTGTGGGCCGTGTAGCTGAAGCGGATCTGACCCTGCTCGAAGAGCTGCAGCAGCTCGACATCGCTGTAGGCCTTGCCGGTGTTCGGGGCCCCGAACAACAGGCAACCGTGGCCGCTTCCGCCGGACGCGTCCGCGATGATTTCGAGCATCAACTCGAGCTCGCCGCTGGTGGAGATGCTGAAGGGGTTGAAGCTCTTGCCGTGCGCCGCGACGAATGCCAGCCAGGCCGAGGAGAAATCGTCCGCGAGGATCGGTGTGACGAAGGGGGCCTGTCCGGGGAGGACGGCTGCGTTCAGGTCATCGATCAGGCTGCTGGCGCCAGAGAGACGGGAGACCGCTCGGAGAATGTAGGCAGGCATCGCATGGAGGCTAGTTTGGGTGGAACGAGCCTATCCACGAAAGCAGCTTTGCGGTGCAATGTTTTCTTGGGTGGCCTTTTTTCGCGTGTCTGCGAGATGACATTGCTGCGGTCTTTGTTGCGCAGCGAAACAATCGGCGCAATAAAGAGGTCAACTACGGCGCCTCGCGCTGCCCCGACATCTCACGCGTGCGCTGCTCGTGGAAGGCGGCGACGCGGCCCAGCACCGACGCTGCGCTGCTCTTCCATTCGTTGACTGAGCCATTGAGGGCGGCTCGTGCGCGATCCGGGGACGGGACCACGATCGCCTGTTCCGGAGCTGCGGCGCGTGTCTCGCGGGCGCCACCTGCGATGAATCGGTCCATCTCCGTTGTCGAGGAGGCTCGGGGCGCCGCAGCCTCGGTGGACCGGCGATCCGGTGCTGCTCGAGGTGGCTTGCTGTGGCTGGCGGCGGCGGCCAGGTTCATGGCCTCCCGCAGCGACGGCTTGGCTGCCGCGGCTTTCGCGGGCGGCTCGGCCGCTGCCGGGGCCTGAGCCGTCGTGGTGGTCGGGGCCCGCTCAGCCACAGGTGCTGGCGCTGCTGCCTTTGCCGCCGGCGCTGGTGTCGGTGCGCTGACCGTGGTCACCAGCGCCGCCGGGACCGAGGTGGCTTGCGCCATCCGCTCGACTGGTACGTGGAGCTGGGCCGCCGGCTCCTGGAACTTGCGACCCGTCAGCGCCATTACCGCGTCGACGCGGTCGCTCGCCAGCGGATCCGCACGCTTCACGGTGTTGGCGGCCACGGCGATCGGCTGTCCGAGTTTCTGGGCCTGCGCCAGGTGCTGCTGATGGGTGCGGTGCGCAACGTCGTAGAGCGCGGCGCCGTAGGACATGCTGGCCGCATGACTCTGGACAGCTTCGTAGGACCTGGTCTCCTGTTCATCGAGTGGCGCGCCGGCGAAGATCTTTTCCCGCAGGTTGCTGCTCACGTTGTAGGTCGCGGAGACAGCGACCATGCCCAGGTGCGGGTACCGGTTCATGTTCGCCTGGCCTTCGGCGAGGAACTCCGCAGCCTTCTTGGCGCCGCGCACCGGGTCGGGGTCTTCGGCGCCGGCGTGCTGCTGGTCGATCTCGAAGAGGCCGTAGCTGGCCCTGGCCCCGCTCTTGAAGACCTCGTCGATCGACTTGCCCTTGTTGAGCAGCTCGACACCCTTGCGATCGAAACCGACCTGAACGACGCCGCGGCTCTCCGTGTAGTAGGCGCCAGCGATGAGGCGAGGCTCGACGCGGATGCGCCGTTCCTTGTAGAGCTCGGCCGAGGCCTGGTCGGCCAGGCGCGCCACATCCCATGGATGCAACGTCCAGTGCGTCTCTTTCTGCTTGGTGGCGTTGTTGAAGACGCGAGTGGCGATCGGGGCGAACTGGCCATAGGCCAGAACGGCGGTCTGCTCCGCCGACGGCATCTCGATCTGTGCGTCCTTGGGGAGAGGCAGTGCGCGCGCCATCTCGGCTGCTGCTCGCGTGTCAGAGGGCACCGGCTTGCTCAGGATCTGAACGCGGGCCCGGTCGGTCTCGTGCATGACGGGCGCGGCGTGCATCGCGGTGGTCTGGGCGCCCTGTGCGGCACTGGACGCCTTCGCCGCGGGCGCGACCTGCTTCGCCTCGTGCCCGCGGGCCTGCATGTCACCAATCACGTCGGCGATCTTGTGGGCACCCGGGCCCATCATGGCGGCCGTCGCCGCGACGCCAGAGGCGAATAGCGCCGCCGCCTTGAAGAGCTTGGAGCTCTTGCCACGGACCTCGACGTCGGCGGCTGGAACCGGCGTGCCTTCCTTCAGATCTCCTTCAGTCACGTGGCATCAGCCCTTCATGCGCTCGGTGGCCACGGGCTCGCCGGAGTCCTCGTCCAGTTCGGCGAAGACCAGACCGTCGTCGGAAAGGAGCTGCTGGATGACCTCGGGGGCGAGTGGCTCGGCATCGGAGCCCAGTTCCTCGGTGGTGCCGTCTTGACCGGTGACGGTCAGGTGCGTGGCGTGCACCTCCACTTTGCTGAACGGCAGGCGGCCGGCGCGGGGCAGGGCGCCGATGGCGAACTGGGCGGCCTCGCCTTCGCCCAGGCGGACGATGGCGAACTCAGGGGATTCGGGTTGGGTCATGGGGCCTCGCATGTTCATGGCATCCCGCGCGCGAGCAGGTGCGATGGCGCAATGCTAGGACGGAATCCGGAAATCGAGACAGATGTTTTCTTCACCCCTGCTCCGACCGACGGAGGCTGATCAACGGCGATGGGCCAGGATCAACTGCTTTGCACGGTCGAAAGCTGCTTCGTAGCGATCCCCTGAGTTCCGTCTCAGCCTCTCCACGACCTGCGCCTGTGCTTCACTGCTGACAGCGAACTCGAGCACGCCGAAACGCGCTGCGATCTCGGTTAGGGACGATCGGCCCCAGGAATCCTCAGCAATCCCATCGGGATGGATGACAACACTATGAAAGTAGCCGTTCTCGCCGCGCTCTGTTCCTTCGAACTTCTGAGAAAAGCGCTTGGCGAGCATCGCCGTCGGCTGCAAGCCGGTCAATTGATGCATTGCCTCAGCGAAAGGAGCGCATCGACCAAAAGTGAAGTGCGCAGCCTCGCTCGCAGGAATAAACGGCGCCGTCCGCGGTGGAATGGCCGAGAGAAATTGCTGGTTCGCCCGAATGGCTTCGATTGCCAAGGCGATCTTTGCCTCGGAGGGCTGAAATCGCAATGGCAGCGAGGCGAGCCGTTCCTCATCATAGAAGCGAGTCAACACCCCGCCGGGACCCGTCGCAACGCGCGGGACTGCCTTCATGATGATGCGTTCGTTGAACTCGAAAATCGTTCGAACTCCTCGCACATCGAAGACCAGGTCATCGCTATTGGCGACGTAGACGCGCATTGGCTTGATCTCATCGTCGCGCGGCGTTCTTGAGGTCGACCACCAGTCAACGTGGAGCAGCCAGTCGGTCAGCCGCGCCAAGGCCACTGCGAAGTTGACGCAGTCTTCGTTCTCCCACTCTTCGACTAGCTCCACTGCGAAAGCGGCGCGCTGCTTGTTTCTGGCTTGACCCATCTTGGCCCTCGAGAATTGAGGCTAGTACTGTAACGGGCCAGGTCTCCTTGCGGCCGGCGTGTTCCTCGTTGTTGCTTTCGCACGTGAGCGACGCTGGCTTGCGTCACGTCCGGACCTCGCTATCGAGCAGGTATCGCGTCCCTCCGATCAAGGGCACCGAAATGGTTAGGCGGGGAGGGGAAGCGGATGGCAGGAGTGCGCGGAGGAGAAAGGCGTGCGCGAGGTGTGGTGAGTACAGCCAGGAATTCGGCAGGAAGGGCGCAATTGGCAGGAGCGTCAGAAAACATGGGTGCGATCTCTCCGTGCTTGTAACCCGACAGGCCGCAACCGATCGGTGTCACCTCGAACACCAGGTCGGGGCGGCTGGCGGCGAAGGCCAGGAAGCGCGCGATGTGCCGCTGGATCTCGGGTAGCGCCAGCGGCACCAGTGTTCGGTCAGGAAGCTGCCCCTTCGTGGGGATCGCATACGAGTTGCCCTGCAAACCTTCTCCTCGCCCGTAGATCGCCCCGCGTTGTTCCCGGGCGAAGAGGGCGGCTCCCATTCCGTGGCGCCCGGCGGTGTTGCTGCCGAAGACAAAGACAGGAGGGGTGCTCATGCGCGAGGAGCTGGAGCGGCGGCGGAAGGAAGCTCATCGGACTGCGGCAACAGGTCGTAGACGTTCAGGTCGAACTTCTCAACCAGGTCCCGCAACGTGGTGAAGCACAGGCCGTCGCCATAGGTTGTTCGAACGAAGTGGGGGCGTTGGATGGCCAGCATCTCGTCCATGTCGTCGAGGATGGCGAACTGTTCAATCTCTGGATGCATGTCAAGCCAGGCTTGGATCTCGACGCCGCGGCGGCCAAGGGCCGGGGTCTGGCCGATCGTCGGAAGGTCCAGCGCACGGCCGAACTCGGTCCAGTTGTGGGCGGCGCGGCGCGCGGACGAGATGACGACGCCGACCTGCCCAACATCGCAGAGCCGGCGGACCAGGCCGAGGGCTACCTGGTCGAACTTCAGCACCTCCCCGGGGCTCAGATCCTTGGGGATGCCGAGCGCGAGCTCTGAGCGCGAGCTCGTGAGGACGCCGTCGACGTCGAGGAAGAGTGCTCGCCGCGCCTGGTCCACCCGGCCGACGGTCAAGGCCGCTCGGCCTGCAATCGCAACTGGTACTTCGTCGGCGAGTTGAGATCGTCGAGAGGAACATCGAGGGCGGAACCGTACGTCAGGATTGTGTTCCCCAAACTCGCCTCGCGGAGCGTCGTTCGGGGGAGATCCACCGTTTGGCCTTGAATCGTGAGCTTGTCGATCTTGATCACGTGTCGCTCCTGGACGGCGACTCGCACAACGACGCGATCGTCGAGGATCGCGATGGGGCTCACGATCACGGACAAGCCTTCAAAGATGGTCCCCTTCACCGCCAGCGCTTGGCCTTGCGCATCAACGTTCGATTCGCGGATGTATTCGACAGGCGTGCCACCCAGGCGCGTCTCGGATCCGCGAGTCACGATCGCAGACTGCTGCTTCATCGCCTTGCCCGATTGACCAACCGAAAGAGTGATGCCGACTTGGGTGTTGGCTGGCAGCTCGCCGGCGATCGCCAAGAGGGGGAGGAAAGCGCAGGCGCCGAGGATAAGTCGCTTCGTGTTCATGGATTGAATCAGCTTTGGTACTGTTGCGAGAGAAATGAGAGATCGATCGTTCACGAGCGCCAGCTGCGCACGCGACCTGAATCGGTGTGGGTGAAGGATTTGGTCGAGTAGATGCCAACGCCGCCGGCACCGAGCCACTGAGCGAAGCGGCCGAACTGTTCGATTGGCACGCCTGGGATGCGAGCGTCCACCGCACCGCCGCGCATGTGCCAGCTGTCGCGTGCCGAGCCCTCGGTGACGGCGTTCGTGATGGGGTGCCGGAAGGCGCTCGTCCATTCGATCGGTCGGGCCATGTTGAACCATCCGAGCCAGCTCGTGATGGCGTAGTGCACGTCGAAGATGATCGGATTCATCATGGTCCACTGGGAGACCTGCTCCTTGGTGAACTGGCCCGATTCGAGCGCGCGGCGAATGTGCGGGCTGTTCTCGCGCATCAGTCGCTCGAGCGTCGTGTCCCTGGCAAACCAGCACAGGCGCTCGTACTCGCTCTGGACCAGCTGCCCGTTGCGCCAGTAGGTGCTCTTGACGACCTCGCCCGTGGAGGTGCGGCGCACCCATAGGGTGCGGTCACGGGTCCAGAACTCGTCGCGCTGAGCCGCAGAGGGGAGGGCGCCCGCCGCCGCGGCGCTCGCCTGGGCGTGTGCGACACCGGTCTCCTGCAGCAGGAGGATCGAGCCGAGTCCCAGGCCGCCCAGGCCACGAAGCGCCGCGCGCCTGGTCAGCGCCTCAGGCAGCCCTGAGGGAGCCGTGCCTTCGGGGTGCACATACGGATCACGCGACAGCATCGGCCTGGTGCTCGGTGGATTTCGAGAGCGGACTCGCCTGGAGCGCTTCGTTCATGACCTGGGCGAGCTTGGAGCCCGATGTGCAGGCGACGGTGCGCTCGCGGTTCACGCTCAGGAGGGTCAACACCTCGATCACCAAGCAGGCATTCGGACCGAATCCCCCGCTCACCTTCGCGGCGTTCCTGTCCTCCAGGTGATCACCCCAGTAGCGGACGGCTGTCGAGATCTCGTCGATCGAGAACGTCGCGGGCCCTTGCTTGCCTTCGACCGCAGGCGCGACCGGGCTGGCCGGCGCGGGGGAAGCAGGGACCAAAGCGGCCGGCGTAGGCGCGGCCGGTTCGGTTGGTTGGAGCAAAGTCGTGAGCTCGGCCTGGTCGGACGAAGTGGGCAAGGTCGGGCGGGGCGCGCGAGTGCGCTTCTTCCGGGAAGTCATGCTTAGAGACATTGCTGGATTGATTGAGGCGGTGCTATTATCTCCGTAAAAATACCATGCCACAAACGAAAAAGCGTGTAGCGCTTTCGGCCTTCCCGTTTTGTGTGCATCGATTCTGGGGAACACATTGAAGACGGACAACCCTGAGGGAACCCCCTCAGCCACAGACATTGCGCTAGCCGATCAAGGGGCGTTTCCATCGCCTATGGCGGCGGTGTCGTCGCTCGACTGGACGCGGGCGTTGCTTCGAGGCGATGTCATCGAGCTGCCGGGATTCGCCGGGCCGGTGATCGCTGCAAGGGGTGTTCCCTGGATCAGGTTCGGTCCGGACGCCGCGGATGCCGTCGCGCTCAACTCGAACTCGATCGCATCGCGCATTCGCATGCGCACGGTGGTGATGCTTGCGGTCGCATGCGCGATCGCCGCGTTCGCTCTGGGATCCCTCTTTCAGATCCATCGGGGTTCGTCGGCCCTTGAGCAGCGCCGGATGTCGACGCTTCCCTCATGGAAGGTCGTCCAGATCGACAGCGAAGGGGTGTCCATTGCCCTGCAGGACGCTCCGGACCGGCCCTTGCGAGTGCTGCTCGGGAAGACGCTGCCCAATGGCGAACTCCTTCTCCAAACCGATCCGACCCGACGGATCTATCGGACACCGTCAACAAGCGTGCTCGTCCGCGAAGACGCGAACTAGGTCATCAAGCAATCATGAAACCAGCACCCCTCAGCGCCCATGCGTCCGCACACCCGGACGCCGAACAGACGGTCTCCACGCTCCGATTGACCATCGATGCGCACGCGATCGGAATGGTGATCCCGCCCAACGCGGTATTCGACGGGACGCTCAAGATCGATTTTGGCGTCGTGATCTACGGGACGTTCCGGGGAACTCTGGAATGCTCCAAGGGCACAGTCATCATTGCACCGGGGGCGCACTTCAGCGGGCGCTTGACGGCGGAGCGCATCGCCGTGGCCGGCAAGGTGGGTGACCCTGCCAAGGCTGCCAAGGACAGCGCTCTCCTTATCGCGAGCGAGGATCTGCAGATCGGAGATGGCGCGGACATCCATGCGGTCATCCGGGCGCCCCTATTCAACATTCCAATGGGCGCGAAGACGAACTCCAGCGTCATCAAGTCGATGTTGGGCACCAAGGCAGGCTGATGGCGAAGGAAATGCGCACAGCGATGAGCGTCGTCAACCGCGTGAGGTTCACGGCCTGGGCCTGGATGGCGTCGGCTTTCCTCCTGGGCGCCACAGTCGGAGGCTTCGCCACCGGGGCGCCGCTTTGGTCCCAATTGCAGGCGGCGAAGGATGACACGGCGCGGCTGCGCCAGGTCGAGTTGCTGACGAAGACGGTAGCGCTCGGCCCCGACGTTGACGCGCTGGTCTCTCTGGAAGCGCCACCCCGGGCGGATCCACCACAGCAAGCGCCGAAGCTGGAGGCAAGCCCCACACCCGAGCCGGCCCCGGTGGTTGCACAGGTCGCGGTCTCGAATCCGGTCGCGAAGGTGCAGGCCGCCGCCCCAGCCGAAGACGTCGCACTGGTGGCGAACGCCGCTCGCGCGGAGGAGGCCGATCGAAAGGCCGCAGAGGCACGCAAGGTCGCCGCCGCCGAGGAGGCTGAGCGTAAGGCCAAGGTTGAGCGCCAAGCCAGGCTCGAGCGCGAGCAGAAGATCGCTAAGGCTGCCCAAGAGGCGCAACAGCGGAAGGAACGTGAACAGGCTGAAGCACGAGTCGCGGCCGCGCGTGCCAAGCCGGCGGTCGAGCAGCCGGAGCGCCGGGAGGCCGCGGTTCAGGTGGCCGCGCCCGTGCCAGTCGCCGGAACCAACGGGCCGACCGAGCGCGTGACGAAGGAAGAGGCCGGCCTGGCCGAGGTCAACGCCGGCGGCGTGACCTTCAAGAGCGGGCGTCGGGTTGCCGTGGGAGACAGCTTCCCAAGCGGGGAGAAGCTCATCAGTATCGATCCGCGGATCGGCGAGATCATCACGAGCAAGCGGCGGATTGTCATCAAGCCGTCGGCGTCATAGTCGCCAGTCCCGAACTGACGGCCCTACGCTGAGTTGCTAAATCGGGAGGGCGCCTTCGCCTTGCCCTACAGCCGAAGTCGCGTCTGCGACCGGTACCGCACTGGCATGAGCCGCGACAGCGCCTCGCACGACCTTCTCGATCTTCCAAGCTGTCGAGTCGGACCAGAGCTTCTTCATGGCGTCGGAAGTCGTAGCCGACTCGGCCCGCCGGCCCTGGATCAACCTTCCCCGGGGCGATGGCCGTACGCCTCAGCCGCACCCGCGTGCGCCCAGGACGCCCCAGATGGGGGCCCGGTCGCCCTCGCAACGCATCCCACCTCACGCTGGAGCCGCAAGAAACCAACACCAGAACTTCGACATTGTGAGGATTATTTAGGTTCGTGCATTAGTATTGCTGCAAACGTAACAAGCGCGCGAAGCAAGTAAGAAAACAATGGCAGGTGAACAGGTCGTATGGATAGCGGAGAAGCCTTCGGCGGCCAAGGACTTGGTCGCGGGGATGAAGCTCGCCTATGGCGTCTCCTGCACGAACGAGTCGACGGCGCCTCGCGACGGCTACTTCGTCATCAGCAACGGCCATCTGGTGCTGCCCCTAGCCGGGCACTTGCTCACCACGGCACGGGTCTCCGAATACCTGTCCCCTGAGATGGCCAAGCTCGAAGAGGAGCGCGTTTTCGACCGGTACAAGGATTTCCTGCCCGTCCTTCCCCCCAAGCTGATCACCCACCCGCGCACCGATGAGAAGAAGGGCGCCAAAGGGAAGTCGGCTGGCGCTGGAAAGCCATTCGGCCCGTACATCGTGGCCAAGAAGTTCCTGCGTCGCGGCATCAAGGTCATGAATGCCGGCGACACCGACCGCGAAGGCCAGCTCATCGTCGACGAGCTCCTCGAGCACTTCGGCATCGACCCGGCGGGCCCGAACGTCTTCCGCGTTGAACTCGTGTCCAACCGGGCCGAGGACATCGCTGCCACCCTCAAGAAGCCTTTCGATCGCAACGGCGACCCCAAGTGGGCCAACCGCGGCGAGGCGGCGCGCGTGCGCCAGTACCTGGACTGGGTGTGGGGGCTGAATCCCTCGATGGCCTACCAGGCCCTGCTGCGCAAGTCGAACGTGGGCGTCGGCCGAGTGCAGACCCCTGTGCTGGAAATGGTCGACGCGCGTCGTCGCGCCATCGAGAACTTCAAGCCGACCGACTACTTTATCCCCGTGATCACCCTGCGCGACGGCACCGTCATGCGGTGGCACAAGCGCGAGGAGGCCGCCGGCACGCCGGGATTCGACCTGGAAGGCCGGATCATCGACGAGCAGGTCGCCAAGCAGATCGTCCGCGCGATCACCGGTGGCCTGAAGGGCACTTGTGTGCAAGCGACCGCGAAGGAGCACAGCGAGAAGCCTCCGCTTCCGTTCTCCCTTGGCGCGCTTCAGGCCGAGGCTGCCCGTCAGCACGGCATGACGCTGGACGAAGTGACCGACGCGGCTCAGAGCCTCTACAAGTCGAAGGCGATCTCATACGTCGGTACCGACTGCCGGTTCCTTCCTGAATCCATGCACGCGGACGCGCGCAAGGTGATGACGCAGCTGGCCCAGCTCTTCCCCGGCCAGGCCCAGGGCGCCCACATGGAGATCAAGGGCGCCGCCTTCAACGACACGAAGCTCGACGAGCACTTTGCGATCGTCCCAATGGGCCTGCCGAACAGCAACGCCAGCCGGAACGACCAGGCGGTGTTCCGCACCATCGCGAAGCGGTTCATGGCCCAGTTCTACCCGGACTACGTCTACAAGCAGCACTCGCTGGTCGGTCGCTTCGGCCACGATGAGTTCCGTGCCAGCCAGAAGCAGGAAATCCGCAAGGGTTGGAAGGAAGTCGAGGCCGACGGCGAGTCGAGCGGCGAGGCGGAAGCTGGCGCCGGCGGCGATGGCGAAGTCCGCGGTGAAGTGCAGAGGATCCGCGGATGAGCGACCCGACCGACAAGTTCGCTGGCTACCAGACCGGTGCCGTGATGTACGCCGTGAGCGCGAAGATCGAGGCCAAGCGCACGAGCCCGCCGAGCCCGTACACGGAAGACGAGCTGATGGACGACATGCTGTCGGCCCACAAGTTCGGGCGCAACGACCGCGAGCGGGAGATGCTCAAGCGCGTGCAGGGCATCGGAACGTCGCGCACGCGCGGCACGATCATCACGAACCACCTGGACCGCGACCTGATCCGCCGGGTGAAGAAGGGCAAGAAGCACCAGCTTCACATCACCGATTTCGGCTCGCATCTGCTCAGTCAGCTGCCGGACTCGCTCAAGAGCGTCTCGATGACCGCGCTCTGGGAGCTCGCGCTCGCAGACGTCGCAGAAGGTCGTGCGAACTCGGACCTACTAAAACAAAAGATATCGGAAATGGTGAAAAGGTTGCTCACCGAGGCGTTCGCGTCGCGTGGCGTTTTGCCAACAGGTGGAACACAGAGGTGACTCCGACGAAAATTAGATTGTTCGTGGAAGTATTACGACACAATTTAAATGGAGAGCCAAATTTATGAACCTCAATTTCTCGCATCAAGCAAGGGAACATCAGATGACTGCACTTTTGGGAGGCGTGGCGATGACCATGAACGGCATCGCTCCATCGCCGGAGCGGGCAACCCAGCTCAACAAGCTCCTGGACCGCATCTCGGCCGGCGTCGGTGTCACCGTCGAGAAGGTCAAGAGCGTGCTGGCCGCGTACTCGGCTGGCGGCGCCCCCGCGCGCGCTGACCTCCTCGAGGCAAGCGCCGAATGGCGCGCCCAGGTGCCGGTCCTGCGCCAGGCGCCCGACGCCGCGCACGAAGCCGAAACCAGCAACGCTCCGCGAGGCTGATCGGTATGCGTGGGGCCGTTGCAAGTCATACGTCGGTGAGCCGGATGGGTCGTGTCCTGGCGCGCGTCGACCAACTTCCTGACGATCTTCGGGCTCTGTTCCACGCAACGATCGTGCGGGGCGAGCCGAAGGCCGCGGCATGCGTCGCGGCACAGATCGACGGTGAAGCCTTCGATCAACGCTACGCGCGGCTGCTGCGCGAGCTGAAACGCGATCCTTCTCGCGTCGTGCTGCCGCAGGTCCCGCGCCTGCGTTTTCCCTTTCCCCCAAAGAAGCTGTAGGCGCAGGAGCCACTCATGAAGCCGTGTGTAGGTTGGGACAACCCCGTCGTGCTCGACGACATCGAGCTGTATCACTTCGCCACCGAAGGCGAGCGCAAGCTGGCCGCGAGCCTGATTCGCTCGAGCATCGAGGACATGGTGCTGCTCCAGAAGGTCCAGCGCGGCGAGCGCTTCCTCAACAGGAACATCGCCGTCGAAGAACTTGAGGTGGGCCGCGATTGGGTGGCGAGCAACAAGGGCATCCTCTCCTTCGAGGAGTGCTGCAACATCTGCGCCCCTGACATGGACTGGCGCTCGGTCCAACAGGCGATCCTGATGGATCCCGAAGCCGCGCTGCATCGCATCCGCACCCAGAACTCGACCATCGTCGACAACGAGGTCGCGCTGCCCCAGACCGAGGAAGAGATCGCTCGCGGCGACGACCCGGTCACGACCGGACGCTTGGCCATGGGCCTCATGCAAATGATCCAGGGCGACCTGGAGTTCGGCCCCGAGGAAGAGGCCTCCTACCGTCCGATGGCTTGCTGATGATCTCCGTCGAACGCCTTCTCATCAATCTCGCCGCCGCGAACGAAGCTACGTTCACGGCCGGCGGCGTTCCCTACGTCGCGGCCGAGATCTTCGGCGGCAAGGAATTCTCTTTCATGCCGGCCGTGGTGGCGCAGGCCGTCCGAATCGCTCGTGAACTGAGCGTGGGGATCGAGAGCGACTTCGACATGGAACTGGTGGGGGCGCAGTCCCACCCGGCACACGACGGCTTCGAGTTCACCGTCTCGGTTCGCCCGCTGGGCGACGATGTTGGAGTTCTCCGCGGACTGCTCTTCCAGCAAGCGGCGGATCGGCTGTTCGGCTGGAACGAAGACAAGGTCATCGACCTGATGACCGTGTTCGCGCGCTTCCGGGAAGACGGCTACGAGCGGGAGCGCCAGTCTCTCGACAGCTACACCGCCACTCTCGCTGCACGCGCCGAGGCCCAGCAACCCCAGACATCGATGGCCGCATGACAACCACGACTGATACCCCCAAGACCGGAGCCTCGCCCGCATTCGGCTTCGGTGGCAACAAGTACCTGAAGCATCAGCTCAAGACGGGCCGCCTTCACACGAAGGGCTCCGGCACGGCTGCCGCTGAGCCCGAAGTGGAGGACCCGCCACGTGCGCCGGTGACCGACGCAAACGCCGATCCGTACCCGGGTGGCGATGACGACTACGCGCCCGTGCAGGGCGCATCGGCTCCTGCCTCGGAGGCTGCGACGTCTGCTCCGGCGCCAGCCGCTTCCAATGCCGCGCCGACCCAGGCTGCGCCCCGCCCGCTCGGATTCGGGTTCGGCCGGGTGGCCCAGGCGCCAGCCGAGCCGAGTGCTTCGAAGCCGACGACGGCGCCGTCGGCTGCAAAGGCACCAGCAGCTGCACCAGCGGCCGCGGCTCCCGCTGCGACGCCAGTCGCCTCGGCTCGGCCTGCCGGCTTTGCCCGCGCACCAGCATCGGCTCCTGCCGCTCCTGCGCCTGTGCCCGCCGCCTCTGCGCGCGTGGCGGCACCAGCTCCGGCGGCAGGCTTCTCCGGGGCGGTTGTCTCGCAGCGTGTTGCCGGCAGTGCCAAGGTTCACATCTCCACGGTCAAGCTGCTGACGCGCCTGCTCGGCGCCGTGGCGGCCCGCCCCGGCATCATGGCCGAAGAGCACGTCCGCAGCGAAACCCTGCGCGACCTGCACCGCCAGGCGCTCGAACTGGGCACGTCGCTCGCTCAGCGCTGCGTTCTCAATGGCCCAGCTCCCGACTGGCTCCGCGCGCAGGCAACTGACGCCGCGGCGAACACGATCTGCATGGCCTGGGAAGGCGGCATGAGTGCCGACAAGATCAAGGCCTTCAACGAGTCGCTCGCAACCCAACTCGGCGCGATCGCCCAGGATGCCGAGGAGATCGCGGGACGCGTGGGGTTCGACGGCTACGCGGTCGCGGACACGGTCGAGACCGCCCAGGCGCGCCTCTACGTTTCGGTCACCGCTGCCATCGGCCGGCTGAGCGTCCTGGGTGTCCCGCCGGTGCGCGCGGCCCAGTGCATCGCCGAGGTCGTCGACCACCTGCAGGCGACCGAGAACCACGCTGGACTGAAGCTCGACCTGCGCACGGCCTGGTTGCAGGGCAGCCTCGGTCGGTGCACGGACCTCGTCGCCGCCATCCTCCAGTCCCAGACGCTGGTGCCCGGTGGCGAGGACCGTCTCACATTCGCACAGCGCCAAGCGCTGAGCCTTTTCCACGAAGTCGAAAACTATGCGCAGCAATTCAACAATCGCAAGCCCGATGAACCGATCGAAGGCGTTCCCGAAGGGCAAGAGTCTGATCCTGGCTCTATGCCTGGCGCTCGGTAACCTCAGCATTGCACAGGCCGCGGTCGACTACTGCGTCCAGGCCGCGGCGGCCAATCAAGCCGCGCTGGACAGGGCGATCGCGCGCCAGAACACCGCCAACTCGACCTTGTCCAATGCGATCTCCCAGGCGGCGAGTTGCCGAGGGACGATCACCAGCGGCATCGCGCGTGTGATCCCCTCGATGGCGAACTCCAGTGGCTCGTCAATCATGGACCAGATCATCAACCAGGCGTCGAGCCAGCTCACGAGCGCGGCCTGTTCGGCCCTGAGCCAGGCGACCAATCAGGTCACCAACGGGATCAACAGCAACGTGAACTCGACCCTCTACTGGGCTGGCAACAGCACCGGGTCGAGCATCGGCAATGCCGTCGTCGGTGCCGGCACGGGCGCCCTGGCCAACGGCACACAGACCGCGGTGAACCAGACTGCAAATTCCGCAACCGGCTCGCTCTGGGATCAGCTCGCCTGCTCCATCAGCGGCAAGTGCTGAGCCTCGGTAGAGCGCTCCTCAAAGACATGTACCTTCGAACTACCCTCTATCGTCGCCTTGTCCCGATGCTGGCGCTGTCCGCTATCGCGGGCGCCGCGCATGCCCAGATCCCTGTCACCGACGGCATGCTGATCGGAACGGTGCAGCAGTCGACGCAGCAGATCACCCAAGCTCTCGAGAACGGGTTTCGGGACCAGACTGACACCCTGTCGGACAAGATCGCCGATCTGAAGAAGGGCCTGGCCAACGCCATCTCGGGTGCCGCAGAGACGACTTCGAAGGCTTCCAGCGGCGCGGCCACGGTGGTCAGCGAGGCGGCCCAACGCACGGCTTCCGAGCAGGCCACGATTCGCAACGAGCAGCGCTTCAGCGGCATCGATCCCTGCAACGTGCTTGTGAGCACCATCGGCACCTCGGAAGCCAGCCGCGGCGGAGTGACCGCAACAGGCGGTGGCAGCGGTGGCGGCGGCCCGAAGCCGGCGCCCGGCGGTTCAGCGGGCATGAACGAGGTGCTGGATGTGGCTGAGAAGCGCAAGCCTGCCGGGCTCCCGGAAGTCGAGGCTGCGAAATCCGCCAAGGCTGCGTGCTCCACATTTGCCAGCAGTGGGCTGCGGGGGGACGCATGCACCGACGCAGGGTTCTCTGCTTCGAACACCGCGGGCTATCCGGACGCCGACATCCGCGCCTCGACTCTTTTTGACGGTCCTCAAACGAACGTGGACGGGACCAAGTTCACGCGTCGCCTGACCGTCGACATGGCCGGCGCCGAGGGCACGGCACTGCGTGCGCTGATGCGCAACCTCGACCAGCCGGTGCAGCTGCAGGATCTGACCAAGGCGCAGCGCGCGACGGACGCAGGCCGCCAGTTCATGGCCCTGGAGAACGCTTTCGCAGCGCGCATGAGCGTTGCGAAGTACCCGCAGGAGGCCCAAGCGAACCTGCTGGCAGCCAAGCCCGAGTTGATCGAGATGGTCCAGCAGATGCTCAAGTCCGAGGACGGGCCTTTCGTCCAGAAGTACCTGGACAAGAACGTGCCAGCCTGGTCGAGCAAGGGCATTTCGATGGCGGAACTGATCGCTCTCGAAACCCAACGCCGCTACATGAACAAGGACTGGCAGCTTCGCCTGCTCGCGATGTCCGACACCGACATCGCGCGCGAGAACGTGCGCATGCAAGCGATGAACGCGTGGCTCCAGAGCCTCGCCCTGGATCGTCAGATCGTCGCGTCGGTCATTGAATCGAATGCCGCCCAGGCCGCCATCCGCTCGGAAATGATGCCCCAGCTCGTCGCTGCGAACAAACGCGCCGTGAGCCGCTGACCCCAGGAATCCCAAGAATGAACAGCCCCCAAGCCTCGTGGTTTCCGGACCCGTCGCACAAGCCGCGCGCAAAGGACAACCTCGTCATCACCGACTTCGCAACGATGGAGCGCGGCGACGCCGCGTGTCTGATCGTCAAGGCGGAGCCGGGGATGCAGCCTCCGGTCAGCGCACGCTGGCTGGCATCGGCCCTCGAGCTGACGTTCCAGCAGCCGCCGGCGCGGACCATGCTCTTTGTCGCGCCCAAGTTCCGGACCAAGTGGGTCAACTCGGTCGTCGTGGCCCTCTTCGACGGGCCGGGCGATATCGTAAAGGGACGCATAACAATCAACGACATGGTGCCCGTTCCGATTGTGTTCTAGGTAAATAAATGCGCAAACAAGTCATTAAATGCGCGAACAGGGCAATAAATGCGCAAACGAAGGAGGGCAGCAGGAAGGCCCTCGGAGATCTCGTCGCGGGTTGTGATGCCGAGGCGTGAAGCGCGCGCACACCCACTCGACGTCGGGCAGGATGCGGGCCAAAAGCAGCCGGCCGACACTGCCGCAGACCTTCATTACTGCCACTCACCGAATGTCAGCAGAATCCACCAGACCGCTGAAACCTGAAGAGGCCTTCCGCAATGCCTACTGGTACTTCGTCGAAGCCTTGGAAACACTCGCGGCAGACCCTGAGGCTCAGTGTGACGCGATGGGCGATTGCAACGTCGGGTGGGAAATCAAGGACGATGTTGCAGCCGGACGCTACCTTGCCGGCTAGTCCCTTTTGACTTCGAGTCAGTCCGATGCCATAGAACGGCTTGTCGCAGCACTCAGTTCCGTTCCGCAGGAGCCACTCGTGGCGGCGCAGGGTCGGACGGAGAATCTAAAGGCGATGCGCCATGTGGCCTGGGGGCCTCTTCGAAGGCAAGCTGTCGAGCTTTTGAGCACGCTGAGGCCATTCACTGACGCCAACGCGGCGCATCTGCGTTCCGGCGATTAGCCGACGGCAACCAGCAAGACCTTTCGGCTTGGCTCGCGGAATGCCGCGCCAACGGCGAGTCAGACTCTGACAGCAATGGCCCGGCCAAACCTCCTACACCAGAAGGATTTCGCGTTCGCCAAGCTGGTGTCCCGGTTTCAAGGCAGACGCAAATGAGAACCGATGTATTTCGAGCAGTTGGGACAGACGGGCAGAGGCACCTCGTCTTCCGACGCACGCAAGCGTACTGTGTTCATACTGCGTACGGCGCTGAGGAGAAGCAGCGTGAGCCCAAGTTCTACTTGGATAACGGCGACGCACTGGAATGTGCCGGGCGATACGATACGTTCAGAACGCCGACAGGCAGTTTAGTGGTCAAGCTCATCATTCCCGAAATGCGAAAACGAAGACGGGCACGTTGGTAGCACATCCACCTCAACAATTGCGGCCACTGCCCAAGCCCACGGTGCAACTAGAACTCCGCCTACCGTACCTGGCCGCAGAGGAGTTGACAGAGCCGCCTTCCGGGGGCTGAGCGACATTGCCGTTCGTTCAGCCGATAGCTTGCGGCGGACCTCCCCCGAAATCCAAAACAGGAGAGAAGGTGGTGTCATGCAGTTATGAGAAGACCTCGCGCTTGTGGGTAAAATCCGCGCCGGCGTGCATTTGAAGAGAAGACGTTTTCCCATCGATTCATCAACTTCAGACGCCTTTGTCGCCAACGCTCATGACGCGAGCGACGAACTTTCTTAACTTCAAAGGTCCAGACTCAATGACGCAGTCCTACGCGCAAATCAAATCCGCCATCGCCAAACTCGAGAAGGAGGCAGCCGCACTCCGTGAGGCTGAGACGACAAAGGTGGTTGCGCAAATCAAGGAGTCGATTGCCACGTTTGGCCTGACCGTCGAGCATCTCTTTGGCCGTGGCGCCAAAGCGTTGAAGGCAGCCGCCGGCAAGGCCCTCGGCGATGGCAAGGCACCTCGCAAGGGCGCAGGCATTCCCAAGTACCGCCATCCCAAGACGGGCAAGACCTGGACGGGCTTCGGCAAGGCTCCCGGATGGATTGCCACGGCTCGCAACCGTGACAAGTTCCTCATCGACCAATCTGGCGTCGTTGCAGCACCTTCGGTCGAAAAGGCCGTGGCGCCTGTCGCCGCGGTGGTGAAAAAGGCGACCCGCAAGGCCCGCGCAGTTGCAGCACCGGTGAAGAAGTCGGTTCGCGCCAAGAAGGTTGCTTCTGCCGCTGTCGCAGTTCCCGAAACCAAGGCTGAAAAGCCGGTCGCGAAGAAGGCTGCACCAAAGAAGAGCGCTCCTTTGAAGAAGGCAGCGCCGGCAAAGACGGCAGCAGCCGCCCCCAAGGCTGCAAAGGCGGCTGCGAAGGCCCCCAAGAAGGCAGCCGCCAAGGCCATTAAGTCGCAAGTTGCCGCCAAGTCCCGCAGTCCGCGCACGTCCACGAACGCTGCGGCGCCTGTTTTGACCTCCGCCACGCCGGAGACGGCTGCATCCGCGAGCTGATAACGCGAACTGGCCTTCGGCCGAAGAGACCAAACAAACGGGCCGCTATGCGGCCCGTTTGTTTTTGGTGCACTTCAAGATACATATCGCACTGAGTGAGGTCCCGTCGACCAAGTCTTGTCGGCGGTTGGACCGGGCGCGCGGTGGGTGGCGGGAACGTGGCGGAACACACTCCCCCTAATTTCCAGGCCTGGGGCAGAATCCGGACGGGTTTAATTCGAACCCTGCAGCGGGAGGCCGGAGCTCGTGCCGCTGGCATTCAAGGAATGAGGGAAGCGCGTGAGTACGTCCGTAGTGCAGGCAGAGCAGCAGGTGGTCGTCCAACAGAAGCTTGGCAGGTTTCTCCTCCAGGTCCAGCGCTACGAGATGCTGTTAAAGGCGCTCGTCATCGACAGCGAAGTCTCCGGGTCGGTCGACACAGCCCTCTCAAACCTGGAACGTCGAAAGCAGCAGTTTGCTTCCAAGCCGATGGGCTACCTGTTCGACGAACTCAACAAGTCGTACCTGCAGTTCGAGGGCAGTGCCGCAGCGCGGGTCGAGCCGTTGTCGAACGTCTTCGACAAGCCGACTTTCCACACCAAGTTCACCCTCGAACTGGCCCCGGAGGAGCTGGTCCGCACCCAGGCCCGGCTCGAGGCGTTCAAGAACTTGCGCAATCGAATCGTGCATCACCTCTTGGAGGACCACGACATCGCCACGCACGAAGGGTGCGAGCGAGCGGTTGCACTTCTCGACGAGAGCTATGAGGCAGCCAAGGTCGCCTTTGACGAGCTACGGCAATGGGCGAACATTGCCATAGAGGCAAGGGACCACTATGTTCGGCTCGCTCAGTCTCCTGAGTTCGAAGACGCACTGATTCACGGCATCCTCCCCGATGGAACCATCGATTGGCCGGCCTGCACAGCTGTACGCCTACTTCGCCGCGCAGAGCGGGGTACGCCGCCGGGCGAAATGACGCGCTTGGATATCGCGCTCAAGGAGATTCGGGCGACCCATCCGGAGCATAGACCTGGCCGGTATTTCTGCAAGAGCTGGGGTGTCCTGCTCGAGCGCTCGCAAGAGTTTGAAGTGCGAAAGGTCAAAGGGAGCGCCGAACAAAGCGGCATCA
This sequence comes from Variovorax ginsengisoli, assembly GCF_030486595.1. Taxonomy (GTDB): domain Bacteria; phylum Pseudomonadota; class Gammaproteobacteria; order Burkholderiales; family Burkholderiaceae_C; genus Variovorax; species Variovorax ginsengisoli_B. Next base: position 60,502 of record NZ_JAUJZH010000027.1, on the reverse strand, counting down.
CCTGGTACCGAAGCCGCCACGTCGCCCCTTGAGGAATGCGCTTTCGCTCGACGCTTTACCAAGCAGGCACGCCGGCTACGTCAGAATGCGGCTGCGGATTCAACCGGTCGATGCAACACATTCGCTGAACATCTCAGCAGGTGTATGGAAGCCGAGCGTCTTGCGCGGCCTCTCGTTCAATTGTCTCGCGATCGCATTGAGTTGAGGCTGTGAGAACCCTGAGATGTCCATGCCCTTCGGCATGTACTGCCTGAGCAATCCATTCGTGTTCTCGTTGCTTCCACGCTGTCATGGGTTCTGCGGATCGCAGAAGTACACCTGAATGTCGGTGGCCAACGTGAACTTCTTGTGAGCGTGCATCTCCGTGCCCCTGTCCCAGGTCAGTGACTTGTAGAGCTCCTGCGGCAGCTTGCGGGCATTCTTGATGAGTGCATTGACGACGGTCTGAGAGTCCTTGCCATCCAGCTTGACCAACATCACGTATCGCGTTTGGCGCTCAACCAGCGTGGCGATCTGGCTGTTGGCGCTTCCGAAGAGCAGGTCGCCTTCCCAGTGTCCGGGAACTGCTCGATCTTCAACCGTGGCTGGCCGCTCGCTGATGGAGACGGCGTCAACGATTCTTCCGTGGACGTCTGTCTTCTGCGTGTACTGACGTGAGCGGCGCATGCCCCGAGTACGCCGAAGATGCTGCAACAGCTCCTTCTTCAACGCCCCGCGGGCTTGAATGAACAGGCTACGGTAGATGGTCTCGTGGGACACGTGGGAGGTCTCGTCGCTCGGGTAAGTATGCTTGAGCCATCCGGCAATCTGCTCCGGAGACCATTGCCGCCGAAGCTTCTCCGTGACAATGCGCGCCAAGTCCCGGTTCTCAGCCAGCCTGCAGCGCTTGGGTCGACGAGCCCGATCCCAGGCCGCCTGGTCGGCCCGGGTCGCCCGATAGCACCCGGAACCACCGTTGCGCTTGATCTCTCGGCTGATGGTGGATGGCGCTCGCCCGAGGATCACCGCGATCGAGCGAATCGAGAACCCAGCCGCCATGGCACGCGAGATCTCCTCGCGCTCGGCCAGCGTCAGCGCCCTTGATGAACGAGTTCGCTCCGGCGGTCGAATGCCGCCGGTACGGGACAGAATTCCCTGTATCGACGTGTGGGGCCGATTGAACAGTTGAGCAATCTGATGCAGGGTCCATCCCTGCCTCCATCGCTCCCACATCAACGCCTTCTGGCTGTCTGTGTAGTAGGTTCGCGTCCGGTAAGCCATCTGCAACACTCCTTCTGCCTACGGCAGTCATCAGTGTGTTGCATCGACCGGTTGAATCCGCAGCCGGATCCTGCCTTACAGCCAGTGGGTGTGCACGCGCTTCGCGGCGGTATGCGGGAGGGGAACGTTGCGGCCAATCGGGCCCGCAATCTTCAGCGGTTGTCGCGATCGACATAGGACGCGCGGGCGCTAGTTTGGGCAATTATTAGCAGCTGTCTGCCGTTCGAACCTGCACTGGCAGGCGCCGTTCGGGCATTTGCGTCGGCGACCTACAGCTCGAGGAGCCTGGCGAGCCGCATGCGACCTGGATCGCCGTTTGGGCATTTATTGGCTCGGAGCACGATCACTCGCTGATCCTCTCGCATGACGTTTCGGCCGCGTTGAGTGGCCTGCGGTGTAGCTGTGCGCGCACCGCAATCTTCCTCCAGTTCGCATCTGAACGCCACTGCTTCGATGCCGTGGCGCTTTCGCCTTCCCGTGACGGGCTGCGTTCTCAAAGCGACCGATTCCAGAACGGAAAATAGCTCTGCGCGAAAACATTTCCGCAAGATATTGAAATTGCGCGGATGATTTGAAAAATGCGAGCCCTATCGTCCAAAAGCTTCAGCGCGAGAGGGCGTGCCTCATTGCAGGGCATGCTCGATGCGCCCGAGCGCGTGGAGATCCACGGCTCGGACCGCGCCTGGCGCGCGGGCGTGCTTGCGGCGGTCATGGCGACCGCGGGGATGAGCTTCGGCCCTGCTCGCGCCGACAGCGACCCAGCCTACCTTTCCCACATCGACGCGCCCTCGGCTTCCTTCTTCGCAAGGAAGGCGGTGGTGCCGAATACGGACGCAGCCGCCGGCGAAGTGATGCGCCGCGCCGGTGCTCAGGAGATCGCCTCCACCGCTGTGAGCGTGAGGCCGACCGTGTACCCCTTCGCCTTCCCAGCGGGAATGAACGAGGACCAGGTGCAGGACAAGGTCATGCAGTTCGTCTTCAGCGGCCGTGTCATGGAGCCGGCGCTGGGTGGTGCGATCCGCCTGCAGAACAACCTGGTCGCCGACGTTCCGAAGACGGAGACTCCGATCTCCTGGAGCTATGTCGCAAAGGAAAGGGGTCGCACGGGCTGCGCCTTCCTGATCAGCGACCAGCATGCGCCGGCCATCGCCTCGCTCGCGCGAACGACAGGCCTGAGCACCGAGGCCGCCCTTGACTTCGCGGTCATGCACGAGAGCGCGCACTGTGTGCAGCAGGCCGAGACGTTGACAGCCGCCTACGACGTGATGAGGTACGGGCGCGTGCTTCCCGAGCGAGTCGCATCGGGGATGCTCGGTGCACAGGCCGAGCAGGCGATCGCCGAAGGCAGGGACTCGGAGGTGTTCATGAGCGGCTTCCTCTCCGGCCGCTCGAACAAGCTGAGCGCCGAGCGCTTCGCCGATGCCTTCGCGATGCTGGCCCTGATGGCCCAGAACCGCATAACCGGGCAGCAGATCGAAGGACTGATCGCCTGGCGCTTGGGCGACGCCGCCACCCACAACACGGCCAGCTTCTCGCTTTCGTGCGCGACCAGGTGCGCCGGGATCCTTCCGCGTTTGCCGCGATGCAGGCCGAGTCCGGGCCGGGTTTCGATGCGCAGGCGATCGCCGCATTTCTTCGTCCTCAGTGGAAGGCCTTTGAGAAGGCGGAGATCACCGCGCGCCGCGAGAGGTCAGCGAAGGTCTCAAGGAAGTGCTCGTGTCCGGGATGAAGGCGCGCAATGGCGCTCCCGCTCCAACCGTTTCCCCGTCTGCGGCCGCCCCCGGCCGCTCTGTTTCCCTATCCAACTAGAAGTCCCGAAATGGCAACCCAGAACCGCTTTTCAGCTGCAGAGCGCGCCCAGCTCGAGGCGATGCTCGCTGAACCCGAAGTCATCGAAGTGCACGGCAACGACACGGCGTGGAAGACCGGCCTGGTCGGCGTCCTCATGGCCACCGCGGCGATGTCGTTCGCGCCGGCCGCCCATGCTGACAGTCCCGGCCTTTTCGAGCGGACGATGACGAGCGTCGCCTCGAGCGTTGCCACCGGCGCCGTCGCCACCGGTGTGCGCAACGTCATGAACGGCGGTGCTGCGCCCGGGCAAGCGGCCGCGGGCCAGGGTGCCCAGGGCGTCGAGAGCGGTCGTGTCGTGCCGCGCACCCTTTTCAATTCCTCGGGCGCCAACCCCAACAATGCGGTCGGTGTGCGATCGACGATCCAGGCGAAGCCAACCTTGGCGCAGTCCCTCGGCTTTGGCGCCACCGACGTACCGCAGTCGACGGCCGAGCTGGCCGAAGTCATGGTCCGCAATGATGTGGGCACGATCGCGGCGACCTCGACGCTGCGTCCGGTGATGTTTCCAGTCGTCGTGACCGCCGGGAACGAGTACAGCCAGTTCGACGACGTCTCCAAGCGCGCGGTGGCCGCGGTGCCGCCGGCGGGCCCGGGCGGCCAGGGCCTGCTGCGTGACAGCCTGGTGCAGGCGAAGATCAACGGCCCGACTGCCATGATGTACGTGGGCTCGCAGCCCAACACCTCGGGTTGCCTGATCGTCGTGCACGCGAGCCAATCGGACTACGCGCAGCGGATGTCGCAGCTGACCGGCCTGTCGCCGAAGGAGGCGATGGACTTCACGGTCCTGCACGAAGCGGCCCATTGCGCCCAGCAGGGCGAGTCGATCGCCGCGTCGATGGACGCGCAAACCGGCCACGCCGCGCAGGCGCGCCAGCGCATCACGTATTCGGGTCTGGTCGACGTCCACACCGAGAGCGCCATCAAGGCGGGTAACTTCGCCGGCCTGAACATCCCCGAGACGGTCGACAAGTCGGTGCGCTCGTCCGAGCGTTACGCAGACGCATTCGCCGCGCTCGCGATGAACGCCCAGCAGCCGCTCAGCGGTCAGCAGTGGAATGGCATCGGCGCGTGGCGGCTGAAGACCGGTGGCCACGACACCTCGTCGTTCATCGCTTGGGTGAATGACCAGGTGCAGCGCAACCCGGCGGCTCGCGAAGCGATGAAGTCGAGCGGCGGCGCGGGCTACAACGCCCAGGCCGTGGCCAGCTTCCTGAAGCCGGTCTGGAAGACGTTCGAGGCCCGTGAGGTCGAACTCGACCAGAGGCGCCAGCTTGCCAACCAATCGAGCCGCCCGACGGAGCGTGTCGGCCAAGTCTCGGCGGATCGCGTCAGCCTCGCCGCGCAGTTCGGCATCCAGCCGGCCGGTCAGCCGAGCGGCATCCCCCAGCGCAGCGACCTGCGCGGCTACACCGACGAAGACATGCAGCAGCTGCAGAGCGGCTCGCGGCGCCCGCGTTGAGGCGACTGGCTGTTCCATGAATCGGCTACGGCAAGGCGCCAGCGACCTCTACGCGCACCTCACGGGCGCCGGGCCGCTAACTCGCCTTTTGCGCGAGTGGAGCTTCGAGCGCTTCGATGTGCACCCAGGTCATGCCAGGGTGGACGCAGGCAGCGTGGTCCGGTGGGACGAACTCGGCCGCCGAGCGGGCGGTTCGCTCCAGGGCTGGAGCAGCAAGGGTGGGAGCTACCGCGGCGTTTCGCGGCTGGTCCCGCAGCTCGCTTCCTTCGGCCGGTGCACCCGAGTCGAATCGTGGTCCTGCGACATTCAGGACGTCGTGGGCATCAGCAACTCCAAGTCGCGTTTGCGGGAGTATTCCACTCTCGATTCAATGATCGAGTCGAACCGGCCGAGCTGGCTGGGGGATCTCAGCGAAGAGCGTGTTGCCGAGCTGCTGGCCTACAAGGAGGTGCGACTTGGGCGGCCAGGCGCCAGTGACCACCTGTCACTGAACTTGTGGGATGGCCGGGTCATGCTCATGAACGACGGCGGCTCCCACCACTTCGCTGCCGCGCGCTATGTGGCGGCCCGGATCCAACGAAATACGCCCATCAACGGGCCACTGTGCATCTATGAGATCGACGAGCTCTCACTGGATTCGATGCTGGAGGCCTACGACATGATCGTCATCCCCGGCGAGCCGCGATTCTCGAACTGGTTCCACAAGGCTATGGAGTCCTACAGAGCCACGTTCTTCAGCCTGGATCTGCCCCGGCCGTACACGGCGCAGGAGGGGCGCATTGTTCTCCTTCCGCGTGACGAGCCCAGGTCTGCCAAGGTGGCCGAGGCGTGCAAGCAGGGCGGCCTGTTTGACCTGGGAACCCACCTCGACATGCTGATGGCCGTTCAGCGCTCGAACGCCGAGCGCTTGAGCGCGCAGTGGGCGCCACCACCGTTTGCCGTGAGCGGGGACGGTGAGGAAGATGAAGACGAATCGGTGCGGTACGCGCCGGCCGGGTGATGCCGATGTCCTCCACCGACAACTTCGTTCTCCAGGGACAACCATGACGCCTCTTTCTACCCGCATGTTCGACACCCGCGCTCGTGCGCTCAGCGCCCAACTGCGCTCGCACCCGGGCTTGCATACAGCGCTGCCGGATGACAGCGAGTTCGTCTGGGAGACGTTTGGCCGCTCTATGGTGCACCGGTGGGAGCGTGTCGACCGGGCATACCTCGCCGGGCGCATCTGCTGGCCCCCGTCCGTGTTCGATATCGCCGCGGTCGATCGCGAGGGAATCCGTTTGGAGGCGCTGCGTGTGTCCCGCCTGAACATGGCGTTCCACATGTTTGTCCTGCCAGGCGAGCCTGTCTATTTCGCGGGCGTCCGCGCGGAGCTGGAGAGGTTGGGTCCGGACTATGGCGTGATGGATCTGCCCGTTCCGATCAGGTCGGACGTGGCCCAGGTCCTGCTCCTGCCCAAGGACGACCACAAGGCGACTCGCGTCGCAGGCGTCTTCAGCCGGGAGGGCGCGATCGATTTCGGCGCGTACCTTGAACGGGTCATTCGCCGCGATCTGATCGCGCTGGGCGAACGCCACCTGGGACAGTGGTCTCCCGGCGAAGGCGTGGCCGATGAGCCGGAGCGCCCACGTGGGTGACCAGGAACGCGCCGACCTGGAGGCGCTGCTCGCCGCGCCGGAGCGGATCGAGATCCACGGCGGCGACCGGATGTGGCGGGCCCACCTGCTCGGCGCAATCATGGCCACGGCCGCGATGAGCTTCGGGCCGGCGCAGGCCGAGGTCCCCGAGCCGGCACCCTCATTCGTGCCCGGCGACCAGGCGACGGTCCCGGGCGCCCAGGAGAGCTTGGTTGATGCGGCGATGCGGCGCGCCGGCGCCCAGGTGATCGCGACCGCGAGCCGCAGCACGCAGGTGGCCATGTTCCCATTCCCATATCACGCCAGGCTGGCCGGTACCGAGCTGCGCGGCCAGGTCGACGCCTACGTGGACGCGAACCCGGGCCTGCTTCCTCCGGTGAATGGTGGTCCGGAGCGGACGGGGGCCTACATCGAGAGCATCGCCCCCCAGATCGATCATCCGCATGCCTGGGCCTACGCGAGCAAGGCGCCAGGCCGAACGGGCTGCGTGATCCTGGTGCCGGATCGCGCCGTGCCCGAGTTCGGGGATCTGATGCGGCTCGCCGGCGTCGATCGCGACACGGCTGCCGCATTCGTGCTCGCCCACGAGGCGGCCCATTGCGCCCAGTACAGCGAAGGAATCGCCGCCCTCCGGGACATCGCCCTGGCCGGGCGGGTGCGGTCGGAGCGGGTCGCCTCCAACTTGCTCGACGTCCGCTTCGAGCGTCTGCTCATCGTCGGCGCGCCATCGGGCGAGCTGCTCGCGAAGAGCGTCGAGCGCACCCGATCATCGGAACGCTACGCCGACGGCTTTGCTGTGCTGACCATGCTGGCGCGCGGTGCGATCACGCCGCGGCAGCTCGATGGCTTCGCGGTCTGGCGTGAGGCGGCTGCCTCGAAAGACGGGCATGACACGGGCAGCTTCCTGCGGCACCTGAAGGAGACGATCGTGGCCAAGCCGTCAGCGCTGGCCGCCATGCGCGCGCCTGGCGAGCCGGGGTTCGATGCGCAATGTGTCGCCGCATTCCTGAAACCGCTGTGGAAGGCGTTCGAGATGAGCGAGCTCGAAGCGGAATCGGTCCGTCCTGAGCAGAAATCCCGCGACGATCACGCCCATTCCAGTACAGTGACCCCTATGACCACCACCGCACAACGCTTCACCGACCAGGAACGCATCGCGCTCGAACTGATGCTCGACGCACCTGAGGCCGTGGAGTTCCATGGCACGGACATGACCTGGCAGAAGGCGCTGGGTCAGGCGATCGCGCCGGCGCAGGCCAAACCGTCCTTGAAGGATGTGCTGATGGCCGGTAACGCGCCGCCGGTGGATGTGCCGCGTGGGTAGATCTGAAGAGCTAGTCCTTCATTCGCGCTTCTTTTGACGGCGCCAGCTCTCTCGCGACCTTCGTACGGGGTTTATAGGGGCCTCTGCATTGAGTGCAGGTCTTAACCAAATCCTGCCACGGATATCCGTACCAATGCTCGATTAGCCGAAGAGATCTCATGCGATTCTCTTTGCTGACCAGATCCTTGTCAGGCTCGGGCGTGTGATGGTAGTAGTCGCCGAACATTTTCATGCAGAACTTTTGATACCACTGTGTATGCAAAATCATGCGGTGCCAGTACTCGTCAACATCTTCTTCAGGGATGTGGTAGTGGCCTGGGTCTAGGAAGGCAAAAGAGAAGAACCGCTTTGCTTCAAGCTCGACCTTTCGGGCCTTTTTGGGAGCCCAGCCATATCGTGCTGAGCAACTCCGCGTGATTGGCTCGAAATCGTAGTTCTCAAGCTTTCGCAATACAGCGTTCAACTTCTTGTTGCCCGTTGTTCTAGCGAGCCCCAAAACAGCCATAGCGATCCTCCAATTGTTGTTGGTTAGGAGTGATACACGCCGATCCGAGGCGGCATTACAGCACCGTTGCCTTGTTTGGGCCAACTGTTTCGAGAGCTATGTATTTCTATCCAGTAGGCCGCTCCCGTCGTTCCCAAGACCGCTGATCCTGTCGATAAGCAGGGGAAACAAATCCTGCGCTTGCTGTCAGGGTGCTACCCCACCTCATTCATCCAAGCTCTTTTAACTCGCGAATGTAGTCGGCGGTGGAGATCTCGCCGCTCGCCCGCTGGGCCTGCAGCTCGGCGCGCACTTGCTGGCGACGGTGGATCTCGAAGAGCTCCGCATGCGAGAGGAGGGCGTCGCGAGCGAGGAGCCATTCCGGCGTGCCCTCGGCGGCGCGCTGCGGCGGCATGGCCTCGTCCAGTGCGTCCAGATCCTTCTGCAAGCGAAGCTCGGCGGGATCGTCCGGGTCGAGTAGCCCTACGATCTCCTCGCGAACCTGGAGCGCCACCTCGGGAGCAGCGCGGACCGCATCGCGAAGCTTGGCCACGATCGAGCTTTCCGCGGCGGTGAGCGTGGGCGCCCGCGTTGGGGTGGTGACGGCGGGCCGCCGGTAGCCGAAGGTCTGAAAGGCCTGGCTGCCAGCGGCGCCAGGCTGCGCAGGGCGGGCCTCGTTGCCGGTCAGCACCTGCTGGAACATCTTCCAGTATTCCTTTGCCAGCGTCTGGTCGGCGCTCATCAGCTTGAGGATCTGCTGGAAGCGCTGTTGGAAGCGGGCGCGTTGCTCGGGCGACTTCGCGCCGCCGCACTCCGCGAGCAATTGGTCGCGCAGGAAGAACGAGAGCGACTTGGCCGAGGTCTCCACGAGCTCGTCGAAGGCGTCACGTCCGTGGGTGCGGACGTAGTCGTCCGGGTCCTGGCCGTCAGGAAGAGTCAGGATGCGGATGTCGTGGGTCGCGCGGACCAGCGGCAGCACCGTCTCGGCCGCCTTGCGGGCAGCCTTCTGGCCGGCGCCGTCGCCGTCGAACACGAAGATCACGCACTCGGTGAAGCGCAGGAGCGTCTGCAGTTGGCTCTCCGTCATGGCCGTGCCCATGGACGCGACGGCGTTCTCCACACCGTACTGCGCCAGCATGACCACGTCCATGTAGCCCTCGACCACGTGCACGCGCTTGGCCTTCCGGATCGCTTCCCGAGCCTCGAACAGGCCGTACAGCACGTTGCTCTTGTGGAAGATCGGCGTTTCGGCGCTGTTCAGGTACTTGGCGCTCGAGCTGTCCTCGATGAGCCTGCGCCCGCCGAAGGCCACGATCTTGCCGGCGGTGTCCCGCACAGGAAAGATCAGGCGCGCGCGGAAGGTGTCGTAGTAGGAGGCGGGTTGCGCCGGCGGCGTCGGCGCTGCGGCTGGTGCGAGGGTCGCCGGGCGCGTTGCGCTCGGGAACCCGAAAGGTTTGCGGGCCGGGGCGGCGGGCGCTGGCGCTGCTCCGCCTTCGCGCTCCTCGCGCGCACGGATCAGGTCGACGGATGCGAGTGTGGTGGCGGCGTCGTTCTGGCCAGGAGCGAACGTCTCGCGCGGCCAGTCCAGTTCCTTCAGCGTGTCCCAGCCTTCCGGCGCTAGGCCGATGCGGAAACGGTCGATGGTGGTCTGGTGGATGCCTCGTTTCGCGTGCACATAGCGGCCGCTGTCCGCCTGGAAGCCCGCGGCGTCGGGCCGGGCTTGGATCAGCTCAAGGGCGCCAGCAAGCTCGCTGGTGTAGCGATTCGCTGCGATGTCCATCACCAGGTGCATCGCCTTCTTCACATCGGGCGGCGGGCGGCGCACGACAGGCGCATGCGGGTCGGGGGCGGGGATCGCGACACCTGCGGCCTGGGCCATGTCCTCGATCGTCTCTCGGAAGGACATGCCCTCCATTTCCATCAGGAACTGCACGGCGTCCCCGTGCGCGCCGCAGCCGAAGCAATGGTAGCTCTGGCGGGAGGGCGTGACGGTGAACGAGGGCGACCGCTCGGTGTGGAAAGGGCACAAGCCCTTGAAGAGCGCTCCACCGGCGCGCTTCAGTTCAACGTGGCGGCCAACGACCTCGACGATGTCGACCCGCTGCTTGATCTGATCGATCACGGACCCGTCGATGTTGCGGCTGCCGCCTCCTGCGATCCCACCCGAAAACCCGGCGGCCTGTGGGCGCTCGGGCTCGTCATTGCTCAGCATGCAGTCACCTTCAGCGCGTCACTTGTGAGTAGACCGCCTGGTGATGGACGATGTCGGAGGTGGCCAGCACGCGACCGGCGAAGTTCTTTCCGTCGAAGATCCATCGCGCGCCGTCGCTCTCGATGAAGTCGTGGATTGGACGGTTCGAGAGGGTGCCGATTCGCGGGCCGGCGCGGCGCGTGCGCAGATCGGCAAACACGGTCGCCGCGGAGCGCAGCCGCTCGTTCGTGTCAGCCACGATGCTGTCCTTCGCGGCGCTGTTCGGATTCATCCGCGGCCGCCACTGCTTCCTGCTCCAGTTCGGGTGCGTGGACCGTGATGCCGGCGGCGCGGGCCGCGGCAATGATGGGCTCGATTCCAGCCAGGGCGATCTCGTGAAGAGCCTTGTTCTTCTCGAAGGCGGTCTCGCCCTCGGGCACGAGCGAATGCTCGACGGGATCGAACTCTCCCTCGAACGCGAGGTCCAGCGCCGTCACACCGATCGCCGCTGCTTCCTGCAGGTCCGTCAGCATCGAGTGCTGGCGCAGGAGCACGCGCGCGCCATCGGACTCGCCGTCGGCGTAGGGAAGCGAGCCATCTTCGCGGGCGGCGAAGCCTTCGTCGATCGAGGCCTCGTGTGTGGCGATCAACTGGCGCAGGGAATCGAGGGAGGTGGTGGTCATTTGCATGGGCGGATTCTTTCTTGCGTACCAGTCTACTGACGCGGATCGTATTTGCGCTAGGGCAGAGGCGAGAATCAGTTCACTTTTGGGCGCGCAAGAGGAACGTGTGGAGCAAAAAAGTTCTCTTTCGCGCGCATGGTCGGCGCCGCAGGTCTTACAGGGTCATCGGCCACAATGGAGGGCCTGGCCGGACAGGCTGCGTGCCAGCAGCGCTTCCGCGCATCGACGCGCCGCCCGCCGGCCCCAACTTTCCACGCCTCAGAGGGACCTCAAATGAACAAAGCCGAACTCGTCGCCGCCATCGCTGCCGACACCAACCTCTCGAAGGCCGACGCCGCCCGCGCGCTCGATTCCACGCTCGAGCAAGTGGCCAGTGCGCTGACCAAAGGTGACACCGTGCAGTTGCTCGGCTTCGGCAACTTCTCGATCTCCGATCGCGCCGAACGCGCGGGCCGCAATCCTTCGACCGGCGAGGCCATCACGATCAAGGCGACCAAGGCAGTGAAGTTCACCGCGGGCAAGGCATTGAAGGATGCTGTGAACGCAGCGAAATGATGCGTCGGGTGATTCCCAGGCCGCGCCCCCAACCGTTGGGCGACCAGCGGCTGGTGACAGGTGAGTACAGATCCCGGTCCGGTTACTTGGTACGAGACGGCGAGATCGCAGTTCGCTGAGCACTCAGCGAGAGCGACTAGCTGCCACGCCGAATTGAAGCTCAGGAGAAGGCCCCAATGAGGCGGCCCGAGCCGCCGTTAGTCATCGCACCAAGGTCGCTCGTTAGGCGGTAGATGTCACGCCGGTAGCTATCTGCCAACTCGCCGGCGGCGTTTGCCTGTTCACGGCCCGCGCCGAACTGTGACGCAGCATCAAGCCGAAAAGCGGCGGAGGTTTCATCGAAGTGCCACGGCGCATTCGATACCTTATCGAAAAGCGAGCCTACCGACTCCACTACTCGCACTTGGATATCAACTGCATGCGGGCTGTTTGCGCAGAGTGGGTGGGCGAGGTGGCGGATATGCGCACATTCGCCGGAAAAACTGCGGGCGTGATTCGCTTCAAGCCACGGCCAGTAGCCCACCCAGCCTGAGTGATTCCTATAGAGGACTAGCTGGAACAGGCATCTGGTCGTCCTGTCGATGAACGTCGATACGCGGTGAGCTTGCTCTGACGTGAGCAATCCACGATTTACTCCGCCAGGCTGCAAAACGGCAAGCCTAGATCGTCGTTCGGCCTCCTGCTGCAATCCCTGTAGGTAGGGCACGGAATATCTGCCGGGATCCTTGTCAATCAAGTCTGCACAGTTCGCGCATAGATGCACGCCGTTATCGGCGGCTTTCAGTTGCTCTGGCTCATACAACTCATCGCCTCTTGGGCCCGCAGATGAAGCTGCGCGGATGTGCGCGCCTCTCCCGTAGCCAACGCGTTTGCCTAGAGCAGGATCGAAGTAGGACGTTACCTGCCCGCATCGCGCGCAGGCGTGAGCCGCCGCCTCTGCGAGTTCCCGGATCGTTCGCTTTGAAAAGTCCCCTGTTCGCCCCAATTTCGCCTCGTTGTGAAGTTTTTTAACAGGCGAATCCTACGCCCTGCGAACGCGCCGTCATTGTCGTTGGCGCTGCTCCAGAGACGAATCCGGGGCGTCGTCACGAGGTGCACTGTCAAGCCATCCGAGCAGGCCCAGGCTTGAACCGGCTTCGCCGACGATCCCGATGCGCGCAGCAGCCATCGAGCCCGGGTCGTAGCCGGGAAGGCGATCCACCGTGTGCTCCAGACCTCTGGCAAGGAAGTCGACCACGGAGTCTCGGAAGCCAACGTACGCCACCTGGCGTCCCTCCTCCGGCACGCAGAAGCACGCCTCTGGGCATGCGGGTACACCCAGTGACCGGGCCACGGCCAGGGACGCGGCGTTTGTAGCGCGCGCCTGGATGTTCACGAACGTTGGGAGGGGCTCGCCGGCGAGCACCTGGTGGGCCACGCATTCCGCCACCGCGCAGTAGGCGAGCAAGCGGCTCAGGCCGGCGCCGCGATGGCTTGCCCCGACGCCGTAGCTGACGTTGACGCCGCGGGCACCGTCGCTCGATCTGATCGTGCCGGCCCAGCTGGAGGCCACGATCCGGGGGTCTGCTATTGCCGAGAGGGCGTTCATGCGGAGCATGGCGCCGTCGTAGCGCCATCCCACGCTTGCCATGACCGTCGCGATGTTGGGGCCGATCAGGTCGTCGTAGGCTGCGCGGCTCGCACCGCGCTCTTGGTGCGCGAACGGGATGTCGAGCGTGGCGTATCGGGAGAGCCTCACGCCCGCGCCGGTCACGCGGTCGACCAGAGGCGCTGCCTCAGGCTCCAGGCGCTCGCACACGAGCGTCTCCGTGTCCATGTCGAAGCTGAGCTGAAGCCGCACCCCGTCCTGGTTGACGACGTCGACGAACCGGTCGCGCGCAATCAGCGAGGCGAGCTGAGCCTCAGGGAGGCTCGCGCCGAGGACCTCGAAGTCGCTCGGGTCGGCCGGATCGGAGACCGTCCGGACCTGGATCGGGGTATGTGCGGTCATGATCTGCTCAGCCCTTGGGCCGATCCTCTTCCGCGCCGGCGTCGTCGATGTTGCTCAGCGTCTCCGCCAGCTTCTCGTTGACACGCTCCACCAGGGTCGTGTTCCGTGCCGGCAGCTTCGTTGCGGCGATCTTGCGCAGCTCGGCGTCGTCGCCGTAGATCCAGAGGCCTTCCCGCGCGCGGCTGGCTCCCGTCAGGAACATGTTTGCGTTCATGAAGGAAGCCTGGCCGGGCGTCATGACGAGCATCACGTCCTTGTATTCGCTGCCCTGGGCCATGTGCACCGTTGCGGCGTAGCTGTGCTGGAGTTCCTTGAGCGAATCGCCCGGGAACTGGATGAAGCGGCCGTCGTCGAGCTTGATGACCACGTACTGCGGTCCGCGATGCTTCGGATCGCTGTGGGGCTGGAAGCGGGTGATCGTTCCGGTGTCGCCGTTGACCACCCGGATGTCCATGCCTTCCTCGTCCTCGCCGAGCGACATGTTGTCGCGGATGACGATCCGGTCGTTCACGTGCAGGGAGGCGGTGCCGGGGATCTTGATGGCGTGCGGATTCAGCAGATCGCGTAGACGCGCGTTCGCATAGTCGGTGCACCAGGTCGGCTCGTCTGCCGCGCCGTTGCGACGCGACATCAGCAGCACCACGTTCTCGATGCCGTTGGCCTGCGCGCGCTCGACGTACTTGCCGGCTACGGTCTCGAAGTAGCTTTCGGCCGACGGCAGTGTGTGGGAGAACGTGACACCTGGGCCGTCCTCGCAGGCGAGGGAGTACTGGCGGATCTGGTTCACGGTCTCCAGGATCGCTCCCGAGTTGCGCTTCGTGGCGGTCAGGTGGTGGTGATCCACGCCCGGCAGGCGAATGATGTCGCTGAGCACGCGGCCGGCACCGATGGAAGGCAGCTGGCCGGCCAGGCCCTCGACCCCGGGGTCGCCCAGAATGATCAGGTGCGCGTCCGGCCGCAAGGCAGCGGTAGCCGCTTCGAAGAGTGAGAGCGTCGGCATCGTGCCTTCGTCCACCACGAGGATCTGGCAACCGAGAGGGCTGTTGCGGTTGATCATGAAGCCGCCCTCGGGGCTGCCCTTCAGTAGCGAGTGCAGGGTGGAAGCCGAGTAGCCATTGCGATCGACGCGCGCGGACAGGACCTTGGCGGCCTTGCCGGTCGGAGCGGCGAACGCCCAGTCCTTGTGGGACATCATGGCGCTGAAGACTTCCATGATGGCGGTCTTGCCGCAGCCCGGGCCGGCCGTCACGACGTGCAGCCGCGATTCGCTGGTGGCGATGCCGTAGAGGGCCTTCATCTGGTCCTCGTCGAGCTCGTAGCCGAGCAGGCGCTGGCTCACCTCGATGGCCTTGGTGCGGAACTGCTCGTAGGTGCGCTTGCGCAGCAGGGGCTTGGCCGTCACCAGCATGCTGTGCAGGTCTTCGGCCAGGCGGACCTCGGCCTCGAAGAGCTTGGCCGGGTAGATCCGGCGATTGCCGGTCTCGTCTTCTTCAATGCGCAGGTCACCGCTTTCGGTGGCGTACTCGATCAGCGTCTCCAGCGAGATCATCGGCTCGGTCTTGGCCAGGCGGTTGCGCAGCTGGGGCTCGCCCACAAAGACGTGCCCAGCCGAGTCGCATTCCTCCATCACGAGGAAGGAAGCGAGGGCGGTCAGGCGCACCGGCGCGTCGCGGGGGATGTTCATGGCCTTGCCAATCGCATCGGCGCTGCGGAAGCCGTAGCCCGGGATCGTGCGCATGGGGCTGTACGGGTCCTTCGCGAGCAGGGCCGCGGCGACCTCGGTGATTGGGCGGGTTTCGTCCTTGAGCGCCTTCGCCTGCGAGAACAGTGTCATGGCGAGGAGCTTCATCGCGGCCGCCTTCAGCTCGCGCAGCGCGCCGAACTTCGTGGCGAGCATGCGTTCGATGTAGGGGATCTCGGGCGAATCGGCGAGCGTGGCCGGATTCTCCGAATCGGCGGGCGGGGCGTTTTTGTCCCCGAAGCTGGTCTTCCGGTTGGAGACCGACTCGAAGGTGACGGCCCAGGGCTCGTTGACGAGCTTCAGGCGCAGCGCCTCCAGGCCCTTGTCGCCGCCTTCGTCCTTGACCTTGGTGAGGTACTTCTCGGCGAGCTTCTTGCCGATGCCGGTGAAGTTCGCGGCGATGAAGCGCGCCATGGACGGGACGTCGGGCTGGATGTGTGGCTCGAAGCTGACGACATCGAGCTGCACGCCGTGGCTCGGGTGAACCTTCATGCGACCGGTGAGGGCGTACTCGAGCCCCTCCTTCAGGTGCGCGACGGCGGAGCCAGTGATCTTCAGGGACTCGCGCTCCTGGGTGTCCATCGAGCCGACGGCCCAGTCGCCGTAGATCGCGACGCTCTTGACGATGCCCACATGGGTCTCGTCGGGCGAAGGCTTGGTCATGCCGCCGAAGCCCAGCGGAAGCGCGGACTCGCCGGCGGCCGCCTTGAATCCGAAGCCGAACCCCTTCGGGACCGGGGCGGCGGGCGGAGGCGGGGTCAGGTCATCCAGCTCTTCCTGAGCAGCGGCTGGCGCGGGCGCTGGGGCGGGGGTCGGAGCGGTCGGGGCTGGCGCCGCGGACGGTGCGAGGGCTTCCGGGGCGGGAGCGGGCGCGACGGGGGCGGCAGCGGGCACGGCCAACGCGCGGCCGAACGAAAGAGGACGGAACCGGAAAGGGGCCGCGGCAGCGGGGGCAGCGGCGAGCGCAGGGGCGGCAGCGGGACCTTGGGCAGCGGCCGGGGCTGTTGGTGCCGCAGCCGCGCCGGGGAAGCGCAGGCCCAGCGGGCGGACCGCAGACGCTGGAGCCGTAGCTGGCGCTGGAGCCGGGGCGCGGGCTGAAGCGGGTGCTGGAGCTGCAACCGGGGCCAGAGCGGGAGAGGCGGCGCGCGTGAGCCGACGGAACGATGCGAAGCGCAGAACGGCGGGGGCCAGGGCTGCTGCCCGGGCCTGTGCGGTTTCTGCGTCGGTGGACACGCTTGCTGACGTCATCGCCATGGTTATGGGGCTCCAAAACAAATGCTTGATTGCTTCGTAGCATAGGTATATTGCGGTCTAAGTAGTGCAATCTTTTTAACGCTTCATTCCGTACACGCTTCCATGGCACATATACAGCCTTCGCCATCTCCGAGGAGGACGTCGAGCACGTCCTGAACAAGTTCGCGGTTCGAGTCGCGAACAGTGAGGGCCGCACGTTCGCCGAGATGGCTGACGCGTTGTGGAGCGAACTCGACCATGGCGCGATCGAGAGCGCGGCGCTCCACGGGATGGAGACGGATGATCAGATCCGGTACGCCCACGCCGAAATCGCCGCGCGAGGGGGCCCCGCGCCTGGTGGCCTTCAAGGTGCTGGGGAACGAAAGATTGCTTCGGTTCGAGCTGGGTTCAGTTCGAGATCGATGACCAGTACCTGGCCCGCCTGAATGAGGTGGTGAATGTGCTGCGCCAGGCTGGTGCGGAGAAGGCCGTGGCCGGACTCGACATGGTCGAGGTCAATCTGAACTTCAACGCCCGGTGGCGTGGTCGGCAGGGTGGATTCTTCGACGAGACAGCACAGACCGATATTTGCTCGGCAGTCCTCAATGTGGCTGCGATCCCGAGCGGGACCGAATGCCCGTTGATCATGCTTTCGGCGCGCGGCAGCCTGAGGCACGGCGATTCACGGGTCGAGACCGCTCCCCTTGAGCTGGCGGAGCTACAGGCCCTGCACGAATTTCGTCCGGCCGGGGAAATCCTGGTCTTCGAGAACCGGTGCCTTGGCAACGACACGCCAGCGGGCGCCGAGTTCCTCCGCGAGATTCGCGAGGCTGACGAAGCCGAGCAGGAAGCCCTCCAACCCGCTGATCGCGGCAAAGCCATGGCCGGCTGAGGAAACCAATGACCAACCCCTCCCCAGAACCCAAAGACCCGCGCATCGAGCGCATCCTCAACGCTGCGGAGCAGCACGGGCAGAGCAGCGAGCCCGATCCCGAGGTCGGAGATCTGCAGGACGTCCTTCGCGCGGCCTGGTCGCTCATGTCGTCCGAGCAGCGGGACCACCTCATGGCGGCGGCCGAGACCGTGAACGTGCTGCAGGCCGGCGATGACTACATCGAGGTGGCCGAGCTCCGCGGCTGCCTTCTGGGTGCCGAGGGGCTGCACCGTGTGGTGATCGAAGTCACGCGCGACGGCGGAGATACAGGTCATGGACGCCATCGGCGCGCTCGATGAGCTCGACGTAGTAGTGGCGGTCCGCGCTGTCGTTCCCGACCACCTGGTAGATGGTTTCGCGTCCGAGCAGGCTCATCAGGTCCGGCGTCGCGTCGATATCGCCGAAAGCGCCCTGACGCCACTTTCCGTTGTTGGGCAGGCTCAGCCACATCTGCGATTTCGTGCGCGCGGCTCCGGTCTTTGCAGGAGACGGGTAGACCCGTTCAAGGAGGTCCGCAACCTGCGAATCCGAGAGGATGGGGCGGCGCCGGAAGAAGTCACGATCGATTGATGTCATGTCAGCCTCGGGGCGCGTGCACGGCGCCGTCGTCTTGTTCGTCGGAGGGTTGATCGGGGAGGTGAGTGGGATCACCGTGCTGGTGGATTGCGTCGGCGATCGTGTCCCAGTCGGCCGTAGCCGGGTCGATGCCGGCGATCGCGAGCTTGGGAGCGGCGTGGCTGCGCACGATCGCCCAAGGTACATAGGGGGGCGGCCCGAGATCGTCTCGACCCACCTGGAGCATTGCGCCATCGCGCTTGAGAACCGCGAAGCTGCTCAGGTCACCTTCGCTCCAACGATCGACGATTTCGACCAGTTCCTGAGCCGGCCGAGCATGGGTGGCCTTGAGCGTCGCAAAGCAGTCCAGGCGCGGCCTCCAGTTCGAATCGACCAGCCAACTCGACCGGATGGCGTCCCAGAAGGAAGGGTTCGCAGCCAACAATTGCACGACGCGAGTCGTGAGCGGGTCGGGAGCCTCGTGGCGCCGAATGGTCGAGTTTGCGACATCGCGTAAAATTATAACCGCGATAGTAGTTAGATGCGAACCGCAAACGTGCAATATTCTGGCGTGTGAGTTTCACGCAATAACGGGAAAGTGAACAACATGACAAGCAGCGGCGCGAAGGCGCTGTGGCTCCTTGCAGGAACAGGCGTCGGGTCTGGCGCAGGCCGTGAACGTCCTCGACCATGGAAGCGAAGATGCGCTCAGCCGGAAGCCGGTGGTTGCATCGGCCCGGGCCGTCGTCCAGCCGAAGGCAGCAGCGCTGCAGGCACGCCGAATCGAGCCGACTGGCGCGTCGAAGCAGGTGGCGACGGCGGGTGGCGAGGGCGATTGGACGGAGTTCTGATGGCGCGGCGGCCGAATCGGTCGCGGGAGCCGGAGTGATGCCGCGGTCGCCCAACCCAGATCCCCTCTGTCCTCGGTGCAATCCCGACAGCACGGCCGACGTCCTGTGCAGGTTCCACGACCGAGACTTGTCGCTCGAGGGCTATGAATTCGTAGTCGTGATGATCGTCGTGACCGTCATCATTGGCATGGCGCTGTCGGCCCGATAGGCCCGGCCGCGTCATGCCTCGTTAGGGGCCTGCTGAACGTCCGAAATCGCAGGCTCCGTCCACGTGCTTCCGCCCGCGGGCTACACCAGGTTGTCCAGCGCTTCCTCTGCAACTTCTAGCTCTTCGCCCCTATAGCTAGCGGAGACGTACATCAAATCGACAGCGTGCAGTTGATGGCTTCGTGCTCGCAAGGCCTGTTGCAAGCCCATCCAGGCGTCAAGAGGCGGCCCGATGTTCGGCGGTCCGTTCATCGGTGATGGTGAGGCGACCGTGGGTGCTTCGACGGCCACGCCTGGAGGTTTGGCGCTGCGTCCTGCGTGCATCTCTACCTGGAGGCAGCCACAGCTTCTGGTGACCCCTCGCCTGAGGTGAGTCGCTGGCACGCTGGGGGCGGTGTTGCCGCAGTCGCACACACAGCTGTAGCGATGGCGCGGTCCGTCCTCCACCAGCGCCTCGACGATGAGGCGTCCGAAGCGCGAGCCGGGCGAGATGGGCGTGAGCTGGCGTGTCACTTAGGAAGCGGCGGTGGCGTTGACGAACGTTACGTGAGCCCGTCTGGCGCTCAACCCACCGTGCCAGTGCCCTCGACGCCTGCGCCTTCGAGCGCAGCTTTCAGGGCTTCCTCCACCGCGTCGATCCGCTTCGTGCACACCTTGTAGGCGGCCACGGATTCGGTCACGATCTTCAGCAGATCGTCGATGTTGGGCTCCTTCTGCTCGCGCAAGGTCTCTGCGTGCTTCTGGAGCACGTCGTACGCGGCGCGAAAGGTCTGCTGTTCCATGTCGTTGTCCTTCACTTCTGCTTGCCGGTACGCGCACCCATGGTGCCGTCTCGGAACTGGATTTCAATGGGCTGGTCTGGCGCGGCCTGCGTCAGGCTGGTGATGGGCTTGCCCGTTTCGTCGCGAACGATGGCGAACCCTCGGTTCAAGGTCTTCTCCGGGCCTTGACCGGTGATCTCGCGCATCAGCGCCTCCGAGTTCGCGCGGGCGCGGCTCAGCGTTGCCGTTGCGCGCTCACCCATGATCGCGAACTGCGTGTCCGCCTGGCGCCGTGCAGAGCGGGCGCCGGCACTGGCCCGGTCAAGCACGGTGTTGAGCGAGACACGGGAGGTGCTGCGGGCGTCCGCCAGGCCAGCGGTCGCGCGGGCCTGAACCTCGGCCATGTGCATTGGCACGAGCTGGCGCGCGGTGGCCAGCTGGACCGCGGCGTCCTGGCGCACCTGGGTCATCAATCGCAAACTGTCTCGGCTGGCCTGGTGCACATCCCGCATGGCCGCCATCCCGATGGCGTTCATCGCGTCCCGACTCTTCTGGCGTACCCGCGCCACGCTGGCTGTTGCGTCCGCCGCCACCTGGCCGTGGGCTCGTTCCACGGCAGTGCGCATCTCGCGCGCCGCGCGCGCCGCCGTGCTCATGATCGCCTCGGAGGCTGCCTTTGCCTCGCGGGCCCGCCGGGCGATGAGCTTCTCGATCGCGCCGATCACCTTGCTGGGGGTGTCGAACTTGGAGAAGGCGACCTCGTCAAGGATCGTTCTGTCGCGCTCGTGCCCGATGCCCGTGAGGACTGGCAGGCGCTGGTCGCAGATGAAGCGCGCGAGGTCGTAGTCGTTCAGCCACGCCAGGTCGTTCACCGCGCCGCCGCCGCGGATGATGACGATCGCATCGGGCAAGTCGTCGGCGGCCGCGCATTCGTCCAGCGCCGCGGTGAGCGCCGCGACGATCTCGCGCGCCGCACCTACCTTCGCCCTGGAAGCGGCTGTGCACGAAGGTGAAGCGGCAGATGTCGAACTGAGCCAGCCGGTCGGACTCTTTGCGGAAGTCGCCCAGGCCGGCCGCCTCGTGCGGCGCCACGACCAGGACCGAGGTGAAGTCCCACGGGGGTGGCACCTTCTTGTTCTGCTCGAAGACGCCCTCGCGCTGCAGGCGCGCCCGGATCTCCTTCTTGCGGGCTTCCAGGTCGCCCAGCGTGTATTCCGAGTCGATGGCGTCGATTTCGAGGCTGAAGCCGTACTGGGCCTTGAAGCTTGGCTTGGCTCGCACGAGCAGCTTGATCCCGGCGCCGATCGTTGCGCCGGTGGCGCGCTCGAACTCGGGAAGGATCTTGCCTGCGACGTTCGCCCAGATCAGGGCGTGCGCTTTCGCGAGCACCTGGCCGGCCTTGTCCCGCTCCGACAGCTCGAGGTAGACGTGGCCGTTGCCGAGCTTCACGTTCACGACTTCGACCATCGTCCAGACGCCGCTCTTGAAGGCCTGGGCGATGGCGGTGGCCACGCCGCCGAGCAGGCGCGACAGGGGGATGCCCTTCGCTGGCGCTGCGAGCTCGGCGCCGGCGGGTGCGGCGACCTCGCGCGAGGCGAACAGGTCCGGCGCGCTGGTCGCCGGGGTTGATCGTGCCGGCACCGCGGGCGCGCCCGTGGTGCTCGGTAGCTGATCCCATTTTGCGAAGGCCGACAGGTCGATGTCCGCACGGACCCACCAACGTCGGCTCTCGGGGTCATAGCGCGCGCCCATCGCCTTCGCGGCGTCTTTTTCCTTGAAGGGAACGGTGAGGTAGTGGCGTTCTTCCATCTGGCGATTTTCAAGCATTCCGCAGGGGACTTCGCCGCGAACCAAAGAATGCGGCCGGTTTTTCGCAACTTGCCCTAGCGCGAGCCGACTTGGTGTGGGTAGGATGGTGCGAACCATGATCTGCTTCCTCGACTTCGACGGCGTGCTGCACCCTCAGGCGCTAGACGCGCCAATCCCTGCCGAGAAGGAGTTCTGCCATCTCGGGGCCTTGGAAGCCTTGCTGCGTGAGTTCCCTCAGGTCCTCGTGGTGATCAGCTCGTCGTGGCGCGAAACGGTCGAGATGCCTGTCCTGGTCGCCCTGTTCTCCGAGGACATCCAGCCGCGCATCATCGGCGCGACGCCGACGGCAGGCCCGGATCCCTACGGCAAGGGGCATGTCTCGCGCGAGGATGAGATTCGCGCCTGGTTGACCGCGAATGGCGGGCTCGATCAACTGTGGGTGGCTTTGGACGACCTGGAGCACCAGTTCGTCCGGCACTGCGATCGCTTGGTGGCGTGCGACCGCGGGACGGGACTCGATGAGCGGTCCTTCGCCGAGCTGCGCCAGCACTTCGAGCGCGCGGCCGCGCTCTGATCGGCCCGGTCCTTACACTTCAGGCACCAATGATCTTCCCGACACCTCTTCTGGGCACTCGCCCCGCGCTGGTCGCGTGCCTCTTGATGGCGCTCGCGCCCGCCTGGGTCTTCGCGCAATCTGCTCCCGCGCCGCGCACCTCCGACGACGTCCTTCGCGAATTCCGAGCGTCGGTCGAGAAGCTTGCTTCGCCTCCGGCGACAAGGGGCGCAGCACCGGCAAAGCCGCGGTTCCTCATCGTGGTCGAAGGAACGTCCGGAATCGGCTAACCCGGTGGCTGGCCCGCTCCTTCCGGCGTGTCGTGGGTTGGGTTCCCGCGGCCGCTTTCACGAAGCGGTCAGTCGACGTGAGCGGACGCAAGGAGCCAGCGGCCGCGCAGGCAACGTGATTGCAGGGTGACGGCAGGTCAGGCGTCAGCCTGAGGGTACAGTTCGTTGACGATCTTCTTGAGCTGAACCAACGAGCCTTTGGCTTTGCCATAGGCGGCGTTGAACTCGACGAAGGCTTCGTGACGCTTGACGCGCTGTATCTTGCCGGAGCCCTCCAGCACCCAGAACTGAAAGTAACTCGTGTCTTCTTCAGGTGTCTTGCCTGCTGCAAGGACGGGATGCGCGCTGCTGGAGTGATGGGCGAAAGCGTTACGCAGCGCTATCACTCGATGGAGCGCGTTCTTCTCAAGATCAAATTTCATCTCGTGGGCAATAGCCATGACGACCTTGATCTTTGCCCCCAAAGGCATCACGGAGGTGTCCAGCACGACACTCCACATAAACTCCCATGCGTCTTTGCGAGGCCTGCAGTAGCCAACGATGACCTGGTTAATGATGTTCTCGATTAGAGCGGCTCGATCAATGACAACGACTACGTCAGGGCTGGGTGGCTCTGGAGGCGAAGCCTCAGGATCGTGCGTGGGAGTTTCGGACAACATTCTCTCCAGTTGTGATTTTGTGGCGATGGCTGAGCGGCTGCGTCTCGCCGACTGCGGATGTCTGTGACCCTCTACGTGGTGCGAGCAGCGGTCATTTTTCTTACGTCGCCCAAGACCACAAAGCGGTCCATTGGAACTTTGGGGCGTGGAGATACGGGAGGGCTTTCATGGCCTCCGCCAGCGCATGGGGCTCCACGGACTTGTCTGCGTTGAAGTGCTGGTAGATCGCTCGGTTCGGCGCCGAGCCGCCGACAGACCGAAGATAGTCGATCAGATCGCGTTCCACGGGCCGCCAGTGCTGCCAGTATTCGGCCTCGGGCTTGTGCTTGAGCGCAACCGATGCGCGGCCGACCCGGCGCATCCGGCCTGATGCAACCAGGGCCTCGAGAAGCACCTCGTCCTCAACGAAACCTGACACTGGCTCCTCAAGCCTTTCGCGTGCCGACTGAATTTCTCGCGGCGGGGCTCGCAGCGCGCGCAGGCCCTGAGCGATGTTCTCGACGGACAAGGACCGAGGCCAGGCCGTGGCGAGCATATGCTCTACGACGCCGACGATTGGGCTCGCGCCGATGACGACGCCATAGCCTGGTTCATCCAGCCATCGGACAGCACTCCACTCGTTCAGGATCTCGCGTAGCAGTATCTCTTTGCGAAGTCCGTCGTGGCGATCTCCGAACGCATCCGCGATGTATTCGAAGCGGAACGCGCCCCTGGCCGCGGTCAGGTCCAGAGCGAGCTCGCAGACATCCAGAACGGTCATGGTCTTGACGTCCTGATTCCAGTAGAACAGGTCATAGTTGTGGCCGTCGACCACGACCGGGACGTTGTCCATGCGTCCCATCTTCACTTGGACAACGTCGGTCATGAATTTCGCCACGCCGATGATGTTCGAATCGCCGATGACCGGCGCGAGCCGGGTCTGGAGGTGGCGAGCGCCAATGAAGCCCAGTGACGTGAGATGGTCGGCCATCTCGGCCAGGGCGGGCGAATAGAAGGTGGCAGCAAGGAAGGGACCGGTGATCGTCACGAGCTTCCGACGCAGACGGAACGTGCTCGGAGGCGCGGCGGCAGACCAAAAGTGCGGATCGAACTTACCGTCCTCCGACACTCCGAATGCCCAAAAGAGGCTCTCCTCCGTCCACGGCTCCGGGGCGGTTGTGTTCGCAAGAAGCTCCCTCAGCACCCAACGGATCTCGTACGTGACCTCCATGGCCTCCACCGCGTCCAACTGCGCCTGGAAGACCGTTGCGAGCTCTGCTGCGCCGGGGATGATGCTGCGGGAAAGCTTCCCGATGACGTGATCTGCATCGAGGAGCTCGGGCCGGTTCAGGGACACCACCTTGTGTGCCTCGTAAAGTAGCCATCCCAGCCGATGGTCATTGCCATTGATCACGTGTCCCGACTTGGAGCGGAGCCTGAACGATTCGTCCTGGCGTTTGCGGCGTTCGGCGCTGCTGGCCGGTGGCACCAGATTCAGCTTGGCAGGCCGTCTTACCGGCGCCGATCCCGGTTTCGGCCCCCGTGGGCCCGCCGTGGGTTGTCCATCGACTCCGATATCCACCCAGTCCGAATCGGTGAACTGCTTTTGGTACTCGGGCTGCCGCGTGCCTGGATCCGGGCGCAACGCTTTCACCAGGCGGCTCACGCTGCTGCCGATCCAGACGAGGGCTTGCACCAAGGGGTACCGGGTGCTGCCCAGTGACACCTTCAGCCCGGCGGGCGAGCGCTCTTCCCACAAGATCTCGGAGGTGGCCCGGTTCACGTGTGCCCGTGCGAGGGTCTTCGGGACCTTCTGGTTCGCGAGCATCGTCGCCAGGAGGGCAGAGACCACGGTCTCGCAGTACTGGATCTCGTCCGGGGTCAGGCTGGCAACGAAGTCCGGGTACGCGAAGCGCTCCAGCAGTTCTGGCGCTCTTTTCGTAGGAAAGACCATTCTCCAGGGCAGTCCGTGGGCGATAGCGGGCGGCAAAGGAAGAATGGAGGCCATGACGCGAAAGGATACTGATTTTTCGCGCAGGGCGAAATTACAGCTTGCGCTAATTCAGGCCGATCTTCGCCCCGTTTGCCCTGTTTTTCCCTGGGCCGGGCGCGGCCGAACTCAGTCGAGCAGGTGGTTGGACCGAAGCACGAAAAGGGCTCGCGCGCGGTTGTTCACGCCGAGCTTCTGGTACAGACGCCAAAGGTGAACCTTCACGCTGACTTCCTCCAAGCCGAGGGCCATCGCCATTTCCGCATTGGTCAGGCCACGGTCCATCATCCGCACGAGCTGGTGCTGGCGCTTGGATAGCTTGAACTCAGCGGCGCCGTTCGCGGTGCCGTCGTCCGGTCCCGTTTCCAGGAGGGCTTTCAGCGCGTCGGCGTACTCCTGCCGGCCACTCCCTTTCTCGATGTAGATGTCCGCGCCCGAGGCAACGCAGATCTCCTCCATCTCGCTGGACGGGTGCGTGGAGAAGACGGCGATCTGCGCCTTCGGGAACATCGACCGAACTCTGGCAACGCCCGCGTCGGAGTCGTTGTCCGGGAGGTTGATGTCCAGCGAAACAAGGTCAGGCGGTCCATGGTTGATCAGGGCGTCGTCGATGTCCGCGAGACTGTTGAGCTCGACGATGTTCGAGTGCGGGCGTAGGCGCTTCATGGCCATGACTACGGCATCGCGCAGCATGGGATGGTCGTCTACCGCGTAGATCGTCATCGACACAAAGATGGCCCTTCTGACCCGTGACATCCAGGGTCGCAAAAAATGATGTGAGTGTCGTTCCCGACGTCGCTGCAGAGGCACTTCTACAGCGCAAAGAATGAACCCCGAGCCGGCAAGCCGCTCAGGGATCGGATGGTGCGCCCCGATCGCGCTTTTCCCCAGTGGGAAGTCTGGCGCAGAAGCGGCTCGATTTGCCTTCCCCGTGGGAAAACACTGCAGTCAAACGCGAAGGTTTGCGCGGTTTCGCGAATCAGTTTCGTCGGGCACCGGGTGGCTGCCAACCCGCCAGGTCGAAGGAGGCGTGAAATCCAGGCCGATCGCTCAGGCGCATGCCGCCGCCCGCCGAGTATTCGGCCATCATTTCGAAAGCCATCCACCGGTAGCCGGCCTCCTCGCAGGCCAGTGCAGTTGAAAGCCAGCCGCCGAACGGGTCCAGTACCAGGCCGCCCGGCGGCGTCAGGAACTCGACCAGGAGCCGCGCCAGCTTCACCGGCATCAGTGCGCCGTGCGTCGGGAGACCGAGAGCCTTCGCCTCCTTGCGCGTCTTCTCGACCTCTCTACTGACGCGTGAAAGAGAGATGACGTTCTTTGGGATCTTGCCGGCGGTCACGTTGCCGAAGGAGCCTGGCCGCAGCTTGTAGGCGCCGTCGCCATACGTGGCGGTGCGGATTTCGCCCCCGGCCGCCAGCAGCTGGGCGTGGCGCTTCGAATGGGGCTGCAGCACGCGCCGGTTGTCGGCGACGCAGCGCACGGGGTCGTTACAGAAGACCAGCACGGGCTCGTAGCCGACGTTGAGCTGCTGGCGCTTGATCGACGCCCAGTACGTCGGGCCCGGCGGCTTGGCCGGGTTGTGCCAAATCGCGCGCTCCAGCAGCTGCAGGCCAAGGCGGTCGTGCAGCGCCAGCGTGAGCCTCTCGACGTACATCGAGCGCGCAGGCGACCTTGACAGGAAGATGTCGTTGCTGACGTTCAGCGCGATGCAGCCACCGGCGATCAGGTTCTTCAAGAGCGGCTCCAGCGCGCCGCAGATGAAGTCGACGTACTCGGCCTCCGACGGATTGCCGTAGGCCCTTGCCTCGCGCAGCGGGTAGGGCGGCGAAGTGATGATCGCGGAGATCTGGTCCGTCAGCTTGCCGGCCCAGCGTCTCCGTGCGGGTCCAGATGGCCACGCCCAGATCGGTACTGAAGGCCACCAGGGCCACGCCCTCGGGGGCTGGGGTCAGGTCACCGTCCTTCTGCGCCTTGGGCGTCAGGCGCCAGTTGCCTCGCTGGCCAGGCACGCGCTCAAGGAGGCCCAGCTTGCGGAGGGACTGCTGGTGCCAGCGGACTTTCCTGTGCTCCAGGTTGTGGGGCTGGCGCGCGCGACCGACGGGCTTGCGCTCGCCGCCGTCGAGGTTGAGCGCCTTGTAGAGCGCAGCGTTGGAGATGCCGTCGTCGTGGATCTGGACGTTGCGGTAGGCCGCGAGGAGCGGCTCGAAGAGGTCGGACTGTTGCATTGGGGGGATTGTTCGCGGCGAGCTATGTCTCCGAACAAGATCTCACATGCAGCTCCGTTTCCGCAAGGCGCCGTGCAAACTCTCAAGAAAAAGTGATCGAGGGCCGATGGTTACGACACAATGGCGCATGACCTCTTCAAACTTGCTCCCAAAGGCGCCCGGCGCCCGGATCTTTGCCGTCGAGGCGCACGGGGAACAGATGTACGGGCAACACCGTTACTCGCATCACCTCGACGCAGTCGCTGAACTCGCGCGCCCCTATGGTGACGATGCCGAGGCCACCGCCTACCTGCACGATGTCAAGGAGGATGTTGCCGGCATGTCGCTCGACGCGCTTCGCGAGCGCTTTGGCAACGAGGTGACAGAGGCGGTCGACCTGCTGAGCGACCCGCCGGGGGCGAATCGCAAGGAGCGCAAGGTGAAGGCCTATGCCCGCCTGGCGGTGACCGACAACCGCCTTGCTCTCATCGTGAAGTCGTGCGACCGCCTGGCCAACATGCGTGCCTGTGTCGCCGACGGGAACGATCGCCTGCTCGACGTCTACCGCTCCGAGCATCCGACATTCCGTGCCGCTGCCTATCGCCCGGGCCTGTGCGACGAGATCTGGACCGAGCTGGACGAGCTTGTCGAGCGGCCGAGCATCGCGGATTTTGAGGCGCCGAGGCATTGC
This sequence comes from Variovorax ginsengisoli, assembly GCF_030486595.1. Taxonomy (GTDB): domain Bacteria; phylum Pseudomonadota; class Gammaproteobacteria; order Burkholderiales; family Burkholderiaceae_C; genus Variovorax; species Variovorax ginsengisoli_B. The sequence continues at coordinate 32,611 of NZ_JAUJZH010000027.1, read as the reverse complement.
GGCTGAGCGTCGTCTTCAAGGCTACCGGCTACCTTCTCGTGGCTCCGCCCAATGGAGCCTCATGGGTCGCTCGCGCTCTCCTTCCGTGTGGTTTTCCGCTCAGCCGCAAGACGACCTGCCTCGCGCTTGTCGGCGATCGCCCGTAGGTGAGCCTTCCGATAGAGCTCGATCTGCACGGCGGTCATGCGCGTGAGGTCCGGGCGATCAACGATCTTGAGGTTTCGGAGATCGACCTTTCCGATAGCAGGTATGTCAGTCTGGTGCTGACCAAGCAGGAAGACAGCATCCCACTCTGCTTCGGGCCTCCTTTGCCCGTCGTCCAAGAAGTGGATGATGTTGTGGCATCCGTTGCAGACCGTCGCAAGCATGGCGTCGTTTCGGCCCTCTAGCACGTCGCGTTCGTAGCTACGGTGGTGGACTGTGCTGCCGCGACCTCCACAGCTCTGGCAAAGGCCCCCATCGCGCTCCATCACGCGCTTCTTGATTCGCTTCCACTTCGCCGACTTCAAATACTGATCGTGGTAGTCCATCTGCGCGACGTCGGTGATGCGTCTCTTCGGCAGAGCGCCTTTTTCACGCAGCTCGCGAAACATGTCCCGAACAAGTTCGGGCGTCAGATCAGCCTGTTGGCCAAGGGGTCCCGCAGCCGTGGTTCCGGGCGTGGACGCAATCGGGCCGGGCATCGAAGGACGACCGGGAGGTGTCGACGGGCTCACGGGATTGCCTCGGCAATCAGAGCAGTCGCACGCGGCGGTCGCCTGCAGGTGGCCAGCGATCCGCAACCACAATGCGCGGCTCTCTGGGTCCTTGGCGCGCTCCGCGTGGAGCTCGGCCACGATCGGAGCCGGGTCGCTGTGCATCAATCGGGCCATGCGGATGACTACGAGATCGTCGGGCCGGGTACGGCCGTTTCGCCAGTGCATGACAGATGTGTGGCTGATCCCCAGCACCTTGGCCAAACGGTAGTCGGTCTTGATTTGAAGAGCAGCTTTGAATCTCTCCAAGAAGGTATCGGTGGTGGTCGGATTCTCGGGTTTCGGCCTGGCCGGCCGCCCCCACGCCTCCGGTGGACGCGCCTGGAGGACATTGCCGTCGTCAGGGCGCGGATTCGGATGCCAAAGCTCGTGGGGCTTCATCTAGGCTTTCGTAGCAGGCACATGGGAAGAATCCCTCATTGTCCCAGCCCGCGACAGGGGCGGGCGGGCGCCGCCCACCGGGCTCAGCCAAAGTCCGGGTTCAGCAGATCGATGCCGGCGGCCTTGCACTTGATCCATGGCCCACCCGGATGGTCGTGACCGTCCCAGGCATCGAGCGCCTTGCAGGCATCCTCGACGAACTCGAAGCAGTAGCGCCGGTCGTACCCGCCGCCGTCCAAGCCCACCACCAGGCCGACGGTGAAATTGAAGCGCAGCAGGCCGACCCACTTGCCGCCGAGCTGGCGCACGTGCGTGTAGCCGTTCTGGGTGAGCATCGCAAGCAACTCCTCTGCGCGCACCCGCGACCTCAGCTTAGGAGTTAAACGTCCCGTTCAGGCGGGGGAGTTTCCGGAGGCTCGAAGAGTTCTCGGATTCCTCCCGCCGCAGCTTGAACCGCTGATACCGTGTTGGGGATGTGCTCGAATACACGCTCCGGATCCAGTTCACCGGCGTAGTTTGAACGGACCTTGTGCCGGAACCCAAGGACTGCCTTCATGCTCTTGACGCCATCCGCGTCGAGCAGGGCGCCGCGCTCGCCGGGGATTGCCATGCCGGCGACCCGGATCAAGTCCTGATGCCAGGTTTCGCTCTTTGGCAATCTGCCATCAGTAGCCTCAATCGCCTGCTTGAGCAGGCTTTCGATCTGCGTATAGATTCCTTGAATATGGGTAGCGATGCCCGCGGCGTGGAAGTTAGCGTCATACGCGGCAGGGAACTGAATCTTGAGTTGCTGCTGCCGCTCTTCCGCATCGAGCATGTGTCCAAGCGCCAGCTCGAGATCGTTGGCTTTCGAAAGGAGAAGCAATTGGAAGACGTGATCACCCACGGGCATGTTCCTTCATAAGTGCTACCTTGCTGGACGGCAGCTGGTCGGCGAATACAAGATCGACATCGACGTCCGGGAGATTGGCCCAGGCGATATCCCAAACCTCGGTCTCGGACAAGTTTGAGCGCGATTCGATGAGGACGTCCAAATCCGACCCCGAGTCGAAGATTGAGGATGTACGAGCGTACGAGCCGACGACTTCACACACGACCCCGCGTCGGCGCAGTTCCGCGAGAGTCCGCTCGACCTGCGGGCGCAACTGGGCCCGACGAGAATCGCTGCGATCGCGAAGTATTTCAGCAATGGGTCGACGCAGGACGGTGGCCATGGGGTAATGGTAGATGAATCAGAGTGATTTCAGTGCTTGGCTGCTCCTGGGGGCCTTCAACATGGGCTGTCCGCTGGCTCGACCTCGCCCTCATCGGCCGCCGCAGGCACGATCGGCTCGATGAGCTCGTTCAGGGCATCGATGTCTCGACCGGTCAGCCCGGCTTCCTCGTAGAACTGGTGACGATGCGCCACCACGTCGACCACCTTGGCTACGATGTTGTGCGCACCTTTCTCGGTCAGCTTGAAGTAGCCGAATTCCGAGAGCACGTTTTCCATCGTGCCCACGCGGCCCTTCGAGCCGATGCGCAGGTAGTGGTGCGAGGAAGCCTGGGTGACCACGTCGAACACGGGGGAGAGGCGCAGCCGCTTGAGGCCCGCGGACTCGGTCTCGGTGAAGCCGGTGTTCTTCAGGTGGTCGTCGGTGTTCTTCACGGCGACGTTGAGTGCCATGCGCGCGTAGATGCTGGTTCGGTCGTGGATCGGGTCGGAGGAGACCGTCGAAGCGATGTGGGCCAGATTCGCATAGGAGAAGACTCGCTGGTCGCGCGCGCTCGTGAGGCGTTTGTCCTCGGGGACCGCGCTCACCAGCGATATGGCGCTGGCGTAGTGCAGGCGCTGCAGATCGTTGTTGCGGTCGAATCGGCGGACCTGGAGCACCGAGCCGAGGTCGGTCTCGACCAGGCGCACCTCGGGCACCTCGAGGCCGATGGCGGCCGCCATGCGCAGGTTGGCGTACTCGACGCGCTGCCGGTCGACGGTGCTCCCGGGTTCGCTGAACTTGCAGATCCAGATCCCGTTGTCCCGGTCTCGCATCACTGCCTTGGCGCGAGCGCCGCCGATCGACCAGGAGCCGGCCAGGAGGCCCTGGAGCTCTTCGGGCATGGGTGTGGTCGCGAACACGTTGTGCGCGGCCTGGTGCACGCGATAGAGGTCCTCCTCGATCAGCGGCAGCGTGTCGAACCCAGGCAGGTCGGAGCGCTTCAGATCCGGCCTGGTCGAGAACAGTAGGGCGCCAACCCCGTTGCCGCGGCCCATGAGAAGCAGGGCCGATTCGGCGGGGCTGGCGATGCCGGTCTTGTGCCGCATCACCTGGCGGCCCCACATGTCCGGCCCGGCGTCGAAAAGGGCGCCCAAACTCACGAACTTGTTATCGGTCTCGATCCACTGCGGCGAGGCGGTCAAGGGCAGGTTGATCGGGTCCAGCGGGAACCGGCGCGCTTCGTCGGCGAGCCACTCGGCCACGTAGCGGAACTTCGCCGAGAAGCCGCCCACGACGGAAGAGTCGAAGCGCATCTCGCCCACCGGGTGCACGCCGTCCGGCCGGTCGATGTGAACGAACAGGCGGGCGGGGACGGACTTGGCGTCGGCGGAGGGCGTGGAGTTGCGCATGGGTTGCATCAGATCTGCCGGGTCGTGTCGCCGCGGGGCGTCGGCGTGCGGCCGCGCTCGCGGTGCGCGCCGACGGGGGCTGGCGCGGCCTGGTGAAGTTGGGTGAGCGCGGCGACCACGTCCACCCCGTAGACCTCCAGCGCCATGAGAAAGTCGCCGATGGCCACGCCGCCGGCGGGAATGCCGACTTGCCCAGCGGCTGGCCCGGTGGACTCCATGCGCTGGTAGGTCCGCAGGCCCACGCCGATTCGCTGAGCAGCCAGGGCCTGCGACTCGCCGTGCTGCAGGCGCAGGGCGCGCAGCGTTTCGGCCAGGGCGATGACGGCGGTTTCTGCCTTGATGGAAAGGGCTGGCATGGCTCAATAATACGCCATATTTGGCGCGTTAGTAGCATCAATGCCCGGAGTTCGTCGATGACCTCCTCCTTAAAGATCGTCGGAGAGGCCTACCACCGGCCGGCACCTTGAACGATCCGGTCGCCGGTTTGCCGCGCGATCGCCGAACGACAGCTCCACTGCATGCTGTTCGGCTGTCGATGACGACAGGCAGGACTGGGCCCATACCGGCGGTTTGATCTCCTCAAAGCAGTCGCAGGCAGTACTCGAAGAAATCATCCAGCTCATTGGACTTGTTTCAAATACTCGGTCCGCGCCGGCATTCTTGAACGCAATGCGCGTTGCTTGCGTCGAATAGTTGGTGAGCACGACCACGCGCTGTTCGGCGTCGCGCCCGTTGCACCACTCGACAACGCCAAGGCCGGTGCCTTGCTTCAGGAAGAAATCGACGACGGCGAGATCCCATTCGCTCTTGTGAACCGCGAGCCAGTCGATCGCCTCGTCCTCGGATTCGGCGGTGGCTATGACAGTGGCGCAGCCCAAATCCGCCAGGGCGGGGATCAGGTTGTCACGGATCGTCTGGTTGTCTTCGACAAGGAAAACGGCGATCGCCATGGCGAGCCTCGATTCGATTGCTTCAGCATGGCAAGCCGCCGAGAAGTTGAGCCTTCAACTGAGCGGCTGGGAATTCGCAAACTTCGGGATGGAGATTGGGCTAGCCATTTCATAGAAGCAATTGATCGCGCCCACGATCTCGCCTCGTGAGTCTCGAAGCGGCCGTATGTTGACAATCACTGTCACCCGGGAACCATCCGGGCGCTCGATCACTACTGGGGCGTCGGTTGCCAGGTCAATAGCACCGCTCACCACTTGGGCCATAGGACATTCGTCGTGCGACAGCGGCGTGCCATCAAGTAGATACATCTGATGAGAGCCGCAGAATTTCTCGTCGGTGTCACCGAGCACGGGTTCTCTTCCCCATAGCTTTGTCGCGAGGTCATTGAACTTGACGATGACTCCATCAGCGTCAATCAAGTATGTCGCGATGGGACAAAGATCGAACAGGACGCGAAATTCTTCAGCGCTCCGGTAGAACTCGTCTCCGGTACTCAAGCCCCGAAAGTCGAGGGGGGCGGGAGCGATCCCGGGTCGGGGTGACTTGGCGTCATTCATGGTTAGCCTCCAGAAGCGTCGGTGAAAACTGCTGCCCAGTGTTGGGCAATATTTCTGCCTCACGCTAGGCCACGGTAGCGCCAACCTCCGCGAGTCTGCGTAGTCCTTTCGAGCGACTTCGTAGCAGCCGCATGCCCCGCCTCGAAGTCGGAACGGTCATGCTCCCAGTGTTGGAGATGGCCAGGGCGGGCGCGGCGTTGCCTGCGACGGATGCGATTTCGCACGTCGCGGCCTTTATCGACCGCTTGGACAAGGCGAGCGAAAGCTACCAAACCGATCTCGAAGTGCTGCTGTGCATCGGAGCGACGATCTGGACGCTGGAGCTTGAAGCGGCCACGCGGATACAAAAAGCCCCGCGATCAGGGAGGTGGCGGACGTCAATGCAGACCCAGGCCCTGGGGATGGTCAGCGATTGCCCTGCAGCGGCTCCCGGTTCATGCCGGGAACAGGGCGCGCGACCTTGTCGGGTCCCCCGGCCGCCTACGATGTTGCGGGGCAGGCAACCTTCATGCGGGTTGAAGTGGTGAAGTCACTCCAACTTGCGTTAACCGCGGCCGAGGTAAAGCCTGCTGCGTCGCACCCTAAAGCACTTGCCTTGCAAGTGAAATTTACAGTTTTCGGGTGGTCCGTAGGCCCAATGATTTTTTCTAATAGCGAGATGCTTGGGAAAGTCTTGCAGTCGCTTACTGCAACAACCAATGGAATTACGCCGGGACCCATACACACTACCTGCCTTACCGTCAGATGAACCTCTGCGTTAACCTCTGCCGATTTAGTGGGGGTGGTGGGGATAGGGCTGAGTTCAACGAAATCAATTTTTACAGTGAGTGGCGGCCATTTGTTCAGACAAAGCAATCCACGTTCACCTGGGCCTGGAACGTTGATTCCTTTCACCTGAGCTGAAGAAATGCTGTTTCCGGCAATAAGGAACAGAGTTACTACGCCTGCCACGAAGAGCTTTTGAATTGACATCATACGACTCCTTGCGGGCTCGGTAAGCCTATTCCAAATTAATTCTTAAGCGCTCAAAAAACAACGTCAAAAGTGATGTTGACGCCGATCGAAAACGACTTTCGACGGTGAGATTCGGCGCGAGAGACCCTCCGATCCGGGCGCCAACCCCTTACCCGATCGACCGCAGCTGGCGCAGCATGTCCTTCACGGTCGGCTCGATCAGGATGTGCACCCAGTCGTCGCTCATGGGCCAGCCGCGGCGCAGCATGATGTCGTAGGCGAATCCGCTGTCCGTGGCGTAGCCATCGCCCGAGTCGAATTCCTCGATCTGATGTGCGTGGGCGTCGCACCACCGGCGCAGCGTAGCCGGCGGGTCAGTGCAATACCGGACCTTGAACTCGCCGGTCGCCCCCTCGACTTCGCTCATAGCCGCGTCGCGGCGTAGATTGCCACGCTCACCCCGGTACCGGCGAACTCGTTCGAGAACACGCCCGACCATTCCCCCTCCCAGCCTTCAAGCAGATCCTTGCCGCGCATCGACGCCGGCAGGATGGCCACGATCCGGCCCCCGGCCTGGATTAACGTCGACGCCTCGTGCAGTGCGCCAGCGCCCTGCCATTAGCGTAGGGCGGGTTCATGAGGCACTTGGTCCACCTGGTGCTGCCTGCGCGTGCCGCGGCCGCCCATTCGATGAAGTCCGCCTTGTGCGCCTGGAAGCCGCGGGCGCGCGGGACGTCGCATCGCAGGCCCGAGATCTCGACGCATGGCCGGCAGGAGGCCCGCGAGACCGCCAATCCCGGCGCTCGGCTCAAGGTAGATGTCCCCCTGGCCATCCGACCCGAGCATCTCGTAGGCGGCTTCTGCCACCGTGCTCGGGGTGGGATAGAACTGGTAGCCCGCTGCGTCCGGGATGCATCCGGAGATCCGGATGGAGTTGATCACCGTGGTCGGGTTGAAGTCAAATTTGTAGCCGTACTTCGAGGGCACATTCCCGATCGCCTCGAGCACGCGCTCGGTTTCGCGCTGGGCGTGTTTGCCTTCGTCCTTTCCGCTGTAGGAAAGCGAGAACTCCCAGGTGCCGGTCGCTTCGTTCCGACCCACGCCGCCAGCTTCCAGCAGGCGCAGCACCGCGAAGGGCAGGGGACGGTCCATGAGCTTGAACGTCTTCGACTTCGACTTCGGGCGTGTCCGGAACTTGGCCGGGATTGCCATCGGGTACAGGCTCGCCAGCACGCCATTGAGTCGATACGCGATCTCCGGGTTGATTTCGATATGGCCCGTGCCGACGCCTCGATAGATGCGGATGCGCGTGCGTGTAGAGCGCTCCGCCGTCGATGTCGTGCCACTCTCCCCAGGCGCGGACCTCGGCAATGCGGCGGAGGAGGTTGGCGGCCAGCTCTTCGGCGAGCACGAATCGGCCCAGTTCGACGCCGGCTGCTGGCGCGAGGTCCTCGAAGTAGGCGGGGATCACTTTCTGGTTCATCGGAACGCTGAATACGCCGACGCCCGCGAGCCGCTCCTTCTGGAACGGCTCCTTGATGAACACGCCAGCCCGGAAGCGCGCAGCGGGATAGCTGCCGGAGTAGTGCATCGTTTCGACAAAGGCCTTCGCCTCCCGCTCTTCAAGCGCCTCGACGCTCGCGCGACGCGGGTCGAAGATCTCGCCGGCGGGCCTGTAGGTGGCGCGTCGATGATTCCAGCGCTGGCAGCGCAGGTCGAGTTGATGCGGGTGGTGGTTGGGCAGAGGAGAAGCCGGTCCGTTGGTCATTCTCGTAAGGGCGGAGCCCTCAGAAACTGCCGACGCGCTGAATTTCGAGTAGGGTGGACGCCTGGTTGAGGGGCCGGCCGGCGATAGGGCGTAAGCTAGCGCCTCCTCAATTCGACTATGTTGACTCATGACTCAGACCTATTCTCAGATCCAGCAGAAGATCGCAAAGCTTCAGAAAGAGGCCGACGCTCTTCGTCAAAAGGAGATGGGCGGCGTCATCGCTCGAATCAAGACGGCGATCGAGCACTATGGCCTCACAGCTGAGCATCTAGGCTTCGGTGGCGCGGTCACGGGCAAGGCCAAGGGCATCGGCAAGGCCGCGTCCGGCGCGAAGTACCACGACGGCAATGGCCAGAGCTGGTCGGGCCGTGGTCCACGCCCTCGTTGGTTGCGCGAAGCAATCGCCGGCGGAGCTACGCTGGAGTCGTTTCTCGCGGTGGCGGATGGAGCGGCCGCCGCGCCGGTGAAAGCCAGGGGCATGAAGGCTGCGAAAGCTGCCAAGGCCAAGCGTCGGCCATCGACCTTGCTCTATCAGGATGGCGCCGGCAACTCGTGGACCGGTCGCGGTCCGCAGCCGCGCTGGCTTAAAGAAGCGCTCGGCAGCGGGAAGACGCTGGAAGAGATGAAAGGCTGACCTCCGGCTGACCTGCTCATTCGAAGAGGTCGGGGATCGCTGACTCTGAGGAGCAGGCGATTGACGCGCGCATCCTTCGCCGCTTAGCATCATCCACCTTCCCCCGTCGACCTGCCATGCAACGTCGTGAGTTCGTCCTTGTTGGCACTGCGCTCGCCTCATTCGGTGGGTTAGCGCGCACCCAGTCGATGGAAGGCTTCGCCGCGACGACCTCGCGAGAGGATGGCTGGAACACCGCCACGGGCGACGACGACAAGCTCGTTGACACCACCGCACTCAGCAAGATGGCCGATCGGCTTGCGGCTTCGGGCTCGAACATTCACTCCGTTCTTGTCGTGCATCGCGGCAAGCTGGTTTTCGAGCGCTACCTCCAAGGCAGCGATCAGGTGCCAACCAGCTTTTTCGGCAGCCGCGTGGAGGACGTCGTCTTCAACGCCGGCACGCGCCATGCAATGAAGTCAGCGACGAAGAGTGTCGCGTCGCTCGCCGTCGGCATCGCGATCGACCGGGGGCTAATCCATGATGTCGACGAGCCGATCCTTGGCTTCTTCCCCGAACTCGCGGACCTGCGAACGCCGGAATCGGATCGCCTGTTGCTGCGGCACGCGCTCAGCATGACGCTCGGCCTCGAATGGATCGAGTCGACGCCCGCGACCGGCGATCGCGCGAACGACGAAACGCGCATGTATTTTTCGGGCGACCCGTGCCGCTACGTGCTCACGCGCCGAGCTGTGGCGGAGCCTGGGCAGCAGTTTTTCTACAGTACCGGCGCCCTGGCGCTTGTATCAGCGATCCTGCATCGGGCCACCGGCAGACCACTGGACGAGTTCGCGCGAGAGACCCTCCTGGAGCCGCTGGGGATCTCGGGGGAAGAATGGAGCCGGATGGGCAGAGACAGTGACGCCGGCGGTGGCCTTCGCATGCGCCCGCGGGACATGGCGAAGATCGGGCAGCTCGTGCTAGCGGGCGGGCGCTGGGATGGACGCCAGATCGTGTCGAAGGGCTGGGTCGAAGCTTCAACCGCATCGCGTCTCAAGGCAACGGACGACCAGGACTACGGCTACCTTTGGTGGAGCGGCCGAGCCAGGGCGAACCGACGAACAGTCCGCTGGATTGGTGCGCTCGGTCGAGGCGGGCAATCGATCCGCGTCGTGCCCGAGCTCGATCTCGTCGTCGTAGTGACGGCAGGCTACTACCAGGACTACAGCCCGCAGGCGTTCAGCGTGCAGTTCGGCGTGTTCAGCGATGTGCTGCAGGCTATCTCACCGCCCCTTTGACCTCGGATGCCGTACTGGATTCCACTACTGCAGCAAACGCGCGATGTGGCCACTGTAAACACTCACCACCTTCCAATAGAAAGCCATCGGAGCCTTCGAGAAGCGCCAAGAGTGCTGCGCCTTGGCCTGTGCACTGGCGCGGATGTCGAGCAGCAGCGCGCGCAGGTGCTTGCGTGTGTCCTCGGGGAGCGCCTGGATCTCCCGGGCGGCCGGCAACTCGATCAGCGGGTTGCGCACAGCAGGCCGCAGTGAGCGGGGAACGTCAGCTTGGGTGGTCGTGTTCATGTTCTTCTTCAGGTAGGGCCGCAGCTCTCGCCGAACGCTCCGGCTGGGAGTTTCCAGTTTCGACCACGATCGGCGCATCCCAGGTCGAAGCCATCGCGCGCTCGACCCAGGTGCCAACCGCTGCGGGGTAGGGCACGCCCAGGTCGGCCATCGCATCGATGGTGAGCTTGCGGTCGATCGTCACGCCGAAGTCGTGCTCGTAGGCAGCGACCCGGCCGAAGGCGCGCGGCGCGATCGCGCGATTCGTTGCCCATTGATTCTTCGATCCGAACACGCAAAATTGGCATGAAACCCGTCCGTAACCTAACTCGTATGCGGGATGAACCTGCAGAGAGAAACGTTCGATGATCTGCCACACCCGCGCTTCGGACCAGCTGTGAACGGCGCGCCAGTGGTCGATGTGCCGGGCAAACTTCCCGCCTCGGCCGTCGGCGCGGTGTTGCTCGAACGTGGCGTAGCGCGCACGTGAGCTGGATTCCTCGGCACGCTCGCCGGTGACCACAAGCGTGCGCTGGTTCTGGAACTTGGGATCATTCGTAGAAAAAAGCAAATCTGTCACCATAGCAAGCGGCCTCCTCGCTCTTGCAGCGACCATGGCAGTGACACTTTTACTCGTGAACTTCGCGAAGTGAATCTGTCACTTTGTCTTTGAACGAAGCAAATCAGTCACGTTGTGGATGCGCGATGAACTTGCTCGGCGTAACGTCCCGATTCATGACGAATCTGCGCGCTCGTTTCCAGGCGCCGGTGGATACGACCCGGCCCCGCGGCACGCGCCTGATCGAAGCCTACAGCGCGAAGCTCCAGCGCCGGGTGCGCCTCTTCGATCACTCGAGCTTTGCGCAGTGGATTCGCCTGGAGGCGGACCCGACGGTAATCACGTTCTGCGAGCGTCCTGTGCGCATCGGTCCTCAACGCGACGCGCGCCTTGTCGACTTCTGGATGGGAGCCTTGAGCGGCGAAGAGATGCTGTTGCTCGAGCCGAGGCCCTTCGAAGGCGTCCCTTCGCAGCTTGACGACGTTGCGATCCGCGTCATCGTCCCTGCGGAACTCGCTGCCGCCAGCGTCTGGATATCTAACTGGTCCTGCATGCTGCCGGTCATCAACGCGACGCGGAACCTGGTGCCACGATCTCTCCTTGGAGCCGTGCTCGATCATGTCTGTGGGCCGATCTCCCTTGGACGCCTCGAGCACGAATTGTCCGTCGGAGATCCGTCCTTGATCCGTGGAGCGATCTTCGAGCAGCTTCGTAATGGTCGGATCAGGGCGCCGTCGCTGCACACCAAGTTGCTCAGCTTGCATGCCGTACTGGAACCAGCCTCGTGACCCACCGGCAGCGCATTCTTGGAATTGATCCGGCAAGCTGGCCGGCGTTCGACACTGGCGCGCTGTCAGTGGCCAAGCGTCAGGTCTTTGCGACTCGCCAGCAAGCCATCGAGCTCTACGCAGCAGGGCAAACACTGGGGCAAATCGAGCAGAGCACCGGAATCGACCGCCGTCAGCTCTACCGCCTGCTGGATCGCTGCGTGGCGCTCCACGAAGACGGACGCCCGTTTGGCTGGAGAGCTGCTGTCTCGTACGCGCGCGTTCGTGGCTACAAACGTTGTGCTCGCGTGGCCCCGACGCGCGATGGCGAAAGCCGTGGCGCAGCAGGTGCGTTCGGTCTTCTTCTTGATACCTACCCAGCGCTAGCCAAGTGGATCTCCGATCGCGTCCGCGCAAGGAATGTAAACATCATCCAGCGCACCACGGATGACGGGCTGCGTCTGCGAGTGCGGGGCTTGAAGAACGTCCACACCGAGTTCCTGCGGGAATGCCGAGCCCTCGGACTCACTGTCTTGGACTATCCCTTCAACGTCCAACAGGCAGGTATCCGCTCCCTGTCGGCGGCGCTTCGCAGCGAATGCCTGCACAGCTTCGGGCGAGGCGCTCATTTGGCTGGCGCCCAACAACTCAAGGGCATGCCACACGAGACGTCGACGCCCGTGGCGACGCAGGCGCTAGACGTCGTCGAGTTCGACGGCCACCGACTTGACGTCCGTCTCAAAGTGGTTGTACGTGACCCGCTCGGTTTTGAACAGCAGTTCGAGATCGAGCGCATCTGGTTGCTCGTCATCCTCGACGTCTTCAGCCGCGCGGTCTTGGGCTATCACGTCAGTCTCAACCGAGAATACTCGCGCTACGACGTCATCCGGACCATCGAAGCCGCCCTCGCGCCGCACCGGACGCGCTCGTTCACGTTGCCGGGCATCGGCTATGGCGTGCACGGTGGCTTTCCTTCCGACAAGCTACCTGAACTGGGTTACGCGACCTGGCGCTGGTTCAAGCTCGACAACGCCAAGGCCAATCTCGCCGATGACGTACGGCATGCTTTGGCGGAGTTCATCGGCTGCTTCATCGACGCGGGGCCCGCGCATCTCCCCGATGACCGGCCCTACATTGAGCGTTTCTTCGGATCGATCGCCGCCAGTCTCTCGAGCCGGCTGCCGGGGTACACCGGCAGCAGCGCCCGTGACGTTCGGCGCGCGCTGATGGATCCAAAGGGCGATCTTCGGCTCTACGTGTCAGTCGACGAGATCGAGGATCTGCTGGAAGCGGCCATCGCAACCTACAACGGCTCGCCGCACAACGGCCTGAACGGCCGCACCCCGCTGGAGGCGGTGGCCCTTTCTGTTCGGGGTCGCGGTGCAATGCTGAACTGGCTTCCAGAAGCCAAGCGGCGCACCTTGTGCCTCATGCAGACGCCGCGTCGGGCGACTGTACGCGGCTACCTGCACCAAGGCCAAAGGCCGCACATCAACTTTTATGGGATCCGATACACAAACACCCTCTTGGCGAGTAGCGCAACTTATCTCGGCCAAACGCTACGGATCTACTACAACAGCCACGACCTGCGCACGGTGCGCGCCTTCGGGTCGGATGGTATCGAGATCGGTATTCTCAAAGCACAGGGCGCCTGGGGGGAGGTCTCGCACGACCTGAAACTTCGCCAAGAGATTCTGCGAATACGCGGCCGCAAGCGGGCGAACACTGTAATTTCTGAGGAGTTTCTGGAGACGTTTGTCAGGAGCAAACTGCTTCAAGCCAAGGGTTCCCGCCGAGCGGCCAGTGACGCCGTACGGACATTGCGCACTTTGGCGTGGCAGCCACCGAATCCTTCGGAGCACTTGCCATCAGCGGTCGGACCAAATTCGGGGGTCGAGGCCTCGATCGCAGGTGAAGCGCCAGTAGAGCCGGAGCGGCTAACCATCGGCAGCGGATTTGTGGGTGCGATGTGATGTTCGAGAGCTATGAGGGAGGTCACTATGTCGTCTGAACAACATTCCACTCTGGCGTCGGCGTCGCTGACTTCAGGTGCCCGACCCACCGATCCGGCCCTGCATCCGATCGAGACCGGCGGCTATCGAATTGCCACACCCGCGATTCAAGCATTCTCGGATCTTGTCAACCGCTGCCTGCGCTATCACATCACCGGCGCGCTCACATACGGACCCTCGCGCATCGGCAAGACGCGTGCAATCGAGTACCTGCGCTTGCTGCTGGCCCAGACGCAGCCCAAGATCACAACCTACCATGCTCAAGCGGAACACAAGCCTCGTCATGCCGAGGGACCGTTCCTTTCGAACTTGCTGGAGGCGGTGGGCTTTCCGGATCCAGCGACCGGCACCAATTCGGCCAAGCGCATGCGACTGATTAACAAGATCAAGGAAGCCTGTGCGCGTAACGGCAGCGGCACCGTCGTGCTGTTCTGCGACGAGGCTCAGCGTTACGATGAAAATGAATACGAGTGGCTGCGCGACGTGCACGACCACCTTGATCGGCTGCAGATCCGGTTGTTCACGTTCCTGGTCGGCCAGCAAGAGCTTCTGGCGGTCAAGACGGCCATGCAGCATGCCAGGAAGACCCAGATCGTGTCGCGCCTGATGGTCGAGGAGCTGGCCTTCTTCGGCATCCGAAACGTGCGCGACGTGGCGACCTGCTTGAATGGCTATGACCAGACTTGCTTCCCTCGCGCAAGCGAGTGGAGTTTCACGCGCTTCTATCTGCCACAGGCTGTCGAAGGCGGCTATCGGCTGGTCAACGATGCCGGTTTGCTGTGGTCGGCGTTCGAACAACTGCATAACAGACATGGATTGCCAGGTCCCCTTGAGATTCCAATGGAGTCGTTCACGCGTGCAGTGGAGATATTGCTCAAAGACAGCGAACGGCGCGACGGTGAAGGCTATCGACCTGATGCCGCGTCGTGGTCTGTGGCAGTACGCAACTGCGGCTACATCCAAAGTCGACAGGCCCTCAGCGCGGAGTTGATGACAAGCGCGGTTTGATGGCCTGACGCAAATCAAGCCATGTCGCTACCTATCCTCATTCTTGATCAGAATGCGCTGAGCCCACGCTACGGCTATGTGTTCCATCGTTGCTGGTTGCAGCCCTACGAATCTGTGGTCAGCATGCTTTGGAAGTTCGTAAGAATGAATCGGGTGCCTGGCGCGGCACTCGTCAAGGAGCTGTGTCGCGATCCCGTGGACCCCTACGAGGGAATAAGCATGAGAAACCTGGACGCAAGCGCCGTCGCCCGATTGCTCGACATACCGCGACGTAGCGTCCTCACGGGCACAGTCATCGCGTCCGACGGGTGCAGTTCATTGCGCTTCTGTTCCCGCTGTATGTCTCTTGGCTATCACGGAATGGTGCATCAGCGCGAGCGGCAGGCGCGATGCCCCATCCATGGACTGCCGTTGCTCATGTCATGCGTGCACTGTGGAAGGGCGTCAAGCTACCAGCTGAATGCCGCACTGCTCGACGCGCCGTTTCGCTGCCGGTATTGCCGAAGGCACTATGGTTCAAATGGGGCGTCGCCTCTGCCGTGCGTGACATTGACGCGCGAGCGGCGAATTGCCGTGACGCGTGCGGCCATTGGCTGAGAGAGGGCGGGGAGGTCCGACGGATGCCAGACGTTAGTGGCACATTTGCTTCGCAAGCAAGCCGAAGGAAGGCAAAGTAACTTTTTTGCTTCGCAAGCCGTGGCGGCCAAGGCTGCATGCGAATTTGCGCCCCTGAAGGGCGGTCAAGAAACACTCAGGTGACATACTTACCTGCGTTGGAGTGACGGTTTTGCTTTGTTCTACGTCATTGCGCAGGTACGCCACGCCGACGTCGATCTTCGATGCGCTTGAACACCATCTGACGGACAAGGAGGCCGCCTTCTGCGGGAACTTGCGCCGCGTGCCGAGCGGGCCATTCACGCCGCCAGTCTGGATGCGCTGGCCATCCTTGTAGAAAACCACCGGTGCCGTTCGGGTCTCCTGCCTGCACATCTCGCGCTCGATCCCGCCCTCCCTCCAGGAGGTCTGGAACTCCATGCCCAGGTGGCGCGCGACGGCCTCACCATAGGCCAGCGTCACGGGCCAGTCCATGAGGCCTTCGCCCGCTGCCGGGTCGCCGTCGACGTTGTGGTGGTGCAGCTCGATCTTGTTCGCCGGCACACCCAGCTCCAGCAGGTGGAGCACCATGGCCAGGCTGTCCTTGCCCGTAGAGAAGAAGCAGACGAACCGGTCGTAGGACGCGAGGTCCGGAGTTCCCTCGTCGTTGATGTAGGCGAGTTCGTCTTCGGCAGTGGCGGCGGATTCGATGGCGAGCGAGGTCATGCAATCAGCATACGGACCGCATTCGCAATCGCGCTAGTGCAGATCGAAGAAATATATCCGCGACATTACTGTACCGCGAACATAGGTGCTCAGACTTCGATGACCAGCCCGGGATTGAACGCGGGATTGAGCTCGGGCTCGAACGCGCTCGCGTAGCCGCGCGGATTGCACACGACCCGGGTGTTGCCAACCCGGTAGTCCACGCTCTCATGGGTATGGCCGTGGATCCAGGCGATGGGGACGTCGAAGAAGTTCTCAGGAAGCTCGTTCGCGTACGCTGTCGAGATCCAGTGCGATGCAAACTTCTGATCGAGCGATCCCCGGTGTGGCGCGTGATGGGTGACAACGACCGTGCGGCCTTCGAAGGGCTCAGCCAGCTTGCCGGCGAGCCACTGGCGCTGCGTGAGGTGAAGCGCGGCCGTGTCCTCGGGCGTCAGGCGGCGCTTGCGCCGCTTCACCCTGTCGGAATACCCGCTGCGGCTGACGTTTTCCGCTACGCGGATGTACTTGTAGTCGTTCATCTTCCAGCGCGCGGCCTTCATGGCGCGCGGGACATCGCTGATCGCGCCTGCTTCGGTCTCGATCCCGAGTGCGAAGTCTGTCCACAGGGTCGTTCCAAGGAAGCGGACGCCCTGGAGAACGACCTCCCCGGAACTCAACGCATGCACGTTGTTGGAGGCAGCCTGGCGCATGTCCGCCAGCGCCGTGTCCATCACGCCGCCGTAGAACTCATGGTTGCCCGGCACGAAGATGATCGGTGTGTTCTCGCCGAAGTTGCCGGGCCGCTGTGCCCAGCGAAGCGCCTTGGCCGCGGTCGCAGCGATGTCGCCCGCCAGGATCACGGCGTCGACTTCGACCTCTGGCACGCGGAAGGTGCCGCTGTCGAGGTGCAGGTCTGAGAGGACGAGGAGCTTCATGTGGCGACTAGCTTACGGGAGCTGCTCTTGATCGCGCTAGGGCAGGGCGGCGCCTGGCCCTGCAAATCGGAGGGGTAGCATCGGGGGATCTGTTTTTGGAAGCCAAAAGTTGTCATCGTTCAAGACCCAGGCGCTGCTGCGGCGCGTCGCTGCCACCGCAGGACCGGAGCGCTCGTTCTGGAAAGCCGTTGGCGCGCTGGCGCAGGAGCCCAGGCCGAATTGGGGCCTCGATCTCCATGCGGGACGGCAGCCGCTGGCGACCGATGCGTTCGTCTACCTGGTCAACACGAGCAACCTCTGGGTCGCGTCCGCGGCGATGTCGCCGGCGCAGCTGGTGGCAGTGAAGAACGAGGTCGAGGGAGGCGATAGCCACAAACTGCGCGCGCTTGCTGCTGTGGCCATGGCAAGTGCCAGCCAAGCGGCGCGGGCGAAGGAGGGATCGATGGCGTCGCCGGAGTCGTTGCAGGCGTTCGCCGCGGGCCTGCGCGCGATCGCCGCGGCGCCGGGGTTCATCGCCACGGCCGAGCAGTCACCGGAGCTCGACAACCACCATTGGATTCTGCTGCTGTACCGCCTGGTCGACGGTGAGGTGCTCGCTGGGTTCGGATACGGCGATGACCCGATCCCGGGCATGCTCGATCGCGAGACGCTGATCGAATTTGTGGGGAACATGGTCGAAATGGACCTGGAGCCAGGGGCGCTGGTGGGCGAAACGGCGGCTGCGCATGGCGGCGCGACGCTCGCCGATGTGCTGGTGACCAGGCCGAGCTGACGCCGGCATCGAACACTTCGCCGAGGGGAAAACGACCAAAAGTTATACTGCACCCGAGGTCGGCCGCAGTATAGCTACGCGATCCGAGCCCGCCCCGCGGCGACTTTTCTCTGTTGCGCGCCCGGGGCCAAACTAGGTCGCTTGCCCGGCGACGGCATCCCGATCGGGCATTGCTAAGCTACACCTTCAATATGCAGACGAAGGAAGACGCATGCCGTTAGCAATGGACGCCAGCATCTACGACTCCTTGTGCGCAAGGGTGCGCAATGAGACCCAGGCCAGTGCGGTCATGCTGGTCGTCGTTGGGGGGCCGAAGGGCAGCGGCTACTCCGTTCAAGCTCTTGAGGCGCTCACTGAGAGCAGCGAATTCGCCAAGGAGGCGCCGAGATTGCTCCGCGAACTGGCCGACCATCTTGAGGGCACATGCGGAGGATCCAGAGGATCAACGCATTGACGGCCGCTCGGGCCGCTCGGTGGGCTACGCCTTGACGCGGACGATCTCAACAGGCCCGATCCCCGAGTAGACCGTCTCCCCCGACTTCAGCAGCGTCACGGTCCACCGATCGCCTGGGGTGATCTTGTAGTCGCCCGGCTCGAAGGCGAGTTCGTGCTCCTCATGCACGCCCCGGCCCAGCCACGAGGGCATGCGGAGGAGGGCGGGGGAGCGGGAGAAGAGAGGTGTCCCGAGGTTGTCGGGCATGGCGAGATCGTACTCGGCTGTGCACCTGGCGCAGGAGATAGGATTGGCCCGGAACTCCAGCACCAC
The DNA here is from genome assembly GCF_030486595.1 of Variovorax ginsengisoli. Classification (GTDB taxonomy): domain Bacteria; phylum Pseudomonadota; class Gammaproteobacteria; order Burkholderiales; family Burkholderiaceae_C; genus Variovorax; species Variovorax ginsengisoli_B. Next base: position 14,344 of record NZ_JAUJZH010000027.1, on the reverse strand, counting down.
AAAGGAACCGATCGTGGCGATGTCGCAGATGCAGCTGATCCAGTCCTTGGGCGAGGCAATGTCCTGGCTCGAGAGGGAGATCTCCTGGGGAGTTGCCCCGACGGAGGTTCGGCACCTGTGCGGGCGCATTGGGGAGCTCTACGTCGCGATGATCACCAACGGGCAGATGGCCACGCAGGTGAACCAACGCGGTTACGACGTCGTGAGCGCGATCAATGAACGGATTTCTGTCAAGACGACCGCTCAGAGTGGGCTCGATGGATCTATCTCGTTCAATCCAAATACGCTCGACCAGGTCGATCGGGTGTTTGTCCTGCGGATCAACACGGAGGAGATGCAGGTCGAGACCTTGTTGGACAAGCCGATCGCCGATGCGCGCCAGCTCATGACTGAGGATCGCGGGTCTGGCCGGCTGAACATCCCGTTGCGACGCCTTGCGCCCAATCGCGCTGCGCCGCGGGAGACGTCACCCCTCGCTTCGGAGGCGACCCTTGACGGGGTGCTGGTGCGCGAGCTCGAAAGCGGACCCATCGAGGTCCTGCGTGATGGCGAGCCCCAGGTGCCGGCCAAGCCGGTGCTGCGCGAATTGGCCGTGCGGCTCAATGTTGGGTTGCTCAACCAGAGGGGCAACCCGTTCAATACGCGCCAGCTTGGCACGCTGATCATCCGGAGCATCCAGGCTCTCGCCTCGCCGGAGCCTTAGGCGGCGGGCGACATGTGGGGCGACCGCGCCGCCCCGGGGCCGTCAAAACAGTGTCCCTCCAATCATGACGCCCGCGAGGAAGGGCAAGGTGCCAGACGACTTTTCTTTCGCCGCCGAATCTGCAGCAGCCTCCTCAGCTTTGCGCAAGCGCGCAGCATAGCCCTGCACTGCTAGCTCCAACTCGGAAATGCGCAGCGCTAGTGCCTTGTGTCCGGCATCGGGCTCAGCAACGCCCGCGCTCGCATAGACGCGGGCCATTCCCTCTGCGAGCTTTTCGGCGCGCTGCCTATCGGCGTCCTGTTGGTAGAGCGTTCGACAGAAGATCTTGAAGGCCCTGCGCGAGGGCGCTGCCGTCGTTGCCAAGTAGTGGTCGACTTGCTGAAGCAGATCAGCTTGCCCAGCGTTGGTACTGCGGATCTGGTCAACCAGATCGTCAATGTAGAGCCAGTCATCTTTCGGCTCATAGCCTGCTTCCATCAGCAACTTTTGCGAGGCGGCTTGCGTTGCTGAATCGAGATCGAGTTGTGCGGTTGACATGACTTTTCAGTGAGAGGTGTGGGAGCACGCGATGCAGTGTAGGGCGCTGCCTGCATAAGTGGAGGGGAGTGGAGGGCGGCAATTGGCATCAGGCCATGTTCTCTCATCAACCGGTCCTATAGGTCTTCGAACTGTGAATAGAGGCTCTGGAGGGGATTTGCCGTCATGCCGGGCGTTCGGCAAAGCGTCGCCCTGTCTTCGCCGGCAGTTGCTCGCCATGGCCTGGCAAAACATACCGTATGTGAAAACATACGACCCCAGGGCTCTCGGGCTAAGTCGTCTTTTTGCCCTTCGCTGCTGCGCGGCCCGTCGGAGGCTTTGCACCCCCAGCGTCGGTGCTGCGCGCCTCGAGCTGGCGCAGCGCTGCTGCCGTAGCTGCCTGGCTGTCGCGCAATTGTGAGATCTCCCGCTCGGCCTGCCCCTGCTGGCGCTCCAGCTGCGCGGCGAGGTCGGCGGCCCGCTGCTCTGCCCCGGCGGCGCGCTCGCGCAGGGTCGCAAGTTCGACCTGGCCCTCCTGCTGTTGGCGGGACCACACGGCGGCCGCATCGCGGTGCGCGGCCTTCTCGGCCAGAAGCACCTGCTGTGCCGCCTCCTGCGCGGCGCGTGCTGTGTCGAGGTCCGCCGCGCGGGCCTTCTGCTCCTTCGCAAGATCTGCGGCGGCCTGGCGCGCGGCCACCCGCTCGCGATCGACGTCGGCAAGGAGCCGGCGCTCGTGGGCGACATGGCGTTGCTCGGCCTCCCTGGCGTCACGCTGCGCCGCGCCTAGTTCCATTGATGCCTTCTCCCGCAGGGCTTCCTTGCTGGCCACGGCCTCGTCGAACGCCTTGCGCAGGCGCCGCACCTCGGCTTCGGCGTCGCTGAGAAGGCGAGCGGATTCCTGCTGCTGCGTGTGCATCTGCGCCTCCATGGCCGTGACCGCCTGGCGCGAGGACGCCAGGGCCTCATCGAGCGCCACCCGGGCCTGCTCGAAGGAGGTCTCGCGCTGCTGCAGGTCCGCTTCCTTCTGGGCCAGAGCGGTGCGCTGCAGTTCGATTTCGCGCCGGGCCGCCTCGGTCTTCTGGACCTGCACCTGGTCGGCCTCGCGGCGGGCGGCATCCCAGAACAACTTCGCCGACTGGACGACGGCCAGGGGGAGCTGGTGCGCCTCGCCGTCGGCCAGGTCGGCGCCATGACCGTCCAGGCGCTTGCCGAGCGTGGCGAACCAGCGCTCCAGCATCGGGCTCACGGTGTTGGGCGAGCCGCTGCCGATCTTCTGGCGGACGCGCTCGATCGTCGGGCGCAGGCCTTCCTGCAGCAGCCAGTCGGCCGCTTCCCAGACTTGCGCCTCCTGGATCCCACGGCCGCTGCGAATTGGATGGATGTTGTTGTTGCTCGAACTTTTCAGGGTCATGCCGGCTTTCCTCGCTGTCTTTTACTTGCGATAATAATAGATTATCGAAAGTGATGTATAATACGTGTAGCACATCATACATGATATGTATGAAAGAAAAAAACAGCGACGCCCGGAATTACTAGAACCAGATCCGAATCCAGCGATGGCGGTGACCAAAGTGCTCGACTTCGACCGTGCCGTGCCTGCGGGGCCTTGGCCGAACGCAAGCCGTACGGAACTTGATGTGCCCAGAAGTGGACCGGTCCCATGACGGCGCAGGACCTTGTCCTCGACCTTCAGCCGTCCTTACGAAAGCGGTCCGCGCACGCCGTCATACCTCATCAGCCTGGTGTTCCAGGTCCAGTACGAAGTTCATCAGCGGGCGCGTGGGAGCCGGAGCTCGCGTCGCTACTCCTCCTTGTCCACCAGGTGGCCAGGATTGGTCGACCAAATGACACAGGAGCGCGAAGGTCTTGGGACGCAGCGTGATCTCCTTTCCGTTCGAGCGCAAAACATCGCGCCGCGCCTTGGGCGCAGTCGAGCACACGGCGCGATTCAGGTCCGAACCCTAGTTCAGGTCCTTGTCCTTCCAGACCTTCGATCCTCCGAGGGACACCCCCGCCTGTAGGCCGGCCTTGGTCAGCACGTAAGCCGTGCCGCCCGAGAACGCGACAGCACCCGCCTTGACATTGGCCTCGTCCCTGCCGGTGCCTGCGCCCGCGGCAGCGCCGGCCGAGGCATCCCAGCCGTTGTCGATGAAGTCGGCCAGCGACTTGGCATCCTTGAACACGAAGAGATAGCGCGTGTCGGAGGCCCCGATCTGCAGGCCTGCACTCGCCTGGGCGATGTTCATGTACGCGTCCTTTTTGGACTTGCTGTCGTGCGCTATGCCCTTCCCGCCCGCTCCGCCAAGGCCGAAGCTCAAACCGTAGGTCGTGAACACGGCGTAACCGGGCGCCTTGCCTACAGCGCTCTTGATCTCGGCATCGGCCTTGTAGAAATCCTCGAGCGCCTGCTTGGCCTTTGCCCTGACCTCGGCCTGCTTGACGGCCTTGTCCTGCGCGTAGGCGCCGCGGGCCAGCAACGATGCCAGCGATGCACCGACGACGAGTAGCTTGCGACGTTTCATTGCGTTCTCCTTTCACGTGTCATGCAGATCCGCCTCATAGGCACTAGGGAGGCGGCGGCGCGGTGGCCCCTTGCGGCCGATTGGCTGGCTCTCCGGCCGTGGAGCCAGGATCCTTGCACTCGAGAGCGCTTGGGCCGTCCGGTTGGCGCGCGGCGCGTTGCGCGTTGGCGGCGGCGGCGGGACTCGGGTGGGTTTGTAGATCCGGTCCGCTGGACGCTGCTGACTTTCCGTCGGGCAGAGCCAGCGCAGGTGAACCCTTCGAAATTTCGGCCGGCTGTGGCGGCGACACTAACTCCGCCGGCTGCTGCGCGAACGCTAGCGCTGCGGCAAGAAAAAGGGCTGGAAAGGCAAATCCGTGTTGTCCGCACTGACCAAGTGCCCAGATTGGCCGGTCACGCCGAAACTGAAGATGCCAAAAGCTGATCATGAGAAGCTCTCGATCGAATGCGTTCGAACGAACCTAGCGCGATCAGCCAGGAACATGCGTGAGCCCGGATCCCGAGCGTTCGTAGGCAACGTGCCCACCAACGTAGGGCTGGAAGCTAGCGTGTCGCTGGTAGGGCGCGAGGATCGAACAAATCCAGCCTCGAGGTGCCGCCAGATTTGCCGCTACGGGTCATCGGCAGACCTGCCGGCACCGATCATGCGTGAGGGGAGGCCCAGATGTGTCCCTAGATGTCCGACAAACACTGAATCGCCATGGCGTTTCGTGCGCCAGTCGTCAATGAACGCGCGCGACCGGTCGGACACGGTAGCTGCTGTGGCAGGGATGCTGCCGAGAAGCCGCCAATGGATGAGCAGCCGCCGAGACCCGTGGACAGTTGCGCGAATGTGATTTACGTGGTGCCTGGTCCCCATGCCCTCGGCTCAGACAGAGCAGTGGGCAATGGAAAGCTCGTGCTCAGGGCAGAAGCGGCGCATTTATCAACTCGATGCATCACGGCTTGGAGAGCCTCGCGCGGGCAGGGCTCGACGGCCGTGCGCGCCGCCCGTGCCGCGCAACGTCACCCATTGATGCGCACGTCGATGACATCTCGCGCCACGCACACGTCGTCCTTCACCACATAGGCCTCAACGTAATGGTCGCCGTGAAAGTCCGTGCGCTCTTGCTGCCGCTCTCGGCCTCCATCGGGATAAATCTGCCCGCGAATGCCGCGTCGGTCCGCCTCCGGCCCGACGTTCCGAACCTTCCAATACAGGTCATAGGGCTTCGGAACAGTACACCGCTCCACGAAAAATTCGAGTTTTCGGCCGACAGGCAGCCATGGAAAAACGGCGGCAAGCCGTCTCAGACGGTCTGCCGCTATGCCACTTCCCATGACTTCGCTGTCGATGTCCAAGTCATATCGAATGTCGACCGGGAATTTGTCTTCGATGAACTCTTCGGTCGTGTACCTGGTGCGATCTGCCGACTCAAGAGCCGCTTTAACGACCGTTTCGCTGGTCGCCGGGAACGACCTTCCAAAAACCTCCCGGTAAAGCGTGGCCTTCCGTGATTCACGATCCGCTTCCTTTGCCTCGACGCATTTGACAGAAGCTTTTTTGGCTTTTGATTGAAACTTGCCGCTCGCATAAACTCGTTGACCGCTCCCCGGCGCAGCCCAATAGTCTTGATGCTCGAGGCCGCCTAGGTAGCTGAAAACCGACACCATCAGTTCGTCGTAAGAGGCGTAGGTTGCGCCATCATACGTTGAAGTTTGGCTGAAAAAATTATAGACAAGTGTGTCTAACAACAGGCCGCCCATGTTTACGCCGTGCGCATTTTTCCATGCGCGGAGCATCTTGCAGACATGCTTGTAATTTCTATTCGTCTTGACGCTTCGTGCGTCGACGGCTTCCATTTCCTTGACCGGTTTGCAGATTTTCCAACTGCCACCATTGTTGGAATCTGGGAAGCGGTAACCGTCGGCTTCGACGTCTCTAAATGCCGGCAATACCTCAACCACGTAGTTCTTGAAAGTGATCACGACGACTTGGCCATCGCCCTTAATATCGGTACTACTGTATCGCTTTCGAAGCGACTGCCTCACAGCCTGGAGAAGTTGGGACGGCCCGTTGTTCTCATAGCGTCTATATCGCTCATACGTCTCCCACGGGAGTTCGAAAACCATGTCGAGGTCACTGATGCCGTGGATCGCAGTGCCGCGTCCATACGAGCCCACCTGTCTTCGGTGCGACGAGTCGGACTCCAAATCCCAAAAATCCTTGTTGAGGCGAGTCGTGATGCTGGCGTACGAAGTGGATATGTCGCCTGCATTTGAAACAGAAATGTTTGAGCGGAATTTTCTGAATAGTGCAGCGGTCATGCAATCGCCTTGCAAAACGACGAGACAAAAATCGGCGTGCTAGAAAATGCAAGCCAAATAAGCGCCAAGACTCCAGCAAAGAGCGCCACGATCATTCCCAGAGGCATCTTGTCGCGGAACAATTTAAAATGAATTTGCTCATCCATCCATTTGGTTTGACCTTGCCAAAAGAACTTGTAATGCGCATACCAATCGCTCATGAAAATCTGCTTTGATATTGGTATTTGGAGAGCTTGATCTTGAATATCCTTGTGCTGCTTTTCAAAGCTAGGTAGGTCGACCCCGTCAGGCTGCTCTTTCACCGCTTGGTAGAGCAGTCTTAATTCATGGAATCTCGCCGTCAATTGACTGCCGGCATCCGCATATTTCGCTTTATCTCTGTCGTAAAGCAAAATGGCGGCGGTTCCGATCGAGATGACGATAAAAAATGCAGCAATCCATTTCTGCTCCATATACGGAATGAATAAAGCAAGGATGCCAGCGGCGGCAGAGAACAAAGCGACCCACCCCGGGAGTTTTTCAACGATGTCGTACGTCGCGAAATGCTTTTTCGCTCCATATCCCACGTTGTACCCGGTCTCTGCAATCAGCGCCAAAAGCGCATCCTTCTTCATCTCTAGTGCCTCCATGACTATGTAACCTGATGCTGATTGTGGCGTACGCACGCTCATGCCGCTGTTGACAGTCCGGCGAGTGCTAGTCGGGCTGTCGATAGTGGGAACTGCTGGTGCTCGTCCACTCTCGGCCTTGCGGCCGGAGGTGCTGCCCTACTCTGCCTGCTCAGAAGCAGGAGGCGCGAACAAGGGCGGCGGCGCGCGCAGGTCCAGCGCACCGGTCTGTCCGTAACCGGCGCCCTCGGGCTCGCACATTGCCAAGATCGTGCCGTCGGCGCGATTGACCTTGCCTTAAGTGGCATCGCGTCGACGATCCTGCACGAGAGAGCTTCGACCACGCGCACATCGAACTGCAGCTGGCCCACCAGGAGCGTGACAACGTCAGCGCGGCCTACAACTTCGCGACCTACCTGCCGCTGCGCAGGAAGATGATGCAGGCCTTCGCCCACCTGGACGATCTGCGCCAGGGGGGAAGATCCAGGCGTTCAAGGTTGCCCGACTAAGGGCTTGCCGAGCACCTTCGCAAGAACCGTTGCGAGCAGGATGGTGGCGTGCGGTTCGAGCGAGAGGTACAACGTCTCGCCTGATGATTTCTTGACTCCGGTATCGAAGTCCTCGGCTTCGAAGTCGAGTTCTTCGATTGCTTGCGCCGCCTTCAGATCGAACTCATCAAGGCGATAGAACGTCATCACTCCCCTGTTGTCGACCGATGGCCGAATGGAGAGGATGGCCCGCAGGCGAACCGTCAAGAACTCAATCTCGAAGGAGAGCCCATTCGTCGCCAGCGCACCGATCTTCCAAGGAAAGTAAGGGTTCTTGTTACCCACCGCTTCAACGTGCGTGCGGAAGCTAGAGAACCCGATCAGCAAGCCAGGATAGTGCCCAACTGGGGGGCGCAAGAAGTCTGCCACGGCCTGTGTGTCGATCGGTGATTGCATGCTTGTTGATGTCCGAGTTTGTGGAGCGCTGAAGTCTAGTGTGCTTGGCACTAGTGGCTTTGGGGCACGAGGCGGGGGAATCCTCAATTTAGGTGAGGCGCCGCTTCAACAAGCTACTGCAGCGACATCGGCTTGAGCGACGAGTTCTTCCAACTCCTTTGGAAGTGGTTCAAGGTGAAGCATCGGGTCGGCTTCGGCCTGGTTCATGCTGGCCATGCTGTTCTCGCCCTTGCTGATGGGCATCCTGGTCCTGGCCATGGGCAACCCGAAGGCGGCCGCCGCGGCTCGGCGCGCGGCGGGGGGCCCAGGCCCAGCCGACGGCGCCAGGAGCTGGAGAGACCCGATACCCCGACTGCCGCGAGATAGTGCGAGCCGACGCCCGCAGATGCAAGCACTGCGGCTCGGATTCGACCCCCTTGATCTAGATCTGTTTCGGCGGTGGCTGAACAGGCGTCTTGTTCGTGGACGGCTGATAGCCGCCATTCACGGAACCCGGGGCCGGGGCCTTCGGGGTCGGTTGAGGTTGCCAGCCCTTAGTCTCCGGGGCCTTCGGTGTATGGTTTGTCGCCATTCGCTTCTCCTTCTCGGACATGAAAAAACTCGATCGATGCAATATCGGGGCCTAGGATCAACACCCCGGCTGTGTCTATCAAAGCCCGCTCGAAGCCGCCACCCTCATTGAGCTTCCAGGCCTCCTCGAGATATAGCTGCTCGGGTGCGGGCGCCGCGGAGGAGAACGATCCCCCCGCGTACTTGCCGGCGATCTTCCTGCCGTCCCGCAGCGTCGCGATTATCCAGTAGTGCCTGCGCTGACCGAAGACGAAGTCCCACGGCTTCTCAAGAGGGTGGGGAAGGAACCTCTGCGCTAGGTTTGTCTTCCGAAGCAACATCCAGACAAGGCCCCACAGCACCGGGGCGACGAGGACGACAGCGGCATAGAACGCAACGTAGCCACGCGGATATTGGTTGCGCCAATCTGATGATTCCACCATGAGAATCGGCCAAGCCAACAATGCGTAGTTGATGCAGCTGAAGGCGATCGCGTCGACCAGTTGCTGGGAAGAGTCCCGCGGCGCACGCAACCCGAGCATGGCGTACGTCTTCAGGCTGAGAAAGCCAGGAATGACAAACACCAAAAACAACACCAACTTGTCCGTTGCCCAAATATCCATCGCTCGCGTTCTCCTCGGTACGCATGACATGTCGTCGGCCGAGTTGCGCCGTCTCCACATGGGCGAGAGGGTACCGCATAGGTGCCGGGACTTGCCAGGTACTGCCCATCGAGGGGCTGGTAGCCGAAGCGGTGGGCGGCCGTGTTCATCGACCATTCCAAGTTCGCATCGCCTGACCGTTCGAGAAGATCGTTCGCGTCGCCAAGCTCCAAGACCAAACCCAAACGGAACGTGAGGCGGGCCCGCTGCCATCGGCGAACTCCTACCTCAACACGCTATCGGCTGTCCTTCGGGAAACCTCGCGTCTTACAGGCCGCGGCTTAGCGCACGGTGCGGTAGAGAGTGAGCTCCGAGGTGCTCTGCCCCGCGAACATGAGCAGTCGTCCATCGACAGCGACCATGTTCGGCACCTCGATGTCGCTGATCCTGGAACGGTTCGGCTCCAGGTGCCAGTTCACGAGATCGGTCGTCGACATAGACTGCACTGGCCTCCCGAGCTCAGTGAGAGTCTGCCCGTTGGTCGCGATGATCAGCTTGTCGTTCAGCACCGCGCAGTACCTGCTCCGCTTCGGGAAATTCACCGGATATCCGCTCTGCACGGTCCACTGCACGCCGTCCGGGGAGGTCGCGACCGCATCGCCAATCAGCAACAGCGAGCCGCGCCAGTTCAGGGCACACGTCACCACGCCGAGGGCGGCCGGCAGGCTGTCGGTCCGCTTGCTCCAGGTGATGCCCTCGTCGGTCGAGGTCCACAGGTCGCGCAGCGGGCTGACGCCCCCGTTGCTTCCGCCCGCCATGAAGAGCGTGGTGCCGACCTTGGCCATCAAGTGGCGCTCGCGTGCGGGAAACTCGGCGCTGGCGGTCTGCCTCTGCCAGGCGACGCCGTCGAACTTCCAGACGTGGTTCCGGTACGGGTAGGAACCACCGCTCAGGTACACCGCAGCACCGTCACTCGACAGTGCGAATCTGCTGGTCAAGGGCGTTGGGCCAGGGATGGCCTGCAGGCTCCATTTGGTGCCAAAGTCGGGGGAGATGTAGGTTTCCATCACGCCCGTGGTGCCGTTGGCAAGGACCAAGAGCGGCTTGCCGTCGTACACGCTCAGCGCCATGGAGGAAGTGAAGAGCTTGTCACGGAAGCTGGGCGTGATCGGCACCTCCTCCCAGCTCGCGTAGCTGAACTCCGCGGGATCGAGCACGCGAATCTTGTAGGGCAGCTGCCAAGGCGAGCCCTCCACGGGCTGCGTGCAGACCAGCGGATTGGCGTCGTAGCAGACGCGAACCTCGAAGCTCCCGCTGTAGCTGCCCGGCACGAGGTCGGGGTTCGTACTCATCGATGCCACGTACTGCAGCCCGCCGCCGCTGATTTTCACGTTCGGCGTGATAACGCCCTTGGTATCGATGATGGCGATGTTGACGGTCTGAGCAATGGATCGGCTCGACACCGCGGCGACGCTGAAAGGCGTCGAGGTCTGCGGAAACACCGTGAGATCGACGATGGCGGGTTTGAAGCTGAGCCAGGCGCCGGCGCTGCTGGTCGGCGAGCCCGAGGCCGGCATCGAGATCGGGGCAGCGCCCCCGCCGCCGCCGCCTCCTCCTCCACATCCCGACATGGCAATGCCCAGCAGCAGGCTTGCGAGCATCGGCCTGCGCCTAGTAAGGAAATCTGTCATAAACCCTCTCGCCCCTCATGGCGGTCGCATACGCGTCCGCTCATTTCATTTGTTGTAGACAACCAAAGATACCTTTTGTGTGTCATGGCGTCCGCCATGTCCACCCAGCCACTTCCAAGCGTCGAATGCGTCCTTTCAATGGACCACTGGGTCGCGCAGTGATCCGGCAGGTCATTCAATGGCTCCGCCGCGCCCACGCCCGCCGCCCGCGCCCGAGTTCTCGCTGGCCATGACCTCGCCCAACACCTCAAGCGGACCACGGCCTGACGATCAGCGTGATGGGGTAGTACACCTCTTTCACGACACCGTTCACCGCATGGTTGAAGCGCATTCGCACCGGGTAGGTGCCGAAGGGAATGCAGACCGCCCCTGCCCCTACAGTCGGAAAGTTGCAGGCTAGGACCGAGAAAGGGAGCTCTGACCCAAGGATGGCTCCCGAACTGCCCGCGCTCACATTGAAGGTGCTCTGCGCGCCCGAAGGCCTGAAGTTGATCGGAGGCGCGGTGGGCGTACCGTTCGCGTCCAGGAAGTCGACACCCGCGTAGGTCATCGTGCCCTCACCATAGGACACCTTCAACCGCTTGACCTCCGAGTAGGAGGCACCCGCAGCGCCAGGATTGGCGGGCGCCTCGACAATCATGCTCGTGGGCTCGAAAGCGTAAGCTTCGGCGGGATTCGCTACCACCGCCAAGTTGATCGTCATGATCCGCCCACCGATTTGGTAGGCCAGCTTGTAGGTGCCACCAGGGGTCATCCCGGGGACGGTGACGTCCAACTGTCCGACACCGAGATTGTTGTTGGGTACTGGCCCCATCACGGCTTTCGCATCGGGCAAGACCCGTGGATCGGTCAGTTCATACTTCAGGGGATCCGGCGGCCACGCAACCGAATCACCACGAATGATGACCTGAACTGAAAACTGCGACGACGCTCTCGAAAATGGAATGGACACGGCGATCTGCGACGTCCCTGTCTCGACGAATCTTGTATTCGGCTTGACGATGACGTCGTAGGGCACCTTGATCGGCGCGTTCTCGAACCGGACGCTGCAGCGCGCGTCCATGCACGCGTAGAGAAGGATTTCTCCTGTGTATCTTCCCGTTGGAGGCTCTATCAGCGTGGCGTTTTTCTTCAGGTTGCTGGTCATGGTTCCACGCGGCGGCATGGTGGACCCTCCCCAGAGCGCCTCGACCACTTCATTTCTGAAGAGCCTGCCTGCGGGGTCTTCAAGAGCCAGGTACAGCTTGGGTATCGACGGGGGACCAATGATCAGAGACATATCACCTTCAAAGTCGAGCCAGGGGCTGAACGAACTGGGTGAATATTGAAGCTGGCGTTCGCCTTCGTAGAAGGTTTGCTCAATCTTGGCTGGGTAGGCTTTGGTGATCCTGAGGTTGACCGTAGAAAAAGCGCTATCGAGTACCGAGGGTTGCGGGGTCTCGTTGGTTGGCACCTCACCGGTCGAAGCCGGATTGACTCCAGTCTGAGGACTGGTCGCTGACTGCGGATTTGCGACGGAGGGGGTGTCCGAATTTCTGTGTGTGAGGCGGTTGGTTGATTCGGTTTGACTAGTTTTTTCTCTCTCTTCAAGGCCCCTGCCAGGCCGCCGGAGGCGCCCCGGTTGAGCGATGTACTCATGCTCGACCTCATGATCTTGTGCCACCGTGCAGGGGCTGCGTGAATCGCTCTTCGTAGAGTATCGCGAACTGGTTCATGGCGTCTCGCCATTCCTTTGCCGCGCGGCCCCAATCGGCTGTGATGTTGCGCAGCGCCAGCCAGATGAGCTTGGTGGCGGCGTCGTCGCCCGGGAAGTGGCCTCGGGTCTTGATGATCTTGCGCAGCCGGCTGTGCACGCTCTCGATGGCATTGGTCGTGTAGACCACGCGACGCACGGCCGGCGGGAAGGCGAAGAACGGAATGACTCGGTCCCAGGCACGGCGCCACGCCGCCGTGACGGTGGGGAACTTCTGCCCCCAAGGGCTGCGCTCGAACGCGTCCAGCGCCTCTTGGGCGGCCTCGGCGCTGGGCGCCGTGTACACCGGGCGAAGTGCTGCGGCGAGCAGCTTGCGGTCCTTCCAGCTCGCATAGTCCAGGCTGTTGCGGATCAAGTGCACGATGCACGTCTGCAGCGTGGTGGCAGGGAACACTGCGCCGAGCGCCTCCCCGATGCCCTTGAGGCCGTCGGTGACGGCAATCAGGATGTCACCCACGCCGCGCGTCTTCAGGTCGTTGAAGACCTTCATCCAGAACTTGGCACCCTCGGTGTTCTCGATCCACAGACCCAGGATGTCGCGCGTGCCGTCGGGCAGCACGCCCAGGGCCAGGTAGATGGCCTTGTTGCGCACCACGGCCTCTTCGCGGATCTTCACGCGCAGCGCGTCGAAGAAGATCACCGGGTACATCGGCTCGAGCGGGCGCGACTGCCAGGCGCCGACCTCGGCCATCACGGCGTCGGTGACCGAGCTGATGAACTCGGGGCTGACCTCGGTGCCGTATTGCTCGGCGAGGAAACCCTGGATCTCGCGCACCGTCATGCCCCGGGCGTACATGGCCACGATCTTGTCGTCGAAGCCGGTGAAGCGCCGCTCGTGCTTTGGGATCAGGACCGGCTCGAACGAACCCTCCCGGTCGCGTGGCACCTCGATGCGCAGCGGACCATCCTCGGTCAGCACGGTCTTGCCGCTGGCGCCGTTGCGGTGGTTGCTGGCGTCTTCGGCCTTCGCTGCACCTGGCGGGTAGCCCAGGTGATGCGACAGCTCCGCGCCCAGGGCACGCTCGATCAGCGCCTTCTTGAACGCCATCGAGGCAGCCTGGACTGCCTCGGCGCTCATGGGCCCCTTCACGAACTGGTCAATCAGTTCTTTGGGAATCGACGGCAGCGCCGCCGCGGCGGCGGCCGCCGCCTTCGTCGTCTTCCTGCTTGGCATACATGCTCCTCTTTGACATGCTATGCCTCACACACAAAATTCCGGACAGGCTCGCGACGGACTGTGATGTTCCGCTTGCCGTTCCAGCTGAGCCGACAGGATTGAATGCACCGCCGCTTCCTCCTCCTCCTCCTCCGCACGCCGCCAACAAGGACGCAAGAACGCCCGCGAGCAGCGACGCTCGCCTCAAGATCGAGTTCTTCATACCCTCCGGGACCCTCTCATAGTTAGTTAGTTAGCGCCGCGCGGTCGCTCTGAGTTGTGATTCGAAACTGCGGAAGTTGCTCGTCTTTAACGCGTTGTTTTGACTTCACGCGGCTAAACACGCAGCGTCTCCGGGGTCCATGAGAGCAATGGATCGACGCCGCCAATATTCATGTCATTGAAAAGCGGCGTCGCAGTGTGAGCAATCAAGGTCCAGCCCATTGCCCGGGCGGTAGTTGGGGATGTGCACTAGCAGGATGACTGCCGGCAAACTTGTTGCCTCTTCCTTCACGTCCGACAAGCCGGCGATAGGATGATGACGGCAGACGGAAGTCCAAGCACATAAGACTCTCCTCGATTCTTTGTTTTGTATTCGTATTGCACGAACGCTCCGGGCCGCTGCTCGCCCCCGGGAAATAGTACAGGTCACTGCATCATTTGGCAACAAAAGTATTGGTTTTTGACAGAATTCTCAACTTCGCGAGGACACCTCCGGTAGTGCCAACCGTGGCCGGGCCGATGAAGGAAAATGCTGCGCCAGCCGTGTAGCACGCGACGACGACAGCCACCACTGCCACGATGATCTGCGGACTCGCAGTTCATCGAAGGTATCGCCCAACGCATTGCCAAACGCGTCAGTTGCTAGCGTGGCCGCGTTGACTGCGTATTCCGGCGAACGTGACCGACGATTCCGCGGCATCGTGACCGGTCGTCATGCGTGTTGAGTTGCGCGTTCAGATTGTAGAAGTGGCGGTCACGATGGGTCTTTGTT
>NZ_JAUJZH010000026.1 GCF_030486595.1 Variovorax ginsengisoli | reverse complement strand
GCCACGGCCGTCCACCAACAGGTGGCGCTTGCTGCCTTTTTTTCCCCCGATCCGTCGGGTTGGGGCCGACGGTTTCCTGTGCCAGCGGCGCCTTCATCATCGCGCCGTCGACGCTCTGCCAGCGCCAGGCAATGCCCTCCATCTGGTCGTACTCGGCCAAGCCCGCCTTCCACAGAGCTTCGAAGAATCCCGAGGCTTCCCACTCAAGAAATCGCTTGTGGATGGCGCTTGCGCTTCCGAAGCGCTCTTTGGGCAGCGCCTTCCACTGGCAGCCCGTGCGCAGCACGTAGACGATTGCTTCGAACACCAGTCGAGCCGGCTTTGGTGGCCGGCCAGCCCCTGGCTTGCGCACATAGATCTTGTCTGCCGCCGAGCGCGCAGGAATCAGCGGCTCCACACGCTGCCAGAACTCATCGGTCACCACCCACGACTCAACACGTTTCGCCAAGATCTCGATCCATCGCCGCGCCCAATGCGGCTCGGATCGATAGTTTACCTATTTACGGATAAGTTCTTAGTCGTCACTCAGGCTGGGCGTCCAGCGCGGCCGCCCGCAGGCGGCCCCGTTCGCTGTTCAGCATGTAGAGGCCCGAGCCGACGAGCAGCGCGATGCCCAGCCAGGCCCACCCGCTGGGGACCTCGTCCCACACGGCGTAGCCCAGCAGCATGGCGAACAGCACGGCCGAATAGCGAAACGGTGCCGTCAGCGAGACCTCACCGGCGCGCATGCATTGCACCAGCAGGAAATAGCCGGTGGCCAGGAAGGCGGCCGCGACCCCCAAGAGGGCCAGGTCGCCCGGCGCGAACGGCGGCCAGCCGCTGAACAGCGTCAGGCAGCCCGCCAGCAAGGTGACGGCCAATGCCGTGGCCAGTGTGATGATGATCGACGGAATGACAGGGTCGATGCGCCGCGTCAACAGGTCGCGCGTGGCGTGGAACAGCGTGCCGAGCAGGCACAGCAGGGACCAGGCGTTGAAGCCGTCTCCGCTGGGCTGCACGACGCACAGCACGCCGGCGAAGCCCAGCACGACGGCGGACCAGCGTGCCCGGCCGGCGCGCTCGCCCATGAAGAGCACCGCGAACACGGTCATGAACAGCGGCGCCGCGAGGTTGATCGCCGTCGCGTTGCCGATCGGCAGCCGGAACAGCGACAGCAGGTACAACAGGGTCGCGCAGGCGTCGACCGCGGCGCGCAGCGCGACCCGCGGATGCAGCAAGGCGCCCGCCTGCCGCAGCGCGCCCAGGCGGTGGGCAACCAGCAAGACCAGCGCCGAAGCCATCAGCCCGCGCAGGAAGACCAGTTGCACCGAGGCCATGGACTGGCTCACATGCTTGACCAGCGCGTCGTTGAGCACGAAGCAGGCCATTGCGGCGACCATCGTGACGATGGCGCGCCCATTGGCGCTGGAGGAGATCGTGGCGGACAGAAGCTGCGAGGTCATGACGAACGGGGGAAGATGGCGAAGCCGAGCAGCGAGTGTTGCATAAGCGCCGCTTATGAAAAAGCAACCCGCCAAGGCGTTCCCATGGGCTGGCGACCTGCCGATACTTGGCCGGGCCGCGCGGCCATGCGCGGCCGAACAACCGGAGACACCATGACCCATTCCCTTCGCGGCACCTTTGCCGCCACCTTCGTCGCCACGGCCCTCGCCGCCGCCTCGGCCGGCAGTGCCGCCTGGGCGCAGGCGGCGCCGGCCGCCTGGCCGACCAAGCCGATCCGGCTGATCGTGCCGTTCTCGGCCGGCGGCGCCAACGACCTGATGGCGCGCGCCGCCGCCGAGGGCGCCTCCAAGGCGCTGGGCCAGCCGATCGTGATCGAGAACAAGCCCGGCGGCGGCACCACGCTGGGTGCCGACGTGGTCGCCAAGTCGGCGCCCGACGGCTACACCTTCCTGATCAGCGCCGCCGGCGTGATCTCCAACAGCATGATCAAGAAGTCGATGCCCTACAAGGACGCCGACTTGGAGCCGGTGGCGATGATCGGCCTGGCGCCCTCGGTGGTGCTGGTGCCGGCCGATGCGCCGTACAAGAACCTGAAGGAATTCATCGCCGCCTCGAAGACCGGCGAAGGCTTCCACTGGGCCACCGCCGGCACCGGCAGCACGCCGCACTTCGTCTCGGGCGTGCTGCAGACGAAGTACGGCGCCAAGCTCGACATCGTGCCCTACAAGAGCGGCTCCGAATCGATCACGGCGGTGCTCGGCAAGCAGGTCGAGGCCACCTCGGAGGCCAGCATCGTCGCCCTGCCGTATCTCAAGAGCGGCAAGCTGAAGGCTCTGGCCGACACCTGGACCAGCCGGATCTCGGCCTACCCCGACCTCTCCACCGCGACCGAGCAGGGCTATGGCGACCTGCGCATCGCGCACTGGGCCGGCATCCACGCGCCCAAGGGCACGCCGCCGGCGATCCTCGACAAGATGAGCGCGGCAGTCGATTCGGCCATGAAGACGCCGGCCATCGCCGAGCGCCTCAAGGGCCTGGGCATCGAGCCGATCGGCGGCACCCGGGCCTCCTTCGTCCGCTTCGTCGACGAAGAGCGCGCGCGCCTCGGCGCGGTGGTCAAGGCCACCGGCATGAAGGACGAATGAGGTGGAGACGCTCCATCCCGGCACGGCGCTGCGCCGCAAGGTCGAGGCCCGGCGCGGGCTGATGGTGCCGGGCGCCGCCAACGCGCTGGCGGCGCGCGTGATCGAGCAGCTCGGGTTCGAAGCCGTCTACCTGAGCGGCGCCGGCCTGACCAACACCTTCTACGGCCTGCCCGACCTCGGCTTCGTCGGCCTGGCCGACATCGCGCAGCACACGGCGGCGATCCGCGACGCGGTGGCGCTGCCGATCATCGTCGACGCCGACACCGGCTTCGGCAACGCGCTCAACGTGCGCCACAGCGTGCGCACGCTCGAGCGCGCCGGCGCCAACGCGATCCAGCTCGAGGACCAGGCCAGCCCCAAGAAATGCGGCCACTTCGAGGGCAAGGCCCTGGTGCCGACGCAGGAGATGGCCGGCAAGGTCCGGGCCGCGGTCGATGCCCGCCTGCATCCCGACTTCTTGGTGATCGCGCGCACCGATGCCGCCACCGTGGAGGGCATCGACGCCGCGATCGCGCGTGCCGTGGCCTATGCGGAGGCCGGCGCCGATCTGACCTTCGTCGAGGCGCCCGAATCGCTCGACGCGCTGCGCCGGATCCCACGCGAGATCGCCTGCCCTCAGCTGGTCAACGTGGTGATCGGCGGCAAGACACCGACCCTGGCCGCGAGCGACTTCAGCGCCATGGGCTTCGGCATGGTGCTCTACGCCAATGCCGCGCTGCAGGGTGCGGTGCACGGCATGCAGCAGGCGCTGCAGGCGCTGCAGCGGGACGGCCGGCTCGACGAATCCAGCGGCCTGGTCGCGACCTTCGCCGAGCGCCAGGCGCTGGTGCGCAAGAGCGCGTTCGACGCGCTCGAGCGCCGCTATGCCTGAGGCCGCGCCGGCGGCGGTCACCGCCATCGACAGCCACGCCCACGTGTTCGTGCGCGGGCTGCCGCTGGCGCCCCAGCGCCGCCACGCGCCGGACTACGACGCCACGCCGGCCGACTTCAGCGCCCTGCTCGATGCCCACGGCGTCTCGCATGCGCTGCTGGTGCAGCCGAGCTTCCTGGGCACCGACAACCGGTTCCTGCTCGATGCGATCCGGGCCCGGCCGCGGCGGCTGCGCGGCGTCGCCGTGGTCGACCCCGAGGCCGACGACCTCGCCCTGCAGGCGCTGGCCGACGGCGGCATCTGCGGGATCCGGCTGAACCTGGTCGGCCTGCCGATCCCCGACTTTTCACGCCCGGCCTGGCAGCGCCTGTTCGCGCGCGTGCGCGCGCTCGACTGGCATGTCGAGCTGCATCGCGACTCGCAGGCGCTGGCCCAGGCCGGACAGCCCGTGCTCGATGCCGGCTGCAAGCTGGTGGTGGACCATTTCGGCCGCCCCGGTGCCCTGGCCGACGCCGGCCAGGCCTGGCTGCTGGCCGCGGCCGCCGGCGGCCGGACCTGGGTCAAGCTTTCGGCCGCCTACCGCAACTGGCCAGTGCCCTCGGCGCCGCAGGCCCGCGCGGCCGCCGAGCGGCTGCTGCGCGCCTTCGGCGCCGGGCGCCTGCTGTGGGGCAGCGACTGGCCCCACACCGAGCATCGCGAATGGGTCGACTACACGGCCGCCCAGGCGGCGCTCGCCGACTGGGTGCCCGACGCCGCCGCCCGGCAGCGGATCCTGGTCGACACGCCGGCCCGGCTCTTCAAATTCGATCAAGAGGGAGACCTTCATGCCCGATGACATCTCGCGCCGGCGCTGCCTGGCCGGGGCCGGCGCCGTCCTGCTGCTCGCAGCGCTGGCGGTGCAGTCCCCAGCCCAAGCCCAAGGCTGGCCCAGCCGCCCGATCAGGCTGGTCGTGACCTACCCGCCCGGCGGCACGGTCGACGCGGTGGCGCGCATCATCGCGCCCTCCTTGTCGAGCCGGCTCGGCCAGCCGGTGGTGGTCGACAACCGCGGCGGCGCCGGCGGCGCGATCGGCGGCGACCTGGTGGCCAAGAGCGCGCCCGATGGCTACACGCTGATGCTCGATGCCTCCAGCCATGCCCAGAACCCGGCGCTGCGCAGCAAGATGCCCTTCGACACGCTGCGCGACCTGGCGCCGGTGTCGCTGCTGGTGAAAGTGCCCAACGTGCTGGTGGTGAATCCGGCGGCACCGATCCGCAGCGTGCAGGACCTGGTCGCGCAGGCCCGCGCCAGGCCGGGCGAGATCAACTACGCCTCGTCCGGCAACGGCTCGGCCCAGCACCTGGCGGCCGAGCAGTTCAGCGCCATGGCCGGCGTGCGCATGACCCACGTGGCCTACAAGGGCGGCGGCCCGGCGCTGACCGACGTGATGGCCGGCCAGGTGCCGGTGTTCTTCGCCAGCCTGGCGTCGAGCCTGCCGTACATCCAGTCCGGCAAGCTGCGGCCGCTGGCGGTCACGGGCAAGGCGCGCTCGCCGGTGCTGCCGCAGTTGCCGACGGTGGCCGAATCGGGACTGCCGGGCTACGAGGTCTACGAGTGGAACGCGGTCTTCGTGCCCGCGGGCACCCCGGCGCCGGTGGTCGATCGGCTGACGAAGGAGTTCTCGGCGCTGCTCAAGGAGCCCGAGATCCGCCAGCGCCTCGAGGCCACCGGCGCCGAAGTGGTCGCTGCCGGGCCGGCCGAGCTCGACGCCTTCCGCCGCGCGGAGATCGCCAAGTGGGGCCAACTGGCGCGGGCGCACAAGATCCAGATGGATTGAGCTCGGAGCCTCAGTCCGCCAGCATGGCGGCGAAGGTATCGGCGAAGGTCGGCCGCGAACGCGCCAGCCACATCGCCGCCAGTTCGAAGGACGGCAGCGCCGCGCCGTCGCGCACCTGCGCATAGCGCACGCCGGCGTGCTGCAGCGAGCGCACCGAGCTCGGCAGCAGCGACCAGCCCAGGCCGGCGGCCACGCAGGCCAGCACGGTGAGGGTGCGGTTGGCGTCCTGCCGCACGCGCAGGTCGAGGCCCGCGCTGCGGAAGGCACCGAGCATCAGCGTGCGCAGCAGCGGCATCTGCTGGGCCGGGAACCACACCAGGCCGTGGGCGGCGATCTCGGCCATCGACACGCAGCCGTCGGCCGCCAGTTCATGGTCCGCCGGCAGCGCCACCACCATCGCTTCCTCACCCAGCCGCCGCTCGTGCACCCGGGCCGTGACCGGCACCGGGGGATGCAGCAGCGCGAGGTCGATGCGCCCGCCCTCGAGCGCGTCGACCTGCTCGGCGTTGCTCATCTCGCGCAGCACCACGTCCAGCTGCGGATGCTCCACGTGCAGCCGGCGCAGCGCCCGCGGCAGCACCTCGTAGACCGCGTGGGTGACGAAGCCGATGGTCAGCCGCCCGGCCCGGCCGGCGCCCATGGCGCGCGCGCGTTCGGCGGCCGCATCGCCGTGGGCCAGCGCGGCCCGCAGGTCCTCGACGATGGCCAGGCCCGCCTCGGTCAGCGCCGCCCCGCGCCGGCTGCGCTCGAACAGCTTCGCGCCGATCTCGCCCTCGAGCCGATTGAGGGTCTGCGTCAAGGCCGGCTGCGCCAGCCCCAGCCGCTCGGCGGCGCGGGTGAGGCTGCCGCATTCGGCGATCGCGACGATGCAGCGCATCTGGCGAGTATCCATCGCGGGATTCTAGGCAGGGCGCGCGTGGGTCATTTCGGAAATGCCGCGGTCACTCTTCGCGCGCCGCCTTACAGCGTATAAAGCCTGCCGGGAGACCACATCACTTGAAAATCATCATCCTCGGCGCCGGCCGGATCGGCGAGAGCGTGGCCGGCACGCTCGTGTCGGAGAGCAACGACATCACCGTCATCGACACCGACGCGGCGCGTCTGCGCGAGCTCGAAGAACGGTTCGAGCTGCGCGGCGTGGTGGGCAGCGGCATCGAGCCCGACGTGCTGGCCGAGGCCGGTGCCCGCGATTGCGACATGCTGATCGCCTGCGCCGCGCAGGACGAGACCAACCTGGTCTGCTGCAAGGTGGCCTACCAGGTGTTCGGCATCCCGACGCGCATCGCGCGCGTGCGCTCCAACGCCTACAAGGAAGACAGTCCGCTGCTCGGCAAGGACGGCTTCGCGGTCGACTGCGTGATCTGCCCCGAGGAATCGCTCACGCGCTATATCGGCAAGCTGGTCGAGTACCCCGAGGCGCTGCAGGTGCGCGAGTTCGCCAACGGGCTGGCCTGCCTGGTGGCGGTGCGCGCGGTGGCGGGCGCACCGCTGGTGCGCCACAGCATCGCCGAGCTGGGCGAACGGGTGCCCGGCGCCGACATGCGCATCGTGGGCATCTACCGCCGGCTCGACAACGAGCCCGATCGCTTCATCGTCTGCGACGGCCAGACCCTGATCGAACCCGGCGACGAGGTCTTCGTGCTGTCGGCACGCGAGCACCTGCCCCTGGTGCTGTCGGCGCTGCACCGTGACGACCGGGCAAAGCAGCGCGGCGTCGAACGCATCATGATCGCGGGCGGCGGCCGGGTCGGGCTGCGGCTCGCCAGGCAGCTGGTCGAAACCGGCCGGCCCTACCAGATCAAGGTGCTGGAACACGACCACGCGCGCTGCGTGCAGCTGGCCGCCGAACTGCCGAGCAGCGTGCTGGTGCTGCACGGCGACGGCACCGACGAGGACCTGCTGGAAGACGAAGGCATCGAGGGCATCGACCTGTTCCTCTCCCTCACCAGCGACGACGAGGACAACATCATGGCCAGCCTGCTGGCCAAGCGGCTGGGCGCGCGCCGCGTGCTGGCGCTGATCAACCGGCGCAGCTATGCCGACCTGATGCACGGCACGCAGATCGACATCGCGCTGTCGCCCGCGCAGACCATGCTCGGCGAACTGCTCGCCTATGTCCGGCAGGGCGACGTGCAGGCAGTGCACAGCCTGCGCCGCGGCGTGGCCGAGGCGCTGGAGATCGTGGCGCGCGGCGACCGCAAGACCTCGCGCGTGGTCGGCCGCAGGATCTCGGAGATCCAGCTGCCCAAGGGGGCGCAGTTCGGCCTGGTGATGCGCGGCCTGCCCGAGATCGGCGAAGGCGCGGCCCCGGCCGGCGGGGCGCCGCCGACGCCGGCGCAGGTCATCATCGCGCGTGGCGACACCCTGATCGAGAGCAACGACCATGTTGTGATCTTCGTGCCTCGCAAGCGCCAGGTGCGCGACGTGGAAAAGCTGTTCCGCGTCAGCGCCACCTTCTTCTGACGGCAGCGGCCCTTTTCGATGAGCGACTTCTTCCCGGTGCTGCGCGTGCTCGGCGCGCTGCTGACCTTTTTCTCGCTCGGCATGTTCGTGCCGTGGATCATTTCCTGGACGCACGCCGACGGCCTGCGCCATGTGTGGGCCTTTTCGGCGGCGATCTCGTTCGCCTGCGGGGCGGCCTTGTGGGGCGGCCTGCGCCGCTACAAGCGCGAACTGCAGCCGCGCCACGGCATCTTCCTGGTGTCGCTCACCTGGGTGCTGCTGCCGCTGTTCGCCACCCTGCCGATGATGTGGGCCCTGAACGACATCGGGCGGCCGATCAACTTCACGCACGCGTACTTCGAGTCGGTGTCGGGCCTCACGACCACCGGGGCGACGGTGCTCGCCAGGCTGGACGCGCTGCCGGTGTCGATCAACGTCTGGCGCACCTTCCTGCAATGGCTCGGCGGCATGGGGATATTGGTGCTGGCGGTGGCCATCCTGCCGCTGCTGGGCGTCGGCGGCAGCCAGCTCTTCAAGGCCGAGGTGGCCGGCCCGATCAAGGACAGCAAGCTGACGCCGCGGGTCAAGGAAACAGCCAAAGGGCTGTGGGGCATCTACGCCACCTTCTCGGCCGCCTGCTTCCTGGCCTACTGGGCCGGCGGCATGAGCGCCATCGACGCGATGATGCACATGTTCACGACCGTGAGCCTGGGCGGGCTCTCCTCGCACGATGCGAGCTTCGCGTACTTCGCGTCGCCGCTGCTCGAGGGCATCGCCGTGATTTTCATGCTTGCGGCCAGCTGCAACTTCGCGCTGTATTTCATCGCCTTGCGAAAGGGCCACTGGCGCGGCTTCTGGCGCGACCCGGAGTTGCGCGGCACGCTCGCCGCGCTGGTCGGCGGCGGCCTGGTGGTGGCGCTGGTGCTGTTGGCCAAGGGCGTCTACGGACCCGTGGATGCGTTGCGCTACGGCATGTTCCACGCCATCTCGGTCGGCAGCACGACCGGCTTCGCGATCGTCGACTACCTGGCCTGGCCGGTGTTCGCACCGCTCTTCATGCTGCTGCTGTCAAGCGTGGCGACCAGTGCCGGCTCGGCCGGCTGCGGCATCAAGATGGTGCGGGTGCTGATCCTGGTGAAGCAGGCGCGGCGCGAGATGACGCGCCTCGTGCATCCGCGCGCAGTGCAGCCGGTGACGCTCGGCGCGATGGTGGTCGACCACCGCGTGATCTTCTCGGTGCTGGCCTTCATGCTGGTCTATGGCGTGACGACGATCTCGTTGAGCATGCTGCTGGTGCTGAGCGACCTCGACCCGGTCACCGCCTTCAGTGCGGTGCTGGCCAGCGTGAACTGCACCGGCCCCGGGCTCGGCAGCGTCGGGCCGGCCGGCAACTTCAGCGTCCTCACCGATTTCCAGGTCTGGGTCTGCACCTTCGCCATGGTGCTTGGCCGGCTCGAATTGCTCAGCTTCATCGCCTTGCTGACCCCCTCGTTCTGGCGCAAGTGAGGGTGCCAAAGAGACGCCAGCGGGCATTTGCGGCTGGGGAAAGTCCCCAGGCCAGAAACCGCTTTCCGAAGGCGCCGGTGTTGCTGCAGCGCAATACCCGCCCGCCAACGCCCGCTACGATGGGTCCATGGACTGCACGACCAAACCGGAGGCCGATCTGGACCTCTACTTCGCATGGCTCGCACGGTTCGAGGCCAGCATCCCCCAGGCGCAGGACGTCGTCTCGCGCTGGTACACGAGCGCGGCGCTGCAGGCGTACATGCGCTATTCCTGGTTCAAGGCCTCCACGCCGGGAGAGCCGGCGCTCTGCCTGGCCCACATCCAGGTCGCCAAGGACGCCCGAGGCCAAGGCTATTTCGCGCGGCTGGTCGATCGCTTCCTCGAAGGCAGCGATGGCCTGCAGGCCCGCGTGCTCTACCTCGAGAACATCGCCAGCCCGAGGTTCGAAGGCTGGCTTCTGCGCGTCGGGTTTCAGCGCTGCACGCACAGCTCCGATCAGTTCTCTGCGTACTACGTCACGCGATAGCAAGCGGCGCATGCTTCAGAATGCCACCATGCTGAATGAACGACGGGAAGCAATCGACAGGCTGCAGGCGTTGGCGGTCGAAGAGCGCCTGGCCCACCCCGAAGAAGACGACGCATTGATCGCATCGGTGCTCGATCGGCTGGAGGAAATCGGCGACCGACGGCGCCGAGCGGCCCGGCGGAAGGCCCGCAGCATCGCGCTGGGGATCGGCACGATAAGCGCCTTGATCGCCGTGGCCCTTCTGATCCAGGCACGCCTGGTCTGACCGGCTCAAGGCCGGCACTCGGCCGGCAGCAGCTTCGGCTTCATGTCCACGGACTGACAGGTCCACCTGACGCGGCCGCCGGTGTCCGCGGACGGAACCAGCTGGAACGTCCGCCCGTTCGCGGGTCCGCTCGAGAGCACCAGGCGGATGACGCCATTGGAGGTGTTCAACTGCACGTCCTGGAGCTCGGGCGGCAGCGGCGGGCCGAACTGGACGGCGGCCAGGCTGCCCGGCAGCGTGCGCCGGGTCTCGTAGTGCTCGCCGACCGCGGCGGCCGCGGCCTTGCCGTGGCGCAGGGCGTTCGCGGCCTTCGCCCGGACCGTGTAGTCCTGGTAGGCGGGCAGCGCGATGGCCGCCAGGATGCCGATGCCGGCGCCGATGGCCATGATCGCCAGCAGGATCAGAGCGATGTTGCTCGTGCCGCCTTTTCTTGCCAGCAGCGCGAACTGGGCCTGCGGGTTGCTGCTCGTGTGGCGGGCACTCGCGATGAGCTTCTGGCAGTGGCGGTAGTAGCCCCCGTTCGAGATCAGGGGCGGGATGACGAACAGGCCCAGCAGGTAGATGCAGTACGCCAGCACCGCGAACCCCGGGGCCGTGATGGCGACCGCGCCGATGGCGGCGCCGATGATGCTGGGCAGCAGGAAGTACAACGCCGCCTTGCCCCACATCTTGCGGTACATGAGCCACCAGAAAGTGAAGAAGAAGGCGGGCCAGTGCCAACCCAGGCGAGTCCCCTCCCGGTCGAATTCCTCGAAACGCCGCAGGTAGTAGTCGCGATTCTTCTCGCCGATGGCGAGTTCGTAGAACTCGCGCGCCTCCTCTGACGCCGCCGCGCGGGGAAGCGGCGGGCGGGCGACGGGCTCGGCGCCGAGGGTCGGTTCCGTGCGGCCGTCGGTATGCAATGGCGCCATCGGCCTATCGGGCGGCGTAGTCGCTGCTGGCCCGGCACTGGCCGAACTCGCAATGGATGGCGATCTCGGGCGCGTTCGTGCAGGCGACGCGATAGTCTTCGAAGCCCGGTCCCTTGGCGACCAGCGTGGCCATCGGCGTGGCCGCGCAGTTGCGGGATTTCGCCAGCTTCTCCGCCGTGAAGGTGTCGCGCCCGGTCGGTCGGGTCGCCATGCTGCTCGCCGGCACCGCAAGCCAGGTCACGAGGACCGTGGGGTCGACGTTCTTGTAGCCGGAGCGGGCCATGCAGTTGGCGACCTGCGTCTCCTGCTTCTTGCGCCAGACAGCCGTCTGGGGCGAATACACCCACTGGGCAAAGAGGCCCATGAGCCCCGCGATGGGCAGCGACGCGGCGGCGACGAGGGGGATGGCGAACGCGCGATCGTCCCAGTACGTGTGCCCGATGTTCCAACCGATCGCGGCACCCACGCCGACGCCGACCACGATCAGGGCGGCGTCATGGTCCTCGGTCTTGATGAACGGCAGGCCGCTCGCCTCGCGTTGACACTTGGCGACCAGCGTCTCATAGGACGCGCCCCCCGGCGGGCCGCTGGCAGGACCTGGCTCGACCATCGGCACGTAGGCCGCGCCCACGCCCGAGCCCGGGCCGGCAGGCGGTCGCTGCGGCCCTGTCGAACAGGCGCTCAAGAGCATGGCAGCGCAAGCGATGCCGGCGATTTTCCTCATGGGCCCTCCTGGCGCGGGTTCTGGAGCGCCCGCGGAAAGTTACATAGTTATACGTTTATCACATTTTTATGGTCAGACTCGGATCAGGTCAAGCACGCGCACGCCTTGGATGGACGAGGCAAGTCGGAAGAAAACCTGAGTCAAACGGCGGCCACCAGCCGCGAGATGGGGGGGATTGGCCAGCCGCAAGGCGCTCGAAGTCGCACGCGCGATCTGTCGCTTCGACGCAACAATGGTCGAGAGCCGTGTCTCCTGACGCGCGCGAATCCCTGAAGCGCCCCGCTATCCCCAGCTGGGCATGCTCCGCAAGGCGTCGTTGGGCCGATTCACGATGTCGACGCCGGTGATCTCGCGCCGGCCGGGCAGCAGTTCGACATCGCAAACGATCTCCCAGGCGTGGTTTTCGGTCCGCCGCGCGAGGCAGACCTCCTCGCCGGCCGCCAGCAGGTCGGCGCATTCGCCGACGCTGATCCGCTGCGCCGCTCCCAGCGCCAGCCCGGTCGAACCGAACTCCTTGTCCAGGACCGGATGAACCGCCACGAGGTCGATCTTGTCGCCCGCGTAGTGGACCGCCGTGATTGCATGCTGAGCCATACGCGACCTCCATTCTCCGAGGGGCCCAGTATCGTTGCCACGGCCGCCAGCGCCAGTGTGCCTACTCAGGTCGTGGGTACGAGGCGCCTTCCGCCCCTGGGTCCGGCCTCAGCTGCCCGCCTTGTTCGGATCCCGCCAGACGCGCTCGAAAGGCAGCCGCCAGGCGTGCGGCGCGATCAGCTGGTGGATCGCCTTCGGTCCCCAGGAGCCCGGTTCGTAGAGCCGCACCGGCGGCGGCGTTTCGAGCAGCGACGTCGACACCTGCCACAGGCGTTCGATGCCCTCGGCGGTCGTGAACAAGGTGCGGTCGCCGCGCATGGCGTCCAGGATCAGGCGCTCGTAGGCCTCCAACACCTCGCCGACCAGCCCGGTGTCGCGCATCGCGAACTGCAGGCTCAGCTTGTCCAGCCGCATGCCCGGCCCGGGCCGCTTGCCGTAGAAGGACAGCGACATCTTCGACGCATCGGCCAGGTCGAAGGTCAGGTGGTCCGGCCCCTGCGCGCCGACCCCGGAGCCGGGCGGGAACATGCTCTTGGGCGGTTCGCGAAAGGCGATGGAGATGATGCGCTGCCCCTCGGCCAGTCGCTTGCCGGTGCGCAGGAAGAAGGGCACGCCGGCCCAGCGCCAGTTGTCGATGTGGCACTTGAGCGCGACGAACGTCTCGGTGTCGGAGTCGGGGTCGACGCCCTCCTCCTGGCGGTAGCCGCTGTACTGCCCGCGCACCACGTCCGCCGGCACGATCGGCAGCATGCTGCGGAAGACCTTGTTCTTCTCCTCGCTGATCGGCGCCGGTTCGAGCGCGGTGGGCGGCTCCATCGCCATGAAGCCGAGGATCTGGAACAGGTGCGTCACCACCATGTCGCGGTAGGCGCCGGTCTGCTCGTAGAAGCCCGCACGCTTGCCCAGCCCGAGGGTCTCGGGCACGTCGATCTGCACGTGGTCGATGAAGTTGCGGTTCCAGATCGGCTCGAACAGGCCGTTGGCGAAACGGAAGGCCAGGATGTTCTGGGCCGGCTCCTTGCCGAGGAAGTGGTCGATGCGGAATATCTGCTCCTCGTCGAACACCTCGTGCAATTGCCTGTTGAGGATCACCGCGCTCGCCAGGTCGGTGCCGAAGGGCTTCTCCATCACGATGTGCGAGCGCTCGACCAGTTCGGCCGCACCCAGCATGCGCACCACCGACAGGGCTGCGCTCGGCGGCACGCTCAGGTAGTGCAGGCGCCGGCATTCGGGTGCGCCGAGCGAGCTCTCGGCGCGCTCCACCGCTCGCCTGAGCGCCTGCGCACCGCCCGACAGCGGCACGTAGTCGAGGATCCCCGCGAAGGCGTCCCACGCGGCCGGCAGGACCTTGCGGCTGCCGAATTCGTCGAGCGCGCTGCGCGCGGCGGCGCGGAAGCCCTCGGTGTCGAGTTCGTCGAGCGAAACGCCGATGATCCGGCAGCCGGGGATGAAGCCCGAACTGCAGAGGTGAAACAGGCCCGGCAGCAGCTTGCGCCGGGCCAGGTCGCCGGTCGCGCCCACCAGCATCACCACCTGCGGGAAACGCGGACCGACGCCGGGAGGGATCTTCGCCATTTCGTGTCACCTTGCTTCGTTGCCGAGCCGGGAGGCAAGCGATTTTGATGCCAGCGGTCTGGAACACTTACACATTTTTCATGACATCCCGCCTACAACTTGCCTCTGGTCGGCCGATACACAGGGAGCCATGGACAAGCCACATTCAAGCCAGCCGCCAGAGCTCCTGACCCAGCTCCCGAGAGAAAACGTGCTCCAGGACGACGGGATCTACATGCTCGTATCGACCAAGGGCGTCGAAGGATCGCGCAGCGACGGGATGCTCATCCGCCGCTGTGGGTTTTCGCTCACGACGCCGCTTGGCTGCGAAATCATGGGCCAGTACAGGCAGCTCTCGGATGGTTTCTGGCACGCGTCCCTGCGCAGCAAGCCCCAGGACGACGGCTCCCCGGGTCTGCCTCAGCGGGGCATCTACGCGACGGAGCTCGACGCGCTGGTCAATCTCTGGGCCAACCGCCGGCGACAGGACCTCGGGACCCGGTTGTAGGGACTCGCAGGCCGGAACCCCGCCACACTTGTTACTCCCCGTATTCGCCCTCCGGTGCCAGACTGTCCCCGAACCGCTTGCGCATGGTGCGCAGCGGCCCACCAGGAGACGACACCCATGGCGACAACCACCGAGAACGAACGCAAGGGCCCACGGCCCGCCATGCAGCGGCCACCGATCGTGTCGCCGCAGGCCTGGGAGGCGGCCCGGGCGCAGCTGCTCGTGAAAGAGAAGGCCCAGACCCGCGCCCGCGACGCCCTGGCGGCCGAGCGCCGGCGAATGCCCTGGATGGCGGTCGACACGGGCTATGCCTTCGAAGGGCCCGCGGGCCGGGTCGGCCTGCTCGACCTGTTCGACGGCCGGCGCCAGTTGATCGTCTACCGCGCCTTCTTCGAGCCGGGCGTGTTCGGCTGGCCCGAACAGGCCTGCAGGGGCTGCTCGATGGTGGCCGACCAGGTTGCCCACCTGGCGCACCTGAACGCACGCGACACCACGCTGGTGTTCGTCTCGCGGGCACCCCAGGCGGACATCGCGCGGCTCAAGGCTCGGATGGACTGGAAGATGCCGTGGTTCACCCTCACCGACCGCTTCGACGCCGACTTCGGTGTCGACGAATGGCACGGCACCAACGTGTTCCTGCGCGACGGCAACCGCGTCTTCCGGACCTACTTCATCAAGAGCCGTGGCGACGAGCAGATGGGAGGCACCTGGAACTACCTCGACATCACGCCGCTGGGCCGGCAGGAGTCGTGGGAGGACTCGCCCGAAGGCTATCCCCAGACGGCACCCTACAAGTGGTGGAACTGGCACGACAGCTACGCCGCGGACGCGGCGCCCGACCAGCGCTGGGTCGAGGTGTCGGAGGCCGGGGAGGCGGCGTTCCGCAACGGGCAGCCGGGGACGTAGCGGTCGAAAGACGTGGCAGCCGGCGCCTTTCGCGCCCAGAATGACCCGCTGGACACAACCGACAGGGGGCTCCCGTGGCACATGCGGATCCGGATTCGGCGAACACCCTTCGCCGCATGGTCGAGGGCTACCAGGTGTCTCAGGCGATTCACGTCGCCGCCACGCTCGGCATCGCCGATCTGCTGGCCGACACCCGCCGCACGAGCGACGAGCTGGCCGCGGCGACCGGCACCCATCCTCCCACGCTCTATCGCCTGCTGCGCGCGCTGGCGAGCCTGGGCCTGCTGCATGAACTCGAAGGCCACCGCTTCGAGCTCGCGGCGCTCGGCCAGCCATTGCGCAGCGACGCGCCGGATTCGGTGGCCGGCTGGGCCGCGTTCGTCGGCCGGCCCTACTACTGGCAGGCCTGGTCCGGCCTTCTGCACAGCGTGCGGACCGGCGAAAACGCCTTCCGCCATGTCCACGGCACCGACGTTTGGAGCTATCGGTCCGCCCACCCCGAAGAAAGCGCCGTGTTCGACCGGGCGATGACCACGCTCTCGCGCCGCGCCAACGCCGCCCTGCTCGCCACTTGCGACTTCGGCCGCTTCCGCATGCTGGTGGACGTCGGCGGCGGCACCGGCGCCCTGATCGCGGCGGTCCTCGCCGCGCATCCGGGCCTGCAGGGGGTCCTGTTCGACCAGCCGCACGTCGTGTCGGCCGCCGCCGCGTTGCTGGCCCGCGCCGGCGTCGCCGAACGCTGCCGCACGGTCGGGGGCAGCTTCTTCGAGGCGGTGCCCGAAGGCGCCGATGCCTATGTGCTGCGCGCCGTGATCCACGACTGGGAGGACGACGATGCGGTCCGGATCCTCGCGCAGGTCCGGCGCGCACTTGGCGAAGGCAGCAAGGTGCTGATCGTCGAACGGGTGATCGCACCGCCCGATGAAGGGCGCGACGCCAAGTTCTCCGACCTCAACATGCTGGTGGGTCCGGGCGGCCGCGAGCGGACACGCGAGGACTTCGTCGCACTGCTCGAGCATGCTGCGCTGCGGCTCGAGCGAGTGCTCGATGCCGGCAGCTTCTGCGTCCTGGAGGCTGCTGCCGCGGACACCTGAGGCGGCTTCCGCCAACGGCGCCTACAACGGCATCGGACCGATCCGACAATGCGAGCTCGGCCGATGCCTGATGTTCAACACTCCAGGAGACCCGACATGACCCCCAAGAACACCCTCTGCCTGTGGTACGACGGCACTGCCGAGGACGCCGCGAAGTTCTATGCCGACACCTTCCCGGACAGTGCCGTAGGCACCATCTTTCGTGCGCCGGGCGACTATCCGGCGGGCAAGGAAGGCGATGTGCTGACGGTCGAGTTCACCGTTGTCGGCATCCCCTGCCTCGGCCTGAACGGCGGCCCGGCGTTCAAGCACAGCGAAGCCTTCTCGTTCCAGATCGCGACCGACGACCAGGCCGAGACCGACCGGCTGTGGAATGCGATCATCGGCAACGGCGGCCAGGCCAGCGAGTGCGGCTGGTGCAAGGACCGCTGGGGATTGTCCTGGCAGATCACGCCGCGCGCGCTCACCGAGGCGCTGGCCGACCCGGACCGCGCGGCAGCCAAGCGCGCGTTCGACGCGATGATGACGATGGGCAAGATCGACATCGCGGCGATCGAGGCGGCACGGCGGGGGCCGAAGTGAGGTCTTCTCGTTAGGGCATGCTCAGAGATCCAGAACCAGCCGCTGCGACTTCGAGCGCGAGCAGCACGGCGTGAACTGGTCGTTGGCGGCCTGCTCGTCGGCCGTGAAGTAGACGTCCTTGTGATCCGGAACGCCTTCCAGCACGCGCGTGATGCAGGTGCCGCAGACCCCCTGCTCGCACGAGGTCGGGATTTCGATGCCGATCCTGCACAACGCCTGCGCCACGGTCTCGTCCTTCGCCACCGCCACCACCTGGCCCGAACTGGCGACCTGCACCTCGAAGCCTTGGTCGTTCGCGCGGTCGACCGGGCCGGCAGCGAAGAACTCGTAGTGGAGCCGCGTCTCGGGCCAGCCCTGCGAGCGCGCCTCGTTCAATACGGCGTCCATGAAGCCCTTCGGCCCGCAGACATACAGGTGGGTGTCGCTGTCCTGGCGCGCGATGAAGGCCGCGAGGTCGAGCTTCTGCTCTGGCGGGCCGTCGTCGAAGTGATGATGGACGCGAGACCCGAACCGGCCATCGGCGATCCGTTCGCGGAACGCGGTGCGTTCCGGCGAGCGCGTGCAATGGTGCAGCTCGAAATCGGCGCGCGCCGCCGCCAGCCGTTCGGCCATGCAGAGGATCGGCGTCACCCCGATGCCCCCTGCAAGCAGGACGCTGCGGCGGGCCTCGTGCGCCAGCGGAAAAAGATTCCGTGGCGCGCTGATCTCGAGTTCATCGCCGACCCGCACACGCTCGTGCATCGCCTTCGAGCCGCCGCGCGTCGCCGGATCCTTCAGCACCGCGATCAGGTAGCGGTGGGTCTCGGTCGAATCGTTGCAGAGTGAATACTGGCGCACCAGTCCGTCCCCCACCTTGACGTCGATGTGCGCGCCGGCCGAGAAAGCGGGCAGCGCCTGCCCGTCGGCCGCGACCAGCTCGAAGCTCGCGATGTCCCTGGCTTCTTCGCGCCTGGCGCTCACCCGGACCCTGAGCGTCGCGGTCGTCATCCGGCCACCTCCTCGGGCCGAACGTCCGCCAGCAGCCGCTCCACGATCCGGCGGGCCCGGTTGGCGCCGGCATCCACGTGGATGTCCATCCACGAATTGCGATCGCCGAAATCGGCGATGTTGCGGTACTGGTCTTCGATGACCACCCGGTCTTCGTCGAAGGTGTAGGCGGTCTGCTCGACCACCGTGTCGATGTTCTCGGGCATGTCGGGGTGCTTGTTGCTGGCCATGCTCCAGAAGTAGTGGCAGGTGTCCTCGGTCTCCGGCGTGATGCCGTGGAAGCCGCGCATGTGGAACCCGCCCCGCCGCGGATCGTCGATGGCGCCCGAGCCGGGCTCCATGGCCCCGGTCCAGATCGCCAGGTGCGACACGTGGAACTCGATCTCCTGCCAGCGGTCGCAGGTGTCGCCGAAGGGCCAGGCAGCGCGGTAGGTGGGGGGTGGCGTCGAGCCGGGCATCAGGCGGACCACCTTGACCGTGTCGCCGTCCTGCGTCACCTTCATCGGCGCGTTCATGTGCAGCCGCGCATTGCCGCCGATGGTCTTGAGGTGGACGTACCCCAGGTGGCTCAGGTCGAGCAGGTTGTCGTGGATCAGCTGCCAGGGCGCCTTGTAGTGGTACATGCCGCTGCCGAACTTGTAGCGCGGATCGTCATGGTGGGGATAGTCAGGCGGCTCCACGGCCGGGGCCGAGTCTTCGTCCCGTGGCATCCAGATCCAGACGATCCGGTCCTTCTCGACCACCCGGTAGGACCTCACCCTGGCCTTGGACGGAATGCGCTCCTGCCCGGGGATCTCGAGGCACTGTCCGCTGGGCGCATACAGCAGGCCGTGGTAGCCGCAGCGCACGCCGTCGGCTTCCACCGTGCCGCACGACAGCGGCAGCGAGCGATGGCAGCAGCGGTCTTCGAGCGCGGCGATCTCGCCGCTGCCGGTGCGAAACAGCACCACCTTCTGGTTCAGGAAGGTGCGGCCGATCGGCTGGTCCTGGAGCTCCGACGAGAAGCCGGCGACGTACCAGCGGTCGAGCGGAAAACGGGCGGCAGCGCCGCTCTTGCGGATGCTGCCGACCGGGATGGAGGCGGTGTTCATGCAAATCTCCTGGGATGGGTTGGGATGGGAGTCGACGCTGCTCAATGCACGGCCATGCCGACCCACCGGTCGAGCGTCTCGGTGTCGCGCAGCAGGACCTGCGCATCGCTCTCGTGGACGACCGTGCCGTGGTCGAGGACGAGCGCCCGACGGGCATACCTGAGGGCCTCGTCGACCTGCTGCTCGACGATGACGACGGCGATGCCGGTCTCGCGGCTCATCGCCTGGAAGGCGTTCAGCAACTCCTGGCGGATGAGCGGCGCCAGCCCTTCGAGCGGCTCGTCGAGCAGGATCAGCCGGGGTCGGCCCAGCAGCGCGCGAGCCACCGACAGCATCTGCTGCTCGCCGCCGGACAGCTGCGTGCCGCCGTTGCGCCGCCGCTCGGCCAGCCGGGGGAACAGCGCATAGGCCTCGTCGACCGCGCTGCGCGGGCGGTGCTTGAGCCCGGCCAGCAGGTTCTCCTCGACCGTGAGCGACGGAAAGATGTCGCGCGTCTGGGGCACGTAGCCCAAGCCGCGCCGGGCGCGCTGGTGAGGGCTCAGGCGCGAGATGTCTTCGCCCAGGAACTCGATGCGGCCGCCGGCCAGCGGCACCAGGCCCATGATGGCGCGCAAGGTCGTGGTCTTGCCCACCCCGTTGCGTCCGACCATCGCCACCCGCTCGCCCGGCGCCACGGCCAGCGACAGGCCGTCGAGCACCGTCGTCGGGCCGTAGCCTGCCTTCAGGCTTTCCAGTTTCAGCATCGCTTCGGTCATGCGGGAGTGCCCAGGTAGGCGGCCCGCACCTTCGGGTCGCGCCGGATGTCGTCGGGGCTGCCGTCGGCCAGCACGGCCCCCTCGGCCAGCACCACGATGCGGCTGGCGAAGCGGAACACCAGGTCCATGTCGTGCTCGATGATCAGCACGGCCAGGTCGCGGGGCAGCGAATCGAGCGCCGCGAGCAGCCGCGCGCCATCGCCCCTGGGCACCCCGGCCATCGGTTCGTCGAGCAGCAGCACCTTCGGACGCAGCGCGAGCGCCAATGCCATCTCGACCAGCCGCTGCTCGCCGTAGGCCAGGTCCTCGGTCGGCGTGGCGGCATGGGCGCGCAGGCCGAAGCGCTGCAGCAGCGCCTGCGCCTCGGCGTTCAGCGCCGGATAGGCGTCCACGCTGCGCCAGGCACGGCCGCCCAGGCCCTCGCGCTCGAACAGCGCCATCTCGATCTGCCGTTGCACCGGGAGCTGCGGCGCCAACGTCGTGATCTGGAAGGTGCGCGCGAGGCCGAGTCGCACGCGCTGGGCCTGCCCCAGGCGGGTGACGTTCTCGCCGCGCAGCCAGATCTCGCCCGCATCGGGCCGCAGTACGCCGCTGACCTGGTTGACCAGCGTCGTCTTGCCGGCGCCATTCGGGCCGATCAGCGCCAGCCGGTCGCCGGCGTGGAGCTGGAACGACACGCCGCGCGTGACGTGCAGGCCGCCGAAGCGCTTGTCCAGATCGCGGATGTCCAGCAGCAGGCTCATGATGCAGCCCCCGCGCGGCGACGCAGCCAGCCCCACGCCTTCGCCGGCGAAACCAGCACCACCGCCATCAGCATGAAGCCCACCACGAACAGCCAGTGGTACGGATTGATCGAGGCCGCCGTGTGGTGCAGCAGGGTGAACACGACCGCGCCGACGAGCGCGCCGCCCAAACGCCCGGCGCCGCCGAGGATCAGCATCACCAGGGCTTCGGCCGACAGCGCGAAGGACAGGCTGTCGAGTCCCACGATGGCGTTGGTCTGCGCCGACAGCGCACCGGCCGCACCGGCGATCGCACCCGCGGCGGTGTACATGGCGAGCAGCCGCCGGTAGACCGGCGTCCCCAGCGCCGCCATGCGGGCCCGGTTCTCGTGGATTCCGCGCACGGCGAGGCCGAAGGGCGAGTCCACCAGGCGGCGCGCCACGTAGTACAGGAGCACCAGCACGGCCAGCGCATAGAAGGCGGCGACGCGGCCCTCCAGGTCGAACGCGAAGCGGCCCAGCAGCGGCCCGACCGTGAAGCCGGACAGCCCGTCGTCGCCACCGGTCCAGTCGCGCGCCTTCTGTGGCAGGCTCAGGACGATCTGCGCCACGGCCACCGTCAGCATCAGGAAAGTGAAGCCCCGGTAGCGCAGCAGGAAGGCGCCGCTGGCGAGCGCCAGCAGGCCGCCGGCGCCGATGCCGATGGCCAGACCCGCCAACGGGTCGGGCATCACCTTGAGCGCGAAGATCCCGGCCGCGTAGGCGCCGGTGCCGAAGACGGCCGCATGCCCCAGGGTCGCGAGTCCGGCCACGCCGACCACCAGGTCGAGCGACAGCACGAACAGTG
This sequence comes from Variovorax ginsengisoli, assembly GCF_030486595.1. GTDB lineage: Bacteria > Pseudomonadota > Gammaproteobacteria > Burkholderiales > Burkholderiaceae_C > Variovorax > Variovorax ginsengisoli_B. The sequence continues at coordinate 89,410 of NZ_JAUJZH010000026.1, read as the reverse complement.
CGGCGACGAAGATGCGGGTCATCAGCCCCAGTTGCTCCGGCAGCAGTGCACAGGCCAGCGCGCCGAGCGCCAGCACGATCAGGGGGGCGCGCCAGGCCGGCCGGCAGCGCGGCGCGGCGGCGTGCCGTGCTTCGGATGGGGCCTCGGCCGGCCCCTGCAGCGTGGTGGAGGTGTTCATCGCTTGAGCAATCCGTCGGGACGCCAGGCCAGCAGCGCCGCCATGGCCAGGAAGAAGAAAAGGCTGCCCCAGTCCGAGGCGAGGTACTTGCTGGCGGTCTCGATCACGCCGAGCACGACCGCCGCCGCGAGCGACCCCGCGATGCTGCCCATGCCGCCCACGGCCACCACCACCAGCACCAGCACGAGGTACTTGAGCGCGTAGTACGGCTCCAGCGGCATCAGCTCGGCACCGAGGATGCCGCCGAAGCCCGCGAGCGCGGCGCCGGCGGCGAAGCTCGCGCACTGCACGACGCGGATCGGGATGCCGAGGCTGGAGGCCGTGCCGCTGTGATCGACCGCGGCCCGCAGCCAGATGCCGAAGCGGGTGCGCGCGACGGTCCATGCCGCCGCGCCCGCGACCGCCAGTCCGGCGCCGATCACCAGCAGGCGCTGCGCCGGCAAGGTGCGAAATCCCAGGTCCACCGAGCCGGCGAGCCCGGGCGGCAGCGGGATCAGTTGCACCTGCGGACCCGCCAGCGCGTTGGTGGCCGCGATCAGGAAGAAGCTCAATCCGATGGTGAAGAGCACCTGGTCGAGCTCCTTGCGCCGGTACAGGTGCCTGAGCACCAGCAGCTCGAGCACGGCGCCCAGCGCCGCGGTGGCGATGACGGCCGCCGGCACCGCGAGCCAGAAGTTCCATTGCGCCTGGCGCACCAGGAATGCGGCGCAGTAGCCGCCGACCATGGCGAAGGCGCAATGGCTCAGGTTGACGAAGCGCATCAGGCCGAGCGTGAGCGACAGCCCGACGGCGATGACGAACAGCACCATGCCGTAGGCCAGTCCGTCGACGGCGATGTTGAAGAGGACGGTCATGTCAGGGCAGCGGGCTCACTGGGCCAGGCCGTGGTCGACCTGCGGACCGAAGCTCTCGACTTCCTTGTTGACCAGCACCCCGCCGACCTTCTCGACCTGGCGCAGGTACACGTCCTGCGTGATGTGGCGGGTCTTGCCGTCGATGCGCACGGGTCCGCGCGGGCTCTCCCACTGCAGCGTGCGCGCGGTGGCGATGGCCTTCGGACCGTCCTTCCGGCCGCCGGTGGCCTCGATCATCTTCTGGATGACGTGCATGCCGTCCCAGGCGCCGACCGAGGCGTAGTTGGCGGCGGCGCCCGGATCCTGCTTCTTCAAGGCGGCCACGAAAGCCTTGTTGGCGGCCGAGTCGTGCGCCCCCGAGTAGTGGAAGGCGGTGGTCAGCCCCACCGCGCTGTCGCCGAATTTCTGCAGGTCGAACTCGTCGGTCTCCGCGGTGCCGAGAAAGCGCACGCCCGACTTGGCCAGTCCGTTCTCGTTGTAGGCCTTGATGAAGCCCAGGTTGGGCGGGCCGCCGGGCAGGAAGGTGTAGACCGCCTGCGCCCCGCTGGCCTTGATGCGCTGGACGAAGGGGCCGAAGTCGGTGGTCGCGATCGGCATCCGGATCGACTCCACCACCGTGCCGCCCTGCCTGGCGAACTCGCTCTTGAACGCGGCCTCGGCGTCCAGCCCCGGGCCATAGTCGGTGACCGCCGTCACGACCCTGGCGATGTTCTGCTTCGCCGCCCACCGGGCCAGCGGCACCGTCACCTGCCACAGCGTGTAGCCGGTGCGCACGAAGTAGTCGGACTTCTCGGTGATGGACGACGTGGCGGCGTTGAAGATCACCGTCGGCGTCTGCGACTGCTGGATCAGGGGAGCGACGGCCAGCGCGTTGGGCGTGAAGACGAAGCCGCCGAGGTAGTCGACCTTGTCCTTGACGATCAGCTCCTGGACCAGGCTCTTGGTCTGGGCCGGATTCGGTCCGCCGGTGTCGCGGTAGATCAACTCGACCTCCCTGCCGCCGAGCTTGCCGCCCTGCCCCGCCACATAGGCCTCCGCGGCCGCCTTGAACAAGGCGCCGTAGTGGGCGAACGGCCCCGAGAAGGGGCCGACGATGCCGATCTTGACGCTCTGGGCCTGCGCTGGCGCCGCGGCGAGAGCAAAGGACGAAGCAGCGAGGGCGCAGACGAGCGCGCGGCGGGACAAGGGCATGTGGGGTCTCCTGATGGGATGGGCGTGCAAGCGGGGCGTCGGATCGGCTGCCCCTTGGATGGTTGGAGTATCAATTAGTTGATATGCCAACTAAAATGGGGTTTTCCCTGCCTCGGCGCCGACCCGCATGTTCCAATCGCAACGACATCCAAGACAACCAAGAGGGCCATCCATGTCTGCCAGCAAGCGCTTGGCGAAAGCATCGAACACCACGGCACGACGCCCCCCGCGGGCATCGCAGGCCGAAGCCGACACGCCGGACATGGGCGCCGGCGGCGAGGTCGTGGACCTCGAGCGCTACGTTCCAGCGTTCCTGACATGGATCGCCAACAAGCTGTCGCGCGGTGCCTCCCAGCACTACCTGCGCGTGTTCGACGTCGGCATCGAAACCTGGCGCTGCATGGTGCTGCTGGCCACCGAAGGCTCGATCTCGGCCCAGCAGGTGTCGCGGGTGATCGGCATGGACAAGTCGTCCGTCAGCCGCTGCTTCAAGAGCATGCAGGAGCGCGAGCTGATCACCCTCGAACTCGATGCCAAGGACGGCCGCTTGCGCATGGCGACCCTGACCCCGAAGGGACGCCGCCTGCACGACCAGATCGTCGGCGTGGCGCTCGAACGCGAGCGCGTCTTCCTGTCCGTGCTGAGCGAGGCCGAGCACGAGACGCTGATCCGGCTGCTGAAGCGCCTGCACGAAAACCTGCCTGAAGTCGAGTCGGCGACCGAGCGCTATGTCGCCCAGCGCTTCGCTCGTGCCGACAAGCACAGCGGCGCCTGACAACGCGCGCAACGCGGGCCGCACTTTGCGCTATGGTTCGGGCAACGACCTCACGGACTCGCACGCCATGGACCTCAGCAACCACACCTTCCACAGCCTGTTCGATCAGCTCGGGCTTCCCAGCACGGAGTCAGAGATCCAGCGCTTCATCGCCGAGCACCGGCCGCTGAGCGACGCGGTGGCCTTGGCCGACGCGAGCTTCTGGACGCCCGCCCAGGCCCAGTTCCTGCGCGAGGAGATCCGCGAGGATGCCGACTGGGCCGAGGTGGTCGACCAGCTCAACCTGGCGCTGCGCGCCTGAGCGGTCCGCTGGTTTCAGGGCGCCGCTGACCTGCGGCTATGATCGAATCGGGCCGCCACATGGCGGCCTGCGTCGCTCGGACGGTTCCGGGCGCTTACGTGAGATTCAACCATGTCCTCTTCTGTCGGCAAGCGCCGCTTCGCGCGCATCGACCGCCTGCCCCCCTATGTCTTCAACATCACGGCCGAGCTGAAGCTCGCCGCCCGCCGCCGCGGCGAAGACATCATCGACCTCAGCATGGGCAACCCCGACGGGGCCACGCCGCCCCACATCGTGGCGAAGCTCACCGAGGTCGCCCAGCGCCCCGATACGCATGGCTACTCGGCCTCGAAGGGCATCCCGCGGCTGCGCCGCGCCATCTCGCACTGGTACCAGCAGCGCTACCAGGTGGAGATCGATCCAGACACCGAAGCCATCGTCACGATCGGCTCCAAGGAAGGGCTGGCCCACCTGATGCTCGCCACCCTCGATCGCGGCGACACGGTGCTGGTGCCCGACCCGAGCTATCCGATCCACATCTACGGCGCAGTCATCGCGGGTGCCGACATCCGCTCCGTACCGCTGGTGCCGGGTGTCGACTTCTTCGCCGAACTCGAACGCACCATCCGCGGCAGCTACCCCAAGCCCAAGATGATGGTGCTGGGCTTTCCGTCGAATCCGACCGCGCAGTGCGTGGAGCTCGACTTCTTCGAGCGCGTGATCGCGCTGGCCCGCAAGCACGACATCTTCATCGTCCACGACCTCGCCTACGCCGACATCGTGTTCGACGGCTGGAAGGCGCCGTCGATCATGCAGGTGCCCGGCGCCAAGGACATCGCGGTCGAGTTCTTCACCCTCAGCAAGAGCTACAACATGGCCGGCTGGCGCGTCGGCTTCATGGTCGGCAACCCCGATCTGGTGGCCGCGCTGGCGCGCATCAAGAGCTATCACGACTACGGCATGTTCACGCCCTTGCAGGTGGCCGCGATCGCGGCGCTGGAGGGCGACCAGACCTGCGTCGGCGAAATCGCCGCCAAGTACCAGGCCCGGCGCGACGTGCTCCACAAGGGCCTGACCGAAGCCGGCTGGGAGGTCGAGCTCCCCAAGGCCTCGATGTACATCTGGGCCCGCATCCCGCCCGCGTACCGCGAACTGGGTTCGCTGGAATTCGCCAAGCGCCTGCTCGAGAGGGCCAAGGTCTGCGTCTCCCCCGGCATCGGCTTCGGCGACCACGGCGACGACCATGTGCGCTTCGCGCTGATCGAGAACGAAGCCCGCATCCGGCAGGCCGTGCGCGGGATCCGGGCGATGTTCAAGGCCGACGGGGCGACGCGGGCGGCCTGAGGCGACGGACGCGCCGCGGCGCGGTTCTTGCGAAACCGCGTCCGCACGGGCACGATAGTGCCGCACCGCCCAACTCCAAGGCGCCGCCGATGTCCTTCCTCTGGCCCGATTGCCTCTGGTTCCTGCCGGCGCTTGCGCTGCTGCCGGCGGCCTACGTCTGGCTGCTGCGCCGCCGCAGCAAGAGAGCCTTGCACTACAGCAGCCTGGCGCTGGTCCGCAACGCGCTGGCAGGCCGCAACTGGCGGCGGCACGTGCCGCCGGCGATGTTCCTGCTGGCCTGCGCGGGTTTGCTGCTCGCAGCGGCACGGCCGGTGGCGCGCGTGCCGCTGCCCTGGGCACGGTCGTCCATCATGCTGGCCATGGACGTGTCGCTCAGCATGCGCGTGAGCGACGTCCTGCCGACCCGGCTCGCCGCCGCGCAGGAATCGGCGAAGCTGTTCCTGCGCGAACTGCCCAAGGACATCGAGGTCGGCCTCGTCACCTTCGCCGGCAGCAGCCAGGTGGCGCAGCGGGCGACGCTGGACCGCGCCAGCCTCGTGACGAGCATCGACGGCTTCCAGATGCAGATGGGAACCGCGGTGGGCGATGCCATCGTCCTGTGCCTGGCGGAGCTGTTTCCGGAGCAGGGCATCGACCTCGGCGAGATGACATTCGGCAGCCGGCCGCGCGGGCGCAGCCTGGACGAGAAAGCGAAGCCGCCGCCCCGGCAGATCACGCCGGTGGCGCCGGGCTCCTTCGATTCCGCCGCGATCATCCTGCTGAGCGACGGCCGCCGCACCACCGGCATCGACACCCTCGAAGCGGCGAAGATGGCCGCCGATCGCGGCGTCCGGATCTATGTGGTCGGGCTCGGTACGGTGGACGGCGACACCGCCACGCCCGACGGCCTGGCGATCTACATGAAGCTGGACGAGCCGACCCTGCGCGAGGTGGCACGCATGACCGGCGGCGAGTACTTCCATGCCGGCACCGCGGAGGCGTTGCGCAGCGTCTACGAGAAGCTCGGCTCGCGCGTCCAGGTGCTGACCCGCGACACCGAGCTCACGGGCGTCGTGGCGCTGGTCTCGGCGGTGGTCGCGATCGCGGCGGCGGCGCTGTCGCTGCTCTGGTCCGGAAGCCGGCTGTATTGAACGCGATCGACGACCCCGCTGTTGCGGCAGCCACGCCCCTTCCTACAGGGCGCGCTCCTCGCGCACGATGCAGCGGAAGCCGAGGTGGGAGGTCATGGTGTCGATCGGCTGCGCCATCCGGGCTGCCGGGCGATAGCGATGGCAGTAGTTCGGCGCGCACAGGTGCGAGCCGCCCTTCATGACCCGACGCGGGATGCGCACATCGGGCGATCGCGGGTCGTAGCTCGCGTCGGCGGTGCCGCCGCGCGGGTTGTTCAGCGTGCAGCAGGCGTGCTCGATCTTTCCGTGCTCCTGGTACCAGTCGATGGTCCATTCCCAGACGTTGCCCGCCATGTCGAACAGGCCGTAGCCGTTGGGCGGGAACGAGCCGACCGGCGCCGTGCCCTCGTAGCCGTCGACCAGCAGGTTCTGCCAGGGGAACTGGCCCTGCCAGGTGTTGGCCATGTGCTTGCCGCCCGGTGTGAACTCGTCGCCCCAGGTGTACTCCGCACCGTCGAGGCCGCCGCGGGACGCGAATTCCCATTCGGCCTCGGTCGGCAGGGCCTTGCCGGCCCAGGCCGCATAGGCCTCGGCGTCCTCGAAGGCGACATGCACCACCGGGTGCTTCCAGAGCCCCTGCAGCGAGCTGCCGGGGCCGCGCGGATGGCGCCAGTCGGCGCCTTGCTGGTAGGTCCACCAGTTGTGGACGTTGCCCATGTCGACCGGCCCCGCGGTCTTGCGGAAGACCACCGACGAGGGCGCCAGCATCGCCGGGTCGGCGCCGGGATAGTCCTCCGCCCGCGCCGGCTTTTCGGCCAGCGTCACGTGCCCGGTGGCGTCGACGAAGCGCTTGAAGTCGGCGTTGGTCACGGCGTGGGTGTCGATCCAGAAGCCCTGGACCGCGACCTTGTGCGCGGGCGCCTCTTCGGGATAGTGACGGTCCGATCCCATGAGGAAGGTGCCGCCGGGTATCCAGGCCATGCCGGGTGCGGGCGGCTTGACGCCGGCGGCCGGCGTCGGGGCGAGAGGCGTGTTCGAGGTGTCCATGCGTCTTGGGTCGGAAGATGGGTCGCCCGCATGATAGGCGGGCCAAAGGCCACTGACCATCGCTTTGCACTCGCGGCCAAACCCGTGCTGTCAGCCGAGTCCTACGCCGCAACAAAGGCGTTGACGCGCCCGGGCCGCGCCGGCATGCTCGACCGCCTCGAGCCGGGCACGGGTGAAGCCGGCAAGCCACGGAGTCAACGATGAACGAAATTCAGGAGGTGCTTCACCGCGTCTGGACGGATCTGCTCTCGCGTCCGAGCGGGCCCGAGTCGTTCCGCTTCGTCTTCCAGCCGATCATGGCGGCCGTGGTCGCGACCCTCGACGGCGTCAAGGATGCCCGCGCCGGCCGCACGCCATACTTCCGGGCCCTGCTGCGTGATCCGGCCCACCGCGGCGCCCGTCTGCGCGAAGGCTTCAAGGCCACCTCGCGCATCATCGCCCTGGGCTTCGCGCTGGACGCCGTCTACCAGTTCAAGACTGTCGGCACCTTCTACCTCGGCGAGGCGATCGTGGTCGTGTTCTTCCTGGCGTTCCTGCCCTACCTGCTGGTCCGCGGGCCTGCGGACCGGATCGCCCGGTGGTGGCTCGCCAGGAAGGCCGTGAACAAGACCTGAGCGCGGCGGCTTCAGCGCAGCACCAGCACCGGTATGCGCGAGTGCGTCAGCACCTGCAGGGTTTCACTGCCCATCAGCAGGCGCTGCACGCCACGCCGCCCGTGCGAGGCCATCACGATCAGGTCGCAGTGGTGCAGGCTCGCGGTCTCGATGATGGCTTCGGAGACCAGCTCCGACTGGACCACGACCGCGCGCGTGTTCTTCACGCCCCTGGCATCGGCCGTGGCCTTCACCGTGTCGACCACGCGCTGCGCCTCGACGTTGAACTGCTCGCCCAGGCGATCGGCATCCGCCTGGTCGAGCAGCACCGATCCTTCGAAGTAGCCGGTGGGGTCGCGGCGCACCACCTTGATGGCGACCAGTTCGGCCTGCATCAGAAGGGCCAGATCGATGGCGCTGTGGACCGCCAGCTGCGAGAGCTCGGAGCCGTCGGTGGCAACGAGGATGCGTTCATACATGGCCATGACCTTGCCTCCCGGGCAGGGACACCCGCCCGCGACTGCCAGCGTACCGCGCGCGGCCTCGGCGATCAAGGAAAGCGGGCGCGAAGGGGCAGAATGAGGCCAAGAGCCACCAGCCCTCTTGGCGTTCCCATGCTCCTCGTCCATCGGTACTTGTTTCCGGCGATGTGGCTGAGCTGGGCGATCTATTGGTGGCTGATGTCGCGCGACGTCAAGCCCACGGTGCGCCGCGAATCGCCGGGCTCCCGGCTGCTGCACATCGTCCCCCTGGCGCTGGCCATCGGCCTGCTGTGGCGCCCGAATGCGCCGATCCCGCTGCTCGATGCGCGCATCCTGCCGCGCGCCGCATGGCCCTTCTGGATCGGCGCGGCGGTCACGCTGGCGGGCCTGCTGTTCAGCGTGGCGGCGCGCGCGTACCTGGGCCGGAACTGGAGCGGCACGGTGACGCTCAAGCAGGACCACGAACTCGTCACCGGCGGCCCCTATCGCTTCGTCCGCCATCCGATCTACACCGGCCTGCTGCTGGCGTTCCTGGGCTCCGGCTTCGCACGCGGGGACCTCGGGGGCGTCGCCGCGATCTTGCTGGTCCTGTGGGCGCTGGTGCGAAAGCTGCGCATGGAAGAGCGCTGGATGCGCGAGCAATTCGGTGAAGCGTACGTGGCCTACAGCCGGCGGGTGGCGGCGCTGGTGCCCGGTCTGCTGTGAGGGAGAATCGGCCCCGACTATGGCCACCTTCGAATGGATCATCGTGCTGCTGCTCGGCGCCGCGCTGCTGGCTGCGCTCGCGCGCCGGCTGGGTGCGCCGTACCCGACCTTCCTCGCGCTCGGCGGCACCTTGCTCGCCTTCGTGCCCGACAGTCCCAACTGGACCCTGGACCCGCACCTGGCGCTGACGCTGTTCGTGGCGCCGGTACTGGTCGATGCCGCCTACGACACCTCGCTGCGCGACCTGCGCACCCACTGGCGGCCGATCGCCGGGCTGGTGATCGCCGCGGTCGGCACCACGGTGATCGCGGTCGCGCTGGTGGCGCGCTGGCTGGTGCCCGGCATGTCCTGGCCGGTGGCGATCGCGCTGGGCGCGATCGTCGCGCCGCCCGATGCGGCGGCAGCGACCGCCGTCATGCGGCAGGTCAAGCTGCCGCACAAGCTGCTCAAGATCATCGAGGGCGAGAGCCTGCTGAACGACGCCAGCGCACTGTTGGTCTACCGCCTCGCGATCATGGCCGTGATGGCCGGCCACCTGGGTTTCGCGAGCTTCGCGCCGGTGTTCCTGCTGACCCTCTTCGGCAGCCTGGCGGCAGGCGTGGGCTGCGCCTGGGCGCTGCGCCGGCTGATGAGCGGCGTGCGCGAGGTGCCGGTGCTGCTCATCATGCAGTTCGCCTTGACCTTCGGCGTCTGGATCGCGGCCGAGGCGATCGGGCTGTCGGGCATCCTCACGCTGGTCGCCTACGCGATGACGGTCGCGCGCAGCGGCGGCGCCCAGCTGCCGGCGCGCCAGCGCGTGCCCGTGTTCGCGGTCTGGGAGGCGGTGGTGTTCGTGCTGAATGCGTTCGCCTTCGTGCTGATCGGCATGCAGCTGCGGCCGATCTGGCAGCGGCTCGAGGCTGGCGGCGCGCGCACCGACGCCGTGCTCACGGCGCTGGTGGTGCTCGGCACGACGGTCGCCGCGCGCTTCGTCTGGGTGATGAGCTACAAGGCACTGAGCTTGCGACGCCATCGCGCCGCCGGCGCCGCGCAGGCCGGGCATGGGCGGGGCGCCTTCCGCAGCGGCATCGTGCTTTCATGGGCCGGCATGCGCGGCATCGTGACGCTGGCCGCCGCCTTCGCGATTCCCGAGACCCTGCCCGACGGCACGCCGTTCCCGCACCGCGACCTGATCCTGCTCTGCGCCTTCGCGGTGGTGCTGGGCACGCTGGTGCTGCAGGGCCTCACGATGGCGCCGCTGATCCGCCGCATGGGGCTCAGCGACGACGACCCGGTGGGGCGCGAAATCCGGCTCGGCCGTACGCATGCCTATCGCGCGCTGCTCGATGCGATCGCGCACGACGACAGCCTGGCCGGCAAGCTGCTGCGCAAGGAGTACGGCGCGATCGTCGAGCTGAACTCGGGCCATGCCGACGAGGCGCCGATCGACGAAGTACCCGGCGGGCCGCTGCGGCGCCGCGCCATCGCGGTGGCGCGCCAGCGCGCCTTCGAGATGCGCCGCGACGATGTGATCGGCGACGATGCCTACCGGGTGCTGGTGCAGGAACTCGACTGGGCCGAACTCAGCGCCGGCGGCGGCAGGCCGCAGTGAGGCGGCGGCCGTCCGCGGGTGCCGGCGAGGCGAGCGAAGGCGGCCCGTATTGGCTACCATCCAGGCCGGCCGGTCGACGATCGGCCATGGTGTCCGGTTTCCTGTGGAGTGGTGCATGGCCGTGTTGCTGAGCGAGATCCAGTGGAGCGACCCCGTCCTGCCGGCGGCGCCGGACGCGGCATGGGAAGCCGAACTCAAGCGCCGCGGCGCCCCGGTGCTCGAAGTCGACCGCCGGGTGGCGGCCAGCCGCTGGCTGCGCGAGGCCGCCTACCAGGCGACGAACTACATGCCCGCCGCGCTGCCCGAGCGGCTGCACCGGATGGGCAGCATGGTGACGGCCCAGGAGAATTCGTGCCGCTACTGCTACGGCGCGAACCGTGCCTACATGAAGCTGCTGGGCTATTCCGAGTCGTTCATCCAGCAGGTCGAACGCGACGTCCAGATGGCCGAGCTGGACGCCAAGGAACGCGCCTACATCGCCTTCTGCCGCAGCCTGGCGCGGTCGAGGCCGCGCCCGGCCGCGGCCGAGCGGGCTGCCCTGCTCGAACTCGGCTATACCCCGGCGCAGATCGGCGAGATCGCCTTTGCGATCTCGTTCGGCTGCTTCTTCAACCGGGTCAGCACGCTGTTGGCCTGCCCACCCGAGAAGAAGTTCGAGCGCATGGCCGCCGGACCGTTTCGCTGGCTGCTCGCGCTCGCCATGCCGCTGATGAAAAAGTTCGGCCCGGGCCGGCCTGAAACGGCGGCCCTGGACCGGGCCACCCTGGCGGCCGGCCCCTTCGGCGTGGTGGTCGCGCCGCTGGCCGGCCTTCAGGCAGGCACCATCATGAAGGCGGCGCTCGATGGCTCGTTCGAGTCCGGCTTGCTGAGCCGCAGCGCCAAGGCGCTGATGTTCGCCGTGGTCGCGCGCACGCTGGGCTGCCCGCATTGCGAAGCCGCGGCGACGCGCCTGCTGCTCGAAGACGGCTTCGGCCAGGCGGACATCGACAGCGCCATGGCGACGCTGCGCTCGCCCCGGCTGGCGCAGGGCGAAGCCGGCCTCCTGGCGTGGGCGCGCGACACGGTCTACTACGAGCCTTCGTCGATCCAGCAGAAGACGCGCGCCCTCGGCGCCGAACTGGGCGCTGCCGCGCTGCTGGAAGCCATCGGCGTGGCGTCGCTGGCCAACGCGACCGTGCGGCTGGCCATGCTGCTGGAGTGACGGCGCTGGACTGGATCCTCGTCGCGCTCGGCGCCATCGCCCTGTCGGGCCTGGCCGTGCTCGTGCTGCACGGGCGCCGGCAGAACGAGCAGCTCGAGAAGCTGCTGCTCGCCGCCGACGACCGGCTGGAGCAGCTGCAGCGCCAGTTCGAGCGCTTCGTGCCGGCCGACGTGGTGGAGCGGCTCACCGAGGCCAGCGACGCCCTGGCGCCAGAGCGGCGCCAGGTGACGATGCTGTTCGCCGACCTGCGCGGCTTCACGGCGCTGTGCGACCGGCTCGACCCGGCCGTGACGGTGGCCATCCTGAACGACTACTTCCGCCACATGACGATCGCCATCGGCCACCGCCACGGCCATGTGACCGAGTTCGTGGGCGACGGCCTGCTGGCGCTGTTCGGCGCCCTGGAAGCCAATCCCTGGCAGGCCCGGGACGCCGTGCTGGCCGCGCTGGACATGCGCGCGGCCCTGGCGCGCTACAACGCCACCCTGCGGGAGCGGGGCCTGCCCGAACTGCGCTTCGGCATCGGCATCCACGGCGGGGAGGTGGTGGCGGGCGTGATCGGCACCGCCGGCCTCTCCAAGTTCAGCGTCACCGGCGACCCCATCAATGTCGCCTCCCGGGTCGAAGGACTGACCGCCAGGTACGAAGTCGACCTGCTGGTCACGGAGGACATCCGGCGCGCGCTGGACGACCAGTTCCGGCTGCGACCCATGCCGCCGGCGCTGGTCAAGGGCAAGGCGGAGCCGATCCAGACCTATCACGTGGAGGCCGAGAGATAGCCTGTTGCGGCGCCCTCGCAGCCGGCGTACAACCAGGGCATGCGCGAGTCCGCCGGTCTTCAAGCCAATTCGCTCGGCATGACCGAGGCGGTCGTCATGGGCGTCGCCGGCACGGCGCCGGCCTACAGCATCGAGATCACCACTTCCACGATCATCGCGACCGCCGGCGTGCTGTCGCCGGCCAGCGTGCTGGTCTGCGGCCTCATCATGTTCGGCATCGCGTTCGCGTTCATCCAGATGAACCGGGCGCTGCCCAGCGCCGGCACCGCCTATGCGTGGGTCGCCATGGCGTTCGGCCGCACGCTGGGCTTCTTCGCCGGCTGGGCGCTGCTGGTGCTGTGCTGCGTGTTCATGGTGTCGGCGATGATCCCGGCCGCCAACGCAACCCTGCTGGTCTTCGCGCCGGCGCTGATGAACGACGTCCACTGGGTCACGCTGATCGCCGCGCTGTGGCTCACCGCGGTGAGCGCCGTGGTCGTCAAGGGAATCAAGCTCACCAGCTACGTGCAGGTGGGGCTGACGCTGATCGAGGCCGTGATCCTGCTGGCGATCATCGTGGCGGCGTTCGCGGTCTTCACTAAAGCGCCGGCGCACCCCTTCTCGTGGCGCTGGTTCTCGCCACTGGAGTTCTCGCCCAAGCTGTTCGCCAACGGCGCGCTGGTGGCGATCTTCTTCTACTACGGCTGGGACGTGACGCTGAACCTCAGCGAGGAGACCCGGGACCCGAGCCGCACGCCGGGCCGCGCGGCCTTCTGGGCCATGGTGTTCCTGATGGCGTTCTTCCTCGTGTTCATCACGATCACCCTGCTGGGCCTGAGCGACGAGGAGATCCAGCACTACAACACCAACGTCATTTTCGCGATCGCCGAGAAGCTGTTCGGCAAGACCTGGGGCTACGTGGCGATCCTCGCCGTGCTGCTCAGCACGGTGGGCACGGTCGAGACCCAGATGCTGCAGTTCACGCGCATGCTGTTCGCCAAGGCCCGCGACGGCGCGCTGCACCAGCGCTACGCGCGGCTGCACCCGCGCTGGCAGACGCCGCATGTCGCGATCTTCTTCATCTGGGCCGCGGGGCTGGTGCTGCTGCTCGTGTCTTCGTACCTGCCCACCATCAACGTGATCCTGCAGGACTCGATCACCGCGATCGGCTTCCAGATCTGCTTCTACCTGGGCCTCACGGGCCTGGCCTGCGCCTGGCACTACCGCGCGCTGGCGGCCGCCGGCTGGTCGGCCGTGACCCACGTGTGGTGGCCGGCGGCCAGCGGCGTGTTCCTGTTCTTCATTGCGCTCTACAGCGTCCCCACCTTCGATGCGGTGACCAACGCGGTCGGCATGGGCGGCATCGTGATCGGGCTGGTGCCGCTGCTGTTGAACCGCAGGCGCGTCAGTGTCGACCGAGCATCGCCTGGACCATGACGTCGATCGTGTCCGTCCAGGCCATTTCGACTTGCGGCGTGTACTTCTCGCCCAGCACCATGCGCGCCGAATCGAGAAACGCCCGGCGGAAGGCCGGATAGTGCCCGGCGGCGACGCCGTAGGCATCGTGCCGCCGCCCGAGGTCCCGCAAGCCGAGCCTCAGGGTCTCTGGACGGCTCATGGCGTAGACCAGGAACTGGAGCATGTGGGAGAGCATCTGGCCCTGGGTCTCCAGGTTGCCTCGAAAAAGGGGCTGCGTCCCGGGGTCCAGCTCGAACAAGCGCCGATAGAGGTGCGCCGTGAATTGCTTCTGGTGTTGCAGCAGGACGCCGATGGTCGACTGGACCAGCAGAGCGGGCTCCGGCGCGACAAAGCCGATGACTTCCACCAGCTTGAACGTGTCGCGCTTGCCCTTGAGCACGGCCTGGGTTCTCCGCGCCTGCACGGGCACCTGAGCGACGTGGTCGAACAGAATCTCCGACACCAGGAATCGGGTCCCGAGCGTCTTGTTCGCGTCTTCGATCCGGCTGGCGACGTTCATGGCGTCCCCGACGGCCGTGAACTGCAGTTGGCTCGGATGCCCCATCATCCCGACGACGAGCGGCCCGCAATGCGCTCCGACGCCGATATCGAGGGTCACGCCGAATTCGGCTGACAGCGCCGCGTTGAGATCGGTCAGCGTCTGGAGAATGCCCAAGCCGGCCCGCAGGCTGTCGAGACAGCTCTTTTCGAGGGAGTCTGCGCCAACCCCGAACAGGCCGACCACCTGATCGCCGACATACTGGTGGATGATGCCGTTGTTGATCAGGATCGCATCGCCGATCGCCGTGAAGAAACGATTGAGGATGTGCACCACGTCGTAAGCCAGATTGCTGTCCACGAAGGACGTGAACTCGCGGATATCGCAGAACAGGATCGCCAGCGTTCGTTCCTCCGGCGGCGCGATCGAAGCCTGCTCCAGCTGCAGGCGCGACACATCCGCGCAATGCCTGACCAGCCGCTCGAGCGTCACGTCGCCGCCCACGCGCGCCTGGCAGGCCAGCCGCGTGAACCTGTCCCATCGACGTGCTTCGGCCACCTCGGCTTCGCGCGGCGTGCGCGGCGAGACGTTCTGGATGCCGTCGCAAATGCGCACCCGACAGGTCGTGCAGCGCCCGTTGCCGCCGCATTCCCGAAGATGCGGGATCTTGTGGGCGATCGAGATGTCGAGGACCGTCATGCCGGGATCGGCCACCGAGACCGTCTTGTCGTCACCCAGGTAAACGATCGTCGTCATGAGAGTCCTTCACCGACGGCACAGTATGCGCCGGCCCGGCGCGCGTCAAGGCGGCGCGGCGCTCGCCATCAACCGCAGGTTCTGCACCGCCGCACCCGCGGCACCCTTGCCCAGGTTGTCAAGCACCGCGCAGAGGACGATCTGGCCTGTGGGTTCATTGCATGCGACCGCCAGACTCATGTCGTTCGAGCCGTTGTGGACTTGTGGGTCCAGTTCGGTCAACGGCTCGGCGGGCGACATCGGCAGCACGCGCACATGCGCCGCATCGCGGTAGCGTTGCGCAAGACATTCGTGGATGCGCGCGCCCGACACGTCCGAGGGAAGCCATCGCGCGTGCAATCCGATGGTGAGCACGATGCCCTGCCGCCAACTGCCATAGGCCGGCACGAAGAGGGGCCGCTGCGCCAGGCCGGCGTAGGCCTCGATTTCCGCCACGTGCTTGTGCTCGAGCGCAAGGCCGTAGACCTTGAACGAATGCGCCCCGGACCCGGCTCCGGCCTCGTGCGCTTCCGCCCCCGCCCTGCCCTGGCCCGAATAGCCCGAGACGGCATGGATGACGAGCGGACAGTCGGCTGGCAACAGGCCCGCATCCGTCAAAGGTCGCAGCAGCGCGACCGCAGCAGTTGGATAGCAGCCCGGATTGGTGACCCGCGATGCCGTGGCGATGCGCTCGCCTTGCCGTGCATCGAGCTCCGGCAGGCCGTAGACCCACCCCGGGCTGGTGCGGTGGGCCGAGCTGGCGTCGATGACACGCACCGAGGGGTTCTCGATCATCGCCACGGCGTCGCGCGCCGCGGCATCGGGCAGGCAAAGGATGGCGATGTCGCACGCGTTGAGGGCGTCGCGGCGGGCGGCCGCGTCCTTGCGCACTTCCGTCGGCAACGTGCGGATGCGGAATTCGCCGCCGCGGAGCCGGTTCTGCAGGTCCAGGCCGGTGGTGCCCTGGTCGCCGTCGATGAATACATTGAGGAGGTCCATGGCGTGCGATCGTAGGCATTCGACCGCGATGGCTCCAGCTAAATTTATCCAACTCTGAATTAAGAAAAGTTAAATTAGCGACATGCGGGAACTGAGCCTCGACCATCTGCGCACCCTGGTCGCCATCGCCGACCTCGGGTCGCTGGCCAATGCCGCGCGCGCCCTTCACCTGGCGGCACCGACCGTCACCGTCCAGATCGCGGAACTCGAATCGCGCCTGGGTGGCCAGTTGCTCGTTCGCGGGCGGGGGCCCGCGCAAGCGACCGCCCTGGGAGAGCGGTTCATCGCGCGTGCCCGCAGGCTGCTGGCCGACGCCGACGACGCCGTGGAAGACGTGCGGCGCCAGCTCGCCGGCCAGACGGGCCGCGTACGCGTGGGGGCCTCGACGGGCGCCATTGCGCACCTGCTGCCGCCCGCGCTCGATCGTCTGGCTCGCAACCATCCCGGCATCGACGTCAACGTGCAGGTACTGACCTCCAACGAAAGCATGGCCCGGCTCGCCGCAGGCAGCCTGGAGCTGGCGGTCGTGGCGCTGCCGCAGGCGCCGGTGCGGGGCGTCCATGTCACGCCCCTTCGGCGCGAGGCCGTGGTCGCCTTCTTGCCGGCGGCCTGGAAAGCACCCAGGCGGCTGACGCCGCAGTGGCTGGGCCAGCGGCCGCTGATCATGAACGACGCCTCCACCCGCCTCTACCGGCTGACCGCGGAATGGTTCTCCGCGGCTGGCGTCCATTGTCGGCCGCGCATCGAGCTCAACTACAACGATGCGATCAGGACCCTGGTCGCCGCGGGCTACGGCGCGGCGCTGCTGCCGGCGGAATCGCACGAGCCCGCGCGAGACCCTCGCATCGCCGTCCGCCCGCTCAGCCCGGCGCTGTGGCGGCAGCTGGGCCTCGCGGTCGGTGACCGGGGCGCCAGCGGACCGACGCGGTTCGTGCTGGACGCCTTGCTGCCCGAGAGGGATCCGGCCACGTGAGTCGGATGATCGGTGGCGATCGGCCTTGACGCGATGGCGCCTCCCGGTAGGATGGCCGCCAGAACCTCAGGAGACCTCCCATGAGCAGCGACCCGATCCGCGCAGGCCAACTCGAGATCCGCTACCTGGTCGACGGCTCGGCCAGCGGCGGGCTGGGCGTGTTCGAACTCACGGTGCCGCCGGGCTCCAACGTCCCGCCGGCCCACAGCCACCGGGACAACGAAGAGTTCTTCTATGTGGTCGAAGGCTCGATCACCTATTCGGTCGACGCCGACACGCGCCAGCTGCAGCCGGGCGAATGGATGTCGACGCCGCGGGGCTCGGTGCACGGCTTCCGCAACGAAGGGACGCAGACGGCGCGCGCGCTCGTCGTCCTGACGCCGGACATCGGCGCACAGTACTTCCGCGATGTGGCCGCCGTGGTCAACGCCGGCGGCCCGCCCGACCGGGCGAAGCTGATGGAAGTGATGTCGCGCTACGGGCTGAAGCCGGCGGCGCCCGCCCAGCCCTCGGCTCCCTAAAGCCGCCGCACCTGCGTCGGCTGGCGCGACCAGTAGATGCCGTCGAGGCGGTCGAGGCGCACCTCGCCGCCGCTCGACGGCGCATGCACGAAACGCCCTTCCCCGACATAGATGCCCGCGTGCGACGGCGTGGCGGCGCCGAACAGCACGAGGTCGCCCGAGCGGATCTCGGACACCGGCACCGGACGGCCGAAGGCGGCCATGCGGGCCACGGTGCGCGGCGTCGCCTGGCCCACGCTTTTTCGGTACACGTAGCCGATCAGGCCGCTGCAATCGAAGCCGCCGTCCGGGGTGTTGCCGCCGTAGCGGTAGGGCGTGCCGACGAGGCCCAGCGCATGGATGGCGACATCGTTCGACTGTTCGGCCGAGAGCGCCGCGGCACCGGACCCGGACACCGGAAGCGGCGGGCTCGCACAGCCCAGCGCCAGCAGGCAGGCGGCCGTCGAAAGCAGGCGAATGAGGGTCGAGGCGAAGCGCGGGTTGCTCATGGTGTCGGGTCGGATCATGCCAGCCCGCCATCGCCCCGCCGCAGCACGGCGACGATTTCCGCCACGATCGAGGCAGCGATCTCCGCCGGCCCGACGGCACCGATGCGCAGGCCTGCGGGCCCATGGATCCTGGCGGTGAGTTCGGGCGGGTGGCCCCGCTCGGCGAGCCGGGCGAGGCGCGCCGCATGCGTCCTTCGGCTGCCCAGCGCACCGACGTAGAAGGCCCGGCTGCCGATCGCCTCGGCCAGCCCGGGGTCGTCGATCTCGGGCGCGTGCGAAAGAAACACCACGGCGCTGCGCTCGTCCAGGTGCGCGTCGCGCAACGCGCGGGCGGCATCGTCGACGACCTGTCCCGCGCCGGGAAACGGCATCGCCTGCATGTGGCCGGGCCGCGGGTCGATGATGGTCACGCCGAATCCGACCAGCTTCGCCGCATCGAGCAGCGCCCGGGCCACGCGGACGGCCCCGACCACGAAGAGCCGCAGCGGGGCATTGAAGACCTGGAACAGCACCTCGTCGCCGTCCACGCTCGCGATGCCGGTGTCGTCGGCGCGGGCCCGGTCGCGGGCCTCGGCCGCCCACGCATGCGTGGCGGCGCCGCTGGCGGGGAGGCAGGCGTGGAGGCCGTCCGAGAGCCGCGTGCACAGCACGACGCCCTCTTGGTCTTCGATGGCGCGCAGGGCCGCGCGCAACGGGCCGGCGTGGCCCGCGTCGCCTTCCGTGATCGCTTCGAGCCGGATTTCCAGGGCGCCGCCGCAGGCAAGCCCCGCGGTCGAGGCGGTCGCCTCGTCGACGGCGACGCCCAGCGCAGGGTCCGCCCCCCGGTCCAGGACATCGAGCGCGGCCTGCGCCACCCGCGCATCGACCGGCGGGCCGAACAGCGACCCGAAGCGGACACCGTCGCCGCGCACCGCCATCTGGCTGCCGGCGCGCATTGGCGCAGTGGGCCAGGCGCGCACGATCGTCGCCAGGACCACGTCGGCCGCGGCGTCCTTCCATGCCAGGGCCTGGCGCAGGATCGCCGCCGGGGCCGTGTCGGCGGACCCGGGGCTCGCGGCGGTCGGATCTTCATCGGGCATCGAGGACTCCTTCGGGGGCATGTCGCTTGCTTCACGCCAAGAACCAAGGATAGACCAGCGCAGGCCCGACTCGGGCTGAAAATCGCCGGATCTTCCCCCCTGGAGGCCCCATGCAGGTCCTTGACGCAGACACCACCCACATCGACGGCATCGTCGCCATCTACAACGACGCGGTGCGCAACACCACCGCCATCTGGAACGAGAAGACCGTCGACGCCGCCAATCGCGCGGCCTGGCTGGCCGACCGGCAGCGCGTCGGCTACCCGGTGCTGGTGGCGATCGATGCGGAAGGCGCCGTCGCCGGCTACGCCTCGTTCGGCGACTGGCGCGCCTTCGACGGCTATCGCCACACGGTGGAGCATTCGGTGTACGTGCGCCAGGACTGCCGCGGCGCGGGCATCGGCAAGGCGCTCATGGTGGCCCTGATCGAGCGCGCGCGCGGCATCGGCAAGCATGTGCTGGTGGCCGCCATCGAAGCCAACAACACCGGCTCGATCGAACTGCACAAGAAACTCGGCTTCGAGCAGGTCGGACTGATGAGCGAGGTCGGCACCAAGTTCGGCGTCTGGCTGGACCTGGTGTTTCTGCAGCTCAAGGTGGATGCGCGTACCGAGCCGGACGCCTTGCGCGCGCAATGACGGCGGAGTCTTCTAGTCAGTTGAGGACAGAGCAACAACTGCTGCGTCGTTCTTGGTCTGTCCCGCAATGTCTCAGTCGACCCTGCTGCGCAGCCGCAGCAGACCGAGCCCGAGCAGCACGAAGGCCGCGCCCGCGATGCGATTGAACAGCCGCACCCGTCGCAGATCCGAGAAGCGGTGCTTCATGCCGCGCGCCAGCAGCACGTAGAAGGCATGCGACAGCACGGTGAAGACGGCGAAGGTCGCCGTCAGCGCGAAGAACTGCTCGGCGACCGGCGCGCCCGGCGTCAGGAACTGGGGGAACAGGGCCCCGCGCGGCGAAGTTTCAGGTCCAGATTGTCTTCGGACCGGGAAACCCTCGGCCCGCGGTCCGAAATCAGGGCGCCGATGCCACCACGCGCGCCACCTTGCCGCTGCGGCCGGCGCGGCCGGGTTCGCCGCTGCGGCAATGGATCCGCACCCCCGGAGCACCATGGGATTCGAGAAACTCGCCCAGCACCTGCCGCGCCCGCCGCAGCGCGGGGCCGGCCGCCGAACCGCACAGCCCGGTGCGCAACAGCAATTCGCAGGGGCCCACCTGCACCAGCTGGAAATCGAACAGGCCGGCCCCCTCCTCCAGCATCGTGCTGAGCGCCAGCGGCAGCACGCTGACCGGGCCCGAGCGGGCGCCGCCCAGGTGCAGCGTGTCGTCGCAGCGGCCCTGGACCTGGATCACGGGCAGGCAGGAGCCGCAAGGACACCCGCCCGGGCAAACGGTCACGCGGTCGCCCAGGTCATAGCGGATCAGCGGCTGCACGTGGTTCGCCAGATTGGTGAGCAGCGTGGTCGCGGGCAGTTCGCCGGGCGCCACCGCGCGGCCCTGCGCGTCCACGGGCTCCAGGATCGCCCAGTCGCTGTTGAGGTGCATCCGGCCCTGGCCGCATTCGAAGGCCAGCGAGAGGAATTCCGACGCGCCGTAACTGTTGGTCACCGGGCAGCCGAAGGCCTGCTGCACGAAGTCGCGCTCGGCCGCCGACAGGTCTTCGCCGCCGGTCCAGACCTCGGCCGGCGACGCCCGCAGCCGCCCCCCGATGCGCTCTTCGGCCAGCAGCACCGCCGCGCTCGGATAGGTGGCGATCACGGTCGGCGCCAGCATGTTCAGTTCGTCGACCAGGCGCGCGACCGGCTGCAGGAACGAGATCCCGTGCAGGCGCTGCGCCAGCGCCGGATTGAGGCGCCGCAGCCGCTCGATCGACACGGTGCTGGCGAAGTGGCCGCTGGTCGCACCGACGAAGGCGATGCGCTCGGCGAGCCCCCACGGGTCCAGCCACCGCTGCAGCGGTCGCAGCACGGGCCGCCGCAGCGCCTCCAGCGCGTCGTAGACCGCCATCGCGGCCGCGTCCTGCACGAAGACGGCGGGCTCCCCGCTGCTGCCCGAACTCTCCCACACCGCGTAGCGGCCAAGGAAGGGCTCGGCGATGCGCCGGCGGTCGGCCACGAAGCGGCGCAGGGCGTCCAGCCGCAGGCAGGGATCGGCGACCCAGCCGTCGAAATCGCCCATCAGCGCGGCCTTGTGCGCGACCGGCAGGTCCGCAAGCTGCAGCGAGTCCGGCGCGAGGCCGTCGAGCAGGCGCCGGTAGGTCGGCGATTGCAGGCGGGCCGAAGCGAGCAGTCGGCCCAGGCGCGCCGCCTGCCGGGCGGCGATCGACGCGGCCGGCACGCGCGCGGCCAGCGCAACGTCCAGCGCGATCGAGCCTGACAACCAGGGGTCGATCGGCGGCGGCATCAGGCGGCCTCCTCGTCCTAGAGCTTCTCCTTCACGAAGCCGGCGGCGTTCTCGTCGGCGCCGGGCTGGCCCTCGTCGGAATGGGGGTTCGTCGGATCGGCATCGGTCGGGAATTCAGGCTCCACGGGCAGCTGCGCGGGATCGTCCTCGGAGGGGACTTTGGGAGTGGACATGGGTCGGTTCCTCGGGCTGCGGAAGAGCGCCCATTTTGAGCCGCGGGCGGCAAGAAATACAAACGAACAGTCGGCTTCAGTCGCAGGCCCGCTTCGCGCGCCAATTCCACAGCGCGCCGAAGGCCATCAGCACGCAGGTGGCGAGGAACACGGTCGGCATCCCGAAATGGCCGCCGACGAAGCCGCCCAGCAGCGGCCCCGCGACCTGACCGGTGTACTGCGCGGAAATCGAATAGCCCAGCATGCTGCCTGCGGTGCCTTCGGGCACGCTGTGCCGGATCACGCTGGCGATGCACGGCAGCAACCCGCCGAGCGACAGCCCCATCAGGAAGCGCAGCCCGACCAATTGCCAGCCCGAGGTGACGAAGGCCTGCGGCACCAGCAGCACGGCCGAGATCGCGAGGCAGCCGATGATCACATTCCAGTGCCCGACCCGATCGGCCAGCTTGCCGAGCCGGGAGGCCGACAGGATGCTGCCCAGCGCGGCCGCCGACATCACGAAGCCGGCCATCACCGTGACGCGCGCGGGCTCGGCCACCAGCTGCGCGACGTAGACCGTGATGATCGGCTCGATCGACATGTTGGCCAGCATCAGCAACATCCCGGTCAGCAGCATCGCGGTGACCGGCCGCTTGTCGGGCACCGCGGCCCAGCCGCCGGCCGGCTTGGCGTCGGCCTTGACGCGCGCCGGACGGCGCTCCTCCCGGACCATGAACAGCGTGGCCAGGAAGGCGACGAAGATCACCGCGCCGGCGCCGAAGAAGGTCCAGCGGATGCCGATCAGCGGTGGCAGCACGCCGCCGATCAGCGGGCCGACCAGGCTGCCGGCCATCACCGCGGACGACAGGGTGCCGAGAGCCCAGCCCGAGCGCTCCTTCGGGGTCTGGGTCGCGATCAGCACGGTCGAGCCCGAGGCATAGCCGCCCAGCAGGCCGGCGAGGAGGCGGAGGCCGACCAGCTGCCAGACGTCCTGCGCCAGGCCGATCAGCGCCATCGCGACGGCCATGCCCAGGCTGGCGCGGATCAGCATCAGCTTGCGGCCGTAGCGGTCGGCCAGCCGGCCCCACAGCGGCGCCACCAGCGCGGCGCTGAAAAAGGTCGCGCCGTAGGCCACGCCCGACCAGCGGACGATGGCCGCGGAATCGTGCACGCCGAGCTGTTCGACGTAGAGCGGCAGGAAGGGCAGCAGCAGCGTCATCGCCACGATGGTGGTGAACGAGCCGAACATGCAGACGACGAGGTTGCGCCGCCAGTGTTGGGCGGCCGGGTCGGCAAGGGTGCGAGGGGAAGTGGCGGCGGAAATATCGGACATGTATGGCGGCGGGAGTCGCATTCATTGTCCCGCCGCATGCCCGCGGCGCGCATGCCATCTGGCGATGGGCCCCTTCGCGGAGCGATCAGCGCGCGCCGTCGGAGATCGTGATGGCCACCTTGCCGAAACGGTCGGCGGCGCCCAGTCGGTCGAGTGCCGCGTGGGCCTCGGCCATCGGGAACGCCGCATCGATCACGGGACGCAGGCCGGTACGCCGGACCAGCGACAGCAAGGCCGCGAACTCGTCCAGGTCGCCCAGCGTCGAGCCCAGGATCTGGAGTTGACGGATGAAGATGCGGCGCAGGTCCGCCGGCGGCTGGTCGCCGCTGGTGGCGCCGCAGGTCACGAGCCGGCCACCGCGCACCAGCGACTTCATAGCGCTCGACCAGACCGCGGCGCCCACGTTCTCGATCACGACATCGACGCCGCGGCCGCCGGTGAGCGCCATCACCTCCTTCGCCACGTCGCGGGTCGCGCTGTCGATCGCATGGTCGGCGCCCATCTGCAGGGCGCGCTGCAGCTTGGCGTCGGTGCGCGACGTGACGATGACCCTGGCACCGGCCAGCCGGGCCAGCTGCAGGGCCGCCAGCGAGACGCCGCCGCCGATGCCGAAGATCAGCACCGTCTCCCAGGGCTTGATCTGCGCCTTGTTGAACAGCATCCGCCAGGCCGTGAGGTGGTTGACCCCCAGCGCCGCGGCCTCGGCATGGCTCAGGTGCGCAGGCATCGGGAACACGTTGCGGGCCGGCACGCTGACGTATTCGGCCAAGGTGCCGTCGCGATGCTCTCCCAGGTACTGGATCGCGGTGCAAAGCACACCCTGGCCGCGCTGGCAGAACTCGCAACGGCCACAGGCGATGCCCGGATGCAGCACGACCTGCTGGCCGGGCGCCAGAAGAGGCTCGTCCCCATCCACCTCCTCCACGATCCCGGCGCCGTCGAGCCCCATGATCTGGGGCAGCCGATGCGTGATGCCCGCGCCGCTGTCGCGCATGTAGAGATCGACCTGGTTGAGCGTGGCCGCCTGGAGGCGCACCAGCACCTCGCCCGGGCCGCGCACCGGCCTCGGCCGCTCGCCGACGGCGACGACCTCGTTGCCGCCGTGGCCCGTGATGAAGACTGCCTGCATGCGGTGATCCTCGTGGGATGTGGATCAGCCGTGCCGGAACACCGGCTGGCGCTTCTCGAGAAAGGCGTTCATGCCTTCGTGCGCGTCCTCGCTGGCAAAACGCGCATGGAGCTGCCGGCGCTCGAACAGGATGCCTTCGGTCAAGGAAGCCTCCCAGGCCCGGTTCACCGACTCCTTGATCGACACCAGCGCCGGCAGCGAAAAACCGGCGATGCGCGCAGCGAGTTCCATCGCCTCGGGCAGCAGGCGCTCATCACTCACGACCCGCGAAACCAGCCCGCAGCGGTCGGCCTCGGCGGCGTCCAGCGTGCGGGCCGACAGGCACATGTCCATGGCCTTGGCCTTGCCGATGGCGCGCGGCAGCCGCTGGGTGCCGCCGGCGCCGGGCATCATGGCCAGCTTGATCTCGGGCAGCGCGAAGCGCGCCGATTCGGCGGCGATGACGATGTCGCAGGCCAGTGCGAGCTCGCAGCCGCCGCCCATCGCGACACCCGCCACCGCGGCGATCACCGGCTTGCGCACCCGGCGGATGGTTTCCCAGTTGCGCGTGATGAACTCGCCCTGGTGGACGTCCATGTAGCTCCAGTCGGCCATCGCCGCGATGTCCGCGCCGGCCGCGAAGGCCTTCGCGCTGCCGGTGATCACGATGGCGCCGATGTCGGCGTCGGCGTCGAATCCGAGCAGCGCCGCGCCCAGCGCGTCCATCAGTGCGTCGTCGAGCGCATTCATCTGCCGCGGCCGGGCCAGCGTGATGAGGCCGACCCGTCCGTGGGCCTGCGTGAGGATGGGTTGTTCGTGCATGCCGGTCCCGTGTCAATCCACCACGATCTTCTGCTGTTTGATCAGCGCCGACAACAAGGCGCCCTCGTCGGCCAGCAGGGTCCGGAAATCGGCGGTCTCCATCGCGACCGGTTCGGCGCCCAGGTCGGCATAGCGCGACTTGACGGCCGGCTGCGCCAGCGCCTTGGCGACTTCGCGATTCATGCGGGCCACGATCTCGGGCGGTGTGCCGACCGGCGCCCACATGCCGAACCAGATGTCGAGGTCCGCGCCCTTGAATCCCAGCTCGCCCACCGTGGGCACATCTGGGAAGAAGGGCGAGCGCTTGGCGCTGACGATGCCCAGCAGCTTGACCTTGCCGGTGCGGATGTGCGGAAACGCGATCCCCGGGTCGCAGACGAAGTCGGCCTGGCCCGACAGCACGTCCTGCAACGCCGGGGCCGCACCGCGGTAGGGCACGTGGGCGACGTCGGTGCCGGTGGCCTGCTTGAACAATTCGCAGGCCAGGTGCGGTGGCGTGCCCGCACCCGCCGAGGCGTAGGACAGCGTGCCCGGCCTGGCCTTGGCCAGAGCGACCAGGTCGCGCGCGTCCTTCGCGGCCATCTGCGGCTTGGCGACCAGGTACATCTGGGTGCGTCCGACGCTGGCCACCGGCGTCAGGTCGCGCGATGGCAGGATGGCGGACTTGAACAGCGAGGGATTGGCCGTTTCCACCGACGTCGGCGCGATCAGGAAGGTGTGGCCGTCCGGCGCGGCGCGTATCACTTCGGAGGCGGAAATGTTGCCGCTCGCGCCCGGCTTGTTGTCGATCACTACCGGTTGCCCCAGCGATTCGGACAGCGACTGCGAGAGGATCCGGGCCATGACGTCGGTGCTGCCGCCGGGCGCGAACCCGACGACGATGCGGACCGGCTTCGTGGGCCAGTTCGAAGCCGTCTGTGCGAACGCGGCACAGCCGATGCTCGTGAGGGCGGCGACCGACAGGGCCTGCAGCAGGCGGCGGCGAATGGACGATGAGGTGAACATGTTGTTTCCTAGGCGGTGGTGGTGCGGAGCAGTTCGCGCAGCTTGAATTTCTGGATCTTTCCGGATGGAGTCGACGGCATGGTGTCGCGCACGATCAGGCGCTCGGGGATGTACTGGACGGCCACCTTCTCGCGCTTGAGAAAGTCGACGATCGAAGGCAGGTCGACGCTGTGGCCCGGCCGCGCCACCACCACCGCACAGGCCCGCTCGCCCAGGCGTTCGTCCGGGTAGGCCACGATCGCGGCCATGGCGATCGCGGGGTGCCGGTAGAGCAGCGACTCGATCTCGACCACCGGGATGTTCTCTCCGCCGCGGATGATCACGTCCTTGCTGCGGCCGGTGATGCGGATGTAGCCCTCTGCATCGACGCGCGCGAGGTCGCCGGTATCGAACCAGTCGTCGGCATCGGTGCCGTTGAGGTGCGGCCGCCGGAGGTAGCCGCCGAAGTTGGAACACGCGCGCACCAGCAGCCTGCCAGGCTCGCCCGCGGGCATCGCCTGGCCCGCGTCGTCTGCCACCTTGATCTCCACCCCCGGCAGCGGGTGGCCATCGGTGTTGAAGGCGCGCTCGTCCTCGTCGTCGAGTTCGATCAGGGTGACGGCGCCGTTCTCGCTCATGCCCCACGCCGACACGATCTTGGTGCCCAGCACGGCGCGTGCCTGCTCGACCAGCGGGCCGGGAATCGGCGCGCCCGCGCACAGGAAGGTGCGCAAGGTCGGCACCTCCAGCCGGCGCTCCGCCACGGCGCGGGTCAGGTCCGTCAGGAACGGCGTCGAGGCCATGGTGAAGCTGACACGCTCGCTGCGGATCAGCTCGAGCGCCCGGCCCGGCTCCCAGATGTCCTGCAGCACCACGCTCGCCTTGAGCATGATCGGCATCATCAGCCCATACATGAAGCCCGTCTGGTGCGCCATCGGCGAGGCCATCAGCACCACGTCGTCGGCCCCCAGGCGCAGGCGCTGCGCGTACGGAATGATGTTGGCCATCGTGGTGTTGGCCGTGTGCATCACGCCCTTGGGCTCGCCGGTGGTGCCCGAGGTGTAGATCAGCTGGGTCACGTCGTCGGGGCCGGGGCGGCTGCGCGCGAGAATCGCCTGTGCGTCGGCGCTGTCCTCCCAGGCCGGGCCGCTGAGCAGGGCATCGAAGCTGTTGCCGCCGCTGCCGCCGACCACCACCACGTGCTCGAGAGCAGGCAGATCGCCCCGCAAGCCCGCCACCATCTGTTCGAAGTCGAAGCCGCGGAAGGCCTGCGGCACGATCAGGACCTTGGCCTCGCCGTGCTTGAGCATGAAGGACAGCTCGCGCTCGCGGAAGATGTGCATCAGCGGATTGATCACGGCGCCGATGCGCGAGCAGGCCAGGTAGGTCAGCGTGAACTGCCACCAGTTGGGCAGCTGGCAGGCCACCACGTCGTTGCGGCCCACGCCCAGCCGGGCCAGCCCGACCGCGATGCGGTCGGCCATCCGGGTCATCTCGCGGTAGGTGAAGCGGATGGTTCCGCCCTCTTCCACCCGCAAGGCGGTGAGCGCGGTCTTGTCGGGGCAGGCCGCGACGCAAGCGTCGAGGTCGTCGTTGATGGTGCGGTCGTGCCAGAGGCCTTGGGCCACCATCTGGGCGCGGCGCGGCGCAATGAGTACGGCGTCGAATTCCATGCTTGTCTCCTTGTTGTACTGTCTCGGGCTGATCGATTGAGGACAGAGCAAAGACCGCTGCGCAGTTTCTTGATCTGTCCCGCAAGGCTTCTGATCGGTTGAGGACAGAGCAAAAACTGCTGCGCAGTTTCTTGATCTGTCCCGCAAGGCTTCTGATCGGTTGAGGACAGAGCAAAAACTGCTGCGCAGTTTCTTGATCTGTCCCGCAAGGTCTCAGGAAGGCACCGCTTCGCGTCCGGCGCGGGTGCGGGCGATGATGGTCTTCATGATCTGGGCCGTGCCGTCGCCGATCTGGAAGCCCAGAACGTCGCGCAGGCGCTGTTCCATCGCGCCGCGGTCGTAGCCGCCATGGCCGAACATCAGCAGACACTGGTGGATCGCGTCGTAGGACAGCTTGGGCGCCCACCACTTGCACATCGCGGCTTCGGCGGTGTGCGGTGCACCCTTGTCTTTCAGCCACAGCGTCTGCAGGCACAGCAGGCGGGCTGCCTCGACCTGGGTGTCGAAGTCAGACAGCGGATGCGACACGCCCTGGAAGGCCGACAACGGCTTGCCGAAGGCTTCGCGCTGCGCGACGTACTCCCAGGTCTCTTCCAGCGCCACGCGGGCGACGGCCAGCACCTGCAGGCCGATCAGCGCACGCGAGAAGTCGAAGCCCTGCATGACCTGCACGAAGCCCTTGTTCTCGTCGCCCAGGCGGTGGCTGGCCGGCACCCGGACGTTCTCGAAGAACAGCGATCAGCGCCCGATCGCGCGCTGGCCGTGGCAGTCGAAGCGGTTGCGGGTGATGCCCGGCAGATCCATCGGCACCAGCAGCGCCGTGACCCCATGGGCCGCCGATTCGATCGATCCGGTGCGGCCGAACACCACCGCCGCATCGGCCTGGTCGGCGGCGGAGATCGAGGTCTTCTCGCCATTGACGACGTAGTCGTCGCCGATCCGTTCGATGCGCAGGCGCAGGTTGGCGGCATCGGAACCACCGCGCGGCTCGGTGAGGGCGATCGCGAACAGCGCCTCGCCCCGCGTGAGCTTCGCCAGCCAGGGCGCGACGACTTCCGGCCGGCCGTGATGGGCCAGGATCTGCCCGTTGAGCGAGGCCAGCAGGTTGACGTAGCTCAGGCTCAGGTCGGCCCGCGCGATCTCCTCGTGGATCACGCCGGCCGCCAGCGCGCCCGTGCCCTGGCCGCCGTGGGCCTCGGACAACTCGGGCGCGATGAATCCCATCTCGCCCATCTCCCGCATCAGCGCGCGGTCGAGCACGCGTGTCTTGTCGCGCTCCAGAAAGCCCGGCGCGACCCGTCCGGTGGCAAAGCGGCGCGCATGCTCGGCCAGCGCCGCCAGATCCTCGTCGATGTAGGGATTCATGGTGTCTCCTCGGGTGGCGCAGGGCCTACTTCGCGTACTTGCGGAACTCGGGCTTGCGCCGCTCGCCGAGCGCCTTGACGCCTTCGCGCGACTCCTCGGTGTCGTAGTAGAGCTTGAGCGCGTACATGCCCAGGCCGGCGATGCCGCTCTGGTGCGCGGTGTCGGCGTTGAAGCTGCGCTTGGCGATGGCGATGGCCGTCGGGCTGCGCTCGCAGATGGTCTCGGCCCACTCCTGCACGGTCTCGTCGAGCTTCTCCGGCGGCACGCAGATGTTGGCCAGGCCCATCGCCACGGCCTCCTGGCCCGAGTAGCGCTTGTTGAGATACCAGATCTCGCGCGCCGTCTTCTCGCCGACCACGCGCGCCAGGAAGGCCGTGCCGTAGCCGGGGTCGACCGAACCCATCTTCGGGCCGACCTGGCCGAAGACGGCCTTCTCGGAGGCGATCGTCAGGTCGCAGATGGTGCACAGCACGTTGCCGCCGCCGATGGCGAAGCCCTGCACCCGGGCGATCACCGGCTTGGGCACGTCGCGGATGGCGGTGTGCAGCTCTTCCATCGGCAGGCCGATGGTGCCGCGGCCGTCGTAGTTGCCGTTGTGGGCGGACTGGTCGCCGCCGGTGCAGAAGGCCTTCTCGCCGGCGCCGGCCAGCACGATGGCGCCGACCTCGCGGTCGTAGCCGGCGCGGTTCAGCGCCCGGATGATCTCATCGCAGGTCTGGCCGCGAAAGGCGTTCATCTTCTCGGGCCGGTTGATCGTGATCCAGGCCACGCCGTTGCGCACTTCGTAGAGGATGTCTTCGAATTCCATGATGTTCTTTCAGTGGGAGGGGTCGGGGAGCGGCATCAGCCGTTCATGGTCAGTCCGCCCGAGACGCTCAGGACCTGGCCCGTGACGTAGGCCGCGTCGTCGCTGGCGAAGAACAGGATGGCGCCCGGCAGGTCGTCCGGCTGGCCGATGCGGCCCAGCGGGATCGAGCGCGTGAAGGCTTCCATCAGCTTCTCGGGATTGCCGGCGCCTTCCTTGTAGTCGGCGAACAGCGCTGTGTCGGTCGGGCCCGGGCACACCACGTTGACCGTGATGCCGTGGCGGGCGTGCTCGCGCGCGATGGTCTTCGAGAACGCCACCAGGCCGCCTTTGCAGGCCGCGTACACCGCTTCGCCCGAGGAGCCGACCCGCGCCGCGTCGGAGGCGATGTTGACGATCCGCCCCGCCTTGCGCGCCGCCATGCCGGGCAGCACCGCGTGGTGCATGTGCAGGGCACCGGTCAGGTTGATGGCGATCAGCTTGTCCCACTGCGCCGGCTCGGTCTTGGTGAAGGGCTTGAACACGTCCCAGCCGGCGTTGTTGACCAGCACGTCGATCGGGCCGAAGCGCTCGAGCGTGGCGGCGACCGCGGCGTCGACGCTCGCGCGGTCGGTGATGTCGCAGCGAAAGGCCTCGGCCTGGCCGCCCTCGGCGCGGATCTGCGCAGCCACCTTCTCGGCGGCCTCCGGGTTCAGGTCGAACACCGCGACGCGCGCGCCCTGGCGGCCAAAGCGGCGGCTGGTCGCGCCGCCGATGCCGCCGCCGCCGCCGGTGATCACGACGGTCTTTTCATTGAATGTCTGCATCTGGGTCTCCATGGGTTGCGAAGCTTGCTATCGTGGGCGCCAGCCTCGAGGGGTTTCGCGCCATTACGACAACATGTTTACGTATTATGGGCAGATCGACTCGCCTGTCAAATCGAACTTTCAGAGATGAATCATGGTAATCCCTAATCAATCAGCGGACCCGGCGCGCATGGCGCTGGCCAACCGGGTGTTCTTCCGGCTGTACCAATGTGCAAACATGTTGCATAAAACAGGCACCAAGGCCGTCGAGGCCGAAGGCCTCACGACGCAGCAATGGGCGGTACTGGGTGCGCTGTCGCGGCCCGAGGCCGGCGAGGGGATGAGCGTGGGCGACCTGGCCCGCTACCTCAAGGTGAGCCGGCAGGCGCTGTCGGGACTGCTCAGCCGCATGGAGCGCGATGGCCGACTGCGGATGGCGCCCGACGGCCGAGACCGCCGGTCGCGGCTGGTCTCCATGACGCCTTCAGGCCTGCAGGTGTGGCAGCAGGAGGCGCTGCCGAAGATCCACGACTACTACGAGCAGGTGATCGGCGATTTCTCGGTCAACGACATCACGCACACGCTGCACTACCTGCTGCGGATCCTCGAGAACATGCAGCGGGTGGATGACGTGCAGGGGGGTGGCGCCGAGCCGGAAGAGAACTAGTCAGTTGGGGACAGAGCAAAAACTGCTGCGCAGTTCTTGGTCTGTCCCGCAGGACCTGATCAGTTGGGGACAGAGCGAAACTGCTGCGCAGTTCTTGGTCTGTCCCGCAGGACCTGATCAGTTGGGGACAGAGCAAAACTGCTTCGCAGTTCTTGGTCTGTCCCGCAAGGTCTAGAAAAGGCCCCGCTGCGCGGTCGTCAGCGCCGCGAAGCTCTCCCCCATCGGCTGGAGGATGGCATCGCCGATCGGCTGCAGCTGCTTGCTCAGGTAGTGCTCGTAGTCGATGCGCGAGCGGCGCGCTTCCATGGGCTCCGGCCCGTTCAGGGTCATGACGTATTCGATCCAGCCGCCGTCCTGGTATTGCCTGGGGCGGTCGACCCGATCGTTGTGCTCGTCGGCCATCCGGGCAGCGCGGGCCTGCGGCGGCACCTTGACCTGGTAGGCATCGAGGCGATGCCGCAGGCGCTTGCGGTAGACGAGCAGGTCGTCCATCCTGCCCGCCAGCATCGACTGTGCATAGCCGGCCACGAACGCCTGATGGGGCTCGCCGTGGAAGATGCGCGAGAGCAGGCCCTCCTGGAACTGGCGCGCCAGCGGGGTCCAGTCGCTGCGGGCCATCTCGAGGCCGCGGTAGACCATCTCCTCCTTGCCCCCGGCGTCCGCGCTGAGGCCGGCATAGCGCTTCTTGCTGCCCACGTCCGAGCCGCGAATGGTGGGCATGAAGAACTTCTTGTAGTGCGTGTCGAACTCGATCTCGAGGAAGTTCTCCAGACCCTGCTCCTCGCGGAGGGTGCGCGTCCACCAGGCGTTGATGTCTCTCGCCAGGTCGGCCGCGATGGCGTGCGCCTCTTCGTTGGTGCGGGTGCGCCGCAGCCAGATGAAGATGGAGTCGGTGTCGCCGTAGATGGCCTCGTAGCCCCGGCCTTCCACGAATTCGCGGGTGAGCTTCATCATCTCGTGCCCGCGCAAGGTCACGGCGGATACGAGCTTGGGATTGAAGAAGCGGCACTCGGCCGCACCCAGCACCCCGGCGAAGGAATTCATGAGCAGCTTCAGGGCCTGCGACAGGGGCTCGTTCCTGACCCGCTTGGCCTCGTCCCTGGCGCGCCACAGCGTGGTCACGATCTCCGGCAGGCAATGCTTCTCGCGCGAGAAGACGGTCCCTCCCGGTCCCTGGACGACCCGCGTCGGGTCCGAGGTGTTCGACCCCTCGATGAAGCCCACCGGGTCGACGAGAAAGGTCCGGATGATCGAGGGGTAGAGGCTCTTGTAGTCCAGCACCACGACGGAGTCGTAGAACCCCGGCTTCGAGTCCATCACGTAGCCGCCGGGGAAGGCCTTGCTCGGGATCTCGCCCACGCTCGGCGCCACGTAGCCCAGGCGATGCATGCGCGGCAGATAGTGATGGCTGAACGCGGCGATGGAGCCCCCGAACTTGTCGGCCTGCAGGCCCGTCGTGTGGGCCCGTTCCAGCACGAACTGCAGCAGCTTCGCCCTCTCGAAGATGCGCAGCACCAGTTCGCAGTCGCGGATGTTGTAGGTGGCCAGCGCGGGCTTGTCCTCCTGGTAGCGGCGCTCGATCTCGGCCATCTTGTCGTACGCGTTCCCGATGGCCTTGCCCTCGCCCAGCATCGCTTGCGAGACGGTCTCGAGGCTGAACGACGGGAAGCTCCACACCGCGGCCTTGAGCGCGTCGATGCCGTCGATCACGATGCGACCGGGTGTCGGCGCGAACAGGTAGCCCTGCCGGCCCGGATGGGTGCGCCACTCGAAGGGCCGGCGCTCGCGTCCCATGAGCAGCTGCGTCCCGCAGTCGTCGGCTGTCTTCTGAAGCACGCGGAGATCGAATTGGATGACGTTCCAGCCGACGATGACGTCGGGGTCGTTCCTCTCGAACCAGTCGTTCAAGCGCTCGATCATGTCCTTGCGGGTCGGGCAATAGACGAGCGAGAAGCCATCGGGCTGCGCCGGCTCGGGCGGCGGCTCGCCCAGCATGAAGACGACCCGGTCTGCGGTGCCGTCGAGCGCGATGGAGTAGAGCGCCTCGTGCCGGCTGGTCTCGATGTCCAGCGACACCACCTTCAGCACCGGCCGGAAGTCGGGCGCCGGCCCGAGTCTGCAGTCGACGATGGTGGCGCCGTCCCTGCGCCCTCCTTCCACCCGCACGCCCGCGGTGATGAATCGCTCCATCAGGTAGCGGTCGTGCGGACGCACATCGGCTTCGAGCAGTGGAATGTCCTGCGCCTGGAGCGCCCGTGCCAGCTGGCCGAGCTGGCGGAAGTGCTTGGCATAGACACCGACGACGGGTCCCTGCCCGAAGGTCTTCAGCCCGAGTTCGCGCACCTGCAGGCCCGGCATGGCTGCGAGCTGCGCGTCCAGCGCGGGCCGGTGCCGGCTTTCGACGAATGCGACCGAGGTGCGGGCGGTCAGGACCACTTTCACCGGTCCGGCGTCGGTCGCCAGCCAATACTCGATTTCGGTGCCGGCCGGGGCGTCTCGCCAGCGGCGAGTGAGGATGAAGCCCTTGAGTTCGTTGGATGCCACGAGAGCTTGGAGAATCGATAGAGCAGGAAGGCGCCGATTTTCGCCTCTCCCTGGCGGTGTGCCGACTCCGGCACGGCAGGGCTTCAGCCGACGCAGGCCCGCCGTGCGGCCTGGCACACATAGTCCGCGAACTCCGGCCCGTCCATCGCCTTCACGAGCACGCCCAGTTCACGCTGCTCGGCGTCGTGCGAGAGCGATTCCAGCAGCTGCGAGCGCCGCAGCGGCTGCCATTCGGACGCGCACTTCCAAGCGGCCAGCCGCACACCAACGCTGGCAAGAAGCAGGCGCAGGAACAGCGCCCGCTCAATGCGGAAGCGGGACAGATCCGCAGCGGTGGCCCCGAGGGTCAGGCGGCGCAGTTCTCGCTTGCAGGCATCGATGCGCGATTCGAACGGACCGCCGGTCTCGGCCACCTGGCCCGCCGGCGCAAAGACGAGCTCGACATCGCGCAAGACGTGGAGATGCGAGATCTCCTGCAGGACACGCAAGACGGGGGACAACTTCGAAGTCATTGGCCCAATGGGCGCCCGCCCGCTCGTCCGCAGGGTAGGACAATGGGGCCGATCCAGCGCACTCTTCGCCTACGCCGGGCCTGCCGCGGAGATCCAAACCCGGGTCCGGTGCGTAAAGACGGGGCGGCAGCGCTCCAGATCACCCTCCTCTGCGGCCGCCAAGGACAGCCCCATGAAGCCGCCGCCGACGCCCTCCATCCGATTCGCGAACCTCGCCGTGTCCCAGCTGGCCTGGTTCGCCGCGGTGCTGGGCGCCGCGCGCCACATGCCGCTCTGGGGCACAGCCTGCGTACTGGCCGGCATCGGCTGGCACCTGGCGGTGTCGGCCCGGCCGCGACGCGAAGCCTGCCTGGTGGGCCTCGCGATGCTGATCGGCTTCGCCACCGAGTCGGTGCACACCGCCACAGGCCAGGTGACCTATCCTTCGGGACAGTTCGATCCGCGCCTGGCGCCCTATTGGATCGTTGCCCTCTGGGGCCTGTTCGCGATCGCATTGAACGTCACGCTGCGCTGGCTCCGGCATCGGCTCTGGCTGGCCGCGCTGCTGGGCGCGGTGGCCGGGCCCCTGGCCTTTGCCTCCGGCGTGCGGCTGGGCGCGGCGCAGTTCGTCGACGCCCCGCCGGCACTGTTCGCGCTGGCCCTGGGCTGGGCCATTTCCTTGCCGACCCTGGTCTGGCTGTCGATCCGGTTCGACGGTGTCACGGTTCCGGAGCCGGCGCATGGCTGAGCGCTCCATCTCCCTCGCAACGGCGCTGCTGCTCGGCCTGCTGGCCACGAACGCGCCGCCGGCGTGGTCGGACACCCGTCGCCAATGGGACTTCCAGGTCACGCTCGACGGCCAACCGATCGGCGAGCACCGCTTCATGAGCACCGCAACGGGGAACGACAGGCAGATCAGCAGCGACGCCAGCTTCGTCGTCAAGATGCTCGGGCTCGCGGTCTACCGCTACCGCCACCAGGCGATCGAGCAGTGGCGCGGCAACTGCCTGACCGGCCTCGCCTCCACCACCGAAGAAAACGGCAAGACCACCCGCGTGCGAGCCGAGGCCGAAGGCCCTGCCCCGGTGCCGGACGACTCCGCACAGTCGCTGGTCGGCTGCGTGATGAGCTTCGCCTACTGGAACCCGGCGATCCTGACGCAGACCCGCCTGTTCAACGCCCAGACCGGCCGCGCCGAGACCGTGCAGGTGAAGCCGCAAGGCAGCGACACCGTCGAGGTGCGTGGCGTGCCTGTCGCGGCTTCGCGATGGCGCATCACCGGGACCGCGCAGCCGATCGACCTCTGGTATGCGGCGGACGGCGAATGGATCGGTCTCGACTCGACCGTCTCAGGGGGCCGAAGGCTTAGCTACCGGCTGAAATGAGGCGCCGCCGGTGCAGCGTCAGGCTCTAGCCCCAGGTAGGCGCGGCGCAGTTCGGGCCTCGCCATCAGCTGGTCGGGCCGCCCGATCGCGACGATGCGACCCTCCTCCAGCACCGCGGCGCGCTGCGCGACCTCCAGCGCCATGCCGACGTTCTGCTCCACCAGCAGCACCGCGATGCCGTCGGCATGGATGCGGCGGATGGCTTCGAACATGTCGAGCACGATGCTTGGTGCGAGGCCCAGCGAGGGTTCGTCGAGCAGCAGCAGGCGCGGCTTCGCCATCATCGCGCGGCCGATCGCCACCATCTGCTGCTGCCCGCCCGACAGCGAGCCGGCCGGCTGCGCCAGCTTCTCGACCAGCGCCGGGAACAGCGCGCACACGCGATCCAGCGACCGGGCTCGCTCGCGGCGCGCGGCGCCCAGGTAGCTGCCGATCTCCAGGTTCTCGCGCACCGTCATCTCGGTGAACAGGCGCCTGCCCTCGGGCACCAGCGCGATGCCCTGGCCGCAGAAGCGGTGCGGCGCCAGCCGCGATATGTCCTGGCCGTCGAGCACGAGGCGGCCGGCGCTCACGCGATGGAGCCCGGCGATCGCATTGATCAGCGTGCTCTTGCCGGCGCTGTTGGGCCCGACGACGCAGAGCAGCTCGCCCTTGCCGATCGCGAGCGACACGTCCCACAGCGCGGTCGCCTGGCCGTAGGCGACGCGGATGTCCTGCACCTCAAGCATGGCTCGGCTCCGCGACGGCGATGGGGATCGGCGCTTCGTCGGCGGCCTCGGCGCACGCCGGCGCCATCGCCTGGCCCAGGTAGGCCGAGACCACCGCCGGCCGCTGCATGACCTCGCGCGGCTCGCCCTCGGCCAGCACCTCGCCGCGATGGAAGATCACGACCCGGTCGCACAGCGCCATCACGGCCCGCATCACGTGCTCGACGAAGACGATGGTCGCGCCCTGGTCGCGGATGCGCCGGATCAGCGCCACCGCCTCGTCGATCTCCGACGGCGTCAGGCCCGACAGCACCTCGTCGAGCATCAGCACCTGGGGCCGCGAGGCCAGCGCGCGCGCGAACTCGAGGAACTTGCGCTGGTGCAGGTTGAGCTCGCCGGGCAGCGCCCCGGCACGCTCGGTGAGGCCGGTGAAGGCCAGCCACTGCCAGGCCTCGGCCTCGGCAGTGCGGCGGTCGAGCGAGGCGGCGCCGAACATCGCCGGCAGCGCGACGTTCTCGAGCACCGTGAGATGGGCGAAGGGCCTCGGGATCTGGTAGGTGCGCGCCATGCCGCCGTGCGCGATGCGGTGGGCCGGAATGCCCGAGATGCGCCGGCCGTCGAACTCGATCACCCCCGCCGTCACCGCATAGTGGCCGCTCGCGACATTGATGAAGGTCGACTTGCCCGAGCCGTTGGGACCGAGCAGCCCAAGGATTTCGCCGCGCCGCAGTTCGAGGTCGACGCCGCGCAAGGCCTGCACGCCCTTGAATGACTTGCGCACGCCCCGGGCGCGCAGCAGCACCTCGCCGGCGCCGGCCACCGGCCGTGGCGACACGGCCGGCCCGCCCGTCGCCAGGGCCGGCGCACGCGCAGGCGCGGGCGCTGCGATCGTCCCGGCGCCGCGCCGCGCGTGCCACCATTTCAGGGCCTGGCCGAGCAGCCCTTCGGGCATGAAGAGGATCACGACGATCAGCACCAGCCCGGTCAGGCCCTTGCCGATGATCGCGGTGTCGCCGCCCGTGAAGGCATAGAGCAGCAGCGTGATCGCGGTGGCGCCGACGATCGGGCCGGCCCAGTGCCGCGTGCCGCCGAGCACCGCCATCAGCACCACCGTGAGCGGCAGCGCGATCGTGAAGGTGTCACCGGTGGTCACATAGGAGATGAACAGCGCCTGCACGCCGCCGACCACGCCGGCCAGGCCGCAGGACAGCGCGAAGGCGCCGAGCTTGTAGCGGAAGGTCGGCACGCCCATCACCTCGGCGACGTCCTCGTCGTCGTGGATCGCGAACAGGCCGGTGCCGAAGCGCGAGTGGTAGACCACCAGCGCGGCCACCACCGTGGCCAGCGCGACCGCCAGCGCCAGCAGATAGAAGGTGCCTGAGGCCGTGGGCCCGATCGCGGGCACCGGCACCGCGCTCATGTAGACGCCCGGGCCGCCGTCGATCGGCGTGTTGAGGATGAGCGTGGCCACCACGAAGGTGGCGGCCAGGGTGAGCAGCGAGAACAGCTCGGCCCGCACCGCCTGGACCCGGAAGGCCACCGCGCCCAGCAGGGTGCCGAACAGCGCGGCCACCAGGCCGGCGGCCGGCAAGGTCCACAGGAACGGGATGTCGAAGCGGGTCGCCAAGGTCGCCGTGGTGTACATGCCGATGCCGAAGAAGGCGCCATGGCCGAACGAGAAATAGCCCGAGTAGCCGGACAGCAAGTTCCACGAGGTGGCGAGCGCGATCCAGTGCAGCACCAGGTAGAGGATCGACTCGTAGAAGGCCGGCAGCCCGAGCCACGGCACCGTGGCCAGGCCCGCGCCGGCCGCCAGGATCACGAGCAGGGAGCGCTTCATCAGGCCACCCTCCCCGGCCGCGCCAGCAACACCAGCATTAGCAGCGAGAAAGACACCAGCGGCGCCCACGAGGGCGCGGTGACCGCCATCGTCACGGCTTCGGTGACGCCGATGACGCAGCCGGCGATCAGCGGCCCGAGCGGCCGGCCCAGCCCGCCGAGCATCACGGCGGCGAAGACCACGCCGATCCAGGCGTAGATCTGCGACGGCGACAGCGTGTAGGCCAGCGCGATGCACACGCCCGCCACGCCGGCCAGCGCGGCATTCAGGCCGGACAGCATCAGCGCCAGCGCGTTCTGGTTGACGCCGAAGGCGGCGGCGATCGGGGCGTCCTCGGCGGCGGCGCGCATCGCCTTGCCGAGGTCGGTGCGGCGCAGCGCCACCCACACGGCGAGCGAGATGCCGACGCCCAGCCCCAATGTGATCAGCTCCGGCAGCGGCAGGAACAGCGGCCCGAGCCGCAGCTTGTGCTCGGCATAGCTCGACTCCAGCTTGCGGTAGTCGGCGGTCCAGATCCATTGCAGCAGCGCCTCGATGATCACGGTGACGCCGAAGGTCACCAGCAGCGAGTTGAACGGGCTGACCCGAAAGCGCGTCAGCACCCAGTGCAAGGCCGTGCCGAGCGCGAAGAACAGCGGCACGATGAAGACCAGCGAGAGCAGCGGGTCGACACCGCGCCGGCTCGACAGCTCGTAGGTCAGGTAGGCGCCGAGGAAGGCGAGCGCGAAATGCGCCAGGTTGATCTGCCGCAGCATGCCCCACGACAGGCTCAGGCCCAGGCCCAGCAGGCCGTAGAGCGCTCCCGTGAAGAGCCCCGCAAGGATGGCCTGGGCGAGAAGTGTGGCGCTCGGCAATGCCATCGGCTCAGGCGCCGCGGGTCTGCAGCTTGGCGCCGGGGGCCGCCCATTCGGCCGGCCAGACCGTGACCCACTTGCCGTTCTGCACCTGCTTGACGCGGCTCAGGTCGGCGCCGAAGTTGCCGCGCTCGTTGAAGCGCAGCTTGCCCTGGATGGTGTCGACCTGGTTGGCGCGCAGCCAGGCGGCCATCGCCTTGTCGTCCAGGCCCTTGGTGG
Source organism: Variovorax ginsengisoli (assembly GCF_030486595.1). GTDB lineage: Bacteria > Pseudomonadota > Gammaproteobacteria > Burkholderiales > Burkholderiaceae_C > Variovorax > Variovorax ginsengisoli_B. Next base: position 50,413 of record NZ_JAUJZH010000026.1, on the reverse strand, counting down.
CGATCACCGCGGCCTCGATGATCTGCCAGGCCGTGAACGAAGCCGCGGCCTGGGTCTCGACCGCGGTGTCGGGCATGCCGGCGCCGGCGGCGCGCTCGCGGTAGACCTTGACGAACTCGGCCGCCACCGGGTTGTTGGTGAACGGCGGATGGTCCTCGAAGATGGTCATCGACAACGCCCCGTTGGCCTCGGGCGCCTTCAGCATCGGCGCCGGCGCGGGCACGTGATAGAAGTGGTGCAGCGGCGCATAGTCGATCTTCTTCATGGCGTCGAGCAGCTGGTTGCCCTCGAGGCCGATGGCGCCGGTCCAGATGAAGTCCGGGTTGGCTTCCTTCACGCGGCCGGCGATCGGGCCGAAGTCGCGATTGCCGAAGTCCCACTCGAGGAACAGCACCTCCTTGATGCCGCGCTGCTTGGCCACTTCGCGCGCGCCGAGCGCCACGAAGTGCACCGACGGGAACTTGCTGGTCACGACCGCGATGGTCTTGGGCGGCGCCGACGATGAGGCCAGCGCGGTCAGCACCAGCGCCGGCAGGGTCTTCTCGGGTTCGGGGCCGATTGACCAGGCCGGGAACTGCTGGTCGTACTTGGCCAGGTTCGGGATGCCGAAGGTGTGGTGCACCAGGGTCTTGTTGTAGCGCTGCGCCACGCCCATCGCCGACAGGATGTTGCCGGTGGCATAGGGCCCGATCAGCAGGTCGACCTTGTCGGCCGTCACGAGCTGCTCATACAGCGTTCGGGCCAGGTCGGGCTTGGACTGGTCGTCCTTCAGCACCCACTCCACCGGCCGGCCGAGCAGGCCGCCGCGCTTGTTGAGCGAGTCGACATAGATCTCGCCGGTGAGCTTGTGCACCAGCCCGGTGGACGACAGCGGGCCGGTCAGCGCCAGCGTGCCGCCGACCTTGATCGGCGCCCCGCTGGGCTGGGCGCCGGCCTGCGAACTCCACAGCGCGCTGGCGCCGAGGGCGCCGGCCGCTGCCACGAAGGAACGACGGTCCATGTTCATGCTCTGTCTCCTGTAGTTGTTCGGGGAAGCGGTCGGCGCCTGCCTGTCAGTCGCCGTCGACCACCGGGTTCGACAGCAGGCCGACCCCTTCGATCTCGACCTCGCAGACATCTCCGGCCTTCATGAAGATCGGCGGCTTGCGCGCGAAGCCGACACCCGCGGGCGTGCCGGCGATGATGATGTCGCCGGGCTGCAGCGCGAAGGGTTCCGAGCACACCGACACCAGGGTGGCGACGTCGAAGATCATGTCGCGGGTATCGGCCTCCTGCAGCACCTGGCCGTTGAGGCGGGTCTGGAGCTTCAGGCCGGTGGCGCCCGGGGGCAGTTCGTCGGCCGTGACCAGTTCCGGGCCAAAGGCGCCGGAGCGGTCGAAGTTCTTGCCCATCATCCACTGGGCCGACTTGAACTGGTAGTCGCGGATCGAGCCGTCGTTGAAGAGCGAATAGCCGGCCACGTGGTCGAGCGCCTTCGCCTTGTCGATGTAGCGGCCGCCCTTGCCGATCACGACCACCAGCTCGCCTTCGTAGTCGAACTGGGTCGACACGTGCGGACGCACCAGCGGCTGGCCGTGGCCGACCCACGACGAGGGGAAGCGATGGAACAGCACCGGGTACTTGGGCGGCTCGAAGTTGCCCTCGGCCGCATGGTCGACGTAGTTGAGGCCGACCGCGATCGCCTTGGCGGGCGACTGCAGCGGCGGCAGCCAGGCGATGTCCGCCAGCGGCAGCCGCGTCCGGGCCGAGGCGCCGGCGCGCTGCGCCGCGGCCAGGCCTTCGGGCCCGGCGCGCAACAGCGCGTCGAGGGTGGCGGGCAGGCCTTCGGCCGTGAGGTCGACGACCTCCTGGCCCAGGCGCAGGCCGATGGCGGACTGGCCCTGGTTCTGAAAAGCGATGAGGCGCATGGTGCAGTCAACCGTTCCGGATCTCGAAGTTGGTGATGAAGTCCTCGGGCACCGCGGGGCCCCAGGCGTAGAAGGAATCCTCGGGCGGGTGGTCGCCTGAGCGCCACTCGAAATCGCCCGGCACGTAGTCGATGTCGAACGAATACTCGCTGTAGCTGCCCCACGGGTCCCGCGCGTAGTAGAAGTAGTTCGAGCCCAGCACGTGGCGCCCGACGCCCCAGCCGCGCGTGAAGCCGGCCGCGTACATCTGCTCCATGCCGCGCCCGACCTCGTCGATGCTGGCCACGTCCCAGCTCAGGTGGTGCAGGCCGGGCCCATCGGACTTCGCCATGGCGATCAGGTGGTGGTCGCTGCCGTGCACGCCGTGCATGAACACCACCAGGTCGGCCGAGCGGTCGGTCAGGCGCAGGCCGAGCGCGTCCTCGTAGAAATGGATGGCGCGCGACACGTCGGGACAGTGCAGCAGCACGTGCGACAGGCGGCGCGGCCGGACCTTCGGGATGCGCGAGCGCGCCAGCGAAGCGCCGGTGCCCAGCGGCACGGGCGGCTCCACCTGCTTCTCGCTGCGCAGGTCCGGCGTGCTCTTGGCGGCCACCACGACCTGCACCGGGAAGCCGTCCGGATGCTTGACCCACAGGCCTTCGCCGCTGCCCAGGGGATGCGGCGCGCAGCGCTCGACGCCCAGCGTCTCGATGCGCGCGGCAATCGCATCGAAGTCTTCGGCGAAGCAGCCGAAGCGCAGGTACTGGAGCTTCTTCGGCCCCGGCGCCGCATGGACGGACGCCCAGGCATGCGGATGGCCGAGCGTGTGCAAGTCGAGCCGATCGCCGACGCGCTTCGTCTCCAGCCCGAAGGCCTCGTAGAAGCGCACTGCATCGTCGAGGTCGGGGACCGTGAAGACGATGCCGTCCAGCGAATGCACGCCATGAACGGCGGCCCGATACGGGTCCTTCCGGGTACGAAGCTCGATGGCCATGGTCTGTCTCCGGTACTTCTCGCGAAGCTCGAAATAATATATTCTTCAAGACAAACTATATCGACAGACGCTTTATCTATACCTAGGGTTAACAAGGAAGATCATTCCTTTCGGACCACACATGACAGCGACGAGCGAGCGCCCCCGGGGAATGAGCCAGACACGGCTGGTGTTCGAGCGGCTGCGCACGGCGATCGTCGAGGGGCGGCTGCTGCCGAGCTCGAAGCTCAACATCGCTGCCTTGGCGGAAGAGCTCTCGGTCAGTGCCGGTGCGGTGCGCGAAGGCCTGGCGATGCTCGAGGCCGAGGCGCTGGTGGTGTCGGAGCCGGCCCGCGGATACCGGGTCAGTCCGGTCTCGGCGCTCGACCTGCGCAACCTGGTCGAGGCCCGCATCCAGGTCGAGCAGCTCTGCCTCGCCGAAGCCATCCGGCACGGCGACCTGGCCTGGGAGGGGCGCATCGTCTCGGCCCTCCACCGGCTGACGCGCATCGCCGAGCGCGAAGCCGGGCAGCCGCGCCATCTCAATCGCGAATGGGCCGCGAACCACGGCGAGTTCCATCACGCGCTGGTGTCCGGCTGCCCCAACGAATGGCTGCTGAAGATGCACCAGATGCTCTATCAGCAGAGCGAACGCTACCGCTTCCTGACGGCCCCGCTGGCCGCCACCGAGCGCGACGTCAAGGCCGAGCACCAGGCGATCGTCGACGCGGTGCTCGGCCGCGACATCCCGACCGCCCAGGCTCTGATCGCGCGCCACCTGGACCACACGGCGCAGCTGCTGCTGGACTCGCCGGACCTGAACCAGGCACGGGAAGCGCAGGCCGGCGTCGCCGGGTGATGTCAGGCTTGCAGGCGGCCGGCCTGCGCCCTCCCTACGGCCGTGACCGCCGATTGCGACGCTCGGCTTCGGCCGCCTCGTGGTCCTTGACGATGGCTGCGATGACGCTGGCGTCGCGCTGGCGCCGTGAAAGGGCCGGCTGGTCGTCGTCGCCTTCAGCGGCCGTGACGACGACGATCTCGTCCACGCAGACCGGCGGGACATCCTCGACCGCGCCGCGCAGCGCCTCCATCAGGTGCGCGGTGCCATGCGGGGACTGCAAGTCGACGAGGATGCGACGCGCACCGAAGGTGCGTGCATTGACGTGGAAAAAATCCGCAAGATGCGCGCGGAGTTCCGCCCAGTGGCGCTTGTCCCAGATCACCTTGCGGGGCACCGCGCTCAGCGGCAGCGGGAAGAAGGTCGCGGCCTCGTCGCGCTGGTTGATGCGGTTGACGATGGCTTCCACCTGATCGCGCGGAACGCGACGCCTGGTGTAGTGCGGCAAGGGGCCGAAGCCGGAGTCGGCGTAGGTCAGCACGTGGTAGTCGGAAATCGGGCCTTCGACCTTGTTCGACGGGATCCGCACGATTCGCATGGCGCGCGTTTCGCGGCTGTTGCTTCCCATCTCGTCTCCTCTGACATTGCGACGTGCCGGAGTCTGCATGCAGGTGCGGCGCTTGCACATCTGCCATTCGGGGGATGCATCGAGGCCTTCGGTGGACCGAGGGCGCAGGCGAACCGATACTGTCGCCCTCGCCCATACCCGCATCTCTTCGCAATGACCCAGACCACCCTTCGCGATGCCGTCCCCCGCGACGCCGCGCGTTGCTTCGAGATCGAAAGCACCGCCTACGAAGGCGACGAAGCTGCCACGCTGGCAAAGATCGTCAAGCGCATCGAGGTGTATCCGCAGGGGTTCCTGGTGTTGGAGATCGACGGCGAGATCGTCGGCTTCATCAACAGCGGATGCGCGGACCAGGTCGCGATGTCCGACTCGGCATTCAAGGAACTCGTGGGGCACGATCCTGCTGCACCCAAGGTCGTCATCATGTCGGTGGCCGTGGCGCCGACCCGGCAGGGGCGGGGCTTCTCGAAGCTTCTGATGGCCGAGTTCCTGCGGAGGATGCGGGCTGCAGGCAAGCGCGAGGTCCACCTGATGTGCAAGCAACGCCACATCGAACTCTACAGGCGCATGGGCTACGACTACGTCAAGCCATCCGCCTCGAACCACGGCGGCGTGTCCTGGCATGAAATGATTCAGCGGCTCTGAGAGAGCGTCCGCCCGGGCGCAGGCACCGCCAGCGCACCTGAAGCGATGCGCTGGCGGAACTCCGACGGCGCACAGCCGACCTCGGCCTTGAAGAAGCGGCTGAAATAGGCGGCATCGTCGAAGCCCAGCTGCGAGGCGGCCTCCGAGACCGTCATGGGCGTATGGGCCAGGATGCGCTTGGCTTCCAGCACCACGCGCTCGTGCAGCAGCGCCAGCGCGCTGGTGCTGGCCACCGCCCTGCAGACGCGGCTCAGGTGGTCGGCCGTGACGTCCAGGGCCTGCGCATAGAAGGCCAGCGGCCGGTGCTCGTGGAAGTGCCGCTCCAGCAGGGCCCGGTAGCGCTGCACCAGCGTGTCGCGCAGGGCCTGGCGCCGGCCGATGCCGGTGGCCGCGATCTCCTGCCGCAGGAACCACAGGGCCAGCAGCACGACCTGGGACTGCAGCGCCTCGGCGCGGCCGATGCGCTGGGACTGGAACTCCTCGGACAGCGCGGAGAAATGCCGGGCGCAAGCCGCCGCGTTGTCACCCAGGTGCGTGGCATCGAGCACCAGCGTCTGCGCCAGCCGCTGCGCCACCACCGGCGAGTGCGCGCACAGGGACGACAGTGCGCTGCTCGGCACCGTCACCTGCGTGCCGACGCTGTCGGGCTCGTAGTCGAAACCGTGCACCACCCCGGGCGCCACCATCAGCGCCACGGGCGCCCGCAGCGCATGACGCTCGCCGTCGAAGGTGCCGACCAGCGCCCCGGCGGTGAGCAACTGGAACTGGTGCAGTTCCTCGTGCCGGTGGGCCGGAATTCTCCAATGGTGCTGCTGGGCCCGGACACCGATCGCCTCGACGTGCAGGCTGTCCTCCGGCATGAAGTGGCGCACTTCGCGAAATGGGACGACGAGGAGGTTGCTGGGCCGCATGGATCTACCTTGGAGGCCGGAAATCTACAAGAACCCCTCCTGTTCGTCCATGGTGGAAAGTCGGCCGTCTCCCTAAGCTGGTACCCGTTCATCAAGAAACACCGGAGACAAGCATGTGGAATCGACGCGAGCTGCTGCAGCGCAGCGCGGCCCTGTCCGGCCTGGCCAGCCTGGGCCTCGGCCGCTCGGCATGGGCCCAACTCAACGGCAACGCCGTCATCGTCTCGGGCTTTCCGGCCGGCGGCATGGGCGACAACGTGGCCCGGCCGGTGGCCGAGCGGCTGCGCGGCCGCTACGCCACCAGCCTGATGGTCGAGGCCCGCACCGGCGCCGGCGGGCGCATCGCGGTCGAATACGTGAAACGGGCGGCGCCCGACGGCCTGACCATCCTGCAGATCCCGAGCTCGCCCATGACGCTCTATCCGCACACCTACAAGAAGCTCAACTACGACCCCCTGACCGACCTCGCGCCGGTCTGCTCGACCGTGACCTACGCCTTCTCGTTCACCGCCGGGCCGGGCCTGCCGGCCGAGATCAAGACGGTGGCCGACTACGTCGCCTGGGCCCGCGCCAATCCCAAGCTGGCGACCTACGGCATCCCGGCCGCGGGCTCGGCCCTGCACTTCGCGGGCATGCTGCTGCAGAAGGCGGCCGGCATCGAGATGACCAGCGTCGCCTACCGCGGCGGCGCACCGCTTTTGAACGACCTGCTCGGCGGCCAGGTGCCGGTGAGCTTCAACGTGGTCGGCGAGGTGATGCCGCACGTGCGCTCGGGCAAGCTGCGCTCGCTGGCCATCACCAGCGCCCAGCGTTCGCCCTTCCTGCCCGAGGTGCCGACCTTGATCGAGCAGGGCTACAAGAACATCGCGGTGCAGGAGTGGCTCGGCTGGTTCCTGCCCGCCAGGACGCCGGCCGACGTGGTGCTGCGCCTGAACACCCTGGTCGGCGAGGCGCTGCAGGTGCCCGATTTCGTGGCCGCGCTCGCCACCTACGGCCTGCAGCCGATCCACCAGTCGCCCCAGGAATTCGCGCAGATGGTCAAGGCCGACTACGAGAAATGGGGCCCGATCGTGCGCTCCACCGGCTTCACCGCGGAGGACTGAGCACCGTGCCTCGCCTCACTGCAGCCCAGGCGCTGGTGCGCCTGCTGGCGATCGAGCAAGTCCCTTTCGCCTTCGGCATCGTCGGCGGCAAGCTGGCGCCGCTGATGCACGCCCTGTCGCAGCAGCAGGCGGTGCGCTTCGTCGGCGTGCGCCACGAGGCGAGCGCGCCGATGATGGCCGCCGCCGTCCACGCGGGCTCCGGCCGCATGGCCGTGGCGGTCGGCGAGATGGGGCCCGGCGGCCTCAACCTCGCATCCGGCATGGGCGTGGCGCTCAACAACAACCTGCCGCTGCTGGCCATCACCACCAACCAGCACCGGGCGGCCGCCTATCCGCACAGCGGCATGTTCATGGACCTGGACACGAAGGCGGTGTTCGCCCCGCTGACCAAATGGAATGCGGTCGTTCATGACTCGCGCCGCCTGCCCGAACTGGTGCGCCGCGCCTTCCGCGAAGCGCTGTCGGGCCGGCCCGGCCCGGTCCACCTGGACATTCCGCAGGACGTGCTGGCAACCACTGCCGACTACCCCGACGACGCGTTCGCACTGCCGCCCGAGCGCTACCGGGCCACCCTCGGCCCCCGCCCGGCGGCCGAATCGGTCGCCCGCGCGGCGGCCCTGCTGCGCGCTGCGCGGCGTCCGCTGGTGGTCGCCGGCGGCGGCGTGGTGACCAGCGGCGCCGTCGACGCCGTGCGCACCCTCGCCGGCCTGCTCGGCGCGCCCGTGGTGCCGACCCAGATGGCGCTCGGCGTGGTCGCCAGCGACAGCCCGCACTTCATCGGCCATGGCGGCCTGATCTCGGGCGACGCGCTGCGCGCGGCCTTCGAGCAGGCCGACGTGGTGCTCGCCGTCGGCTGCCGCTTCTCGTCCTGGATGTGGGATGCGCGCGGGCCCCTGGCGCGCCGCCACCACCGCACCATCAGCATCAACACCGACCCGTCCGCGCTGGGCCATCCGGTGCTCCACGAAGTGGCGATGCAGGCCGATGCGCGGCTGGCGCTGCAAGACCTGGTGGCCGCCCTCGCGGCCGAGGGCCTGGAGCGAATGCCGGACGGCGGCTGGCTCGCCGGCTTGCGCGAGGTCCGCGCCCGCTACGTCGAAGGCCTGGCCGCGATGGCGCGCGACCCGGACCCGACGATGCATCCCGCGGCCCTCGCCAAGGCCATTGCCGATGCGCTTCCGGGCGATGCGCTGGCGGTGTTCGACGGCGGCCACACCACCTTCTGGAGCAACGATTTCACGCCGGTCGATGCGGTGCGCACGCGCTTCCACGAGCCCGGCATGAGCCACCTCGGCTTCGGGCTGCCGTACGCGCTGTCGCTGCAGCTGCAGCATCCGGACCGGCCAGTGTTCAACATCACGGGCGACGGCTCCTTCGGCTTCACGCTGAACGAACTCGACACCGCGCGCCGCGCCGGGCTGCCGGTGGTCTGCATCATCCACAACAACGCCGCCTGGGGCATCATCCGTTCGGGCCAGCGGGCACAGCTCGATTTCGAATTCGCGACCAGCCTCGAAGGCACCGACCATGCGGCGATCGCGCGCGGCTTCGGCTGCTTCGGCGAAACCGTGACCCGTGCGGAGCAATTCGCGCCGGCCCTGGGCCGGGCGCTGGCCTCGGGCCTGCCGTCGGTGCTGGACTGCCGCACGCGTTTCGTGTCGCATCCCGCCGCGCCGGCCTTCGGCAGCATGAACCGCTTCGGCTTCGAGGCGTTCATGCCGGTGCCCGCCCCGGGCTGACTTCTTCCACATCGCATCTCATCTCGCCATCACCATGACCTCACTGACCCTCGCCCAAGCCAACCAGATCATCGCCGCCGCGCTCGCGCATTCGAAGCAGGCCGGCTACCAGCCGATGGGCATCGCGGTCCTCGACGACGCCGGCCATCTCAAGACCTTCGCGCGCGAGGACGGCGCCAGCATGTTCCGCTTCGACGTCGCCCAGGCGAAGGCCTGGGGCGCCGTCGGCATGGGCGTATCGAGCCGCCAGCTCGGCGAGCGGGCCAAGGGCAACCCGAACTTCTTCGTCTCGCTGGCCGCAACGTCGGCCGGCCGGTTCCTGCCGCAGACGGGCGCGGTGCTGATCAAGGACGCCCAGGGCCGGGTGCTGGGCGCGGTGGGCGCGAGCGGAGGCAGCGGCGACGAAGACGAGGCGATCTGCATCGCGGGGGTTCAGGCGGCGGGCTTCGCCGTGTGATCAGGAAGCCGCCCGCCGCGGCTTCGCCTTCGCCTTGGCGACCGCCGCATTGAGGGCGACCGCGGCCCGCACCAGCGTCTTGAACGCCTCTGCGTCGACCTGCTCGCCCACGCCGATGTCGATCGCGCGCCGCACGTTGCCGTCGAGGCTCGCGTTGAAGAGCTGGCCGGGGTCTTCCAGGGAAGCCCCCTTGGCGAAGGTCAACTTCACTTTCGCCTGGTAGGACTCGCCGGTGCAGAGGATGCCGTCGTGCGACCAGGTCGGCGTGCCCATCCACTTCCATTCCTCGACGACCTCCGGGTCGGCTTCCTTGATCAGCTGGCGCATCCTGCCCAGGGTCTGGCCGCGCCAGTCGCCGAGCTCGGCGATCCGCTGGTCGATCAGCTCGGAGGGCGACAGGCCCGCGGTCGATCCCGGTTTCTTCATGCCAGGGGGAGTTCTCGCATGAGGTTGCTGCGGACCCACGTAAAGGCCCCGGCGCGGAGATTGCCCGCCTGCCACTGGCGGAACTCGGGGTCGGCCGACAGCGGGTCCGTGACCTTGGCGTAGGCCGCCGCGTTGTCGAACTCCACGGTCAGCACATAGTTGCCCAGTTCGCCCGCCGCCACCGTCCACAGCCGGGGCTGGGGTGCACCGTGCTTCTTCCAGAGCGCCGCACCCACCTTCATCGCATCGATGACGGCCGCGAGATCGGCCCCGGGGTTGGGTCGCAACACGTAGCGCGCTTCGTAGGCCATGGATGTCTCCTTCATCGCAGAAAGGACGCTCATTGGAGCACCAGGGCGCCCGCGGGGCAACCGGCGCGGGCCAGCGGCAGGCTCAGTCGGAGACCGCAGCGCAGCCCTCGACGAAGCGGACGTCGGCGATCCAGTTGCGCCGCCTGCGCGCCAGCCGCGTCTCGACGTCCTCGCCTTCGAACGACACCGGCTGCGGGCGAAGAAGCGAAGGCGACACGTTGTCGAATGCGTTGACGTTCACGACGGCATAGAGGTGCTCGTCGAGCAGGCTGGTCACCAGGGGAACGACGCCGCATCGCGCGCAGACATGAAACCGGGCCGTGCGCGTGCCGAAGAAGTAGCTGGAGACGAGCGACGGATCGTCCACGGTCACCCGCAGCACCCCGCCGGGGTTGGAGGTCCAGACCCCGCGGTGCTTGGCACAGAACGAGCAGCCGCACGCCCGGGCCGGGACCTCGGTCGGCTCCGGCTCCCAGCCGAGTTCGAAGGATGTGTTGCCGCAGTGGCAACCGCCTGTGATGACCATGATCGCCCCCTGTCACATGAGAACCTTCAGCAGCCGGGCGAGCAGCTCCTGCGCCGAGAACATCGTGAGCGTCAGCGGCAGCAGGGGCAGCAGCGTGGTCACCGCCAGGTGCAGCACTGTCTTCAGGGTGAACGGCGCCCAGCGCATGTCCTCGACGATCGCGAAGCTGTTGCCCATGTCGGCCAGCGCCTGGATGTCCGGACTGCCGATCAGCGCCTCGTCGGGCTTCGCCCCGCCGCGCAGCCATTTGTGGTCGAACTCGCGCGCATAGCGCTGCGCCAGCGTACCGTACTCGCGGCGGCCCCGATTTTCGGTCGCCTCGAGCTGGGCACTGAAGGCGCACAGCGGCCCGAGGATCACGCACACCATCAGGGCGACCACCCCGGCGATCTCGATCTCGAACTCGAGCAGGCTGGCGCCACCGAAGAAAATCCGGTCGGCGATCATGCCGGCCAGCAGCACGCCCTGGGCGAACAGGAAGGGCGCGAAGGCCACCCGCACCAGCGAGAGAAAGCCGAGTCCCCCGCAGCGGTCGGGATGGGTCGGTATCAGGTCCAGGCGGATGCGCGACACCTGCCAGAGAAAGCGGGCCCAGATGAACAGGCGGAAGTACCACCGCAACAGCAGGAACTGGAACAGCGGCAGGCTCACGCAGGCCAGCCACCAGCCCGCGGCCGTCAGCCTGAGCTGCCCGTCGGCGACGACGCCATACCAGCTCGAGACGTCGAGCGTCAATCGCGTTCGCCAGACCACGAACACGCCGATGCCGTAGACCAGCAGCACGAGGAGAGCTTCCGCCCAGACCGAATTGCGAAGGCGCAGGGCGGACGCGACGGCCAAGTGGAAGCGACCCCGCGAATCGTCCGGCACCAGGCCGTCTTCCAAGAACTGCCGCGCGACCAGGCGCATGCGCCGGTGAACCACCAGCTCGGCCAGAATCAACAAGGGCAATGCGACCAGCAGGCGGGCATGCAGTTCGAGATCGCGCAGAAACGGCAGTTCGATGCGGCCCCAGGCCCGTCCTTCGACCACGGATATCAACAGCAGCGGGGCCCAGGCGAGGAGCACCGCGGCCAGCGCGCGGCGGTGCGGCATGTTGCCGACCGCGTCCGACAGGTGCGCGCGCCGCCAGAGTTGGAACAGGGGCCCCCCCAGCACCAGGGAAAAGTCGTCCGATTCGAGCTGGCGCAGCTCGTCGATGCTCGGCGTCGCAGGGGGCATGGCTCGGAACCTCCGCAATCGGTGCAGCATCCTACACGGCGCCCATGGCGGGGGCCGCGGGCATTCACGATCCGTTCACCCTCATCGCCAAGAATCGCGCAACTCTTTTTGCCCACGCCCGCGCCGATCGCCGGGCGGCCGCTTTTCCCTTTCTGCATCCAATGTCCAGGCACACCTGGGTTCGCACCTGCGCCTTTCTCTGGGGCGCCGTCGTCTTCATGCCCGTCGGGCTCAACTACGCCGGCGCGATCTTCCTCATCATCGCGATGCTGGCCGGCGGCCAGCTGCCCGAGCGCCTCGGCCGCCTGCGCACGCACCCCCTGCGCTGGCCGATCGCGGCCTTCCTGCTGTGGACCCTGGCCGTGCTGGCATTCGGCCCGCGCTATCCCGGGACGCCGGTCGAGCTGGGGCACGGGTTGCGGATCGCGACCACCATGGTGCTGCCGATTCTGCTGTCCGAAGAAGAGGCCGCCTGGGGCCTGCGCGGCTTCTTCGCCGGTGCCCTGCTGTCGCTCGCGGTGATGCTGCTGACCTGCGCCTTCGGCCTGCCCGACCTGCCGCTGTGGCACAACCTGACGACCATGAAGGGCAACAAGTCGATCAACGACGCCCTGCTGTTCGCGCTGCTCGGCGCGTCGGCGGCGACCTGGGCGCTGGCGCTGCCGCGCACCACGCCGAAACGGCTTGCCTGGCTGGCGGCCGCTTTCGCCGCGACCCTGGGCTGCGCGGTCATCGTGACGCTGGCGCTGCCGTCGCGGACCTCGCTGATCGCCCTGTTCGTCGCCGTGCTCGGCGCCTGCGTGCACCAATGGCGCCTTCGGCTGCGCGCGCTCGCTGTTTCGCTCTGCGTCGTCATGATCGCCGCCGGCGGACTGATCTCGCAGGCGCCGTCGGCGCAGGAGAAGTTCAAGCTCGGCGTGCAGGAAATCGAGGCCGCCCAGGCCGGCGCGGTGTCGGAGGGCAGCTGGGTGGTGCGCTTCTACATGTACCGCGAGACCTCGCGCATGATGATCGAGCGCCCCTGGGCCGGCTGGGGCGTCGGCAGCTGGACCAGCGAATGGCACCGCCGCGCGCCGAGCCTGCTGCACGACTACAACATGCCGCACAACGACTTCCTGTGGATGGGCTCGCAGACCGGCGTGCCGGGGCTGCTGGCGCTGGCGCTGGTCTTCGCGACCGGCCTGGGCATGGCCTGGCGGCGCGCCGACCTCGCCGGGCGGCTGGCCTTCGTCGCGATGCTGGTGCTGCTGGTGGCGACCAGCGTCAACTCGGCCAACCGCGACGCGGCGATCGGACTCAGCCTGCCCTGGATCGTGTTCCTCTGCCTTCGGCGCGCACACGGCGCTTCGCCGGCGCTTGCAGGCGATCGACCCGCAGGCGATCCCGTTCGTCCGTGACGCTGCGCGCGGCCAGCCAGACCGCACCGGCGGCGGCCAGCCCGCCGGCGCCGCTCAGCAGGAACAGCAACAGGATCTGGTACTTGGCCGCTTCCAGCGGGTCCATGCCGGCCAGCAACTGGCCGGTCATGATGCCCGGGAGCGTGATGATGCCGGCCGCCGACATCTGGTTGACGAGCGGGATCATGCCGCGGCGGATGGCGGCCTGCACCGTCGCGGCCAGGGCCTGCCGGGCGCTGTCGCCGAGCGCCAGCCGGGCCTCGATCGCCGAGCGCCGGGCCCGCACGTCCTCGAAGAAGCTGTCGAGCCCGAGGCTGGCCGAATTCAGCACGCTGCCGAGCACGATGCCCATCAGGGGAATGGCATAGCGCGGGTCGTGCCAGGGCACCGGCCTGATCGCGGTCGTGAGCGCCAGCGCCACGGTCACGATGCCCGACACGGTCACCACCAGCGCACCGATGCGAAAGTTGCCGCCGTTCGCCAGCCGCTGCCGGGGCCGCACCGCGACCTCTCGGGCCGCGGCGAGGATCATCAGTGCGACGATGCCCAGCGTGGCGGGCGCCGAGGAGGCCGCGAAGACCGCGCGGAGCACCAGGCCCACCAACAGCAGCTGGACGACCATCCGGAACGCCGACCACAGCAATTGCCGATGCACCTGCAGGCCGAGCGCGAGCGAGGCTGCCGCGTTGACCACCACCAGCAGGGCGGCCACGCCGACGTCGAGCGTGTCGAGGTGGATCGTCATGCCGGGTGCAGCGCGCCGTCGATCATGTCGAACGCGCGCTGCCCCATGCGCGCCGCCTGCTCGCGCGAATGCGTGACCAGCAGCACCGCCAGGCCGCCGGCCATGCGCGCGCGCAGCAGGGCCTCCACCGCCGCGGTCGACGCCGCATCCAGCGAAGCGGTCGGCTCGTCCAGCAGCAGCACGTCGGGGCCGACCGCGAGCGAGCGCACCAGCGCCAGCCGCTGGCGCTCGCCGGTCGACAGGCGCGCGATGTCGACCGCCATCAGGTCGGGCGAAAGGCCCAGCCTCGGCAGCAGGGCATGGACCTGCGCGAGGTCGCCGGGCCTGAAATGCGCGGCGGCATCGGCTGCCCACCAGGCCGGCTCGGCCGCCTGGTAGACGACGCGCCGCCGCCATTGCGGGCCGCTGGAGCGGTCGCGGTCGAGCCCGTCGAGCGTGACCTCTCCGGTGCCCACGTCCATGTCGGCGATCAGCCGCAGCAGCACGCTCTTGCCGGCGCCGGACGCGCCCAGCACGGCCACGCATTCGCCGCGGGCCAGGTCCAGATCGAACGGGCCGCCGAAGTCATTGGCCAGTTGCCTGACGCGGAGCATGGCGGCAATGTAGGGCCGGATCATGAAAGGCGGCTGAACATCGCCTGACCCGCGGACAGGATCCGGCCGTTCAGGTTTCGTGCAGGTGGCGGACATAGCATCCAAGCATGTGGATCCAGCGCCCTTTTCAAGCTCCCGCTAGGCCCAGCCCATGGTGGCGGACACCGGCGGCGCCACTTCCAGTGTCATCCTTCTGACCAAGCGGTCGGCCGCGGAGGCCGAGCCAATGCGCCGCATATCATCGACATGCGCCGCCGAGGCGAGATGTTGCCATGCAGCACCGGCCCAGACGTACATCCAATGTTTTCATGAATCACCCGATCGATCGAGGTACGTACCACCCCGCACCGCCCCTTGCGGACAAGCGACCGCTTTCTCGCGGCATGCTGGCCCTGCTGCTCGCCCCATTGGCGGTGATCTGGTTCGGCTCGCTCGGCATGCGCTCGCTCATCAGCCCCGACGAGGGCCGCTACGCCAGCATCGCCTTGGAGATGATGCGCAGCGGCGACTGGATCACGCCGCGCCTGAACGGCCTGCTCTACTTCGAGAAGCCGCCGATGCAGTACTGGCTCAGCGCGATGTTCCTGCACCTGTTCGGCCTGAACGAATTCGCCGCGCGCCTGTGGCCGGCGCTCGCCGGCTTCCTCACGGTGCTCGCGGTCGGTGCGACGGCCTCGCGGCTGTGGGGCCGGGAGACCGGAATCCGCACCTTGGCGATCGCGGCGTCGATGACCTGGATCTTCGGCAACGCCCATTTCCTGACCCTCGACGCCGGCCTGACGCTGTTCCTCACGCTCGCGCTGTGCGCCGTCCTGATCGCCGAGAACGTTCCGGCGACACCCGCGGTGCGCCGCAACTGGATCTGGCTCGCATGGGCCGCGATGGCCGGCGCGGTGCTCAGCAAGGGGCTGGTCGGCATCCTGATCCCCGGCGCGACCCTGGTCCTGACCTGCCTCTGGCGCCGGGACTTCGGCCCCTGGCGCCGGATGCACTGGTGGTCCGGACTGCTGATCTTCCTGGTCCTGGCAGCGCCATGGTTCGTGCTGGTGTCGATGCGCAATCCGACCTTCGCCCAGTTCTTCTTCATCCACGAGCATTTCGCGCGCTACCTGACCAAGGTCCACCAGCGTGAAGGCACCTGGTGGTACTACCTGCCGCTGCTGCTCGGCGGGATGCTGCCCTGGACCAGCGCGCTGCCATGGCTCGGCCCCCGGCGCGCCGGCGACGCGCCGCCGCGCGGCGTCGCGCCGGCCGACTTCCTGTTCGTGCATTCGGTCTTCATCCTGCTGTTCTTCAGCGCCAGCGGTTCGAAGCTGCCCTCCTACATCCTGCCGATGTTCCCGGCGCTGGCGCTGCTGATCGGCCTGCGGCTGCAACAGGCCAGCCCGCGCGTGCTGCGCGGCCACCTGCTGGTTCCGATCCTGGTCTGGTCGATCGCGCTGGTCGCCTCGACGCAGAGCGCGCGCGTGGCCTCCCATTCGACGCCGGCCGAGATCTTCGCCCAGCTCGGCGCCGGGATCCGCTGGGGTGGCGCGGTCTTCCTCGCGTTCGCGGCATTTGCATGGTGGGCCCTGCGGCGGCGCGGCGTGACGCTGGCCATCGTCAGCCTGGCGCTCGGCCATCTGATCGGGATGACGATGGTGATGGCGGCCCACAACGCCTACGGACAACTCAAGAGCGCGGCGCCCATCGTGTCGGCATTGGAGCCGGTGCTGCGGTCCGGCGCGCCGATGTTCGCGGTCGGGATCTACGACCAGACGCTGCCCTTCTACCTGCGGCGGGACGTCGTTCTGGTCGACTACGAGGACGAATTCGCCATGGGCCAGGTGCTGGAGCCCGGACGCTCGCTAGACTCGCTCGACGCCTTCGCCACCCGCTGGGAGGCGTTGCCGCAGGCCGCGGCCTACATGGACTTCCCGAGCTTCAGCGCGTTGCGCCAGCGCGGCCTTCCGATGCGGGTCATCTTTCAGGATCAACGACGCGTGGTGGTAGCCAGACAATGAAGATCATCGATTTTGCGTGGGTGCTGACCGGCGTCCTGCTCAACGCCGCAGCCCAGCTGCTGCTCAAGGCCGGGGCGCGCAGCGTCGGCGAGATTTCCATGAGCGACGGCAGTGCCGCGCTCTGGCGCAGCGCGACCGGGCTGGCCCAGCACCCCGGCATCCTCGGCGGCCTGACCTGCTACGCGATCAGCGTGGTGGTCTGGATCGTCGCCCTGTCGCGGGTCGAAGTCAGCATCGCCTACCCGATGCTCTCGATCGGCTACATCGTCAACGCGGCGCTGGCCTGGTGGCTGTTCGGCGAACAGGTCAACGCCCAGCGCTGGCTCGGCATTGCGGTCATCGTCGTCGGCGTCATCCTGGTGGCGCGCAGCGGGAGCACGAATTGAACGACACGCCCTTCCTGCCTTTCACGCGCCCTTCGATCGACGAGCGCACCATCGCCGAAGTGTCCGAGGTGCTGCGCTCCGGATGGATCACCACCGGCCCGAAGTGCCAAGCGCTCGAGGCCGCCTTGTCCAGGCGCTTCGACGGACGGCCGGTGCGGCTGGTGAACTCCGGCACCGCCTCGCTCGAACTGGCGCTTCGGCTGTGCGACATCGGCCCAGGCGATGAGGTCATCACCACGCCGATGAGCTGGGTCGCGACCGCCAACGTGGTGCTGGCGGTCGGCGCCACGCCGGTGTTCGTCGACGCCGATGCCGCCACCCGCAACATCGACCTCGACCGCATCGAGGCCGCCATCACGCCGCGCACGCGGGCCCTGCTGCCGGTCGACCTGGCCGGCCTGCCGGTCGACCGGGACCGGCTCAACCGGCTGGCCGCGGCCCATGGCTTGCGCGTGGTCGAGGACGCGGCGCAGTCCTTCGGTGCCCAATGGGGCGGGCGGCCGATCGGCAGCTTCGGCGACCTGGTGTCGTTCAGCTTCCACGCCAACAAGAACATGACCTTCGGCGAAGGCGGCTGCCTGGTGATGAACGACGAGGCCGAAGCGCGGCGCTTCGAGCTGCTGCGGCTGCAGGGGGTCCAGCGGCTGCCCGGCGGCGGCATGGAGGTCGAGGCCTGGGGCGCCAAGGCCAACATGACCGACATCGCGGCGGCGATCGGCCTGGGACAGCTGCGCAGCATCGACGACTTCAATCTGCGCCGACGCCAGCTGGCCCGGCGCTACTTCGAACGCTGGGACCGCTCGCTCGGCTTCGAGCTGCCGTCCGAAGACACGGAGCTGCATGGCAACTGGCACATGTTCCAGCCGCTGCTGCCGCGCGCGTTCGCCGCGGCGCGCCCCGACTTCGTGGCCGGCATGAAGGCGCTCGGCTTCGGCGTCGGCGTGCACTACCCCGCGATGCACCTGTTCTCGATGTTCAGGGCCATGGGCCACGCCCGCGGCGATTTCCCGGTCGCCGAGGACATCGGCGAACGCACGGTCACGCTGCCGCTGTTCCCGGCCATGACCGACGCCGACGTCGATCGCGTGTGCGCTGCCGTCACCACCGTGATGGCGGAACTGCAGGGAGTGCGGCCATGACGGCGCTGAAGTCGGTTCCCGGCCAAGAGGCCGACCACGACCACGACCACGACGACGACATCGACGACGACACCCCCGAACTCAGCGTCGTGATTCCGGTCTACAACGAGGAGCAGGGCCTGGCGGCGCTGTTCGAGCGGCTCTACCCGGCGCTCGATGCGCTCGGGGTCTCCTACGAGCTGATCTTCATCAACGACGGCAGCCGCGACCGTTCGGCCGCGCTGCTGGCGGCGCAGTTCGAGCGTCGGCCCGACGTGACGCGGGTCATTCTCTTCAACGGCAACTTCGGCCAGCACCGGGCGATCCTGGCGGGCTTCGAGCACTGCCGGGGCGACCGCATCGTCACCCTCGATGCCGACCTGCAGAACCCGCCCGAGGACATCCGCCTGCTGCTGGACGCCATGGACCGCGGCCACGACTGCGTCGGCTCGATCCGCCGCGACCGCCAGGACCAGGCCTGGCGACGCTGGGCGTCCCGGGCCATGAACCGGATGCGCCATCGGCTCACCGGCATCGTGATGACCGACCACGGCTCGATGCTGCGCGCCTACAGCCGCAACGTGGTGCAGTTGATCAACCAGTGCAACGAGATGAACACCTTCATCCCGGCGCTGGCGCTGCAGTTCTCGCGCAACCCGGCCGAGGTGGTGGTGGGCCACGAGGAGCGGCACGCGGGTGAATCGAAGTACTCGTTCTACAGCCTGGTGCGGCTCAACTTCGACCTGGTGACCGGCTTCTCGCTGGTGCCGCTGCAGGCGTTCTCGCTGCTCGGGATCGTGGTGTCGATGCTGTCGGCGCTGCTGTTCCTGATCCTGGCGACGCGCCGGGTCGTGCTGGGGCCCGAGGAAGGCGGCGTCTTCACGCTGTTCGCCCTGCTGTTCCTGCTGGTCGGGCTGGCGCTGTTCGGCATCGGCCTGCTGGGCGAGTACATCGGGCGCATCTACCAGGAGGTGCGGGCCCGGCCGCGCTACGTCATCAACGCCGTGCTGGAGCGCAAGCGCCCATGAAGGCCATCGTCTTCGCCTACCACGACGTCGGCGTGCGCTGCCTGCGGGTGCTGCTCGATGCCGGCGTCGAGGTGCCGCTGGTCGTCACCCATGCCGACGCCGCCGGCGAGGCCATCTGGTTCTCCAGCGTGGCCGGCGTGGCGACGGCGCACGGCCTGCGCTGCGTGACGCCCGCCGACCCGCACCTGCCGGAACTGCTGGCCGAGGCGGCCGCATCGACGCCCGACTTCTTGTTCTCGTTCTACTACCGCCACATGCTCAAGGCGCCCTGGCTGCAGCTGCCGAGCCGCGGTGCCTTCAACATGCACGGCTCGCTGCTGCCGCAGTACCGCGGCCGGGCGCCGGTGAACTGGGCCGTGATCGAGGGCGCGACGCAGACCGGCGCCACCCTGCACCGCATGAACGAGAAGCCCGACAACGGCGCCATCGTCGACCAGTGCGCGGTGCCGATCCTGATCGACGACACCGCCCACGAGGTGTTCGGCAAAGTCGTCGTCGCAGCCGAGATCGTGCTGGCGCGAAGCCTGCCGCTGATGCTCGCCGGGACCGCCGTCGAGCGCCCGCAGGACCTCTCGCAGGGCCGCTACTTCGGCGGCCGCAAGCCGGAAGACGGCCTGATCCCGGGCAGCGCCAACGCCCTGCAGATCCACAACCTGGTGCGCGCCCTCGCGCCCCCCCACTACCCGGGCGCTTTCTGCCACATCGGCGGCGAGCGCATCCGCATCGACAGCACCCGCTTCGCCGAACGGCCGCGGCGGGCACCCGGCGCCGGCCTTCGGTTGGCGAGCGAGGCCGGCGCGCTCTGGCTGCTGGCCGCCGACGGCAGCACGCTCGAAGTGCTGGCCGCGCAAGGCCCTGCCGGCGCGATCGACGCGGCCGGCTTCGAACGCCGCTTCGGTGCGCCCTGCGTGCCGGTCGACCATTGAATCATCCCCAACCCACGGATCGCCCCATGCTCAAAGTCCTCATCCTCGGCGTCAATGGCTTCATTGGCCACCATCTCACCCGCCACATCCTCGAAACCACCGACTGGCACGTCTACGGCATGGACATGCAGACCGATCGGGTCCGGCCGTGGCTCGGCGACCCGCGCTTCCATTTCTTCGAAGGCGACATCACGATCAACAAGGAGTGGATCGAATACCACGTCAAGAAATGCGACGTCGTGCTGCCGCTGGTGGCGATCGCCACGCCGGCCACCTACGTGAAGCAGCCGCTGCGCGTCTTCGAGCTCGACTTCGAGGCCAACCTGCCGATCGTGCGGCAGTGCCTCAAGTACGGCAAGCGGGTGGTGTTCCCCTCGACCAGCGAGGTCTACGGCATGTGCGAAGACGAAGCCTTCGACCCCGAATCGTCGAACATGGTCTACGGCCCGATCAACAAGCCGCGCTGGATCTATGCCGCCGCCAAGCAGCTGATGGACCGCGTCATCCACGCCTACGGCATGCAGGAAGGACTGCGCTACACGCTGTTCCGCCCGTTCAACTGGATTGGGCCGGGCCTGGACAGCCTGCACACGCCCAAGGAGGGCTCGAGCCGCGTGATCACCCAGTTCCTGGGCCACATCGTGCGCGGCGAGCCGATCCGGCTGGTGGACGGCGGCAGCCAGCAGCGCGCCTTCACCTATGTCGACGACGGCATCGCGGCACTGGTGAAGATCATCGCCAACGAAGGCGGCGTGGCCGACCAGAAGATCTACAACATCGGCAACCCGGCCAACAACCACTCGATCCGCGCGCTGGCCGAGATGATGCTGGCGCAGGCGCGCACGCTGCCCGAATACGCCGAGGCAGCCGCGGCGGTGCGGCTGACCGACGTGTCGTCGGCCGAGTACTACGGCCGCGGCTACCAGGACGTCGCGCACCGCGTGCCCGACATCAGCGCGACCATGAAGGACCTCGACTGGAAGCCGCAGGTCGGCATGCAGGAGGCGCTCGCCAGCCTCTTCGCGTACTACCGGGACGAGGCCGAGGCGGCCGCCGACCTGGCGCTCTGAGACGATGGCGCGCATCGCACTGAAGATCGACGTCGACACCCTGCGCGGCACCCGCGAAGGCGTGCCCCGGCTGCAGGCGCTGCTGCAGCGCGTCGGCGCCGGCGCCACCTTCCTGTTCAGCCTCGGACCCGACCACACCGGACGGGCCATCCTGCGCGTGTTCCGGCCCGGCTTCCTGAGCAAGGTGGCGCGCACCTCGGTGGTCGAGCACTACGGCGTGCGCACGCTGCTCTACGGCAGCCTGCTGCCGGGGCCCGATATCGGGAAGCGCGAAGCCTCGACCCTGCGCGCGGTGCGCGACGCCGGCTTCGAGGTCGGCGTGCACTGCTGGGACCACATCGACTGGCAGGACCACCTGACGCAGCGCGATGCGGCATGGACGCTGCGCCAGATGGCGCGCGCGGTCGAGCGGCACACGCAGATCTTCGGCAGCGCCCCGCGCCTGCACGGCGCCGCCGGATGGCAGTTCAACGCGGCGGCCGCGCAGGCCGAGACCACGCTCGGCATCGCGCTGGCGTCGGACACGCGCGGCGAGGGGCCGTTCATCCCGGTGGCCGACGACGGGCGCGTCATCGGCCCGCCGCAGTTTCCGACCACGCTGCCCACCCTCGACGAGCTGATCGGCATCGACGGCCTCGATGCGCAGAACGTCCACGCCCACCTGCTGGGCCTCACGGCCGCTTCCGACCGCGACCAGGTCTACACGCTGCACGCCGAACTCGAGGGCATGAAGCTCATGCCGGTGTTCGAGCGCCTGCTGCAGGGCTGGCACGCCCAGGGCCACCAGCTGGTCACGCTCGGCGATCTCGCCGCGGCGGTCGATCGCTCCACCCTGCCGCGGCACCGGCTGCGGCAGGGCGAGGTGGCGGGGCGCTCGGGGCTGCTGGCGGTGCAGGGTGCGGCCTGGACGCCGGCTGGCGCTGCGGCCTGACTAAGGCGCCGCGGCCGACGGCAGCCGGCCCAGCAACGCATCGGCAAAGGCCTCGGGACTCTCGATGTGCGGTATGTGCCCCACCTGAGGCAGGACCGTGAGCGTCGCCTGCGGAATCCATCCTTGCAGGGCACGCGCCTGCGGCAGCGGCGTGATGCTGTCCTGCTCGCCCCACAGCAGCGCCACCGGCAGGCCGCCGGCGGCCCAGGCGCGCAGCTTCGCGGCGTCGAGGCTGGCGGCGTCCTCGCAGGCCGAAACCGCGAACGCCTGTGCCCAGTCGCCGAGGCTGGCGCTGAAGCCCTCGCGTTCGAAAGGCACCTGGTAGGCGGGGACGAGCGCGCCGGTCACCCTGTCCTTCCGAAAAACGAACTGCTTCAGCAGCGTGCCCGTCAGTCCGGGCCAGGTCGGGCTCGCGCCGACCAGGGCGGTTCGAAGATCGCGGTGCGCCAGCAAGCCGGGGCCGCCGGCCTCGCAAACCGGCGCTTCGCCCATCGGGCCCAGCCCCAGTGCCGGATCGACCAGCACCAGCTGGCGCACCCGCCCTTGCGCCTGCAGCGCCGCCTCGAGCGCGGGCCCGGCGCCGAACGAATGGCCGACCAGGACCACCGGCGCCCCGTGGCTGTCGATCAGGCCGAGGACACGCCGCGCCTGCGCCGCGCGCGAGTAGTCCGGGCCGGCACCTGTCAGCGCCGGCTTCGACAGCCCGAACGGCGGCAGGTCGACGGCCACGACGCGCCACCCGGCCTCGCTCAACGTCCGGGGCAGCCCGAACCAGGTGCCGCTCCAGGCACCGGTGCCGTGCAGCAGCAGAAGCGTCGGGGCCTTGGCCTCCCCCCACTCCTGCACATACAGCGCGGCATCGCCGGCAGGCACCCAGCGGCCCTGCCCGCCGGCCAGCTGCTCGACCGATTTCGTCTCCCGCGCTGCGCGTGCGCCGTGGGCGTAGGCGATCCATCCCGCGGCCGCGACGAGGACGGCACCGACGAGCAGCAGCGCGACCGCCGCGCAGCGCAGGACCGTCGAGGCGACCGTTCTAGAAGTCGTAGACATGCTCGATGGCACTGCCGCCCAGCCCCGACTCGACCTGCCGCAGCAGGCCGCCGAGCCGGTCGATCGGCGTGGCCAGCACCACGCGCACGGTGCCCGGCCGCGTGAGGATCGGCTGCACGAACAGCACCCGCGCCGTCGCGCCGGGCGGCGGCGACCATTGCGCCGGCACCAGCAGGCTGGCGACGACCTCGCCGCGGTTGCCGGCGATCTCCCTGAAGTCGATCCCCTGGCCCGCGAGCCAGCGGCTGTAGGCCGTGAAGCCCTCGTAGCGCGGGATCGTCGCCAACACGCCTGCGGCGCCGGTTTCGAGCAGCGCGTAGTCGGGGTGCGCGGCATCCCTGGCCGGCGCCCCGCTGAGGACCACGGCCGTGACCGGCAGCGGCGCGTCATAGATGGCGTGGGTACCGAGCTTGATCGCCTGCGCATAGCCGGCCTTCACCAGCAGCTCGGTCGTCAGCGCGAACCGGCGCTCCCAGCGCCGGATCAGGTTCGGCCCCGACAGCGGCAGGCCCGCCGCCCACATTCGGCGAAGCTCGGCGCCGAAGTCGAACAGGTACCAGGGGTCGACCCGGATGAAGTCCACATAGGCCTGCGCATAGCGCGCCGCGAAGACTTCCTCGGGCACTGGCGCCGGGCCCGACCGCGTGGCCTCCGCGAGCCTGCCGACCGTGTGCTCGTAGGCGCCCTTGACCGCGTACTCGACCGTGGTGCTGGTGCCGATCACCATCACCATGAGGTGATAGCCGCCATTGAACGGATAGTTGCCGAGCTCGCGGCCGACCGCCCGGTAGCCCTGCCAGAACTGGCCGATGTGCGAGAACAGCGGAAAAGCACTGGGCGGCCGTCCGCTGGCCAGGTAGGCAGCGTACTCGGCCGGGCTGTGCACCAGGTACCACTCGGGGAAGGTCAGGAAGGTCTGGTCGGGGGTCCTCTGGTGGACCGGCGGCGTGGCGGCTTCCGCCGCGGCGGCCCCGCCGTGGAATGACGCGAGCGCGAGGCCCGCGAACACCAGTGCGAGCAGTGGCCGGACGCTATTCATCGTGCCGCCGCGAGCGCTTCGGGCCGCACGGACGGCAGCGGCGCTGCCGCAGCGTCGTTCGCCACGCTGCCGGTCAGCGCCCGGCCTTCCTTGGTGAAGCACAGCAGCACGTTGTCGGTCGGGTCGTTGTCCTGCAGGATGCGGGCGCCGGAGTCCTTGAAGCCCGCCTGCGCCAGCCGCTCGACCCAGGTCGCCACCGGCTCGAAGAAACGAAGCTCGGCCCGGTTGGTCTCCCAGGTCTCGCCGAGTCCCGCATTGAAGACGGTGTGCGCCAGCGACACCAGCACCCGCAGCTCCTCCGAGCGCACGTCGTGGTCGCGGACGATGAAGACGCCGCCGGGACGCAGCACGCGGTTGACCGACGCCAGGAAGCCCCGCAGCCGCTCCACCGTCATGTGGTGGAGCCCGACGTAGCAGGCGACCAGGTCGAGCGATGCGTCGGCGATCGGGTCGGCCGGCAGCGGCGCGTAGTCGGCGAGCGGCAGGTGCCGGCCCTCGAGCTTGCGAAGCTGCCCGCGCTCCATGATGTCGACCGGCGAGAAGGTCGGCGCCTTCTCGTCGATGAAGTAGCAGGGGCCGCCGATGTCGAGCGCCGACGCGAGTCCGCGGAAGTAGCGTCCCTTGGAGCCGATCTCGGCATAGCCCGAGAAGCGTTTGCGCTCGCCCAGCAGTTGCAGCGTCTGCCGGGTCATCTCGGCCTTCTGCTTGACCAGCGACGGCAGCGCATGCGTCAGGTCGGCCAGCATCGGCTTGATGCCCTTCAGCTCGCTCTGCAGATAGCGGTAGACGCTCTCTTCGTCCTTGTGCAGCTTGCAGGCATCGCGGATCAATTGGTGGAAGCGGTCTTCCGGCAAGGTGCGGAACACGCTCTGGAGAAAGCGGTAGAAGGCATCGGACAGCCGCACATCGCCGAAGACCTGGTGGAACTCCGAACTCGGCGCATCGGAGGCAGCGGGCACCGGCTGCCCCGGCTTGTGGTACTTGTTCCAGAGCACGTTGGTGAAGCGGAAGTCGGGATCGAGCCGTTCTTTCAGGGCCAGGTACTCCCTGGCTCGCGGATAGGCGCGATGGAACTGCGCCTCGGTGCCGTGCGGCTGGTACGGCAGGTAGTAGGTGCCGCCGACCGACAGCACGGCATCGATCAGCTCGCGGGTCCACACGCCGACCCGGCTCCTGGCGTTCTCCCGGGTCCGCTGCTTGTGGTACAGCACGAAGGCGAAGGTCTCCCGCGGCGCCCAGCTCAGCAAGGTGTTGGGGTCGGGCATGGCATGGCGGATCGACACGTTCAGCGCGTTCACGCGATGGCGCCGGAGGACCGCGGCCATGAGGGGCACGAAGGCCTCCAGCTGCTCCACCGGGACGAAGTATTCCTGCAGCACGTAGGTCCGGTCCTTGCGCGAAGGCGGCTCGAGTTCCGCGACGTCGTAGCCGGCCTCGTAGTTTCGCCAGTGCACCTTCTTGCGCAGGTACAGGAGCGGGTCGACCAGCTTCTCGCGCCGCTCCTTGCCGAAGGGCGTCTCGGACACGGCCCACAGGAAGTACTGGTGCAGCGGGTAGCGGCTCGCGAGCGGCTGCAGCCTCGCCGAGGTGGTGGCCGGGCGATCGGTCTCGACCCAGGTGACCGAGCGCGCGCTCGCGTAGTGCGGCGCGTACAGGTCGGCGTTGTGGAAGACCGCCTTCGGGTTGTTGCGGACCTCGTTCTTGAAGTGGGTCCAGTACTGCGACAGCGGCATCACCTTGTCGACCCGCAGCACGCGCTTGTTCTCGGCCAGGTCGAGCTCGATCTCGACCACCACGCCGAGCCCGCCGTAGCCGCCGATGACGCCGTAGAACAGCTCGGGGTTGTGCGTCCGGCTGGCGCGCTCGAGCCGGCCGTCGTGCAGCGCCACCTCGATGCTGCGGATCGACAGCACCAGGGGGCCGAGCCCCACGTAGCGGCCGTGGCAGTTCACGCTCAAGGCCCCGCCGACCGTGAAGTTGGCGTAGGTCTGCATGATCTTCACCGCCAGGCCGTGCGGGTCGACGAAGCGCTGGATGTCGCACCAGCGAACGCCGGGCTGGACCCGGATCGTCTTCTCGTCGGGCGAGAACGCGAGGATGCGGTTCATCGAGCGCATGTCGAAATGCAGGCTGCCCGGACTGGCCGTCTGCCCGCCCATGCTGAAACGCCCGCCCCCGATCGAGACCGGCCCGGAGGTGCGGCGCAATGCTTCGACGACGTCCCCGGTGCAGGCCGGCGCGACGATGGCCATCACCCGCACCGGGTTCAGTTGCGTGACGTCGTTGACGATGTGGTGGTTGGTCATGGCAGGGCGGAGTCGGTGGCGGGGTTCGTCACCCGCAGATAGTCGCTGCGGACGCCCGCCGGCGCGCCGTAGCGTTCGGCGTTCGCCGCCGGGCCGCGGAATCCGCATTCGATCAGCAGCGCGATCGCGCCGGCCACCGGCACCGCCGCCAGCAGCAGCCAGCCGGCCGAGCGCCCCCGGTCGTGAAGCCGGCGGCCCCAGACCGAGACCAGGTGCCCCACGAGGACCAGCACGGGGATCAGGTCGAAGGGCGCGCCCAGCCGCTGCTGCACCGCCGTGCACAGCCAGAGCGCCACCGGAACCACCACGCCCATGCGCAGCCAGAAGCCGGTGCGGCTCAGTCGACCCTGCAGGGAAAATTCTTGAATCCAGGACATCTTCGAGTGCTTGTTGTCTGCCCGTGCCGGCGCGATGCCGAGCCCCGCTATGCTAATCGCGATGTATCGAGATGTGTACCCAGCTGAACGGCCAGTTCAGCCGGGCGCTTCGGCCGCATCGGCGGCAACGCCTAGCGCCCGGCTCGCCACCCAAGGAAGCCGGCCAAGCGCCGCAGCACCCGCGAGCGGGGCAGATCGCGCGCCAGCGGCGGCAGCGACAGCGCCAGCAGCAGCGCCGCCAGCGGCAGCGTGCAGATGAAGCCCACGTACTTGAAACCCAGCGCGCCGACGACGCCGCCGAGCACGAACATGCCCACCAGGCCGCTGGTCATGCGGATGCGCCGCGGATCGTGGCGCACCGGCGCCGCCGTGGCGTGGTCGGCGCGGTTCCAGTAGAAGAGCTTGCCGAGCTCCATGCCCAGGTCGGTGATGTTGCCGGTCATGTGGGTGGTGCGGATGCTGCCGCCCGAAGTCTTCGATGCCACTGCATTCTGCAGCCCCATGATGAACGACAGCAGCAGCACCGTGAGCGGCACCGCGAAGGGCGTGTTCCAGGTCAACGTGATCGCGCCCATCAGCCCGAAGGGAAGCATCAGCATCGCCTCCAGCAGCAGGGGCAGCGCATAGACGCCATGCAGGCGGTTCTGGCGGCCCCAGTTCACCAGCATCGCGCAGACCGCCGCGCCGCTCAGGAAGGCCAGCACCGCACCCAGCGCGTTGAGCAGCAGCTTCGCGTTGCCCAGCACCAGGCCATCCGCGAGCTGGGAGGCGAAGCCGGTCATGTGCGAGGTGTACATGTGCAGCACCAGGAAGCCGCCCGCGTTGACGGCACCCGCGTTGAAGGCCAGCAGCAGCCCCAGGGCCCTGTTGGTCGAGGGCGCGCGATGGCGGTTGGTGAGGAAGCGCAGACGTCGCATGGCGGTCTCGATGGTTCGACGGCGCTATCTTGGCATGCCGCGGCCGGGGTCCGGCCCGGCGGCGCAGACCGCCGTCAACCCGGCATCTGCGCCCCGGCCTCCCGGCGATTGACGTCATAGAACAGCCCCCGCAGCCAGCGGTTGGCGGGATCGTTCTGCATGCGCCGGTGCCAGTACTGCTGCAGTTGCAGCTGCGGCGGCCGGAACGGCAGCGCGATCTCCTTGATCGCGACATGCCGGCCGACCACGGTGGCGATGTCCTGCGGCACCGTGGCGATCAGGTCGCTGCCTGGCAGCAGCACCACCAGGCTCATGAAATGCGACAGCTCCAGCGTGACATGGCGCTGCCAGCCCTTGTCGTCGAGGAAGCGGTCCAGCAGATGTTCCCGGCCATCGGGCCGCACGACGATGTGGCGCGCCGACAGGTACTGCTTCAGCGTCATGCGCGACCCCGCCGCCGTGTGGCGGGCACAGGCGATGCAGGTGTAGGTGCTCATGAAGAGCGCCTGCTGGAAATAGCCGGCCCGCTGCAGGTCCGGAAAAAAGCCGACGGCGAGCTCGGCCTCGCCCTGCTCCAGCGCGTCCGCCGCCGCCGCGCGCGGCCTCGACACCGCATGCAGCCGCACATGCGGCGCCTCTTCGCGCAGCCGCCTGAGCACGCCCGGCAGGAAGGCGACCTCGCCGATGTCGGGCGTGAGGATCGTGAAGCTGCGCTCCGCGCGCGCCGGATCGAAGGCTGATTGCTGGAGGATCTCGGACTGGATCGTCTGCACCACCCGATGCACCACCGGCGCCAGTTCGAGCGCGCGCGGCGTCGGTTCCATCTGCGAGGCCGTGCGCACGAACAGCTGGTCGTCGAACACCGCGCGCAGCCGCGCCAGCGCCCCGCTGGTGGCCGACTGGCTCAGCGCCAGGGCCTCCGCCGCCTTGTTGACGCTGCGCAGGCGCGCCATCGTGTCGAACAGGACCAGCAGGTTGAGATCGACCGAACGAATATCCATGAAACCGATTTTATCTATCGGGCAAATCGTCTGTACATGGGCTGGTCGACTTCCTACGATCGCGGCCGGAGACACACATTGAGCACGTTGAAACACCCATCCGGCTGCGCCTGCGGCATCGACACGCACGCGCACGTGGTGCCGGAGAACTTCCCGGCCTACGTCGGCAGCCACCTGCCGGCCGACTGGCCGTCGATGGCCGCGGCCCAGCCCTGCCACCGCAGCGTCATGATCTCGGGCAAGGTGTACCGCACCGTCTCCGACAAATGCTGGGACACGGGCAAGCGGCTGCAGGACCTGCCGGGCATGGGGTTGGCCCTGCAGGTGGTCTCGCCGATGCCGGAGCTGCTCTCCTACTGGATGGAGGCCGAGCCCGCGCAGCAGCTGCTGCGCTTCCTGAACGAGCAGATCGCCGGCATGGTGGCCGAAAGCGGCGGCGCACTCGCAGGCCTGGGCGCCGTGCCGCTGCAGGACATGGACCTGGCCATCCGGGAACTCGAGCATGTGGTCCAGGTGCTCGGCTTCCCCGGCGTCGAGATCGGCAGCAACATCAATGGCGTGGCGATCGGCGCGCCGGCCTTCGACCCCTTCTTCGAGGCCTGCGAACGGCTCGGCGCCGCGGTGTTCGTGCATGCGATCCGGCCCGCGGGCATGGACCGGCTGGTGGGCCCGCCGGCGCTGCAGCAGGTGCTGGCCTACCCCGGCGACGTCGGCCTCGCCGCCGCATCGGCCATCACCAGCAACCTGCTGGTACGGCGGCCGAAGCTGCGGATCGCCTTCAGCCACGGCGGCGGCACGCTGGCCTCGCTGCTGCCGCGCCTGCAGCAGGGCGCGGGCGTGTTCCCGGCCCTGCAGGACACCCTGCTGCAATCGCCGGTGGAACAGGCGCGCCGCTTCTTCTACGACACGCTGGTGTTCGACACCCCGACCCTGCGCCACCTGGTCGGCAGCTTCGGCGGCAGCCAGCTGATGCTGGGCACCGACTACCCCTTCAACTTCCACGACCGCACGCCGGTGGAGCGGGTCGAGGCCGCAGGCTTCGATGCCGACACCGCGGCCGCGCTGGTCCACCGCAACGCCGAGCGCTTCCTCGGCCTTTCGAAAGGCATCGCATGAGTTCACCCTGGATCGAGGGGCTGCGCAGCGTGGCACTCGAAGTGCCCGACCTGGCGCAGGCCGAAAGCTTCTACACCGAGACCTGGCGGCTGGAGGTCGCTGCACGCGGCAACGGCGCGCTCTGTCTGCGGGGCAGCGGCAGCGATGCCTTCCTGCTCGCCCTGCACCAGGGCGGCGGCGTGCCGCGGATCCGCCATGTCACGCTGCGCGCGCGCAGCGCCGAGGCGCTGGCTGCCGTGGCCGCGCAGGTCGAGCCGGGCGGCGGACGGATCCTCAGCCCGGTCCAGCCGCTGGACGAAGAAGCGGGCGGCACCGGCTTCGGCTTCCGCGACCCGCACGGCCGCATCTTCCAGGTGGTGCACGGCGATGCCCGCCGCGAGCCGTCGGCGTCGACGCGCGACCGGCCGCTGCGGCTGACCCACGTCGTGCTCAACAGCCACGCCGTCGACGAGACGCAGGCTTTCCTGTCGAAGGTGCTCGGCTTCACCTTGGCCGACCGCACCGTGGCGATCGCCTTCATGAACTGCAACAGTGACCACCACACGCTGGCCGTCGGCGTCTCGGACAACGACGCGCTCAACCACATCGCCTTCCTGATGCCCGACGGCGATGCCGTGATGCGCGGCGGCGGCCGGATGAAGGATGCAGGCTTCCCGATCCAGTGGGGGCCGGGGCGCCATGGTCCCGGCAACAACCTCTTCAACTACTTCATCGATCCCTTCGGCGTCGTCATCGAATACACGGCCGAGGTCGAGCAGGTCGACGAGCGCTACCGGCCTCGCGGCCCCGAGGACTGGAAGTGGCCGCCCGGCCGCGTCGACCAGTGGGGCATCTCGCCACCGCCCGGCCCCACCCTGAAGGAGGCGCAGCGGCGCGTCCTGTTCGTTCCCTCCTGATTCCCCTGAAAGAGAAAGCCATGAACTTCACCACCTACCTGCGCAACGGCGCGCCTCGCCTGGCCGTGGTCGACAACGACCAGCTGATCGACCTGAACGATGCCCAGCCGCAGGTGCCCGACGATCTTCGCCGCGCACTCCAGGCCGGCGTCGACCTGAACGAGGCGGCACGGCAGGCGCTGGCCCATGGCGCCCGCCAGCCGCTCGCCGCCGCGGCCCTCGCACCGCTGGTGCCCGAGCCGGGCAAGATCGTCTGTCTCGGCCTCAACTACTACGACCATGCCAAGGAAGGCGGGCGCGAGAAGCCCGACTACCCCTGGTTCTTCTTCCGCGGCGCCTCCTCGCTGATCGCCCACGGCGAGGCCGGCGTCGTGCCCTCGGTGTCCTCGAAGTTCGACTACGAGGCCGAGCTGGCGGTGGTGATCGGCCGCCGCGTGCCGCGCCACACCCAGGAGGCCGACGCGCTGCAATACGTCTTCGGCTACAGCTGCTTCAACGACATGAGCGTGCGCGACTACCAGAAGCGCACACCGCAATGGACCATCGGCAAGAACTTCGACGGCACCGGCGGTTTCGGGCCGGTGCTGGTGAGCGCCGACGCGCTGCCGCCCGGCGCGGTCGGCCTCAAGATCCAGGGCCGCCTCAACGGCGAGGTGATGCAAGACGCGAACACCAGCGACATGATCTTCAGCGTCGCCGAGACCATTGCCCTGCTGGCCGACGTGCTGACCCTGGAGCCCGGCGACGTGATCGTCATGGGCACGCCGGCCGGCGTCGGCCAGGCGCGCACGCCACCGGTGTGGATGAAGGCCGGCGACCGCTACGAGGTCGAGATCGAGCGCGTCGGCGTGCTGTCGAACCCGATCGTGAACGAAGCGCGATGAGCGAACTTGTCTACGACGTCGCGATCGTCGGCTACGGTCCGGCGGGCCAGGTCGCAGCCGGGCTGCTGGGGCAGAAGGGCCTGCGGGTCCATGTCTGCGAGCGGCTGCAGGACGTCTACCAGATCCCGCGCGCGATCGCCCTCGACCACGAGATCATGCGGGTGTTCCAGCAGCTCGGCGTGGCGGAAGCGGTGCAGCCCTATTGCGAGCCCTTCACCAACTCCGAATACTTCGGCGTCGACGGCCAGCTGATCCGCCGCATGACCATGGTCGCGCCGCCCTACCCGCAGGGCTACACGCCCTCGATGGTCTTCACGCAGCCGGCGGTCGAGCGCGTGCTGCGCGCTCGGGTCGCCGAGCTGCCCAACGTGACGGTGGAGCTCGGCGCGACGCTGCAAGGCATCGAGCAGGACGCGAACGGCGTGTCGCTCGCCATCGACACCGCGAACGGCGAACGCAAGGCGGTGCGCGCCCGGTATGCGATCGCCTGCGACGGCGGCTCAAGCACGGTGCGCACGCAACTCGACATGCCGCTGGAGGACCTCGACTTCGACGAGCCCTGGCTGGTGGTCGACGTGCTGGTCAACGACCAGGGCCTCGCCAAGCTGCCGCCGGTGAGCGTGCAGTACTGCGAGCCGGAGCGTCCGTGCACCCTGGTGATCGGGCCGAAGAACCATCGCCGCTGGGAGATCTCGCTGAAGCCGGGCGAAGATCCCGGCGCGGTCGCGACCGACGCCGAGACCTGGAAGCTGCTCTCGCGCTGGCTCACGCCCGCGGACGGAACGCTGTGGCGCCAGGCCAGCTATCGCTTCCACGCGCTGGTGGCCGCCCAGTGGCGCAAGGGCCGCGTGTTCCTGGCCGGCGATGCCGCGCACATGCAGCCGCCCTTCCTCGGGCAGGGCATGTGCCAGGGCATCCGCGACGCGGCCAACCTGAGCTGGAAGCTCGCGGCGGTGCTGCAGGGCGAGGTCGGCGGCACGGCCGCCGAAGCCCTGCTGGACAGCTACGGCACCGAGCGCAAGGCGCATGTGCGCGAGCTGACGAGCCGCATCAAGGGCGTCGGCGCGGTGATCTGCGAACGCGACCCGGCCAAGGCCCGGGCGCGCGATGCGCAGCTGCTGGCGGATTGCGCCGGGGTGGTCAGGGACACGCCGCGCCAGGACATCCTGCCCCGGCTCGAACACGGCCTGCTGTCCGGGCGCGAGAGCGCGGCACGCGGCGGCCTGTTTCCTCAGCCCTGGCTGCAGCAGGGCGGGAAGAGAAGCCGCATGGACGAGGTCGCCGGCCACGGCTGGCGGCTGGTGCTCTCCGCTGACGCTGCAGCGGACGCGGAAGTCGGCGCATGGAGCGGGCTCACGCGGGTCTCGCTGCAGGCCCTGGCGGAAACCGAAGGCGTCGCCGCCGACTGGTTCCAGCGCCATGCCTGCGTGGCGGCACTGGTGCGGCCCGACAACTACGTCTATGGCGTCGCAGCCACGGCGCAAGACACCACGGCGCTGCTCGAAGAGGCGGCCATCGCCCTCGGCGTCACGGCGGCCTGCGAGGCCTGAACCCAACAATCAACAGGAGACATCGACAATGAATCGCAGGACCTTCACCCTGACCACCGGCGCCGCGCTGCTCGCCACCTGGATGCCGACCAGCTGGGCCCAAGGATGGCCCGACAAGCCCATCAAGCTGATCCTGTCGCAGCCCGCCGGATCGGGCGCCGACTCGATGGCACGCATGATCGGCGACCAGCTCTCGCGCCGGCTCAACCAGCCGATCGTGGTGGAGAACCGTCCAGGCGGTCAGAACGCGATCGGCGCCCAGGCGGCGGCCCGTTCGGCCGCCGACGGCTACACCTTCTATTTCGCGACCGCCGCGGCGCTGGTCATGAACTCCTACCTGTTCAAGAACCTGCCCTACGACCCGCGGAAGGACTTCGTTCCGGTCGGCATGGTCGGCACGGTGCCTTTCACCATCTCGGTCAATGCGGGGTCGAAGTTCCAGTCGCTGGGCGACCTGGTCGCATACGCCAAGGCCAATCCCGGCAAGCTGGCCATCGCCAACGAAGGGCCGAAGACCTTCAGCGGCATGATCACCCGGCTGCTGGCCGCCCAACTGGGCATCGAGGTGAACTCGGTGCCCTATGCCTCCGTCAGTGCCGGCGTGACCGACACGGTCGGCGGCCAGATCGAAGTGCTGGTGAGCGACGTCCCGTCGGTCTCGCAGATGGTCACGGCCGGCAAGCTCCGCCCGCTGGCCGTCACCACCGCCAAGCGCATCGCCGGCTGGGACCAGGTGCCCCCTGTGGCCGACACGCTGCCCGGCTTCAACTATGCCGGCTGGATCGGAATCGTCGCCCCCGCCGGCACGCCGAGCGCCGTCGTCCAGCGCTTCAACCGCGAGCTCGACGTCGTGCTGAGCGACAAGGACATGGCGGCGCGCCTGCTGGCCATCGGCCCGATGACGGACGGCGCCGGCACGGTGACGCAGATGGGCGGCATGCTGGACGCGGAGCATTCACGCTGGGCCAAGCTCACGAAAGACCTGAGCATTTCGCCGGAGTGATGCCGGGCGACGCTAGCCCTCGACCCGGCGCCACGGCGTCGCCCGCCGCTCGGCCCAGAGCTAGAGATCAGACAGCAGGCCCGAGGCCAGCAGCCGCACGCGCGAAGCGACGAGCCGGGCGCCTTCCGACAGCGGCCGCTGCCGCGTCAGGCTCAGCGCGATCGTCCGCCGGATGCCCGGGCTCGTCACGCGACAGGCCGACAGCAGGCCCAGTTCGATCTCCTGCGTCACCGCGGTGATGGGCAGCAACGTGAACGCGTGTCCGCTCGCTGCGACGTCCTTCATTGCCGTGGCGGTGTCGACATCCATGACGATGTCGAGCGCGACGTTGTGTCGACGCGAGAGCACGTCCAGCGTGGTTCTCAGTCCGTTCGGCGCCGCGGGCAACACCAGCGGGAGGCCGCCCAGGGCGCGAAACGGAACCGTCCTGGCTTGCAGTTCGGGCCGGCCCGTCTTGCCGATCAGGAAGGTCTCGACCTTGCCGAGCACGTCCTCGCCGCGCAGCGCCGACGAGCCATAGCGATTCACCACGATCATGTCGAGCCGGCCGGATGCGAGCTGCTCGTCAAGCGTGCCGCTGAAACCCTCCATCACGTGCAGGTGCAGCGCCGGCGCCCGTTCGCGCACGTCGGCCAGCAGCATCGGCAGCAACTGGCGCGACAAGGACGGCAACACGCCCACGTGCACCGTGCCGGTCAGCACGCCGGCCGCCTCGGTTGCCGCGGCGTCGAGTTGGCGCACCTGCTCGACGACGCGCTGGACCTCCGGGTAGATGCGCCGGCCGAAGTCGGACAGCGCCATGCCGCGACCGGTGCGGTCGAACAGCCGCCGCCCCCACTCGGCTTCCAGCATGGCGATCTGGCGGCTCACCAGCGACTGGGCCATGTCCGAAGCGAGCGCCGCCCGCGACAGCGATTTCATGTCTGCAACCCGCAGGAAGGTGTCCAGTTGCTTGAGCTTCATGACTTCACTTTAATGGAAATCAGAAATCCATAACTTGCCCTTTCTGGAACTCACAGCGCGTCCTAACCTCGGGCTGCATTCACCCAAAAGGAGACAACCTTGAAGATCAAGCACCCGATCGCGTTCGCGATGGCGGCCGCCTCGCTGCTGGCCGCGCCCCTGCTCCATGCCCAGGAGGCGGCCTATCCAAGGCAGGCCGTCACGCTGGTCGTTCCGTTCCCCGCCGGGGGTCCGACCGACGCCATGGCCCGCCTGCTGGCCCAGAAGCTCGGCGACCGGCTCGGCCAGCAGGTGATCATCGACAACCGCGGCGGCGCCGGCGGCGGCATCGCGGCCGAACTCGTGGCCCGTGCGCCGGCCGACGGCCACACGCTGTTCTTCGGCACCACCGGCACGCTGGCGATCAACCCGAGCCTCTACGCCCGGCTGCGCTACGACCCGGTGAAGGACTTCGCGCCCGTGAGCCTCATGGCCACGACGATGAACGTGCTCGTCGCGAGCCCCGGGATTCCGGCAAAGAACCTGGCCGACCTGATCGCGCTCGCCAAGGCCAGGCCGGGCGAACTGACCTACGGCTCGGCCGGCAACGGGAGCTCCAATCACCTGTCGGGCGAACTGTTCCGCAGCACGGCCGGCATCCAGATCACGCACGTCCCCTACAAGGGCTCCGCACCGGCCATGGTGGACCTGCTGGGCGGTCGCCTGTCGATGATGTTCGACACGATCGCCCAGCAGACCCAGAACATCGCCGCCGGCAAGGTGCGCGCGCTCGCCGTGACGGGTCCGCAGCGCTCGCCGCTGCTGCCGGCCGTGCCGACCGTCCAGGAAGCCGGCCTCAAGGGCTTCGACGTGACGATCTGGTATGGCGTGCTGGCGCCCAAGGCGACGCCCCCTGCGGTGGTCGAACGCCTGAACCGCGAAATGGTCGCGGTCATGGCCACCGACGAAATGAAGAAGCGCATGGAGGCCGACGGCGCCGATGCCCACACGACCACGCCAGCCGAATTCGCCGCACTCATCAAGAGCGACACCGCCAAGTGGGCGCCGGTGGTGAAGGCCTCCGGCGCCAGCCTCGACTGAGCGACACCATGAACGACCTCCTCGATCCCCGGCTGCAACGCGCTTTCGCGCCGCGGCGCATCGCCATCGTCGGCGCGACAGAAGACCGCAACAAGGTCGGTGGGCGTCCACTGCACTACCTTCAGCGCTTCGGCTTCCAGGGTGCGGTCTACCCGATCAATCCCAAGCGCGCGACGGTCCAGGGCCTGGCGGCCTACCCTTCGCTCGCGGCGACGCCCGAGGCGCCCGACGTCGCGATCATCGCAGTCGGCCAGGATGCGGTCGCCGGCGTGATCGACCAGTGTGCGGCGCGCGGCATCGGCAGCGCCATCGTGATGAGCTCGGGCTTCGGCGAAACCGGCACCGAGGGCGTCGCGCGCCAGCAGGCGCTGGTGGCGCAGGCGCGGCGCCTCGGCATTCGCCTGATCGGGCCGAACGCGCAGGGCGTGGCCAACTTCCAGACCGGCGCGGTGATGAACTTCAGCACGATGTTCATGGAAGTCGAACCCGCGGACGGCCCGGTGGCCATCGTGAGCCAGAGCGGTGCGGCCAGCGTGATGCCGTACGCGATGCTGCGCGAGCGCGGCGTCGGCGTGCGCTACCTGGTCGCTTCGGGCAACGACGCCGATGCATCGGTGTGCGAGCTGGCGCTGGCGGCGGCGGCGGACCCCGACATCCGCGTCGTCCTGATGTACATAGAGTCCCTGAGCGACCCGGCCATGCTCGCGGAGGTCGCACGGCTCGCCTCGGCGCGCGGTGCCGCGGTGATCGCGCTCAAGTCGGGCCGCAGCGCGCACGGCGCCAAGGCCGCAGCTTCGCACACCGGCGCCATCGTCAACGACGACGTCGTCGTCGACGCCTTTTTCGAGCGCCATGGCATCTGGCGTGCCACCGACGTGCAGGGGCTGGTCAACGCCGTCGAGCTCTACCTCGCCTCGCCGCCCCGGGCGGCCGAGCACCTGGTCGTCATGAGCCACAGCGGCGCCGTCGGCGTGCTCTGCGCCGATGCGGCCGCAACGCTCGGATTGGCGCTGGCCGAACTCGGCCAACCCGTCATCGACGCCCTCGCCGGCATCATGCCGAGCTTCGCGACGGCACAGAATCCGGTCGACCTCACGGCCTCGCTCATGACCCAGGGCGGCATGTACGCCGACACGCTGGGCGCGCTGGCGGCCGACCCGCAGGCCGACATGTTCCTCATCGGCGTGCCGGTCGCCGGAGAAGGCTACGACGTGCCCGGCATGGCCCGCGACACCGCCCGCTTCGCCGCAGCGCGCAACAAGCCGTGCGTGGTGTCCGCGCCCCAGGCCTCGGTGCGACAGGCCTTCCGCGACGCCGGCGTTCCGGTGTTCTCCCATGAGACGGACGCCATCAACGCGCTGCACCAGTGGAGCCGGCACGGAATGCTGATGCAGCAGTCGGCCGCGCGCCACGCACTGCGGGCACCTTCGCTGGATGCGCAGCCCCTGCCGGACGGCGATGACCCGCTCCTGAGCGAGGCGGACAGTCTCGCCCTGCTGGGCGCCGCCGGCATCCCCACGGTCGCGCACCGTCTGTGCCGAAACGCGGACGAAGTGATCGCCGCTTGGCGAGCCCTGGGACCGCAGGTCGTGGTCAAGGCGTGTTCGGCGCGCATTCCCCACAAGTCGGAGCACGGCCTGGTCTTCGTCGACGTGCAGACCGCGGACCAGGTTCGAGACGCCTGGACCGCATGCGCCGAACGCGTCGCCGCGATGGGGCTGCCGCTGGACGGCGTCATCGTCGCGCAAAGGGTGCGCGGGCGCCGCGAATTCGCACTCGGCGTGCGTCAGGACCCGCTGTTCGGAACCGTCGTGATGGTCAGCGATGGCGGCAAGTACGTCGAGGCCCTGCGCGATTTCGTGGTGCTGCTGCATCCCTTCTCCGAATCGGACGTGATCGCCAAACTCGCCCGCTTGCGCATCGCGCCGGTCCTCGCCGGCGTCCGCGGCGAAGCGCCCCTCGATCTGAACGTGGTTGCGCGCACTGCGGTGGCGCTCGGCGCGCTCGCGGCGGCGCACCCTCTCGCCATCGCATCGATCGACCTCAACCCGCTGATCGTCGGCGACGCAGGCCAGGGCGGCTGGGCCGTCGACGCCGTCATCGAACGCCAGGGAGCATCGCATGCAGCGCACTGACACCGTGCAGGTCGATATCCAGGACGGCACGGCTGTGGTTCGGCTGCACCGGCCTGCCGTGATGAATGCGGTCAACGCAGAGTTGCGCGCCGCCCTCGGCGAGCAACTGCGTGCCCTCGATGCCAATCGGGACGTCGGGGCGATCGTGCTGACCGGCAGCGGCGAGCGCGCCTTCTGCGGTGGCCAGGACCTGGACGAGTCGGCAACGATCGACACCGACACGCTGGCAGGCTGGCTCAACCGCCAGCATGCGATGTACCAGGCCGTGCGCGACGTGTCCAAGCCGATCGTCGCCGCGCTCAACGGCACCGCGGTCGGCGCCGGGTTCCAGATGGCGCTGATGTGCGACCTGCGCGTGGCACACCCGACGCTGCGAATGGGGCAGCCCGAAGTCAAGGCCGGGCTGGCCAGCATCGTCGGCTCCTACCTGATGTCGCTGCAGATCGGTCATTCGCTCAACCAGCAGCTGTCGCTCACCGGTGAACTGATCACCGGCGAACGCGCGCATGCGCTGGGCCTGGTCAACGACCTGGTCGCTCCCGAGCAGGTGCTGCCGCGCGCGCTCGAACGCGCGCGCGCCCTGGCCGCCCTCCCTGGCGCCGCGCTGCGCACCACCAAGCAACGCTTTCGCGAGCGCACCCAAGCAGGCTTCGACGACGCCTGCAGCGCAGGCATCCGCTACCAGCTCGAGTGCTATTCCACCGGCGAACCCCAGCGCGTCATGCGCGAGTTCCTGGCCAGACGCGACGCCCCGAAGACTTCGAACCCCTCCAAGGATTGACCCCAGATGACCCGTTTCAACCAGCTCTTCATCGAAGGCGCCATGGTGCCCGCCCATGGCGCGGACGACCTGCCGGTCACCGACAGCTTCACCGAGGAAGCATTCGCCTCCTGGCGCAGCGCCTCGCCCGCCGACGTCGATGCCGCGGTGATGGCCGCTCGCCGCGCCTTCGCAGGCTGGGCCGCCACGCCTCCCGCCGAGCGCATCGCGGCCGTGCGCCGCATCGCCGGCGCGCTGCGCGAACAAGCCGACGCGCTGACCACCGCCATCTCGCGGGAAGTCGGCATGCCGCGCAAGCTGGCCGCGCGCATCCAGGTCGGCGCGCCACTGGCCGCCTGGGACATGTACGCGGACCTTGCCGGCGAATTCGAATGGGAGACGCGCATCGGCCATTCGCTCGTGCAGCAAGTGCCTACCGGCGTCGTGGCCTGCATCACCCCCTGGAACTATCCCCTGCACCAGATCACCGGAAAGATCGCGCCTGCACTGCTGGCCGGCTGCACGGTCGTGCTCAAGCCTTCGGAATTGGCGCCGACCAGCGCCTTCCTGCTCGCCGAGGCGGTACTTCGGGCCGGGCTGCCGGCAGGTGTGTTCAACCTCGTCCACGGCAGCGGAGCGGAGGTCGGTGAGGCCCTGGTACGGCATCCCGAAGTGGACATGGTGTCGTTCACCGGCTCCACCCGCGCGGGACGCCACATCGCGGCCATCGCCGGCGAAGCCATCAAGCGCGTGGCGCTCGAACTCGGCGGCAAGTCGGCGGCGCTGGTGCTGCCCGGCGCCGACCTGGCGCTTGCGGTCAAGACCACGCTGGCGGGCTGCATGCTCAATTCGGGCCAGACCTGTTCGGCGACGACAAGGCTGCTGGTGCCGCGGCCCTTGCTGGGCGCAGCCGAAGCGGCGGCCGTGGATCTCCTGGCCGCCTACCGCATGGGCGACCCGGCCGACGCCGCGACAAGACTCGGGCCCTTGGCCTCCAAGGCGCAGCAGCAAAAGGTCGAAGGCCTGATCGCCGGGGCGTTGGCCGCCGGCGCACGCCAGCTCGGGAGCCCGGCCGATCTGCCCCCGCACGGCTTTTTCGTGGCGCCCACCGTGCTGGCGGACGTGACGCCGGACATGGCGGTGGCACGCGACGAGGTCTTCGGTCCGGTGCTGGTACTGATCGGCTACGACGGGGTGGAGGACGGCATCGCGCTGGCCAACGGCACCGACTACGGCCTGGCAGCCGCCGTGTGGGGACCGGTCGAGACGGCGACGCTGGCCGTCGCGCGCCGCCTGCGCGCCGGTCAGGTCGACATCAACGGCGCCCCTTTCAACCCCGCCGCGCCTTTCGGGGGCTTCAAGAAATCGGGCATCGGGCGCGAGAACGGGCGCTGTGGCCTCGAGGAGTTCGTCGAGCCCGTGTCCATCCAGTTGCCTGCCGCCTTCATCGAGACCCTCCACTGAACCTCTCACCATGAACTTCGAACAAATCATCTACACGGTCGACGGACACGTCGCGACGATCACGCTGAACCGGCCGGAGCGCATGAATGCGCTGACGCGGATCCTCGAGACAGAACTGCGCACGGCCATCGAACAGGCCGGCAGCGACAAGGACGTGCGGGCCATCGTCCTGACCGGCGCGGGCCGGGCCTTCTGTGCGGGCATGGACATGGAAGAACTCGAAGTGCTGCCGCCGGAGGACATCCGCGCGGAGCAGTGGATGCGGCCGTTCGACATGAACCGAAGGGCCGACTACCAGACGCGCTATTCGTACTTCCCCGCCGCTCCCAAGCCGGTGATCTGCGCCGTCAACGGCGCCGCTGCCGGGCTCGGCCTGGTGATGGCGCTCTACAGCGATTTCCGGATCGCCTCCGACAAGGCGGTCTTCGCCACCGCCTTCGCCAAGCGCGGCCTGATCGCCGAGCACGGCATCTCGTGGATGCTGCCGCGCATCGTCGGCCATGCGCATGCCACCGACCTGTTGTTGACTTCTCGCAAGATCGACGCGCAGGAGGCACTCGGCATGGGGCTCGTGAACCGGGTCGTCCCGGCCGATCGATTGCTCGCCGAGGCACAGGCGCTGGCCAGGACACTCTCTGCCGACGTGTCGCCGCGCTCGGTGCGCGTCATGAAGCGGCAGCTCTGGGAGGCGCCTTACCAGTCGCTCGGCGAGGCCGTGACGCTCGCCAACGCCGAGATGGTCGAGAGCATCCGGAGCGAGGACTTCACCGAGGGTGTCGCGCATTTCGTCGAACGACGACCGGCGCGCTTCTCGGGACGCTGACGCACGCGCTGCGCGAATTCACGCGCGCCCGGTCGGCTCTTCGCAAGCCCGCACGCCCTCGGCCAACACCTCGATTCCGGCCTCCGTCAGATCCGCGGTCGCCACCGTCATCCGCTGCGCCCAGCGGCCGAAGTGCTTCGCCTGCGACCGCTCGTAGTGCGGGTCGTAGTGCAGCAGCATCAGCTCCGCGAACAGCGGCGCCAGTTCGCCGTCGCGCGCCCATTGCTGCCAGCGGTCCACCACGGCCTTGCCCTGCAGCTCCTTGAGCTTGCCCAGCTGGCCGGCCAGGGCCTCGCGGTCGTCACCGAGGTAGGCGTAGTCGCGCAGCAGGTAGGCCAGCCGCGCGGCCGGGTCGGCCTGCACCTCGATGCAGTCGGCCCCGCGCATGCGCGCCACCAGCGGGATCGGCAGCGACAGCCGGCCGATGCGGGCGCTCTCGCCTTCGACGTACACCGGCCGGGCCAGGTCCAGGGCCTCGAAGGCGGTCGCGATGCGGGTCTCGAACTGCTTCTGCGAAGGCTGCGGCACGCCGGGCAAGGCACCCAGCAGCGAGCCCTTGTGGCTGGCATGGTGCTCGAGGTCGAGCACCTGCTCGCCGCGCGCGGCCAGGGCCTGCAGCAGGCGGGTCTTGGCGCTGCCGGTGGCGCCGCAGATCACGCGCAGCTGCAGCTGCGGACAGGTGGCCTCGATCTGCGCCAGCACGTGGTGCCTGAAGCTCTTGTAGCCGCCGGCCAGCTGCTGGGCGTCCCAGCCGACCAGTCGCAGCCAGGTCACCATCGAGCCGCTGCGCAGGCCGCCACGCCAGCAATAGACCAGCGGCCGCCAGTTGGCGGGCCGGTCGGCGAACTGCTCGCGCAGGTGGCGCGCCAGGTTCGCCGCGACCATCGCGCCGCCGACCCGGCGGGCCTCGAAGGCCCCGGTCTGCTTGTAGAGCGTGCCGACGATGCGGCGCTCCTCGTCGTCGAGCACCGGACAGTTGATGGCACCCGGGATGTGGTCGAGCGCGAACTCGGCCGGCGAGCGGGCGTCGATCAGGGTGTCGAAGCCGGGGATGTCGGCCACCCGGGTCGGGCGGTAGCGCTTGTCGTCCTCATGCATGGGCCGGCCCCAGGTCGCGGCGCAGCCGGGCACTCGCCATGTCGACCAGCGCCACCAGGCCGAACATCGCGGCCAGCACGGTCATCGCCTGTGGCTGCTGGAAGATCGACAGGTGGAAGTAGAGCAGCTGGCCCAGGCCGCCGCCGCCGACGAAGCCCAGCACGGTGGCCATTCGAATGTTCATCTCCCAACGATACAGCGTGTAGGCCACCCATTGGGGCAGCACCAGCGGCAGGCTGCCGTAGGCGAAGGCCGCCACGGCGCCCGAGCCGCTCTGCGCCAGCGCCCGTTCGGGGGCGCGCGGCGCGTTCTCCAGGCTCTCGGCGAACAGGCGGCCGAGCACGCCGGTGGTGTGCAGCGCCAGCGCCAGCGCACCGGCGAAGGGGCCGATGCCCGCCGCCAGCACCATCAGCGCCGCCCAGACCAGCTCGGGGACGCTGCGCAGGAAGTTGAGCACGAAGCGGGTCGCGCCCTGCACCCAGGCCCCCGAGCGGCCCGAGGCCGGCAACGCGAGCAGCGCACCGCCGGCGGCCGCCAGCAAGGTCCCGAGCGCCGACACGGCAAGGGTCTGCAAGGCACCCCAGGCGGTCTTCTGCAGGAACGCGGCGGAGAGGTCGGGCGGGAAGAATTCGGCGATGAACCTGCCCATCAGCGACAGCGACTCGCCGGTGAACAGCGCGCCATAGTCGATCGCGAGCCAGGCGAAGCTGGCCGCCGCCGCGATCACGATGGCGAGCGCCGTGGCCCAGCAGCGAAGGCAGCGCGGCGGCGCGGCCGCGAACGAGGCGCTCATCGCAGCAATCTCCGAAGGGCATTGCTGAGCGCATCCGTCAGCAGCACCAGCCCCAGGAAGACCAGCAGGATGCTGCTGGCCTCGCCGCCGTTGAGCATCTTCATCGACTGGTCCATCAGCTGGCCCAGGCCGCCGGCGCCGACGAAGCCCATCACCACCGAGGCCCGCACCGCGCACTCCCAGCGGTAGACGGTGTAGGAGGTCAGCTCCTGGGCGCAGTTCGGCAGCAGGCCGTAGCACAGTGCCGCCAGCCGGCCGCTGCCGCTTTCGAGCAGGGCCCGTGCGGGGGCGGTGTCGGTCGATTCGAGCACCTCGGCGTAGACCTTGCCGAGCATGCCGCCATAGGTGATGGCGAGCGCCAGCACGCCGGCCGCCGGACCGAGCCCCAGCGCACGCACGAAGATCAGCGCCCAGACGATTTCGGGGATGGCGCGCAGCACCATCAGCAGCGAACGTGCGCACTGCCGCAGCGCCGCGGCGCGCACCCGACCCGGCCCTGGGCCGATGCGCGACCGCGACAGCGCACGGGTGGTCACGAAGGCCAGCGGCGCGCCGATCAGGAAGGCCAGGGCGGTGCCGGCGGTGGCCATGGCCAAAGTCTCGAGCGTGGCCTTGGCCAGCAGCGCGAGGAAGTCCGGCGCCGTGGCCGGCGGCACGAAGCCGGCCAGGAAGCCGCCGATCACCTGCAGGTTGCCGGCGCCGAACAGGGCCGCGGGCTGGAACCCGGCCAGCTGCAGCATCGGCCAGGCGATCGCCAGCGCGGCCAACCCGCCGACCAGCCGCCGGCGGGCCGCCGGGTCGCGCAGCGCGGTCGGATCCGTCATGCGTACAGCGCCTTCAGCATCGCCTCGTCGACCTGGCCCACCGGCCGGTCGAACACGACCTGCCCGCCGCGCATGCCGACGATGCGCGGAAACCAGCGCAGCGCCAGGTCGACCGCGTGCAGCGAGGCCACCAGGGTCGCGCCGGTCGCCTCGCTCTGCCGCACCAGTTGCTGCAGCGTCAGGTCGGCCAGCGTGGGGTCGA
The DNA here is from genome assembly GCF_030486595.1 of Variovorax ginsengisoli. Classification (GTDB taxonomy): domain Bacteria; phylum Pseudomonadota; class Gammaproteobacteria; order Burkholderiales; family Burkholderiaceae_C; genus Variovorax; species Variovorax ginsengisoli_B. The sequence goes on along the minus strand of NZ_JAUJZH010000026.1, from coordinate 6,268 downwards.
GCGCCGACACCGGCTCGTCGGCCAGCAGCAGGGCCGGCCGCTGGTACAGCACGCGGGCGATGCCGACGCGCTGCAGCTGCCCGCCCGACAGGCGATCGCAGCGCTCGAACAGCCGGTCTTCGAGCGCCAGCCGCGACAGCGCCTCGTGCGCACCGGGCAGGTCGGACGGGCGCAGCAGCGAGCCCAGCGCCCGCAGCGCCGACCATTGGCCGAGCCGCCCCGCGAGCACCGCGGTCACGACCCGCAGCCTGGGCGCGATCGGCGGGCTCTGGTGCACGGTGCCGATGCACGAGCGCAGGCCGCGCAACGCCGGCGCGCTCAGCTGCCAGGGTGCCTGGTCGAGCAGCCGGACGCTGCCCTCGCCGGGCCGCAGCGCCGCGCCGAGCACGCGCAGCAGCGTGGTCTTGCCGGCGCCCGAAGGACCGATGACCGCCAGCCGCTCTCCCCCGGCGGCGGCCAGCGACACGCCCTGCAGCGCACGGTGGCCGTTCGGATGCACCAGGCCGACCGCATCGAGCGAGAAGCTCACGCGTCCGGTCCGGCAAGCGGCCTGCGCCGCATCACTTCACCAGGCCCGCGGACTTGGCCGCCGCCTCGATGCCGTCGTAGTTGGACGACTGGGTCGGGATGAATTTGCTGGCCCGCTGCAGGTCCATGATTTCCTTGTGGGCGGGGTTCGCGGGATCGAGCTTCAGGAAGGCGTCGGTCAGCTTCTTCGCCAGCGCCGGGTCGAGGCCCGGGCGCACGGTCCAGTTGTAGTCGTAGTAGGTCGGCGTGGTCGCCAGCACGCGCACCTTGGCGGCGTTGGGGTTCTTGGCCTCGACCAGCTTGTCCCACACCGACGCGTTGAGCACGCCCGCCTCGGCCCGGTTGGCGGCCACGAAGGCCACGGTGGCATCGTGCGCGCCCGAGAAGGCCACGGTCTTGAAGTCCTTTTCGGGATCGATGCCGGCCTGCAGCAGGAAGTAGCGGGGCATCAGGCTGCCCGAGGTGGACGAAGGCGCGCCGAAGGCGAAGGTCTTGCCCTTCAGGTCGGCCAGGGTCTTGGCCGGGCTGTCGACCGGCACGATGAACTTGCTGGTGAACACCTTGTCTTCGGCCCGCTGCACGATCGGCACCGCGCCGCCGTTGGTGCGGATGCGCGCCTGCACGAAGGTGAAGCCGCCGAGCCAGGCCAGGTCGAGCTTGTTGGTGGCCAGCCCCTCGACCACCGCCGCATAGTCGGTGACCGGGGTGAACTGCACCTCCATGCCGGTCTCCTTCTGCAGGTAGTCGCCCAGCGGCTTGAACTTGCGCTGCAGCTCGGTCGGCGCCTCGTCGGGAATGGCGGACACGCGCAGCACCTTGCCCTGGGCAAAGGCACCGACGGCGAAGGCGGAAAGGACCAGCGCCAAGGCGCGGCGGGAGATTGTTTTCATGAGGGAGCGGCCGGAGGGCCGGTAGGCGGACAACCCTCGATTGTAGAAAGACGCGCCAGCACGCCGCTCGGATAATGGGCCCCATGAACGACACGCCCTCCTCCCGCCCCGTCAACCCGCTCGCGCCGCTGCGGCTCACCAGCTTCTCGCATGGCGGCGGCTGCGGCTGCAAGATCGCGCCCGGCGTGCTCTCGCAGATCCTGAAGAGCGGCGCCGGCGGCCTGATGCCGCCCGAGCTGATGGTCGGCATCGAAACGGCCGACGACGCCGCCGTCTACCGGCTCAACGACCGCCAGGCCCTGATCGCGACCACCGATTTCTTCATGCCGATCGTCGACGATCCATACGAGTTCGGGCGCATCGCGGCCACCAACGCGATCAGCGACGTCTACGCGATGGGCGGCAAGCCGATCATGGCGCTGGCGCTGGTCGCGATGCCGGTCGCCCAACTGCCGATCGAGGCCATCGGCGAGATCGTGCGCGGTGGCCAGGACGTCTGCCGCGCCGCCGGGATCCCGATCGCGGGCGGCCACACCATCGACTCGGTCGAGCCGATCTATGGGCTGGTGGTGATGGGCCTGGTCGACCCGGCGCAGGTCAAGCGCAACGCCGACGCCCGGGCCGGCGACCTGCTGGTGCTCGGCAAGCCGCTGGGCGTCGGCGTGCTGTCGGCGGCGCTCAAGAAGGAGCAATTGTCGGAGGCCGGTTACCGGCAGCTGATCGACAGCACGACTCGGCTCAACACGCCCGGCATCGCGCTGGCGGCGCTGCCCGGCGTGCATGCGCTGACCGACGTCACGGGCTTCGGACTGGCCGGCCACGCGCTCGAGCTCGCGCGCGGCGCCGGGCTGACCGCCGTGATCGAGTGGTCGAAGGTGCCGCGGCTCGAAGGCGTCGAGGCGCTGGCCGCCGAGGGCTTCGTGACCGGCGCCTCGGGCCGCAACTGGAGCGGCTATGGCGCCGATGTCGAGCTGGCCGCGGGCCTGCCGGCCACTGCCCAGGCGCTGCTGAGCGACCCCCAGACTTCGGGCGGACTGCTGGTGAGCTGCGCGCCCGAGGCGGTCGATGCGGTGCTGGCGATCTTCCGCGACGAAGGCTTCGGCGCCGCGGCCGTGATCGGCCGCACCGAAGCCGGCCGGGCCGGCTTGCGCCTGCTGCCCTGAGGCCTCATTTCACGGGTTCGAGCGCGACCCCCAGCCGCTTCGCCAGCCGGATCAGGTTGGCCCGGTCGAGGCCGAGCGACTGCGCGGCCGCCGCCCGGTTGAAGCCATGCGCCGCGAGCGCCGCCAGCAGGCGCTGCCTCTTCAGCGCATCGACGGCTTGCTGGAGCGACTCGCCCTGGCGCGGCGCGTCGGTGGCGCTGTCCGCGCTGTCCGCCCCTTCGATCGCCGGGGCGACCTCGGCGCGGCGCCCTTCCAGATCCAGGTCTTCCGCCGTGAGGCTCAGGATCCGCGGCCGCTGCGGATGCCGCGCGCGCGCCTTCAGCGCGCTGCGCCCGAGCAGATGCTCCAACTCGCGCACGTTGCCCGGCCAGTCGTACGCCAGCAGCGCCGCCTGCGCGCTGGCATCGAGCCGGGCCGCGCCGATGCCGAGCCGGGAGCGGTTCTCTTCGAGGAAGAAGCCGCTCAGCAGCAGCACGTCGCGGCCCCGCTCGCGCAGGGGCGGCACCCGCAGCGGGTAGGCGCTCAGGCGGTGGTAGAAGTCGGCGCGCAGGCGGCCGGCCTTGACCTCGTCGGCCAGGTCCCGGTTGCTGGCAGCGATCAGGCGCACGTCCACATGGTGCTCGCGGTCGGAGCCCAGGCGCTGCAGCTGGCCGCTCTGCAGCACACGCAGCAGCTTGGCCTGCACCGGCATCGACAGCTCGCCGACCTCGTCCAGGAACAGCGTGCCGCCATCGGCCAGCTCGAACTTGCCCGGCCGGTCGCTGGTGGCGCCCGTGAACGCGCCCTTGACGTGGCCGAACAATTCGCTTTCGACCAGTGTCTCGGGCAGGGCCGCGCAGTTGAGGCTGATCATGGGCCGCGCCGCACGCGGGGACCCGGCATGGATCGCCTCCGCGACCAGTTCCTTGCCGACGCCGGTCTCGCCCTGGATCAGCACCGACAGCTCGCTGCCGGCCACGGTCTCGATGTCGGCGACGAGCCGGCGCATGGCCGTGCTGCGGCCGATCAGCTCGCGGGCGCGCGGCGCCGCGGCGAGCCGGTAGCCCTCGGCGCGCAGGCTCTCGAGCGCCACGCGGTTCTCCAACTGTTCGATTCGGCCGGCCACGGTGACGATGCCGGCCGCCAGGTTGGCGAACAGCTGCAGCGCCGCCAGGTCGCCGCGCGAAAAGCGATCGGGCTGCAGCGCGTCGAGCGTGAGCAAGCCCCAGATCCGTTGATGGAGCTGGATCGGGCAGCCCACGCAGTCGTGCACGGGGAGGTCGCCATGCAGGCCCTCGACCAGGCCGTCGTAGGGGTCTGGCAGCGCGCTGTCGGAAGGAAAGCGCAAGGGCCCGGCGGCCCCCAGCAGCGCCGCGAAGCGCGGGTGCTCGGCGATGCGGAAACGACGGCCCAGCGTGTCGCGGCTCAAGCCGTCGACCGCCAGCGGCAGCAGGCTGCCGTCCTCGAGCCGAAGCAGCGCCGCGGCATCGCAGGGCAGCAGCAGGCGCAGCGACTGCAGCAGGCGGCGATAGAGCTCCTCGGCCGGCAGGCCGGAGCCCAGGTCGGCGACCAGCGGCGCGACCGCTTCGAGCAGCTTGTCGGCAGTCATCTGGACACGGTGGTGGGTCATACCGACACGATTTTCGTCAGGTCATAAGGACACTGTCAACGACAAGTCGTTGATTTTGCTGCCTCCCGCGCCTGGAACGGAGATTGCGATGAACAAGGCATCCATCTGAACTCCAGGAGCCTTTCCGTGCTGACCCCGCAACAGAAATCCATCGTCACCGCCACCGTGCCACTGCTCGAAACCGGCGGCGAGGCGCTGACCACGCACTTCTACCGGATCATGCTCGACGAGCATCCGGAAGTGCGGCCGCTGTTCAACCAGGCCCACCAGGCCAGCGGCGACCAGCCGCGCGCGCTGGCCAACGGCGTGCTGATGTACGCCAAGAACATCGACCGCCTCGAAGCGCTCGGCGATCTGGCCGGCCAGATCGTCAACAAGCACGTCGCGCTGCAGGTGCTGCCCGAGCACTACCCGATCGTCGGTGCCTGCCTGCTGCGTGCGATCCGCGAGGTGCTCGGTGCCGAGATCGCCACCGACGAGGTGATCGCCGCCTGGGCCGCCGCCTACGGGCAACTGGCCGACATCCTGATCGGTGCCGAGAAGCAGGCCTACGACGAGCGGGCCGATGCGCCCGGCGGCTGGCGCGGTGCCCGGCCCTTCGTCGTCGTGCGCAAGGAAGTCGAGAGCGAGGAGATCAACTCCTTCTACCTGGCGCCGGCCGATGGTGGCGCGATCCTCGACTTCAAGCCGGGCCAGTACATCGGCCTGCGGCTGGTCGTCGACGGCAACGAGATCCGCCGCAACTACTCGCTGTCGGCGGCGCCGAACGGCCAGACCTACCGCATCAGCGTCAAGCGCGAAACCGGCGGCCTGGCATCGAACCACCTGCACGACGAAGTCGCCGAAGGCAGCACGGTCGAGCTGTTCCCGCCGGCGGGCGCCTTCACGCTGGAGCCGGGCGAACGGCCTCTCGTGCTGATCAGCGGCGGCGTCGGCATCACGCCGACCCTGGCGATGCTCGAGGCCGCGCTGAAGACCTCGCGCGCGGTCCACTTCATCCACTGCGCGCGCACCCGCGGCGCCCACGCCTTCCGCCATGCCATCGATGCGCTGGCCCACAAGCATCCGCAGCTCGCGCGCTTCTATTGCTACGACGAAGTGAGCGAAGGCGCGCCCGCAGCGGACGCACCGCACGCGGTCGGCCGCCTCGACGCGCAGAAGCTCGCGCAGTGGCTGCCGGCGACGCGCGACATCGATGCCTACTTTCTCGGACCGAAGCCCTTCATGCAGCAGGTGAAGAGCGCGCTGCGCACGCTCGGCGTGCCGGACCGGCAGGCGCGCTACGAGTTCTTCGGGCCGGCTTCGGCGCTGGAGTGAGGGACGGTCATCAGGGTTTGACCCTGATTTCCCAGACCCTCGAAGTGCATCATATGATGCTACATTTGATGCACTTCGGGATATCTACATGCGCACGACCGTCACCTTGGACGACGACTTGCTGGCCCAGGCACGGACCTTCACCGGCATCCAGGAAAACTCCGCCTTGATCCAGCAGGCGCTCAAGAGCCTGGTGCAACGAGAAGCGGCAAGGCGACTGTCGCTCCTCGCGGGCTCCGCGCCCGGCCTCGCTCCTGTGCCGCGCCGGCAGTCGAAGCCTTCGAATGATCCTCGTTGACACTTCCGTCTGGATCGACCATCTGGCGCGCGGTGACGCGAGGTTGCAGACGCTGCTGGAAGACGGCGAAGTGCTGACGCATCCCTACGTGATCGGGGAAATTGCCTTGGGAAGCTTGCCAAGGCGACAAGAGACGCTGAGCGCGCTGCAGGCATTGCCCGCCATAGACGTCGCCAGCGCGGACGAGGCGATGGCATTCCTTCACGGCGAACAGTTGTTCGGGATGGGCATCGGCTACGTCGATCTCCATTTGCTCGCGGCAACACGCCTGGAGACGGCAGCACGCTTGTGGACCCGCGACAAGCGCCTGCTCCAGGCGGCTGTGAGGCTGAAGCTCGCGGCGTTCGACACGCACTAGACAGAATGGCTTGAGCCGTTGAGGCGGCCCGTCTCCGGGACTACCGTGGGTTGCGCACCGTGGGTGCGCCGAGCCACAACGCTGCACCCCGAAGGGCGGACAGCG
>NZ_JAUJZH010000025.1 GCF_030486595.1 Variovorax ginsengisoli | reverse complement strand
CAGACCCTGAGCGATACTGCGCCCACTCGGCTGTCCGCAGTGGCACGCTGAGTACCGTGCAGCTCAGCCTTCTCCGGGCTGTGGACCTACACCACGGAATGGGACACGACCCTGTGGTGCTCTCGCATGGTCTGCCTCCGCCAGGTCGTTCCGCCCGGGATAGCGAACGTCTGAGACCACAGTGTCGCCACCGTGTCGAGCTCGACGTCAGCGGAAGCCGCAAGGCATTGCCGGGCAGCTATCGCTTGAATCGCTCCGGGGGCCCGGCGCCCTTCCGGCATCTCTACGCATTTGCATTTCCGGGGACATTCAGGCCCGGTTCAGGGATAAATTCCACGATGCGTGCTTCCTCCTCCGACCCTTCAGGGTCTTGCCCGCCTCGGCGGGCTTTTTCATGCGCTGGCCCCGAAAAGTGGGTGCCGGCTACCCCACCACCTCTGCGAAGCACGCGGCCCAGAACCAGTTCGTGTTCTTGTGGTGGCGGCTCGACTTCAGCCGATACCGAATGCGCACGCGGCCAATGTCCGGGACGTCGACCTCGCCCTGCATCTCGGCTGCTTGGCCATCGCCCGCCGGCGGGAACCCATCCATGCCGCGGCTGACCAACGGGCCAGGGATCTTGGCCAGGATGCCGTTCGGCTCGTAGAAGGACATGAGGCCTGCATAGCGCGTCAGGACTTGAGCCTGCCCCCTCTCTAGCTTAGCTAAGGGGGTGGCAGGGTCGGGTAGTTGCTGGACAAGGCTTTACCTGCGCGATACGCGAATTCCAGCAAGCCCTGTCAACAGGGCCCGCTGCGCAGCGTTGGTCAGGTAGTAGTCAACGACCTGGAGTCCCTTATGAACAAAATTCGTCTCATTGGAACTTGCATCGCGATCGGTGGCATCGCCATGCTGAGCGGTTGCGTCGCTGTGCCTACGGGCCCCTACTACGGTAGCCCGGCGTATTCCCAGCCTTACTACGTGGAGCCCGGCCAGGCCGTGGTCGGAGCGCCTTCCGTTTACATCAACGGCACGTACTCCCGGGGGCAAGGGTACTACCCCAGACCTTACTACCAGGGGCGCTCCGATCCCTACTATGGTCAGCCGCCCGCTTATGGATCCCGCCGACCTTTCCCGCCGCCTGGCGCACCCAGGCCGCCGGGATTCGGTGGCGAGTCGGGTCCAGGCGGAGCGTTTGATCCCGACCACGGTCCGGGTCGCGGAGCAGATCGTCCTTGACCCGCGGCAAAGCCTGCGATCTATCAGGCTGAAGACCGACGGCTAACCATGCGATGGAGTCCCTCTGGAAACTGGGACTGAGCACCCACGACCTTCCGCATGTGGTGTTGCAAAGGTTCTTCCTAAGCTACTGCCGGCCGCGCTTGAAGGACGGGGCGTGAGATGCTCGGAAGCATGAGATCTCCAATCCAGGCCAGAGAGCCGATCGCGTGGCCGGAGGCGGCTGCCTGTTTCTACCTGATCGCGCCTCTATTCCTCTTCTTTTTCTTGTTCATCAACTCAGCAATCGCAATCCCAGCGTGCTCGCTAATCGCGTGGTCATTGTGGGACCTGAGCCGCCGAACAGCATGGCCAGCGCCCAAAGTCAGCTTGCAGACGCTGGCCCTCGGCCTGCTCGCCGGAGTATGGGTGTTTCTGGGTGGATCGTTCGGCGTCACGGGGCTCAACAGCGATTGGCCTAAGCACTTCGCTGTCCTCAACTTTCTGACGGCGAACAGCAGCCTCTACGCGGGACCGGACGAGATCCTGCGCTACTCAATCGGCTGGTACATCGTGCCCAGCGTGATTGCAAAGGTGACGGGATCCCACTGGCAGGCGGCCCTGGCGGGTATCTGGTCTGCGATCGGCATCTTCGTCTTCTTCCGACTCCTGATAGACCTGGTCGGCGGTGGAAAGCGCGCACTACTAGCACCCGTTGTTTTTGCACTGTTCAGCGGCGCCGACATCATCGGCCAGGCCCTGACCGGCTTTCACCTTGGCCCTCGATGGCACATCGAATGGTGGACGGGCTGGGTCGCCTATGACTCCAGCACGACGTCCTTGTTCTGGGTTCCCCAACACGCCATTGCGGCGTGGCTCATGACAGCGCTACTGCTGCGGCAGATTGAACGCCCCACGATTCTCCCGGAGGTGGCCCTGCTGTTCGCTGCGACGCAGCTGTGGTCTCCTATTGTTGCGCTCGGCCTCGTCCCATTCGCCGGCTACCTGCTCTTCCAGCCTGGCGGTAGTGTCATTCTGAGAAATTGGCGCACTTGGGCGAGCGTCTTCTTCGTCGGGCTGCCGACCGCCCTATATCTCACTGGCGCGTCGCAAGCGCTGCCGGCTTCCCTCCAGTGGAATCGGGCGTGCGGTGACCCATTCCCCTGCTTCACATGGCCTGCATATCCGCGCTTCCTAGCCGTCGAAATCCTGGCCTTCCTGCTGTTGTTGCTCGCATGGAAGCCCGCTCGAACGGGCATGTTCGCAGTCGCAGCGGTCACGCTTCTGTTGATCCCCCTCTATTCGATCGGGTGGGCCAACGACTTCGGTATGCGGGCATCGTTGCCAGCGCTCGCGGTCGTCGCAATCGGGGCCGCTGCACTGGTGATCAAGGCGCCGCCCAAGCTGGCAGGGGCAATGATTGCCGTGCTTGCCATCGGCGTCGCCACGCCGCTGTCGGAGATTGCGCGTGGATTCGTCGACCAGCCAGCCTATGACCCTACGGGCGATTTCACGCCCGTGATACAGCAGGAGGCGAGTGTTCGGCCTCAATACTTTGCGCCACCCCGTGATTGGCTGATGAGAAACTCGGCGCCACCACTGCCCGCGGCTCTAGGCCAGACTGTCACTCAGACACAGAAATGAGAAAAGCCCCAGCGCCGAAGCGGTGGAGGCCGTCGTTCATGGGGGGTGTTCGCCCAGGGCCGGTGCCGGCTATCGCTTAGCGACCTTCCTGCCGGCGCTCGCTCAGCCTTTTCCACAGCCGGTACTGCGCCAACTCTTCGTAAGGGACGTTTTCGAGCTTAGCGATCGTGTACGCACTCTGGATCAGCCCCGCGAGGATGAAATCCAAGTCCTGCCGGGTCAGCGTCACGTTCAGTTCCTGCCGAGGCAGGTCCACCAGACCCGCCACCTTTTCCGCTTGCGCTTCAGCCATTTCCGACTCCCAAAAGGGACGGATCTTAGCCCCGGCGTTTAGCATTCGGAAATGCAGTTCAGCGAACTGACCGTCGGCGCCAGGTGCCGGTTGCTCCGCTGGCGAGGTCGATGCCACGATCCCATGACGTTCTACTTCATCGCATGCGCGACGATATGGGGGAATACCGACGGTTCCTTCAAGTGCTCAAGGTTGAAATGCGAAAGTACCCTGACCACCTTAAAACCCGCGGCGTAGAGCAACTCTGATAGCCCTTTGGCATTGAGCACCCACCAACTGCGCAGATCAGGATCCGATCGCCCGACCATCGCCATGAATGGCAGTTCTCTCATCTCAACGACGTCAAGGAAAGGCGCCGAGACGATGCAAGTGCCGGTGTCGGCGGTGACCGAGAACAGCTTCTCTAACGCGACGATCGGGCTCTTCAAGTGCGATGTGATGGAGCCCGCAAAAACCAAATCGAACTTTTGGCCGCCAAACAGGGCTGGCGAGAGGTCATAAACCGAAGCCGCGACCTTTTTCACCTTGGACTTTCGGACGGAGTGCGCATAGTTGAAAGCGCCTTTGATGAAGTAATCTTCGAAGTCGGGATGCTCCAAGTACTTCGCCATGCTGGCCTTGCGGCCCTCTTCACCGCCCACGAAATCCCAGTCATTGATTGACCGCAGCTCTGTCGCCGTGACATCCGCGCCGCGATCTTCGAACTCAAAGGCAAAATAGCCGCTCGCGCGCCCGACGTCTAGGACCTTCATGCCGGTCATGTCGTCCGGAAAATGGTAGTGCGGGAGGTACTGAGCCATTGCATAGTCGCCATCGGTGATTTGGCCGTTTCCGAGGTCGACGCAGTGATACCAATAGAAATCTGAAGCTGTTTTTTGCTTGGGCATCGCGGGCTTTTTTTACGTTGGTTTTCTGGCGCCCATTGTGGGACACTGGGGATTCGAGACTACGGCCGTGTGCGCCGCAGGACCTTGACTGTACCGCGGTATGGTCCCGCGTCGATCACGGCGATGCTTTCAAATGCGCCACCTCGCTCGACCAAGGCGGTGATGTCCTTTCGAATGCGGGTGCTCAAGGTCCAGTCGAGCGGCATCGTGTTGTCGTCAGAGAACAGGATTGCGATTTGGGATTTCTCCAGCGCCGCCGCCTGCTTTGCCATGTCAGTTTCAAAGTAAAGAACCGGCGCCTCTGGCACAGCTAAGCCGCGGAGTCGGAGTTCGTACTCGAGGCCTTCCCGGTTGACGAATTGCGAAGTGAGAGGGAAGTACAAGTGCTGGTGCCCGAGATCAGGCACCTTTGCGACCGCATCTGCGATCTCCGTGGCGACTCGATTGAGCGCCTCGGCCTGAACGGCGATGACGGCACCCGACATCTGCATGGCCACAGGGCGCCAGGTCAGCGCGGAAACGACCAGCAGCAGGGTGGCGGCCACCAGTGCGGCCGGCCTTCTCATTCTGGACAGGAGGGCAACCGTCGAGGTCGCCACGATCACGATCAGAAAAGCTGGTACGACCAATCCGATGAACACCGTCTTCATGCCCGGCACGGTTACGGCGATGTACGCGGCAAATGCGACCGCGAAGACCGCTAGCGCGCGCCGACGCGATCGAGCCCAAATCGGGGACGAGGCGACCAACAGCGCCGTCGAAAGGAGCAACCACGGGCGCCCTATCGCCGTCGCCCCGCCCGGGCCAGTGAGGTAGTAAAGCGCATGCGCTCGCCGAGAGATATTCAGGGCGAAGACGGAAGCGTTGGTTCCGAGGACTGCCTCTGCCACGTACTCATAGATACTGCGAAAGCCGACAATGTAGTAAGGCAGCGCGAGCAGCATGCCTAGGCCGCCGAACAGGACCACGCGCTTCGAGATGCGCTTGGCATCGACCACCGACCTTGCGAACAGCGCAACGACGGCGATCGCCGCTGTGCCAAATACGAACACCGTGACCGGCGCCAACGTTGGCTTCGCGAGCAGTGCACCCGCGAAAAGTGCTGACGTGGTCAAGCCCGTGGCGCGATCCCCTTCACGCCAACGAGGGTCAGCAACGATCATGAAGGTACCTATCGCAGTGAACAGCGCGCACAGCATGTCAGGGCGGAACTCCACGATCAGCATGCCGAACAGTGGAACGCCGAGGAATGCCGCCGCGAGCACGACAGACACGTCCAAGGACAGCGACCGAACCGCCGTGCCCAAGAACAGCCGGATCATCAAGGTGAGCGGCAGTACATTCATCGCGTCTGCGGCCCACGGATGCCGGCCCAACAAACCAAACCCGAGCATTGCCAGAAGGGTCTGCAACGGCGCATGGGGCGGCACCGTGAAGAGATTCTTCAACGTGGCGGCGAAACCCTCTCGATAAAGGATCTCCAACCTCGCGAGCGCGTCAGTGAAATAGGCGACATCGTCGTAGGTCACCGGTACTGAGAGCACGCCGCTATGCAATGACGACTGGATCTGAAAGGCTGCGAAGAGGCAAGCCAGACAGAACGATAGAAGCCAAAGGGTGCCGGGACGAAGAGCATCTCGCGCCGCGTCGGCGACGGGCGCTCCAACTGTAGTTCTGTTTTCCATCGGTTCCGATTTGCTTCGGCGTGGTTATAGCAGACGGGTCGAGGGAGACGAACTGTATCGCGCGCAGCAAATGAGAAAAGGCCCCCCGGCCGAAGCCGAGGGGCGCAGTAGGCGCGGAATGATGGTCAGGGCTTAGGGAGGGGCTTGCCCTTGGGCAGGCTGTAGTCCGTCGGCGTAGCGCTCGCAGGTGGCCCCAGCAATCCGGAGCGCATCAGCGTATCGCTCGACCTTTCCCGCTCGAGCGTCAGCCCGTTCAAGCAGCCCTGCGAGCACTCCGATGGGATCTCCAGCAGGCTCACCCTGCCCTCGGCCGGCAGCGGCGGGATCCGCGCGCGCTCGATCGGCGGCGGCGCGGAAGGCGGCAAGCTGGCCGGACAGCCGCTCAGCAGCGATATCAGCGCGGCCAGCAGCAGCACGCGCAGCAACAGTTTCGGTTCGAGCATCATCGACGACCTTTCGGGTGTTGTCCTGGTAGCGCTGCTCCTCCGCGCGCTCGGCGCGGGCGGCCAGGCGGGCGGTTTCGGCCGCGGCGGCCCTGTAGTCGGCGAACTCGGACCGCAGTTCGGACAGGTCGGCCTTCCCGCCTGCCACGCGCAGCGTCTGCACGCCGGCGAAGGCCACCACCGCGGCGAAGGCGATGGCCAGCCAGAACTTGGGCGAGAGCAGCAAGGTCATAGGAAGCCCATGTAGACGGCCAGGATCGCCATGCCGACGATGAAACCGACGGCCGTGCCGACCATGATCCAGTAGGTCATAGCGTCCGCCGGCCGGCGCAGAGCCGGCATTGAATGCGGGTTGCCAGCCCGAGGAACGGCCGCAGGCAGTCGCCACACACGTTCCAAGTCGTGGGACGGTCGTAGTCCTCCGGCCAATCTCGCGGCTGGGCGGCGGCCCGGCGCTCTTCGATGTCGAGGTCAGGCGGGATCACGGGACATGGCTCCCTGCACAAGCCGCTTGAGGCGCTGCACGTCGCCCAGGCCGATGACGCCGCCGTTCACGCGCTGGCGGATGTTCGTGGTCTCGCCGAGCATGCTGTCGGGGATCTTGTCTTCCCACCACGCGATGCAGGCATCGAGCGCGAAGCGCGGCTGGCACAGCAGGTCCGGGATACCGACCAGGTCCTGCCCCATCAGGTCGCCGACGCGCTGGTAGTTGGCCAGGCCCGTGATGCCGATCGGACTCCGGCCGCGGTAGGTCCAACCGTCGTCCGAGCGCGAGTTGCCCATCCGGCCGCCGTAGACCATGTTCGCCAGGGTCGGTCTTCGGATTGTTCGCGTAGGGCAGCGCCTCGACGATCGTCCGGAACCGCGACGGCCACACTTGGACGATGCGCGAGGCGCTGTAGTTCAGTTTCTCTTCCATGCGCTGCAAGCCCGCGCTCTCGTGCAGGATCTGGGGCAGCAACTCGACGATGTCTGCGTCACCATTCGAGAAGGTGCCGTCCTTGATCTCGTCGGCGAACACCGGGCCCCAAGCCGAGGCGACTGATCCCAGGCCTCCGCAGGCCAGCAGGATCGCCGTCCATTGCGGCGCCGTGCGGCGCCGTGCGGCGGGTCATGATGGGTCAGCCTTCGTCGGTTCGGCCGTCGGGACCTCGATGCCCTGTGCCTTCAGTCGGAGCACGATGCCGACGACGAAATCCAGCCGGGCGAGATGCCGATGAGGCCCAGGATCGAAGACTTCTGGTCGTCGGTGAGCGCCATCCAGCCCGGCGCGGCCGCGGCGCAGATCAGATTCCACAGGACGCTCAGCATCTTGAGAGAGCTGCGCCACTGGGGGACGAGGGTCTTGTCGAAGAATGCGGTGATGGCGTTATGGGAATCCTTTCAGACAAAGCAAAACCCGCCGAAGCGGGCTGCGGGGTGGTGGTCGAGGCGCCCTATCGAGCAGCCTTCTTGTCGGACTCGAGGTTGTCGATCCGAAACTTCAGGATGGCGAGCTCACCCTGAACGGTGGCGGCTTGGCCGTTGCCCGCCTTGACCGCGATCTTCAGATCCGTCATGTCTTCGCCGAGCTGGCCCAGCTTGAAGTACATCCCGCCGATCAGCAGCGCCAGTGAAAAGGCCACCGTCAGTAGCCAGTTCAGCGGCAACTTCATGTCGATCACGCGCGTGACGCGCGGCAGGTCTCCAGGTTGGGTGTCGATCTGTCTCATCAGCTGTGCACCCCTCGCGGGTCGATGCTGTCGAGCAGGCCCTTGCGGACCTTGAGGGCCAAGCGCTGGCGCCAGCTAGGCGGACCGTTGCTCAGGCGCCAGAGCCGCGCGGACAGCGTCCATTCCTTCCTGGCTGGCCACTCCCAGAAGATCAGCGTGCCGAAGATCAGGTGGAACAGCAGGTCCATCAGCAGGCCCTCGACGAGCGCCGAGAAGCCGAGGACGGTCTGGCCGCGCGTGCGTCGTGGACCATCTTCAGGTTCATGGCGCACACGAAGTTGATCCACAGCTGGCGAGCCGCTACGAGCCCGATCAGCACCAGCCACAAAGGCGAAAGAGCAAGGGTCATGATGGAAGCTTCAAGGTGGGAAGCATTGCGATGAGCTCGGCGGGCGTGGGCTCAGCGGCCTCGCCCGCCTGGACCTGCGCCAACAGCGCGTAGCACTGCTGATAGGTCGCGTCCATCCAGGTCGCGAACGCAACGCCCTCGTCGTGGAACGGACCGGGATAGCCGGCTCGATGCGCGGCGGTGACGATGCTGTCGTAGCCCTTGGCTTTCGCCGCGGCGTTCAGGTGGGCGTCGACAGCCGCGAGATGAACCGCGGCGCGCTCCTCGATCGTGGGACCTGGCGGCTGGTCGGCCTGGTTCGTTTCGGCCCATTCAAGGTAGGCGCGATAGTCCGCGTTCTCGTCGGACAGCGGGATAGATGCACCATCGGCCTGGCGCAAGATGAACGTCGGGTAGATCGTTTACATCAGATCTCCGCATCGAAGGCAATGGAGCCACCAGACCCATTGCCTGCGTACAGCAGGCTGGCATTTCCAGCCGCCAGCCCGGATGCGACGTTGATCTGCACCAATGCGCTGTCGCTTGAGATGCCAAGGATGGACGAACCCGTAGGGGCAATCAGACTACCTGCCCCGTTGGTGGGGAAGAGGTTGCCCGAACTCAATGTTGGAGAGCCCCGCATCGTCACCGGGAACTGGATGAAGAACGCGGCGCTGGTCCCGCTGAACGCCAAGCCCGTCGCGACAAGCCCCCTGCCCAGCGTTCGTGTTGCGGTAGTAGTAGCGACGGCCGAGCATCAGCTCGAGCGTCGGATGGCGCTGCTCGAACGGCGTCGCGACCGAACCCAACTCGAACTGCACCTTCGACACGGCGCCTACGAACTTGACGGTGACGTTGGCGGCAGCCGTGAGCGAGGCCGTCTGCGCGCCGTTGGCGATTGCCGTGCCGTTCACAGACGCAGTTCCCGCGCCGACCCAGGACAGCGTGTAGACACCGCCCTCGATGTTGCTGCCCTCGATCACCTGCTCGCACCTGCACGACAACAAGGGCCGGGCGGCGTCTGCCGACAAGGACATCCAGCTGCTGTCGCGCATGTTTCGCCTGGCGCGCGTGCGCTGGGGCCTGACCACCTTCAACCCCTGCGAGGCCATCTAGTACCTGCCGGAAGGGCCGCGCACGATGGACGTGAGCAACAAGCGCTACGCCGACATCTACGCTGCCGCCAGCCAGGTCCTCCAGTGCATGCTGGAGATCTCGACCCAGACGGGCGCCCGCGAGGGGATGATCTTCGACATCCGGATCGGCGACTTCGACCAGGACCAGATCGAGCTGCGCGTCACGAAGAAGCGCAACGAGAAGGGCCATACGGCCAAGAGCTACACGATGACGCTCGACCTCTGGCGGGCCCTCGGCCGGGCGCTCGAGCTGCGCAAGAAGCGCCGGGGCGGCGCCGCCAGCCTGCCGAGCGACTACCTGTTCATCACGAAGAACGGCAAGCCCTACGGGAAAGCGTCGTTCAAGAGCCTCTGGCGCGTGGTGCGCACGAAGCTGAAGCTGGAGGCCCGCGAGATCACCTTCCACGACATGCGCGCCAAGGCCGGCTCGGATTCGGTGTCCGACGTGGCCGCGCACGAGCTGCTGCACCACGAAGACGTGAAGGTCACGAAGCGGGTGTACCGCCGCAAAGTGCCCTCTTCCACCCCTTTGCCGTCTGCAATTGGGGGGCGCGGGAAGGGCTGATTCGGGTCGGGTTTGTCACGGACCCCCGAATTTGTCACGGACAAAGAGAAACGGGTCACGCCTTGTGAGCGTAACCCGTTGATCTATCTAACGATTTTGGTCGGTGTGAAAGGATTCGAACCTTCGACCCCTTGCACCCCATGCAAGTGCGCTACCAGGCTGCGCCACACACCGAAGCTCTCGATTATAGCCGCCTGAATTCAGTGACTCGCGCCGAGCAGCTCACGAATTTCAGTCAGTTCGCGCCGCAAGTAGAGCAATTGCGACAGATCGATGGTGCGACCCGGTGCTTCGACGCCCTCGGGCGGCGGCTCGATGCCATCTTGCACCGCGGCGTCGAACTCCTCCTGGTCGATCTCGATCGCCTCCATGCCCTCGAGCGGAATCTCGCCGGCGCGGCGCCGGTCACGCTCGGTCTGGACCAGTTCCTGCAGCTTGTTGCGCGCCCCGCTGATCGTGAAGCCCTGGTCGTAGAGCAGGTCGCGGATGCGACGGATCATCAGCACCTCGTGGTGCTGGTAGTAGCGCCGGTTGCCGCGCCGCTTCATCGGGCGAAGCTGCGTGAACTCCTGCTCCCAGTAGCGCAGCACATGCGGTTTGACACCGCACAACTCGCCCACCTCACCGATCGTGAAGTAGCGTTTGACGGGGATCGGCGGGAGTGTTTTCTCCATTGAAATCAAGACAGTGCGAGCGAAACCTCATAGGTTACTCCACCGGCGCACGGAGCACCAATGTTATTCGGCGCCGACGCTCCATTCCACCTCTTGCGGCGCCGCGGCGTCGATGCTTCCGTGGATTTGTTCCTTCAGCTTGGCGCTCGCGTGGAAGGTCGCGACGCGCCGCTCGCCGATCGGAATGGCCTCGCCGGTGCGCGGATTGCGCCCCGGCCGCGGCGCCTTGACCCGGATCTGGAAATTGCCGAAGCCCGAGATCTTGACGTCGGTGCCTTCGATCAGGCTGCCGGCGATCAGGTCGAAGAAGGCTTCCACCATGTCCTTGGACTCGCGCTTGTTCAAGCCGATCTGCTCGAACAGCAGGTCGGCCAGGTGCGCCTTGGTCAATGCCGGCGTTTCGAGGGCTTCGAGCGTGAAATCCATGGCGTTCATACCCGCAGTCGGGCGCCGATGCGGGCGCCGAGTTGATCGATGATCTTGCGCACCGCCGCCTCGACCTGCTCGTCGGTCAGCGCACTGTCGCTGTTGAAGCCGAGGCGCACGGCCATGCTCTTCTCGCCGGCCGCCAGGCCCCCGGCTGCCACCGCGCCGTCGCGGCCGACCGTCGGGCGGTAGATGTCGAACAGCGCGAGATCACGCAGCAGGCTGGCATCGGAAGCAGCGCGGATGGCACCCATCAGCGCGTCGTGCGTGACCGACTCGGCAACCACCAGCGCGAGGTCGCGTTCGACCGGCTGCAGCTTGGGCACCGGCTGGGCCAGCGGCAGCGGCCGCGCCGTGACCGCATCGAGTTCCAGTTCGAACAGGATCGGCACCTGCGCGAAGTCCCATTTCTGGCGCCAGCGCGGATGCAGTTCACCGACGACGCCGATGGCGCGGCCATCGAGCAGCACACGCGCCGCGCGTCCGGGATGCAGCGCCGGATGTTCGACCGGCTCGAAGTCCGGCACGCGCGGGGCCAGCAGGGCCTCGACGTCTCCCTTGATGTCGAAGAAATCGACCCGTTCGGCCTTGCCTTCCCAGCGACCCTCGGCGGCATCGCCCCAGGCCAGGCCGGCCACCCGCATCGGCTGGTGGATGCCCTTGACAGTGCTGTCGGTGGTGACGACCGAGGCGTCGCGCAGGAACACCCGGCCGAGCTCGAACACGCGCACCTGGGTCGCCCTGCGATCGAGGTTGAACTTGAGCACCTGCAGCAAAGAACCGAGCAGCGACGAGCGCATCACGCTCATCTGGCTGGCGATCGGATTCAGCAGCTTGATCGGGTCGGCGTTGCCCGCCAGATCCTGCTCCCAGTGCGCCTCGACGAAACTGAAGTTGATGGTCTCCTGGTAGCCCAGGTCGGCCAGCCGATGGCGCACCTCATAGCGGCCGCGCTCGGCCTCGGGCCGCACCCGCGCGGTGATCGGCGCCAGCGGCGGCGTCGTCGGCAGGTTCTGGTAGCCCACCAGGCGCGCGACTTCCTCGATCAGGTCTTCCTCGATCAGCAGGTCGAAACGGTGCGGCGGCGGCGTCACGATCAGCGTGCCGTCGCCCTGCTCCACCGGCAGCGACAGGCGGTGCAGGGCATCGGCGCATTCGGCCTGCGTGAGCGGCATGCCGATCACGCGCGCCGCGCGGGAAACGCGCAAGGTCACGGGCTTCGCCTCGGGCAGCCGCAGGGTCTGGTCGTCCATCGCACCGGCTTGGCCGCCGCAGATCTCGACCACCAGTCGCGTGATGCGCTCGATGATCTCGACGGTGCGGCTCGGATCGACGCCGCGCTCGTAGCGATGCCCGGCATCGGTCGAGAAGTTGAAGCGGCGCGAACGGCCCTGGATGCTCTCGGGCCACCAGAAGGCAGCCTCGATGTAGATGTTGCGGGTGTCGTCGGACACCGCCGTGGCGTCGCCGCCCATGATGCCGGCCAGCGACTCGACCTCGCGCTCGTCGGCGATCACGCCGACCTTGTCGTCGACCGTGACCGTGTTGCCGTTCAGCAGCTTGAGCTGTTCGCCGGCCTTGCCCCAGCGCACCGTGAGGCCGCCGTGGATCTTGTCGAGGTCGAAAATGTGGCTGGGCTGGCCGTACTCGAACATCACGTAGTTCGAGATGTCGACCAGCGGCGTCACGCTGCGCTGGCCGCAGCGGGCCAGCCGGTCGACCATCCAGGCCGGCGTCGCGACCTTGGTGTCGACGCCGCGCACGATGCGGCCCGAGAAACGGCCGCAGAGATCAGGCGCTTCGACCTTGACGGGCAGCTTGTCGGCGAAGGCCGTCGTCACCGGCGCGATCGCCGGCTTCCTGAGCGGTGCGCCGGTCAGCGCGGCCAGTTCGCGCGCGATGCCGTAGACGCTCAGGCCATGCGCCAGGTTCGGTGTCAGCTTGAGGGTCAGCAGCGCATCGTCGAGCTTCAGGACCTCGCGGATGTCGGCCCCGACCGGCGCATCGGCTTCGAGTTCGAGCAGGCCGCCGTGGTCCTCGCTGAGCTGGAGCTCGCGCGCCGAGCACAGCATGCCCTGGCTCTCGACGCCGCGCAGCTTGCCGAGCTTGATCAGGAAGGGCTTTCCGTCCTCTCCCGGCGGCAGTTCGGCACCGACCAGCGCCAGCGGCACCTTGATGCCGACGCGCGCATTCGGCGCGCCGCAGACGATGTTGAGCAAGGCGCCCTGCCCGGCATCGACCTGGCACACGCGCAGGCGATCGGCGTTCGGGTGCTGGACGGCTTCCTTGATCTCGCCGACCACGATCTTGCTGAACGGCGGCGCCACCGGCCGGCGCTCCTCGACCTCGAATCCGCCCATCGTGAGCGTCTCGGCCAGGGCTTCGCTGCTGAGCTGCGGGTCGCAGAATTCGCGCAGCCAGGACTCGGGGAATTGCATCTCGTCGTACTCGTTCTAGTCGTTTATTGGAATTGGCTCAGGAAGCGCAGGTCGCCGTCGAAGAACAGGCGCAGGTCGTTGACCCCGTAGCGCAGCATCGTGAGCCGGTCCGGCCCCATCCCGAAGGCGAAGCCGATGTAGCGCTCGGGGTCCAGCCCCATGTTACGCACCACGTTCGGATGCACCTGGCCCGAACCCGCGACCTCGAGCCAGCGGCCGGCCAGCGGACCGCTCTGGAACTGGATGTCGATCTCGGCGCTCGGCTCGGTGAAGGGGAAGAAGCTCGGACGGAAGCGCAGCACCAGGTCGTCGCTCTCGAAGAAGGTGCGGCAGAAGTCGGTGAACACGACCTTCAGGTCCTTGAAGCTCACGTTCTCGCCCAGCCACAGGCCTTCGCACTGGTGGAACATCGGCGAGTGCGTGGCGTCGCTGTCGACGCGGTAGGTGCGGCCCGGCGCGATTACGCGGATTTCGGGCGCCTTGACCGTGCCGGTGGTGTCGGCGGCCGCGGCCTCGAATTGCGCGGCGTACTTCTTGACATGCTGGTTCGCATAGCGCACCTGCATCGGGCTGGTGTGCGGACGCAGGTTGTAGGGCACGCCGTCCTCGCCGTCGATGTCGACGTAGAAGGTGTCCTGCATGGAGCGCGCCGGATGGTTCGGCGGGTTGTTGAGCGAGGTGAAGCTGTGCCAGTCGCTCTCGACCTCGGGGCCGTCGGCGACATCGAAACCCATGCTCGAGAAGATCGCCTCGATGCGCTCCATCGTGCGGCTCACCGGATGCAGACCGCCGGCCACGCGGCGGCGGCCCGGCAGCGTGACGTCGAGCGCCTCGGCCCGCAGCTGCACCGCGAGCTCGTCGTCGGCCAGCTGCTGGCGGCGCTCGGTGAGCGCGGCCTCGATCGCCTGCTTGGCGACATTGATCTGGGCGCCGCGCGACTTCTTCTCTTCGACGCTGAGTGCCGCCATGCCTTTCATCAGCTCTGTGATGCGGCCGGACTTGCCGAGGAACTGCGCCTTCGCGTTCTCGAGTTCGGCCGGGGCCTTGGCTTCGGCGAAGGCGGCGCGGGCGGTGTCGACCAGGGAGTCCAACTCGTTCATGGAGAAATTCTTCGAGATCAATAAAGAAATGCGAGGGCTGCCGCGGGATGAAAAAAGGGCTGGAGCCCTTTCAAGCGCCAGCCCTTGACGTGGGCGCAAATCGCCGTCCGGAGACGGCGCTCTGCTGTGCAGGATCAAGCAGCCAGCTTGGCCTTGACCTGCTCCACGATGCCGGCAAAAGCGGCCTTGTCGTGCACAGCGATATCGGCCAGCATCTTGCGGTCGATCTCGATGCCCGCCTTGCGGATGCCGTTGGCGAACTGGCTGTAGGTCAGGCCCAGTTCACGGGAGGCGGCGTTGATACGCGCGATCCACAGTTGACGGAACACGCGCTTCTTGGTGCGGCGGTCACGGTAGGCGTATTGGCCTGCCTTCATCACCGCCTGCTTGGCGATGCGGAAGACATTGCCGCGGCGACCGCGGAAACCCTTGGCGAGTGCGAGAACCTTCTTGTGGCGGGCGCGAGCCGTTACACCACGTTTGACGCGAGGCATGTGTGTACTCCTTGTTCGTCTGGATTAAATGCCGCTACCGGGCAACATGGCGGCCATCGAAACCATGTTGGTCTCGTGAACTGCCGTGGCACCGCGCAGGTGGCGCTTGTTCTTGGTGGTCTTCTTGGTCAGGATGTGACGCTTGAAGGCTTGACCGCGCTTGACGGTGCCACCGGGACGAACGCGGAAACGTTTTTTCGCGCTGCTCTTGGTCTTCATTTTGGGCATGTGAATGCTCCTTTAGTTTGTGCTCGTGAGGCGCCGCGGAAACTCCGCGGGCTTGTTGGCCCCGAGACACTTCTTCATCCCGCCGCCGCCTTCACCCGAAGGCAAAGGCCACAGCGAAATCCCTGTAACAACTTGCCGGCTGATGCCGGACTCAGGCAGCCGCGGGCGCCGCCGTCGGCGCTGCCGCCGCATCGGCAGCCGGCTTGGCCGCCCCACCCGCCTTCTTGCGGCCCGGCGCGATCATCATGATCATCTGCCGGCCCTCGAGCTTCGGAAACTGCTCGACGACGATCAGGTCGGCGAGTTCGTCCCGAATGCGCTGCAACAGCGCCAGGCCGAGTTCCTGGTGGGTGATTTCACGACCGCGGAACCGCAGCGTGATCTTGCACTTGTCACCATCCTCAAGAAAGCGCCGGATGTTGCGCATCTTGATGTTGTAGTCACCATCGTCGGTACCGGGCCGGAACTTGATTTCCTTGACCTCGATGACCTTCTGCTTCGACTTCGCCTCGGCCGCCTTCTTCTGCTCGTGGTACTTGAACTTGCCGTACTCGATCAGGCGGCAGACGGGCGGATTGGCCGCCGCGACGACTTCGACCAGGTCGACGTCTTGTTCACCAGCCAGGCGCAAGGCCTCGGCGAGACTCACTACACCCAATGGCTCGTTCTCGGGCCCGATCAGGCGGACTTCCGGGGCCATGATTTCCCGGTTCAGGCGGTGTTGGCGTTCCTCGCGGTGGCGGCGGTCGCGGAATGCAGTAGCGATGGTCAGAATCCTTAAAACAATATGCTACAAAAAAATGTAGCGATTGCCTTCAAAGTCCGCGCCCACAAGCCCCCTGATCAAAAAATCAGCCCTTGAACTCGTTCAAATTCAAAGCTTGTGTTGGATGTCGTGGGCGATCTTTTGGGAGAACGCTTCCACCGACATGGCACCGAGGTCAAGATTGCCCCGGGCGCGCACTGCGACGGCACCTGCTTCCTTTTCCTTGTCGCCTACGACGAGGATGTAAGGCAGCTTTTGCAACGAATGCTTCCGTATTTTATACGTAATCTTCTCGTTGTGCAGGTCGAGCGCCACCCTAAGCCCTTGATTCTGCAGCGTTTTGGCAACTTCCCCAGCGTAATCGGCCTGGTTTTCGCTGATGTTGAGCACCGCGACCTGCACCGGAGCGAGCCAGGCAGGCAGTGCGCCGGCATGGTGTTCGATCAGCATCCCGATGAAGCGCTCGAGGCTGCCGACGATCGCGCGGTGCAGCATCACCGGGTGGGCGCGGCCGCTGGATTCCGTGACGTACTCGGCGCCCAGGCGCTCGGCCATGTTGAAGTCGACCTGCATCGTGCCGCACTGCCAGTGGCGGCCGATCGCGTCGCGCAGCGTGTATTCGATCTTGGGGCCGTAGAAGGCGCCCTCGCCCGGCGAGATGACGAACTCCACGCCCGAGCGCCGCAACGCCTCCATCAGCGCGTTCTCGGCCTTGTCCCACAGCTCGTCGGAGCCGATGCGGTTGTCGGGCCGCGTCGCGACCTTGTAGAGGATGTCCGTGAAGCCGAAATCGGCATACACCTTGAGCAGCTGCGCCGTGTAGGCCACGCATTCCTCGAGGATCTGGTCTTCCGTGCAGAACACGTGGCCATCGTCCTGCGTGAAGCCGCGCACCCGCATGATGCCGTGCAGGCCGCCGGATGGCTCGTTGCGGTGGCACTGGCCGAACTCGCCGTAGCGCAGCGGCAGGTCGCGGTAGCTGCGCAGGTCCGACTTGAAGATCAGCACGTGGCCCGGGCAGTTCATCGGCTTCAGGGCGTAGTCGCGCTTCTCGGACTCCGTCGTGAACATGTTCTCGCGGTAGTTCTGCCAGTGGCCCGTCTTCTCCCACAGGCTCCTGTCGAGGATCTGCGGACCCTTGACCTCCTGGTAGCCCGTCTCGCGGTAGATCTTGCGCATGTACTGCTCGACCTGCTGCCAGATCGACCAGCCCTTCGGGTGCCAGAACACCAGGCCCGGCGCGGCCTCGTCGATGTGGAACAGGTCGAGTTCCTTGCCGAGCCGGCGGTGGTCGCGCTTCTCGGCTTCCTCGATCCGCTTGATGTAGTCGTCGAGCTGCTTCTTGTCGGCCCAGGCCGTGCCGTAGATGCGCTGCAGCTGCTCGTTCTTGGCGTCGCCGCGCCAGTAGGCGCCGGCCAGCTTCGTGAGCTTGAAGACCTTCAGGAAGCGCGTGTTCGGCACGTGCGGGCCGCGGCACATGTCGACATATTCCTGGTGGTAGTAGAGGCCCATCGCCTGCTCGTCGGGCATGTCCTCGACAAGGCGCAGCTTGTAGTCCTCGCCGCGGGACTTGAAGACGTCGATCACCTCGTCCCGCGGCGTCATCTTCTTGACCACGTCGTAGTCCTGCGCGATCAGCTCGCGCATCCGCTTCTCGATGGCCTCCATGTCCTCGGGCGTGAAGGGGCGCTCGTACGAGATGTCGTAGTAGAAGCCTTCGTCGATCACCGGGCCGATCACCATCTTGGCCGTCGGGTAGAGCTGCTTCACCGCGTGGCCGACCAGGTGGGCCGTCGAGTGGCGAATGATCTCGAGGCCCTCGTCGTCCTTGGGCGTGATGATCTGCAGCTTCGCCGAGTGGTCGATGATGTCGCTGGCGTCGACCAGCCGGCCGTCGACCTTGCCGGCGACCGTCATCTTGGCCAGCCCGGGACCGATCGATTTGGCAACGTCGGCCACCGAAACCGGGCCGGGGAACTCGCGCTGCGAGTTGTCGGGAAGCGTGATCTGGATCATTGGAAAACCTCGTCGAGAAAAACAAAAAAGCGCGGTACGAGACCGCGCTTTGCTCTGGTTGATGGGCCGGGGATTTCCGGCGCGCGCGGCCTACCGGCCTTTTCCTTCGGGGAAAAGACCGCTCGTTGCGTGCGGTGTAGTTCGCGGTGTCATAACCAGGGTGCCTTTCTCGCTCTTGTGGGGTGCTGAGATGGAGCCGCAGATTCTATCCGCAGCGCCGTCAGCTCGCCGCGGCGGCGTTTTTGAGGCCCAGGACCTCGATCGGCTCGATGGACGGCGGCTTGGCGAACAGGTCCGGCGCCTTCGCCATGAGCGCCTGGGCGATCGGGCCGCTCAGGTGGGCCTGGCGCCCGGCTTCGTCCTCGAAGGCGTCGAAGACGCCGAAGACGCTGGGCGACAGGCGCAGCGCGAACCAGATCGGCGTGGTCTTCTCGTCGCGCGCCATGGCCAGGCCGGCTTCGAGGAACTGCTGGACCTCGGCTTCCTTGCCCGGCTTGGCTTCGAGGCGGGCGAACAGTGCGTACTTGATCATGAAAGTCTCCGGTGAATGCGGTTGCGCGAGATTGCGTCGACCGGCGTTCACTCTAGGCCCCGCCACGGATTCGCCCTATTGGCATTTTTGACATCTTTGCTATCGTTATTGCCATGAAGATCAGCATTCTCACCCTCGATGGCGTGTTCGATACCGGCCTGGCGACGGTACAGGACGTCTTCGGCACCGCCAACGAACTGGCCGGCATGCTGGGCCTCGCGGTGCCGCCGTTCGAGGTCGTGCTGGTCGGCATGCGGCGGAAGGTGCGCACCGCGCAGGGGCTCGGCGTGCCGGTGCTGCCGGCCGGCCAGGCAGGCACGCCCGATTGGACCGTGATTCCGGCGATCGGCGAGAAGATGCCCGACGGGCTCCAGGTGGCGCTGCGGCGGCGCGACATCGCCGACGCCACGGCCGCGCTGCGCGAGCAATCGGCGGGCGGCGCGCGGATCGCCGCCGCCTGCATCGGCACCTTCGTGCTGGCCGAATCGGGCCTGCTCGACGGCCAGGGCGCGACCACCACGTGGTGGCTGTCGAACCTGTTCCGCCAGCGCTATCCGGCGGTCCGGCTCGAAGAGTCCCGCATGCTGGTCAGCTCCGGCGCCTTCGTCACCGCCGGCGCCGCGCTGAGCCATGTCGACATGGCACTGCTGCTGGTGCGACAGGCCAGCCCCGAGCTTGCCGCGCTCGTGGCGAAGTACCTGATCGTCGACTCGCGGCCTTCGCAATCCGCCTATGTCATCACCGATCACCTGAGCCACTCGGACGCGACCGTCGAGCGCTTCGAGCGCTGGGCCCGCGGCCGGCTGGCGGAGGGGTTCTCGCTCGACGAGGCCGCGAGCGCCGCCGGCACCAGCAAGCGCACGCTGGCGCGCCGCATGCAGCAGGTGCTGGGCAAGACGCCGCTGTCGTACTTCCAGGACCTGCGGGTCGAGCGCGCGGTGCACCTGCTGAAGACCAGCGACAAAAGCCTGGAGCAGATCGCGACGCTGGTGGGCTATGCCGAAGGCGTCACCTTGCGCGCCTTGCTGCGCCAGCGGCTGGGGCGCGGGGTGCGCGATCTGCGCGTGGCGGACTAGGTTGAATCGAGCATCGGGGCGGGCTCACGCCGACGGTGTGCTCTGCTCCGCGAATGTCCCCCGGCCTGCGGCCTCCTCCTTTATTTCGCTGCGCAGAGCACACCATCGGCGCGAGCCGTCACGGCGGTTGTTGATCGGCTGGAACCACCTCCTGCTACCCGGTGCCCTCGGCACGCGCCCCGAACTTCCCGGATGACTGCCCCCCCCACCAAGACAAAAAAGCCCCGCGCGATCGCTCACGCGGGGCTGTCAATCAGCGACCGTCAGTTCTCAGTGGAACTGCTCTTCCTCGGTCGAACCGGTCAGCGCCTTGACGCTGGACGAGCCGCCCTGGATCACGGTCGTCACGTCGTCGAAGTAGCCGGCGCCGACTTCCTGCTGGTGCGACACGAAGGTGTAGCCCTTGTCGCGCGCCGCGAATTCGGGTTCCTGCACCATGTTCACGTAGTGCTTCATGCCTTCGCCGTTGGCATAGGCGTGAGCGAACTGGAAGGTGTTGTACCAGTTGATGTGGATGCCGGCGAGCGTGATGAACTGGAACTTGTAGCCCAGCGCCGAGAGGTCTTCCTGGAACGAGGCGATCTGCTTGTCGTCGAGGTTCTTCTTCCAGTTGAAGGACGGCGAGCAGTTGTAGGAGAGCAGCTTGCCCGGGCAGGCGGCATGCACGGCCTGCGCGAATTCGCGGGCGAAGCCGATGTCCGGCACGCCGGTTTCGCACCACACCAGATCGGCATAGGGCGCGTAGGCGACGCCGCGGCTGATCGACTGCTCGAGGCCGTTCTTGACGCGGTAGAAGCCTTCTTGCGTGCGC
Organism: Variovorax ginsengisoli; assembly: GCF_030486595.1. GTDB lineage: Bacteria > Pseudomonadota > Gammaproteobacteria > Burkholderiales > Burkholderiaceae_C > Variovorax > Variovorax ginsengisoli_B. The sequence continues at coordinate 92,685 of NZ_JAUJZH010000025.1, read as the reverse complement.
TCCCCGGTCAGGAAGGGCTTGTCGTTCGCGTCGTGGTTGGAGGTGATGAGGTTCGCGGCCTCGGCATCGGTGCGGGCCAGCACGATGGTCGAAACGCCCATCACGTCGGCCGCGAAGCGCGCGGAGATCAGCTTCTCGCAGGCTTCCTGCGTCGGCACCAGAACCTTGCCACCCATGTGGCCGCACTTCTTCACCGCGGCCAGCTGGTCTTCGAAGTGCACGCCCGCGGCGCCCGCGGCGATCATGTTCTTCATCAGTTCGAAGGCATTGAGCACGCCGCCGAAGCCGGCTTCGGCATCGGCCACGATCGGCAGGAAGTAGTCGATGAATTCCTTGTCGCCCGGGTTGACGCCGCGGCCCCACTGGATTTCGTCGGCGCGCTTGAAGGTGTTGTTGATGCGGCGGACCATGGTCGGCACCGAGTCGTAGGCGTAGAGCGACTGGTCCGGGTACATGGTTTCGGAGGTGTTGCCGTCGGCGGCGACCTGCCAGCCCGAGAGGTACACGGCTTCGAGGCCGGCCTTGGCCTGCTGCATCGCCTGCCCGGCGCTGATGGCACCGAAGGCATTCACGTAGCCCTTCTTGGCGTCGCCGTTGATCTTCTCCCACAGCTTCTCGGCACCCCGGCGTGCCAGCGTGTGCTCGATCGGCAGCGAGCCGCGCAGGCGCACCACGTCGGCGGCGCTGTAGCCGCGCTTGACGCCCTTCCAGCGCGGGTTGGTGGCCCAATCTTTTTCGAGGGCGGCAATCTGCTGTTCGCGGCTCAGTTGTTCTGTGAGGGTCTGGGGCATGGTCACTCCGAGGGTTGATTGAGAGGTGGGCGCTGTCGCGTCTTGGGCTTTACTGTAAGTCAGAGCCAGACTCTTATGTCTTATAGAAGACATATTTTTGCACGAGCAAAATCAATGACTTACAGACGTTTTTCTCAATGCAAAATTAATTTTCTCGTATTGAGAAAAAATATTGCAGCGCAGCACCACACCTTTTCACAATGCGAAGCGAGCTTTTCACGCGTGAAAACCAGCGCGAGCGAGGCGCATTCAGTCGCGCCGAAACCAATCGCCGCTGGCGATCGCCGACCGTCCGGCGATGCGATCGGGATGGATCTCGTAGACCAGGCAGCAAAGCGCCGCCCCGGCCACGCGCACCTCCACTTCGCGCTTGATGTACTCGCCGCAGTCGTCGGACCTGACCTCTTCGAGCACATCCAGTTGCGCCTCGAGGGCCGGCGTGATGCGATAGATCTCGCCCTGCACCCTCCCCTCGCCGCCCAGCACCGCGCCCGGATAGGCGCCGAGGTCGTAGAGCGTGCCGGCAATCACGCCGTCGGCGATGCGCTGCGGGGCGGGCGAGAAACGCGCGATGTCGTTGCTGCCGCCCGCGCGCAGGGTGCCGTAGACGAAGACGTGGCGGGGTGTCGGGGGGGAATCAGGCATCATCGAATCATCCTCGGAACGACGCCTCGATTGAACACCGCATCCCACGCACCCGGCCGGCTGGTGGCCTATGGCTGCCTCGCCCTGAGCATGTCGCTGGTCGGCAGCTACGTCGCCCTTTCCAAGCCGTTGGTCGCCGCCTTTCCGGTGCTGCTGCTGGCCTGGCTGCGCTTCGGCATCGCGGCGCTGGCGATGCCGCACTGGCTTCGGCGGCCGCCCGGAGAGGCACCGATGACCCGCCGCACCCGCGGGCTGGTCTTCCTCGAATCCTTTCTCGGCAACTTCCTGTTCTCGATCTGCATGCTGTTCGGCGTCAGCCTGACGAGTGCCGTGTCGGCCGGCGTGATCATGGCGTCGATCCCGGCGGTCGTGGCGATCGGCAGCCGGGTCTTCCTGCGCGAGGGCATCACGACGCGGGTCGCGCTGGCGATCGCCTGCGCCGCGCTCGGCATCGGGCTGCTCGCACTGGCCCCGGCGCCGGCCGGCGCGCATGCCGGGCCCGCGGCCGGCGCCTCTATGCCCTGGCTGGGCAACCTGCTGGTGTTCTGCGCGGTGGTCTGCGAAGCCGCCTATGCGGTGATCGGCAAGTCGCTCACCGGACGGCTCGGACCCAAGCGCATCTCCTCGCTGATCAACCTCTGGGGCTTCGTGCTGTCGACGCCCTTCGGCATCTGGTTCGCGCTGCGCTTCGACTTCGGCGCTGTGTCGATCGGCCTCTGGAGCCTGCTCTTCGTCTATGCGCTGGCGGCGAGCATCTGGACCGTGTGGCTCTGGATGACCGGCCTGAAGAGCGTGCCGGCCTCGCAGGCCGGCGTGTTCACGGTGATGCTGCCGGTGAGCGCCGCGGTGGTCGGCGTGCTCGTCCTCGGCGAGCGCCTGAGCACCATGCAAGGGGTCGCCTTCGCGCTCGCGCTGCTCGGCGTCGTGCTCGCGACATGGCCCTCGCGCCGCAACTGAGGCCGCTCCGAGGAGAACGGCACTGCTTCTCCCCTCTGAAAAAACAACAGCTCCCAATGAAAAAGTCGCTTTTTCCCTTGGAAACGCGTTTCTTCTCCTTTAGCATCCGCAATGCCGATGGAGACACTGCTTTTCATTGGTGAAAGTGTCCAACCAAAAAAGGAATTCAACCATGGCAACTGCAAAGAAGGCTCCGGCCAAGAAAGCTCCCGCGAAGAAGGCCGCTCCGGCCAAGAAGGCGGCTGCACCGGCGAAGAAGGCTGCTCCTGCAAAGAAGGCAGCACCCGCCAAGAAGGCTGCTCCTGCAAAGAAGGCTGCTCCTGCGAAGAAGGCGGCTCCCGCCAAGAAGCGCACCCCGAACGCTGCGTTCATGAAGGCACTGACCCCCAGCGCGGCCCTCGCCGCCGTGGTCGGCTCGACGCCTCTGCCGCGCACCGCCGTGGTGAGCAAGCTGTGGGACTACATCAAGAAGAACAACCTTCAGGACAAGGCCAACAAGCGCAACATCAACGCCGACGCCAAGCTGAAGGAAATCTTCGGCAAGCCGCAAGTGTCGATGTTCGAACTGGCTTCGCTGATCGGCAAGCACGTCAAGTGAGGCCGCGGGCGCCTCGCGCGCCTGCCTCAAGAAAGCCGGCAGCCGCCGGCTTTTTTTTCGCCCCTGCGGCGTGTTCGCCCTAGCGGCCCGCGGCCTGCGCCTGTGCCGATCGGGTGATGGCGCTCAGGGTGCCGCGCGTGGTGATGACCTCGGGATCGAGCGGGATCTCGATCAGCGTCCCGGTATCGGCCGCCAGCGCGCGCAGCAGCGCCGCCTCGAACTGCGCGGTCGCGGTCACGCGTTCGGCCGCATAGCCGTAGGCCCGCGCCAGGGCGCAGAAGTCGGGGTTGCGCAGCGCGGTGCCGCTGACCTTGGTCGGGTACTCGCGCTCCTGGTGCATGCGGATGGTGCCGAACATGCCGTTGTTGAGCAGCACGATGATGCTCTTGCCGCCGTGCTGCGAGGCCGTGGCCAGCTCCTGGCCGTTCATCAGGAAGTCGCCGTCGCCCGCGATCGTGAAGGCGATGCGGCCGGTCGCGATGCTGGCCGCGATGCCCGCCGGCACGCCATAGCCCATCGCGCCGCTGGTGGGCGCCAGCTGCGTCTTGTGGCCCTTGGCCAGGCCGTGGTAGCGGAAGTAGCGATGCACCCAGCTGGCGAAGTTGCCCGCGCCGTTGGTGATCGTGGCATCTTCCGGCAGGTGCTTCTGCAGCAGCTTCACCACCGCCACCATGTCGACCTCGCCGCGCGGCGCGTCGGCCGGCAGGCCGGCCAGCGGCTGCGGTTCGAGGTTGGCGAGGTAGTCGGCCTGGGCAGCCGCGGTCCAGGCCTCCCAGGGCAGCTCGGGCGGCGCGCTCAGCACCTCGAGGCTGCGCGCGGCCGAGGCCATGCCGGCATTGATCGCCAGGTCGGCCTGGTAGACGCGGTTGAGCTCCTCCGCGCTGGCATGGATGTGCACCAGCGTCTGTTTCGCCTTCGGCGCTTCGAGCAGCGTGTAGCCGCCGGTGGTCATCTCGCCCAGGCGCGGACCGATCGCGAGGATCAGATCGCTCTGGCGCACGCGCTCCGCCAGCTTCGGATTGATCGCGATGCCGACGTCGCCCGCGTACTGCGGGTGGTGGTTGTCGAAGGTGTCCTGGAAGCGGAAGGCGTTCGCCACCGGCAGCTTCCAGTTCTCGGCGAAGCGCTGCAGCGCCTGCGCCGCCTGCGGCGTCCAGCCGCCGCCGCCGGCGATGACCAGCGGACGCTCGGCCTTCAGCAGCAGCTCGCGCAGGGTGCGCAGCGCGCCGGGGTCGCTCCAGGCGGCCACCGGCTCGACCCGCCTGAGCGGCCGCGCGGCCGTCATGCTGCGCAGCATGTCCTCGGGCAGCACCAGCACCACCGGGCCGGGGCGGCCGTTCATGGCCGTGGCGAAGGCCCGCGCCACGTACTCGGGAATGCGGTCGGCGTCGTCGATGCGCTCCACGCGCTTGGCGAAGCCCTTGGTGCTGGGGCCGAAGAAGCTCGCGTAGTCGACCTCCTGGAAGGCCTCGCGATCGCGGAAGTCGCTGCCGACGTCGCCGACGAAAAGCACCATCGGGGTCGAATCCTGGAAGGCGTTGTGGACGCCGATCGAGGCATTGGTGGCGCCCGGTCCGCGCGTCACGAAGCACACGCCGGGCCGGTTGGTCAGCTTGCCGTGCGCCTCGGCCATGAAGGCCGCGCCGCCCTCCTGGCGGTTGACGATGAAGCGAATGCGATCGCCATAGGCATGGAAGCCGTCGAGCACCGCCAGGAAGCTCTCGCCGGGAACGCCGAAGGCCAGTTCGACGCCTTGCTCGACCAGGCACTCGACAATCAGGTGGCCGGCAGGTTGGGATGGACTCATGGAAGGGCGCCTCTTTCTGTCTGATCTGGATGCAACGGGGATGCCGGATTATCCGTTCGCCCCCTGCCCGCTTGCCTTAATTCCCCAATTGGTTAAATTCGCTGCATGAAAGCTTCCACCCCGGCCGCGGCCGAACCGCGCTCGCGCGATGCCGACCGCTCGCAGCTCGCGATCCTCGAGGCCGCCCGCGACGAGTTCTCGCAGCGCGGACTGGCCGGCGCCCGCATGGACAGCATCGCCGAGCGCGCCGGCCTCAACAAGCGCCTGATCTACTACTACTTCGGCAGCAAGGACGACCTCTTCCTGGCGGTGCTCGAAGGCACCTACGCCGACATCCGCGAGGCCGAGCAGCGGCTGCACCTCGACGAGGTCGAGCCGGTCGAGGCGATCCGGCGGCTGGTCTCGTTCACCTGGCACTACTACCTCGAGCATCCCGAGTTCATCACGCTGCTCAACAGCGAGAACCTTCACCGGGCCGCGCATCTCAAGCGCTCCGAACGGATCCAGGAAATGAACTCCCCGCTGGTCGCCCTGCTCGACGGCGTACTCGAGCGCGGCCGGCGCGACAACCTGTTCCGGGCCGGCGTCGACCCGGTGCAGCTCTACATCTCGATCGCGTCGCTGTGCTACTTCTACCTGTCGAACAACGACACGCTGTCGGCGGTGTTCGGACGCGACCTGCGGGCGCCTAAGGCGATGGCGCAGCGCCTGTCGCACATGACCGACCTGGTGCTCGGCTACGTGCTGCACTGATACGGGTATCTCCTAGTGGCTCGCCGGTTGACGGGCCGACGAGGGCGTTCCTAGAATTGCTAATTCACTTTTTGGTGAATTGAGTTGCGCGGCGCCGCCGTTCGATTCCAGGTCAACCCACCACCTTCGTCGATGCTCCGCAATCTCCTGCTCGCGCCCGCGCTCCGGCCCTTCCTGCTCATCCTGATGCTGCTGGTGCTGTGGGATCTCGCGATCCGCGTCTTCGGCATCCCGGCCTACCTGGTCCCGCCGCCGCTGGAGGTGGTCAAGATGCTCGGCGCCGAATGGCCGCGCCTGCTGGCCGAGAGCTGGAAGACCACGCTCGCCACCCTGGGTGGCTTCGCGCTCACGATCGTCATCGGCATCCCGATCGCGATGGTGATCGCCTATTCGCGCCTGGTGGAGTCGTATGTCTATCCGCTGCTGGTGTTCTCGCAGAGCATTCCTAAGGTGGCGATCGCGCCGCTGTTCGTGGTGTGGTTCGGCTTCGGCATCTTCCCGAAGGTGATCTCGGCCTTCCTGCTGGGCTTCTTCCCGGTGGTGGTGTCGACCGTGATGGGCTTCAAGTCGGTCGAGCCCGACATGCTGGACCTGGCCCGCTCGATGGGCGCGAGCCGGCTCCAGACCTTCTTCAAGATCAGCCTGCCGCAGGCCCTGCCCGCGATCTTCAGCGGGCTCAAGGTCTCGGTCACGCTGGCGGTGGTGGGTGCCGTGGTCGGCGAGTTCGTCGGCTCCAACTCGGGCATCGGTTACGTGCTGCAGGTCGCCAACGGCAACTTCGACCTGCCGCTGATGTTCGCCGCGCTGGTGGTGCTGTCGAGCATCGGCGTGATCCTGTTCGTCGCCGTCGACGGGGTCGAGCGGCTGATGATTCCGTGGCACGCCTCGCAGCGCCACGTCCAGTGAGTTCCGTCGCAACAACATCCCAAAGGAGACAAGCATGAAGATGATGACTTCGCTGATCGCCGGCGCCGCAGCCGCCCTGGTGCTCGCCGTGACGCCCGCGCAGGCGCAGAACAAGCCGCAGGACAAGGTCACGCTGATGCTCAACTGGTACCTCTACAGCGAGCACGCGCCCTTCTTCCTCGGCAAGGAGCGCGGCTACTACGCCGACGAAGGCATCGACCTGGAGATCCAGGAGGGCCGCGGCTCGGCCGTCACCGCCCAGGCAGTCGCCGCCCGCTCGGCGACCTTCGGCTACATCGACGTCACGACCATGATCAAGGCCGCCGCCAAGGGCGCGCCGCTGAAGTCGACCGGCGTGCTGTTCCAGGTCAGCCCGATGTCGGTGATGGGCTTCAGCGAGAAGGGCATCAAGGCGCCGAAGGACATCATCGGCAAGACCGTGGCGGTCACGCCGGGCGACTCGATGTCGCAGATGTGGCCGCTGTTCCTCAAGGTCAACAACATCCAGCCCGACCAGGTCAAGATCGTCTCGGGCGACGCCCAGACCAAGCTCAATGCCGTGACCACCGGCCAGGCCGATCTGCTGCTGGGCTACGTGATGGACCAGGCGATCAAGCTGCAGGACGCCACCGGCAAGCCGGTGACGCCGATCCGCTTCGCCGATTCGGGCGTCAACCAGATCAGCTCCGGCATCATCGCCAACAAGAACCTGCTGACCGAGAACCCCGACCTCGTGAAGCGCTTCATGCGGGCCTCCACGCGCGCCGCCGAAGCGGCCGAGAAAGACCCGGCCGCGGCGGTCGATGCGATGCTCAAGGCCAACCCCAAGGCCGGCGTGCGCGACACCCTGATCGTCGGCATGAAGCAGAGCGCGGCCCTCTATCACACCAAGGACACCGCCAACCAGCGGCCGTTCCGGGTGGCGATGAAGAACGTCAACGACTCGCTCGACCTGCTGGTGCAATACGGCGGCATGGACGCGGCCACCCGCGGCAAGCCCGAAGACTACGTCACGCTCGACTTCCTGCCGACCAACTGACCTGCTTTCCATGGCCCTGGACACACTCATCGAAGCGCGCGGCGTCGCCAAGACCTACCAGAGCAAGGACGGCCCGGTCGAGTCGCTCAAGCCGCTCGACTTCTCGATCCGCGAGGGCGAGTTCGTCTCGGTGGTCGGTCCCTCGGGCTGCGGCAAGAGCACGCTGCTGAAGATGGTGGCCGGGCTGCTGCCGATCAGCGCCGGCACCCTGACCCTCGCCGGCAAGCCCATCACCGGGCCGCAGAAGGACGTCGGCATCGTGTTCCAGAGCGCGGTGCTGCTGGCCTGGCGCAGCATCGAGGACAACATCCTGCTGCAGGCCGAGATCCGCCGCCTGCCCAAGGCCGCGGCGCGCGAGCGGGCCCGCGCGCTGATGCAGATGGCGGGCCTCGCCGGCTTCGAGAACAAATACCCGTGGCAACTCTCGGGCGGCATGCAGCAGCGGGCCTCGATCTGCCGCGCCCTGCTGCACGATCCCTCGGTGCTGCTGATGGACGAGCCCTTCGGCGCGCTCGACGCCATGACGCGCGAGAAGATGAACCTCGAGCTGCAGCGCATCTGGTCGGCCTCGAAGAAGACAGTGCTGCTGATCACGCACAGCATCCCCGAGGCGATCTTCCTGTCGGACCGGGTGATCGTCATGAGCGAGCGCCCGGGCTCGATCGCCGCCATCTACGACATCGACCTGCCGCGGCCCCGGCCGCTCGACGTCATGGGCACCGAACGCTTCGCTGCCTACGCCCGGACCCTGCGCGCGCATTTCTTCGCGCAGGGCCAGCTCGACGCCCACTGACGGCTCGCCGTGACCGCTTCCGCCTCGCCCAGCGCGCCGGCCGTGCGCATCCTCGCCGTCGATTTCGGCGTCCGCGCGATGAGCTTGCGCCTGCCGTTCAAGTTCGGCGCCGTCACGCTCACCCGCTGCCCGCAGGTGTTCGTGCGCGCCACCGTGGATTGCGGCGCGCAAGGCACGGCCCAGGGCTGGGCCGCCGAGCTGATGGTGCCGCGCTGGTTCGACAAGCGGGCAGGGCTGAGCCAGGCCGACAACGTCCGCCACCTTCAACTGGCGCTGGAAGCCGCCGCGGCGGCCTACACCCGCGGCGCGCCGGCGACGGCCTTCGATCTGTTCGCCCGGCACTACGAGGCGCTGACCATGCAGGGCGAAGCCGCGGGGCTCACGGCGCTGGCCACCGGCTTCGGCCAGGCGGTGCTCGATCGCGCGGTGCTCGACGCGCTGTGCCGCGCGATGCAGGTGCCGGTGCATGTCGCCTTCCAGCGCAACCTGGTCGGCATCGGCGACACGCCGCTGGCCGACGACCTGCGCGGCTGGAACTGGAACGGATGGCTGGCGCGGCTGGCGCCAGCCGCCCATCTCGAAGCCCGCCACACGATCGGCATGCTCGATGCGCTCGAAGGCGACACCGTGGATGTGGCCGGGCTGCCGGTCAGCCTTTCCGCGGTGGTGCGCCGCTACGGCCATCGCTATTTCAAGATCAAGCTCGGCGGCGACCCTGCCGCCGACCTTGCGCGGCTCGATGCGGTGCTGGAGGCACTCGACGCCGCCGCGCCCGGCCATCGCTTCAGCCTCGACGGCAACGAGCAGTACGCCGACATGGCGGCGCTGCAGGCGCTGTGCGCCGGGTTGCGCACGCTGCCCCGGCTGGCCGCGCGGCCCGACGCGCTGCTCTACATCGAACAGCCGCTGCCGCGCGAAGCCAGCATGACAGGCGCGCTGGCGGGGCTGGGCGCCCCGGCCCCGCTGCTGCTCGACGAGGCCGACGGCACGCTCGACGCTTTTCCGGTCGGCCGCGCGCATGGCTGGCGCGGCGTCTCGAGCAAGGGCTGCAAGGGCCTCTACAAGGCGGTGCTGAATCGCGCCCGCTGCGATCAGTGGAACTTGACGACGCGCAACACCGGCGACCGCTGCTTCATGTCGGCCGAAGACCTGACTTGCCAGGCCGGCCTGGCCGTTCAGCAGGACCTCGCGCTGGCATCGCTGCTGGGCCTGGTTCACTGCGAGCGCAACGGCCATCACTACGTCGACGGCTTCGGTGGCGCCCCGGCCGCCGAGCAGCAGGCCTTCGCCGCGGCCCATGGCGACCTCTACGAGAGCGCCGGCGGACCGCCGCGGCTCGCGATCCGCGGCGGCCGGATTGCGATCGGGTCGCTGGCACAACCCGGTTTCGCGCATGGCGCCGACCCCGACTTCAACAGCCTGCAACCCCTCTCGCAAGCGCCTGCCCTCGTGTAGCCGCTCGCTTCACCCCCACCACAAGGAGACTCCATGCCCTTCACCCGACGCGCCGGCCTCGCAGCCTGCCTCGCCCTCAGCACCGCCTTCGCGGCCACGGCAGCCGAAACGGCCTACCCGACCAAGCCGATCCGCGTGATCGTGCCGTTCGCGGCCGGCAGCACCACCGACATCATCGCCCGCGCCATCACCGACAAGATGAGCGCCAGCATGGGCCAGATGCTGGTGATCGACAACCGCGGCGGCGCCAGCGGCACCATCGGCCAGCAGGCCGTGGCCACGGCCGCGCCGGACGGCTACACGATCATGATCCACTCGTCGTCGCACACGGTGAGTCCCTCGACCTTCGCCAAGCTGCCCTTCGACACGGTCGCCGACTTCGCCGGCGTGACGCCGATCTCGACCCTGCCGAACGCGCTGGTGATCTCGCCGTCGAAGAACATCAAGACACTGAAGGAACTGGTCGCCGCCGCCAAGGCCAAGCCGGGCACGATCAACTTCGCTTCGGCCGGCCAGGGCAGCGCGACCCACCTGAACGCCGAGAAGTTCAAGCTGGCGGCGAAGATAGACGCCACCAACATCCCGTTCAAGGGCTCGGCCGACGCCGTGACCGAGGTGCTGTCGGGACGGGTCGACTACTACTTCTCGCCGATCGCGCCGGTCATCGGCCAGATCCGCGAAGGCCACCTGCTGGCCCTGGCGGTCGGCTCGCCGAAGCGCGCGGCCGCCCTGCCCGATGTGCCGACCACCGCCGAAGCCGGCGTGCCGGGCTCCGAGTTCAACTTCTGGATCGGCATGATGGCGCCCGCCAAGACGCCGCGCGAGGTTGTCAACAGGCTGCACGACGAGGTCGCGAAGGCCCTCGCCAGCCCCGAGGTCAAGGAGCGCTTCCTGAAGCTGGGCGCCGACGCCTGGACCCTCAAGCCCGAGCAGTTCGACGCCTACATCAAGGACGAGATCGCCAGCAACGCCACCCTGGTGAAGGCCGCCGGCCTGTCGCCAGCCCCCTAAGCCAACCTACAGCGGAGAACCCCATGGCACAACAACGACTCGGAATCATCATGCACGGCGTCACCGGACGCATGGGCATGAACCAGCACCTGATTCGCTCCATCGTCGCGATCCGCGCCCAGGGCGGCGTGACGCTCTCGAACGGCGACAAGGTCATGCCCGACCCGATCCTGATCGGCCGCAACGCCGAGAAGATCGAGGCCCTGGCCAAGGCCCACGGCATCGCGCGCTGGGGATGCGACCTCGACGCCGCGCTCGAGAACAAGGACGACACCATCTTCTTCGACGCCGGCACCACGCAGATGCGCCCGACCCTGCTGGCCAAGGCGATCCGCGCCGGCAAGCACGTGTACTGCGAGAAGCCGATCGCGACCAACCTCAACGAGGCGGTCGAGATCGCCCGCCTGGCCGAAGGCTCGGGCCTGAAGCACGGCGCGGTGCAGGACAAGCTGTTCCTGCCCGGCCTGCGCAAGCTCGACATGCTGCGGCGCGCCGGCTTCTTCGGCCGCATGCTGTCGGTGCGGCTGGAGTTCGGCTACTGGGTGTTCGAAGGCGACCTGCAGCCGATCCAGCGGCCGTCGTGGAACTACCGCAAGGAAGACGGCGGCGGCATGATCCTCGACATGATGTGCCACTGGCGCTACGTGCTGGACAACCTGTTCGGCGAAGTGCAGTCGGTGTCGTGCATCGGCGCCACCCACATCCCGAAGCGCTGGGACGAGGACGGCAAACCCTACGAGGCGACCGCCGACGATGCCGCCTACGCCACCTGCGAGCTCAAGGGCCACAACGGCGAGCCGGTGATCGCCCAGATCAACATGAGCTGGGTCACGCGCGTCCGGCGCGACGACCTCGTGACCTTCCATGTCGACGGCACCGACGGCTCGGCGGTCGCCGGCCTGTCGTCCTGCCGGGCGCAGTCGCGCGTGGCCACGCCGCGGCCGGTGTGGAACCCGGACGAGAAGCAGACCATGAACTTCTTCGACCAGTGGCAGGAGATCCCGGACTCGCAGGTCTACGACAACGGCTTCAAGATCCAGTGGGAACATTTCATCCGCCACGTGGTCGAGAACGCCCCCTACAAGTGGACGCTGCCCGAAGGCGCCAAGGGCGTTCAGCTGGTCGAGACCGCGCTCGAAAGCTGGAAGGACCGGCGCTGGGTCGACGTGCCGGCGCTGAAGATCTGACGAGGACATCGCCATGACCCTCTCGCTCACCCTCCCCGTGGCCGGCGGCGCGCTGGCGCCGTACGCGCTGCGCGGCAGCGCGCCGGTGCGGCCGCCCGCGGGCGTCAAGTTCAACCGCATCGCCTATTCGGCGGCGCACGTGGTGGCCGACCCGCTGGCCGCCATCGACCCCTGGCTGCAAAGCGCGGTCGACTGGGACGCCACCATCGGCTATCGCCGCCACCTGTGGTCGCTGGGCCTGGGCGTGGCCGAGGCCATGGACACCGCGCAGCGCGGCATGGGCCTGGACTGGCCGACCTCGCTGGAGCTGATCCGCCGCTCGCTCGATGCAGCGAAGGACGTGCCGGGCGCGCTGGTGGCCTCGGGCTGCGGCACCGACCACCTGAACATCGACGAGGTCCGCAGCGTCGATGACGTGATCCGCGGCTACGAAGAGCAGATGGCGGCGATCGAGGCGCTGGGCGGCAAGCTGATCGTAATGGCCAGCCGCGCGCTGGCGCGGGTCGCGAAGAGCCCGGCCGACTACGAGCGGGTGTACGACCGCATCCTGCGCCAGGCCAAGCAGCCGGTGGTGCTGCACTGGCTGGGCGACATGTTCGACCCGGCGCTGGCGGGCTACTGGGGAACGAAGGACATCGATGCCGCGATGGCCACCGCGCTAGGCATCATCGCAGCCCATCCGGACAAGGTCGACGGCATCAAGATCTCGCTGCTCGACAAGGACAAGGAGATCGCGATGCGCCGGCAGCTGCCGCCGGGCGTTCGCATGTACACCGGCGACGACTTCAACTATGCCGAGCTGATCGCGGGCGACGGCCACGGCAGCGAGCAGACCCACGGCCAGAGCGACGCGCTGCTGGGCATCTTCGACGCCATCGCGCCGGCCGCGAGCGCGGCGCTGGGCGAACTGGCGCAGGGCAACGTGGAGAAGTTCCACGCCATCCTCGGGCCCACGGTGCCGCTGTCGCGCCACATCTTCGCGGCGCCGACGCGTTTCTACAAGACCGGCGTGGTCTTCATGGCCTGGCTCAACGGCCACCAGAGCCACTTCACGATGGTCGGCGGCCAGCAGAGCACGCGTTCGCTGCAGCATTTCGCGGAACTGTTCCGGCTCGCCGATGCGGCCAACCTGCTGGAGCAGCCCGAACTGGCGGTGCGGCGCATGAAGACCTTGCTGGCGCTGCACGGCGTCGAGGGGTGAGGCCGGCCATGCGCGACTTCTCGCAGAACCACGACTGGCTGTCGATCAACACCGCGACGATCCGCAAGCAGCGAGGCGCCGAGGTGCCGCTGGACCGGATCATCGACCAGTGCGCCGAGCACGGCATCCGTGCGATCAGCCCTTGGCGCGACCAGGTCGCCGCCGTCGGGCTGGACAAGGTCGCAAAGCAGCTGAAGGCCCATGGCATCGGGCTCTCAGGCTACTGCCGCGGCGGCTTCTTCCCAGCGCCCGATGCGGCCGGCCTGCGGGCCGCGCTCGACGACAACCGCCGCGCCATCGACGAGGCGAAGACGCTCGACGCCCCCTGCTTGGTGCTGGTGGTCGGCGCCCTCCCCGGCGCGCTCGACGGCAAGGCCGCCTACAAGGACATCGGCCGCGCGCGCGGCGAGGTGCGCGACGGCATCGCGGCGTCGCTCGACTACGCGCGCCAGGTCGGCATGCCGCTGGCGATCGAACCGTTGCACCCGATGCAGGCGGCCGACCGGGCCTGCATCAACACGCTGGAGCAGGCGCTCGACCTGTGCGACGAACTCGACGCCGCACGCTCGGGCATGCTGGGCGTGGCGCTGGACATCTATCACGTGTGGTGGGATCCGAAGCTGCAGCAGCAGATCGCTCGGGCAGGCCGCGAACGCCTGCTGGCCTACCATGTCTGCGACTGGCTCACGCCGACGCGCGACCTGCTGTCGGACCGCGGGATGATGGGCGACGGCGTGGTCGAGCTGCGCAAGATCCGCGGCTGGGTCGAGGCCGCGGGCTTCGAGGGTTTCAGCGAGGTCGAGATCTTCTCGGCGCTGGACTGGTGGCAGCGCTCGGGCGAAGAGACGCTGGTCACCTGCATCGAGCGGCATCGCAGCGCGGTGTGAACGCCTTCATCGATGATGCGCCCGCAGGGCGGCATCATCGATCCGCACCAGCAGACGGCGCCGGATCAATCCGCTGACCGGACGGATCAGCCACCAGTACGGCGTGAAGCGACGTCGTGCACTGGCGTCGACGCAATGCACGCGGGTTTCGGTCATCAGTCGCGTGCGTCCGCCGGGCAGCGCCTCGGTGCTGAAATTCAGCACCAGCTTGGCCAGCCCGGGTTCGGAAAAGCCGGCGAACTGCTGCCTCGGGTGGGCCAGCGTGACGAGGCCGTAGTCGCGCTGCCAGAAGCGTCCCACCAGCCCGAAGACGAGTTCGCGGTCGGCGTCGCGGCCCAGGATCATGAAGTCCTCGATGCCGAAGGCGGGGCGCCCGGCCAGCCCGCTTCGGGCGCCGAGCAGCTGGTCCGGTGCCTCGCGCAGGCGGATGAAGAACCGCGCCAAAGGGTCTTCGGCCACGCCCGGAAGAAGCACGGCGTTCAGCAGCGCCTTGGGCGTCGCGCGAGTGATCAATGCGTGCCGCTCGCGGAACTGGAAAGCGGGCAGGAAGTCATCGATCAGCGGCATCTGCATTCCTCAGCGCCACGCCGCTCGCGGCCTCGGCTCCAATGGTGGCGTTGGCCGCGACCGAGTGCTCCGAACACAGCGCCAGGCCGTCCAGGCCCATGGCGCCGTACGCAGCGATCAGCAGCAATCTCAAGGCGCGGTGCGTCGGCAGCGGCGGTCGCGCGGCCATGGTCAGACGCCTTCGGACCGGCCGATGGCGTTTCGCACCAGCGACGCCATCGCCAGTGCGTTGTCGCTGCCTTCGGCCATCAGGCCCTCCACGGTGCCCCACCGGTCCTGCAGTTCCTCGTCCTGACTTGCCTTGCGCTTGCCGACGAGGTCGTCGATCGGAATCTCGATGCCGACGACGGCGCGCAGCAGCCTGTCGATGAAATCGCTCGGCGCGTCCGCCATCGACCACGGCATGGGTCGTTCTGCCTCGTTGTCGGAGGTGAGCCGCGCCAGCAGGTCGCGCAACCAACCCTCGTCGTGGATCGCCCGTGCGACGCCATGCGCGTGCGCGACCTCATAATTCCAGGTCGGGACGACCTTTCCGTGCTCGCGCTTGCCCGGGTACCAAGCCGGCGTGATGTAGGCGTCGGGACCCTGGAACATGACGATCGATTGCCTCGATGCATCAAGTTGGCGCCAGACCGGATTGGCTCGTGAAACGTGGCCAAGGAGGGTTCCGAATTTGCCGCGCGACCGATCCAGGAGAAACGGCAGATGGTTGGCAACGAGCCCGTCGGCACCTGGCACGACCCAGGCGCCGAGCGGATGGGCCTCGATCAATGCGAGGGCGGCATCGCTGCCGGGCAGTTCATGGTGTCTGGGAACGTACATGGGGAGATTTAGAGCGACGACCGGGACGCGCCTGCATGCGCGCAATGGTAGCCGTGGCGTCCAAGGCGAAGACTTGGAACCATCTGAAATCACTGGCCGGCTTTCGGACCTTTCCCATGTCATCGCGTGGTCGCATCGATAGGATGCGGGGAACAAAGTAGAAGCCGCTCTCCGCTCGATCCGCCCATGCAAATACGTGAGCTCGCCCACTCCGACCTTTCCGCACTGCTTCATCTCTACAAGCATCTCCACGACGCCGACGAGCCCCTCCCGGAACCCACGCGGATCGAAGCGGTCTGGCATGAAATCCAGGCGAACTGGGGCATTCGCTACTTCGGGGCGTTCGTCGAATCTCGACTGGTTTCCAGCTGCACGCTGGCCGTGATCCCTAACCTCACACGCGGCGGCAGGCCCTACGGCGTCATCGAGAATGTCGTCACCCTGGCGGAGCACCGCGCTTGCGGGTTCGGCAGGGCCGTCCTGGCAGAGGCACTGTCCGCCGCCTGGTCCCGAGGCTGCTACAAGGTCATGCTGATGACCGGCAGGAAGGACGAAGCCACATTCCAGTTCTATGAATCCGCGGGATTCGATCGACAGGCAAGGCAGGCCTTCATCGCCAAGCCCTCCTGGCTGTAAGCTGATTCGCCTCCCAACGACCGTTGAACACCATCCGGAGCGTTCGTCATGTCCCTTCTCGTCATCGGCCTCGTCCTGTTCCTCGGCATCCATTCCGTGTCGATCGTCGCGCCCGCCTGGCGCGATGCGCAGGTGGCGCGACGCGGCGAGCGGGCCTGGAAAGGCATGTACGCCCTGGCCTCGCTGGCCGGATTGCTGTTGCTCATTCATGGTTACGGTCAGGCACGCCTGACCCCCGTGGTGCTCTACACGCCGCCGACCGGGCTGCGGCATCTCGCGCTGCTGCTGATGCTGCCGGTGTTTCCACTGCTCTTCGCCGCCTACCTGCCCGGGCGCATTCAACGCGCGGCCCGGCATCCCATGCTGCTGGCGGTGAAGCTCTGGGCCACCGCCCACCTGCTGGCCAACGGCACCCTGGCTGACCTGCTCCTGTTCGGCGCCTTTCTCGCCTGGGCGGTGGCCGACCGCATTTCCGTCAAGCGCCGCGCGGTGCCGCGCAGCGTACCCGGTGCGCCGCCGAGCGCCGTGAACGACATCGTCGCCGTGGTCGGGGGCTTGGGCGTGTATGCCGCCTTCCTGTTCAAGGTCCACGGATGGCTCACGGGCATGCCGCTGCTCGGCTGACCCACCACCGCATGCCCACCGACCCCACGCTCGACCACCTGCGCCGCTACGCGGTGGCGCGCACCCTCTTCACGCCCACCACGCTGCCGGCCGCGATCCGGCGCCTGGGCTTCGTGCAAGCCGACCCGATCCGCGCCCCTGCGCGGGCCCAGGACCTGACCCTGCGCCATCGCGTCAAGGACTATCGCGCCGGCGACCTCGAAGGCCGCTACGCGCGGCTCGCGGTCGAGGAGGATTGCCTGGTGAACTACGGCTTCCTGCCGCGCGAGCACCTGGCGCTGATGCACCCGCGCGAGGCCGCCCGCCCTTGGGACGCCGAGACCCGGCGCAAGGCCGCCGAGGTGCTGGCCTTCGTGCGCGAGCGCGGGCCGGTGCATCCGCGCGCGGTCGAGCTGCAATTCGCGCACGGCCGCATGAAGAACTACTGGGGCGGCTCCAGCAATGCCAGCACGCACCTGCTCGACGACATGCACTACCGCGGCCTGCTGCGGGTCCAGCGGCGCGACGGCGGCACCCGCATCTACGAGGCGGTGACCCACCCGCCCGCCGACGACAGCCCGGCCGGCCGCGCCCGGCGCGCCGGCGCGCTGGTCGACCTGATCGTGCGCAAGTACGCGCCGCTGCCGGCCGCGAGCCTCACCTACCTGGTGCGGCTGCTCGGCTACGGCGCCCCGCACCTGTCGGCACAGACGCAAGCCGCGCTGGCGCTGGCGCGCAAGCAGCTCGCCAGCTGCCGCATCGACGGCACGACCTGGTACTGGCCGGCCGACGAGAACCCGCGCTCGCAGCGCCACACGCCGGACGATGAACTGCGCCTGCTCGCGCCCTTCGACCCGGTGGTCTGGGACCGCCGCCGCTTCACGCTGCTGTGGGGCTGGCCGTACAAGTTCGAGGCCTACACGCCGGCTGCGAAACGGCAGTTCGGCTACTACGCCCTGCCGATGCTGTGGCGGGACCAGGTGATCGGCTGGGCCAACGTCCCGGCCCGCGACGGCCGGCTGCAACCCGACTTCGGCTACGCCGCAGGCCAGCCGCAGGGCGCCGCGTTCCGTGCCGCGCTCGACGACGAACTGCAGCGCATGGCGCAATTCCTGGCCGCCCGCTGATGCGCCGTGGCGCGGCCCTGCCCCGCGATGGGGCTTGGCTCGTGGGCGACAGCGCGTCGCGGCCGACTTGCCTAGAATCCGGGCTGCTTCGACAACCGTCGAGGCAAGCGTTCTCAGGGCGGGGTGAAACTCCCCACCGGCGGTGATGGCAGCCCGGGCTGCACGAGCCCGCGAGCGCCTGCGGCGACGCAACTCGCCGCAGGGTCAGCAGACCCGGTGCGATCCCGGGGCCGACGGTCACAGTCCGGATGAAAGAGAGCGCGACCCCATGGCGGGGCCGGCACGTTCGTACCGGCCCCTGCCGCGGGTTCGTGCGCCCTGATTCAGGCAATCCTTGCAAAGGCAAACCATGAGTCAGATCAACGACCTTCCCCTCTCCGCCATTCCGGCCGCCGATGCACCGCGCGGCCAGCGCATCGCCTTCGTGCAGGCGCAGTGGCATTCGGACATCGTCCACCAGGCGCGCGACGCCTTCCTGGCCGAGATGAAGCGCCTCGGCGTGCCGGTCGACACCATCGACGTCTTCGACGTGCCCGGCGCCTTCGAGATCCCGCTGCATGCCAAGCGCCTGGCCGGCTCGGGCCGCTATGCAGCGATCGTCGGCTGCGCGCTGGTGGTGGACGGCGGCATCTACCGCCACGACTTCGTGGCCGCCACGGTCGTCGATTCGCTGATGAGGGTGCAGCTCGAGACCGGCGTGCCGGTGCTGTCGGCGGTGCTGACGCCGCACCACTTCCACGAGCATGTGGAGCACCGCAAGTACTTCCACCGGCATTTCGCGATCAAGGGCACCGAGGCGGCCGAGGCCTGCGTCAAGACCATCGAGGGCTTGCGCCGCGTCGAGGCGCTGATCGCCGCCTGAGCGAGCGGCGGCGCGGCGGTCAGGCCGAGGCCGGCACCAGCGCCTCGCGCCGCACCCGCCGGACATTGAAAGCGCTGGCGATCAGCACGCCCTGCACCACCGCCAGCCCGACGATCACGCTGACGTACTGGCCGTGGTCCATGAGCCGGCCGAAGATCAGCGGCGCCACCGCCTGACCGATGTCGAGCCCGGCATACACCACGCCGTAGACGCGGCCCGTGGCATTGGCCGGGGTCGAGCGCTTGACCAGCAGGTCGCGCGACGGCCCGGCGATGCCCGAGGCGAAGCCCATGGCGCCGAACATCACCGGCACCAGCACCGGCGCGAAGTCGGCCAGGGCCAGCACCAGCGCGAGCCCCGCCGCCACCCCGAAACCGCCACCGACGATGCGCTCGCAGCGCGTCGGGTCCGAGGCCAGGAAGCCGCCCACCACCATGCCGGCCGCACTGGCGACCATGTAGATCGTCAGGCACATCGCGATCAGCGCCACCGGCACGTCGTGCAGCCGTCCGGCCGCGGACGGCGCAAAGGTCTGCACCACGCTCAGGGCCATGGCATAGAAGAAGAAGAAGCCGAAGCACATCCAGACCGCCGGGATCTTCAGGAAGGCGAATTCGCCGCCCGCCGCCGCCGGGCCGGCCGTGCCGGTCGCGTGCTGCACCGCCTTGACGTCGAGCGACAGCACGCTGCGGTTGAGCCACAGCACCAGCAGCACCACCACCGCCACGCCGCCGCCCGCCGCCAGCGCCACGCGCCAGCCGAAAGCCATCGCCAGCGGCACCATCATGGCCGGTGCCAGCGCCCAGCCCAGGCTGCCCGTGATGCCGTGCACGCTGTAGGCGTGGCCCAGGCGCGTCGGCGCCACCTTGCGGTTGAACAGGGTGTAGTCCACGGGATGGAACACGCCGTTGCCGACGCCGGCGACGACCGCCGCGCCGAGCAGCATCCAGTAGTTCTGCGCCAGCGCATAGCCGAAGGCCGCCAGCCCGAGCAGGCCCAGCCCGACGAACAGAACCGGCCGCGGGCCGAGCTTGTCGACGATGAAGCCCGAGGCGGCCTGCACCACGCAGGAGACCACGAAGAACGCGGTCAGCACCGCGCCGAGCTCGGTGTAGCTGACATTGAAGGCGTCCTTCAGCCACGGGAACAGCGGCGCCAGCAACAGCTGGCTGAAGTGGCTGACGGCATGCGCGAGGCCGACCAGGCCGATCAGCTTGACGTCGGAACGCACGGTGGGCGCGGCGGGGGAATGGGAGGCGGAAGACATGGATTGCTACAAGAAACTGGCTCGGGGGTCGATCCTAAGCCGGGTCGGAGCGGCAGAATGGCGATACAGAGACAAGATTTGTCGAATTCATGCCGCCCATCGCTGCCCCTTCCGCGACCGACCGCGCTCCCGGCTCCGCGCCCGCCAACAGCGTCGGCCCGCTCACGCCGCATCTCTACGCGCCCGATGCGCTGCGTCCGTTGCGGGCCAAGGAGCACTTCCTCAACGCCGACACGCAGGTCGAGCTGCACCAGCATCCCTGGCCGCAGCTGACCTTCTCGACCCGTGGCGTGATCCGCCTGAGCACCGAGGACGGCAGCTACATCGTGCCGCCCTCGCGCGCCCTCTGGGTACCAGCCGACATGCCGCACAGCATCTCGCTGATCGAGGATGCCGAGCTGCGCACCGTCTACCTCCACAGCTGGCTCGGCCCGGCCTGGGAGCGCTGCGAGGTGCTCGAGATCAGTCCGCTGCTGCGCGCGCTGATGCTGGCGCTGGACACCACGCCCGACGGGCTGCCGCCGGCCGACCCGCACGCCGCCCAGCGCGAGCGCTGGATCGCGCCGCTGCTGGTCGACGAGCTCGAGCGCGCCACCCAGATCCGCATCGACGTGCCGCTTCCCACCGACAAGCGCCTGCGCCAGTTGTGCGAGGCGCTGCTGCGCAATCCGGCCAACCGGGCCACGCTGGCCGAGCGGGCGCAGCAGATCGGCGCCAGCGAGCGCACCGTGGCGCGGCTCTTTCGCGACCAGCTCGGCATGAGCTGGCAGCAATGGCGCCAGCAGGCGGTGCTGGCCCATGCGCTGCCGCTGCTGGCGCGCGGCATGGCGGTGAGCCTGGTGGCCTCGGCCAGCGGCTACGCCACCGACAGCGCCTTCTGCGCGATGTTCAAGGCCGCCACCGGGCAGTCCCCGACCGCCTTCCAGCACAAGAAGCGCGGCTGACGCCGGGGCTTCATCAGAGCAGCCGCAACAGCTTCATCATGCGGCGGAACCTCTGGCCGTACGGCGGGTAGATCATCGCGCCGGCCGACCAGCGCGACTGCACCAGCACCGCCTTCTGCTGGGTGAAGCGCAGGAAGCCGACCTCGCCGTGGTAGGAACCCCAGCCGCTCTCGCCGACGCCGCCGAACGGCAGGTTGTCGTGCACGATGTGCATCAGCGTGTCGTTGACCGTCACGCCGCCGCTCACGGTGCGCGCCAGCACGCGGTCGCGGGCCGCCGTGTCGGTGCCGAACCAGTAGAGCGCCAGCGGCCGCGGACGGGCGTTGATGTAGCGGATCGCCTCGTCGCCGTCGTCGCAGGGCAGCACCGGCAGGATGGGGCCGAAGATTTCCTCGCGCAGCAGCCGCAGACCGGCGTCCGGACCGATGACGAGCGCCGGTGCCAGCTGGCGCGAGCCCGGCGGCCCGGCAGCGGCCGCCTGCTCGATGCGGGCGCCGCTGTCCTTCGCCTCCTGGAGCAGCGCACGCAGGCGCGCCAGGTGGCCCTCGCCCAGGATCGATGCGTAGTCGGGATTGCCGTCGAAGCGCGGGAACAGCCGCGCCACCGCGCGCTGCCAGGCGGCCGCGAACGCATCCTCGCGGCCGCGCGGCAGCAGCACATAGTCGGGTGCGATGCAGGTCTGGCCCGCATTGAGCAGCTTGCCGTGCGCGATGCGCAGCGCCGCCTTTTCCAGGTCGGCCGAGGCATCGACGATGCACGGCGACTTGCCGCCCAGCTCGAGCGTGGTCGGCGTCAGGTTGGCCGCCGCGGCCTGCGCCACCTTGCGCCCGACCGCGGTCGAGCCGGTGAAGAACAGGTGGTCGAAGGGCAGGCTCGCGAAGCGCGCGGCAACGTCGGCATCGCCCTGCACCACGGTGAATTCCTCCGGGGCGAAAGCCTGCCGGATCAGCTCTGCCAGCAGTGCCGAGGTGCGCGGCGTGAGTTCGCTCGGCTTGAGCATCACGCGGTTGCCCGCCGCCAGCGCGGTCGCCGCCGGCCCGAGCGACAGCTGAAGCGGATAGTTCCAGGGCGAGATCACGCCGACCACGCCCAGCGGCTGGCGCTGGACGAAGGCCCGCGCGGGCTTCAGCTGCAGCGGCGTGCGCACGCGCACCGGCCGGCTCCAGGCCTCGACGCGGTGCAGCAGCTGCTTGAGCAGGCTGCGCAGCACCAGCAGGTCGGCCACTTCGGTAAGCGCCGCGGAACGGACGCCGAAGTCGGCCTCGACCGCGGCCGAGATCGCTTCCCCGTGCTGGTCGAGCAGGCGCTGCACCCGCCGCACGCGATCGCGCCGCTCGGCGACCGACAGGTCGGCGGTCTCGCGGCTGGCCCGGTGCTGGGCGTCGAAAAGGGATCGCAGTTCGGTCATGGAGGGAATCTACCTTGGCGCTTTCGTATCATCGGCGGGTGCATTCCCCAACACCCCGCGGACACCGCGCATGGCCCTGACCCGCGACCAGCTCGAGCGCTGGCTCCCCTTCCTGACCTGGCCACGCCCCGACCGGGCCCTGCTCGTCAACGAGGCCGCGGCCGGCGTCACCGTCGCGCTGATGGTCATCCCGCAGGGCGTGGCGTACGCGGCGCTGGCGGGCATGCCGCTGGTGACCGGCGTCTACGCCGCGCTGCTGCCGGCCTTGATCGCGTTGCTCTTCAGCTCCTCGGCCCGGCTGTCGGTCGGGCCCACTGCGCTGACCAGCCTGCTGGTCGGCGCCTCGCTGGCGCCGCTGGCGATCCCGGGCAGCGCCGAATGGGTGGCCTACGCGGTCTGGCTCACGCTGCTGTCGGGACTGATGCAGGTCACGCTGGGCGCGGCCCGCTTCGGCTGGCTGCTGCGAATGGTCAATTCGCCGGTGCTGATGGGCTTCACGCAGGGCGCGGCGGTGCTGATCACGCTGTCGCAGCTGCCGGCCCTGCTGGGCTACACCGGCCGCTCGGTGGTCCAGGTGATGCATGGCCCGCTGCCCGACCTGGTCGCGATCGCCTTCGGGCTCGGCGGCATGGCGATGCTGTGGCTCGGCAAGCGGCTGGCGCCCAAGTTCCCGACCACCATGGCGCTGGTCGCGGCCGCCGCGGCGATCAGTGCCGCGGTCGGCTATGCGCTGAACGGCGGCGCGGTGATCGGCAAGCTGCCCGCGGGCCTGCCGCACTTCTACTGGCCGGGCGGCCTCACGGTCAACGAACTCGGCAACCTGCTGCTGCCGGCCTTCCTGGTCACGCTGGTGAGCTTCCTGGAGACCGCATCGAGCGCCAAGGTCGACAACGCCCGCGCCGGCAAGCTCTGGAACGAGAACCAGGACCTGATCGGCCAGGGGCTGGGCAAGATCGCCTCGGGCCTGACAGGATCGTTCCCGACCAGCTCCTCGTTCTCGCGTTCGGCCATCACGCTGTACGCCGGCGCCAAGACCCAGTGGGCGACGCTGTTCAGCGTGGCCGTGGTGGCGGCCGCGCTGCTCTGGGCCATGCCGCTGCTCTACCACGTGCCGCAGGCGGTGCTGGCGGCGATCGTCGCCACCGCCACCATCGGCTTGCTGCGGCCTTCGGCCTTCGTGGCCCTGTGGCGGATCTCGCGCATCGAGGCCGCGATCGCGCTCGGCACCTTCGTGCTGACCATCGCCACCGCGCCGTCGATCTACTGGGGCGTGCTGGGCGGCCTGCTGGCGGCGCTGGCGCACTACATGTACCGCCACCTGCACCCGCGCATCATCGAGGTCGGCCTGCACCCGGACGGCAGCCTGCGCGACCGCCACCTGTGGCACCTGCCGCCGCTGGCGCCCGACCTGTACGCGCTGCGGATGGACGCCGAACTCGACTTCGCATCCGCCAGCACGCTGGAGCGCGCCATCACGGTGGCGCTGGCCCAACGGCCCGGGCTGACCGACGTCTGCCTGTTCGCCTACCCGATCAACCGGATCGACATCACCGGCGCCGAGGTGTTCGGCAGCATCCGCCGCCTGCTGGAGTCGCAGGGCGTGCGGCTGCACATCTCGGGCCTGAAGCTGCCGGCGCAGCAGGTGCTCGAACGCGCCGGGCTGCTGGCGCCGGGGCCGATGCTGTTCAGCTACCGCACAGATGCGGAGGCGCTGGCTGCGCTCTCGCGTCCGGGTGGCACGCCGCAGGACCTCAGTCCCGCACCGGCCCGCGCAAGCTCTTGATCTCCGAGCGCTGGCTCTTGCCCGCCAGCCGTCGCTGCTTCGAGCCGTAGCTCGGCTTGGTGGCGCGCCGCACGCGCGGCGCGACGGCGACGCCGTCGACCAGTTCCTGCAGCCGCGCCAGCGCGTCGGCGCGGTTCATGTCCTGGCTGCGGTGCTTCTGCGCCTTCAGCACCAGCACGCCTTCCTGCGTGATGCGGCTGTCGCGCAGGGCAAGCAGCCGTTCCTTGACGTCCTCAGGCAGCGAACTGGCGGGAATGTCGAAGCGCAGATGCACCGCGCTCGAGACCTTGTTGACGTTCTGGCCGCCCGCGCCCTGCGCGCGGATCGCGCTGAACTCGACTTCGAGCGGTTCGACGAGGACGGGCGGGCGCGGCGTGGACATCCGCTATTTTGACCGGCCCCGGGGTGTCAGTCGTCGCGCGACACCGGCCGCGCCTGCACGTCGGTGACCACGCCCGGATCGCGCAGGCGCACCGGCGCATCGGCCGCCTGCCCCTGGGCCCGGGCGCCCGCGACGTCGGCCGCCGTCGGCTCGGCCGGTCGGCCCGCGGCGCGAAAACGGTCGAAGCCGCCGCGAGGGTCGAAGCGCATGACCCACGGCTGCACCGGCTTGCCGGTCAGGCGGGCCCAGGCGTAGCGCAGCCCCCAGACGGCCGCCAGCAGCAGCACGGCGACCGCCAGGCTGGCCGCGAAGACCAGGCCCAGCATGAAGAAGACCAGACGGAGAAAGAAATTCAGCATCGTTCTTAGGATACGGCCTCGGCCAGGGGTTCCCGGTCATTGGTGAACGTGAACTGCCCAGGCGCGCGGATCGGATCGGTCCCGACGCTGATCGTGTCCTTGGGCCCGAAGCTGCCGTCCAGCAGCAGCTTCGACAGCGGGTTCTCGATCCGCTGCTGGATCGCCCGCTTCAGCGGCCGGGCACCGAACACCGGGTCGAAACCGACCTTGGCGATCTCGGCCAGCGCCGCCGGCGACACCTCCAGCCCCAGGTCCATCTTGGCCAGGCGGTCCTTCAGCACCTTGAGCTGGATCGCCGCGATCGCCTCGATGTTCTTGGCGTCGAGCGCGTGGAACACCACGGTCTCGTCGATGCGGTTCAGGAACTCGGGCCTGAAGTAGTTCTTGAGCTCGTCCCAGACCGCTTCCTTGATCTCCTCGGCCGGCCTGCCCACCATCGACTGGATGATCGGCGAGCCGATGTTGCTGGTCATCACGATCACCGTGTTCTTGAAGTTCACGGTGCGGCCCTGGCCATCGGTCAGGCGGCCGTCGTCCAGCACTTGCAGCAGCACGTTGAAGACGTCCGGGTGGGCCTTCTCGACCTCGTCGAGCAAGAGCACGCTGTAGGGCTTGCGGCGCACCGCCTCGGTCAGGTAGCCGCCTTCTTCGTAGCCCACGTAGCCCGGCGGCGCGCCGATCAGGCGGGCGACCGAATGCTTCTCCATGAACTCGCTCATGTCGACGCGAATGAGGTGGTCTTCGCTGTCGAACAGGAAGCCGGCGAGCGCCTTGCACAGCTCGGTCTTGCCCACGCCCGTGGGCCCGAGGAACAGGAACGACCCGGTCGGGCGGTTCGGGTCCGCGAGGCCCGAGCGCGAGCGGCGGATCGCGTTGGCGACCGCACCGATGGCCTCGTCCTGGCCGACCACACGCTCGTGCAGCTTGCCCTCCATCATGAGCAGCTTGTCGCGCTCGCCCTGCATCAGCTTGGACACCGGGATGCCGGTGGCGCGTGCCACCACCTCCGCGATCTCCTCGGCGCCGACCTGCGTGCGCAGCAACGTAGGCGCGCTGGACTTGCCCTTGCTGGCCTCGGTGTCCTGCGCTTCCTTGAGCCGCTTCTCGAGCCCCGGCAGCTTCCCGTACTGCAGCTCGGCGACCTTGTTGAAGTCGCCCTTGCTGGTGAACTCGGCGATCTGGAACTTGATCTTGTCGATCTCCTCGCGGATCTGCGCACTGCCCTGGGCCTGCGCCTTCTCGGCCTGCCAGACTTCGTCGAGGTCGGCGATCTCCTTCTGCAGCTTCGCGATGTCGTCCTCGATCAGGCCGAAGCGCTTCTGCGAAGCCTCGTCTTTCTCGCGGCGCACGGCTTCGCGCTCGATCTGCAGCTGGATCAGGCGGCGGTCGAGCCGGTCCATGACCTCGGGCTTGGAGTCCATCTCGATCTTGATCTTGGCCGCCGCCTCGTCGATCAGGTCGATCGCCTTGTCAGGCAGGAAGCGGTCGGTGATGTAGCGGTCGGACAGCTCGGCCGCGGCGACGATCGCCGGGTCGGTGATGTCGACGCCGTGGTGGACCTCGTACTTTTCCTTCAGGCCGCGCAGGATCGCGACCGTGGCCTCGACGCTCGGCTCGCCCACGAGGATCTTCTGGAAGCGGCGCTCCAGCGCGGCATCCTTCTCGATGTACTTGCGGTATTCGTCGAGCGTGGTGGCGCCGACGCAGTGCAGCTCGCCGCGCGCCAGGGCGGGCTTGAGCATGTTGCCGGCGTCCATCGCGCCTTCGGCCTTGCCGGCGCCGACCATGGTGTGCAGCTCGTCGATGAAGACGATGGTCTGGCCTTCGTCCTTCGCGAGTTCGTTGAGCACGGTCTTGAGCCGCTCCTCGAACTCGCCGCGGAACTTGGCGCCGGCCAGCAGCGCCGCCATGTCGAGCGACAGCACGCGCTTGCCCTTGAGCGAATCGGGCACCTCGCCGGCGACGATGCGCTGGGCCAGGCCCTCGACGATCGCCGTCTTGCCGACACCCGGCTCGCCGATCAGCACCGGGTTGTTCTTGGTGCGGCGCTGCAGCACCTGGATCGCGCGGCGGATTTCCTCGTCGCGGCCAATCACCGGGTCGAGCTTGCCCAGGCGGGCGCGCTCGGTGAGGTCGAGGCAGTATTTCTTGAGGGCCTCGCGCTGGCCTTCGGCGTCGGCGCTGTTGACGGCCTGGCCGCCGCGCACCGCATCGATCGCGGCCTCGAGCGACTTGCGCGTCACGCCATTGCTGCGCGCGAGGTTGCCGATGTCGGCCTTGCTGTCGGCGAGCGCGAGCAGGAACAGTTCGCTGGCAATGAACTGGTCGTTGCGCTTGATCGATTCCTTCTCGGTCGCCTGCAGCAGCTTGCCCAGTTCGGGGCCGACCTGCACCTGGTCATGGCCCTCGACCTTCGGCAGCTTCTTGATCGCCGCCTCGGCGGCCTGCAGCAGGCCCGGCACATTGGCGCCGGCGCGCTCGAGCAGCGCACGCGGTCCGTCGTCCTGGCGCAGCATCGCGACCAGCAAGTGCGCCGGTTCGATATAAGCGTTGTCGTTTCCCAGCGCGAGCGACTGCGAGTCGGCGAGGGCTTCCTGGAATTTGGTGGTGAGTTTGTCTTGTCGCATGGCTTGATTCCTGCATTCAAAATAGGGCCGTTCCGTGGCGAGTTCAAGACCGTCCGGACTTTTTTCTACCCGCAATCATTGGAGTCGATAGATGCTGAAGTCAACATGGAGTGGCGCCACGCGCCTCATGCGCGGCCTTTTCGCGGCTGGCCTTCTGGCCGCTGGAGGCGTGGCGCTGGCCCAGCCGGCCGGCGCGCCGATCCGGCTGCTGGTCGGCTTTCCGGCCGGCGGCGGCACCGACGTGATCGCCCGCACGCTGGCCGAGAAGCTCAAGGACGAGCTGGGCACCTCCGTGGTGGTCGACAACCGTGCCGGGGCCGGCGGCCAGATCGCCGCCCAGGCGCTGAAAGCCGCGCCGGCCGACGGCCACACGCTGTTCCTCTCGCACGACCATTCGATCTCGATCCTGCCGCTGGTGGTGAAGAACCCGGGCTTCGATGCGGCGCGCGATTTCGTGCCGGTGGCCGGCTTCGCCACCTTCGCCAATGCGCTCGCGGTGTCGGGCGGCACGCCCGCCAAGTCGGTCAGCGACTACGTGGCCTGGGTCAGGAAGGAGCGCGGCGGCAAGGACACGATCGGTGTCCCGGCGCCGGCCTCGATCCCCGAGTTCCTGGTCAAGCTGATCGGCGCCAAGTACAAGATCGACGTCCAGGCTGCGCCCTACCGCGGCAGCGCACCGATGCTGGCCGACATGCTGGGCAACCAGATCTCGGCCGGCATCGGCTCGGTTCCCGACTTCATCGAGAACCAGAAAGCCGGCAAGATCCGCGTCGTCGCCGTGATCGGCGACAAGCGCCAGGCCGTGCTGCCGCAGGTGCCGACCTTCGCCGAACTGGGCCTGGCGGGCCTGGAAGACCTGCCCTACTACGGCATCTTCGCGCCGGTCGGCACGCCGCAGCCCGTGATCGACCGCTTCGGCGTCGCGCTGGCCAAGGTGCTCAAGATGCCGGATGTGCGCGAGCGCCTGACCGCGATGGGCCTGAGCGTCGACTACATGCCGCAAGGCCAGTTCGCCGGCCGCGTTCGCAGCTACACCCAGACCTGGGCGCAGATCATCAAGAACAGCGGCTTCCAGCCGCAGTGAGGCTCAGGCGGCATTGCCGGAGGCGATGCCCCAGCGCGCGATGGCCTCATCGTCCGTCGCCCGCGCATCGACCCAGCGGGCGCCTTCGGGCGTCTCTTCCTTCTTCCAGAACGGCGCCTGGGTCTTCAGGTAGTCCATCAGGAACTCGCAGGCCAGGAAGCTCTGGCCGCGGTGCGCCGAGGTCACGGCGACCATCATGATCTGGTCCTGCGGCTGCAGCAGGCCCACGCGGTGGATCACGCGGGCGCCGAGGATGTCGAAGCGCTTGCGGGCCTCGTCGATCATGGCCTCGATCGCCTTCTCGGTCATGCCCGGGTAGTGCTCGAGTTCCATCGAGGCCACGGCGCTGCCGTCGTTGCGGTCGCGCACCGTGCCGATGAAGCAGCACACTGCGCCGACTCCGGCGTCGCCGGCACGCAACGCGGCGACCTCCTGCTGCAGGTCGAAGTCCTCTGTCTGGATCGAAACACGGGCGGTGCTCATGCCTGGATTGTGGCACCGCGATACACTCGCGCGATGCCTTCCAGCGCCCTCCAACGCCTGCCCGCTTCTCGCGAAGCAACGGCCAGCGTGCGCCTGCAAGGCAAAGCCAAAAAACCCGAGCTCGTCTGACCGGAGCCCAGGTTCCGTCGTCGGATGAGCGACGGAACTGCAAGGCCTCGGGCCGAAGTGGGTGGCGTGCGCGCATTCGACGGTGGTTTCCTCCATCGGTCGATTCCTGAAAGGACCACTGCGTGCAAGACGCTCATCACTCCCCTTCCCCCGACTTCTCGGGCCTCTGGATCCCGCTCGTGACCCCGTTCCGGGACCACGCGGTCGACCATGCCGCGCTCGCCGCGCTGGCCGAAAAGCTGGCCGCCACCGGCATCGCCGGCTTCGTGGTCTGCGGCTCGACCGGCGAGGCCGCCGCGCTCGACGAAGACGAGCAGATGGCGGTGCTGGCGACGGTCGCCGCGGCCGCCCCCTCGCTGCCCCGCATCATGGGCCTGTCGGGCTACCACCTCGGCAAGACGCTGGCCTGGGTCCGGAAGCTGTCTGGCTGCGGCCTGGCCGGCCTGCTGGTGCCGGCGCCGAGCTACATCCGCCCTTCGCAAGCCGGCCTCGAAGAGTGGTTCGGGGCCATCGCCGACGCCAGCGCGGTCCCGCTCCTGGTCTACGACATTCCATACCGCACCGGCGTCGCGATCGAGCGCGAGACCCTGCTGGCGCTGGCGGCCCACCCGCGGATCCGCGGCATCAAGGACTGCGGCGGCGACATGGCCAAGACCCGGGCCCTGATCGCCGACGGCCGCCTGCAGGTGCTGGCCGGCGAGGACGCGCAACTCTTCGCCACGGTGGCCGAAGGCGGTGCCGGCGCGATCGCCGCCAGTGCGCATCTGCAGACCGAGCGCTTCGTGAAGGTGCTGCGCCTGCTGGAGGAGGGGCGCCTGGCCGAGGCACGGGCCGAATGGCAGCCGCTGCTGCCCCTGATCGAAGCCATGTTCTCCGATGCCAACCCGGGTCCGCTGAAGGCGGCGCTGGCCGCCCGGGGCTTGATGCAGGACGAGCTGCGCCCGCCGATGACCCGCGTTCCGCCCGAGCGGCGCCAGCGCCTGCTCGACACGCTCCAGGGGCTCAGCCGCCCGTGACCGGCGGGAAGAAAGCGACCTCGCTGCCCTCGCGCAGCGCTGCGCTCTCGCTGCTCATGACCTGGTCGAGCGCCATGCGC
Source organism: Variovorax ginsengisoli (assembly GCF_030486595.1). GTDB lineage: Bacteria > Pseudomonadota > Gammaproteobacteria > Burkholderiales > Burkholderiaceae_C > Variovorax > Variovorax ginsengisoli_B. The sequence goes on along the minus strand of NZ_JAUJZH010000025.1, from coordinate 62,476 downwards.
ACGGCCCGGCCCCGGGCCAGCGCGCTGGCATGCGGTTCGCCACGCGCGATCAGTTCGTCGCGCAGGGCGCCGAGGTCGGCCGCGCGGGTGTCGACGGTCTCGCTGCCGGTTCCCAGCGCCTCGCGCACCGAAGCAAAGTAACGGACCTTGACTTGCATGGTCAGCCGAGCAGCGAGGCGAAGGGAATGAACTGCACCGTGTCGCCGGCCTTGAAGGGCTGGCCCGCCGGCGTGTCGATCACGCCGTCGCCCCAGACCATGGAGGTCAGCACGCCGGAGCTCTGGTTGCCGAACACGTCGAGCCCGCCCGCCGCATTGCGCCGGGCGCGCAGGAACTCGCGCCGCCGGTCGGCCCTCGGCCAGTCGAAATCGGCCCGCACCGCGATCGGCTCGGGCGCCACGCGCGTCGCGCCCTGCAGGGTCAAGAGGAAGGGCCGCACCAGCAACAGGAAGGTCAGGAAGCTCGACACCGGGTTGCCCGGCAGGCCCGTCAGGTGCGCGTCGCCGATGCGGCCATAGGCGAAGGGCTTGCCCGGCTTCATCGACAGCGACCAGAGATCGAGCTGGCCGAGATGCTGCACCGCGGCCTTGATATGGTCTTCCTCGCCGACAGAGACGCCGCCGGTGGTGATGATCAGGTCATTGCCGAGCGATGCGGCGGCCAGCGCCTCGATGGTCGTCTCGCGCCGGTCCGGCACGATGCCCAGGTCGTTGACCTCGCACCCGAGCCGCACCAGCAGGGCCCGCATGAAGAATCGGTTCGAGTTGTAGATCGAGCCCGGCTTCATCGCCTCGGGCGCCACCTCGCCCGGCATCACGAGTTCGTCGCCGGTCGACAGCAAGGCCACGCGCGGGCGCCTCGACACCTGCAGCCGGTCGAGCCCGACGCTGGCCGCCAGGCCGAGTCCGGCCGGCGTCAGCCGCTCGCCGCGGGCAAGGACCACGTCGCCCGCCGCGACGTCTTCGCCGGCGCGGCGGATCCACTGGCCGGCCGCCGGGGTGATCTCGATGCGCACGCGGCCCAGGCCGCCTTCCTCGGCCAGCGCAGCCGTGTCTTCCTGCATCACGACGGCATCGGCGCCCTCGGGGATCTGGGCGCCGGTGAAGATGCGCGCCGCGGTGCCGGCGGCGAGCGGCGTGCCGACACTGCCGGCCGGAATCCGCTGCGCTACCCGCAGCACGGTGCCCGCAGTCGCGCAATCGGCTCTGCGCACCGCGTAGCCGTCCATCGAGCTGTTGTCGCGCGGCGGCACGGTCAGGCCCGACACCACGTCCTGCGCCAGCACCCGGCCGTCGGCCTCGAAGGTCGACACGCTCTCGCTGCCCAGGCGGGGCGTGGCGGCGGCGAGCAATCGCGCCAGCGCCTCATCGAGCGGCATCAGGGGGGGACGGTTCGAAGCGCTAGCCATGGTGGTCTACCTTGTAGTCGAAACGCTCGGCATGCCGCAGCAGCCAGTCGCCGATGCCATCGACGTCGTCGAGGTCAAAGATCGGCAGCTCGGTGGGCCGGGGCAGGCGCGCGGGATCGTCGGTCGCGATGCCGACGACGAAGGCGTCCTCGAGGTAGCGTGCCGGGCGCGGCGCCTCACCCTCGGCGGGCGCGCGAAAGACCTCGATCTTGAACAGGTCGCTGTGCTTGAAGCCCTCGACCAGCACCCAGTCGACCCCGTGGTCGAGTTCCGCGATGAGCGCGTGCACGCCGAGCTCGGTCGGGCGCTCGAACTCGCGCATCAGCGCCAGCCGCTTGTCGGAGGCCACCACGACCTCGAAGGCACCGGCCTCGCGATGGCGGAAGGTGTCCTTGCCCGGATGGTCGATGTCGAACTTGTGGTGCGCATGCTTGACCACCGACACGCGCTGGCCCAGCAGCCTGAGCACAGGAATGAGCCGCTCGACCAGCGTGGTCTTGCCCGCACCCGAGTAGCCGGCGAAGCCGATGACTTTCATGCGCGGTCGGCCCGCTCAGTCGTCGCAGTGCTGGGCAATGTAGGCTTTCACGGCCTCGGCATCGGCCGGCAGCTTGACGACCCGCTTGGGCAGCGCCTCGATGCCCTCGAAGCGCGCAGGCCGCTCCGGCTCGTGGCCCAGCGCCTCGACGATGGTCTCGGCGAACTTGATCGGCAGCGCGGTCTCGAGCACGATCATCGGCACGCCCGCGACCAGGTGCTCGCGCGCAGCCTTGAGGCCGTCGGCGGTATGGGTGTCGATCAGTGTCGCGAAGCGCTTGTCGGTATCGCGAATGGTGGCCAGGCGGTCAGCATGGGTGCTGCGGCTGCTGGCGAAACCGAAGCGCTTCGCCGCCTCGGCGAAGACCGGGTCGCCGCTCAGGTCGAATCGGCCGGCGCGGCCCAGTTCGCCTTCGAAGAGTGCACGTGTCTTGGCGCCGTCGCGGCCCACCAGGTCGAACACGAAGCGCTCGAAGTTGCTGGCCTTGGAGATGTCCATCGAGGGGCTCGAGGTCTCGTGGGTGTCGGCGGCCGCGCGCACGCGGTAGACGCCGGTGCGGAAGAACTCGTCGAGCACGTCGTTCTCGTTGGTCGCCACCACCAGCGTGCGGATCGGCAGGCCCATCATGCGGGCCACGTGGCCCGCGCAGACATTGCCGAAATTGCCCGAAGGCACGGTGAAGCTCACTTGCTTGTCGTTCGAAGCCGTGGCCTGGAAGTAGCCGGCGAAGTAATACACGACCTGGGCCAGCAGCCGCGCCCAGTTGATCGAATTGACCGTGCCGATCTTGTACTTGCGCTTGAAGCCCAGGTCGTTCGACACCGCCTTGACGATGTCCTGGCAGTCGTCGAACACGCCGCTGATGGCGATGTTGTGGATGTTCGCGTCCTGCAGGCTGAACATCTGGGCCTGCTGGAACGGGCTCATGCGGCCGTCGGGCGAGGTCATGAAGACCCGCACGCCCTTCTTGCCGCGCATCGCGTACTCGGCCGCGCTGCCGGTGTCGCCGCTGGTGGCGCCGAGGATGTTGAGCTGCTCGCCGCGGCGGTTCAGTTCGTACTCGAACAGGTTGCCGAGCAACTGCATCGCCATGTCCTTGAAGGCCAGGGTCGGGCCGTTCGACAGGGCTTCGAGGTAGACGCCGTCCTCGAGTTCGCGCAGCGGCACGATCTCGTCGCTGCCGAACACTTCGGCGGTGTAGGTCCTGGCGCAGAGTGCCTTCAGGTCGGCGGCCGGGATGTCATCGACGTAGAGCGAGAGCACCTCGAAAGCCAGTTCGGCGTAGCTCAGGCCGCGCCATTTCTGGAGCGTCGCCGCATCGACCTTCGGATACTGCTCGGGCAGGTAGAGGCCGCCGTCGGGCGCCAGGCCCTCGAGCAGGATGTCGCAGAAGCGGCGGCGGTCCGGGTGACCGCGCGTGGACAGGTAGCGCATCAGGAGAGCTCTTCCTTGCGGATGCGCACGATCGGCGCCAGCACGGTCGGCAGTGCCTGCAGCTGCGCCATGGCGTCGTCGAGCGTGCCCTCGCGGGTGTCGTGCGTGAGGATGATGAGGTCAGTCTGGGTCGAGCCTTCGCCGCCCACTTCGTCGGCTTCGCGCTGCAGCACGGCGTCGATGCTGATGCCCGCGCTGGCCAGCAGGCCCGTGACCTTGGCCAGCACGCCGGCTTCGTCGGCCACGCGCAGGCGCAGGTAGTAGCTTGTCACGACCTCGGCCATCGGCACGATCTTCAGGTCGCTCATCGCGTCCGGATGGAAAGCCAGGTGCGGCACGCGGTGCGCGGCGTCGGCCGTGTGCAGGCGCGCGATGTCGACCAGGTCGGCGATCACCGCGCTGGCGGTCGGCTCGCTGCCCGCGCCCTTGCCGTAATAGAGCGTGGTGCCGACGGCGTCGCCGTGAACCACCACCGCATTCATCGCGCCCTCGACGTTGGCCAGCAGGCGCTTCGACGGCACCAGCGCCGGATGCACGCGCAGCTCGACGCCCTGCGCCACGCGGCGGGTCACGCCCAGCAGCTTGATGCGGTAGCCCAGCTGCTCGGCGTACTTGATGTCCTGCGCCGCGAGCTTGGTGATGCCCTCGACGTGCGCACGGTCGAACTGCACCGGGATGCCGAACGCGATCGCGCTCATCAGCGTGACCTTGTGCGCCGCATCGACGCCTTCGATGTCGAAGGTCGGGTCGGCCTCGGCGTAGCCCAGGCGCTGCGCCTCCTTGAGCACGGTCGCGAAATCGAGCCCCTTGTCGCGCATCTCGGACAGGATGAAGTTGGTGGTGCCGTTGATGATGCCGGCGATCCACTGGATCGAGTTGGCCGTCAGCCCTTCGCGCAGCGCCTTGATGATCGGGATGCCGCCCGCCACCGCCGCCTCGAAGGCCACCATCACGCCCTTGGCATGGGCGGCCGCGAAGATCTCGGTGCCGTGCACCGCGAGCAGCGCCTTGTTGGCCGTGACCACGTGCTTGCCGGCGGCGATCGCCTCGAGCACCAGCTGCCTGGCGATGCCGTAGCCGCCGATCAGCTCGACCACGATGTCGATCTCGGGGTTGGCGATCACGGCGCGCGCGTCGGCGACCACCTGCACGCCCTCGCCGACCACCGCCTTCGCGCGCGCCGTGTCGAGGTCGGCGACCATCGTGATCTCGATGCCGCGGCCGGCGCGGCGCTTGATTTCTTCCTGATTGCGGCGTAGCACCTGGAAGGTGCCGCTACCGACGGTGCCGATGCCGAGCAGGCCAACTTGGATGGGTTTCATTCGATGTGTCTTCTGGAGCAATGGGGGGACTCAGGCCGCAACCCGGTTTCGATAGCGTTCGAGGAAGCCGGCGATGCGGTTGACCGCCTCGCGCAGATCCTCTTCGTGCGGCAGGAACACGATCCTGAAATGGTCGGGCGTGGCCCAGTTGAAGCCCGTGCCCTGCACCAGCATCACCTTGGTCTCCTTCAGCAGATCGAGGAAGAACTGCCGGTCGTCCTCGATCGGGTAGACCTTCGGATCGAGCTTGGGAAACATGTAGAGCGCCGCGCTGGGCTTGACGCAGCTCACGCCCGGAATCGCGGTGATCAGGTCGTAGGCCAGGTCGCGCTGGCGGCGCAGGCGCCCACCCGGGGCGACCAGGTCGTTGATGCTCTGGTAGCCGCCGAGCGCGGTCTGGATCGCCCACTGGCCCGGCACGTTGGCGCACAGCCGCATGTTCGAGAGCATGTTGAGGCCCTCGATGTAGTCGCGCGCCATCTTCTTGTCGCCCGACACCACCAGCCAGCCGGCGCGGTAGCCGCAGGAGCGATAGCTCTTGGACAGCGAGTTGAAGGTCAGCGTCAGGACGTCCTTCGACAAGCTGGCGATCGCCGTGTGCCGGACGCCGTCGTACAGGACCTTGTCGTAGACCTCGTCGGCGAAGATCACCAGGCCGTGCTCGCGGGCGATCGCGACGATGCCCTTGAGCAGGTCGTCCGAGTAGAGCGCGCCGGTGGGATTGTTCGGGTTGATCACCACGATGCCGCGGGTGCGCGGCGTGATCTTGGCGCGGATATCGTCGAGGCTCGGCATCCAGCCGTTGTCCTCGTCGCACACGTAATGCACCGGGCGGCCGCCCGACAGGCTCGCGACCGCGGTCCACAGCGGATAGTCCGGGGCCGGCAGCAGCAGCTCGTCGCCGTCGTTGAGCAGCGCGTTGGTGGCCATCGCGATCAGCTCGCTGGCGCCGTTGCCGAGGTAGATGTCGTCGAGCGTGACGCCGGCGATGCCCTGCTTCTGGGTCTCGTGCATCACCGCCTTGCGCGCCGCGAAGATGCCCTTGCTGTCCGAGTAGCCGGCCGAGGCCGGCAGGTTGCGGATCATGTCCTGCTGCACCTCCTCGGGCGCATCGAAACCGAACACGGCCAGATTGCCGATGTTGAGCTTGATGATCTTCTGGCCCTCTTCCTCCATCTGCTTCGCGGCGTCCATGATCGGGCCGCGGATGTCGTAGAGCACATTGGCCAGCTTGGCCGATTTCTTGAGCGGTTTCAAAGTCCCTCCAAGGGGGTCTGCGCAGGGGAAAACCTATAATTTGACCACATTTCAACCCCCTCTCCGATGAAGCTCCAGCCTGACAAATCCGACGTCCAGACCCTCACTGCGCACGGCCCGGGCTGGGTCGCGATCAACAATGAACGGGTCGAATCCAGCGTCGTGGTCGGCTCCCGCGGGGAGCGCTTCGAGTGGGACGCCAGCGACTTCGGCCAGCTCGGCGCCGAGCATTTCGCCCAACTGGCCTCGCTGGGCGCCGAACTGATCATCTTCGGCAGCGGCAAGCGCATCCGCTTCCCGCAGCCGGCCTGGCTGCAGCCCCTGATGGCGCAGCGCACCGGCGTCGAAACCATGGACACGGCCGCGGCCTGCCGCACCTACAACATCCTCGCGAGCGAGGGGCGCCATGTGCTCGCTGCGCTGTTGATCGAGAAGCCCTGAGGGGCAATTGGAGTCGCCCTGAGGGCAATTGGAGTCATTTCGGGGTAAAATCGCGGGTTGCGAACCGGCAGCCAGCCTAGTAGCCAGCCCAGTAGCTAGCCCAGTAAAGCAACGACCAATCCTCCATGATCCCGACCGGGTCGGACATGGAATCAAACGGAGAAAACAAGTTTCATGGCGATCGTTGTCAACAAACCCATTCCCGAATTCGACGCCAATGCGACAGGCGGCCTGAAGGTCTCGAACACCTCACACCTCGGCCATGTGCTGGTCATGTACTTCTACCCCAAGGACAATACCCCGGGTTGCACGACCGAGGCGATGCAATTCCGCGATCGCTACAAGGATTTCGAGAAGGCGGGCGCCACCGTGTTCGGCGTCTCGCGCGACAACATGAAGTCGCACGACGAATTCAAGGCGAAGCTCGAACTCCCCTTCGAGCTGATCGCCGATACCGAAGAGAAGATGTGCCACATGTTCGGTGTGGTCAAGAACAAGATCATGTACGGCAAGAAGGTCAAGGGCATCGAGCGCAGCACCTTCCTGATCGGCGCCGACGGCATCCTGAAGGCCGAATGGCGGGGCCTCAAGGTCCCGGGCCACGTCGACGACGTCCTGAAGGCAGTCAAGGCGCTCAAGAAATCCGCCTGAAACCCGAATTCGTGTGGTTTTTCGCGCTCGCGTTGGCGAAGCGCAACGATCACCGGCTGCGTCACGTGCGATGTGCATAATGGCTTCATGCCGTTGAGCTCCACGACCGCATCCACCGAAAAAAGCCGCCCTGGTCTTCAGGCGGCTTTTTCGCTTTCTGGCCCCTTTACTTTTGCGAGCGACACCCTCCATGCCCTTGCCTCCCGCCCCCACGAAACGCGCCGCACTGCTTTCGCCGGACGCCCACGACGCGCCCGCCCGTTCCTCGCACGGACGCAGCGGCCGCCGCTCGGCCGACCGCAGGACTGAGCAAAGCGACTCGAACGGGCCCCATCCGCTCGAATTGTTCGATCGCCATGCGGCCGAGGCCGGCGCCGCGATCGAGCCGCCGCCGCTGCCCCGGGCCAAGGCGCCGCCGCGTCCGGTGCAGGAACCGGCCGTGCAGGTCGAGACCCGCGTCCGCGCGCCCGCCCCGGCACCGCAGGTCGCCCAGCGCCCCAAGCGCAGCAAGTCCAACGGTCCGGCGAAGCTCTTCGTGCTCGACACCAACGTGCTGCTGCACGATCCGATGTGCCTGTTCCGCTTCGAGGAGCACGACATCTTCCTGCCGATGATCGTGCTGGAAGAGCTCGACGGCCACAAGAAGGGCACCACCGAAGTCGCGCGCAACGGCCGCCAGACCAGCCGCACGCTCGACGCGCTGGCCGGCGCGCAAGGTGCCGACATCGGCAAGGGCCTGAAACTCGACACCACCGGCCACCGCGAGGCCGGCGGCAAGCTGTTCTTCCAGACCGCGCCGCTCGACTACACGCTGCCGACCAGCCTGCCGCAGGGCAAGGCCGACAACCAGATCCTGGGCGTGGTGCAGGCGCTGCGCGACCTCTACGCCGAGGACGCGCCCAGCCGGCCGAAGCAGGAAGTGGTGCTGGTGTCGAAGGACATCAACATGCGCGTCAAGGCACGCGCGCTGGGGCTTGCCGCCGACGACTACCAGAACGACAAGACGCTCGAGGACGGCGACCTGCTCTACGCCGGCTCGCTCGCCCTGCCGGCCGACTTCTGGACCCGCCAGAGCAAGACGGTCGAGAGCTGGCAGAGCGGCAGCAGCACCTTCTACCGCATCAGCGGCCCGATCGTGCCGAACCTCTACATCAACCAGTTCGTGTATTTCGAGGCGCCCGGCGAGCCCAGCATGTATGCGCGCGTGACCGAGATCCGCGACAAGACCGCGGTGCTCAAGACTCTGAAGGACTACGGCTCGGTCAAGAACGCGGTGTGGGGCGTGAACACCCGCAACCGCGAGCAGAACTTCGCGATGAACCTGCTGATGGACCCGGACGTCGACTTCGTCACGCTGACCGGCACCGCCGGCACCGGCAAGACCCTGATGGCGCTGGCCTCGGGCCTGACGCAGGTGCTCGACGACCGCCGCTACACCGAGATCATCATGACCCGCGCCACCGTCAGCGTCGGCGAGGACATCGGCTTCCTGCCCGGCACCGAGGAAGAGAAGATGGGCCCCTGGATGGGCGCGCTCGACGACAACCTCGAGTTCCTGGCCAAGGGCGACGGCGGCGGCGCCGGCGAATGGGGCCGCGCGGCCACCAACGAGCTGATCCGCAGCCGCATCAAGATCAAGAGCATGAACTTCATGCGCGGGCGTACCTTCCTGAACAAGTACGTGATCATCGACGAGGCGCAGAACCTGACGCCCAAGCAGATGAAAACGCTGGTGACGCGGGCCGGCCCGGGCACCAAGATCATCTGCATGGGCAACCTGGCCCAGATCGATACGCCCTACCTCACCGAGGGCTCTTCCGGCCTGACCTTCGCGGTCGACAAGTTCAAGGGCTGGCCGCACAGCGGACATATCACGCTGGCGCGCGGCGAACGCTCCAGACTCGCCGACTTCGCGAGCGAAGTTCTTTAGCTCGCCCCCAGGTTGCCCGGCACTTCGTGTCCGGGCGCCCACCCCCTACCGGGGGCAACACCAGCGGCCTGGCAAAGCTAGTCCGCGGTGTTTCCCGAACGGGCCTGCGCTGCGCGCGGCCGCCCTTCTCTTCACCCTGCTGAAGCCTGCTGACACTACGTTGTCAGCAGGCGGCGCGCAGCATGAGGCCTTCAATCACTGACTGAGGAGAGCTCCATGACTGCCACCACCATCAACTGGTTCGAAATCCCCGTTGCCGACCTGGATCGCGCCCAGGCCTTCTACGAGAAGGTGCTCGGCCGCGCGCTCAAGCGCGAGGACATGGGCGGCGCGGCGATGGCGATCTTCGCCTACGAAGAACCGGCCACCGGCGGCTGCCTGGTGGCCGGCGGGCCGCGCGCCGCCGCCGCGGGCAGCGGCGTTCGGATCTATCTCGACTGCATGCCGAGCATCGACGCCGCGCTGTCGCGCGTGGCGCCGGCGGGCGGGCAGGTCGTGACGCCGAAGACGGCGCTGCCGGGCGACATGGGCTCTTTCGCGGTGCTGCGCGACACCGAGGGCAACGAAGTCGGGCTGCACGCCCTGGCCTGACGCCATGACCGCCCCCACCCGGCACAGGAACTGGATCGCCGTCGCCAGCGCGGAGCATGCGCGGCGCGGCCGCGACGATCCCGCGGGCGGCTTCATGCAGGTCGGCCACGGCAAGCTGGCGCCGCTCAAGCGCATCCGGGCTGGCGACCATGTCGCCTACTACGCGCCGACCACTACCCTGGGCCACGCCGACCGGCTGCAGAGCTTCGTGTCGATCGGCGTGGTCCACGGCGACAACCCCTACGAGGCCGACATGGGCAATGGCTTCGTTCCCTGGCGGCGCGACGTCCGCTACGCCTCGGCGGCCCGGGAAGCGCCGATCCTGCCGCTGATCGAGCAGTTCGATTTCGTCGACGACCCGAAGCACTGGGGCGGCAAGTTCCGCTTCGGCCTGTTCGAGGTCAACGACCACGATTTCGGACTGATCGCGGCCGCCATGCAGGCCGAGCTGCAAGGCCTCGGCCCTTGAAACCGATGATGGAGAAAACCATGCAATCCCAATCCCAATCCCAATCCCAATCTCAACCCCAACCCCAACGTCAACGTCTCGAACCCTTCCGCGTCGCGGGGCTGACCGCGCGCACCACCAACCGCGACGAGAGCGATCCGCAGGCCGCCCGCATCGGCACCCTGTGGGACCGCTTCTTCGGCGAGCGGGTCTACGAGAAGACGCCGCACCGCGTCGACGACATGCGGCTGTTCGGCGTCTACTCGGACTACGAGGCCGATGCCCATGGGGCCTTCGACATCACGACCGGCGTCGCCGTGGCGGACGGCCCCGCGAGCGTGCGGATCGAGGGCGGCGACTACCTCGTCTTCCACGGCCACGGCGAGATGCCGCAGATGGTGCTCGCGGTGTGGCAGGCGATCTGGCACTATTTCGATGCGCACCCCGAGATCAAGCGTCGCTACAAGACCGACTTCGAGGCCTACAGCGGCCCCGACCAGGTCGCCATCCACATCGGAATCCTGACGGAATGACATGAGCGAAGATTTCGCTACCCGAATCATCGGAGCCTGACCCCTCTTCATGCGCCGTGCCGACCGCCTGTTCCAGATCGTCCAGCTCATCCGCGGACGCCGCCTCACCACGGCCGCCTTCCTGGCGCAGCGGCTCGAGGTCTCGGAGCGCACGGTCTATCGTGATGTCGCCGACCTGCAACTCCAGGGCGTGCCGATCGAAGGTGAAGCCGGCGTCGGCTACCGGCTCGGCTCCGGCTTCGACCTGCCGCCGCTGATGTTCACGCAGGACGAGGCGGCGGCATTGGTCGCCTCGGCGCGCCTGGCGCAGAGCTGGGTCGACGCCGCGATGGCGCGCGACATCGAATCGGCGCTCGGCAAGATCCTGTCGGTGCTGCCGCCGGCGGCGCGGGTGTCGGCCGAGAGCCTGGCGCTCTACGCGCCGGCCTACGTGCTCGACGCCGGCACGCGCGATCGACTGCAGACCCTGCGCGAGGCGGTGCAGTCACGCCACAAGCTGCGCATGGATTACCGCGATGTCGCCGGCGCTCCCAGCCAGCGCACGGTGCGTCCGCTGGGCTGCTTCTATTGGGGCAAGGTCTGGACCTTCTCGGCCTGGTGCGAGCTGCGCGACGACTTCCGCGGCTTTCGGATCGACCGCATCGACCGCATCGAAGTGATGCCGGAGCGTTTCAGGGACGAGCCGGGGAAGACCCTTGCGGACATGCTGCGCCGGCTCAAAGCGGATGCCTAGTCAGTTGAGGACAGAGCAAAAACTGCTGCGCAGTTTCTTGGTCTGTCCCGCAAGGTCTCAAAATTCTCAGAAGTCGTTGCCGCCCCCGGCAAGATTCTCGAACTTGGTCAGCGGCTTCAGGAAGGCCAGCTTGACGGTGCCGGTCGGGCCGTTGCGGTGCTTGCTGATGATCACCTCGGCGACGCCCGGTTCCTTGCTGTTCTTGTCGTAGTAGTCGTCGCGGTAGATGAACATGATGATGTCGGCGTCCTGCTCGATCGCGCCGGACTCGCGCAGGTCGCTCATCATCGGGCGCTTGTCGGTGCGGCTCTCGACGCCGCGGCTCAACTGCGACAGCGCGATCACCGGGCACTTGAGCTCCTTGGCCAGCATCTTCAGGCCGCGCGAGATTTCGCCCACGGCGGTGGCGCGGTTCTCGTCGTTCATGCTGCTCGAGACGCTCATGAGCTGCAGGTAGTCGACCACGATCAGGCCGAGCTTGCCGTACTGGCGCGCCAGCCGGCGCGCGTTGGCGCGCAGCTCGCTCGTGGTGAGGCCCGGCGTCTCGTCGATGTGCAGCGACACGTTGCGCAGCTTCTCGATGGCTTCGGTCAGGCGCGGCCATTCCTCGTCGGTCAGCTTGCCGGTGCGCAAGTGGCCCTGGTCGATGCGGCCGATCGAGCCGACGATACGCACCGCCAGCTGCGAGGCACCCATTTCCATCGAGAACACCGCCACCGGCAGGCCCTCGTTGAGGGCAACGTGCTCGGCGATGTTGATGGCCAGCGAGGTCTTGCCCATCGAGGGCCGCGCCGCCAGCACGATCATGTCGCCCGGCTGCAGGCCCGAGGTCATCTTGTCGAATTCGTAGAAGCCGGTCCGCACGCCCGTGATGTCGTTCGGGTTCTCGGCCATCTCGGTCACGCGGTCGAGCAGTTCGACCACCAGGGAATCCATGCCCTGGAAGCCCTGCTTCATGCGCGAGCCTTCCTCGCCGATGTTGAAGATCTTTTGCTCGGCTTCGTCGAGGATCTTGTCGACCGCCTTGCCTTGCGTGTTGAAGGCGTTGGTGGCGATCTCGTCGCTCGCGCTCACCAGTTTGCGCAGGATCGAGCGCTCGCGCACGATTTCGGCGTAGCGACGGATGTTGCTCGCGCTCGGCACGTACTGCGCCAGCGAGTTGAGGTAGGCCAGGCCGCCGATCTCGTCGGCCTTGCCGAGGTTCTGCAACTGCTCGTAGACCGTGATCACGTCGGCCGGTTTACTGGCGTTGATCAGCGTGCCGATCGCCGCGTAGATCAGCTTGTGCTCGTGGCGGTAGAAGTCGCCGTCGACCACCACGTCGCCCATCCGGTCCCAGGCGCCGTTGTCGAGCAGCAGGCCGCCCAGCACGCTCGATTCGGCCTCGATCGAATGCGGCGGGATGCGCAGTTGCGCGATCTGGCGGTCTGACGACGGGTCGTTATCGGCGTAGGAAAAGAGTGCGGACATGAAGTTCCTTGCAACCATGCATGCTAAGCCGGGCGGGGCGCGGCGTCACGTGGACAAGGCTGTGAATAAGCAGTGATCTTCCGGTGCAGCGTGCGGGACAACCCAGGCCGCCGGAAAAAGAAAAGCCGCCCGAAGGCGGCTCTTTCACGCGCACGAAGCGCGTGGGGCGTCTTAGGCGCTCTCGCCGTAGACCGTGACCGTGATGTCGACCACCACGTCGGTGTGCAGCGCGACGCTGACGGTGCTGTCGCCGACGACCTTGATCGGGCCGTTGGGCATGCGCACTTGCGCCTTCGCGACCTTGTAGCCTTGCTTGCCGAGCTCTTCGGCGATGTCGGCGTTGGTGACCGAGCCGAACAGGCGGCCGTCGACGCCGGCCTTCTGGGTCAGCTTGACGGTGGTGCCGCCGAGCTTTTCGCCCTGGGCTTGCGATTCGGCCAGCTTGGCGGCCGCAGCCTTTTCGAGCTCGACGCGCTTGGCTTCGAATTCGGCCTTGTTGGCTTCGGTGGCGCGGCGGGCGCGGCCCGACGGGATCAGGAAGTTGCGGGCGTAACCGTCCTTGACCTTGACGATTTCGCCGAGGACGCCGAGGTTGACGACTTTGTCCAGAAGAATTACTTGCATGGTGTGTCGCTCCTTAGACGCGGTGTTGGTCGCTGTACGGCACCATCGCGAGGAAGCGGGCACGCTTGATCGCGGTGTTGAGCTGGCGCTGGTAGATCGCGCGCGTGCCGGTCAGGCGTGCGGGGATGATCTTGCCGTTTTCGCTGATGAAGTCGCGCAGGGTGTCGATGTCCTTGTAGTCGATCTCTTCGACGCCGGCGACGGTGAAGCGGCAGAAGCGCTTGCGCTTGAACAGCAGCGACTGGGTGTTGCGCTTCGGACGCTTGTCCTTGTTGAATTTCTTGAACGTGGCCATGTTTGGACCTCTAGAAAATTAATCTTGCTGAAAGTTCTGGATGTGAAGCACTGGATGCTTGCCGTTGCCCGGTGTCGCGAGGAAGCCCTGGAATCGCCAGAGACTGCCCAGCTCCTGCCTTGCGAGCCGTTCGGCCACTGCGCCGAAGGCGACGGCCTTGATGGCCGCCTTGACCTGTCGGGGCTGGGACGCTTCGGTCACTGTCGACTCGTGTTCGAGTCGCAGGTCGACGGCGGGCAGACCGGCAGGCGTGAAACGCAGGGCTCCGAGTTCGGCGACGCAGGCAGTCAGCAACAGCTGATTGACCGCGGCAACGCTCACGCCATCAGTTGTTGTTGGCGGCGTATTCGGCCTGCTGGGCCTTGCGGGCCTCTTCGCGCTCGACCGTCTTCATCATCGACGAAGGACCAGTGTCGGCCTTCTTCTTGACCACGGTCAGGTGGCGCAGGACGGCGTCGTTGAACTTGAACGCGTGCTCGAGTTCGGCCATGACGGTCTGCTCGGCTTCGATGTTCACGCACAGGTAGTGCGCCTTGTTCAGCTTGTTGATCTGGTAGGCCAGCTGACGGCGGCCCCAGTCTTCGACGCGGTGGATCTTGCCGCCGCCGGCCGTGATCAGGCCCTTGTAGCGCTCCAGCATGGCCGGAACCTGCTCGCTCTGATCCGGGTGGATCAGCAAAATGATTTCATAGTGACGCATTGGCACTCCTTGTGGTCCGTTTGGATTCCCCGATGTTGGTCGAGGAAAGGGTTGAGCCACCCGCGGCGTCAGACGTGGTGTGGCAAGGCAAAGCCGTAAATTATAGCACTCAGGCGCCGCGCAGTGCCCGTTCGAGTGCGGCGGCCTTGTCAGGCCCCACCGCCGCCTGGATCTTCGGGAACAGCTCCAGCAGCTGTTCGTAGTTGGCGGTGCCCTCGACCGACAGGTTGAGCCTGAAGCCACGCAAGCCCAGGCTGCCCGTCAGCTGGGTCGCGATCGGATAGGCGTCCTTGTAGCGCTGCTGGTCGGAGCGGCCCGCAGTCGGCGCAGCAACCACGGGCGCGGGGGCGGGCGCCGGCGACGCAGCGCCTGCGGGAGCGGCGGGAATCGCAGGCGCGCTGGCCTCGCCGACCAGCGCCAGCAGGCCCTGCGCGATCATCTGGTCGATTTCCTCGCGGCTCACGCCCATCCCGGCCTCGAGCACGTCGCCGACGCTACGCTTGCCGTCGCAGAGGATGAACGCCGTGCGCTGGCGGGGAGTGAGCGCGACCGAACGATCCTTCAGGACGCGCTGACCGGCTTCAGTCTTGACAAGAATCATGGGTTCCTCGACACCAGGGCCAGGGAGCATGCGGGGCCGCAGTGCGGCCCCGATGCAACATGGTCATGAGTTTGACAGCAAAGATGCATTTGGTTGCAAATACACCAAGCTGACACGGGGATTACACCCAAGTCCGTGAAGAAAGTCGTTGCGCGACGGTGACACCCGTCGCGCCTCGCGGCCGGTCAGCGCTTGGCGAGTTGCTGCCAGGTCTCGATGACGCTGTCGGGATTCAGCGAAATCGACTCGATTCCCTGCTCCGCCAGCCAGAGAGCGAAGTCCGGATGGTCGCTGGGGCCCTGGCCGCAGATGCCGACGTACTTGCCCTGGGCCTTGCAGGCCTTGATGACCTTCTCCAGCAGGGCCTTGACCGCGGGATCGCGCTCGTCGAAGTCGGCGGCCAGCAATTCGAGGCCGGAATCGCGGTCCAGGCCCAGCGTGAGCTGGGTCAGGTCGTTGGAGCCGATCGAAAAGCCGTCGAAGAACTTCAGGAACTCCTCGGGCAGGATCGCGTTGCTCGGCACTTCGCACATCATGATCAGCTTGAGCTCGTTCTCGCCGCGCTTCAGGCCGTGCTCACCCAGCAGTTCAGTCACGCGCCGAGCCTGGCCCAGGGTGCGCACGAAGGGCACCATGATCTGCACGTTGGTGAGGCCCATCTCGTTGCGCACGCGCTTGAGCGCCTCGCATTCCATTGCGAAGGCCTCGCCGAACTCGCCGCTCAGGTAGCGCGCGGCACCCCGGAAGCCGAGCATCGGGTTCTCTTCCTCGGGCTCGTAGCGGCTGCCGCCGATCAGCTTGCGGTATTCGTTCGACTTGAAGTCCGACAGCCGCACGATCACCGGCTTGGGCCAGAAGGCGGCGCCGATGGTGGCGATGCCCTCGGCCACCTTGTCGACGTAGAAGGCGCGCGGCGAGGCGTGGCCGCGGGCCACCGATTCGACCGCCTTCTTGAGGTCGGCATCGACATTCGGGTAGTCGAGGATCGCCTTCGGATGGACGCCGATGTTGTTGTTGATGATGAACTCGAGCCGCGCCAGGCCGACGCCGTGGTTCGGCAGCTGGGCGAAGTCGAAGGCCAGCTGCGGATTGCCGACGTTCATCATGACCTTCAGGTCGATCGGGGGCATTTCGCCGCGCTGGACCTCGGTCACCTCGGTTTCGAGCAGGCCGTCGTAGATGAAGCCGGTGTCGCCTTCGGCGCAGCTCACGGTCACCAGGGTGCCGTCCTTGAGCAGGTCGGTGGCGTCGCCGCAGCCGACCACCGCCGGGATGCCCAGTTCGCGGGCGATGATCGCCGCATGGCAGGTGCGCCCGCCGCGATTGGTCACGATCGCCGCGGCCCGCTTCATCACCGGCTCCCAGTTGGGATCGGTCATGTCGGTGACCAGCACGTCGCCGGCCTGCACCTTGTCCATCTCGCTGATGTTGTGGACGAGGCGCACCGGTCCGGTGCCGATCTTCTGGCCGATCGCACGGCCTTCGGCCAGCACCGCGCCGCGCCCCAGCAGCTTGTAGCGCTGCTCGGCCTTGCCCTGCTGCTGGCTCTTCACGGTTTCAGGGCGCGCCTGCAGGATGTAGAGCTGGCCGTCGGTGCCGTCCTTGCCCCACTCGATGTCCATCGGGCGGCCATAGTGCTCCTCGATCACGAGGGCGTACCTGGCGAGCTGCTCGACGTCGGCGTCGGTCAGCGAATAGCGGTTGCGCTGCTCGGTCGGCACGTCGGTGGTCTTGACCAGCTTGCCGCTGGCCGCCTTTTCGGCCGCGCTCGCGAACTCCATCTGGATCAGCTTGGAGCCCAGGTTGCGGCGGATGACGGCCCGCTTGCCGGCGCGCAGCGTGGGCTTGTGGACATAGAACTCGTCGGGGTTCACGGCGCCCTGCACCACCGTCTCGCCGAGGCCGTAGCTCGAGGTGATGAACACCACGTCCTCGAAGCCGGATTCGGTGTCGATCGTGAACATCACGCCGGCGGCGCCGAGGTCGCTGCGGACCATGCGCTGGACGCCCGCCGACAGTGCCACCACGTCGTGGGCGAAGCCCTTGTGGACCCGGTAGCTGATCGCGCGGTCGTTGTAGAGGGAGGCGAACACCTCCTTCATCTTGTGCAGCACGTCCTCGATGCCGACCACGTTGAGGAAGGTCTCCTGCTGGCCGGCGAAGGAGGCGTCGGGCAGGTCTTCGGCGGTGGCCGAGGAGCGGACCGCGAAGCTGGCCTGGGGATTGCCGGCCGACAGGGTGGCGAAGGCGTCCGCGATCGCCTTCTGCAGATCGGCCGGGAAAGGCTGGGCCTCGACCATGGCGCGGATTTCGCCACCCACGGTGGCCAGGGCGCGCACGTCCTCGGTGTCCAGCGCGGCCAGCTTGGCGCTGATCTTGTCGGCCAGGCCGTCATGGGCCAGGAACTGGCGGAAGGCGTGGGCCGTGGTGGCGAAGCCGGTGGGCACCCGCACGCCCTGCGGCAGCTGGGAAATCATCTCGCCGAGACTGGCGTTCTTGCCGCCGACCGACTCGACGTCGGTCATTCTCAGGTTTTCGAACGGGACGACCAGGGCGGTCGCTTCGAAGAGGTCAGACATGGGAAAGCTCCAGAAGTTGAAACTGTGGCTGCATGCAGGCGGCACGGCGCGATCGTTCTTCTTGCTCTGGGCATCGGCGGGGGGTGCATGCTGGAATTCGAAGGGGAAAAGCGCTCGGCTTTCCCGATAATGGGGCGAATTGTAGGCGCGGCGGGGTTCGGCGTGCCGCAGGACAAGGTCGCCAATCCATGCACACGCGCACAGTTTTCTTCGTTTCCGACGGCACCGGCATCACTGCCGAAACCTTCGGCAATGCCGTCCTGGCCCAGTTCGAGATGAAGCCGCGCCACGTGCGCCTGCCCTTCACCGACACGGTCGACAAGGCGCACCAGGCGGTGCGAAAGATCAACCACACGGCCGAAATCGAGGGCGTCCGGCCGATCGTCTTCACGACGCTGGCCAACATGGAAGTGCTCGAGGTCATCGAAACCGGCTGCAGGGGCATGCTGCTCGACATGTTCGGCACCTTCGTGCGCCCGCTCGAGATCGAGCTGGCCATGAAATCGAACCATCGCATCGGCCGCTTCAGCGACGTCAGCAAGAGCAAGGAATACGACGCCCGCATCCAGGCCATCGATTTCAGCTTGGCGCACGACGACGGCCAGAGCAACCGCGACCTCGACGGCGCCGACGTGATCCTGGTCGGCGTCAGCCGCAGCGGCAAGACGCCGACCTCGCTTTACCTGGCCATGCAGCATGGCCTGAAAGCGGCCAACTATCCGCTGATCCCCGAGGATTTCGAGCGCCGCCAACTGCCGCCGGCGCTGATGCCGCACCGCAAGAAGATCTTCGGGCTCACCATCCAGCCCGAGCGGCTGAGCGAGATCCGCAACGAGCGACGGCCGAATTCCCGCTACGCGAGCCTCGAGAGCTGCCGCCAGGAGGTCAGCGAGGCCGAGGCCATGATGCGGCGGGCCGGCATCCGCTGGCTGTCGACCACCACCAAGTCGATCGAGGAGATCGCGACCACGATCCTGCAGGAACTTCGTCCCGAGCGACTCACCTACTAGTCGGTTCTCTCCAGCCGGCATCCCGGCGGCTTGTGCGGCAACCGCGCCGCCCCGCTCAGGCCGCGACCGCCTCTTCCGCCGGCGCCGAGGTGCGGATCAGGTGGTCGAACGCGCTCAACGCAGCCTTCGCGCCATCGCCGGCGGCGATGATGATCTGCTTGAACGGCACCGTCGTGGCGTCGCCCGCGGCGAACACGCCCGGCACCGAGGTCTGGCCCTTGGCGTCCACCACGATCTCGCCGTGCTTCGACAGTTCGACCGTTCCCTTGAGCCAGTCGGTGTTGGGCACCAGGCCGATCTGCACGAACACCCCTTCGAGCGGCACGCGGTGGCTCTCGCCGGTCGCGCGGTCCTTGTAGACCAGGCCGTCGACCTTCTGGCTGTCGCCGGTGATCTCGGTGGTCTGCGCGTTGAGGTGCACCGTGACGTTGGCGAGGCTGCGCAGCTTGCGCTGCAGCACCGCGTCGGCGCGCAGTTGCGTGTCGTACTCGATCAAGGTCACGTGGCCGACGATGCCGGCCAGGTCGATCGCCGCCTCGACGCCAGAGTTGCCGCCGCCGATCACCGCCACCCGCTTGCCCTTGAACAGCGGACCGTCGCAGTGCGGGCAGTAGGCCACGCCCTTGTTCTTGTACTCGTGCTCGCCGGGCACGTTGATGTTGCGCCAGCGCGCACCGGTCGAGATCACGACCGACCGGCTCTTCAGCGAGGCCCCGCTCTCGAGCTTGACCTCGATGAAGTCGTCCCCCGGCACCAGGCCGGCGGCACGCTGCAGATTCATGATGTCGACGTCGTAGTCGCGCACATGCTCCTCGAGCGCGAGGGCGAACTTGGGTCCTTCGGTCTCCTTGATCGAGATGAAATTCTCGATGCCCATGGTGTCGAGCACCTGGCCGCCGAAGCGCTCCGAGGCGACACCGGTGCGAATGCCCTTGCGCGCCGCATACACCGCGGCCGCCGCACCGGCAGGGCCGCCGCCGACGATCAGCACGTCGAAGGGTTCCTTGGCGGCGATCTTCTTCGCTTCGCGCTCGACGCCGCTGGTGTCGATCTTGGCCAGGATCTCCTCGAGGCTCATGCGGCCCTGGCCGAATTCCGTGCCGTTCAGGAAGACGGTCGGCACGGCCATGATCTGGCGTTCCTTGACCTCGTCCTGGAACAGCGAGCCGTCGATCATCGTGGTCTTGATGCGCGGGTTCTGGATCGCCATCAAGTTCAGCGCCTGGACCACGTCCGGGCAGTTGTGGCAGGTCAGCGAGATGTAGATCTCGAACTCGAAGTCGCCGTCGAGCGCGCGGATCTGCTGCAGCACCGCGTCGTCGACCTTGGGCGGGTAGCCGCCGACCTGCAGCAGCGCCAGCACGAGCGAAGTGAATTCGTGACCCATCGGCAGGCCCGCGAAACGCGGACCGTGGTTTTCACTGGGCCGGTTGATGGAAAAAGACGGCTTGCGATGCTGGTCGTCCCGGCTCTCGCTGACCTTCACCAGCGCGGACGACTCGGCCACATCCTTCAGCAGCGCCTGCAGGTCGCCCGACGCCTTGCTGTCATCGAGCGAAGCGACGATCTCGATCGGCTGCGTGATGCGGTCGAGGTAGCTTTTGAGTTGCGATTTGGTGCCGGCGTCGAGCATGGTGACTTTCTTTTTCAAATGCGGTGGAAACAAAAAAGCCCGGGTGCGAACGCGCCCGGGCTGTGGCGCGAGTCAGGCAGCTTAGATCTTGCCGACCAGGTCGAACGAAGGCTTGAGCGTTTCGGCGCCTTCGGTCCACTTGGCGGGGCAGACTTCGCCCGGGTGAGCGGCGACGTACTGGGCAGCCTTCACGCGGCGCAGCAGTTCGGCGGCGTCGCGGCCGATGCCGTTGTCGTGCACTTCGATGGTCTTGATCTTGCCTTCGGGGTCGATCACGAAGGTGCCGCGGTAGGCCAGGCCGGCGTCTTCGCCTTCTTCGATCAGGACCTGGAAGGCGCGCGCCAGTTGCTGGCTCGGGTCGCCGATCAGCGGGTACTGCACCTTGCCGATGGTCTCGGACGTGTCGTGCCAGGCCTTGTGCGTGAAGTGGGTGTCGGTCGACACGCCATACACCTCGACGCCGAGCTTCTGGAATTCGGCATAGTGATCGGCCAGGTCACCCAGTTCGGTCGGGCACACGAAGGTGAAGTCGGCCGGGTAGAACACGACGACGGACCACTTGCCCTTGAAGTTGTCGTTGCTGACAGGCACGAACTTGCCGTTGTGATACGCGGTGGCTTTGAACGGGATGATTTCTGTGTTGATCAGGGACATTGAGTTTCCTTGGAGGCTGATGAAAAGTGCGAGTGATTAGTATAACTACCAATATCGGCTTTCAGATAGCCATGGGCTATTGATTGCATTGCCCACCCCTATGAATGCGAACACCTATCACCCTCACCCGCATGCAGACCATTGGCGCATGGGTTTGCTTGCGCGGCCGCCCGGCGGACTCGCACAATCGCCTCTTTAAGAACAAGGAAAAACCATGAAGGGCGACCCCCAAGTCATCGACCATCTGCAGGCGCAACTCAAGAACGAGCTGACCGCGATCAACCAGTATTTCCTGCACTACCGGATGCTCAAGCACTGGGGCCTCGACAAGCTGGCCAAGAAGGAATACGACGAGTCGATCGGCGAGATGAAGCACGCCGACCGGATCATGGACCGGATCTTCATGCTCGACGGCCTGCCCAACCTGCAGGACCTGGCCAAGCTCCAGGTCGGCGAAGACGTCCCCGAGATCCTCGAATGCGACCTGCGCTCCGAGACCGGCGCGCAGGCGACCATCAAGGCCGGCATCGCCCACTGCGAAAGCGTGCGCGACTACGTCTCGCGCGACCTGCTGCAGGAGATCCTGGACGACACCGAGGAACACATCGATTTCCTCGAGACCCAGATCGACCTGGTCGGCAAGGTCGGCCTGCAGAACTACCTGCAGTCGCAGATGGGCGAGACCGAATAAGCCGGCGGGGCTTGCGGCGAGCGGGGCGATGCCCCGCTTTTTTTTCTTTACGAAACTTCATTGCTATCGAAAAAGGAGCGGCAATGCCATATTTGACGGGACCTTCCTGCGTATCTGGCTACCGCGCCGGGTGCAG
Organism: Variovorax ginsengisoli; assembly: GCF_030486595.1. Lineage (GTDB taxonomy): Bacteria > Pseudomonadota > Gammaproteobacteria > Burkholderiales > Burkholderiaceae_C > Variovorax > Variovorax ginsengisoli_B. Next base: position 40,797 of record NZ_JAUJZH010000025.1, on the reverse strand, counting down.
CCAAGCAACCTGCAAATAGAATTCATTCGCATTTGAGCGGCTAGAATCGCCCGCTCCGATGACCGCCGCCTCCACCGACAACCGCCGCCGCGCCTACTGGCTCAAGACCCTGCACGAATGGCACTGGGTCAGCTCGGCGCTGTGCCTGATCGGGCTGCTGCTGTTCGGCATCACGGGCTTCACGCTCAACCATGCGGCCAGCATCGAGGCCAGGCCGAAGGTGACGAGCCGGACCGCCACCGTCGACGACGTCTTGCGCGCAGCCTTGCTGAAGGAACTCCCCGCCGCCAAGGCCCGCAAGGGCAAGGCCGAACTGCCCGCCGAACTGCAGGCCTGGATACAGGCGCAGTGGGCGGTCGACACCGCCGGCCGCGACGCCGAATGGTCGGACGACGAGATCTACCTGTCGCTGCCGCGCCCGGGCGGCGATGCCTGGCTGCGGCTGAGCTTGATCGACGGCGAAGCCGAGTACGAGCGGACCGACCGCGGCTGGCTCTCCTATTTCAACGACCTGCACAAGGGGCGCAGCACCGGCGCGGCCTGGAGCTGGTTCATCGACATCTTCGCGGCCGCCACGCTGGTGTTCTCGATCACCGGACTTTTCATTCTCAAGATGCACGCCGGCAGCCGGCCCTTCACCTGGCCGATGGTCGGCATGGGCCTGGTGATCCCGGTGCTGCTCGCGCTGCTGTTCATCCACTGATCCAGGAAAGAGGTCTTTCGTGCAAGTTCGCTATTCCCTCGCGCTCGCCGCACTGTTCGGCGCACCGGCCTTCGCCGCGGGGCTCACGGTCAACGTCGAAGTGCCGCGCCTCAACGTGGCCGAGTACCACCGCCCCTACGTGGCGGCCTGGATCGAGCGGCCCGACCAGTCGGTGGCCGGCACGCTGGCGGTCTGGTATGACGTCAAGAACAAGGGCAGCGCCGAGGGCGAAGGCACCAAGTGGCTGAAGGACCTGCGCCAGTGGTGGCGCCGCACCGGCCGCGAACTGCAGATGCCGACCGATGGCGTGAGCAGCGCGACGCGGCCGGCCGGCAAGCACCAGATCGCCGTGTCCGAGGGTTCAGTGGCGCTGCCCAAGCTGGCGCCCGGCGCCTACAAGCTGTATGTCGAGGCGGCGCGCGAGGTCGGCGGCCGCGAGATCGTGAGCATTCCCTTCCAGTGGCCGCCGGCCAAGGCCGAGCAATCGCAGGTCGCCGGCAACAGCGAGCTGGGCGAGGTCTCGCTCGAACTCAAGCCCTGATTCAACTTCGTCACCAACTTCCCGGGAACCCATCATGAAGCTCTCCTTGCGCACCCTCGCTCTCGGCATCGCCCTCTGCGCCGGCACAGCGGCCGTCCAGGCCCACAACGCCTGGTTGATGCCGTCGAGCACCGTGCTGTCGAAGGCCGACTGGATCACGGTCGACGCCGCGGTGTCGAACGACCTGTTCTTCTTCAACCACAACCCGCTGAACCTCGACAGCCTGGCGGTCACGGCGCCCGACGGCAGCACGGTCAAGCCCGAGAACATGTTCAAGGGCAAGCTTCGGGCCGGCTTCGACCTGAACCTCACGCAGCCAGGCACCTACCGCCTGGCCCTGGTCAACGAAGGCGTCTTCGCACGCTGGAAGGACAAGGCGACCGGCCAGACCAGGCGCGCCCGCGGCACGCCCGAGAACATCGCCAGCCAGATCCCGGCCGATGCGACCGAGGTCGAGGTCACGCAATCGGCGGGCCGCAACGAGACCTTCGTCACCGTCGGCAAGCCCAGCGCGCTGCGTGCCAGCGGCAAGGGCCTCGAACTGGTCACGGCCAACCCGACCGACCTGGTGAAGGGCGAGAAGACCGCCTTCACGCTGCAGCTCGACGGCCAGCCCGCCAAGGACCTCGAGGTCACGGTCACGCTGGGCAACACGCGCTATCGCGACAAGCTCGACGAGCTCAAGGTCAAGACCGATGCCAAGGGCCAGTTCAGCGTGACCTGGCCGGAAGCCGGCATGTACTGGCTCGACGCCAGCACCGCCGACAAGAAGACCTCGGTGCCGCAGGCCAAGGAACGGCGCCTGAGCTACGCCGCAACCCTGGAAGTGATGCCCTGAGTCCGATCGCGAAAGTCCCGGCGCCCCGGCGAGCGTCCTTCGTGTCCTGGGCTGCCGGCGGCTACGCCAACACGCCCCGGCCGCGCCCTGCCGATCCTGCCAGCCTGCAGGCGCTGGCCGGCCGCAGCATGGGCACGACCTGGTCGCTGCGCTTCGACAACCCGCGCATGGTCGCGCTCGAAGACGTGCGAACCGCCGCCCAGGCCGCGCTCGATCGCGTGGTCGCGCAGATGAGCACGTGGGAAGCAGGCTCGGACATCCGCCGTTTCAACCATGCCGAAGCCGGCAGCCGGCACGTGCTCGAACCCGAATTCGCCAAGGTGCTGGCCTGCGCCCTCCAATGGGCCGCGGCCAGTGACGGGGCGATCGATCCGAGCATCGGCCCGCTGGTCGCGCTTTGGGGTTTCGGTGCCGACGCCTCGAACGACGGGCCACCCTCCCCCGCTGCGATCGCGCAGGCGCGTGCACGCGTGCGCTGGCAGCGCCTGGCGCTGGACCCCGAAACCCGGACCGCCATCCAGCCGGGCGGCGCGGCGCTCGACCTGTCGGGCGTCGCCAAGGGCTTCGCGGTCGACCAGGTCGCCGCTGCGCTGCAGGCACTCGGAATCGGCGATTTCCTGGTCGAGGTCGGCGGCGAGCTGCGCGCGGCTGGCCGTCGCCCCGGCGGCGATCCGTGGCAGGTGCTGGTCGACGCGCTGCCCGGCCACACGCACCGGGTGCCGCTCGACGGCCTGGCGATCGCGACCTCGGGTGACCGCTGGCATGTCCGCGAGCACCAGGGACGGCGCTGGTCGCACACGCTCGATCCGCGCACCGGCGAGCCGGTCCGACATGCGCTGGCTTCGGTGACGGTGCTGCATCCCGAGTGCATGGAGGCCGACGCGCTGGCCACCGTGCTGACCGTGCTGGGTCCCGATGACGGCCTGGCCTTTGCCCGCCGCCGCGACGTGGCGGCGCTGTTCGTGTGCCGCGCAGAACAGGGCCCGCGCGCCTTCGCCAGCCCCGCCTGGCCAATCCAGTGACCGAGCCGACCCTGCGGGCGCTCGCCGCCAGCTTCACCGTGTTCGCCTATGCCGCGCTATGCGCCGCGATCTACTGGCGGCGGCGCCGGCAACGCGTCGCCAGCAAGCGGAGGGCCTCTGCGCTGGCCGGCAGCGGGGCCGGCGCCGCCACCCTGGTGCTGTATGCCAGCCAGACCGGCCAGGCCGAGGCCCTCGCATGGCAGACCGGCGGCTGGCTGCATGCGGCCGGGACACCGGCGCGGGTGATGCCGCTCAACGAGGTCGATATCGACCTGCTGCGGCGAGCGCCGAAGGCCCTCTTCATCGCCAGCACGTATGGCGAAGGCGATGCGCCCGACGGCGCCAGCCGGTTCGCCGAGCACGTGATGGGTGCGAAGGCCGAGCTGTCTTCGCTGCGCTATGCGGTGCTCGCGCTGGGCGACCGCCAGTACGCCAACTTCTGCCGCTTCGGCCGCCTGCTCGACGAATGGCTGCACGCGGCCGGCGCGACCCGCAGCTTCGACCGCATCGAGGTCGACAATGCCGAGCCCGCCACCCTGGCCGCCTGGCAGGCGCAGTGCGGCGGCGGCGCGGCGGCCGACGACACAACAGACGCCTCGGACGCCGCAGCGGCGGCCGCCATGCCGTGGCGACTGGCGTCGCGCTCGCTCCTCAATGAAGGCAGCGCCGGCGCGCCGGTGTACCGACTGGCCTTCACGCCGATGGCCGCACCGGCCGCTGGCTGGGAATCCGGCGACATCGCGCGGCTCGCCCTCGCCAGCGATCCCGGACGGCCGCGCGACTATTCGATCGCCTCGATCCCCGCCGACGGGAGCCTCGAGTTGCTGGTGCGCCAGGAGCAGCGCCCCGATGGCAGGCTCGGCGCCGCTTCCGGCTTGCTGACCTCGGCCCTTCGCCTGGGCGACACGGTCCAGCTGCAACTGCGTCCGCACCGCAATTTCCGGCTCGGCGAAAACCTCGAGCGTCCGCTGCTGCTGATCGGCAACGGCACCGGGCTGGCCGGGCTGCGCAGCCACCTGCGCGCCCGCGCAGCGCAGGGCCGGCACGACAACTGGCTGGTCTTCGGCGAACGCAACGCGCAGCACGATTTCCTTTGCCGTGCAGAGATCGAAGCCTGGCAGCAAGCCGGGGTGCTTCGGCGACTCGACATGGTGTTCTCGCGCGACCAGGCCGAACGGCTCTACGTCCAGCACCGCCTGCTGCAACGGCTCGACGAGGCGCGTGCCTGGATCGCAGGCGGTGCCGCGATCTATGTCTGCGGCAGCCTGCAAGGCATGGCCTCCGGCGTCGATGCCGCGCTGCGCCAGATTGCAGGCGACGCGCTCATGCGCGAACTCGCGGCCGCCGGCCGTTACCGCCGCGACGTCTATTGACACCAAATCGTTGCTCGCAAGCAACGAGAAATCGCTGGGCTCTCCGAATTTCCTCTCAATGTGAACGCCGTGTTAACAAGCGTATTGAGATTCATTATCATTCAGTCACTTCGCGATTCCGCGAAACAACTCACCCAGCCAATCCCGCCGCCGCGACGCCGAGGCCGCGCGGGACCCGCCAGTCGAGTTCCCGGTTTTCATTCCTCTCGGAGAATCTCATGGCCTACATCAAGAGCCGCAAGCACGCTGTCGCGCGCGCGCTCCCACCTTTCGGCAGCGCCGCTGCCGCCGCCACGCTGATCGCCCTGGCAGCGCCTGCCATTGCGCAGACTTCCAACAACACGCTGAAGGAAGTGCGCGTCGAGGACAGCACGGCGGACGAGTTCCGGGTCGAGAACTCGGCCAACCCGAAGTTCACCGCGCCGCTGGTCGACATCCCGCAGGTGATCCAGGTGATCCCTGAAGCGCTGATGCGCGAGCAAGGCGCCACCACCTTGACCGAGGCGCTGCGCAACACCCCGGGCGCCGGCGCCTTCTTCCTGGGCGAGAACGGCAACACCAGCACCGGCGACTCGATCTTCATGCGGGGCTTCGATGCTTCGAGCAGCATCTTCGTCGACGGCGTGCGCGACCTCGGCTCGATATCGCGCGACATGTTCAACATCGAGCAGGTCGAAGTGGTCAAGGGCCCCTCGGGCACCGACGTCGGCCGCACCTCGCCGACCGGCTACATCAACCTGATCAGCAAGAAGCCGAAGCTCGAGAACAGCTTCTCGGGCTCGCTCACCTACGGCAGTGCCGACTTCGGTCGCGGCACGCTCGACTGGAACCGCGTGATCGGCGCTGCCGACGGCTCGGCCACCGCCTTCCGCATCAATGCCGTCGCCGAAGACGGCGGTGTCGCCGGCCGCGACGAAGTCAAGAACAAGCGCTGGGGCTTCGCGCCCTCGATCGCCTTCGGCCTCAACACGCCGACGCGCGTGTACCTCGACTACCTGCACGTGAAGCAGGACAACGTGCCCGACGGCGGCGTGCCGACCATCGGCCTGCCGGGCTACACCACGCCGGACGCGCTGCTGATCAATTCGCCGATCCTGCGCCGGACCTTCCTCAACTACGCGCAGCCCGTCGATTCGAAGAACTTCTACGGCACCACGTCCGACTTCAACGACGTCACGGCCGACATGTTCACCGCGCGCGTCGAGCACGACATCACGCCCGACATGACGCTGCGCAACATCACGCGCTACGGCAAGACCCAGCAGGACTACATGCTGACCTCGTTCATGCTCGGCGGCCTCACGGCCACGCGCGTGGGCCAGACCAGTACCTACCGCGGCACGGTGCCCGCGGTCACGGCCGGCTTCATCAACACGCCGAACCCGAACAACCCGCTGGGCTGGACCGTCACGCGCAACCTGCCGACCAACAAGGATCAGGAAAACACCATCATCCTGAACCAGACCAGCCTGTCGTCCAAGTTCAACACCGGCGCCTTCAGCCATACCGCGAACTTCGGTCTCGAACTGCTGCGTGAGGAACAGACGCTCGGCAACTTCTACGCCCCGGGCTTCGCCTCGGTCAACACGACCTTCGCGCCGGCCGGTTCCTGGCCGGTCGCCAACCTGTACAACCCGAACCCGAACGTGACCGGCTACAACCGGATCTCCAACGGCACGGGCTCGTTCGGCAAGACCGACACGGTCAGCCTGTACGCCTTCGACACCATGAAGATCAATGAGCAATGGCAGCTCACGGGCGGCGTGCGCTACGACCACTACGACACCAGCTACTCGGCGACCGCGCTGACGCTGCCGTCGCGTGCCATCACCCCGACCGACCTGTCGACCTCGGGCGACCTCTGGAGCGGCAAGCTCGGCGTGGTGTACAAGCCGGCCGAGAACGGCAGCATCTACGCGGCCTGGGGCACCTCCTCCCAGCCGCCGGGCGGCGCCAACTTCGCCCTGGCGGCGGGCGGCACCGGCAGCAGCGCCTCGCGCGTCGACTTCAACCCGCAGGAAGCCACCACCTACGAGGTCGGTACCAAGTGGGACGTGCTGAACAAGCACCTGTCGCTGACTGCCGCGCTCTACCGCACCGAGGTCAAGAACGAAGTGGTGCAGGATCCGACCACGCTGCTGTACTACCAGACCGGCAAGAAGCGCGTGCAGGGTATCGAGCTCGGCGCCGCCGGAGCGATCACCGACAACTGGGGTGTCAGCGCCGGCTTCACCACCATGGACACGTCGGTCCAGAGCGGCCCGGCCGTGACCGCCGACGGCAGCGACGTGCTGGCCTACACCCCCAAGAACGCCTTCACGCTGTGGACCAGCTACCAGCTGCCCTTCGGCCTGACCATCGGCGGCGGTGCACGCTACAACGGCAAGCTGCATCGCGGCACCGACGGCGCCATCGGCACGCCGGCCTACACGGACGCCTACTGGGTATTCGACGCCATGGCCTCGTACCGCCTCAGCAAGAACGTCGAACTGCAGCTGAACGTCTACAACATCTTCGACGAGCAGTACGTGGCGGCGATCAACAAGAGCGGCTACCGCTACACGCCGGGCATTCCGCGTTCGGCACGCCTGACCGCCAACTTCGCGTTCTGACGCCGATCAACCCGCGCGCATCTTCGCGGTGCGACACTCGAGCCCCGGCCTGCCGGGGCTTTTTCTTTGAGGAATCCTGAAGATGATGCTGCACGTGCCCGATGTGCTGAGCGCCGAACAGGTGCACAAGATTCGAGCCACCCTGGACGCCACCGACTGGGTCGATGGCCGCGAGACCGTCGGCGACCAGGGCGCGCAGGTGAAGCGCAACCGGCAGTTGCCGGAGCAGTCGCCGGTCGGCCGCGAGCTCGGCCGGGTCATCCTGGCGGCGCTGTCGCGCAATCCGCTGTTCTTCGCCGCCGCCCTGCCGCTGCGCTTCGTGCCGCCGCTGTTCAATCGCTACGAAGGCGGCGAGCACTACGGCTTGCACGTCGACGGTTCGGTGCGCGCCGTCCCGGGCACCGGCGAGCAACTGCGCACCGACCTGTCATGCACCCTCTTCCTGTGCAACCCGGAGGACTACGAGGGCGGCGAACTGGAGGTGGTCGACACCTACGGAACGCATGAAGTCAAGCTGCCGGCCGGTGACCTGATCCTCTACCCGTCCAGCAGCCTGCACCGGGTCCACCCGGTGACCCGGGGCGCCCGCGTCTGTTCGTTCTTCTGGCTGCAGAGCATGGTGCGCGACGAGCGCCAACGCGCCATGCTGTTCGAACTCGACCAGGTCATCCAGAAGCTGCGCGGGCGGGTCGGCGAGTGCGAGGAATCAGTGGCGCTCACCGGCCAATATCACAACCTGCTTCGGATGTGGTCGGAACTCTAGGCAAAGCGGGCAACTTCCCGACCCCGCGGGCTGGATAGTTATTGCAAATGCGAAGAATTCGTATTTATAATCGAGTCCTCTTCAATCAAGCCAGCCACAAGCCGCCTTCACCGCCATGATCGTCTGCGTCTGCCGCCGAGTCTCCGACCGTGAAATCGCGCGCCATGCACGCGCCGGAATGACCTTTGACGAAGTGCAGTTCGAACTCGGCGTAGCCACCCAATGCGGCCAGTGCGAAGGCTGCGCGCGCGAAGTGGTCGCGCAGTGCAGCGCCTCGCATCCGGTCGCCGCGCTTCACCGCGACACCGGCGCCCAGGCGATCCAGCTTGCCAATTCCATCAAGGAAAGCAACGCATGGAACTCTTCGCAGCTGTCTGCGGCAGCCTGATCCTGGTCGCCAGCTCGGTCTGGTGGATTTTTCGCAAGTAGATTTTTCAGCGTAGCGTAGCGGTTCTGCTGCAACGGGGCACTCTTTGCGCCTCTCGTATTCGAATGGTTGATCGTGTCTGACCGCTTTTCCCCGCCTCCCTCGGCCCTTGGCCTGTCGCGCAATGCCATCATCGCGGGCAGCGTGGTGCTGTTCCACGTCGCGGCGCTTTGGGCCCTGCAAAGCGGCTTGCTGCGCCGCGCCGCCGAGGTGGTGATCCCGGTCGAGATCCTGAGCGAGTTCATCGAGCCGCCGAAGCCGAAGGAACTCCCCCCGCCTCCGCCGCCACCGCCCGCCCCCAAGCCCCAGATCGCCAAGACGCCGCCACCACCGCGTCCGCAGGCGATCCGCGAGCCCAAGCCGACGCCGGCGCCGAACGCGCCCACCGGCAGCATCGAACCGCCCCCGCCGCCTGCCCCGCCGGCCCCTCCCGCGCCGCCGGCCCCTCCCGCGCCGCCGCCGGCGCCGCCCGCACCGCCCTCGGTACAGCTGCCGTCGACTGATGCCGACTACCTGCAGAACCCCAAGCCGGTCTATCCCGCCATGAGCAAGCGGCTCGGCGAGCAGGGCAAGACGATCGTGCGGGTGCTGATCGGGGTCGACGGGCTTCCCAAGGAGGCCAGCATCCGGCAGTCGAGCGGCTATGAACGCCTCGACGAAGCGGCACGGCAGGCCGTGATGAGCTGGCGCTACCTGCCGGGCAAACGCAATGGGGTCGTCGAGCCGATGGAGTTCAACGTGCCGATCAACTGGGTTCTCAAATAGTTTTCTTGGAGTAGTTTCATATGGATTCCCAATTCGGCCTGATGAATGTCTGGCAGCAAGGCGACTTCGTCACCAAGGCTGTCGCGCTGCTGCTGATCGGCATGTCGCTTGCCTCCTGGATCGTGATCCTGATCAAGGCGATCGACGTCGTCCGGTACAAGCGCCTCGCGAAGCACTCGCAGGACTTCTGGCACAGCGAAGACTTCGCCACCGCGCTCGCCAAGCTCGGCAAGGACGACGCCAACCCCTTCCGGGCGCTGGCGCTCGAAGGCCGTGAAGCTGCCGCCCACCATCGCAACACCAAGGCCCACCTGCATGACGCGCTCGATGTCAGCGACTGGATCACCCGCGCGCTGCGCAACGGCATCGACGAGTTCACGGCACGGCTGCAGACCGGCTTGGCGGTGCTCGCATCGGTGGGCTCCACGGCGCCCTTCATCGGCCTGTTCGGCACTGTCTGGGGCATCTATCACGCGCTGATGAGCATCGGCTCCGCCGGCCAGGCGACCATCGACAAGGTGGCCGGCCCGATCGGCGAGGCGCTGATCATGACGGCCCTCGGCCTGGCGGTCGCGATTCCCGCGGTGCTGGGCTACAACGCCCTGGTGCGCGGCAACAAGTTCGTGCTGACCAAGCTCAACAGCTTCGCCCACGACCTGCACGCCTACTTCGTGACCGGCGCCCGGGTCCAGAGCGGCGGCGGCGAAGCCACGGTCGTGCCCCTCAAGAAGGTCTGACCGCCATGGCTTTCGGAACCCAGGACGAACCCGACGAGGTCATGAACGAGATCAACATGACGCCGCTGGTCGACGTCATGCTGGTGCTCTTGATCATCTTCATCATCACGGTGCCCGTGATGAAGCACGCCGTGAACATCGATCTGCCGCGCGCCAGCAGCGAGCCCGAGCAGACCAAGCCGCAGAACATCGTGTTCACTGTGGCGGCCGATGGCAGCTACTTCTGGAACGAACAGAAGATCGAAGACGCCGAACTGGTCGGCCGGCTGGCCGCCGAGGCGGCCAAGCAGCCGCAGCCCGAGCTCCACATCCGCGGCGACAAGGCGGTGCGTTACGAGCGCGTGGCGAAGGCGATGTCGGCGGCCCGGGAAGCCGGAGTGCGCAAGATCGGCTTCATCACCGAGCCCGATCCCAAGTAAGGGCGAACAAGCGCGGCGTGCAAGTCAAAAAAACCGATCGCCGCGATTGACTTTTAATTGAGAATGGTTATCATTAACAAACCGATTCGAAACAGGAGTCATCGAATGTCCGCAACACCCAACGCCTTCACCGTGCTGAACCATCCCTCGCTGGATCAGGCGGGCGGCGGTCGTGCTGCTGCCGAAACGGCCCGCCCCGCTCCCCTGCTCGAGAGCGCCGATCTCCTCAAGGGCGGCAAGGCCGTCGGGATCCTTCACAACGGCTCGCTTTACCGCCTGCAAGCCACCAAACTCGGCAAGCTGATCCTGACCAAATAGGATCGGCCTCGCCCCTCGCGCAAGTTTCATCGTGGGGCGACTCGAGGAGATTCTTCTCCGAAGGGTCGTTTTTTGCTAGCCAACGGTTCGCCGACCAGCCAAGCTTTTTTTTCACGTTGAGCCATGAAAAACGCCGTCCAAAAGGACGGCGTTTCTGTTTGGCGCGACGCCGTGTCAGAGGCCCAGCGCGGCGATGCCGGCCTTGGCGATCTGCGCATCCTCGTTCGACTTGACGCCGCTGACGCCGACGGCGCCGATGACCTGGCCGTCCTTGACGATCGGCACGCCGCCTTCGAGCAAGCCCTGCACGCCCGGCGCGGTCAGGAACGAAGTGCGGCCCCCGTTGATCATGTCCTCGTAGGTCTTGCTCTCGCGCCGCCCCATGGCCGCCGTATGGGCCTTGGCCGGCGCGATGTGGGACGACAAGGCCGCTGCGCCATCGAGGCGCTGCAGCCACAGCAGGTTGCCGCCGTCGTCGGCGATCGCGATCGTCACGGCCCAGTTGTTCTTGAGCGCCTCGGCCTCGGCTGCGGCGGCGATCGCCTTGAGGTCGGACAGTTCGAGAAAGGATTTGGTCTTCATGGTCTTGCAGGAAAGTTGAGCAACCCGCAAGCATAGCGTTCAGGATGGGGGCCGACCCCGGCGAAGGCAGGAATGTTCGATGTCGGGGTTTTTCTGCCGGCCCGGCCTTGCAGCCCCCTAGAATGCGCCCACCTGCAGCGTTGCAGCCAACCCAGGAGCTTCAGCAATGAACGACCGCCTCAACACCCTCGACACCTCCGTCGGCTACGGCCAGACGCTGCCGCAGGCGGAGCGCCAGCGCGTCCTGCGCAACACCTACTGGCTGCTGGCACTGAGCCTGCTGCCCACCGTGCTGGGCGCCTGGCTGGGCGTCGCCACCGGCATCACCCGCTCGCTGACCGGCGGCCTGGGCCTGATCGTCTTCATGGGCGGCGCCTTCGGCTTCATGTTCGCGATCGAGAAGACCAAGAATTCGGCGGCCGGCGTTCCTGTGCTGCTGGGCTTCACCTTCTTCATGGGCCTGATGCTGTCGCGCCTGATCGCGATGGTGCTGGGCTTCAAGAATGGCTCCGAGCTCATCATGACGGCCTTCGGCGGCACCGCCGGAGTGTTCTTCGTCATGGCCTCGCTCGCCACCGTGATCAAGCGCGACCTGTCGGGCATGGGCAAGTGGCTCTTCGTCGGCGCCCTGGTGCTGATGTTCGGCGCCATCATCAACATCTTCGTCGGCTCGAGCGCCGGCATGCTGGCCATCTCGGTGGCGGCCATCGGCATCTTCTCGGCCTACATGCTGTACGACCTGAAGCAGATCATCGACGGTGGCGAGACCAACTACATCAGTGCCACGCTGGCGCTGTACCTCGACGTCTTCAACGTGTTCCAGAGCCTGCTGGCCCTGCTCGGCATCTTCGGCGGCGAAAGGGACTGAGCCACTTTCTGCCGTCATCACAAAAGGGCCCCGAGGGGCCCTTTTTTCATGCCCGCTCGAAGACCGCGATGGACTCGACGTGCGCCGTGTGCGGGAACATGTTCACCACGCCCGCATGGGTGCAGCGGTAGCCAGCCTGGTGCACCAGCAGGCCGGCATCGCGCGCCAGCGTCGAGGGGTTGCAGCTGACATAGACGATGCGCTTCGGCGGCGTCCAGCCGCCGTCGTGCGGCTCGACCTGCTGGTGCAGGTCGGCGAGCGCCTTGGCCAGCGCGAAGGCGCCCTCGCGCGGCGGATCGACCAGCCATTTGTCGGCGGCACCGTCGGCCACCAGCATCGCCGGCGTCATGTCGAACAGGTTGCGGGCGACGAAGGTCGTCGGCGACAGCGCGCGGCGGCCGGGCACGGCGGCGCGGTTGCGCTCGTAGTTGGCGCCGGCGCGCCCCACCAGCGTGTCGCTGCCCTCGATGCCGAGCACCTCGCGGGCCCGGCTGGCGAGCGGCAGCGTGAAGTTGCCGAGGCCGCAGAACCAGTCGATCACGCGTTCGTCGGGCCGGACGTCGAGCAGGCGCAGCGCGCGCCCGACCAGCACCCGGTTGATGTGCGGATTGACCTGGGTGAAATCGGTCGGCTTGAAAGGCATCGTGACGCCGAACTCGGGCAGCGTGTAGGCCAGGGCCGGTCCGCCTTCTTCGAGCAGCTTGACGGTCTCGGGCCCCTTCGACTGCAGCCACCACTGCACGCCCTCGTTGCCCGCGGCGAAGTCCTTGAGGCGCGCCACGTCGGCCGCGGACAGCGGCTCAAGGTGTCGCAGCACCAGGGCGATCACGCCGAGGCCGGTCCCGCCCGGCGAATCGCCGCAGGCCAGCTCGATCTGCGGACAGGTCTCGCGCGCATCCATCGAGCCGATCAGCGCACGCAGCGGCATCAGCATGGCGCTGACCTGCGCCGGCAGCACCGGACACACCTGCATGTCGGCCAGGTAGCGGCTCTTGCGCTCGTGGAAGCCGATCAGCACGGTGCCCTTCTTGACCACGTGGCGCACCGACAGCCGGGCCCGGTAGCGGTAGTGCCAGGCCGGCCCCTCGAGCGGCCGCAGCACGTTCTCGGGCCGCACCTTGCCGAGATGCCAGAGGTTGTCCTCGAGCGAACGCTGCTTTACGGCGACCTGCGCGGCCGCATCGAGGTGCTGCATCTTGCAGCCGCCGCAGGCGCCCGCATGCAGGCCGAAATGCGGGCAGCCGGGGCGCACGCGCTGGGAGGACTCCTTGCGGATCGCGGTGACCGTGCCCTGGGCCCAGTTGTTCTTCTTGCGGTGCACGTTGAGGCGCACCTCCTCGAACGGCAAGGCGCCCTCGATGAACACCACCATGCCGTCGGCCTTGTGCGCCACGCCCTGGGCATCGAGGTCGAGCGACTCGACCCGCAGCCATTCATCGTACGCAGCGGGCGCTTCCTTTTTGTCTGTAGCTTCCGTCATCCCCGGATTGTCTCAGGGCGGCGGCGGACCTCCGGCCCCGCCCCTACAGAAGGGCATCGCGCTGCACGCCGGCGCGCGCCAGCTGCCGGCGCATCTTGGCCAGCGCCTCGTTCTGGATCTGCCGCACGCGTTCGCGCGTGAGGCCGAGGCGCAGGCTGAGCACCTCGAGCGTCTCGGGATCGCGGTCATGCAGCCCGAAGCGGCCTTCGAGCACTTCGCGTTCGCGCTCGCTCAACGCCAGGATCCAGCGACCCAGCAGCTGCTCGACCTCGTGCGTCTGCGTCACACCCGTGGGGTCGCCGCCCTCGTCGTCCGATGCCACGGTATCGGCCAGCGTGAAACTGTCGTCGCCGCGCTCGCTGCCGGCATCGAGCGAACGCGGCGCCTCCGCCAGCGCCAGCAGGTCGGCGACCTCCTGGACTTCGCGCCCCAGCAGTGCGGCCAGGTCTTCGACCCGCACGCCATCGGGCCGGCGGGACAGGAACTCGGCATCGCCCTCGAGCGTGCGGCGCGCCCGCATGACCTGGTGCAGTTCGCGCACCACGTGCACCGGCAGGCGGATGGCGCGGGCCTGCATCATGGCGGCACGCTCGATCGATTGCCGGATCCACCAGGTCGCGTAGGTGGAGAACCGGAAGCCTCGCTCGGGCTCGAACTTGTTGATCGCGTGCATCAGCCCGAGGTTGCCCTCCTCGATCAGGTCGGCCATCGGCACGCCACGGCCCAGGTAGCCCTTGGCGATGTTGACCACCAGGCGCAGGTTGTGCTCGATCATCGACTGCCGCGCCGCGAAGTCGCCGCTGCGCGCGGCGCAGGCGGTGCGGTATTCCTCGTCGGGCGTGAACAGCTCGGTGCGGCGGATCTCGCGCAGGTAGAGCGTCAGCGAGTCGCTGGCGCCCAGTTCGCCGGGCAGCGCCTCGCCGACCCTGTCGTCCGGATCGGATTCGGCGATCCGCGCCAGGGGAAGAACGCCGCCGTTGCCCGCCGCTCGCCGCACGTCCGCGGTGCGATGAGGGCGAGTGGCGGCCATGGCATCAGCGCACCGGCAGATAGCGGGCCGGATCGACCGGCTTGCCCTGGCGGCGGATCTCGAAGTGCAGCTTCACGCGATCGGCGTCGCTGTTGCCCATCTCGGCAATCTTCTGGCCCTTCTGCACCGACTGGTCTTCCTTCACGAGCAGGGTGCGGTTGTGCGCATACGCCGTGAGGTAGGTGTTGTTGTGCTTGAGGATGATCAGGTTGCCATAGCCGCGCAAGCCCGCGCCGGCATAGACGACGCGACCGTCCGCTGCCGCCAGCACCGAGTCGCCCGCCTTGCCGCTGATGTCGAGGCCCTTGTTCTTGGCTTCGTCGAAGCCGGCGATCAAGGAACCCTGCGCAGGCCAGATCCAGCCCACGTCCTCGTCCCCCGACGCCGCTGCCGGCGGCGTCGGCGATGCCGTGACGGTCGCTGGGGGCTTGGTGGCCGCGCCGGCGGCAGGGGCGGGTGTCGTGGCACCGGCCGGCGTCGACGACGCCGCCGCGGCCGCGGCCGCGGCCGACGTGGCCGGGGCGACGATTGGCTGGGTCACAGGCCGCGTGGTGGCATCAGTGGCCGACGCGCCGGTCGGCGGGATCACGCGCAGCACTTGGCCGACTTCGATCAGGTCCGGATTGTCGAGATTGTTCCAGCGCGCGATGTTCTGCCAAGTCTGACCGGTCTCGATGCCGATGCGGCGGATGGTGTCACCCGGGCGCACTGCGTAGTAGCCGGGCTTGCCGTAGTTCTCGATGCCCGGCAGCGGCTTGCCGGACGCATCGGTGGTGATCGGGGGCCCGCCCGGCACGCCCGAGCCGGGGGCCGCGGCACCCGGCGCCTGCGACATGGTGCCGCGGTCTTCGACCGGCACCGGACCGCGCGGTGCGCCACACCCCGCAATCACGAGCGCACCCGCCAGCATCACGCCGGCGAGCCAGCTCCGATTGCCAATACCCTGCATTGTGTTATTTCCCTTCAAGCAATTCCCGATTTTAGGGGGACAAAGTGGACCGCCTCAAGAATGCGGCGCTCGAGGCCGCGAGCGGTTTTGTCGATCACGACCAGCGCCTGGCCGCCGCTCGCGGAGTGGGTCGGCGCGACGATCCGGCCGCCGACCGCCAACTGCGCGACCCAGGCCTCGGGCACCGCCTCGCCACCCGCAGCGGCGATGATGCCGGCATAGGGCGCGCCCTTCGCATAGCCCACCATGCCATCGCCCAGCATCAGGTGGACCGTCGCCAGCCGGAACGGGCGCAGGTTGACCCGCGCCCTCTCGTGCAGGCCGCGCAGCCGCTCGATGCTGTAGACCTCGGCCGCGACGTGGCTCAGCACCGCCGCCTGGTAGCCGCAGCCGGTGCCGATCTCGAGCACGCGACCGAGGCGATCGACGGGCTTGTGGGCCAGCGCCGGGGCGCCCAGCAGCAGTTCGATCATTCGCGCCACCACGTTCGGCTTCGAGATTGTCTGGCCCAGCCCGATCGGCAGGCTGGTGTCTTCGTAGGCCTGGTTGACCAGCGCGCTGTCGACGAACAGGTGGCGCTCGACGGTGCCCATGGCGCGCAGCACGCGGGCGTCGGCGATGCCCTGGGCCGCGAGCCGCTGGACCATCCGCGCGCGCACCGCATCGGACGCCATCGAGGGCGTGGTCGGAACGAGCGGCTTGACCGGCACCGACGGCATTCGTCCGCGCGTTGCCGCGGAGGCCGTAGGCGTCAGGCGTACCGGAAAACCTGGCCGTTGACTTGCCAAGGTCAGCCTCCCGCCGCGCTGCGCGCGACACGCGCCATGGTGTCGCTCCAGTCCCCGAGATTCGCGTGGTCGGTGAGGTCGATCTGCAGCGGCGTCAGGGCCACATGGCCGGCCGCGGTGGCATGGAAATCGGTGCCTTCGCCGCTGTCCTTGGCACCGCCGGCGCCCGCGATCCAGTACATGGTCTCGCCGCGCGGGCTGTCCTGCGTGATGACCTTCTCGGCCGCATGGCGGCGGCCCAGCCGGCAGACCTTGACCGGCTTCAATTCAGCGAAGGGCAGGTTCGGTACGTTCACGTTGAGCAGGAACGGGTTGCCGCCGATCAGCTGCTCGCGTTCGATCTGCTGGACCAGGCGGCGTGCCACTTGCGCCGCGGCATCGACGTGCGCCCAGCCCTTCTCGATCTGCGAGAAGGCGATCGCCGGAATGCCGAAGAGATAGGCCTCCATGGCGGCCCCGACGGTGCCCGAATAGATGGTGTCGTCGCCCATGTTGGCGCCGTTGTTGATGCC
This sequence comes from Variovorax ginsengisoli, assembly GCF_030486595.1. Lineage (GTDB taxonomy): Bacteria > Pseudomonadota > Gammaproteobacteria > Burkholderiales > Burkholderiaceae_C > Variovorax > Variovorax ginsengisoli_B. The sequence goes on along the minus strand of NZ_JAUJZH010000025.1, from coordinate 24,070 downwards.
GGACACCACCAGATCGGGCCGGTAGTCGAGCAGCCCCTTGAGCGCGATGTGCACGCAATCGGCGGGCGTGCCGGTCACGTAGCGAAAGCCGTTGTGCGCCTTGTGCACGTACAGCGGCGCCGCCAATGTCAACGCATTCGACTTGGCGCTGTTGTTGTGCTCGGGGGCCACGACCTCGACCTCGGCGATGTCCTTCAGCGCGTCGTGCAGGGCGACGAGGCCGGGCGCCTGGAAACCGTCGTCGTTCGAAATAAGTATCTTCATGGCGTCAGTCTGTGGCGGCGATTGTAGGCGGGGGGGTGGGGTCACGGCAGGGACATGCGGCGACCGGGACAGCCGCCTATCATGGCCCGGATTTTCCGTTGCCCCAAGACTCAATCACAGGAGAGACGAGCATGCACGCATGGCTCTGCGAGAACCCCGTCGGCGTCGAGGCGCTGACCTGGAAAGAACTGCCCACGCCCAGCCCGGGCCCGGGACAGGTGCTGATCGAAATCAAGGCCGCGAGCCTCAATTTCCCGGACCTGCTCATCGTGCAGAACAAATACCAGATGAAGCCGCCCCTGCCCTTCGTCCCCGGATCCGAATATGCCGGCGTGATCGCCGCGGTCGGCGAAGGCGTGACGCACCTGAAGGTAGGCCAGAACGTCGCCTGCCTGTCCGGCACCGGCGGTTTCGCCACCCACACGCTGGCCCCCGCAGCGCTGTGCATGCCATTGCCGGAAGGCTTCGGCCATGTCGACGCCGCCGCGTTCATCATGATCTACGCGACTTCGTGGCATGCATTGATGGACCGCGCCCAATTGAAGGTCGGCGAAACCGTATTGGTGCTGGGAGCCGCCGGCGGCGTCGGCACCGCGGCCATCCAAATTGCAAAGGCCGCTGGCGCCCGCGTCATTGCAGCCGCATCGACCGACGAGAAATGCGAGCTTTGCAAGTCGATTGGCGCCGATGCCACGATCAACTACACCACGCATGCGCTGCCCAATGCCTTCCGCGATGCCGTCAAGGCAGCGACGGACGGCAAGGGCCCGGATGTGATTTACGACCCGGTCGGCGGTGAATTCGCCGAGCCCGCATTCCGCTCCATCGGCTGGCGCGGCCGCTATCTGGTCGTCGGTTTCGCGGCCGGCCCGATTCCTTCGCTGCCGCTGAATTTGACGCTGCTCAAGGGCGCCTCGCTGGTCGGCGTGTTCTGGGGTGATTTCGCCCGTCGCGAGCCCAAGGCCAATGCGCAGATGATGGCCGAATTGGCCACCTGGTACGGCCAAGGCAAGATCAAGCCCGTGATCGACCAGACCATGCCGATGTCGGAACTCAAGGCGGCCTATGCGCACATGGGCTCAAGGGGCGTCAAGGGCAAGCTGGTCATGGTGAATTGAGCTCGCTCCGACCAACGGGCCGGCGCAGGCCGGCCCCTGGAAGCAAAAAGCCCCGCGACGCGGGGCTTTTTGATGGGCCTGGTGGGGAGGACCCGCCGGGCTTACTTGATCTCGAAATCGGACAGGGACTTGCCGGCAGTCAGAGCTTCGGTGATCCAGCGCGGCTTGCGGCCACGGCCGCCGGACCAGGTCTCGCCGGTCGGGCTGCGGTATTTGGCGGCGCTCTTGGGCGCCGCCGTAGTGGCACTGCGCTTGCCGGCGCGCGCGCCGAGCTTGAGATCGCTGGCGGTCAGGCCGTATTCAGCGATCTTCTTGCGCAGCTCTTCGATAACGCCAGCCCGCTCCTGATTCCGCAGATCTTCGGCTTGCTTGCGCAATTGCGCGATCTGCTCGTCGTGCTTCTTGATCTGGGAATTGATGTCGGCAAGGGTTGAAGCCATCTGTGCTTATCCTCTAATTGGAAAGCCAAAATTTTAATTCAGATTCCAATTGCCGCAAGCCGGGCTGCAGAAAAAAACACCCCCGTCTCGACTACGGGTTTGTGTCAATGGCAGGCATGTTTGGGGCTTGAATGGGGCGCCAATCTCGCGCGGCGGGTCGTCGAGCAGGCGCACAAAGCAAAACAGGCACCGAAGTGCCTGTTTGCTGACGAATGTCTTTGGGGTGGCTGATGGGACTCGAACCCACGACGACCAGAATCACAATCTGGGACTCTACCAGCTGAGCTACAGCCACCACTAAGCCATCAATTGTAGCGTGAAAAAAGCTAGCGTCCGGCGGCGACCGTCGAATCTGCAGGCTTCGGCACCAGAATCTCGGCCTTGAAGCGGTTCTTGAGCAGGTTGTAGTAGGCGGCAGTCTCGGCCCCGCCCACCGCTTGGGCGTACTGTTCGGTCTCCTGTTTGACCATCTCGGGTGCCGGCGGCGTGCGCGGCACGCTCTTGATCACCCGCACCACGGCATAGCCCTGGGTGCCCAGATCGGCGCCGACCAGTGCCGGCAGCTTGCCGGTGTCGGCCCGCAGCGCGACCTCGATCACCGGCAGCGGCTGCGACTGGGTCTCGAGCCGCGACACGGTGACCGGAGCGCCGAAGCTGGCGCCGGCCGGATCGGTCTTCCAGGCCGCCAGTTTCGCCTCGCCCTCGGCCCGCGCCAGCGCCGCCGCACGCTCGGCGACCAACTGGGTGCGCACCTTGTCCTTGACTTCGTCGAGCGGCAATGCGCGCGCCGGTTCGTACTGCACCACCCGGCCCGAGGCCAGTTGATTGGCGCCAATCTCGATCGCCTCCGTGTTGTGCTTGCGCTCCAACGTGTCGGGCGCGAACAGCGCATTCAGGAAATTGCGGCTGGCCAGCGCGCCGGTGGCGCCGGGCTGGGGCGTGCGGGCGACATTGCTCGCAGTCTGGATCGTCAGCTTGAGCTTTTCAGCCGCCGGCTGCAGGCTGTCGGGCTGCTGGTAGACGATGTCGGTGAAGGCTTCGGCAGCCTTGGCGAATTCCGCCGTCGCCTGCTGGCTGCGCACTTCGTTCTCGATGGTCGCGCGCACCTTGTCGAACGGCGGCACCACGGCCGGCTTGATGTCGTTGACCTGGATGATGTGATAGCCGAACTCGGTCTCCACCACGTTGCTGATCTCGCCCTTCTTGAGCGCGAACAGCGCGTCCTCGAAGGGCTTGACCATCGCGCCGCGGGTCACGACGTCGAGGTCGCCGCCCTTCTCCGCCGACCCCGGGTCCTGCGAATTTTTGCGCGCCACTTCGGCGAAGGTGTTGGGTGCCTTGCGCAGGTCGGCCAGCAGCTGTTCGGCTTTCTTGCGGGCCTGCTCGCGCTCGGCGGCCGGCGCGCCCTGCGGCACCGCGATCAGGATGTGGCTCGCGCGCCGCTCTTCCTTGGAGCCGAAGCGGGCGGCGTTCTGGTCGTAGTAGCTGCGCAGGTCGGCCTCGCTCACGGCGATGTTCTTCTTCGCGGCTTCGAGATCGAGCACCAGGTACTCGACCTTCGCGCGTTCGGGCTGCTGGAACTGCGCCGTATGGGCCTTGTAGAAGGCCTCGAGATCGGCGTCGCTGACGCTGACCTTGGACGCGAAGTCGGCCGGCTTGAAGAGCGCGACCTGGATCTCGCGGCGGTCGTAGAAGGCATTGAGCGTGACTGCGGCCTGGGCCGGCGTGGCAAAGGCCGTGCCCGAGACCCCGAGCGACACCTGCTGCGTCGCCAGGTCGGCGCGCACCGAGGCTTCGTACTGTTCGGGCGTGCGTCCGGTCGCCCGCATGAAGGTCTCGCGATCGAACTTGCCGTCGGCGGTGCGGAAGCTCGCCAGGCCCGGATCGGCCGCGAACAGCCGCGCCAGCCGCTCCTCGGACACCGACATGTTCGACTTCGACGCTGCCGCCGCGAGCACCCGCTCGCGCACCATGCGCTCCAGCGTGGCGTAGCGCGCCGCATCAGAGTCGAGCATCGCCGGGTCGATGGTGGGTGCCTGCTGGCGAATCCGGTCGACCTCGTTGCGATGCTGGGCATCCCACTCGGGCCGCGTGATGTCGGTGCCGGCCACGCGTGCGACCTTCTCGCCCTGGCCGCCGCCTTGGTAGCGATCGACGCCGAACAGCACGAACGAGGGAATGATCAGCAAGAACAAGAACACCATGATGATCTTGTTGTACTTGCGGAAGGAATCAAACATGCTTGAGCACTCTCTAGGACGAAAATTGACGCAGCAAGAAAAAAGGCGAACGATCCGTTCGCCTTTGCATCGGGTGGTGGGTGCTGAGGGGCTCGAACCCCCGACCTACGCCGTGTAAGAGCGCCGCTCTACCAACTGAGCTAAGCACCCCACCTTCAATCGATGGTCTCAGTTCAGCGCGTCTTTGAGCGCCTTGCCGGGACGGAACTTGGGAATCTTGGCGGCCTTGATTTTAATCGCGTCGCCGGTGCGCGGATTCCGGCCGGTCCGGGCGGCGCGCTTGCCGACTGCAAAGGTGCCGAAACCGACGAGCGAGACGGAGCCGCCCTTCTTGAGCGTGGTACGAATGGCGCCGATCGTGGATTCGAGTGCCCGCGTGGCAGCGGCTTTGGAGATGTCGGCGTTCTTTGCGATGTGCTCAATCAGTTCGGTTTTGTTCACAAGGGCCCCTTGCAGAAAATTGTTGATCAGGGTCGTCAGAAGCGGCGCCAGCCCCGTGGCGACGCCACGGGGGTGGGTACAGCAGGTGGGTGGCAGCTCTGACGCGCCGGCAGCGCGCTGCCGACAGGGATTACAACCACTGGTCTCGGGGGTGTCAATACGACGCAGCCCCGTGAAACGCAGCGAGGACCGCAATTTTAGTGGCGTTTTGGCGAACCGATTTTCAAAGCGCCTCGGCGATGGCCTGGCCCAGATCGGTGGTTCCCGCGGTTCCGCCGATGTCCGGTGTGCGCGGGGCGCCGCTGCCGGGCGCGAGCACCTTCTCGATCGCGGCCAGGATGGCGTCGTGCGCCGCCTTGTGGCCCAGGAACTCCAGCATCATGGCGCCGCACCAGATCTGGCCGATCGGATTGGCGATGCCCCGCCCGGCGATGTCGGGCGCCGACCCGTGCACCGGCTCGAACAGCGACGGCGTGGTGCGTTCGGGGTTGAGGTTGGCGCTGGGCGCGATGCCGATGGTGCCGGTGCAGGCCGGGCCGAGATCGGAGAGGATGTCGCCGAACAGGTTGCTCGCCACCACCACATCGAAGAAGTCGGGCCGCTGCACGAAGTGCGCGGTCAGGATGTCAATGTGGAACTTGTCGAGCGCGACGCCCGGATAGTGCTTCGCCATCGCCGCCACGCGCTCATCCCAGTAGGGCATGGTGATCGAGATGCCGTTGGACTTGGTCGCGCTCGTGAGGTGTTTCTTCGGCCGCGACGCAGCCAGCTCGAAGGCGAACTTCAGCACCCGGTCGACGCCGACGCGCGACATCACGGTTTCCTGGATCACGATCTCGCGAGCCGAGCCTTCGAACATGCGCCCGCCGATGCTCGAGTATTCGCCCTCGGTGTTCTCGCGCACGATGTACATGTCAATCTCGCCGGGTTCGCGCGGCGTGCCGTCGCGCCGCACCACCGGCGCCACGATGCCGGGCATCAGGCGGGCCGGCCGCAGGTTGATGTACTGGTCGAACTCGCGCCGGAACAACAGCAAGGACCCCCAGAGGGACACATGGTCGGCGATCTTCTCGGGCCAGCCGACGGCACCGAAGTAGATCGCGTCGTGGCCGCCGATCTGGTCCTTCCAGTCGTCGGGAAGCATCTTGCCGTGCTTCTCGAAATAGTCCCAGCTCGAGAAATCGAAATGGTCGAACTTGAGGTCGATGCCGAACTTGCGGCTGGCGGCATCGAGCACGCGCAGGCCCTCGGGCATGGTCTCCTTGCCGATGCCGTCGCCGGCGATGACTGCGATGCGTTGGGTGCTCATGTCTCGATCCTTGGGTTCGCGTTGAAGAAAGCAAGCGCCTCGGCCAGCAACTCGGCCGGCGCTTCCTCGGGAATGTAGTGGCCGCACGGCAGCGCGCCGCCGGCGACGTCGTCGGCCCGCTCGCGCCACAGCGACAGCACGTCGAACGAGCGCCCGACGGCGCCGTGGGCGCCCCACAGCACGCGCAGCGGCTGTGCCAGCCTGCGGCCGGCGGCGATGTCAACACGGTCGTGGTCGAGGTCGATGCCGGCCGACGCACGGTAGTCCTCGCAGATCGCCTGCGCACTGCCGGGGATCGCGGCGCAGCGTTCGTATTCGGCCAGCGCCTCGGGCGTGAAAGGCGCGAGACCCGCGTGCCGTCCACCCATCACGCTGCGGATATAGCGGACCGGATCGCTGTCGATCAGCGCTTCCGGCAGCGGCGGCGGCTGGATCAGGAAGAACCAGTGCCAGTAGGCCCGGGCGAAGGCCTCCGAGGTGTTCTCGTACATCGCGAGCGTCGGCGCGATGTCGAGCAGCATCAGCCGCTCGACCGCTTGCGGGTGATCGGCCGCCAGCCGGTGGGCCACGCGCGCGCCGCGGTCGTGCGCCAGCACGCCGAAGCGTTCGAAGCCATGCGCGCGCATGGCGTGCAGCGCATCGAGCGCCATCTCGCGCTTGCTGAAGTTCGAATGGGCCTCGTCGGCGGGCGGCCGGCCCGAGTCGCCGTAGCCGCGCAGGTCGACCAGGACGACCGTGAACTGCTCAGCCAGGCGAGGTGCCACCCGATGCCAGTTGGCGTGCGTCTGCGGATGGCCGTGGAGCAGCAGCAGGGGCGCCCCGCGGCCACCGATGCGGCCATGCACCTTGACGCCATTGCGCGTCAGGTCGAAGGAGGTGAAGGCATCGAACATGGGTCGATTGTGCGTTGCGCCACTCGTGGCATCAAGCAACAATGGGCCAATTGATAATTTCTGAAATGGCATGAATGGAACGCAGTGACCTGGAGCTTGTGCTGGCGATCCGCAGCCGCGGCAGCCTGGCCGGCGCCGCGCTCGCGCTCAACGTGGTCCCGTCGGTGGTGACCAAGCGCCTTGGCGCGCTGGAGGCCCGGCTCGGCCAGCGGCTGTTCGAGCGCACCACGCGCCGCCTCAGCGCCACCGCCGAGGGCGAAACCGTGTGCCAGCATGCCAAGGGCCTGCTCGAAGGCTTCGCAGCGCTCGAGAACGAGCTCGGCGAACGCCAGAGCGAACTCAGCGGGACGGTGCGGCTGGCCGGCACCTTCGGCTTCGGCCGCCGCTGGCTGGGCCCGGCGCTGGCGAGCTTCAACCAGCGCCACCCCGGGCTCGAAATCCAGCTGCAGCTGGTCGAGGCCCTGCCCGACCTCGGCGCCGAGGGCTTCGACGGCGCGGTCTGGCTCTGGGCGCCGCAGCATCGCCGGGCCGGCGACTGGGTCAGCCGGCGCATCGCGCGCAACCAGCGGGTGCTGGCCGCGAGCCCGGACTACCTCGCGCGCCGCGGCATGCCGGCCGACGTGGCGGCGCTGGCGGCGCACGACTGCCTGGTGGCGCGCGAGAACAGCGTCGGCGGCGAGCGCGAGTTCGCCCTGTGGACGCTGCGCCAGGCCAGGGACGGCAGCACCGCGCGGGTGCGGGTGCGCGGCCCGCTGTCCAGCAACTCGGGCGAGATGGTGCGCGACTGGTGCCTGTCGGGCCACGGCATCATGCTGCGCAGCCTGTGGGACATCGCGCCACAGCTTGCGTCCGGCGAACTGGTGCGCGTGCTGCCGCAGCATGCGATGCCGGATGCGGACATCCAGTGGATCGCACCCTGGCGTCCCAAGACGCCGCGCCGGGTGCGGCTGCTGATCGATTTCCTGGTCGAGAGTTTTCGGGCCGAGCCGTGGAAGGCCGTCGGGCCTACTTGACGACCAGGCTGACGCCCACCGCGGTGATCGCGATGCCGGCCAGGGTCAGGGCGGTGATCGGTTCCGCGAACAGCAGCCAGGCCATCACGGCCGTGCACGGCGGCACCAGGTAGAGCAGGCTGGTCACCGCGGTGGCGGTGCCGCGCTGGATCAGCATGTAGAGCAGCGAACTGCCGCCCAGCGACAGCGCGAGCACCGACCACGCCATGGCGCCGCCCGAGGCCAGGTTCCAGTGAATGCTGTCGGGCTCGAGCGCCGCGAACGGCAAGGTGACGATCAAGGCTGCGGCCATCTGGATCGCGCTGGCGCTGCGGACGTCGCAGGGCGCGAGAAAGCGCTTCTGGTACAGCGTGCCGGCGGTGATCGACAACAGCGCCAGCAAGGCCAGCCCCATGGTCAGTGCGCTGACCTCCCCGCCCTGCCCGAGCTTGCGCGACACGACCAGCACCAGGCCGCCGAAACCGAGCAGCAGCCCGGTCCATTGGCGCCGCGTGATCCGGCCGCCGAACATGCTGAGCCAGACGGCGGTCAGCACCGGCTGGATACCGACCAGCAGCGCGACCAGCCCGGACCCCATGCCGGCCCGCACCGCGGCCCAGACGCCGCCGAGGTAGCCGGCCTGCATCAGCACGCCGACGACCGCGAGATGGCCCCATTGCGTGCGATCGCGCGGCCACGCAACGCGGGCCCAGCGGACCCAGACCAGGAAGCAGACCATCGAGAGCGCATAGCGCACGGCGAGGAATTTGAGCGGCGGCGCATGGGGCATGCCGAAGCGCGCCACGATGAAGCCGGTGCTCCAGATCAGCACGAACACCGCCGGCATGGCCCGCAGCCAGCCCGTCGACCGGGCCGCAGCGGTCATTTCGCGCGGGCCCGGATTTCGGGGATCGCCTTCTGCAGGTAATAGACCATCGACCAGACGGTGAGGACGGCCGAGAGCCAGATCAGCCATTGGCCCCAGGTGCCGGTGTCGATGCGGCCGAACAGGACGCCGTCGAACAGCAGGAACGGGATCGCGACCATCTGCACCACGGTCTTCACCTTGCCCACCATGTGGACCGCCACGCTCTTGCTGGCGCCGATCTGCGCCATCCATTCGCGCAAGGCGGAGATCGCGATCTCGCGGCCGATGATGATCAGCGCCACGAAGACGTCGGCGCGGTTCAGGTGGACCAGCACCAGGAGCGAGGCGCAGACCAGGAATTTGTCGGCCACCGGATCGAGGAAGGCGCCGAAGGCCGAGGTCTGCTTGAGCCGGCGCGCCAGGAAACCGTCGAGCCAGTCGGTGGCCGCGAAGACGATGAACATCACCGTGGCGATCCAGTTGCGCATCGGCTCGGCCAGCGGCAGGTAGAACACGCCCACGATCAGGGGGATCGCGACGATGCGCGTCCAGGTCATGATCGTTGGCAAGGTCCAGAACATTGCGCTGGAGTATAGGGGCCGGGAGGAATCGCCCCCACGCTCCCCCACTGCGTGTGGGTCGCTGCCCCCCGAGGGGGCCGCAGGCCGCCTTGGGGCGGCCCGGCGCCGGCCTGAATCGCCCCCACGCTCCCCCACTGCGTGTGGGTCGCTGCCCCCCGAGGGGGCCGCAGGCCGCCTTGGGGCGGCCCGGCGCCGGCCTGAATCGCCCCGACGCTCCCCAAGGGGGCCGCAGGCCTAGTGCAATGCGCGGTAGATCTCTTCGGCCAGGTCGAAGGCGATGCCATCGACCGACGCGATGTCCTCCACGCTCGCCGCCGCCACGCCGCGGATGCCGCCGAAGCGCTGCAGCAGGCGCGCGCGCCGCTTCGGGCCGATGCCCGGGATGTCCTCGAGCTGGCTGCCGCCGACCCGCACCTTGGCGCGCTTGGCGCGCATGCCGGTGATGGCGAAGCGATGCGCCTCGTCGCGGATCTGCGCCACCAGCATCAGCGCCGCGGAGTCGCGGCCCAGGTAGACCTTCTCGCGGCCATCCGCGAACACCAGTTCCTCGAGGCCGACCTTGCGGCCCTCGCCCTTCTCGACGCCGACGATCAGCGACAGCGGCAAACCCAGTTCGCTGAACACCTCGCGCGCCATCGACACCTGGCCCTTGCCGCCATCGACCAGCACCAGCTCCGGCATCCGCGCGGTCCGCGTGCCCGGCTTGGCGTCGGTGCCGACGCCCGCGGCATCGCCGGCCGGCGGTGCCTCGGTCTCGGCCGCCATCGCCTCGGCCAGCTTGCCGTAGCGCCGGTGCAGCACCTGGCGCATCGCGGCGTAGTCGTCGCCCGGCGTGATGCCTTCGATGTTGTAGCGCCGGTATTCGCGGTTCTGCATGGCGTGGTGCTCGAACACCACGCACGAGGCCTGGGTCGCCTCGCCCGCGGTGTGCGAGATGTCGAAGCACTCGACGCGGAAATTGTCGAGGTCGTCCGGCGCCAGTTCGAGCGCATCGACCAGCGCCCGCGTGCGGGCCTGCTGCGAGCCTTCTTCGGCCAGCAGGCGGGCCAGTTGCAGCCCGGCGTTCTTGGTCGCCATCTCGAGCCAGTGGCGGCGCTGCTCGCGCGGCTGGAAGACCGCCGTCACACGGGTGCCCGACTGCTGCGACACGGCCTCGATCAGCGCGCGGCTCACGAGCTCGCTGAGCACCAGCGTGGCCGGCACCGGGACGTCGATGTAGTGCTGGGCGATGAAGGCCTCGAGCACCTGCACCTCGACCGCGTCGGCCGGCGGCGGCGGGCCGTCGTCGCCCTCGCCCTCGGCGTGCTGCATCTGCGCGGCATCCTCGACATGCACCGGGAAGTAGGCCCGGTCGCCCAGATGCCGCCCGCCCCGCACCATGGCGAGGTTCACGCAGGCCTTGCCGCCCTGCACCTTGACCGCCAGGATGTCGACGTCCTTGTCGGAAGCGATCTCGATCGACTGCTGGTGCAGCACGCGCGACAGGGCCGACATCTGGTTGCGCAGCTCGGCCGCCTGCTCGAACTCGAGCTTCTCGGCATGCGCCATCATGCGCGCCTCGAGCTGGGTCAGCACGGCCTGCGTGTCGCCCATCAGGAAGGCCTCGGCGTTGGCCACGTCCTGGGCATAGGCCTCGGGCGTGATGTGGCCGACGCAGGGAGCGGTGCAGCGCTTGATCTGGTAGAGCAGGCACGGCCGGGCGCGGTTGGCGTAGACCGTGTCTTCGCAGGTGCGCAGCTTGAAGACCTTCTGCAGCAGCTGGATCGATTCTTTCACCGCCCATGCGCTGGGGTACGGGCCGAAATAGCGGTGCTTGCGATCGACCGAGCCCCGGTAGTAGGCCAGCCTGGGGAACTGGTGCGACGCGATCTTGAGATAAGGGTAGCTCTTGTCGTCGCGAAAAAGAATGTTGTAGCGCGGCTTGAGCGACTTGATGAGGTTGTTCTCGAGCAGCAGCGCCTCGGCCTCGGAGCGCACCACGGTGGTCTCCATGCGGGCGATCTTCGAGATCATGTGGCCGATGCGCGTGCCGCCGTGGCTCTTCTGGAAATAGTTCGCGACCCGCTTCTTGAGGTTGCGCGCCTTGCCGACGTAGAGCACGCCGCCCTGGGCGTCGAAGTAGCGGTAGACGCCCGGCAGCTGCGGCAGGGCCGCCACTTCGCTGAGCAGTTGGTCGGAATGGACGGAAGGGGTCTCAGGCATCGTTCTCAGGGTTGCGAGGAGGCCGCGATCACCGGCTCGCAGCGCACGTCCGTCTTGACCGAGTTGGCGATGAAGCACTGGTCATGTGCCGAGTGGTGCATCGCCTCGTGTTGTTCCGTCGACGGCTGACTCTGGCCCGAGAACTGCACCTCGGGACGCAAGGTGACGACGGTCATCGCGATCTTGCCTTCGGCATTGCGGCCCATCTTGCCGCTGGCGTGATCGGCGTAGCGCTCGACGCAGAAGCCGCGCGAGGCCGCGATAGACAGGAACCACAGCATGTGGCAACTCGACAGCGAGGCGACGAAGGCTTCTTCGGGATCGACCGCGGCGGCGTCCGACAGCGGCAGCGGCACCACGTGCGGCGAGGACGAGCCCAGCCATTCGGCACCGCCGTCGAAACGGATGGCGTGGCGGCGGCTGTAGCGGTTGCCGAGAAAATCCTGGTCGCCGCGCTGCCAAAGGATGTCGGCCGAGTGTTGTGACATGGGGGCTGTCTCCGGTGTCTTCGTGTGGAGGGCTGTAGAGTATCCCGCGATGCGCTGGGACATTTTCTGCAAGGTGATCGACAACCATGGCGACGTAGGCGTCTGCTGGCGGCTGGCCACATCGCTGGCCGGTCCGGACGACACCGTCCGCCTGTGGATCGACGACCCGTCGGCGCTGGCCTGGATGGCACCCGGCGGCTGCGATGGCGTCACGGTCGTTCCCTGGACCCCGACCCACGCGGCGCGGGCCGCTTCGGAGGCGGCGCCGGACGTGCTGATCGAGGCCTTCGGCTGCGATCCCGCCCCCGAGGTCATTGCCCGCTTCGCCGAGCATGCGGACCATGAGGGCGCCCGCCGCCACTGGATCAACCTCGAATACCTGTCCGCAGAGCCCTACGTCGAACGCCTGCACGGCCTGCCCTCCCCCGTATTCCGGGCCCCCGGCGCGGGCCTGACCAAGTATTTTTTCTACCCGGGGTTCACCGAGCGCACGGGCGGGCTGCTGCGCGGGCCGGACCTCATGGGGCGACGCGCCCGCTTCGACCGCGCCGCCTGGTTCCGACGCCAGGGCATCGACTGGCAGGGCGAGCGGGTGGTCTCGCTGTTCTGCTACGAACCGCCGGCCCTCGAGGCGCTGCTGGCGCAATTCGAGCATGCGGCCGAGCCGACCCGCCTGCTGGTCACCGCCGGGCGCGCCGCTGCCGCCTTGCCGCCCGGCCCGCCCCGGCGCGGCGCCCTCGCCATCAGCTGGCTGCCCACCCTGCCCCAGCCGGAGTTCGACCACCTGCTGTGGGCCTGCAACCTGAATTTCGTGCGCGGCGAGGATTCTCTGGTGCGGGCGCTCTGGGCCGGCGCGCCCTTCGTCTGGCAGATCTATCCGCAGGACGACGATGCCCACCACGAGAAACTGAACGCCTTCCTGGACTGGCTGGAGGCGCCGCCGACGCTGCGCGGCTTTCATCACCTGTGGAGCGGCATCAAGGACGGCGACCTGCCTTTCCTGGACCGCTCCACCTTGGCCTCCTGGGCCGAGGTCGCAGGGGCGGCACGCGCCCGGCTGCTCGCACAAGACGACCTTTTGACCCGACTTCGGCGATTCGTCGCCCAAAAAAGCTAAAATTGCGGGCTTTGCGGAATTCCGACGGCGCTTCCGACCCAGGTGTCCCCTGGACCGAACGCCGATCGAAGCTTCCGCTGAACCCGCCGCGGTGAATGCGCCAGAGGGCCGAGCCCTACAGTGCACGAGCGGCCAACATCCAGAGACCCTGATTATGAAAATCGCTCAAGAAATCCGCGCTGGCAACGTGATCATGCATGGCAAGGACCCGATGGTCGTCCTGAAGACCGAATACAGCCGTGGCGGCCGCAATTCCGCCACCGTGCGCATGAAGCTCAAGAGCCTGATCGCCAACTTCAACACCGAAGTCGTGTTCAAGGCCGACGACAAGATCGACCAGATCGTGCTCGACAAGAAGGAGTGCACCTACTCTTACTTCGCCGACCCGATGTACGTCTGCATGGACACCGAGTACAACCAGTACGAAGTCGAAGCCGAGAACATGGGCGACTCGCTCAACTACCTCGAAGACGGCATGCCGGTCGAAGTGGTCTTCTACGACGGCAAGGCGATCTCGGTCGAACTGCCGACCAGCGTCGAGCGCGAAATCACCTGGACCGAGCCGGCCGTCAAGGGCGACACCTCGGGCAAGGTCATGAAGCCGGCCAAGATCTCGACCGGCTTCGAGATCGGCGTGCCGCTGTTCGTCGCCCAGGGCGACAAGATCGAAATCGACACCCGCACCGGCGAATACCGCAAGCGCGTCTGACCGACCGCCACCCCACAAAAAGGCTCCCGCGGGAGCCTTTTTTGCATCCCGGTCCCTGATGCGCGGCCGCAACGGGCCCGAAACCTGCAACGCGCACAATCCAGAACCCGCCTTCCCCGCACGACCATGGACAACCACAGCACTCACGACCTTCACGACAAGCGGCTCGCCGATGCCTGGGCCACCCTGCAGGCCCATTCGGACAAGGGACTGCCGCTGCACACCGATCCTTCGCGGCTGGCCTTCGCCGATCCCGAATTCCTGCTGCGGCGTGAAACCCGCGGCCTGCGCATGCAGCTCGAGCTCATGAAACCCGACCTCGAGATGCGCGCCCACGGCATCGAGAACACGGTGGTGGTGTTCGGCAGCGCGCGCTTCCGCAGCGAAGAGGAATCGGGCGCGCTGATCGCCCAGGCCGAGGCCGCCGGCGACAGCGTGGCAGCCGACCGCTGGCGCAAGCTGGCGCGCAGCTCGCACTACTACGAGAAGGCGCGCGCCTTCGGCAAGATGGTGGCGCAGTACAGCAACGACCGCGAACCGCAGGACAAGCTCTTCGTCTGCACCGGCGGCGGGCCCGGCATCATGCAGGCCGCCAACCGCGGCGCCTACGAGGGCGGCGGCCTGTCGGTCGGGCTGGCGATCGCGCTGCCGATGGAAGAAGAAGCCAATCCCTACGTGACGCCGGCGCTGAGCTTCAAGTTCCACTACTTCGCGATCCGCAAGATGCATTTCATGATGCGGGCGAAGGCGCTGGTGGCCTTCCCGGGCGGCTTCGGCACGCTCGACGAGCTGTTCGAGGTCATCACGCTGGTGCAGACCAAGAAGGCCAAGCCGGTGCCGATCGTGCTGTTCGGCTCGGACTACTGGAAACAGCTCATCAACTTCGAGTTCCTGGCCGAGGAAGGCGTGATCTCGCCCAACGACGTGAAGCTGATCGAGTACGTCGACGCGCCCCAGGACGCCTGGGCTTACATCAAGACCTTCTACAAGCTGTAGCTACTCGCCGCGCGGCGGCACCTGCAGGCCCCACACCGAGCGGGTGCCCGCGGCCACCACGCCGCCGACGATCCAGAACACGCCGGCGACGCCGATCAGCGCGCCGGCGGCGCCGAACAGCATCGGCATCGCCACGCTCGAAGCGTTGAGAGTCATCACGCGCAGGCCGAGCGCCTCGCCGTGGCGCGCATGCGGCGTGATCTGGTGCAGCATGCTCATCACCATCGGCTGCACGGCGCCGAGGGCGATGCCGAGCACCACCGAGCAAGCGCCCATGCCGAGCGCGCTGGTCATCAGCGGATAGACCGCGAAGACCAACGCCGTGACCACGTTCGAAGCCGCGATCACGCTGCGCTCGCTGAAGCGCGATGCGACCAGCGGCAGCACCACGCGGATGGCGGCCGCCGCGACCGCGAAGGCGCCGAGGATCGATCCGATCACCGACGCGCTCAGGCCGCGCTCATGGCCGAGCAGCGGCAGCACGAAGGTATGGACATCCCAGGCCGCCGATTGCATCCAGTTGACGAACAGCAGCCGCCTGAACATCGGCTGGGCCAGCAGGTCCCAGGCGCGCGGCCTGGGCGCGCCCGCCGGCAGGCTGATGTGCGGAAGCTCGACGGTGCCGCGCGCCAGCAGCCAGCAGGCGACGGGCAGCAGCGCCAGCAGGGCGAAGGCCACGCGAAAACCGATCATGTCGCCAGGCACCGGGCCGGCGTGGTCGATCAGCAGCCCGGTGGCGAAGGGGCCGACGAAGTTGGCCGCGGCCGGCGCGATCGCCAGCCAGCTGAACACCTGCTTCAGCTCGGTCGGGTTGGTGGCCGCGCGGCCGACATGGCGCTGCAGCGCGATCACGGCGATGCCGGTGGCGCCGCCGGTCAGCAGCGCGGCCAGGCAGAGCACCGGGAACACCGGAAAAGCCCCGGCCAGCGCCGCACCCGTAGTCGCCGCCACCACGGCGATCGTGAGCGGCAGCCGCAGCCCGTGCCGGTCGGCGAAGCGGCCGGCGGGCAGCGCCAGGAACACCTGGGTCAGCGCGAACAGCGCCAGCAGCATGCCGACGGCCGCCGGACTGTAGCCGTCGCGCAAGGCGAGCAGCGGGGCCGCCAGCCGGGTGCCCGTCATCGCGGCATGCAGGCAGACCTGCGCGAGGATCAGGCGAAGCAATCCAGGGTTCACGGGGCGGCGGCGTCCTCGTCGTCGACCTGCGGCAGTAAGGCCTGGGTCTGCGCCTCGGGCAGCGCCTCGACCTTGCGCAGCGCCAGCCGCATCTGCCGGGCCCGGGTGTCGGCCTTGTCGAGCGTGTCGGAAGCCTTGGCCACCTGCTCCTTGATGCGCGACACCCATTCGCCGTAGCGCTCGAATTCGGTCTTGACCGCGCCCAGCACCTTCCAGACCTCGGACGCCTGGTGCTCCAGCGCCAGCGTGCGAAAGCCCATGTGCAGGCTGTTGAGCATGGCCAACAGCGTGGTCGGGCCGGCCAGCGTCACGCGATGCTGGCGCTGGATGGCATCCATCAGGCCCGGCCGGCGCAGCACCTCGGCGTAGAGGCTCTCGACCGGCAGGAACAGGATCGCGAAATCGGTGGTGTGCGGCGCCGCCAGGTAGTTGTCGGCGATCGACTTGGCCTCGCTGCGGATGCGCGCCTCGAGCGCCTTGGCGGCCAGCTCGGCGGCCGCTGCGTCGGCCCGCTCGTGGGCGTCGATCAGGCGCTCGTAGTCGTCGCGCGGAAACTTGGCGTCGATCGGCAGCCAGACCGGCGCGCCGTCGCCGCCGCGGCCCGGGAAGCGGACCGCGAAATCGACCCGCTGGCCGCTGCGCGGCTTGGTCTCGACCTGGCGGGCGAACTGCTCGGCCGTCAGCACCTGCTCGAGCAACGCCTCGAGCTGCACTTCGCCGAACACGCCGCGGGTCTTGACGTTGGTCAGCACCCGCTGGAGGCTCCCGACGCCCACCGCCAGCGACTGCATCTCGCCCAGCCCCTTGTGCACCTGCTCGAGCCGCTCGGCCACCTGCTTGAAGCTCTCGCCGAGCCGCGCCTCGAGCGTGCTCTGCAGCTTCTCGTCGACGGTCTGGCGCATCTCGTCGAGCTTGGCGGTGTTGCTCTGCTGCAGCTGCGCGAGCTGGGTTTCCATCGTCGCGCGCACTTCGGCGAGCCGGCGGGCATTGGACTCGGACAGCCCCTGGAGCTGGGTGTGGAGGGTGTCGGCGAGCGTCTTCTGCAACAGCGCGAGCTGCTGCGCGAAGGCGTCGATCTGGGCGTTCTGGGTGCGCGTGGACTCCGCCCCCTGGTGCAGCAAGGCGCGCTGGAAGGTGGCGAAGGCCTGCGCGCTTTCCTGGCGCGCGCCGCGCGACGATTCGCCGATCTCATGGCGCAGTTCGCGCTCGATGCGCTCGTTGCTGGCCAGAAGCGCCGAATGGTCGGAAGGCGGTGCGGGCCGCAGCAGCAGCCACAGCAGGAGGACGATATTCAAGGCCGCGAGGGCCAGCAGGATCCAGGTCTCGGTCACGGGCTCAGCGTGCCCCCAGCACCGCGGGGTTCAGCGGCGTCACCGGCTTGCCGTCGACCAGGAAGCCGATCAGGTTGTCGACCGCGAGATCGGCCATGGCCCGGCGGGTCGGCACGGTGGCGCTCGCGATGTGGGGCGTCAGCACCACATTGGGAACGGTCAGCAGGTCGGGGTGCACCTTGGGTTCGCCCTCGAAGACGTCGAGGCCGGCGGCGGCGATGCGGCGCTCGCGCAGCGCAACGGCCAGCGCGGCGTCGTCGACGATGCCGCCGCGCGCGATGTTGACCAAGGTCGCGGTCGGCTTCATCAGCGCCAGTTCGGCGGCGCCGATGGTGTGGTGGGAAGCCGGCGTGTAGGGCACCACCAGGACGACGTGGTCAGCAGTCTTGAGGAGCTCTTCCTTGCCGACGTAGCTGGCCTTGCACTCGGCTTCGAGCGCGGCATCGAGCCGCGAACGGTTGTGATAGATCACCTTCATGCCGAAGCCGAGCGCACCGCGCTTCGCGATGCCCTGCCCGATGCGTCCCATGCCGATGATGCCGAGCGTGGAGCCATGGATGTCGGAGCCCGAGAACATGTCGTAGCGCCACTTCTTCCACTGGCCTGCGCGCAGGAAATGCTCGCTTTCGGCAATCCGCCGCGCCGTGGCCATCAGCAGCGCGAAGCCGAAGTCAGCCGTGGTCTCGGTCAGCACGTCGGGCGCATTGGTGCCCAGCACGCCGCGCGCGGTCATGGCGTCGAGGTCGAAGTTGTTGTAGCCCACGGCCATGTTGGCGCAGATCTTCAGGTCGGGGCAGGCCGCGAGCAGCGCGGCGTCGATGCGCTCGCTGCCGGTGGTGAAGACGCCCTGCTTGCCCTGCAGCTTCTCGATCAGCTGGGCCGCGCTCCAGTCGTCGTCGGCCTGGTTGGCCTCGACGTCGAAGTGGGCCTGGAGCCGGGCGATGGTCTCGGGGAAGATCGAGCGGGCGACGAGGACTTTGGCTTGGGTCATGGTCAGCGGAAGAAGATGAAGGTGGTGAGGATGAACAGCGGGATCAGGATCGCGCCCGACCACAGCATGTAGCCGAAGAAGCTCGGCATGCGCACGCCGCGGCTCTCCGCGATGGCCTTGACCATCAGGTTGGGCGCGTTGCCGATGTAGGTGTTGGCGCCCATGAACACGGCACCGGCCGAGATCGCCGCCAGTGTCGTCGCATAGGTGGTCATCAGCGCCTGCGGGTCGCCGCCCGCGGTGTTGAAGAACACCAGGTAGGTCGGCGCATTGTCGAGGAAGGAGCTCAGGATGCCGGTGGCCCAGAAGTACATCGCCGGGTCGGGTTGGCCGTCGGGCCGGGTGACGGCCGAGACGATGGCGCCGAACGGGCCATGGAGGCCGGCCTTCAGCATCGCGATCACCGGCACGATGGTCAGGAAGATGCCCGCGAACAGCTTGGCCACCTCGGCCATCGGGCCCCAGCCGAACTGGTTGTCGGCATGGACCTTGGGCGCGGTGAGCTTGAGCGACAGCAAGGTCAGCGCCACCAGCCCGACATCGCGCACCAGGCCCGGCAGGCCGACCCTGGTGCCGTGGATGTCGAAGCCGAGCGGCGACTTCCAGACGCCGCTCAGCAGCACCAGGAAGAGCACGCCGCCCAGCAGCCAGAAGTTGACGGCGCCGTCGAAGCCGATGCCGCCGGTGTCGGGGGTCGGGTCGAAGGGCGTGACGCCTTCGTGGCGGAAGTACCAGCGGTCGAGCGCATAGAACAGGGCCAGCAGCGCGCCGACCACGAACAGCGTGTCGGGAAAGATGTTCTTCGCGGTCCAGAAGAAATCGACGCCCTTGAGGAAGCCGAGGAACAGCGGCGGATCGCCCAGCGGCGTCAGCGAGCCGCCGACGTTCGAGACGATGAAGATGAAGAACACGACCACGTGCACCTTGTGCTTGCGGTCGTCGTTGGCACGGATCAGCGGCCGGATCAGCAGCATCGAGGCGCCGGTGGTCCCCATCAGGCTGGCGAGCACCGCGCCGATCGCGAGGATCGCGGTGTTCAGGCCGGCCGAGCCGCGCAGGTTGCCGCGGATGTGGATGCCGCCGGCGACCGCGAACAGGGCCGCGAGCAGGATGATGAACGGGATGTACTCGGCCACCAGCGCATGGACCAGCTGGGCCCCGGCCTGCGGGGCGCCGTAAATCAGCCCGAAGGGCAGCAGGAAGGCCAGCGACCAGGCGGCCGACACCTTGCCGTAGTGGTGGTGCCAGAACGACGGCGCCAGCAGCGGCAGCAGCGCGATCGACAACAGGATGCCGGCGAAGGGCAGGCCCCACAGCGGCGACAGGCTGCCGCCGTCGAACTCGGCGGCGGCGGCAAGCGCCGGAAACGCCAGGGTCGACGCACCGGCCACCCCGATTCGCAGCCAGCGGCCGCAGCGGATCGGCGCCCTCATGCCGCAGGCTGCTCGATCTCGAAGACCTGCCGCAGGTAGGCCAGGTAGCGTTCGTCCTCGCACATGTTCTTGGACGGCGTGTCGGACAACTTGGCCACCGGCTGGTCGTTGCAGCGGATCATCTTGATGACGATCTGCAGCGGCTCGTAGCCGAGGTCGTTGGTCAGGTTGGTGCCGATGCCGAAGGCCAGCTGGCAGCGGCCGCGGAACTGCTGGTACAGCTCGATGGTCTTGGGCACCGTGAGGCCGTCGCTGAAGATCAGGGTCTTGGTCAGGGGGTCGACCCGGCTCGCGAGGTAGTGGGCCAGCATGCGCTCGCCCCACTGGAATGGGTCACCGCTGTCGTGGCGCGCACCGTCGAAGAGCTTGCAGAAATAGAGGTCGAAGTCGCGCAGGAAGGCGCTCATGCCGTAGACGTCCGACAGCGCGATGCCGAGGTCGCCGCGGTATTCCCGGGCCCACGATTCGAAGCCGAAGACCTGGCTGTCGCGCAGCCGGGGGCCGAGCGCCTGGCAGGCCTGCAGGTATTCGTGCGCCATGGTGCCGAGCGGAATCAGGCCGAGCTTCATGGCGTACAGCACGTTGCTGGTGCCAGCGAGCTGCGGCAGCTTCGACATCGCGTGCAGCGGCGCCGGCGCCGTGACCGCGCCAAGCCGGCTGACCAGCGTGCGCAGCACCTCTTCGTGCCAGTCCTTCGAGAAGCGCCGGCGGGTGCCGTAGTCGGCGATCTTGAGGTCGGCCAGCCGGTCGTCCTGGAGCTGGGCGATCTTGGTTTCGAGCCGGCGCCGGCCCTCGGCCAGGTCGGGCTGGGGCTGGGTATTGCGGAAGTACACCTCGTTGACGATCGCCAGCACCGGGATCTCGAACAGGATGGTGTGCAGCCACGGCCCCTTGATGCTGATCTCGAGCTCGCCCGAGGGCTGGGGAACGATGTCGATGTACTTCTCGTTGAGCCTGAACAGCCCGAGGAAGTCGACGAAGTCGCTCTTGATGAAGCGCATCGAGCGCAGGTAGCTCAGCTCGGGTTCGCGGAACTGCAGCGAGCAGAGATGCCGCACCTCTTCGCGGATCTGGACGGCGAAGCGCGCCAGGTCGATGCCGGGGTTGCGGCACTTGAAGCGGTACTCAACCCGCGCGCCCGGGAAATGGTGCAGGACCACCTGCATCATCGTGAACTTGTAGAGGTCGGTATCGAGCAGGCTGTGAATGATCATGGTGCGGCGCGCTGGTCTCCGGATTTCGGTGTGCGTTCGATTATCACGGGCGGCGTCGGCAAGTGCCTACGGCCCCTTCCCCGGGCGTCCTACCGGGGCGACGGCGGCCCCACGCGACAGTGTCTCCACGCCGGCCAGCGAGCGATGCGACCGGCGAGCAACCATCTGAAGCTGAAGGAGATACGTCATGAACAAAGACACCGTCGAAGGCAACTGGAAGCAGTTCAAGGGCAAGATCAAAGAGCAATGGGGCAAGCTGACCGACGACGATTTCGACGTCATCGCCGGCAAGCGCGACCAGCTGCTCGGTCGCATCCAGGAACGCCACGGCATCAGCCGCGACGAGGCCGAAAAGCAGGTTTCCGACTGGGAAAGCCGCGATGGCCGCACCCCCGCTGCGATCTGGATGGAACGCGTCTGACGCCCCACCCGATCCCACCCCATCACAACTCTGGAGAATCCAAATGAAAAAACATCTGCTCATGCTCGCGATCGCGTCCACCTGTTTCGTCGCCGGCCAGGCCAGCGCGATGACGCAGGACGAATACAAGGTCGCCAAGGAGAAGATCGAGGCCGACTACAAGGTCGCCAAGGCGAAGTGCGACACCTTGAAGGACAACGCCAAGGACGTCTGCGAGAAGGAAGCCAAGGGCCAGGAGAACGTCGCCAAGGCCGAACTCGAACAGCAATACAAGCCGAGCCCGGCGCACGCCCGCAACGTGGCTGAAGAGAAGGTCAAGGCCAACTACGAAGTCGCCAAGGAAAAGTGCGACGACCTGAAGAGCGATGCCAAGAGCGCTTGCGAGAAGCAGGCCAAGGCCGATGAAGCCAAGGGCAAGGCCGAAATCAAGGCCATGAAGATGTAACGCGCCCCTGGGCTGGCTGATTTTTCGTCGCCATCTACCCCCTGCCGGGAACCCTGGCAGGGGGTTTCGTTATTTGAGCTCGTCCACCACGGCTCTAAGGGCGGCCGGCAGCTTCACCGGCCGCTGAGATTCGCGGTCGACGTACACATGGACGAAATGGCCTTGCGCCGCGGCTGTCTCGGCGCCCTCGGCGAACAACGCAATCTCGTAGCGCACGCTCGAAGTGCCGGCATGCGCCACCCGGATCCCAGCCTCGACGGTCTGCGGGAAAGCCAGCGGGGCGAAATAGTGGCACTGGGTCTCGACCACGAAGCCGATCGTCGCGCCCTGGTGGATGTCGAGCGCCCCGCGCTCGATCAGCAGCGTATTCACCGCCGTGTCGAACCAGGCGTAGTAGACGACGTTGTTGACGTGGCCGTACATGTCGTTGTCGGCCCAGCGCGTCTGGATGCGCCGAAAGCAGCGGTAGCCGCTGCGGGATTGAGGGGTCGGTCGAACAGCGCTCATGGCGCGGCATTCTGCCAGCGCCGTCTCGGCGATCCTGGCGGAAATCGAATGCAACGCCTTCGGAACATTCCCATGGACAAGTTTTTAGAAAACACGTTCTAAATTGCTGCAGCGCAATAAAAACCCCTTGTCCAGAACGCGTGGCTGCTTATACTTGAGGCCATGCTGCACCGCAACATAAGTGAAGGGGCAGCTCAAGCGTGAATCAACATTTTCAATTCAACCGGAGCACCACCATGGCCCTCACCGCCGACCAAATCATTTCTTCGCAAAAAGCCAACCTCGAAACCCTGTTCGGCCTGACCACCAAGGCCTTCGAAGGCGTCGAAAAGCTGGTCGAACTCAACGTCACCGCTTCCAAGGCCGCCCTGACCGAAGCCGCCGGCACCAGCCAGGCCCTGCTGAGCGTCAAGGATGCGCAAGAGCTGCTGACGCTGCAAGCCAGCCTGTTCCAGCCCCTGGCTGAAAAGACCGCTGCCTACAGCCGTCACCTGTACGACATCGCCCAAGGCACCAGCGCCGAGTTCACCAAGGCTTTCGAAGTCAAGGCCGCTGAAGCCCAGCAAGCCTTCGTCGGCCTGGTCGACAGCGCCGCCAAGAACGCCCCGGCCGGCTCGGAAACCGCCGTCGCCGTCATGAAGAGCGCCGTGGCTGCCGCCAACAACGCCTTCGAATCGGTGCAAAAGGCTGTCAAGCAAGCCTCCGACGTCGCCGAAGCCAACTTCCAGGCCGTGCAGACCACCGCCGTGAACGCTGCCAAGAGCACCGCCCAGACCGCCACGCGCAAGCGCTAAGCATTTCAGGCCCGCTCGAGCGGGCCGCGATTGTCTCCTTGGGTCCTTCGGGATCCAATTCAGGGCCCCGTCTCCGGACGGGGCCTTTTTTTGTGGCCGATCGGGTCTTCGATAATGGCTGCCACACCATTTGGAGATCGGCATGCAAATCAACGGCAAGGTTTTTATCGTGACGGGCGGCGCTTCGGGCCTGGGCGAAGGCACGGCGCGGATGCTGGCGGCGAACGGCGGCAAGGTGGTCGTGGCCGACATGCAGGCGGACAAGGGCGAAGCGGTCGCCAAGGACATCGGCGGCGTCTTCGTCAAGTGCGATGTCAGCCAGGAAGCCGACGGCCAGGCCGCGGTTGCGGCCGCGCTGCAACTCGGCAAGCTGGTCGGCCTGGTCAACTGCGCCGGCATCGCGCCGGCCGAGAAGACCGTCGGCAAGAATGGCCCGCACGCGCTGGCGGTGTTCAGCAAGACCGTCACCGTGAACCTGATCGGCAGCTTCAACATGATCCGCCTGGCGGCCGACGCGATGGCCAGGAACGAGCCCGAGGCCACCGGCGAGCGCGGCGTGCTGATCTCGACCGCCTCGGTGGCGGCCTACGACGGCCAGATCGGCCAGGCCGCCTACAGCGCGTCGAAGGGCGGCGTGGTCGGCATGACCCTGCCGATAGCCCGCGACCTGGCGCGCAGCGGCATCCGCAACATGACGATCGCCCCCGGCATCTTCGGCACGCCGATGCTGTTCGGCATGCCGCAGGAGGTGCAGGACGCGCTGGCCGCCAGCGTGCCCTTCCCCTCGCGCCTGGGCACGCCCGAGGACTACGCCAAGCTGGCCAAGCACATCATCGAGAACGACATGCTCAACGGCGAGGTGATCCGCCTCGATGGCGCGATCCGCTTGGCGCCCCGCTGAACTGACCCCCACGCTCCCTCACTTCGTGTAGTCGCTGCCCCCCGAGGGGGCCGCAGGCCGCCTTGGGGCGGCCCGGCGCCGGCCTGGGTGACCCCCACGCTCCCTCACTTCGTGTAGTCGCTGCCCCCCGAGGGGGCCGCAGGCCGCCTTGGGGCGGCCCGGCGCCGGCCTGGGTGACCCCCACGCTCCCTCACTTCGT
>NZ_JAUJZH010000024.1 GCF_030486595.1 Variovorax ginsengisoli | reverse complement strand
GCTCCGTCGCGTTCCCTATCCGGCATTCGCGAAAGATTCTGAAATCCGGCCCCCGGAGAGAGCGGCTCGCCCTCTTGACAGGATCAAGCCATATCAGCCCCCACGCTCCCCCCACTTCGTGTGGGTCGCTGCCCCCCGAGGGGGCCGCAGGCCGCCTTGGGGCGGCCCGGCGCCGGCCTGACCCGTCAGGCGCGCTGGAACAGCCGCTTGAACCAGCCCTTCGGCTGATTCGCCGACTCTTCGACCGGGGCCGGTTCGCCCTCGGGCAGTTCGATGCCGCGGGCGAGCTGTGCCAGCGACTCGAAGATCATTCGCCGGGCTTCCAGGCGGACGGCGCTGCGGCGATGGAAGGCGATGACGGCCCGGCTGACCAGGAGCGAGTCGCCGCCGAGGTCGAAGAAGTTGTCGGTGCGCATGACGGCGTCGCCGTCCACTCCCAGCAACTCGCACCAGATCGCGGCCAGGGCGCGCTCCGCCGGCGTCGAAGGCGCATCGGCGGCGCTGGCCTGGGGCCGTTGTTCGGCCCGCGGCGCCGGCAGCGCGTGCCGATCGACCTTGCCATTGGGCAGCAGCGGCAGGGCGTCGAGCGCGACGTAGTGCTGCGGCAGCATGTAGTCGGGCAGCTTGATACGCAGGTGGTCCCTCAGGGCCGCTGCGTCGAGGTCGCCGCCGCGCAGCACGACATAGGCCACCAGGCGCGCATCGCCGGGGCGGTCTTCGCGCGCCATCACCAGACACTGCGCGACATCGACATGGGCCTGCAGCCGGGCTTCGATCTCGCCCGGCTCGATGCGATGGCCGCGCACCTTGATCTGGAAGTCGAGCCGCCCCTGGTGCTCGAGCAGGCCGTCGTGGCGCCAGCGCCCGCGGTCGCCGGTGCGGTACATGCGCGCCTGCGGGTCGGTGCCGAAGGGGTCGGGGACGAAGCGTTCGGCGGTCAGTTCCGGCCGGTGCAGGTAGCCGGTCGCGACGCCTTCGCCGCCGATGAAGATCTCCCCCGACACGCCGGCCGGGCAGCGCTTGCCCTGTGCGTCGAGCACATGGATGGTGGTGTTCGCGATCGGGCGGCCGATGGCGATGGTCTGCGCGTCCGGCGGCACCCTCCAGCAGATGGACCAGACCGTGGTCTCGGTCGGGCCGTACAGGTTCCAGAGTTCGCCGGTGCGCGCCGAGAGCTGCCCGGCCAGCTGCGGACTGAGGCTCTCGCCGCCGACCAGCGCCTTGAAGGACGGCGAGCCGTGCCATCCGGCATCGATCAGCAGCCGCCAGGTCGCGGGCGTGGCCTGCATCAGGGTGGCCCGCGACCGGTCGAGCAGCGCGCGAAGCGCCTCGCCGTCGACGGCCTGTTCGCGCGTCGCGAGCACGAGGGTGGCGCCGCCGAGCAGCGGCAGCAGCAGTTCGAGCACCGCGATGTCGAAGCTCAGCGTGGTCACGGCGACGACCACGTCGTCCTGCGTCAGGCCGGGTTCGCGCTGCATCGACAGCAGGAAGTTCACCACGGCGCGGTGCGGCACCACCACGCCCTTGGGCTTGCCGGTGGAGCCCGAGGTGTAGATGACATAGGCCGGGTCCTGCGGCCGTGCGTCGCGCGCCGCATCGGCCGGCAGGGCGGTGGCGGGCTGCGCCAGCAGTTCAGCCTGCGCCTGGTCGAGCAGCAGCTTCGGCACGGCCAGGGCCTGCCACGGCGCGGCGAGAGATTGCTCGGTCACCAGCAGTGTCAGCGGGGCGTCGAGCGCCATGTCGTGCAGCCGCTGCAGCGGATAGGCCGGGTCCAGCGGCACATAGGCGCCGCCGGCGCTCAGGATCGCGAGCTGTGCCACCACCATCGCCGGCGTGCGCTGCACGCAGAGGCCCACCAGGCTGCCCCGTTGCACGCCGCGCGCGCGCAGCACGCGGGCCAGTCGGCGCACGCGCGACCAGAGTTCCGGGTAGCCCAGGGTGTCGCCGGGCATCTGCGCGATGGCGGTGCCGGGCGCCTCGCAGCGGGCTTCGAGGAGGCGGTGCAGGGTGAGCTCGCGCGGACAGGCGCGCTCGGTCCGGTTCCAGGCCGCGAGCCGGGCCAGGTCTTCGGGGCTGGCGGCCGCATGGTCGTGCAGGGGCCGTTCCGGCTGCGCGATGAAGCGCCCGAGCAGATGCATGTAGTTGTCCAGGATCGCCTGGGCGGTCTCGGGAGTGAACAGCTCGGTCGAGTAGGTCAGGGAAATCGCGTGCTCGCGCTCGGTGTCGATCGTCAATTCGAGATCGAACAGCGTCGCGTGCAGGTCCGTGCGCAAGACGCTCGCCTCGAGCCCCTCGAACTCCGAACGCTTGCGCGGGGTGTTCAGCACGTTGAACAGCACGCGGATCTCGGGCGCCCGGGTTCCGGCCCGCTGCTTGTGCAGGCTGTCCATCAGGTAGTCGAACGGGATGTCCTGGTGCGTGAACGCCGACAGGCAAGTCTCGCGCACCTGCTGCGCGAGTTCGTGGAAGCTCTGTGTCGAGCGCACCTGGCTGCGCAGGGCCAGCGTGTTGACCAGCGAGCCGACCACTTCCTCGGACTCGATGCGCATGCGCCCCGCGATCGGCGTGCCGACCACGATGTCCTCCTGGCCGCAATAGCGCGACAGCATGGCCTGGAACGCCGCCAGCAGCGTCATGAACGGGGTGAGGCCCAAGGTGCGGCTGAATTGCTGGATGCCGGCCAGCCAGTCATCGGGCAAGGCCAGCCGGACACGCTCGCCGCGGCTGCTGTGGCGCTGCACAGCGGCGGTGTCGGAGCTCAGGTGCAGGGGGCTCATGCCGGCCAGCTGGCCCAGCCAGTACTGCGTCTGGCTGGCGAGAATACGATCGCCGATGTGGGCTCGCTGCCAGCTGGCGTAGTCGACGAAATCGAAGGCGCGCGGGCTCTCGCTGCCGGCGTCGCCGCGCAGCTCGGCGGCGTACAGGTCCTGCAGCTCCCGCAGCAGGATGTTCCATGACCAGTCGTCGCCGATGATGTGGTGCATCACGAGGACCAGGACGTGGTCGTCGGCGCCGAGCCGCATCAGGACGAAGCGATGCAGCGGCCCGCTCGCCAGGTCGAAAGGCGCGTTGGCGATGCGCCCGGCATGGCTTTGAATGGCGAGGTCGCGTTCGCTCTCCGGGACGTCCGACAGGTCGAGCTCGATGACGTTGGCCGGCTGCACCCTGCCGATGAAGGCCGCGGGTTCGGTGTCCACGAATTCGAAGGTCGTGCGGAACGCCTCGTGCCTGGCGACCAGGCGGTCGAAGGCCCGGTGCAGCGCGGCGCGGTCCAGCGGCCCGCGCAGGCGCATCGTGTCGCGCATGTTGTAGGCGGCGCCCTCGGGGTCCAGCTGGTTCAGCACCCACATGCCCCGCTGCGAGAACGACAGCGGCAGGGGCCCCGAACGCGAGACGGGCTCGATCGGCGCCAGCGGCACGGCGGCGTCGGCGGCGGGGCCGGAGGCCAGCTGGCCCACGGCCTGCGCCATCTGCTCGATCGTCGGGTGATCGAAGATCTGCCGCAGAGGGAACTCCACCCCCAGGGTCGAGCGGATCCGCGACACGATCTGGGTGGCGAGCAGCGAATGCCCGCCCAGGTCGAAGAAATTCGCGCGCATGCCGAAGCCCGACTTGCCCAGCACATCGCTCCAGATGTCCAGCAAGGCGGATTCGATCGGCGATCGCGGCGCGAGCCGGTCGAGCGTCGACGCATCGGTCTCGGGGCTGGGAAGGCGGCTCCGGTCGAGCTTTCCGTTGGCCAGGCGCGGCAGCTCCGGCAGGATCACGAACGCGCTCGGGATCATGTAGTCGGGCAGCCTGGACTTCAGCGCCGCGCGCAGGGAGCGCGGATCGGCGGGTCCTCGGGGCACCACGTAGGCCACCAGCTCCTTGCGGCCGGCCGCCACTTCGCGAAGGACCACCGCGCTCACCTGCACCTGGACGCAGGACGACAGCGCGGACTCGATCTCCCCGAGCTCGATCCGGAAGCCGCGCAGCTTGACCTGGTCGTCCCGGCGCTCGATGAATTCCACCACGCCATCGTGCAGCCAGCGCGCCGAGTCGCCGGTCCGGTACATCGTCTCGCCGGGCCGGAAGGGGTTGGACACGAAGCGGTCGGCGCTGAGTTCGGGGCGGCGGTGGTAGCCACGCCCGACGCCGAGGCCGCCGACGTACAGCTCGCCGGCCACGTTGACGGGCTGAGGCTGCAGTTGCGCGTCGAGCACGTACAGCTGGGCGTTGGCGATCGGACGGCCGATCGGCACGATCGCCCGCTCGGGCAAGGGCTCGCCGACCTCGTACCAGGCGCTGTCCACGGTGGCTTCGGTGGGGCCGTAGAAGTTGCCGAGCCGGACGCCCGGCAAGGCCTGGCGGAACGACACGGCCAGCGCGCGGTCCATGGCTTCGCCGCCGCTCAAAACGTAGCGAAGCCCAGGGCAGGCGATGCGGTCCATCTCGCCCAGCATCACGCGCAGCTCGGACGGCACGAACTGGACGACACTGATGTCCTCGTCGCGAATCGCCTCGGCCAGCCGGCGCATGTCCTGGTGGACACCGGGCTCGGCGATGACCAGCGTCGCGCCGCAGCACAGCGGCGAGAAGAACTCCCAGAGCGAGGCGTCGAAGCTCGACGAGGTCTTCTGCAGCACGCGATCGGCCGCCGTCAGATCGAGGGCGTCGTTGATCCACAGCACGTGGTTGCTGAGGCCGCCGTGCATCAGCTGCGCCGCCTTGGGGGTGCCGGTCGAGCCGGAGGTGTAGATCAGGTAAGCCAGCTGGTCCTGACGCGACGGTGCGGCCTGTTCGGCCAGGGGCTCCCGCGGGACTTCGCCGCCGTCGTCCGTGACCACCAGGGTCCGGGTCGGCACGGCGGTGTCGATCTGCCGCAGCCGATCCGCCAGCGCTGCCTGCGTCAAGACCACGGCGGGCGTCGAATCGTCGAGCATCGCCTGCAGCCGCTCGGTCGGGTGGGCCGGGTCCAGCGGAAGGAAGACGCCGCCGGCCTTGAAGATCGCCATCAGGGCCACCGCCATGCCGATGCAGCGCTGCATGCAAAGGCCGACGACCACCTCGGGTCCGACGCCCAGCGCGCGCAGCTCGCCGGCGAGCCGGTCCGAGAGCAGGTCGAGGTCGCGGTAGCTGGCGCTGAGTGCGCCGGAACGCAGCGCGACAGCCTCGGGCGTCGCTCGCGCCTGGGCTCGGAAGAGTTCGTGCACCGGCAGCTCGCGCGCCACGGCGGGGAGCCGCTGGTTCCAATCGAACAGCATCCGGTGCCGCTCGGAGGCATCCATCAGCGGGAGGCGGTCCAGCGCGCCGTCGGGATCGGCGACGATGCCGCGCAGCAGCTGGACGAAGTGCGACGCCAGCCGCTCGATGGTCTGCGCCTCGAACAGGTCGGTGCGGTACTCGAACAAGGCTTCGAGCCCGGCGCCGGATTCGATCACCGTCAGCGACAGGTCGAACTTGGAGGTCCGGGCATGGACGCCGACCTGCTCGCTCGCGAGTCCGTCGAGTTCGAGCAGGCGGTGGGGAAAGTTCTCGAGCGCGAACGAGACCTGGTAGAGCGGGTTCCGGCTGGCATCGCGGTCCGGGCTCAATTCGGCCACCAGCCGGTCGAAGGGCATGTCCTGGTGGATCAGCGCCGCGAGCGTGGTCCGGCGCACGCGCTTCAGCAGTTCGGTGAATCCGGCGCTGCCTTCGAGGAGGTTGCGCATGACCACCGTGTTGGCGAAGTAGCCCACCACGTCGCGCAGCTGGGCCTCGTTGCGCGCAGCCACGGGGACACCGACCGCGATGTCGCTCTGCCCGGTGTAGCGCATCAACAGCACGTTGAACGCCGCCAGCAGGGCCATGAAGCTGGTGGCGTCCTGCTGCGCCGCCAGCGTCCGCAGCGCGGCGGCGAGCGCCGGATCGATGGGCAGCGAGAGGGTCCGTCCCTCGTAGGCCATCTGCAATGGCCGATGGCGGTCGGTCGGCAGGTTCAGGGTCTGCAGCTCGCGCAGGTTCTCGCGCCAATAGGCGAGCTGGGCCTGCAGTCCGTCGCGTTCGAATCGATGGCGCTGCCACTGCACGCAGTCGGAGAAGCGCAGCGGCGGCGCGGCCAGGCCGGCGTCGTTGCCGCCCTGCGCATAGAGCTGGCCGAGTTCGCGGCGGATGACGCTCATGGACCATCCGTCGGCCACGATGTGGTGCACCACCAGCACCAGGATATGGTCGTCGGGTGCGATCCGCAGCAACTCCGCACGCAGCAGCGGAGCGCTCGAAAGATCGAAAGGCCGGGCGATGCAGGCGCCGATGCGCACCAGGAGCGCGGTCTCGCCGCTGTCGGCCGGTGTGAGCGCGACCTGCCGCAGGCTGAATCGCTGCTGGGCCGTGGGCGCCGGCAGCACCTTCTGGCTGGGCGCTTGCCCGGAGGCATGGAACTCGGTGCGCAGGCTGTCGTGGCGCGCGATGAGCGTGCGCAAGCTGCGCTCGAGCACCTCGGCGTCCAGGGGGCCGCGATGCCGGCTTGTCGAATGGATGTTGTAGGGGGCTTCCCCATGGGCCATCTGGTCGAGGAACCACAGGCCTTCCTGCTGGAAGGACAAGGGGGCGCCATCGGCCGTCGCCGGCTTTGCCGCGGCGGCGGCCTGGGCGCGTTGCTGGAGCTTGCGGGCGAGGATGCGTCGCAGCGCCTCGGGGCTGGCCGGAACGGGGTCCTGGTCGGTCGAGGTCGAGGCTGCGTTCATTGGGTTTCGAATTCGTTGCCGAGCAACTGCGCCACTTCGTCGTCGCTGAGGGCATCCAGTTCGGCCTGGAACGAAACGCTCAGGGCATCGGCCTCGTCGATGGCGGCCCGCAGCGCGGATGCAAAAGTCGTGACAGTCGGCCGCAACAGCAGCGACGATGCGGGCAGGTCCACGCCCCAGGTGTGGTTGACCTGCTGGACCAGCCGCGCCGCCGACAGGGAATCACCCCCGATGGCGAGGAAGTTGGCATCGAAGCGGATCGCCTCCTGGTCCAGGACCTGGGCGAAGAGGGCGGCGACCTGCGCCTGCAGGGGCGTCAGGGGCGCATCGGCAGGCGCGGCGCCGGCCGGGGCGCAGAGCTGATTCCGAAGGGCGTGGCGCTGGATCTTGCCGCCGGCGCCCACGGGAATCTGCGCGACCACGTGGATGCAGGCCGGGATCTTGAAGTCGGCAATGACGCCGAAAAGCCCGCTGCGAAGCTGCTGTGCCTCCGCTTCGCTGCCCGGCGCGGGCACCACCGCCGCATGGACGTCCTCTCCGAGCGTCGGATGCGCCACCGCGAAGGCCACGGCCTGCGCGACGCCAGGCAGGCGCAGGAGCGCCTGCTCGACCTCGAACGGCGATATCTTCTCGCCGCCGCGGTTGATGATCTCCTTGCTCCGGCCGGCCAGGAACAGGTACCCGTCGGCGTCGAACCAGCCCAGGTCGCCGGTTCGAAACCACCCGTTCTGGAACGTGTCGGCGCTCGCAGCCGGGGTGTCTTCATAGCCCTCGAACACCGAGGGCCCGCGTGCCATCACCGCGCCCCGCTGCCCCGGCGGCAACGGATCGCCCGCTTCGTCGGCCACGCGCAGTTCCACGCCGACCGGGCGGCCGACCGATCCCGGCTTGCGGACCGCCGGCGGCAAGGGATTGCTCGCCAGTTGGCCGGCCGTTTCGGTGATGCCGTAGGCCTGGATGACAGGAACGCCCCACAAGGCTTCGATGCGGGCCTGCAAGTCCGTGTCCAGGCCGGACGATGACGAGCGGACCAGGCGCAAGGCGTGCGGCGGCATCCCGGTGCCATGGTGGGACGCGAATTCGACGATCGCGTGGTGGACGGCGGGTGACGCGGTGTACCAGGTCGGTCGGAACTCGCGGACCCAGCGCAGGAATGACGCGGCGTCGAAGGCGGGCGCGCAGACCACCGACGAGCCCGCGGCGAGCGGCGCCAGCAGTCCGACGATCAAGCCCTGCGCATGGGACACCGGCATCACGCACAAGCCGCGGTCTTCCGGGCCGAGCCCCAGGTGGCGCGCGGTCTGGAGCGCCGAATGGACGAGCTGCCATTGACCGATCGGCACCCTCTTGGGCGCCCCGGTCGTGCCCGAGGTCGTCAGCACGAAGGCCGTGTCCGCCGGTTCGGGCCAGGGCCTCTCGACGCCGGCCGAAGGGGGGTCCGGTGCATCGGCGAGCCACCGCTGAAGGTCGAAGGCGAGGTGGACGAGCCCGAGTGTCCGTGCCAGCTGGACGGCCGCGGCATCATCCGGCAACCCGAGGACGGCATCGGCCCTGGCGCTGTCGAGCTGCGCGAGTAGTTCGGGTGGCGCCAACCCGGCGTGCAGCGGAATGCACACGGCCCCGCATGCCATCGCCAGGCAAGCCACCACCCGCTCCAGGCCGGCCGGCAGCAGCACGGCCACCCGCGCGCCGGGCGCAAGGCCATGCGACGCGAGCCAGGGCCGGGCGTACTGAACCAGGGCGAACAATTTCGCGTAGCTGATCGGAGGCGAGCCGGGCGCCAGCAATGCGCTCGCAGCAGGCCTCAGCGCGGCATGACGCTCGAATTGCTGCGCCAGTGTCGAGAATTCGAGGTCGGACAAGACTTTCCTTGACGCGAGTGGTTGCTCACAGGGTGATTGCGTAACATTTTAGTACACATTAACCCAATGTGAATTTAACCTCGCGTCAGACAAGTCCTCCTTGTCCTGAGAGACAGCTTCCTTGGTGGTGACAGCGTTTCGCACAGTAAGTCATCGGTAGCCCCCGCGGCATCACCCGAAAAGAGGTTGACACCACGAATTGCAGAAACATGTGTACTTAAGTTTCGAAATCGTTCATTATTGCCGCCCATTAGGCAATTGCCGACTCAGAGCAACCCAATGGACTCTTCACTCCCTGCTGACAACCCCGCGTTCCATCGATGGACCGAGGTCACCGATGCCTTCGCCAGGGAATTCAACCGCCTCCAGGCCGGGGACCAGGCCGCGCTGGCCGAGGTGCGACGGCTGTCCGGGGAACTGCAGCGCATGGGTCGGGCGCTCGGGCTCGAAATGCCGACCGCCGCGAGCCGCCCGCCATCCTTCTCGAAATGACGGCGGACGGACAAGAAAAAGGCCCGCCGAAGCGGGCCTGGATCGTGGCGCCGACCTGAACCAGCGGTCGGCGGGGGCGCGCTCAGGCGGCCGCGGAGGCCAACGCCGCGTTGAAGGTGGCGCTCGGCCGCATCACGGCCGCGGTCTTCTTCGGATCGGGCATGTAGTAGCCACCGATGTCGGCCGGCTGCCCTTGCACCGCCTTGAGTTCGTCGACGATCTTCTGCTCGTTGGCGGCCAGAGTCTTGGCCAGCGGCGCGAAATGCGCCTGCAGTTCCTTGTCTTCGGTCTGGGCGGCCAGGGCCTGGGCCCAGTACAGCGCCAGGTAGAAGTGGCTGCCGCGGTTGTCGAGCTCGCCGGTCTTGGTCGACGGGCCCTTGTTGTTGTCGAGCAGCATGCCCGTGGCGGCGTCCAGCGTATCGGCCAGCACCTTGGCCTTCTTGTTGCCGGTCTTCTGGCCCAGGTCCTCGAGCGACACGGCCAGCGCCAGGAACTCGCCGAGCGAATCCCAGCGCAGGTGGTTCTCCTCGACCAGCTGCTTGACGTGCTTCGGGGCCGATCCGCCGGCACCGGTCTCGAACATCGCGCCGCCGGCCATCAGCGGCACGATCGACAGCATCTTGGCGCTGGTGCCGAGTTCCATGATCGGGAACAGGTCGGTCAGGTAGTCGCGCAGGATGTTGCCGGTGACCGAGATGGTGTCCTTGCCGCGGATCACGCGCTCCAGCGTGTAGCGCATGGCGCGCACCTGCGACATGATCTGGATGTCCAGGCCCTTGGTGTCGTGGTCCTTCAGGTAGGCGTGCACCTTCTTGATGAGTTCCGCTTCATGCGGGCGGTACTCGTCGAGCCAGAACACGGCCGGCATGCCCGACAGGCGCGCGCGGTTCACGGCCAGCTTGACCCAGTCGCGGATCGCCGCGTCCTTGGTCTGGCACATGCGCCAGATGTCGCCGGTCTCGACGTTCTGCTCGAGCAGCACTTCGCCGGTCGCGATGTCGACGATACGGGCCACACCGTCCTCGGGCACCTCGAAGGTCTTGTCGTGCGAGCCGTACTCTTCGGCCTTCTGCGCCATCAGGCCGACGTTGGGCACGGTGCCCATGGTCACGGGGTTGAAGGCGCCGTTGGTCTTGCAGAAGTTGATCATCTCCTGGTAGATGCGGGCGAAGGTGCTCTCGGGCATCACGGCCTTGGTGTCCTTCGGACGGCCGTCCGGGCCCCACATCTTGCCGCCCAGGCGGATCATCGCGGGCATCGAGGCGTCGACGATCACGTCGTTGGGCGCGTGCAGGTTGGTGATGCCCTTGGCCGAGTCGACCATCGCGAGCTCGGGGCGGTGCTCGTGGCAGGCGTGCAGGTCCTTGATGATCTGGTCGCGCTGCGAGGTCGGCAGGTCCTTGATCTTGTCGTAGACGCTCGACAGGCCGTTGTTGACGTTGACGCCGAGTTCATCGAACAGCTTGCCGTGCTTGGCGAAGGCGTCCTTGTAGAAGACCTTGACCGCGTGGCCGAAGACGATCGGGTGCGACACCTTCATCATGGTCGCCTTGACGTGCAGCGAGAACATCACGCCGGTCTCGCGCGCGTCTTCCATCTCGTCCTCGTAGAACTTGAGCAGGGCCTTCTTGCTCATGAACATGCTGTCGATGATCTCGCCTTCGAGCAGCGCGACCTTCTTCTTCAGCACGATGGTCTGGCCGCTCTTGGTGACCAGGTCCATCTGGACGTCGCGCCCCTTGGTGAGCGTCATGCTCTTTTCGCCGGCGTAGAAGTCGCCGCCGTGCATGTGCGAGACGTGGGTGCGCGAGGCCGGGCTCCACTTGCTCATCGAATGCGGGTTCTTGCGCGCGTTGCGCTTGACGGCCGCGGGGGCGCGGCGGTCGGAATTGCCTTCGCGCAGCACCGGGTTGACCGCGCTGCCGAGCGCCTTCGAATAGCGCGCCAGCAGCGCCTTCTGTTCGTCGGTCTTGGGGTCTTCGGGGTAGTCGGGGATCTTGTAGCCGCGCGCCTGCAGTTCCTTGATGGCTGCCAGCAATTGGGGCACCGAGGCACTGATGTTGGGCAGCTTGATGATGTTGGTGTCGGGCGACTGGGTCAGGCGGCCGAGTTCGCCCAGGTTGTCGGGAACCTTCTGCTCGGGCGTCAGGAATTCAGGGAACTCCGCCAGGATGCGGGCTGCCACCGAAATGTCGCTGGTCGCGACCTCGATCCCTGCCGGCGCGGCGAACGTCTGGATGACGGGCAGCAGCGAGGCCGTGGCCAGCAGCGGCGCCTCGTCGGTGAGGGTGTAGATGATCTTGGATTGAGCGGTAGCCATTGTGTGACCTCTGGAGCTTGGCGGATGTGCGGGATGCCCGCGGCAGGCAGGTGGCCGCGGGCCGTCGTTTTCGACGCGCGCTAGTCTACTTGAGGGGTGTTTCGCCTCGTGGTAGAGGGTCTAAGGGCGGAGCATGGATCGTGCCGATCCGGATGCTCTCGATGGCGACTCAGCCCATCAGGGTGGGGTTGCGGCGCGCCTCGTCGATCTGGCGCTGGCGAATCGCTTCGCGGCACTGGCCCAGATGCGCGCTCCTGGGGTCCGCGCATCGGCTGTTGACGCAGATGGCGCGGGCGAAGAAGTTGCTGCCGCTGCAGGCGGCCAGCGGGTTTCGCTCGGCGCGGACGGCCGCCGACTGGACCGCCACCTTCCGGGTTCGCGTCGGTGCGTTGCTTTCCGCGGCCACCGCCCGAGCGGGCTCGGCCTCCTCGTCGGCCAACGCTGCCGGCGAGCCGCTGCCCGACACGATCGCCACCTCGCCTTCGCTCAGGCCGAGGTCGCCGGCCGCCAGCCGCGAGGGCTTGCGCTTGGGTGCGGCGTGCGAAGGTGCCGCGGCGGGGACGGTCGCGGCGACCGCGACCGCGGCGTGCGGCGCCGTGCCCGGCAAGCGCGATTGGTACCAGCCGGCAAAGCCGACGAAGAGCAGCAGCGGCGGCAGCAGCGCCAGGCGCATGACGTTGGTCAGCGACTTCACGGCCGGTGCCGGCGCTGTCCTCTGGCGCACCGCGCGCGGCTCGGGCGCCGGGTCGGCCTCGTCGCCGACCGGCAGCGGGCAGCCGCAGGTGCGGCAGCGCGCATCGCTCTGGTGGTTGACGGTCTGGCAGAACTCGCAGGTTGCGAAATCCGACGGGGCGCGCCGGACCCACATCTCCACCAGGTCGCCGACCTGTACGTACGCCACCGGCCGCTGCACGGCGGGCCAGACGGCGGTTTCGGGAACGATATGTCGATGAAACGGGTTCATTTGAACGGCCCGAACTTGAAGGAATTCTTTTGTAGTACAGACTGCGCGTCTTGTATGTCGGCGTCCACCGGAACGTGTCGCGACGTTGCGCAACGCGCACAAGGGCGTGAGATGTTTGTCACGATTTGTCTCGGCCACTCGTGACAATTTGCTTCGAGCTTCGCCGGCTCGGCCTAGGATTGCCGAAACATTCGAAAGCGACCCATGGCCTCTCTGGTGCTGCCCCTGTTTCGAACGATCGCCGTCTGGAGCCTCTGTGCAGCAAGCACGATGGCAGCGGCCGAGATTCATCGCTGCAAGGATGAACGCGGCCAGACGGTCTTGTCCGACCGGCCCTGCGGATCGGCGTTCTCTGGCCCGCCGCTGCAGTCGAACACGCTGGGCAACGGCGCCGACCGGCTGGCCGCGCCGCAGATGCACAGCGTCCGCGCGCGCGAAGGCGGCGGCCAGTACGACTTCATCTCGGACAGCCGGCCGGGCGAGCGCGCCTCGGAAAAGCAGGCACTCAAGTAGGGGCGACGCGGCCCGTTCAGGGCGCCTTGGCGACCGCGGCCGCCGCATCGGCGGCGACGCGCCGCAGCAGTTCGGTCACCGTGGCGGCTTGCGATTGCGGCGTGTCGGCAGCGCCCGCGATGTCGTACTCGAACCCGCCGCCCTGCAGCAGGCGCGGCACGCGTTCGGTGCTCCACAGCATGATGCGGGCGCTCGCCTTCAGGCGCCGTTCGCCGCGGACGTAGTCCATGCGCGTCAACACCACCTGCAGCGACGCGGCGGGCGACTGCTCGCTGCAGTTGGCCTCGCACAGGCGCCAGCCGGGCAGGCGCTCGCGCAGCGCCGCATTGAATTCGCGCCCGACGCCGACCTCGATCCGCTCGGCCCAGAAGGCATCGGGCCATTCGCCCAGCGTGCTGGCCTCGGCCCGGTAGCGCACCCGGCGTGCCACCAGGTATTCCGGAATCTCGGGCCGTCCAACGGCCAGCACGCGCGGTGTGCCCGTCGGCGCCGGCATGGCGGCGGCTGGCGCCGAAGACACCGCCGGCGGCAGTGTCAGCAGCATCGGCGGGGGCGCCGAGGCACAGCCCGCCAACAGGGCCGCCAGCGCGGCGTGCATGGGCCAGGCCGTCCATCGTTTCAGTACAGTCATTGGCGTGGGTTCCCGAAGATGATGGCGTTGGGCCGCTCCTCGAGCTGCTCGCTCAAGGAGCGCAGGCTGCGCGCCGCCTGTGAAAGATCGCTGAGCGTGGCGTCGAAGTCGCCGCGCAAGGGGGCGCCGGGTGCCGCCATGTCGGCCAGCCGCTCCATCGCCAGCTTGGCGGTCTCCGACGCCTGGCGGGCGCCGACCAGGGTGCGCTGCAGTTCCGGCTGGGCCGCCAGCACCGTTTGCTGGGAGCTGTCGGCCAGCTGCGTGATCGCTTTCAGCGTCGCCTGCGAGCTGCCCTGCACCTGCCGGATGGCCTCGGTCGCGACGGCCAGGGTCTTGCGCGACTCGACGGCGGTGAGATCGAGTTGCCGGGCGGCGCCGCCGAGCACGCCCTGGGCGCTGTCCAGCGTCTTCTGCACCGACGCCAGCGTCGCCTCCAGGGCCTGGATCGCCTGGCGCATGTCGGCCACCGTGTCGCGCAGCGGCAGGTTGGCGACCTGGTCGATCAGGGCGCCGAAACGGTCGGCCACCGCCGGAATCTCGGTGGCGCCCGGGCCGCCGAGCAGCGTGTCGGGCGTGTCCGGCAGGAAATCGAGCTCGATGGCCTTCTGCCCGGTCACGATGCTCTGCGAGGCCAGCCGGGCGCGCAGGCCCCGCTGCACCAGCTCCGGCAGGGCGGGGACCTTGTCCTTGGCGTCGGTCAGCCGCAGCGCGCTGGGCTGCAGCCGCAAGGTGACCGGGACCGTGGTCTTGAGCGAGATCGGGTCCATGAGGATGCCGATGTCGGTCACCTGCCCGATCGTGACGCCCCGGAAGGTCACCGGTGCGCCCACCGACAGCCCGCTCACGTTGCCCTGGTAGAACACGCGGGCGCGTTGTTGCCGGGTGAAGAGGTCGTTGCCGCTGAGCCAGAGGATGGCCGCGACCGTGATCACGAGGGCGGCGACGACGAAGCCGCCGATCAGCAGGGCATTGCGTTTCATGGGGTGGCCTCGGTTGCGGCAGGCGCGGCCGGCGGCGGCACCTCCCGATGGAGAAAGGCATGCACCGTCGGGTGCACGTCCTGCCGGGCGAGTTCGCGCGGGCAGCCGTGGGCGATCGGCCGCTTGCTGTCGGCGTCGAGGAAGATGCCGTCGTCCGCGATCGCGAACAGGCTCGGCAGTTCGTGGCTCACGAAGACCACGGCGGCACCGGTGCGGTGACGGATGTCGAGGATCAGGTCGTCGAGCCGGCGCGAGCTGATCGGGTCGAGGCCGGCCGAGGGCTCGTCGAGGAACAGCAGCGGCGGCTCGGCGGCGATGGCGCGCGCCAGGCCGGCGCGCTTCTTCATGCCGCCGCTGAGCGAAGCGGGATAGAAGTTCGCGAACTCGCCCAGTTCGACCCACTCGAGCACTTCGCGCGCCTTGGCGTCGCGCTGCTTCGCGTCGAGCCGGGTCTGGCGCGCGAGCGGCAGGCAGACGTTTTCGAGCACCGTCATCGACGACCACAGGGCGGCGCTCTGGAACAGCATGCCTAAGCGCGAACGCAGGGCGTTGCGCTGGGCGTCGTCGCTGGCCCAGAAGTCGACGCCGTCGTAGGTGACCGTGCCGGAGGCCGGCGGCAGCAGGCCCACCAGGTGCTTGAGCAAGGTGCTCTTGCCGCAGCCGCTGCCGCCCATGACGGCGAAGATGCAGCCCTTCTCGACCTTGAGCGAGATGTCCTTCTGGATCAGGCGGCTGCCGAACTGCATGACGAGCTGGTCCACGGCGAGCAGGCTCATGTCAGATGTCCAGCGCGTTGGCGCAGACGGCGAAGATGGCGTCTAGCACGATGATGCCGACGATGCTGGTCACCACCGCGCCGGTGGTCGCGACGCCGACGCCGGCAGCGTTGCGCTGGGCCCGCAGGCCGTAGTAGCAGCCGACCATGCCGACCAGGGCGCCGAAGGTCACCGACTTGCCGATGCCCAGGCCCAGGTGGGTCCAGGTGAGCGACTCGGCGGTGCGCTGCAGGTAGGCGGTCGCCGACAAGTCGAGCATGGCGGCCGCGACGATCATCCCGCCCAGCAGGCCGGCCACGCAGGCGAAGATGTACAGCAGCGGCATCATCAGCAGCAGCGAGCCCACCCGGGGCAGCACCAGGAAGTCGATCGCGGTCAGGCCCAGCACCTCGAGCGCGTCGACCTCCTCGTTGGCCTGCATGGTCGCGATCTCGGCCGCGAAGGCGGCGCCGGTGCGCCCGGCGATGACGACCGCCGTGATGATCGCGGCCATTTCGCGTGCGACCGCGATGGCCACCAGGTCGGCGACGAAGATGCCGGCGCCGAACTTGGCCAGCTGCACCGCGCCGACGAACGCCAGGATCGCGCCCACCAGCAGGTTCACGACCAGGACGATGGCCACCGCCCGCGCGCTGCAGTCGGCCAGGACGCGGCCGAGATCCTCGCGGCGGAAGGTCCAATGCCCGCGCATCGCGGCGCCGGCAGACAGCAGCACCTCGCCGAGAAAGCGCACCGGCCGCTCGAGCGGACCGGCGGCCGACCGCAGCAGGGTGCCGAGAGTCTGGCGCGGGGAGAGTGAGGGCTGGGGCATTCGACGGACGGTGGTTGGCCCGCCGATGGTAGCGAATGCCTCAGGTCGTGGCGGTGGCTCCGCAGCGCTCGCGGCGACGCGGCCGGGCGCCGGCTACCACTCGCCGACTTCGCGCAGGCGCTGGTCGGGCTCGAGCTGCTCGAACCGCTCCCGGGCCCGCAGGGCCCGGCGCCGATCGGTCCCGACCAGCGTGCCCAGCTTGCGCGACAGCGCCTCGGCGATGGAACGCCGCGTCGTGGGCTTGGGCGTGCGGCCGGCGCGGATCGAGCGGATGCGGCTGTTCATGGTCATTTCCTTGGCTGAGTTCCGATGATCCTCAACATCGGCGACTTGTCCATGACAGCACAGGGCCTTCGGAAAAATCCGCCCTTCGTTCGTGCATATCGCACACCCGCCGTGGCGGTCTGTCGACGCCCGCGGCGCCCGGCGCGCTCCGCACGGACCCTGGGACTAACCACTAGAGACGCGGGCCCCCGCATGTCCTTATAGTCTGTCGATCGTTTAGTTAACGATCGTTAGGACACAATGGGTGCATTCGATTCAGCGTCGCTGTCGCAGTTCGTCCAGCTGGGCCTGCAAGGCATTTCAACCGGCGCCATCTACAGCCTGGTGGCGCTCGGGCTGGTGCTCGGCTACAAGGCCACCGAAGTGCTGAACTTCGCCCATGGCGACGTGCTGATGCTGTCGTCCTTCGCGGCCTGGTACTTCATCGCCGAGGCCGGGTTGTCGTTCTGGTTCGCGCTGCCGCTGGTGGTGCTGCTGGCGGCGCTGCTGTGCTGGCTGCTCGAGGCCCGCGTGATGCGCGCCATCGTCGGCCAGCCGCAGTTCGCGGGCGTGATGCTGACCATCGGCATCGGCTTCATGATCCGCGGCGGCACCAGCATGGTGTTCGGTCCGGACTCGCGCAGCTACCCGACGCCCTGGACCGGGCACGCCACCACGCTGGGCGGCGCCATCGTCGCCGACCTCAACCTGGTGATCATCGCGGCGGCACTGGGCGTGACGGCGCTGCTGTTCGTCTTCCTGCAGCGCACCGCGCTCGGCGTGGCGATCCAGGCCTCGTCGCAGAACCAGCTGGCCTCCTACCTGTGCGGGGTGCGCGTCAAGCGGCTCAACTCGCTGGTGTGGGCGATATCGGGGGCCATCGCGGCGCTCTGCGGCATCCTGCTGGCACCGATCTCGCTGGTCGACCTGAGCCTGTGGTTCGTGATGCTGAAGGCGCTGGCGGCCCTGGTGCTCGGCGGCTTCGGCAGCGTGCCCGGGGCCATCCTCGGCGGCCTGCTGATCGGGCTGATCGAGCAGTTCTCGGGCGTCTACCTGCCCGACGGCTTCAAGGACGTCATGCCCTACCTGGTGCTGATCGCCGTGCTGGTGTTCTTCCCGCGCGGGCTGATCGGCGAAGCGCACGGGAGGCGGGTATGAGCCGCAGCCACTACCAGACCAGCTACGCCGAGGGGCGGGCGCTTCTGCGCACGCGCGAGCAGCGGCTGCTTTACGGTGCGCTGGCGGCGGCGCTGGTGGTCGCGCCGTTCGCGATCCCGACCTTCTATGTCGGCGAGGCCTCGTTCATCTTCATCATGTGCATCGCCAGCCTGGGATTGATGACCCTGACCGGCTTCACGGGCCAGGTGTCGCTGGGGCAGGCCGCCTTCCTCGGCATCGGCGCCTACACCCACGCGCAACTGCTGACGCTGGGCCTGCCGCTGCCCCTGTCGCTGCTCGCGGCCGCCTTCACGGCCGGGCTGGCCGGGCTGGCGGTCGGCCTGCCGGCGATCCGGGTCTCGGGGCTCCACCTGGCGGTGGTGACGCTGGCCTTCGCGATCGTGACCGAGCACGTCGCCGGCCGATGGAAATCCGTGACCGGTGGCCACAGCGGCCTCGCGGTGCCCGACCCCGTGCTGTTCGGCTTCAGCCTCGGCGGACCGCTGCCCTTCTATTTCCTCTGCCTCGCGATGCTGGCGCTGGTGCTCTGGCTGCTGCTCAACCTGATGCGCTCGGCCACGGGGCGCGCCTTCGTCGGCGTGCGCGATTCCGAAGCCGCGGCCCAGGGCCTGGGCATCCACGTGGCGCGCACCAAGGTGCTGGCCTTCGTGATCTCCGCGGCCGTGTCGGGCCTGGCCGGCGCGCTGCTGGCCCACCAGACCCAGTTCATCACGCCCGAGAGCTTCGGCCTCGCGCTGTCGCTGCAACTGGTGCTGATGGTCTTCATCGGCGGCATGGGCAGCCTGCGCGGCGCGATCTTCGGCGCCCTGCTGATCGGCATGCTGCCGTCGCTGATCTCGCTCGCCAAGCCGCTGCTGCCGTCGCGCATCGGCAGCCAGTTCGGGCTCGAGCTGTTCGTCTATGGCGCGGTGCTGGTGTTCTTCGTGCTGCTCGAGCCGCGCGGCATCAACGGCCGCTGGGTCCGCATCCGCGGCGCGCTCGACGAGTTTCCGCTGCGCCGGCGCGGCGGCTTCCGGCGCCAGAAGGCCTACATGCGATCGGAGCGTGGCTGATGGCGTTCTTCGAAGTCGACCAGTTGAGCCTGTCCTTCGGTGGCGTGCGCGCGGTGCGCGACGTCAGCTTCGAGGTGGCGCAGGGCGAGGTGTTCGCCATCATCGGCCCCAATGGCGCCGGCAAGACCTCGGTGTTCAACCTGATCACGCGGGTGTTCGACGCCAGCGCCGGCTCGGTGCGGCTGCTGGGCCGGGAGATCACCGGCGTGGCTCGGCACGACGTGGTGCGACATGGCATCGCGCGGACCTTCCAGAACATCGAGCTGTTCGAAGGCGCGACCGTGCTCGACAACCTGATGCTGGGCCGCCACTGTGCCCCGCACGGCAGCCTGCTGGCGCAGCTGTTCGACCTGCCGGTGGTGCGCCGCGCCGAGACCGCGACGCGCGAGGTGGTCGAGGACGTGATCGCGCTGCTCGACCTGGCGCCGCATCGCATGAGCCTGGTCGCCGGACTGCCGTACGGCATCCGCAAGATTGTCGAGCTGGGCCGCGCGCTGGTGGCGGGGCCGAAGCTGCTGCTGCTCGACGAACCGGCCTCGGGCCTGAACCCGGAGGAGACCCACGAGCTGGCCCACTGGATCCGCGACATCAGCGATGCGCTGGGCATCACGGTGGTCATGGTCGAGCACGACATGTCGCTGGTCTCGGCCGTGGCCGACCGCGTGCTGGTGATGGAGCAGGGCCAGGTCCTGACCTCGGGCACCCCGGCCGAGGTGCAGTCCGATCCGCGCGTCATCGCCGCCTACCTGGGAGCCTGAGACATGACTGCACTGCTGAGCGTGCGCAACATCGAGACCTGGTACGGGCCGGTCAATGCCATCCGCGGCATCAGCCTGGAGGTCCGGCCCGGGCGAATCGTGGCGGTGCTGGGTGCCAACGGCGCCGGCAAGACCACGCTGCTCAACACCATCGCCGGCGTGATCGACCCGGCCAAGGGCAGCATCGAGTTCGAGGGCCGGCGCATCGACGGCCGCGACGCCGATGCGGTGGCGCGGGCGGGCGTGGTGCTGGTGCCCGAGGGGCGGCAGGTGTTCACCTTCCTGAGCGTGCTGGAGAACCTGCGGATGGGCGCCTTCGCCCGCCGGCGCGACCCCGAGGCGAAGCGCGACATCGAGCGCGTGTTCGAGTGGTTTCCGCGCCTGCGCGAGCGCCAGGGCCAGGCCGCCGGCCTGCTGTCGGGCGGCGAGCAGCAGATGGTGGCGATCGGCCGCGCCTTCATGGGCCGGCCGCGGCTGCTGCTGCTCGACGAGCCCTCGCTCGGCCTGTCGCCGCTGTTCACCAAGGAGATCTTCGCCATCGTGCAGCGCATCCGCAGCGAGACGAACACGGCCGTGCTGGTGGTCGAGCAGAACGCCGCGATCGCGCTGGCCACCGCCGACGATGGCTACATCGTCGAGCTCGGCCGCATCGTCGCGGCCGACAGCTGCGCCAGGCTGCGCGAGCGCGACGACGTGCGCGACTTCTATCTCGGCGGCGCCGGCGGCCATGCGGCGC
Organism: Variovorax ginsengisoli; assembly: GCF_030486595.1. Taxonomy (GTDB): domain Bacteria; phylum Pseudomonadota; class Gammaproteobacteria; order Burkholderiales; family Burkholderiaceae_C; genus Variovorax; species Variovorax ginsengisoli_B. The sequence continues at coordinate 103,422 of NZ_JAUJZH010000024.1, read as the reverse complement.
CCGGTGCCGCGCAGGCCGCCCGGCCGCAGCGCCGCGGCGCCAGCTGGCGCTAGGGCCCATTCCCTTCGATCACTTCAGGAGACATCCCATGAGCCTTCGCCGTCGTACCCTGCTGAGCTCCGGCCTGGCCGGCCTCGCCCCTGCCTTTCTCAGCGCGCCCGCGCGTGCCGCCGGCGTCAGCAGCGGCGAGATCGTGCTCGGCACGCACCTCGACCTGTCGGGCCCGGCCGCCATCACGATGCCGCCGATCCGCAACGGACTGCAGATGCGTGTCGACGAGGCCAACGAGGCCGGTGGCATCCATGGCCGCAAGCTGCGCTTCGTGATCGAGGACAACGGCAGCCAGCCGCCACAGGCGGTGCGGGTGGTCGACAAGCTGATCCGCCGCGACGAGGTCTTCGCGCTGTTGTGCCCCTTCGGCTCCGGCCCAGGCGTGGCCACGGTCAAGAAGACGGTCGATGCCGGCGTGATCTGCTTTGCGCCCTACGGCGCGGCGGCGCTGATCCGCAAGGCCTCGGGCGACTCGCCGCTGCTGTTCACGGCCAACCTGCACTACGACACGACCACGGCCGCGGGCCTGAAATGGACACTTGCCAAGCTGGGCAGCAAGAAGGTCGGATTCATCTACCAGGAAGGACCGTTCGGCGACCTGGTCGGCAAGGGCGTCAAGGAGGGCCTGGCCGCCAAGGGGATGGCGCTGGCCGCCGAGGCTGGCTACAAGGTCGGTGACATCGATTTCTCGTCGCAGGTGGCGCGCATGCGGGCCGCCGGCGTCGACCTGATCGTGGGCGCCACCACCACCCGCGAAACCATCGCGGTCGCGGCCGAGGTCAAGAAGCTGGGCTGGAGCGGGGTCAATGTGCTGACCGCGAGCCCGGGCCGCGCCGGCACCACGCTGAGCATCGGCAAGGCCTCGGTCGAGGGCCTGTACGGCATCGGCGGCTGGCGCATCACGCCGGCTTCGGCGCAGGGTCCGGCACTCAAGCGCTGGTCCGATAGCTACCGCAAGCGCTTCAACATGGAGCCCGACGATGTCGCGCTGGTCTTCTACGACTATGCCTCGTGGTTCATGCAGGGCCTGCAGGCGACCGGCAAGGACCTGACCACCGCGGGCCTCGTGAAGACGCTGCAGGCCTCCAGCTTCAAGGGCGAATCGTCCTACGAGACGCAGCGCTTCAAGGACAACCACGTCGACCCCGAGTGGTGCCGCGTCGAGCAGGTGGTCGACGGCCAGTGGCTGCCGCGCTCGGAGATCATCGACCCGGCCAAAAGCAGCCTGTGAGCGCGACGGCGACGATGACGCTGCCGCAGGCCTGGCTGGCGCGCTGCCGGGCCCAGCCGGATCAGGTCGCGATGCGTCACAAGCGGCGCGGCATCTGGCGGGCGGTGACATGGAGCGAGTTCTTCGCGCAGTCGCGGGCCATCGGATTGGCGCTCGACCGGTTCGGGCTGGTGCCGGGGGAGGTGGTGTCGATCATCTCGGAGAGCCGACCCGAATGGCTCTGTGCCGACATGGCGGCCCAGGCCATGGGCTTCGTCAGCCACGGCATCTACCCGACCTGTTCGGCACGCCGCGTCGGCCGGCACCTGGCCGACGCCGGCTCCCGCGTGGCCTTCGTCGAGAACGCGGCGCAGGCGGCCAAGGTGCTGGCCTCGGCCGCGCGCCTGCCCCGCCTGGCGCGGGTGGTCACCTTCGACGAACGTGGCGTTCGAGAGCTTGGCGATGCCAGAGTGGTCGGCCTCGCGGCCTTCCTGGCGGCCGACGAGGCGGCGCCGGCCGCGCGATTCGAAGCGTGCATCGCGGCCGGGCAGGGTGGCGATACCGCCTTTCTTGCCGGCACCGCGGGCACCACCGGCACACCGCGCCTGGCGGCCTTCTCGCAGGCCGCGGCGATGCGCCAGGGGGCTGCGATGCAGGTGGCGCTGGGCACGCGCGACGGCGATCGCAGCCTGTGCTTCGTACCCTTGGCCAGCGCGGCCGAGCGCATCCTCGCGGCGGTGCTGCCGGTGCTCGGTCACGGTCTGGTGCATTTCCCGGAGAGCCCGGCCACGGTGGCCAACGACCTGCGCGAGGTGGAGCCGCACTGGGTGCACGCGCCGCCGCGTTTCTGGGAAAAGGTGCAGGCGCGCACCGAGAGCGCCGCGCTGCTCACCGCGCCGCGCGAGCGCCGGCTCTATCGCCGCAGCATCGACGGCACGGCCGGCGGCTGGCTGGCGCAGGCGGCGCGCAGGCACGTGCGCCGGTCGCTCGGACTGGCGCGGGCGCGCCAGGTGTTCAGCGGCGGGGCGCTGGCGGCTCCGGCGCTGGCGCAGTGGTATGGCGCCATCGGCGTGCCGCTGGTCGACCTCTATGAAAGCGCCGAGACCTGCGGGCCCTGCCTGCTCGGGCCGTCGGTGGCGCGCATCGCCGGCGACTGCGAGCTGCAGCTCAGGCCGGTGGCGCCGCTCGCCGGCTACTGGCGCGAGGGTGCGCTGCAGCCACCCGCGCTGTCGCACGATGGCTGGCTGCCCACCGGCGATCTCGCGGTGGCGGGCGAAGACGGCGTGCCGCGCGTCGTCGGGCGGCTGTCAGAGTCGTTCGCGATGGCCTCGGGCGATCGGGTGGCGCCGGGCGCCATCGAGGCGGCGCTGCTGGCCAGCAGCTACATCGCCGGCGCGATGCTGGTGGGCGAACAGCGCAGCCACTGCGCCTGCCTCGTGGCGCTGGAGGAGGAGAGCGTGCTGAGCTATGCGCAGGCCGAGGGCATTCCTTTCACCGACTACGCCAACCTGGTCGGCAAGCCCGAGGTGCACGCGCTGGTGCAGGCGCAGATCGACCGGCTCAACGCCGCGCTGGCCGAAGGTCGGCGCATCCGGGGCTTCGGCGTGCTGGCGCGCACGCTGTCGGCCCAGGACGAGGAGCTGACGCCGGCCCTTCGCATCCAGCGCCAGATGGCGCAGCGCAGCTTCTCCGGGCAGATCGAGGCGCTCTACGCCTAGGCCGGCTGGGCGGCCAGCATCCCGGCCAGGCGCGCGGTGATCAGGCCGTGGGCCTGGTCCATGATGCGGTCGATCAATTGCTTCACGGTCGGCACGTCGCGGATCAGCCCGGCCACCATGCCGCAGCTCCAGGCACCGGCGTCCATCTCGCCCTCGACCATCACGCGCGGATAGACGCCCGCCACCTGGTCGTAGACGTCGGAGATCTGCAGCGCGGCGCCCTTCTCGCGCTCGATCTCCAGGATGCGCTCGACGCCGGCGTTGTTCAGCACCCGCTCGGTGTTGCGCAGCGGGCGCATCACCAGGCGGGTGTCGAGCTCGCCGGCCTTCACGATCGCCTGCTTGACGTTGTCGTGCACCGGTGCTTCCTGGGTCGCGATGAAGCGCGTGCCCATGTTCATGCCGTCGGCGCCGAGCGCCAGTGCCGCCACCAGGCTGCGGCCGTCGGCCATGCCGCCGGAGGCGACGAAGGGAATGCGCAGCTCTTCGGCGGCGCGCGGCAGCAGGATCATGTTGGGCAGGTCGTCCTCGCCCGGATGGCCGCCGCACTCGAAGCCGTCGACGCTGACCGCGTCGCAGCCGATGGCCTCGGCCTTGAGCGCATGGCGCACCGAGGTGCACTTGTGGATCACCTTGATGCCGGCCGCCTTGAGCGCCGGCATGTGGGCCTCGGGGCTGCGCCCGGCGGTCTCGACCACCCGGATGCCGCCCTCGGCGATGGCGGCGATGTACTCGGGGTAGGGCGGTGCAGAGAAGGTCGGCAGGAAGGTCAGGTTGACGCCGAAGGGCTTGTCGGTCATCTCGTGGCAGCGGGCGATTTCCTTCGCGAGCAGCTCGGGCGTCTTCTGCGTCAGGCCCGTGATGAGCCCGAGCCCGCCGGCGTTCGACACCGCGGCGGCCAGCTCGGCGAAGCCGACGTAGTGCATGCCGCCCTGAATGATCGGGTGCCGGATGCCGAAGAGTTCGGTGATGCGTGTCTTCATGTTCGTGTTCCCTTCGAAGGCCTACCAGCGCTCCATGTAGGGCCGCAGGTCGAGTTCGAAGGTCCAGGCGTCGCGCGGCTGCGCGTGCAGGTGCCAGTAGTTGTCGGCGATGTGCTCGGGGTTGAGGATGCCGTCCTGCTCCTTCAGCGCGTAGCGTTCGGGGAAGCTGGTGCGGATGAACTCGGTGTCGATCGCGCCGTCGACCACGACGTGCGCGACGTGGATGTTGCGCGGCCCGAGTTCGCGCGCCATGCTTTGCGCCAGCGCCCGCAGCGCATGCTTGGCGCCGGCGAAAGCCGCGAAGTTGGCCGCGCCGCGCAGGCCGGCCGTGGCGCCCGTGAAGAGGATGGTGCCGCGGCCGCGCGTCACCATCCGCTTGGCCACTTCGCGGCCGTTCAGGAAGCCGCTGAAGCAGGCCATCTCCCAGATCTTGAAGTACTTGCGCGCTGTCTCCTCGAGGATGCTGGAGGGCACGTTGGCGCCGATGTTGAAGACCATCACCTCGATCGGTCCGTGTTCGCGCTCGACCTGTTCGACCAGCGCTATCACGTCCTCTTCCTTGCGGGCGTCGCTGCTGAAGCCGAAGGCCTGGCCGCCGGCGGCGCGGATGGCGTCGACCGTGGGCTGCAGCTTGTCGGCCGAGCGCCGCGTGAGGCAGGCGATGTAGCCCTCTTTCGCGAAGCGGGCCGCGATGGCGCCGCCCGTTGCATCGCCGGCGCCGATCACCAGCGCGACTTTTCCCTGACCTTGCGACTCCGCCATGACTGTCTCCTTTGGATTGATGAATGAGCGTTTAGCTAAACGAACGTTAGCCAAAGGCGCGAGCGGTGTCAAGCAAGCGCGCGGCCTGCGCCAATGGAATCAGGCCTTCTTGTGGCCGGGCGAGGTCGAGCAGGGATGCTCGAGCGCATGCGCCTGGTCGATGAAGCGGCGGCTCGCGGCCAGCAGTTCCTTGCGCGTCTTGTCGCTCTCGACCGCGCGTGCCAGCACCACCGCGCCGACGCACTGCGCGATCAGCGCCCAGGCGGCGTCGGAGTCGCCGATGCGATCGCTCCAGTTCTTCTGCGTGCGCTTGAGGCTGGCCTCGACCGCGCGGCGCACCTCGGGTCCGGCGCGCGCGATCTCGGGGCCCAGGGCGGTCAGGGCGCAGCCCTGGTCGGGGTTCTCGACGTGGAAGCTGCTCAGGTAGCCGCGCAGGCAGCGCGCCACGTGGTCGGCCGGCGAGTCTTCGTTGCCGGCCAGCATGTTGGCGCTGTTGTCCACCTCTTCGCTGATCAGTGCCTCGAACAGCGCCTGCTTCGACGGGAAGTGGCTGTAGAAGGCGCCGCCGGTCATGCCGATCGCGCCCATCAGCGCATCGACGCCGGTGGACTCGAACCCGCCGCGCTTGGCGATCGCCCGGCTGCTGGCCATCAGCTTGTCGCGGACTTCTTGTTTGTGAGTGCTGGAGTAGCGCATCGGAGGCCTCGGGGGAACCCTTGTTGACAATCAAAAAACAATAACATAACTTCCGTTCAGTTAACGAACGTTTATTAAAGGAGCGGCAATGGGCAAGACGGTGGAGTTCTTTTTCGATGTGGGGAGTCCGGCTTCGTACCTGGCATGGACGCAGCTGCCGACCCTCTGCGCGGCGGCCGACGCCGAGCTGGTCTACAAGCCGATGCTGCTGGGCGGCGTCTACCAGGCGACCGGCAACGCGTCGCCCGGTGCCATTCCGGCCAAGGGCCGCTACACGGTGCGCGACTACGAGCGGCATGCGCGCAAGTACAGCGTGCCCTATGTCAACAACCCGCACTTTCCGATCATCACGCTGTTCCTGATGCGTGCCCTGACCGGCGTGCAGCTGCGGGAGCCGGAGCGCTTGCAGGATCTGCTGGCCGCCGTCTTCAAGGCGATGTGGATCGACGCGCTCGATCTCAACCAGCCGGCACTCACGGCGAAGACGCTGGCGGATGCAGGCTTCTCGCCCGAAGCCGTCCAGGCGCTGGCCGCCGACCCCGAGGTCAAGGCGGTACTCAAGGCCACCACCGACGAAGCCGTGGCGCGCGGCGTCTTCGGCGCGCCGACCAGCTTCGTCGGCGACGAGATGTTCTTCGGCCAGGACCGGATGGACATGATCCGCGAAGAGCTCGCGCGCTGAGCAAGCATCGATCACAACACCAGGAGACACCATGGAACCACGACGCTGGCATGCGGCCTATCCGCCCGGACTGGCCAACGAGATCGACCTGCCCCCTGGCGAGACGCTGGCGGCGATGCTCGACCGCGCGATCGCATCGTTCGCTGAGCGCATCGCGGTCACGGCCGGCGACGAAGCCCTGACCTATGCCGAGCTAGGCCGCCTGTCGACCCGGCTCGCGGCGCACTTCGCCGAGGCCGGCCTGCGCCAGGGCGACCGCGTCGCGCTGATGCTGCCCAACGGGCTCGCGTTCCCGATCGCCATGACCGCGATCCTGCGCAGCGGCCTGGTCGGCGTGCCGGTGAATCCGCTCTACACGCCGCGCGAACTGGCCCACCAGCTCGCCGATGCGGGCGTGCGCTGCATCGTGCTGGCCGAGGCGCTGCGCGAGGCGCTCGAAGGCGTGATCCTCGAAGCGGGCGTCGAGCAGATCCTCACGGCGCCGGCCGCGGGGCTGCTGGCCGCGATCGCGGCCGATGAGGGCGCGGCCAGCGATCCGGCGCCGCGCATGACGCTGGTCACCGCGATCGCACGTGCCGGCGCGCTGCCGATGCCGGTCGTTCGAATCGCCCCGGCCGATGCGGCCTTCCTGCAGTACACGGGCGGCACCACCGGCCTGTCGAAGGGCGCGGTGCTGACGCACCGCAGCGTCGGCGCCGGTGTGCTGCAGTCGCTGAGCTGGATCCGGCTCGCGATCGACACGCGCGCCTGGTCGATGGTGGCCCCGCTGCCGCTCTATCACATCTACCCGCTCCAGATGTCGCTGATCACCTTCCAGCTCGGCGGCGTGATGCGGCTGATCGCGAATCCGCGCGATCCGGGCGCGGTGATCGCGGAGATGAAGCGCGCGCCGTTCCTGGTCTTCATCGGCGTCAACACGCTGTTCAATGCGCTGGTCAACGCGCCCGCGCTGTCGTCGGTCGATTTCAGCGGCACCGGGCTCGTGATCGGCGCCGGCGCCTCGATTCAGCAGGCGGTGTCGCAGCGCTGGCATGCGGCGGGGGGACCGCCGATCACCGAGGCCTACGGACTCACCGAGACCTCTCCGGCAGCGACCTTCAATCCGCCCGGGCGCAACGGCTCGATCGGCATCCCGGTGCCGTCGACCGATGCCCGCATCGTCGACGACGACGGCCGGCCGGTGCCCGACGGCACGCCGGGCGAGCTGTGGCTGAAGGGCCCGCAGCTGTTCGCGGGCTACTGGCAGCGTGAGGAGGACACCCGCAAGGCGCTGACCGAGGACGGCTTCTTCCGCACCGGCGATGTGGTGGTGGCCGATGCCAGCGGCGCCATGACCATCGTCGACCGCAAGAAGGACATGATCCTGGTGTCGGGCTTCAACGTCTATCCGAACGAGATCGAAGCCGTGGTCGCGATGCACGAGGGCGTGGTCGAGTGCGCCTGCATCGGCCAGCCCGACGCGCGCTCGGGCGAGGCGCCGCACCTGTTCGTGGTCCGGCGCAGCGCGGCGCTGACGGCCGGCGAGGTCGAGGCGCACTGCCGCGCCAACCTGGCGGGGTACAAGGTGCCGCGGCAGATCAGCTTCCTGGAGGCGCTGCCGAAGTCGACGGTCGGCAAGATCCTGCGTCGCGAGTTGCGCCAGCCATGATCGGCTATACCGCCCCGCTGCGCGACCTGCGCTTCGTGCTGCATGAGTTGCTCGGTGTCTGCGCCACTTCGCCCGCCGACGGCGGCGAAGCGCTCGACCGCGAGACCCTCGACCAGATCCTCGACGCCGCCGGCACCTTCGCGGCGGAAGTGATCGCGCCGCTCAACGGCAGCGGCGACCGCGAGGGCTGCCGCATGCCGGCCCCGGGCGTCGTCCAGACGCCAGCGGGATTCCGCGAGGCCTACGAGCGCTTCTGCGCCGGCGGCTGGACCGCGCTGGCCTGCGACCCGGTGCACGGCGGGCAGGGCATGCCCTCGGTGCTCGACAACGCGCTCTACGAGATGTTCTGCGGCGCCAACATGGGCTGGGCGGCCTATCCGGGCATGTCGCACGCCGCGTACACCTGCCTGGCGACGAATGGCGACCCGGCCCAGCAGGCGCTCTACCTGCCGCGCATCGCCTCGGGTGAATGGGCCGGCACCATGTGCCTGACCGAGCCGCATGCGGGCACCGACCTGGGCCTGCTGCGCACGCGGGCCCAGCCGCGGGCCGACGGCAGCTACGCGGTCACCGGCACCAAGATCTTCATCTCGGGCGGCGAGCAAGACCTGACCGACAACATCGTGCACCTGGTGCTGGCGCGGCTGCCCGATGCGCCGCCGGGCGTGAAGGGGATCTCGCTGTTCATCGTGCCGAAGTTCCTGCCGACGGCCGCGGGCGGCGTCGGCGAGCGCAATGCGCTGGCCTGCGGCTCGATCGAGCACAAGATGGGCATCCACGGCAATGCCACCTGCACCATGAACTTCGAGGGCGCCACCGGCTGGCTGCTCGGCGAGGCCAACCGCGGCCTGGCGGCGATGTTCGTGATGATGAACCACGCGCGCATCGTGGTCGGCGTCAATGCGATCGGGTTGATGGACGCGGCCTACCAGAAGGCGCTGGGCTATGCCCGGGACCGCACGCAGGGGAGGGCGCCGACCATGGCCGCGCGCAGCGGCCCGGCGGACCCCATCGTCGCCCACGCCGACGTCCGGCGCATGCTGCTGACCCAGAAGGCGTATGTGGAGGGCACGCGAGCCTTCGCGCTCTGGGCCTCGCAGCTGGCTGATGTCCAGCATCGCGGCGCGGACCCGAAGGAGCGCGAGCGCGCCGCGAAGCTGCTTGCGCTGGCGACGCCGATCGTCAAGGCCTTCTCGAGCGAGCTTGCGGTCGAATGCACCAGCATGGCGATGCAGGTCTTCGGCGGCCATGGCTTCATCGCCGACAACGGCGTCGAACAGCATCTGCGCGATGCGCGGATCATCCCGCTGTACGAAGGGGCCAACGGCATCCAGGCGATGGACCTGCTGGGTCGCAAGGTGCTGGCCGATGGGGGCGCGGGGCTTGGCCTGTTCCTGGACGAGGTCGAGCAGTTCGCACAGGCGCAGGACGATGGCCTGCGCGGGTTCGCCGAGCCCCTGAGCGACGTGGTGGCGCTGGCCCGTCGCGCGGCGCGTGATCAGATCGAGCGGGCGGGCGCCGATCCCAACGCGGCCGGCGCCGCCGCGATGCCGTTCCTGCGCTTGATCGGCCATGTCGCACTGGCCTGGATGTGGGCGCGCATGGCGGCGTTGGCGCGGGCCCGCCAGTCGCCGGACGGCGATCCGATCTACCGCGCCAAGCTGGCCACCGCGCGCTTCTACTTCGAGCGGCTGCTGCCCGAGACGCAGTCGCTCGCCGCGGTGCTGGATGCGGATGCATCCGCATGGACGACTGGGGAACTCGATTGGCTTTGAAGATGCGCCCGGATCGTCAAGCGATCCGCGCCGCGTGGCGCAGCTGATCCACCATCGCCACGAGTTTCGGCCCGATCAGCGTCTCCATGCTGCTGCGGGTCGTGAGGTGGACCGGTCCGACGCAGTTGAAGACGATCAGTTCGCCATCGACCAGGCGGCCCATCGGCACGCCCACCGCGTGATAGTCCGGGTGCTGTTCACCGTAGGCGCTGCAGAAACCCTTCTTCGCGAACTCTTCCTGTGCCTGGCCGAGCCGCTGTTCGCAAGCCTGCCAGATGGCCGGCGTGCGAACGCGGATCTCGTTCAGCAATGACTGCCGCGTGGCCGCGTCGCAACCCGCCACGTAGGCATGGCCGATGGCGGTCGAAGCGATCGGATAGCGCAGGCCGATGTCGGAGAGCTGCGCGCCCTGCGTCGCCATCGAGCGGCTGGTCTCGACATAGACGATGCTCAATCGGTCGCGGATGCCCATCGAGACCGAGCAGCGCAGCGCGCTGGCCAGTTCGTTCATGAGCGGCCGGGCCAGCTGGCGCAAGGTGATCGAAGCCAGCAAGGGGTAGCCCAGAGAGATCACGGCCGGACCGAGCCGGTACTTGCCCGAAGGCGCGTCGGTGCGCAGGTAGCCCAGCTTGCTCAAGGTGTAGGTGAAGCGCGAGATCGTCGGGCGCGAAAGGCCCACCCGGTCTGCCAGTTCCTTGTTGCCGAGCACCGGCTTCACCGGCGTGAAGCAGCGCAGGATGTCGAGGCCGCGGGCGAGCGTGGTGGCGAACTGGCGATCGTCGGGCGCCGCGTGTTCGCCGGCCTCGTATTCGAGGTCGGCCGGCTCCTGGTCGGTCTGGTAGGCACTGGCGGCCTTGTTCATCGTGCATGTCTCCGTCTTTTTCGGGATTCTGCATGTCAAAACAGCATTCGGATATGTTGAATCGCTCACCTGTTGCGGATCGGCCGGCCCCGACACTCCATTCGACCGAGCGCCAAGAGCTTCGGCGAGGAGACAAGCCCATGATGAGCAAGGAAGACAACGAACTGCTGACCCGCACCGGACCCGGCACGCCGATGGGCGGCCTGGTGCGCCGCTTCTGGGTGCCGGTGCTGCTGTCGCGCGAGCTGCCCGAGCCCGACTGCGCGCCCAAGCGCGTGACCGTGATGGGCGAGGACCTGCTGGCCTTTCGCGACACCGAGGGCCGGGTCGGGCTGGTCGAGCCGGTATGCCCGCACCGCGGCGCCAACCTGTACTACGGGCGCAACGAGCAGTGCGGCCTGCGCTGCGTGTTCCACGGCTGGAAGTTCGACGTCAGCGGGCAGTGCGTCGACATGCCGACTGCAACGGCGGGCTCCGCGTACAAGCAGCGCATCCGCATCAAGGCCTATCCGACCCGCGAATGGGGCGACTGCGTCTGGGCCTACATGGGCGACGAGGCCGAGCCGCCCGAGCTGCCCTCGATGGCCTTCGCGCTGGTGCCGCCCTCGCACCGCTACGTGTCGAAGAAGTGGCAGGACTGCAACTGGCTGCAGTGCCTCGAAGGCGCGGTGGACACGGCGCATTTCTCGTTCCTTCACATGATCCTCGGCACCGAGGAGATGGACGAGAAGCAGGCCATCGAGCGCCTGCGCCACGCCGCGCTCGGGGCCCAGGCGGTGCGCAACGACCGCTTCCGCTGGGTGCGCGACGACCCCGCGCCGGCCTTCAGCGTCGACGAGATGGAAAGCGGCCTGGTGATCGGCGCCGCGCGCCGCGCCGACGAAGAAGACCTCTACTGGCGGATCACGCACTACCTGCTGCCCAACCATGCCCTGGCGCCGAGCGCCTTCCCGGGCGAGAACTACCACGGCCAGACCTTCGTGCCGGTGAGCGACACGAGCTGCTGGATCTACACCTACACCTGGAATCCCGAGCGTCCGCTGACCGAGGAGGAAGTCGCGATGGCACGCGGCGGCCACACGGTGCATGCCGAGGTCGACGAACACTACGTGCCCCTGCGCAATATCCGCAACGACTACCTGATCGACCGCGAGGAACAGAAGCACCGCAGCTTCACCGGCATCCGCGGCGTGTCGGAGCAGGACGCCGCGATCCAGGACAGCCAGGGCGGCATCGTCGACCGCACCCGCGAGCACCTGGGCGCCACCGACATCGGCATCGTGCGCCTGCGCAAGCTGCTGCTGCAGCAGGTGCGCGACTCGATCGCCGGCAGGGCGCCGCGCGCACTCGCGCATCCGCAGGCCTATGCCACGCATTCGGGCGGCTGGGTGGCGCACCGCTCCAAGCCGCTGTCGGAGGTCATGGTCGAACGCTTCGGTGATCCGCAGGGCAATGTCGGCGCGGCCTACGGGCTGGATGCGGATGCCGTCCAAACACAAAAGGAGACCTGAGATGCAGACCCTGCTCCGCCATCGCCTGGCACGCGCGTTGTGCTGGCTCTCGCTGGCCCTGTTCAGCCCCTGGGCCGCGGCTCAGGCCTTTCCTTCGAAGCCGGTACGGCTGGTCGTGCCTTATCCGCCGGGCGGCATCGGCGACACGCTGGCGCGCGAACTCGGGGCGCAGCTGAGCCAGCGACTCGGCCAGCCGGTGGTCGTCGACAACAAGCCCGGTGCGAGCCAGATCATCGGTGCCGAGACCGTGGCCAAGTCGGCGCCTGACGGCTACACGCTGTTCCTCGGCAGCCTGTCTAGCCTGGTGCTCAACGTCGGCTCGAACAAGAGCCTTCCCTACGACCCGGCCAAGGACTTCGCGCCGGTGTCGATGTTCTTCAACACGCCGCTCTACCTGGTCGTCAATCCCGACCTGCCGGTCAAGAACGTGGCCGAGCTGATCGCCTATGCCAAGGCGCATCCGGGCAAGCTGTCGTTCGGCTCGATCGGCAGCGGCAGCTCGCTGCACCTGACGGGCGAGATGTTCAAGGCGCGCACCGGCGTCGACATGCTGCATGTGCCGTACAAGGGCAGCGTGCCGGCAGTGACCGACCTGCTCGGCGGCCAGATCCAGCTGATCTTCGATGCCGGCACCTCTTCGCTGCCGCTGGTGCGCAGCGGCAAGCTGCGGGTGCTCGGCGTCACCAGCGCCAGGCGGGCCAGCGGCACGCCCGACGTGCCGACCCTGGCCGAGTCCGGCGTGCCGGGCTTCGACGCCTCGTTCTGGTTCGGCATCGTGGCGCCGGCCGGGACGCCGCAGCCCGTCGTCAAGCGCCTGTCGAAGGAGATCAACGAGATCCTCAAGGACCCGGCGCTGGTCGAGCGCTACCGCCCGAACGGCGTCGAGATCGCGGGCAGCACGCCCGAGGAGATGGCGGCGCAGATCAAGTCCGACCGACCGCTGTGGGCCCAGGTGCAGCGGCAGGCCGGCATTTCACCGGAATAACCCATGACCGACAACCGATTCAAGCGCCTGGTGCAAACCGGCCATCCCCAGTACGGCCTGTTCTGCGTCTCGAACGCGCTGCAGACCGCGGAAGCGCTGGCAGGCAGCGGCTTCGACTTCATCGTCTTCGACATCGAGCATTCGCCGAGTTCGATGCCGCACCTGCATGCCCAGCTGGCGGCGATGGCTTCCGGCCCGACGGCCAGCATCGTGCGCGTGGCGTCGCTCGATCTCGGCGTCTTCAAGCACTGCCTGGACCTCGGCGTCCAGGCCATCATGGTGCCGAACATCGCCAATGCCGAGCAGGCCCGCGAGGCGATCCGCTTCAGCCGCTATCCGGTGCATGGCGGCATCCGCGGCATGGGCGGCACCATGCGGGTCACGCGCTATGGCCGCGACAAGGGCTATTTCGCGGACGCCCAACAGCAGACCTGCATGCTGATCCAGATCGAGAGCCGGGAGGCGATGGGCAACCTGGATGCGATCTGCGCGGTCGAGGGCGTAGACATGGTCTTCTTCGGACCGACCGACCTGTCGGCCGACATGGGCTTCATGGGGCAGCCCGGGCATCCGGAGGTGGTGGCGGCGATCGAGTCCGGCATCCGCCGCGCCCGCTCGCTGGGCATGCGCAGCGGCGTGCTGGCCGGCGATCCCGATTGCCTGCGCTACGTCGAGGCTGGCGCGACGATGGTGATCCTCGGTTCCGACCTCGGTCTGATGGTGCGCGGGGCCGACACGCTGGCCGCCAAGTTCGTCCAGCCCGCCGCTTGATTCGAACTGGGACGACATGCAAGACGATTCGACCTCCCGCGCGCTCGCCGACCTCGCGGCGATGCAGCGCATCCGCTTTCTCGAAGAGAAGATCACCGAGCTGCGCAAGCAGCAGATCGTGCAGGGATCGGTGCACCTGTGCATCGGCCAGGAATCGATCTACGTCGGCGCGCGCGGCGCGCTGCGCGACGAGGACCGCGTTTTCAGCACTTACCGCGGCCATGGCTGGGCGATGGCCTGCGGCGTGCCGGCCGAAGGCATCCTGGCCGAGCTGATGGGGCGCGAGACCGGCGTCTGCCGCGGCCGGGGCGGTTCGGCCATGTTCAGTGCCGCCGACCACGGCTTCTACGGCGAGAACTCGATCGTCGGCGCCGGCGCTCCGATCGCCTGCGGCGCCGCGCTGGCCGCTCGAGTGAAGGGCGAGCCCAGGGTCGCGCTGACCGCATTCGGCGACGGCGCGATGAACCAGGGCGGCGTGCACGAGGCCATGAATTTCGCCGCCTACCTGAACCTGCCGGTGCTCTTCGTCTGCGAGAACAACAGCTACGCCGAACTGACGCCGATCGCCGACACGGTGCGCGATGCCGACCTGTACAAGCGCGCGGCCGCCTACGGCATGCCCGGCGTGCGCATCGACGGCAACGACGTCGCGGCGGTGCGCGAATGCGTGGCGCACCACGCGCAGCAGGCCCGCGCCGGCAAGGGCCCGGCGCTGATCGAGATGACGACCCAGCGGCTGGTCGGCCACTACTACGGCGACATGCAGGGCTATCGGCCCAGGGGCGAAGTGGCCGAGGCCAGGAAGCGCGAGCCGATCGTGCGCCTGCGTGAGGCGCTGCAGTCCGCCGGCGTCGGGGCGGCGGAACTCGACGGCGTCGAAGCGGCAGCCCGCGGCCACATCGAGGCGGCGGCGACGGCGGCGCTCGCCGCCCCCATGGCCTCCATCGCCACCGTCAGGGAGCACCTCTATGCATGACGAGACCCGATCCGTCCAGCGCGTACAGCTGAGCTACGGCAAGGCCATCAACGCGGCATTGAGCCGCGCGCTGGCCGAGATGCCCGACACCATCCTGTACGGCGAGGACCTGGCCAAGCCGGGTGGCGTCTTCGGCGTCACGAAGAACCTGCAGAACGAGGCCGGCGCGGTGCGCGTGTTCGACACGCCCATCAGCGAGACCGCGATGCTCGGTGCCGCGGTCGGCGCCGCGATGTGCGGGCTGCGGCCGATCGTCGAGATCATGTGGATCGATTTCAGCCTGGTCGCGATGGACCAGATCGTCAACCAGGCCGCTAACGTGCGCTACGTGTCGGCGGGCCGATTGGCGGCGCCATTGACGATCCGCACCCAGCAGGGCGCCACGCCGGGTTCCTGCGCCCAGCACTCGCAGAATCTCGAGGCCATGTTCGCCCACGTGCCCGGACTGCGCGTCGGCCTGCCGGCGACCGCGCAGGACGCGTATTCGATGTTGCTGGCGGCGATCCGCAGCGACGACCCCACCTTGATCATCGAGAACCGCGGGCTCTATCACGGCGACGAGCAATCGGTGGCGATCGACGGCCCGATCGAAGCGGTCGGCGGAGCGCACGTGGCGCGGGCCGGCAGCGACCTCACGATCGTCAGCTGGGGAGCGATGCTCGGGCGAGCGCTCGAAGCGGCCGCGCTGCTCGAGGCGCAGGGTGTCTCCGTCGAGGTCGTCAATGCCCGCTGGATCGCGCCCTTCGATTGGGACACCCTGCTGGCCAGCGTGCGCAGGACCGGGGCCCTGATGGTGGTCCACGAGGCCAACCTGAGCGGCGGCTTCGGCGCCGAGATCGCGGCGCGGGTGCAAGGCGCACTCTTCGGCCAATTGCGCGCGCCGGTCGAACGGCTCGGTGTCGCGGATTGCCGCATGCCCTCGGCGCCCCACCTGCAGGCGGCGCTGATTCCGGATGCGGCGGACATCGCCCGGCGCGCCCAGCGGCTCACCCGCGTGATGTAGGCGCGCCATGAAAACGATGCGTTTCGTCGACTATGGCGCCGGCGGTCCGCCCGAGGTGCTGCGCCTCGCGGCTTGCGAACCGCCTGCGCCGGCTGCCGGCGAGCTGCTGATCGACGTCGCCTTCGCGGGCGTGAACCGGCCCGATTGTGCGCAGCGCATCGGCCGCTATCCGCCGCCGTCCGGCGCCTCGCCGATCATCGGGCTCGAAGTCTCGGGCCGCGTGGCGGCGCTCGGGGCCGGCGTGGAGCGCTGGCGGGTCGGCGACGCGGTTTGCGCGCTGACGCCAGGCGGCGGCTATGCGGAGCGCTGCGTCGTGCCCGCTGCGCATTGCCTGCCGATCCCGGAGGGCATGGCGTTGCCAGAAGCGGCCGCTCTGCCCGAGACCTGCTTCACGGTCTGGGACAACGTCTTTGCGCGTGCGGCGCTGCAGCCCGGCGAGAGCTTCCTGGTCCACGGCGGCGCCGGCGGCATCGGCGCCACGGCGATCCAGATGGCCAGCGCCTTCGGTGCCCGCGTGATGGCCACCGTCGGCAGCGGCGACAAGTCCGGCTTCTGCACGGAGGCCGGTGCGCACCGCGTGATCAACTACCGCGAGCAGGACTTCGTCGCCGAGGCGATGGACTTCACCGAGGGCCGTGGCGTCGACGTGATCCTCGACATGGTCGGCGGCAGCTACCTCGAGCGCGACCTCGCGGCGCTGGCGCTCGACGGCCGCATCGCGCTGATCGCCTTCATGGGCGGGGCGAGGGCCGAGATCGACATCGTGCCGATCCTGCGCAAGCGCGCCACGCTGACGGGTTCCACCCTGCGGCCCCGGACCGTCGCGCAAAAGGCCGCGATCGCGCGTGCACTCGAACTGAACTGGTGGCCGAAGCTCGCCGATCCGCGGCTTCGGCCGACGGTCCATCGGATCTTCGATCTCGCCGATGCGGCTGCGGCGCATGCGCTGATGGAAAGCAGCGCGCACAGCGGCAAGATCGTGCTCGCGGTGGGGACGCCATGAGTCCGGAGCGGCACCAGTTCCACGAATGGGCGTGCAGCCGGGCACTGCTTCGCTTCTACGATCTCTTCGATCGCTGGGACTACGAAGGGATGGCGGCGTTGTTCATGCCGGATGGCGCCTGGCACCGGGCCGGCAAGCTGCTGCAGGGGCGGGCCGCGATCGTCGCGGAGTTGCAGACGCGATCGACCACCCAGAAGATCCGCCACGTCCTCACCAACCTGCTGGTGGACGTCCACGACGAGACGCATGCCGAGGCCCGCTGCTACCTGACCGTCTATCGTCAGGACAGCGGCACGGCGACTTCTGCGCCTGCGCTGATCCGGGCGCCCTCGCTGGTGCTGGTGGTCACGGCGTCCCTGGTGGGTGGCGTGGAGGGGTGGCGCATCGCCCGGCAGACGATGCAGCGGGAGTTCGAGTTCCCCGAAGCTTGAAGGAGCAGGGGCCGGGCCACGGCCCTACCCGTGGGCATGCCACAGCGCGGCGAAGAAGTGGCAGGCGCTCCCCGCCAGCACGAACAGGTGCCAGACGAAATGCGCGAAGCGCACCTTGTTGTCGAACAGGAACACCACGGCGCCGAGCGTGTAGGCCAGGCCGCCCGCCACCAGCCAGGCCAGTCCCGAGCTCGACATGCGTTCGTAGAGCGGCACCGCGGCCGCCACCGCCATCCAGCCCATCGCGACGTACAGGCCGGTCGACCACAGCGGATGCCGCAGCCGATTGAAGAGCTTGGCGGCCACGCCCAGCACGGCGGCGCCGCAGACGGCGCCGAAAAGCGCCCAGCCCCAGGGCCCGCGCAGCACGCCGAACAGGAACGGCATGTAGCTGCCGGCGATGAACAGGTAGATGGCCGCGTGGTCGAGCCGGTTGAACCAGGCCTTGGCGCGGCCCAGCGGCAGGGCGTGGTAGAGGGTCGACACGCCATACAGCAGGATCATCGTGCCCGCGAAGAGGCTGGCACCGACCACCGCCGCCGCACTTTGCCGCGAGGCGCTCCAGACCAGGATCGGCAGCGAGGCGATGGCGAGCAGCAGGCCGAGGCCGTGGCTCAGCGCGTTCATGATTTCTTCGGCGACCGTCTGGTCGCGTTCGGCGACACGCATGGCGGGCTCCTCAGGCGGCCGGGCCCCTGACCATCGCCATCGCCGAGCTGATCAGCGTCGACACCTCGGTCATGTTGCTCGGCACGATCAGCGTCGCCTTCGACTTGTCGGCCACCTTGCCGAAGGCCTGCAGCGCTTCTTCGGCCACCTTGAGCTGGACCGCCGAATGGCCGCCGGGCTTCTCGATCGCCTCGGCGATGCGGGCGATGGCGCCGGCCGTGGCTTCGGCCACGGCGCTGATGGCGGCTGCCTCGCCCTGCGCCTTGTTCACCACCGCCTGCTTCTCGCCTTCGGAGCGCGCGATGGCGGCCTCGCGCTCGCCGGTCGCGATGTTGATCTGCTCCTGGCGGCGGCCTTCGGAGGCGGCGATCAGTGCGCGCTTCTCGCGCTCGGCCGTGATCTGCGACTGCATCGCGTGCAGGATCTCCTTCGGCGGCGTCAGGTCCTTGATCTCGTAGCGCAGCACCTTGACGCCCCAGTTGAGCGCGGCTTCGTCGATCGCGGCCACCACCTGGGCGTTGATGATGTCGCGCTCCTCGAAGGTCTTGTCGAGTTCGAGCTTGCCGATCACGCTGCGCAGCGAGGTCTGCGCCAGCTGCGTGACCGCGGTGATGTAGTTCGACGAACCGTAGCTCGCGCGCATCGGGTCGGTGACCTGGAAATAGAGGATGCCGTCGACCGTGAGCTGCGTGTTGTCGCGCGTGATGCAGACCTGGCTCGGGACGTCGAGCGGCACTTCCTTCAGGCTGTGGCGATAGGCCACGCGGTCGATGAAGGGCACCAGGAAGTTGGCGCCCGGCAGCAGCGTGGCGTGGAACTTGCCCATGCGCTCGACCACCCAGGCATGCTGCTGGGGAACGAACTTGACGGCGCGGGCGACGAACAGGACGGCGACGACAAGGAGAACGAGGGAGACTTCCATGAGGTTTTTCTTTCAGTGGTGAGAGGCGGGCCGGCGGCGCATCAGCCGATGGGTTCGACGACCAGGAAATTGCCCTGCACGTCGACGATTCGGTGCAGGCCGGGTGCGATCGGTCCGTCGGACGCCGGCTTGACCTGCCAGGTGGCGCCGCGGTAGCGGACCTCGGCCGTCCGGCCCTCGCTCCAGGCCGGCACGGTGACCTGTTCGCCGACATCGATCTGGACGTCGGACAGGCGCGCCTTCGGGCGGCGCGAGGCGCGCAGGTACCAGCCGCCGACGAAGGCCATGCAGGCCACGGCGGCGCAGACGATCTGCGTCGGCATCGCCGCGCCGAGGTGGGCGGCCAGCGCGCCGACCGCGAAGCCGATCGCCACCAGCAGCGCATAGATGGTGCCGGTCACCAGTTCGAGGGCGACCAGCGCGAAGGTCATCAACCACCAGAGCGTGGGGGCCGTCATGTGCATCCTTTTCTTCGCCGGGAAGCGGCGTGCCGCGAGGATAGCCCGTCGTTCGGTGCCCGCCTGCCGGGCAAGGCCATGCGGCCCGCCGACGAGACGCTTCTTGCGCCGGATCAGCGGAATTCGACCGCGGCGGCACTCGGAATGCGTGGCACACGGGGCGATGCGCGGGTCGCGCCGAGGGCCGCGCGAGAACGCATCGGTCACACCTACGTTACACTCCGCGCCGCTTGCAGCTTGCGTCGCAGGCTGCGCCGCCATAGGCAACATGGCGAAAACCATCCATAGGAAATTTGAAGTGAACCGTATCGAACTGGTCGAGAAGATCGCCACCACGCACAACGTCAGCAAGGCAGAAGCCGCACGCATCCTGGAAACCATCACCGGCTCCATCGTCGCGGCAGTGAAGAAGGGCGACCCGGTCCAATTGATCGGCTTCGGCACCTTCAAGCAAGTGGCACGCGCTGCTCGCACCGGATTCAACCCCCAGGCTGGCGCAGCGATCAAGATCGCCGCCCAGAAGGTGCCGAAGTTCGTGCCGGGCGCAGCCTTCAAGGCCGCGGTCGACCCCAAGGCCGCCAAGCGCAAGGCCGACAAGGCCGCCGCGAAGCCGGTGGCCAAGAAGGCTGCACCTGCCAAGAAGGCAGCCGCGCCCAAGGTCGCTGCACCGGCCAAGAAGGCACGCAAGTAAGCCTGCCTGAAGGCAAAGAAAAACGGCCCCTCGGGGCCGTTTTTTTGTTAGCGCGGTGCCCGCTAGAAGTCCTCGCTGCCCAGGCAGATCGCGCGGGCCGGATTCTCTCGGTAGCGGGCGGTGGCCCGGGCGTCGATCGAGTCGGCGTTGCGCGCGTAGGCCTGCACCAGGTCCGCATCACGGCCTTCGGGTGCGTGGAAGCGGTCGTGAAGCGCTTCCTCGTCGATCCGGGCAATGATCCGGGCGCCGTCGTAGCCGTCGGGATAAATGGCGAACTGGACGCTGCCGGTCGCGGGATGGAAGATCGCTTCTGAAGCCATGATGGCGCTCTGACGTGTAACGGGTTGTGGCAGTATCGCGCGTCCTGTGACTTTCCGATACAAGCCCTATGGCCTAATCCAGGAGCAAGATGCGGACCAAATCACATCGGACGTCACAATTTGATGCGATCCCGTAGCAGGTCCGCGGCTGAACTTGCCGCCCGGCCCGGAGTCATACCCGGCTTTTTCCCTGTCCCATTCCCCATGCATCGCTTCCTGTCGAAACCGGTCCGCGCGCTCGCCGCCGTCGCCTTGCTGTCGGCCGCCCAGGCCGGTTCGGCCCAGGCCCTCCCGCCCGGCGTGCGGCTCGGCATGTCGGCCGACGAGTTGCAGGCGGCGCTGCCCAGTGCCGAGCGGGTGCAGCGTCCGCAGCGCCTAGCCGGTGGCCTCGCCGGGGCCTGGCGGGGCGCGCCGACGCAGCTCGCGGGGCTGTCGTTCGAGCCGGTGTTCTTCTTTGCCGGCGGGCAGCTGCGGCGCGTGGAGTGGGTTGCCGCGACCGCCGCGGCACCCGACTTGGGGGCCGCGGCCTTTGCCGAGATCGTCGCCTGGGGCCGCCAGAGCTTCGGTCCCGAGCTCGGCTCGAACGACCCGGGCAGCGCTTCTGCGGCCTGGGTCCAGGGCGACTGCGATGTCTACGCCCAGCGCATCAGCGACCCGCACCATGCGAGCGTCCGGCTGATCTACAAGGCGCGCCAGCTCAAGGACGCGAGCGAGCTCTGATCAGGCTTCGGCCAGCATCCCGCGCTCTTCGATAAACGACACCACCTCTGCGAGGCCGCTGCGGGTCTTGAGGTTGGTCATCACGAAGGGGCGTTGCTTGCGCATGCGCCGGGTGTCGGCTTCCATCACGCCGAGGTCGGCACCGACATAGGGCGCAAGGTCGGTCTTGTTGATGACGAACAGGTCGCTCTTGGTGATGCCGGGGCCGCCCTTGCGCGGGATCTTCTCGCCGGCGGCGACGTCGATCACGTAGATCGTCAGGTCGGACAGCTCGGGGCTGAAGGTGGCCGCCAGGTTGTCGCCGCCCGATTCGACGAACACCACGTCGGCATCGGGGAACTGGGCCAGCATGCGGTCGATGGCCTCGAGGTTGATCGATGCATCTTCGCGGATCGCGGTGTGCGGGCAGCCACCGGTTTCCACGCCCATGATCCGTTCGGCCGGCAGCGCACCGGCGACCGTCAGCAGGCGCTGGTCTTCCTTGGTGTAGATGTCGTTGGTGATCGCGATCAGGTCGTACTTGTCGCGCATCGACTTGCAGAGCATCTCGAGCAGCGTGGTCTTGCCGGAGCCGACCGGGCCGCCGATGCCCACGCGCAGCGGCGGCAGCTTCTTGGTGCGGTGGGGGATGTGGTGGAGGGCGGATGACATGGGGGGCCTTGGCTTTAGCTTCTGAAGAGGCGCGAGTACTGGGTTTCGTGGCGGGCGGACAGCACGGCGAGCATCGGCGAGAAGGCCTGCCGCTCGTCATCCGCCAGTGTGATCGCATGATCGACCGCTGGGGGAATTTCCGATGCCAGCCGGCCGAGGATGCGCTGCCCGGCGCTCTGGCCGAGCGGCACCGCCTTGACCGCGGCGCCGATCATGTTCTCGGCCCAGCCGAAGGCGAAGGCCAGGCAGGCATCGCGGGCGGATGCCTCGGTGCGGCTGGCGGCGAAGGCGAAGGCGATCGGATAGCTGGCGGGCAAGCGCTCGAAGACGTCGGCGACGTCGGCGTGGTGCAGCTTGAGCCATTCGACGAACGAGCGGCCCATCTGCTCGGTCTGCAGCAGGAATTCGGCCGATTCGCGGGTCTGGAACACCCAGTCGTTGAGTGCGCGGATGCGGGCCGCGTCCGATTGCCGCCAGGCCGGGACGGCCTGTGCGACCACGGCCAGGTCGGCCCGCGCGAGCGCCAGGTGCAACTGGTCGGCCAGCCAGTCGGAGACAGCGGCCTCGGTCGTGATGCCGGCGCCGTCGATGGCCGCCTCGAGGCCTTCCGAGTAGGAGAAGCCGCCGACCGGGAGCGCCGGCGAGGCCAGCCAGATCAGCTGCAGCAGGCTGCTGGCGGGCAGGGCGACCGGCGTGTCAGCCATCAGTGCGAGTGGCCGTGGGAATGGTCGTGATCGTGGTCATGGCCATGCGAGTGGCCTGCCGGCGACCCCGAATACGCATCCGGATGCATCACCGGCCCCACCGGCGCCGCGCCATGCGAATGCCCATGGCCGCCGCCGTGCGCCCCGTAGGCACCGCCTTCGGGCTCGAAGGCTTCCTCGGCTTCACGCACGATCAGGTGCATCGAACGCAGCATGGCGGCCAGCACGTGGTCGGGCTCGATCTTCAGGTGGTCGGGCTTGAGCTCGATCGGCACGTGCCGGTTGCCCAGGTGGTAGGCCGCGCGCATCAGGTCGAAGGGCGTGCCGTGTTCGCTGCAGTGCGTGATGACCAGCACCGGCTGCGGCGCAGCGACGACCTTGACCAGCGAGCCGTCCTCGGCCACCAGCACGTCGCCGCCGCGCACGGCGGTGCCGCGCGGCAGGAACACGCCGATCTGGCGGCCTTGCGAATCGGTGGTGTCGAAGCGGCTTTTCTGGCGCACGTCCCAGTCGAGTTCGACCGTGGCGGCGCGCTTGAGCAGGACGGCCGCGAGGCCGCCGCCCTGGGGCATGAGTTTGTTGGCGGTGAGCATGAAAGGCGAGAGAGTTCGGATGAGGCGGATTGTCGATCCGCGCGCACCCGAACCCGGACTAGAACAAGAAATACCGCTGCGTCATCGGTAGCGACGCCGCCGGATCGCACACCAGCAGTTGCCCGTCGGCACGCACCGCGTAGGTCTGGTGGTCGATCTCCATCGACGGCGTGAGCGCGTTGTGCACCATGTGCTGCTTGCGCACGCCGCGGACGTTCTTCACCGCGCTGAGCGTCTTGGCGAGCCCGTAGCGCTCGCCGATGCCCGCCGCCAGCCCCGCCTGCGAGACGAAAGTCAGCGAGCTGCGCGAGAGCGAGCCGCCGTAGGCGCCGAACATCGGCCGGTAGTGCACCGGCTGCGGCGTCGGGATCGAGGCGTTGGGGTCGCCCATCGCCGCCATCGCGATCGTGCCGCCCTTGATGATCGTGAAGGGCTTGACGCCGAAGAAGGCCGGCTTCCAGACCACCAGGTCGGCCCATTTGCCGACCTCGATGCTGCCGACCTCGTGGGCGATGCCGTGCGCCAGCGCCGGATTGATCGTGTACTTGGCGACATAGCGCTTGGCGCGGAAGTTGTCGTTGCGTTCGACATCCTCGGGCAGTTTGCCGCGCTGGCCCTTCATCTTGTGGGCGGTCTGCCAGCAGCGGATCACGATCTCGCCCACGCGGCCCATGGCCTGGCTGTCGGAGCTGAACATGCTGATCGCGCCGAGGTCGTGCAGGATGTCCTCGGCCGCGATGGTCTCCTTGCGGATGCGGCTCTCGGCGAAGGCCAGGTCCTCCGGGATGCCGGCGTCCAGGTGGTGGCACACCATCAGCATGTCGACGTGCTCGTCGAGCGTGTTCACGGTGTAGGGCATCGTCGGGTTGGTCGACGAGGGCAGGAAGTTGGCCTCGCCCACCACCCGCAGGATGTCGGGCGCATGGCCGCCGCCCGCGCCTTCGGTATGGAAGGCGCAGATCCCGCGGCCCTTCACGGCCGCGATGGTGTTCTCGACGAAGCCCGATTCATTGAGCGTGTCGCTGTGGATCGCCACCTGCGTGTCGGTGGCATCGGCCACGTCCAGGCAGTTGCTGATCGCCGATGGCGTGGTGCCCCAATCCTCGTGCAGCTTGAGGCCGATCACGCCGGCATCGATCTGCTCGTGCAGCGAAGCCGGCAGGCTGGCGTTGCCCTTGCCGAGGAAGCCGAGGTTCATCGGGAAGGCGTCGGCCGCCTGCAGCATGCGCTCGATGTGCCAGGGGCCCGGCGTCGCGGTGGTCGCGAAGGTGCCGGTCGCCGGGCCGGTGCCTCCGCCCAGCATGGTGGTCACGCCGGAGGCCAGCGCTTCCTCGATCTGCTGCGGGCAGATGAAGTGGATGTGGCTGTCGATGCCGCCCGCCGTGACGATGTTGCCTTCGCAGCTGATCACCTCGGTGCCGGCGCCGATCACGATGTCGACGCCCGGCTGCACGTCGGGATTGCCGGCCTTGCCGATGGCGACGATGCGGCCATCCTTCAGGCCGATGTCGGCCTTGACGATGCCCCAGTGGTCGAGGATGAGCGCATTGGTCATCACGGTGTCGACCGTGCCCTCGGCGCGGGTGCGCTGGCCCTGTGCCATGCCGTCGCGGATGGTCTTGCCGCCGCCGAACTTCACTTCCTCGCCGTAGCCGCCGGCGTGCAGCGTGTAGTCTTCCTCGACCTCGATCACGAGGTCGGTGTCGGCGAGACGGATGCGGTCGCCCACGGTGGGGCCGAAGATTTCGGCGTAGGCACGCCGCCCGATGGTTGCCATCTAGAGCTTTCCTTGAACGAGGCCGCGAAATCCGTAAATGACGCGGTCACCGGAGAAATCCACCAGCTCGACGGTGCGCTGCTGGCCGGGCTCGAAGCGCACCGCGGTGCCCGAGGCGATGTTCAGGCGCATGCCGCGCGCGGCCTCGCGGTCGAAGCCGAGCGCGCCGTTGGTCTCGGCGAAGTGGTAGTGCGAGCCGACCTGGATCGGCCGGTCGGCGGTGTTCTGGACCACCAGCGTGATGGCGCGGCGGCCCGGGTTGAGGACATGCGCGCCCTCGTCGGTGATGAGTTCGCCAGGGATCATCGATGCCGCCTCAGGCCAGTGCGCCGCCGAGCAGCGCGACGCCGAACAGCGCCACCGCGGCGCCCGCGATGCGCGGCAGCCAGCGATGGCCGTGGCGCAACGCCCATCCCGCGGCGATGCCGGCCGCGTGCAGCAGCACGGTGGCGGCAAGCATGCCGGCCAGGGTCAGGGCGGCGCCGGATTCGCCGGCCAGTTCCTGGCCGTGCGCAATGCCATGGAAGACCGCGAAGACGCCGACCAGCGCGGCGGCCACGAGCGGCGGCAGGCGCCGTTGCGTGAGGACCAGCAGGCCCAGCACCAGCAGCGAGGCGGCGATCATCGGTTCGACCGCCGGCAGTTGCACGCCGGCCAGCCCGGCCAGCGCACCGGCCAGCAGCATCGAGGCGAAGCCCAATGGCGCCCACAGCAGGTCGGGCCAGGCCCGGCGGGCGGTGAGGGCGCTCCAGAGGCCGACCGCGACCATCGCCGCCAAGTGGTCGGCGCCGGTCAGCGGATGCAGGAAGCCGGCGAGCAAGCCGTGGTGCAGGCCGGCGTCGACCCCGGTGTGCGCGCTGGCGGCCAGCGGCAGGGTCGCGAGCAGCAGCGCGAGAACGGGTGCGGTACGGGTGATGCGCATGATGGTGTCCTTGTTGTTGTGCGGAAAGCTGCGAAGAGATGCCGTCAGACGATCGGCTGGTGCACGGTCACCAGCTTGGTGCCGTCCGGGAAGGTCGCCTCGACCTGGATATCGGGAATCATCTCGGCGATGCCGTCCATGACGTCGGCCCGGGTCAGCACCGCGCGGCCCTCGCTCATCAGCGCGGCGACGCTCTTGCCGTCGCGCGCGCCCTCCATCACGGCGGCCGAGATCAGCGCCACGGCCTCGGGGTAGTTGAGCTTGAGCCCGCGGGCCCGGCGCCGTTCGGCCAGCAGGGCTGCGGTGAAGATCAGCAGCTTGTCTTTTTCGCGCGGTGTGAGTTCCATGGGTGCGGAGGTGGCGTCTTGGGGCAGGCCATTATTGGGCAGTCACCGACAGTTGCAACAGTCGTGCCGTGGCACGAAAGCTGCACCAATGCGGTGTGGATCTCCCAGCCATCCCCCCCGCTCCGAGCGACGAAGCGCCGCAGCGCATCGTCAAGGTCCGGCGCGACTACAACAGCTGGGTCGCCCGCGAGACGCTGGAAGACTACGCGCTGCGCTACACGCCGCAGCGCTTCCGCCGGATGTCCGAATGGCGGGTCGCCAGCACGGCTTTCGGCGGCGCCGCCTCCTTCCTGATCCTGGAGGCGGTCGGCGCCACGCTGCTGGTGCAGTACGGCTTCGTCAACGCCTTCTGGGCCATCCTGGTCACCGGGCTGATCATCTTCCTGGCGGGCCTGCCGATCAGCGTCTATGCCGCGCGCTACGGCGTCGACATGGACCTGCTCACACGCGGCGCCGGCTTCGGCTACATCGGCTCGACCCTGACCTCGCTGATCTACGCCTCCTTCACCTTCATCTTCTTCGCGCTGGAGGCCGCGGTGATGGCCTATGCGCTCGAACTCGCGCTCGGCATCCCGCCGGTCTGGGGCTACCTGGTCTGCGCGCTGGTGGTGATCCCGCTGGTCACGCACGGCATCTCGGCCATCAGCTGGCTGCAGGTCTGGACCCAGCCGGTCTGGTTGCTGATGCTGGTCGTGCCCTTCGGCTACGTGCTCGCGCGCGATCCTGGTGCGTTCGCCGGCGTGACGCACTACATCGGTTCCAAATCGAAACTGGATGGCTTCGATCTGCACCTCTTCGGTGCCGCGCTGACGGTCGGCATCGCTCTCATCACGCAGATGGGCGAGCAGGCCGACTACCTGCGCTTCATGCCGGCGCGCACGGCGGCCAACCGCGGCCGCTGGTGGGCCGGCGTCCTGGCCGGCGGGCCGGGCTGGGTGGTGCTGGGCGTGCTCAAGATGCTGGGCGGCGCCTTGCTCGCCTACCTGGCGATCAGCCACATGGTGCCGCCCGAGCGCGCAGTCGATCCGAACCAGATGTACCTGGCGGCCTACGAGTACGTGTTCCCGAACTACGGCTGGGCGGTGGCGGCGACCGCGATCTTCGTCGTCATCTCGCAGCTCAAGATCAACGTCACCAACGCCTATGCCGGCTCGCTGGCCTGGAGCAATTTCTTCTCGCGCGTCACGCACAGCCATCCGGGCCGCGTGGTGTGGGTGGTGTTCAACGCGCTGATCGCCTTCATGCTGATGGAGATGAACGTGTTCGAGGCGCTCGGCGACGTGCTGGGCCTCTACGCCAACATCGCGATCGCCTGGATGATGGCGGTGGTGGCCGACCTGGTCATCAACAAGCCGCTGGGCCTGTCGCCGCCGGGCATCGAGTTCAAGCGGGCCCACCTGTGGGACATCAACCCGGTCGGCGTCGGCGCGATGGCGCTGGCCTCGGGGCTGTCGATCACCGCCCACCTCGGCGTCTTCGGGCCCCTGGCGCAGGCCTTCTCGGCGTTGATCGCGCTGGGCACCGCCTTCGTCGCCGCACCGCTGATCGCCTGGGCCACGCGCGGCAAGTACTACATCGCGCGGGTCTCGCACGAGGACGGTGCCGCGCCCTTCGCGCCGTCGACCCATCGGTCGGCGATCCGCTGGGCCCGCGTCGAATCCGGCGCCGGCAGCTACCGGAGGCTCAGCACCCAGCGCTGCGTCATCTGCGAGGGCGAATACGAAGGCCCGGACATGGCGCACTGTCCCGCCTACCAGGGCGCCATCTGCTCACTCTGCTGCACCCTGGACGCGCGCTGCGGAGATCTCTGCAAGCCGCAGGCGAGCCTGTCGGCGCAATGGTCGGGCACCCTGCGCTGGCTGCTGCCGCGCCGCGTCTGGCCCTACCTCGACACCGGACTCGGCCATTTCCTGCTGCTGATGCTGATCGTCGTGCCGCTGCTGGC
This sequence comes from Variovorax ginsengisoli, assembly GCF_030486595.1. Classification (GTDB taxonomy): domain Bacteria; phylum Pseudomonadota; class Gammaproteobacteria; order Burkholderiales; family Burkholderiaceae_C; genus Variovorax; species Variovorax ginsengisoli_B. The sequence continues at coordinate 75,636 of NZ_JAUJZH010000024.1, read as the reverse complement.
CGGCGTCTTCGGCGTGCTGTACCAGCAAGAGCTGCGCGCGCTCGGGGACGCGCTGCTGGGCGAGGGCGCCCAGGCCGGCACCCAGCCGGCCTCGTTGCGCTCGGGTTTCCTCAAGGCCTACATGGCGCTGCTGGTGATCGCGGGCATCGTCGCCTGGTGGCTGGTGCTGGCGCACCAGAGCCGCAAGGTGGCGCAAGAGGAATCGAACCGCCAGACCCACCTGCTGGTGCGCGAGATCGAGCTGCACCGCAAGACCGACCGGGCGCTGCAGGCGGCCAAGCAGAGCGCCGACCAGGCGCGCGGCATCGCCGAAGAGGCCAAGCGCGCAGCCGACCAGGCCAACCAGGCCAAGAGCCGCTACATCAGCGCCATCAGCCACGAGCTTCGCACGCCGCTCAACAGCATCCTGGGCTACGCGCAGCTGATGGGCGAGGATGCGGCCGTGCCGCCGCATCGACGGCAGGCGGTGGCAGTGATCAAGCGCGGCGGCGAGCATCTGCTGTCGCTGATCGAAGGCACGCTGGACATCGCCCACATCGAGGCCGGCAAGCTGACCTTGAATGCGCGCCCGATGCAGTTCGCCGACCTGATGAGCGAGCTGGCCGACATGTTCGAGCTCGCTGCCGAAGAGAAGGGGCTGGCCTTCCGCTTCGAGCCCAGCGGCAGCCTGCCAGAGCTGGTGCGCGCCGACGAGAAGCGGGTGCGGCAGATCCTCATCAACCTGCTGGGCAACGCGATCAAGTTCACCGCCGCCGGGCAGGTCACGCTGCGGCTGCGCTATGCGCGCGAGTTCGCCGCGATCGAGATCGAGGACACCGGGCCGGGCATGTCGGCCGAGGAGCTGGGCCGCATCTTCGAGCCCTTCGCCCGCGGCGCCACGGCCGGACCGGCGGCGCCCGGCGCCGGCCTGGGACTGACCATCGCCAAGATGCTGATCGACTTGATGGGCGGCGAGATGAACGTGCAGAGCACGCCCGGTGTCGGCTCGGTATTCAGCCTGCGGCTGTTCCTGCCGCGCGTGCACGAGATGCCCGCCGGCAGCGGCCGTCGCGTATCGGCGCCGGTGCCCCGGCTGCGCCGCGGCTTCGAGGGCGGGCAGCGGCGCCTGCTGGTGGTCGACAACGAGGAAGCCGATCGCGAGCTGCTGGTGCAGGTGCTGGCGCCGCTGGGCTTCGAGCTGCGCACCGCCGCCAGCGGCCACGATGCGCTGGACCTGGTCGCGGCCGGCTGGCGCCCGGATGCGATGTTCGTCGACCTCGCGATGCCGGGCATCGACGGCTGGGAGACCATTCGCCGGTCGCGCGCGCTCGGGCTGGCCGACGCCGCGGTGGCGATCGTCTCGGCCAACGCCTTCGACAAGCGGCTGGACAACGACGTCGGCATCACGCCCGACGATTTCTTCGTCAAGCCGGTGCGCCACAGCGAGCTGCTCGACTGGCTCGAGCGCCGGCTCGGCATCGAGTGGACCGAGACGCCGGCCGCGCCGCCCGTGGCCGAACCGGCCGCGGTGGTGCTGCCCTCGACCGCGCGCCTGCGGGCGCTCGAGGAGGCGGTGGGCCTGGGCTATTTTCGAGGCATCATGAATCAACTCGACGACATCGACGCCGCGCAGCCCGAATGCGCGGCCTGGACCGGCGCCCAGCGCGCGCTGGCGCGGCAATTCCAGTTCGAGGCCATGAGCCGGGCCTTGAGCGCGGCCGTCGGGACCACGCCATGAGCGGCCCGAACGATCCCCCGATGCTGGTCGATACGCTGCGCGGCAGCGGCGGCAACAGCGACCTGGTGCTGATCGTCGACGACGTGCCCGACAACCTCGCGGTGCTGCACGATGCGCTCGACGAATCAGGCTACACCGTGCTGGTCGCCACCAGCGGCGAGCAGGCGCTGCAGCGCGCGGCGCAGGCGCGGCCCGACATCGTGCTGCTCGACGCGATGATGCCGGGCATCGACGGCTTCGAGGTCGCTCGCCGGCTCAAGGCCGATGCCGCGACCGCGCATATCCCGATCGTCTTCATGACCGGACTCACCGAGACCGAGCACCTGGTCGCGGCACTGGAGGCGGGCGGCGTCGACTACGTGACCAAGCCGATCAAGCCGAAGGAGGTGCTGGCGCGCATGAACGTCCACTTGCAGGGCGCGCGGCGGGCGCGCCAGGAAGCGCAGCAGGCGGGACAGGCGCGCAATGCGCTCGATGCCTTCGGCTACGCCAGCATCACGGTGCGCATGCCCGAGGGCAAGCTGATCTGGCAGACCGCGCTGGCGCGCGAGATGCTGCTGCGCTACTGCGGCACCAGCGCGCCGGTGACGCCGCCCGCGGTGCTCGAGTGGCTGCGGCGCCACCTGCCCGATGCGCAGCAGCGCCAGATCGAACCGCCGGCCCTGGCGATCGCGCAAGGTGCCTCGAGCCTCAGCCTGCGGCTGCACCAGCAGACCGGCCATGACGACGAGGGCGACGACTGGCTGATCATCATGCGCGAGGTGTCGGACACCGCGGTGATCGAGGCCATGAGCCTGAGCCTCAAGCTCACGGCACGCGAGGCCGAGGTGCTGTACTGGGTGGTCAAGGGCAAGACCAACAAGGACATCGGCGAGATCCTCGGCAGCAGTCCGGCCACCGCCAAGAAGCATCTCGAAAGGGTGTACGTGAAGCTGGGCGTCGAGACCCGCACGGCCGCGGCGGGCGTCGCAATGAAACGCATTCGCGAACTGCAGCCCCAGTTTGAAATCTGAGTCACGCGAGGCTCCTAGAATGCGCCGCCATGGCCCGTCTGCTTCTTCTCCCGCTGCTCAGCCTGCTCGCTATGCCGGGACATGCGGGCGGGCACTTCGACATCGATGACGCGGGCACGCTGGACCCGGGCCAATGCCAGTACGAGGTGTGGGGCGGGCGCTTCGGCACTGCGCCGGTCACCGACTACCACCTGGGCCCTGCATGCCGGGTCGGGCCGGTCGAGCTCGGCTTCAACATCGACCGCGCGTCGGTGCCGGGCCAGTATGCCTATGGCGTCGGTCCGCAACTCAAATGGACATTCACCGAGCAGCCGGACAAGACCGATCTCAGTGCCGCCCTGTTCTTCAGTGCCGTATGGGATGCCACGCACGGAGGTCGCGCGGGCGGCCAGTTCGTCGTGCCCGTGACCTGGCACGCGCTCGACAGTCTGTGGATCAATGCCAACCTGGGCTATGACTGGACACCGGGCAGCGGCGAGCGAACCGGCCGCGGCGGGCTTCAGGGGGCCTGGGCGCTCAACGACAAGCTGTGGCTGGTGGCCGAGCGCTTTCGCGCCTTCGACACCTGGACCACGCGCGCCGGCCTGCGCTTCAATCTGACGCCGACCATCAGTGTCGACATGAGCGCCGCGCGCACCGGCCCGGACCGTGTCCGGGGCTACGCGATCGGGCTCAATCAGGTCTTCTCGCGTTGAGCGCGTTAGAGCGCGGCTTGACGCGAGAACGAGACCTTCGGCTTGCTGTAGGCGCTCGGCACCTGGTCGCGATAGAACGCACGGCGGTCGAGGCTGGCAAACGGGTCGTGCGCCTTGGCGACCGCTTCGGCATTCACGGCCGAGCGGCTGGCGGTGGAGGTGAAGCGCTGCGCGCCGGAACTGGCAGCCTCGCCATAGGCGTTGCCCGCGCGTGCGGCGACGACGCCCTGGTCCGCCACTTCGGAGCGGCTGGCAGACGAGGTCAGCGCGTGCACGCCGTCGTAGGTTTCCGCGTGGGCGCCGGCAGCGGCCAGCAAGGTGAGGGCAGCGGCGGCGAGGACTTTCGAGGCATTCATTTCGGTTCCTTCACAGGGTTGGTTGGTGAGGAGAAGTTTGATGCCGAACCCCACCTTGCAACCGCCGCAAACGGAACAGCGGCGTTAACGGACTGGAAACAATCGGGGACCTAGATCTCGGCTCCCTCGACGAGGAAGCGCACCCGCCGCACGCCCTGCCATTCGTCCGCATCGAGCCGCCAGGCCAGTACCACTTTCGGCGGCAGCGGCTCGGTGTGACCGAACCAGATGCCGTCCACGGGCTTGCCGCGGTGCCTGAGCTTGAGTGCCAGGTGCTTCTCGCCGACCAGGCGCTGCGACACCACCTCGACTTCCTCGCTGAAGGTCGGCGGCGCGAAGCCCTGGCCCCAGACTTCGCGATGCAGCGTGTCGACCATGTCGACCCGCAGGTACTCGGGCGCCAGCGGCCCGTCGGTGTCGAGCCGGCGCGTCAGGGTGGCGGCGTCGAGCCACTCCTGCGCGACTTGCGCCAGCGCCTGTTCAAAGACCGGGAACTGCTCGCGCGCCACCGTGCAGCCGGCCGCCATCGCGTGGCCGCCGAAGCGCAGCAGCACGCCCGGATGGCGCTTGGCGACCAGGTCGAGCGCATCGCGCAGGTGGAAGCCGGGGATCGAGCGCCCGGAGCCCTTGAGCTCGTGCGCCTTGCCGTCGGCGGCGCTGGCCGCGAAGACGAAGGTCGGCCGGTGGAAGCGGTCCTTGATGCGCGAGGCCACGATGCCGACCACGCCTTCGTGGAAGTCGGCGCCGAAGACGCTGATCGCGGCCGGCGGCGCCAGGCTGTCGTCGAACAGCGTCTCTGCCAGCAGCAGGGCCTTGTCGCGCATGCCGCCTTCGATGTCGCGCCGCTCGCGGTTGATGCCGTCGAGCAGGCGCGCGAGTTCGTCGGCGCGGCTGCTGTCGTCGGTCAGCAGGCATTCGATGCCGAGCGTCATGTCGGCCAGCCGGCCCGCCGCATTGATGCGGGGCCCGAGCGCGAAGCCGAAATCGAAGGTGGTGGCCGCTGCCGCCTGGCGCCCGGCGGCCTTGAACAGCGCGGCGATGCCCACCGGCATCGCACCGGCGCGGATGCGGCGCAGTCCCTGGGCCACGAGGCGGCGGTTGTTGGCGTCGAGACGGACCACGTCGGCGACGGTGCCGAGCGCGACCAGCGGCAGCAGGGCGTCGAGCTTGGGCTGGTTGGCGAGGTCGAACACCCCGCGCGTGCGCAGTTCGGTGCGCAGCGCCAGCAGCACGTAGAACATCACGCCGACGCCGGCGATGCTCTTGCTGTCGAATTCGCAGCCGGGCTGGTTCGGGTTCACCAGCACATCGGCCGCGGGCAGCACCGGACCCGGCAGGTGATGGTCGGTCACCAGCACCGCGAGGCCGCGTGCCTTCGCCGCCGCCACGCCATCGACGCTCGCGATGCCGTTGTCGACCGTGATCAGCAGGTTGGCCCCGCTGTCGGCCACGCGCTCGGCGATCGGCGCCGTCAGGCCGTAGCCGTCGACCACCCGGTCGGGCACCAGGTAGCCGACATGGCGTGCCCCCAGCAGCCGCAGGCCGCGCACCGCCACCGCGCAGGCGGTCGCGCCGTCGCAGTCGTAGTCGGCGACGATGCACAGCCGCCGCTGGTCGCGGATCGCGTCGGCCAGCAGCACGGCGGCCTCGCGCGCACCGCGCAGCGTGGTCGGCGGCAGCAGCCGCGCCAGGCCGTCGTCGAGTTCATCCTTCGACAGCACGCCGCGCGCGGCATAGAGCCGCGCCAGCAGCGGATGCACGCCGGCCTGCTCGAGCGCCCAGGCGCTGCGCGGCGGGATGTCCCTGGCCAGGATCTTCATGGTCACAGCGCCTCGAGGAAGGAGGCCGCCGTCGGGCGGCTGAACAGCCCCTTGGCCCAGGCGGCCAACCCGCGCGGCCGGACCGCGAAGCGCTGCGCGCTGCGGTCGCCGCACAGCGTCAGCGTGACGGCTTCGCCCGCGCTGCAGGCGGCCAGCAGTTCGGCCACCGGCCCGGCGTCGAGGGCCAGCCAGGCCGAGGCCCAGCCGGCGCCGTCGTCGCGCAGGGCAGGGGTGCGCAGCGCATCGGCCACGGTGGGGCTGACCTGCGGCACGGTGAAGCCGGCGGGCAGGCCGCCGGTGCCGCTGAGCCAGAAGGAGTTGATCGGCGGTACGCCGCGGGCGGTGCGGGCGTCGTTCACGCGCTCGGTGTAGAGCAGCATCTGCATCTCGTTCTGCAGCCGGCGCAGCGGGCGCCCGGCGTCGGACAGCGGCGACCACTGCGAGATCGGGAAGCCGACCGCGCGATCGATCGACGCCGTCGCCAAGCCGTCGAAGATCGGGCCCTGCGCCAGCCAGCGGCCCGGCGTCGCCGAGGCATGCAGCGCGATGCCGTCTTCCTCGAAGAAGGGCAGGGCCGCCGCCAGCAGCGCATCGGATTCCTCGGCCTCGATCTCGATCGCGGCCGGGTCGCCCAGCATCACGTCGTCGATGCCCACCTGCCAGTGACACAGCGTGGCGACGCCCCAGGCCTGGCCGCCCTCGGTCGGGCCCAGGCCGGATCGTTTCGCTTCCAGCGCGGCCCAGGGTATGCAGCCATCGGCGGCCGCGATGCCGAGGGCATCTGCCAGCGCGCGCTCGTGCGGCGGCGAGCGGGTGCTGTCGTCCTGGGTGTCCTCGTGCACCCGCGCGAGCCGGGCCAGCAAGGCTTCGAGCTTCGGCAGCCGGAGGCCAGCCAGTGCCGCGCGGCAGGCGGGAGAGCCCCGGCCGGCGAAGGGAATGAGCAGGTGGCGGGCATTGGGGGGTGCGGACATGGGGCCTATTGTCCGGGATGCCACAATTGTTTCCTTATGCGACTCCCCTACGAACTGCAACTCGGCTGGCGTTACACCCGAGCCGGCCGGGCCACGCGGCGCAACGGCTTCATCTCCTTCATCTCCGGCGTCTCGATGTTCGGCATCGCGCTGGGCGTGGCGGCGCTGATCATCGTGCTGAGCGTGATGAACGGTTTCCAGAAAGAAGTCACCGACCGCATGCTCGGCGTGATCTCGCACATCGAGATCTTCTCGCGCGACGGCCAGGCGCTGGGCGACATCGACGCCATCATGGCCGAGGCGCGCAAGAACCCCGAGGTCATCGGCGTCGCGCCCTTCGTCGCGGCGCAGGCGCTGCTGGCACGCGGCGAGGACATGAAGGGCGCCCTGATCCGCGGCATCGACCCGAAGCTCGAGCCGCAGGTGACCGACATCTCGACCACCGCCCAGCAGGGCGCGCTCGACAAGCTGGTGCCGGGCGAGTTCGGCATCGTGCTGGGCATCGAGCTGGCGCGTTCGATGTTCGTGCGGGTCGGCGACCAGGTCACGCTGGTGGCACCCGGCGGCCAGGTCACGCCGGCCGGCGTGATGCCGCGCTTCAAGCCCTTCACCGTGGTCGGCACCTTCGACTCGGGCCACTATGAGTACGACTCGGCGCTGGCGATGATCCACGCCGAGGACGCAGCCCGCGTGTTCCGCCTCGAGGGCCCGACCGGCGTGCGCCTCAAGCTCAAGGACCTGCACCAGGCGCGCGAGGTGGCCGACCAGCTGGCGGCCACGCTGCCGGGCCAGTTCCTGATCCGCGACTGGACCCGCGCCAACAAGACCTGGTTCGCGGCGGTGCAGGTCGAGAAACGCATGATGTTCATCATCCTCACGCTGATCGTCGCGGTGGCGGCCTTCAACCTGGTCTCGACCCTGGTGATGACGGTGACCGACAAGCGCGCCGACATCGCGATCCTGCGCACGCTGGGCTCCAGCCCGAAGAGCATCATGGGCATCTTCGTGGTGCAGGGTGCGATGGTGGGCGTCATCGGCACCCTCGGCGGGCTGCTGCTGGGGCTGGGCATCGCCTACAACATCGATGTCATCGTGCCGGCGCTCGAACGCCTGTTCCATGCCAGCTTCCTGCCCAAGGACATCTACCTGATCAGCAAGATGCCGAGCGATCCGCAGCGCGGCGACATCCTGCCGATCACCATCATCTCGCTGGTGCTGGCCTTCGCCGCCACGCTGTACCCGAGCTGGCGCGCCAGCCGCGTCAACCCGGCGGAGGCCCTGCGCTATGAATGACGTGGTGTTGAAGGTCCGCGGGCTGACCAAGCGCTTCCACGAGGGCCGCATCGATCTCACCGTGCTGCATGGGGTCGATCTGGATGTGCATGCCGGCGAGACGCTGGCCATCGTCGGCGCCTCCGGCTCGGGCAAGAGCACGCTGCTGCACCTGATGGGCGGGCTCGACGCGCCGACCGCGGGCAGCGTCGAGCTGCACGGCGAGAACATCGCCCATGTCGATGCCGCCAAGCAAGGCCGGCTGCGCAATCGGCACCTGGGTTTCGTCTACCAGTTCCATCACCTGCTGCCGGAGTTCAGCGCGCTCGACAACGTGGCGATGCCGCTGAAGATCCGCCGCACCGCGCCGACCGAAGCGAGCGCTTCGGCGGTCGCCATGCTGACGGCCGTGGGCCTGGGCGAGCGGGTGCAGCACCGGCCGGCGGAGCTGTCGGGCGGCGAGCGCCAGCGGGTGGCGATCGCGCGCGCGCTGGTCACCGCGCCCGACTGCGTGCTGGCCGACGAGCCCACCGGCAACCTCGATCGCGCCACCGCCGACGGCGTCTTCGCGCTGATGCTGCAACTGGCGCGCGACCGCGGCACCGCCTTCGTGATGGTGACGCACGACGAGAGCCTGGCGGCACGCTGCGACCGGGTGCTGCGGCTCACCGCAGGGCGGCTGGCCGACTGACGGCGGATCAGGCGGCGACGACGATCGGAAAGCTGGCCTTCCAGCCGTCCGGCGCGCGCTCGAAGGGCACGGTGAGCGCGGCGCGCTCGGGCTCCGAGAGGCGGCGCCAGAGCCCGTCGCGCGCATTGCCCGGCGCGCCTTCCACATAGAGCTGGGTGGTCAGCAGTTCGCGCGTGCCCAGCTTGACCTTGAAGTGGATGTGGGGCGTGCGCCCGGTGTAGGGCACCGGCCGGAGGGTGCGGAAGCGATAGCGTCCGTCGGCATCGACCGCCACCCGCCCGAAGCCCTGGAAGGCGCGATCGGCGCGGTCGCCGTCGCCCGGGTGATGGTAGTGGCCGGCCTCGTCGCACTGCCAGATCTCGACCTGGGCGCCGCGCAGCGCGCGGCCGTCGAGGTCGGTGACCGTGCCGTCGACCCAGGCCGGCTGGGTGGTGGCGTAGTTCAACGCTCCGTTGTGCAGCAGGTCGCCATCGGTGTCGGCCGGCAGCGTCACCGGATAGAACGGGCCCTCGGTCTGCGAGGGTGTGGGTCGCCGCGGCGCCGCGGGCTGCGCGCGAGCGCCAATCCAGAAGGCCGGCAAGGCGATCACTGCGGCGGCGATGCTGCGTCGGGGCAGGCCCCGGGAGCTTGGCGAGGTGTTCATGGCACGTCGAGCAACGCCTGGGAGGGGCGTTTCAGCGCGATGCTACTCGCAAGCAACGGCGTCTGTGGGCCGCAGCTGACCTTTGCGCCAGCCGCGCCACCAGCACCAGCGCGATGCAGCCCGCGCGCCAGCCGGATCCGGCCAGCGGCAGCGAGGCCAGCAGTGGTAGGAGCATGGCGCGCCGCCTACACGGTCAGGGTCTTGCGGAAGCCGATCGACAGCCGGTTCCAGCTGTTGATCACGCCGATCGCGAGTGTCAGGTCGACCCGTTCGCGCTCGCTGAATTCGGCACTCAGGGCGTCGTAGTCGGCATCGGGCGCGTGGTGGGTCGCCACCTGGGTGAGGGCTTCGGTCCAGGCCAGGGCGGCCCGCTCGCGCGGCGTGAAGAAGGGCGTCTCGCGCCACACCGGGACGGCATACAGGCGCCGCTCGGTTTCGCCCTTCTTGCGCAGGTCGCTGGCGTGCAGGTCGACGCAGAAGGCGCAGCCGTTGATCTGCGAGGCGCGCAGCTTCACGAGGTCGAGCAGGGCGGGTTCGAGGCCCAGCTTGCCGACCGCCACCTCGAGCGCGATCAGCGCCTTCAGCGCGTCGGGGGAAGCCTTGTAGAAATCGAGACGTTGTTCCATGGTGTTGCTCCGTTGGGTGAGGGGGATGGCGTCATGCTAAAAAGCCCCGACCCCTTCGCGGGCGGCCAATCCGGGCCATTTGCAGGAGTCCAATCGCATGGAGTTGCACGTCGTCATCGACGGTGACAAGGACCTCGCCGGTCAGCTCTACCGGCAGCTCAGGGATTCGATCCGGGCCGGCCGGCTGGCCGCGGGCGAGAAGCTGCCGCCCTCGCGCCTGCTGGCCGAGCAGCTCGGCCTGTCGCGCAAGACCGTGTCGGAAGCCTATGCGCGGCTCACCTTCGACCGGCTGCTGGTCGGCCGCGTCGGCAGCGGCACCTTTGTCGCCGACAGCGCGCGGTCCGCGCCGCCGCCGGCCGCGAGCCCGTCCTTCGCCGGCGCGGCCGTCGCCGAGCGCTGGCGACGCATGGACACGCCGCTGCGGCACCAGGCGCCGGCCGGCCACTCGCGCTACGAATACATCGGCGGGGCGCCCGCGCGCAGCCTGTTCCCGCACGCCGAATGGCGCCGCTGCGTGCTGCACGCGCTGCGCGAAGGGGCGCGCTCGCGCGGCCTGTACGGACCGGTCGAGGGCATGCCGGTGCTGCGCGAGGCGATCGCCCGGCACGCCGCCTTTGCGCGCGGCGTGCGCTGCGGCGTCGATGACGTCATCGTCACCAACGGCGCCCAGCAGGCGCTCGACCTGGTGGCCCGGGTGCTGGTCGAGCCGGGCAGCCTGGTGGCGGTGGAAGAGCCCGGCTATCCGCCGGCACGCCTGCTCTTCGCCGCCCAGGGGGCCGAGGTGGTGGGCATTGCGGTCGATGCCGAGGGCCTGCAGGTGGACCGGATCCCGGACGGCACGCGGCTCATCTACGTGACGCCGGCGCACCAGTTTCCGCTCGGCATGCCGATGAGCCAGCGCCGCCGCGAGGCGCTGCTGGCCCGCGCCCACGCGATCGGCGCGATCGTCATCGAGGACGACTACGACAGCGAATTCCGCTACGAGGGGCGACCGACCGACTCGCTGCAGAGCATGGACACGCGAGGCAGCGTCGCCTTCGTCGGCACCTTCTCGAAGACCCTGTCGCCCGAACTGCGGCTGGGCTATCTGATCGCGCCGCCGGCGATCCTGCAGGCAGTCTGCATCGCCAAGCACCTGAGCGACTGGCACACGGCCACGCCGGCCCAGTGGGCGCTGGCCAAGTTCATCGCGGACGGCGGCCTCCACAAGCACATCCGGCGCTGCCACGCGGTCTATGCCGAGCGGCGCGAGCGCATCATGCGGCGCTTCGACGGTGACCTGTCGCCGTGGTTCGAACGGGTGCCGGCGACCGCGGGCATCCACCTGGCGGCGATCTGCAGAAAGCCGATCGACATGGACACCCTGCCGAGGCTGGCGCGCCGGGTCGACGTCGGGCTCTACCCGCTCGAGGTCTTCTCGCACTTCGGGGCGCCCCGCCAGGGCCTGATGCTGGGCTTCGGCGCGATCGACACCGACGACATCGATCCTTCGCTGGACCGTGTCCGCGACATCCTGCTGCAGATGGGCTGAGCCCTCTGCCGCGATCGTCTACATCGGGATGTCGCCCACCGCGCGGCCCAGCCACCGGGTCGACATCTTGTCCGACTCGCCCGACTTGCGGGCCTCGACCACGATCTCGTTGATGCGCTCGCGCAGCTTGTCCTCGCCCTTCGGCACGCCGATGAAGTTCGGGCTCTGGCTCAGCATCAGCTTGTTCTCCAGGCCCAGTTGCGGCTGGTTCTGGATCAGCTTGGAGACCGCCGGCTGGCCGCTGCCCACCGCCGCCACCTGGCCGGCACCCATCGCGGTGATGGTGGCGGCATGGTCCTCGAAGCGCATCAGGTTGGCGCCCTTGGGCAGCACCTTGGTCAGCTCCTGGTCCTCGATGGTGCCGCGCGTCACGCCCACCGACTTGCCGTCCAGATCGGCGAAGCTCTTGATGGCCAGCGTCTTGGGCGCGAACACGGCGCTGATGAAGGGCGAGTAGGCAGCGGCCGTGAAGTCGACCACCTTCTCGCGCTCGGCGTTGCGCGCCAAGGTCGAGATCACGATGTCGACCTTGCGCGTCTGCAGGTAGGGCACGCGGTTGGTGCTGGTCACCGGCACCAGCTCGGCCTTGACGCCGAGCTTGCCGGCCACGTAGCGCGCCATGTCGATGTCCAGTCCCTGCGGCTGCAGGTCGATGCCGACGAAGCCGTAGGGCGGGTAGTCGGTGGGCACCGCGATGCGGATCACGCCGGACTTGACGATGTTGTCGAGCGCGGTCTGTGCCTGGGCGCCGCCGGTGGCCAGCAAGGCGCAGGCCGCGGCGCAAAGAAGACGTCGAAAGGGTTGCATGGCGAAGTTCCTCGGAGAGTTGGAAAGCAGGTGGAGACGAAACGGGTTGTCAGGCCCCGGGCGCGAGGCGGCCGTCGAAGAGCTGCCCGTAGCCGGGTCGGGCGCCCGCGATCTGCAGCAATTCGAGGCAGTGCCAGAACGAGGCCTGCACCGCCGAGATGACCGGCTTGCCGAGCGACTGCTCCAGCGCCTCGATGGCGCCGACCGAGCGGAAATTGGTACAGCTGATGAAGATCGCGCTGGCTTCGGGATGGTCCACCGAGCGAACCAGGTCGTAGACCTGCGAGAGCGGCACCTCGGCCAGCGCGCGGTCCTCGTCGATGCGCAGGTTGGCATGGCGCACGACGGGGTGTCCGTTCTCTTCCAGGAATCGGATCGCCTTGGCGTGCACCGCGTCCACATAGGGCGTGGCGAGCGCGACCTTGCCGGCCGCGACCTTCCTGAGCGCCGCCAGCGTGGCGGTCGATGCCGTGTTGATCAGCGGCCCGGGCACCCACTGCTTCATCTTGGCGATCAGCGCATGGTCGTAGGCGGTGCCGTGCAGGAACGAGGCGCTGGTGCCGCCGAAGCACAGCAGGTCGATGGGAGCCGAGCCCACCAGGCGCGCGGCCTGCGCCAGCTCGGGCGAATCCATCATCTGCTCGATGCCCTCTACCGTCACCTTGGGCAGCTTGATGCGCGTGGTGTGGACCGAAACGCCGGGCGCCGCCATGGCGGCCCATTCGGCGTCCATGACGATGCTCGAGGCGATGTAGATCAGCCCCAGGCGGCACAGCGTGCCCGAGCCGTCGAATCGAAAAGAGGGCGTTGCAGGGGGCGCGAAGGGGTTCGCTTGTTGTTCGCCCGTTCGAATCATCTCGTCCAACTCCATTGCTTATGCGATGGAGTCGATGATGTGGGCGCGGCGCCGCGCTAGAAAGTCGCCTTTTCCTTGCAGCTGCATCGGCTTTTCCGATGCCCGGCCGCGAGGGCCCCCGGCCCTATGCCGCGATCGAGTAGCCGCCGTCGACCGGGATCGCGGTGCCGGTCACGAAGTCCGACGCCGCGCTGGCGAGGAACACCGCGATGCCCGCCAGGTCTTCGGGCCGGCCCCAGCGGCCGGCCGCGGTGCGGGCCACCACCCGTTCGCTGAGTCCCGGCACCTGGGCCCGCGCGCCATCGGTCAGGTCGGTCTGGATCCAGCCCGGCAGCACCGCGTTGACCTGGATGCCGTCGGCCGCCCACGACGCGGCCATCGCGCGGGTGAGCTGCACGATGCCGCCCTTGCTCGCGCCGTAGGCCGGCGCATACGGCGCGCCGAAGATCGACATCATCGAGCCGATGTTGATGATCTTGCCGCCGCCGGCCGCCCGGAGGTGCGGATGCGCGGCCCGGCAGCACAGGAAGGCGCTCGTCAGGTTGGTGTCCATCACCTGGTGCCACTCGGCCAGCGCGAGCTGGTCCACGGGCTTGCGCACCGTCGTGCCGGCGTTGTTGACCAGGATGTCGAGCCGGCCGCAGCGTGCCGCAAGCTGCTCGAAAAGCGCCGCCACCGAGGCTTCGTTCGTCACGTCGGCCTCGAGCGCGAAGCTGTCGCTGCCCGCCGTCTTCAAGGTTTCGACGGCCGCTGCCGATTTCTGCGCATTGCGCGCCGCCACCACGACGCGCGCACCCGCCCTGGCCAGGCCCAGCCCCATGCCGAGGCCGATGCCGCCATTGCCGCCCGTGACGAGCGCGACCTTGCCCGCGAGATCGAACATCCGTCGTCCCTACAGGATGCGGTTGAACCAGAGCAGCGACAGGCCGGCCGACAGCAGTGCCAGCGCGGCGGCGCCCATCGCGAACAGGGCGGAGATCTCGGTCTCTTTCTTCTCGACCGTGAGCCGCGAGCTCAGCGTGTTGTAGACCTTCTTGAGGTCGTTGGCGGTGCCGGCATAGAAGTACTCGGCGGAGGTCTTGTTGGCGATCGCCTTGAGCGTTTCCTCGTCGAGGCGCACCCGCATCGACCAGCCCTCGAAGCCGATGGTCTCGCCGTCGACCGTGCCGATGCCGACCGTGTAGACGCGCACGCCGCGCTCGGCCGCCACCTTGGCCGCATCGAGCGGATCGACGCCGGTGGTGCGCTGGCCGTCGGTCAGCATGATGATCGCCGCCGAGGTGTAGGAGCCCGGCGCAACCGGCGTGAACTCCTTCGGCGGCGGCTTGCCGGCGCGGTCGATGGCGACGCCGGTCTGGCGGCTCTTGGGCGAGAAGTCGGAGATGTCGATGCCGGCGTCGGGGAACAGCGTGGCGAGCGACACCACGATCGCATTGCCGGTGGCGGTGGCGCGCTGCAGCTGGAAGGAGTCGATCGCGGTCACCAGGTCGTCGCGGTTGGTGGTCGGCAGCTGCGCCACCTGCGCGCTGCCCGCGAAGGCGACGATGCCGACCTTGACGGTGCGCGGCAGTTCCTTCAGGAAGCTCTTGGCCGCCTCCTGGGCGGCCACCAGCCGGTTCGGCTGGACGTCGGCCGCGCGCATGCTGCCCGACACGTCCATCGCGAGGATGATGGTCTGCTGGTTCGACGGCAGCACCACCACCGCCATCGGCCGCGCGGCGGCGATCAGCATCGCGGTCAGGGCCAGCAGGAACAGCAGCGGCGGGATGTGGCGCCGCACGCTCTGGCCGGCGCTCATGGCCTCGCGCACGATCGACAGGCTGGCGAATCGCAGCGCCAGCTTCTTCTTGCGCCGGATCAGCCAGAGGTACAGCAGCACCAGCAGCGGGAGCGCCAGCAGCAGCCAGAGAAATTGAGGCCAGAGGAAGTTCATGCGGCCACCATCTTGGAGTTCGATTGTCCGCGCCTGACGCGGCGCTTGCGCATGTCCGCGAAGCGCACGATGGCTTCGACCAGGTCGTCCGCGGTCGAGAGCTCGAGCGCGTCGACTCCGATCTTGGCCAGCGCTTCGCGCAGGGCGGCTTCGCGCTCGGCGGCGATGCGCGCGAAGCGCTTGCGAAAGCCCGCGTCATGCGTGTCGACCCACAGCTGCTCGCCGGTCTCGGCATCGCGCAGCGGCACCAGGCCGAGGTCGGGCAGCTCGAGCTCGAGCGGGTCGAACAGGCGCACGGCGACCACGTCGTGGCGCTGGACCAGGTGCGACAGCGCCCGCTCCCACCCGGGCTCGGTGACGAAATCGGAGACCACGAACACCGTCGAGCGGCGCGGGATCAGCACGGCGGCGGACTTGAGCAGGTCGGCCAGCCGGGTCATGCCCTTCTGGTCGGGCACGCGCTCGGCCGAGCGGCGCTCCATCGCATGCAGCAGGTGCAGCACATGGCGCCGGCCGGTGCGCGGCGGAATGACGGCTTCGACGTCGTTGCCGTAGACCATCGCCCCGACCCTGTTGCCGTGGCGCGTGAGCAGGCGTGCGATGACGCCGACGAAGCCGGCGGAGATCTCCCGCTTGGCCCTGACGCCGGAACCGAAGTCGACCGAGCGGCTCAGGTCCAGCACGAACCAGGCCGCCATCTCGCGGTCTTCGGTGAAGACGCGCACGTGCGGCGTCTGCAGCCGCGCCGTGACGTTCCAGTCGATGTGGCGCACGTCGTCGTGGTGCTGATACTCGCGCAGGTCCGCCAGGTCCAGGCCGGTGCCGCGCATCAAGGTGCGGTAGTCGCCCTGCAGCAGGCCATCGAGCCGGCGGATCACTGTCCATTCGAGGCGGCGCAGCGCCCGCTCGACGCCGCTGGCCGCGGCCTCGACCGCCGCGAGCCGCTCGTCGTTCGCGGCTTTGCCGCGCTTAGGCCACCAGCTTTTCATGCTCTAGCGGCTTGGCTGGCGCGGGCACGGCCCGCATGATCCGGTCGACCAGGCTGTCGGGCGTCAGCCCCTCGGAGAGGCCCTCGTACGAGAGCGTCACGCGATGCCGCAAGACGTCGGGCACCAGCGCGGTCATGTCCTCGGGCAAGGCGTAGCTGCGGCCGCGCAGCAGGGCCAGCGCGCGGGCGCCCTGGGTCAGGTTGATGCTGGCGCGCGGGCTGGCGCCGAAGGTGATGAAGCGCCGCATGTCCTTCAGGCCGTGCTTCTCGGGGGTGCGCGTGGCCGACACCAGCCGGACCGCGTACTGGATCAGCGAGGGGTCGACATAGACCCGCTGGGCCTCGGCTTGCAGGACCGCGAGCTGGTCGGTGGTCGCCACCGGCACGGCCTCGACCGGCGGGCCGATCACGCGCTCGACGATCACGAACTCTTCCTCGTCGCTCGGGTAGTCGACCAGCACCTTCATCATGAAGCGGTCGACCTGCGCCTCGGGCAGGGGATAGGTGCCCTCGGTCTCGATCGGGTTCTGGGTCGCCATGACGAGAAAGGGGCGAGGAACCTTGTGGGTCTCGCCGGCGATCGTGACTTGGCGCTCCTGCATGACCTCGAGCAGCGCGCTCTGCACCTTGGCCGGCGCCCGGTTGATCTCGTCGGCCAGCAGCAGGTTGGCGAACACCGGGCCCAGCGAAGTGCTGAACTCGCCGGTCTTCTGGTTGTAGATGCGGGTGCCGACCAGGTCCGCCGGCACCAGGTCGGGCGTGAACTGGATGCGCTTGAACTGGCCGCGCACGGTGTCGGCCAGGGTCTTGACGGTGAGTGTCTTGGCCAGTCCGGGCACGCCCTCGACCAGCAGGTGGCCACCGGCCAGCATCGCGACCATCACGCGTTCGAGAAAGCGGTCCTGGCCGACCACCACGCGCTTGACCTGATAGAGGATCTGCTCCATCAGCTCGGCCGTGACCGGGGAGGGCGATTCGAACTCTGTGCTCATGGTGGGCGCTTTCATCGGTGAGGGTCGATGGGATCAGAAGGGTGGCGAGCCGGCGGCGGTGGCGGCGTTCTCGATCGGCACCGCGAAACCGATGCCGATGAAGGTGCGCTGCTGGGTCGGGTTCAGGATGGCGGTCACGATGCCGAGCACCTCGCCGTCCATGTTGATCAGCGGGCCGCCCGAGTTGCCGGGGTTGGCGGCCGCATCGAACTGGATCAGGTTGCCGAGTTCCTGCTTGCCTTCGGGCGAGCGGAAGGAGCGGTTGAGGCCGGACACCACGCCGGCCGAGACCGACGGGCCGATGCCGAAGGGGAAGCCGACCGCCACCACCTGGTCGCCGGGCATCAGGTCGGCGGTCGAGCGCATGGTGGCCGGGATCAGGTCGTCGGGCAGCTTCTGCGCCTGCAGCACGGCCAGGTCGTTCTCGGGCTGCAGGGCGGTGATGGTGGCCGGCGATTCGAGGCCGTCGGCGAAGGTGACGCGGATGCTCTCGGCGCCCGCGACCACGTGGAGGTTGGTCAGGATCACGCCCTTGTCGACGATCACTACGCCGGTGCCGACGCCGCGCTCGATCTGCTTGCCGGGCACTTCGTCGGTGGCTTCGGGCGGCTTGCCCTTGGCCATGTTGCGGCCGCGCTTCTCGGTCTTGGCCTCGGGCGTGGTCTTTTCGGTGCCGTAGCCCACCACGCGCACCACGGAGGGGCGGATGATCTCTGCCGCCCGGGCCGCGGGCGAGGGCAGGGACTGGGTCTGCAGGGTGCGCAGCACGGCCGCGTCGATGTCCTTCTGGGTCAGCGCCTGCGCGCCATGGCGGGGCCACAGGTAGGCGCCGGTGCCGCCCATGGCGACGATCATGGCGAGGAGCATGCCGAAACTGCGCCGGCCCGGTTGCCAGGGCGGCCGGGGCGTCTTCGTCGGGGCCTGGGCCGACTCGACCTCGGCGGACGCACCGGGTGCGGCCGCATCCTGCGGCCCTCGGGGTGAGCGGCTGTAGAAAGCAGGCCTGCGCATGGGCACCTCCGGGCAAAAGAGAGTCGGCGTAGCAATCACGGTAGCACGCTTTCCGCGGCCTTGCATCCCTTCGGGCATCATCTCGCGATGCCCTTCTTCGTCGACACCCACTGCCACCTCGATGCGCCGGAATTCGGAGCGGAAATGCCCCGCATCCGGGCCCGCGCAAGTCAGGTCGGCGTCGGGTTCTGCGTGATTCCCGCGGTGGCCGCGTTCAACTTCGCGGCGGTGCGCGAACTCGCGCACCTGCAGGGCGACGCCTACGCGCTCGGCATCCATCCGCTGTGCACCGACGGCGCGCGCGACGAGGACCTGGCGCTGCTCGACGACGAACTGGGCCGCCGTCGCGACGACCCGCGTCTGGTGGCAGTAGGCGAAATCGGCCTCGACGACTTCGTTCCTGGCCTGGACGCCGGCAAGCAGGAGCGCTTCTTTCACACTCAGTTGCAACTGGCGCGCAAGCACGGGCTGCCGGTGATCATGCATGTCCGCCGTTCGGTGGACAAGGTGCTCAAGCACCTGCGCCAGGTGGCGCCCGGTCAGCGCTGGCAAGGCATCGCGCATGCATTCAACGGCAGCGAGCAGCAGGCCCAGGCGTGCATCGACCTGGGGCTGAAGCTGGGCTTCGGCGGTGCCGTGACCTTCGAGCGCGCCCTCCAGCTGCGTCGGCTCGCCGCCACGCTGCCATTGGAGGCGATCGTGCTGGAGACCGACGCGCCCGACATCCAGCCGCACTGGCTCTACCGGACGCAGGCGCAGCGGGACGCAGGCGAACCGCAGGGGCGCAACGAGCCCGGCGAACTGCCGCGCATCGCGGAGGTGGTGGCGGGCCTGCGCGGGATCGAAATGGCCGCCCTGGCGGAAGCGACGACGCGCAACGCCGCCGCCTCCCTGCCGCGTCTGCAGCCGCTGATCGGCCTGTCGGCCGACCGGCCGGACCGCACGTAGGCGAAGGTCCCGATTTGGCCCGGGCCCTGTGCGACAGCTGTTTTTGGTGTCATCCTTTGGCCCCGTGCACCCGTTGCATGACTGTGGCAAGCCAGTCACTCCAACTCATACAAGGAGCTTTCCCATGAATTCATCCATCGTTCGTACCCTGCCGGCCGCGCTGGCCCTGGCGCTCGCCTGCATCGGCGGCGCGGCGTTCGCGCAGACCACCACCCAGAAGGCCGAGAACGCAGGCGAGAAGGCCTGGGACGCCACCAAGAAGGACACCGAGAAGGCCTGGGACGCGACCAAGCAGGGTTCCGAAAAAGCCTGGGACGCGACCAAGCACGGCACCAAGAAGGCCGTGAAGGCCACCGAGAAGGGCGCCAAGGCGACCGGCAAGGCAGTCGACAACGTGGCCAGCGATGCGGCCGCGGGCACTCGCAAGGTGGGCAACAAGATCGGCGAGAAGATCCCCGGCACGGAGCAGAACGAAGCCGCCAAGAAGCCCTGAGCGGCTCGCCCGGCCTCAAATAAAAAACCCGCCGCGGCGGGTTTTTTCACGCGGTGGCCGGCGGCGCGACGGTGCGGTGGACCAGCGGCGTCTCGGGCGTCGGATAGCCGGCGGTGCCGAAGGTGCTGACGATCGCCTTGTGGGTGTCGAAGTACACCTGCCAGTAGTGGTCGGTGTGAGTGTAGGGCCGGACCGCCAGCAGCGGCCCTTCGGGCGTGAACTGCAGGATCTCGACATCCGGCGGCTGCTCGGTCGAGACGTTGGCGATCCGGCTCACTGCTTCCTTGAGCAGCGCGATGGCCTGGACGGGGTCGACGCCGTTGGCGATCTTGGCGGTGACGTCGACCCGGCGGAACGGCAGCTGGCTGAAGTTCTGGATCGGGTCCGAGAGCACCTTGTTGTTGCCCACCGTGGTGATCACGTTGTCGGGCGTGATCAGGGTGGTGCCGAACAGTCCCAGTTCCTTGACGGTGCCGGTGATGCTGCCGCCCACCGTGACGAAGTCGCCGACCCGGTAGGGCCGCAGCACCTGCAGGAACACCCCGGCGGCGAAATGCGTCAGCAGGCCGCCCCAGGCGGTGCCGATCGCCAGTCCGGCGCCGGCCAGCAGCACCGCGAACGAGGTGGTGCGCACGCCGAACATGTCGAGAATCGAAAGTATCAGGACGATGTTGAGCAGCACGCCGAGGATCGAGACCAGGTAGTGGCTCAGGGTGGGATCCATCCGCTTGCCGCGCTCCAGGGCCTTGGCGACCAAGCGCTGCGCCAGGCCGATCAGCCAGCGGCCGACGGCCCAGGCGATCAGGGCGCCGATCACTTTCAGGCCAAAATCCACGCCTTGCGTCGTCAGGAAAATCCAGATCGCTTCCGTATTCATTTCTTCTCCTCGCAGGCGCCGATGCTTCGGCCAGCCGTGCAGCGTTCGTCGTTATGAATAAGCCGGTCTCGCGCCCAGGCGACGCCAAGGCCGTGCTCACGGGGCTCGCGCCAATCGTTTCCGGGAACACCGCCTTGTTGATCCTCGGCAGCTTTCCTGGAGCCCGGTCGATCGCGCAGCAGCGGTATTATGCGCACCCGCAGAATCATTTCTGGAAGATTTTGCAGGCGCTGTGGTCCGGAAAGCCGCTGCCAGCGGGCGAAGACAGCTATGAAAAGCGTAGCGCCTGGCTGCTCGACCGCGGCCTGGGGGTGTGGGATGTCTATGCCAGCTGCGAACGCGAAGGCAGCCTCGATTCGGCCATCCGCGACCCGGTCGCGAACGACATATCGAGCCTGCGGCTGCCCCGGCTGGCCGCCATCGCACACAACGGCGCAGAGAGTTTCCGGCATGCGCGGCACACGCAGGCGCTGGGCGTGCCGGTGTACCGGCTGCCATCGTCGAGTGCGGCCAATGCGAGCTGGTCCTTCGACCGCAAGGTCGAGGCCTGGCGCGAAGTCTTTGAAAGGTACCTGGTCATCCCATGAAGCTCTCCCTTCCCGAGGTCAATTTCTCCGACTGGGGCGACGTCCGCTACCTGCACCTGGGCACCGAATGGGTGCAGGGCTCGATGAAGCTCGATGCACCTTTCGAGATCGAGCTCGAGTACGTGCAGCGCATGATGGCCTGGCTGCTGTTCGTCGACCCCGCGAGCGTCGCGAAGCTGCATGCGATGCAGCTCGGCCTGGGGGCGGCGAGCCTGACCAAGTTCTGCCGCAAGACGCTGCGCATGCGCACCACCGCGGTCGAACTCAATCCTCAGGTGGTGGCCGCCTGCCGCGGCTGGTTCAAGCTGCCGGCCGACGACGCCAAGCTCGAGATCGTGGTCGCCGATGCCGCCGCCGAAATCCGCAAGCCGCGCTGGCACGGCACGGTCGACGCACTCCAGGTCGATCTCTACGACCACGAGGCGGCGGCGCCGGTGCTCGACAGCGAGGCCTTCTATGCCGATTGCCGTGCGCTGCTCACGGAGGACGGCGCGATGACGGTCAATCTCTTCGGCCGCTCGTCGAGCTACGAGCGCAGTCTCGAGAAGATCACGGCCGCCTTCGGTGCCGAGGCGGTCTGGGCCTTCAAGCCGACGCGCGAGGGCAACACCGTGGTGCTGGCCCAGGCGAGCGCCAGCCGTCCGAAGCGTCCCGCGCTTGCCGACCGGGCCCAAAGCATCCAGACTCGCTGGGGCCTGCCTGCGCCGAAGTGGCTGCGGGTGTTCAAACCCCAGAGTTGACCGCCTCATGAGCGCCTTGCCCGCCACCGCATCCGATGCCGCCCGCCACGAAGGGCCCCTGGTCCTGCGCCACCTGATCGAATGGCTGGCCAAGGACGGCCTGATCTCGCCGGTCGAGGCCAAGCGCACGCTGGCGCGCTGCGCCCAGGCCGAGAGCCGCCAGCCACCGATGGTGCGGCTGGCCAATGTCGCGATGACCCGCGAGAGCGACGGCAAGCCGCTCGACCTCGAGATGCTGACCCAGTGGCTGGCCGGCCGGGCCGGGCTGGCGTACCTGCGCATCGATCCGCTCAAGGTCGACGTCGGCAAGGTGGCCGACACCATGAGCGCGGCCTACGCCGAGCGGCACAAGGTGCTGCCGGTGCAGGTCACGGCCAGCGAGGTGGTGGTGGCCACGGCCGAGCCCTTCCTGACCGACTGGATCGCCGAGGTCGAGCGCCAGTCGCGCCGGTCGGTGCGGCGGGTGGTCGCCAATCCGACCGACATCCAGCGCTACACGGCCGAGTTCTTCTCGCTCGCCAAGTCGGTGCGCGCGGCGCAGAAGGCCGGCGGCAACACCGGCGGCGCCAGCTTCGAACAGCTGGTCGAGCTCGGCAAGAGCAACAAGCAGCTCGATGCCAACGACCAGAGCGTGGTGCAGGTGGTCGACTGGCTGTGGCAGTACGCCTTCGACCAGCGGGCCAGCGACATCCACCTCGAGCCCAGGCGCGACCAGGGCATGATCCGTTTCCGCATTGACGGCGTGCTGCATCCGGCCTACCAGATGCCGATGGGCGTGCTGAACGCCATGGTGGCGCGCATCAAGCTGCTCGGGCGCATGGACGTGGTCGAGAAGCGGCGTCCGCTCGATGGCCGCATCAAGACCCGCAACCTGCGCGGCGACGAGGTCGAGATGCGGCTGTCGACCTTGCCCACGGCCTTCGGCGAGAAGATGGTGATGCGGATCTTCGACCCCGACACCGCGGTCAAGGACCTCGACGCCCTCGGCTTCGTCCCGCACGACGCCCAGCGCTGGGAGAAGCTCGTGACGCGTCCGCACGGCATCATCCTGGTGACCGGGCCGACCGGCTCCGGCAAGACCACCACGCTGTACTCCACGCTAAAGCGGATCGCGACCGAGGAGGTCAACGTCAGCACGGTCGAGGACCCGATCGAGATGATCGAGCCCTCGTTCAACCAGACCCAGGTGCAGCACCAGCTCGACTTCGGCTTCACCGAAGGACTGCGGGCGCTGATGCGGCAGGACCCGGACATCATCATGGTCGGCGAGATCCGCGACCTCGCCACCGCCGAGATGGCGGTGCAGGCGGCGCTCACCGGCCACCTGGTCTTCAGCACCCTGCACACCAACGACGCGCCGAGCGCGATCACGCGGCTGATGGAGCTGGGCGTGCCCTCCTACCTGATCACCGCGGTGATGCTCGGCGTGCTGGCGCAGCGCCTGGTGCGCACGCTGTGCCCCAACTGCAAGCAGCCCGACGAGACGGTCACGCGCGAGAAGCTGGCCGAGTTCGTCAAGCCCTGGCAGATCAGCGGCTCGGTGCGGGCCTACAAGCCGGTCGGCTGCGTTGACTGCCGCATGACCGGCTACATGGGCCGCATGGGCCTCTACGAACTGCTGAGCGTCAGCGAAGAATTCAAGGCCCTGGTCACCAAGGAACCGAACACCATCGGCCTGCGCCGCCAGGCCGTGGTCGACGGCATGCGGCCGCTGCGGCTGGCCGGCGCGCTGCGGGTCGCCGAAGGCGTGACCACGATCGAGGAAGTGCTCAGCGCCACCCCGCCACTGGAGTGAGGCAACCAGGGATTACCCTGAAAATCCGATAGGTGGAATCCACATCGAGCTGACTGTCACCTGACCACACAATCTCCGATCGAGTTTTTTCGTGGAGACTGTTCGTGAAAATCAAGAGTCAGAAAGACTTCTTCTCGGGGGTGATGTTCGCCGTCGTGGGAGTCGCCTTCGCCTGGGGGGCGACGACCTACAACGTCGGCAGCGGCGCCCGCATGGGCCCCGGCTACTTCCCGCTGATGCTGGGCATCCTGATGGCCGTGATCGGCCTCGTGATCATGTTCACCGGCCTCACGGTCGAGACCGAGGACGGCGAACTGATCGGCAAATGGGCCTGGAAGCAGGTGGCCTACATTCTCGGCGCCAACCTGGCCTTCGGCGTGCTGCTCGGCGGACTGCCCAGCGTCGGCGTGCCGGCCATGGGTCTGATCATCGCGATCTATGCCCTGGTCATCATCTCCAGCCTGGCCGGCGCCCACTTCGAGCTGCCCAAGGTGCTGATCCTCTCGACGGTGCTCGCGATCGGCAGCTACATCGCCTTCATCTGGGCGCTCAAGCTGCAGATCCAGGTCTGGCCTACCTTCATCACGGGCTGAGGACCGGCAAATGGAACTCCTAAACAATCTCTCCCTCGGTTTCGGTGTCGCGTTCACCTTCACCAACCTGCTGTACTGCCTGGTCGGCTGTATTCTCGGCACGCTGATCGGCGTGCTGCCGGGCATCGGTCCGGTCGCCACCATCGCGATGCTGCTGCCGGCCACCTACGCGCTGCCGCCGGTGTCGGCCCTGATCATGCTGGCCGGCATCTACTACGGCGCCCAGTACGGCGGCTCCACCACCGCCATCCTGGTCAACCTGCCGGGCGAGTCGTCCTCGGTCGTGACCGTGATCGACGGCTACCAGATGGCGCGCAAGGGGCGGGCCGGGCCTGCGCTTGCTGCGGCCGGCCTCGGCTCGTTCTTCGCCGGCTGCGTGGGCACGCTGATCCTGGCCGCCTTCGCGCCGCCGCTGACCGAACTGGCTTTCAAGTTCGGCCCGGCCGAGTATTTCTCGCTGATGATCCTGGGCCTGATCGGTGCCGTGGTGCTGGCCTCGGGTTCGCTGCTCAAGGCGATCGCGATGATCGTGCTGGGCCTGCTGCTGGGCCTGGTCGGCACCGACGTCAACTCGGGCGTGGCGCGCTTCAGCTTCGACATCCCCGAACTGACCGACGGCATCGGCTTCGTTGCCATCGCCATGGGCGTGTTCGGCTACGGTGAAATCATCGCCAACCTGTCGCGGCCGGAAGAAGACCGCGAAGTCTTCACCGCCAAGGTCTCCGGCCTGTTCCCGACCAAGGAAGACTTCAAGCGCATGCTGCCCGCCGTGCTGCGCGGCACGGCGCTCGGCGCGGCGCTGGGCATCCTGCCCGGCGGCGGCGCGCTGCTGGCGGCCTTCGCGGCCTACACCATCGAGAAGAAGACCAAGCTGCATCCGGGCGAAGTGCCGTTCGGCAAGGGCAACATCCGCGGCGTGGCCGCGCCCGAGTCGGCCAACAACGCCGGCGCCCAGACCTCCTTCATCCCGCTGCTCACGCTGGGCATTCCGCCCAACGCCGTGATGGCGCTGATGGTCGGCGCGATGACGATCCACAACATCCAGCCGGGTCCGCAGGTCATGACCAGCAACCCCGAGCTGTTCTGGGGCCTGATCGCCTCGATGTGGCTCGGCAACGCGATGCTGATCATCCTGAACCTGCCGCTGATCGGCATGTGGATCAAGCTGCTGTCGGTGCCCTACAAGTACCTGTTCCCGGCGATCGTGCTGTTCTGTGCCATCGGCGTCTACTCGACCAACAACAACACCTTCGACATCTGGATGGTGGCGGCCTTCGGCTTCATCGGCTATGCCTTCTTCAAGCTGGGCTGCGAGCCGGCGCCGCTGCTGCTGGGCTTCATCCTGGGGCCGATGATGGAAGAGAACCTGCGCCGCGCCCTGCTGCTGTCGCGCGGCGACTGGATCGTCTTCGTGACGCGGCCGATCTCGGCCGGCCTGCTGGCCGCGGCGCTGCTGCTGCTGATCATCGTGCTGCTGCCGGCGGTGAAGTCCAAGCGCGAAGAAGCCTTCGTCGAGGATTGATCCCCCTTCGCCTCGCGGCAAGCAAGAAAACGGCGCCTTCGGGTGCCGTTTTTTTATGCCGGCTTGTGCGCGCGCGGCGGCTTCATGTGCTGCCGCGCCATGGCCAGGAAGGCCAGGGCGGCGGGGTTGAGCGGATGCTTGGCCAGCCGCACGGCGACCACCGGATATTCCAGCGTCGGGCGCGTGACCGCCACCGCCCGCAGGTTGCCCGGCATCAGGACCTCGACGTAGCGCGGCAGCAGCGCGACGCCGGCACCGGCCTGGATCAGCCCGAAGGCCGTCGACAACATCGACACGTGATGGGCCACCCGCGGGTACACGTTGGCCACGCTCGACAGCTGCCGGCTGACCGCGCGCCAGATGTTGGCGTCCGGATTGACATGGATGAACGGCAGCGACTCCAGGTGGCGGGCATCGATCACCACCCGCTGCGCCAGCGGATGGTCGTCGCGGACGAACAGGGCCATCCGCTCGACGAACAGCGGCTCGGTCGCCAGTTCCGAATGCCGCTGGCCGATGTCCGAGCCGAAGCCCAGGTCGGCCTCCTGCGACAGGATCCGCGAAATCATCTGCTCGGCCGTGCTGTCCATCAGCGTGGTCGCGAGCGCCGGGTACTGCTGCGAGAACCGGCCCAGCAGGGGCGGCAGCAGGGCGCCCGCCGTGAGATGGCCCACCGCCAGCACCACGCGCCCTTCGCGCAGCTGGGACTGCGAGCGGCAGGCGCCGACCGACTCGTCGATCAGCCGCAGCGCACGCACCGCGGTGTCGACCATCATCTGGCCCGCGTTGGTGATGCGGATGCGGCGACCGCGCACGACCAGCGGCTGGCCGAGCTCGTGTTCCATGCGCTTGATCAGGTGGCTGATGGCGGGCTGGGTCAATTGCAGGGCCTCCGCCGCCAAGGTGAAGCTGCCGGTGTCGGCGACCGCCGCCAGCGCCCGCAGCTGCTGCAGGGAGATCTCTTCGCCGGCGATCCGTGTCATAAGTTCAATTCATAGTTCGATAAACCGGATTATCTGGCTTGATGCGCCGGCCTTGCATAGCATCGGAATTCCGTCTACAGGGAACAAAATCGAGACCATGAAACGAATCCAGTTCATCCAGGCCTGTGCCGCTGCGTTGTGCCTGGCAGCGTCCTCCGCCAGCCTCGCGCAGGGCTATCCGACCAAGCCGATCCGCCTGATCGTGCCGTTTCCGGCCGGCGGCGCCACCGACCTGTTCGCGCGCACCTTGTCGCAGAAGATGGGCGAGAAGCTCGGCACCACGCTGGTGATCGACAACAAGCCCGGCGCCGGCGGCGCGATCGGTTCCGACATGGCCGCCAAGGCGACGCCCGACGGCTACACGCTGCTGCTGGCCACCACCAGCACCCATTCGATCGGCCCGGCGATCACCCCCAAGCTGCCCTACGACACGGTGCGCGACTTCACGCCGATCGCCCACGTGGGCGATGCGCCGAGCATCATGCTGGTGCCCAACAACTCGCCCGCCAAGACGGTGCGCGAGTGGATCGACTACGCCAAGAAGAACCCCGGCAAGCTCAACTACGCGTCGAGCGGCAACGGCACGATCGTCCAGCTCACGGCCGAGCTGTTCAAGTCGCAGGCCGGCGTGTTCGTCACCCACATCCCGTACAAGGGCACGGCGCTGGCGATCCCCGACCTGATCACCGGCAAGGTCGACGTCCTGTTCGATTCGCTGCCGACCGGCATGCCGCACGTGCGCGACGGCCGGCTGCGTGCGCTGGGCGTGACCACGCTCAAGCGCAGCCCCCTGGCGCCCGAGCTGCCGCCGATCGCCGACGTGCTGCCGGGCTTCGAGTCCAACACCTGGTTCGGCCTCTACGGCCCGAAGGGCCTGCCGGCCGACATGGTGGCCCGCATCAACACGGCCGCCAACCAGTCGCTGAGCGACCCGGAGGTGCGCGACAAGCTGGCGCGCCTGGGCATCGAGCCCACCACCAGCACGCCGGCGCAGCTCGCGAGCCTGGTGGCGGCCGACGCGGCCAAGTGGAAGCAGATCATCACCGACAGAAAGATCACCGGCGACTGACATGAAATTCGACTACGCAAACCCCTACACCACGACGCGCATTCCGGTCTTCGCCCGCAACGTCGTCTCGACCTCGCACCCGCTGGCGGCCCAGGCCGGCCTGCGGATCCTGCAGCAGGGCGGCAATGCGGTCGACGCCGCGGTGGCGACCGCCGCGGTCATGACGCTGGTCGAGCCGGTCAGCAACGGCCTCGGCAGCGATGCCTTCTGCATCCTCTGGGACGGCAAGAAGCTGCACGGGCTCAACGCCTCGGGCTGCGCGCCCGCTGCGTGGACGCCCGAATACTTCCGCAAGAAGCACGGCGCCGACGCCGCGACGCCGCCGATGCGCGGCATGGACTCGGTCACGGTGCCAGGTGCGGTCGGCAGCTGGGTCGCGCTGTCGGAGCGCTTCGGCAAGCTGCCCTTCGCCGACCTCATGGCGCCGGCGATCGAGATCGCCGAGCGCGGCTACCTGATGCCGCCGGTGGTGCAGCAGAAGTGGGCCGCGGCGACGCCGGTGCTGCAGGCGCAGCCCGGTTTCGCACAGACTTTCCTGCCCTGGGGCCGCGCGCCCGAAGTCGGCGAACTGTTCCGCTTCCCGGCCGCGGCACGCGCCTTGAAGGCCATCGCGGCCACCCAGGGCGACGCCTTCTACGGCGGCGAGATCGCCGCAGCGCTGGAGAAGTTCTCGAACCAGCACGGCGGCAGCCTGAAGGCCAGCGACCTCGCCGGCTGGAAGCCCGAATGGGTCGAGCCCATCGGCCAGGACTACCGCGGCCACCGGCTGCACGAGATCCCGCCCAACGGCCAGGGCATCGCGGCGCTGATCGCGCTCGGCATCCTCCAGCATTTCGACATCGGCTCGATCCCGGTCGACTCGGTGCGCTCCCAGCACCTGCAGATCGAGGCCATGAAGCTGGCTTTCGCCGACACCTACCGCTACGTGTCCGAGCCATCGTCGATGGAGGTGACACCGCTGCAAATGCTCGATGGCGCCTACCTGGCCTCGCGTGCCAAACTCATCGACGTGAACAAGGCGCAGGACTTCCAGGCCGGCAATCCGGTCAAGGGCGGCACCATCTACCTGACCGCGGCCGACGAGAGCGGCATGATGGTGAGCTTCATCCAGAGCAACTACATGGGCTTCGGCTCGGGCTGCGTCGAGCCCGAGTTCGGCATCAGCCTGCAGAACCGCGGCCACGGGTTCAGCCTCAAGGACGGCAGCCCGAACCTGGTGGCGCCGGGCAAGCGCCCGTTCCACACCATCATCCCGGCCTTCCTCACGAAGGACGGCGCGCCGGTCATGAGCTTCGGCGTGATGGGCGGCAACATGCAGCCGCAGGGCCACATGCAGACGCTGGTGCGCATGCTCGACTACGGGCAGAACCCGCAGGCGGCCTGCGACGCACCGCGCTGGCGCTTCAACTCCGGGGTCGAGATCAACGTCGAGGCCGCGATGGACCCGGCCACCGTGCAGGGGCTGTCGGCGCTCGGCCACAAGGTCGACGTCATCAACGACTCCTACCAGGACTTCGGCGCCGGCCAGTTCATCTGGCGCGCCGGCGACCCGGCGGTCGAAGGCTATGTGGCCGCGAGCGATGCGCGCCGCGACGGCCTAGCGGCCGGGTTCTAGATGGCCCCCACGCTCCCCCACTGCGTGTGGGTCGCTGCCCCCCGAGGGGGCGCAGGCCGCCTTGGGGCGGCCCGGCGTCGGCCTGAGCCTTGATGCAAGCCCAGGCCGCGACGCACCACGCCGCACGCAAGAGCCTCGCGCCGGGCCTGGCGCTCGCCACCTTCGGCGCGATCGCCTTCAGCGGCAAGGCGATCATCGTCAAGCTGGCCTACCGTCACGGCGTCGACGCCGTGACTCTGATCATGCTGCGCATGCTGTTCGCGCTGCCGCTGTTCGCCCTGATGGCGTGGTGGGCCGGGCGCGGCAAGCCGGCGCTCACGCGGCGCGACTGGTTCGGGGTCGTCGGGCTGGGCTTCTCGGGCTACTACCTGTCGAGCTTTCTCGACTTCGCCGGCCTGGCCTACATCACGGCCAGCCTGGAGCGGCTGATCCTCTACCTCAACCCGACCCTGGTGCTGCTGTTCGGCTGGATCGTCTACCGGCGCCGCATCACGCGCTGGCAGTTCGCCGGCATGGCGGTCAGCTATTCGGGCGTGCTGCTGGTGTTCGGCCACGAAGTCAGCCTGGGCCAGAGCGCGGCCGCCGCCTGGGGCGCCCTGCTGGTGTTCCTGAGCGCGGTGAGCTATGCGGTCTACCTGGTCGCCAGCGGCGAGTTCGTCAAGCGGCTCGGCTCGCTGCGCCTGGTCGGGCTGGCGACCAGCGTGGCCTGCCTGCTGTGCATCGCCCAGTTCCTGCTGCTGCGGCCGATGAGCGCCGCCTTCGAGGTGGCGCCCGAGGTGATCTGGCTGTCGGTGCTCAACGCCACGCTGTGCACCGCGGTGCCTGTCCTCGCCGTCATGATGGCGATCGAGCGCATCGGCCCCGCGATGGCGGCACAAACGGGTATGGTCGGGCCGATGTCGACGATCCTGATGGGGGTGCTGCTGCTCGGCGAGCCCTTCACCCTCTGGATCGCGGCCGGCACGGTGCTGGTCGTCACCGGCATCTTTGTCTTCACACGAACGGGGCGCTGAGCCCGAAGGAATCAACATGGACCTGGGTATCGCAGGCAGGACGGCGCTGGTGGGCGGCGCCAGCAAGGGTTTGGGCTACGGCTGCGCCGAAGCGCTGGTGCGCGAGGGCGTCAACGTGGTGGTCATGGCGCGCGGCGCCGAGGCGCTGGACGCCGCGGCCAGGCAGCTGCAGGCCGTGGCGGCGACGGCGCCCGGCAAGCCCTTCGTGAAGCACGCGGCGGCCGACATCACGACCCCCGAAGGCCGCGCCGCGGCCTTTGCGCTGCATGCCGACTTCGACATCGTGGTCACCAATGCCGGCGGCCCGCCGCCCGGCGACTTCCACGACTGGGACCGCGAGGCCTGGATCAAGGCGCTCGACGCCAACATGCTGACGCCGATCGAGCTGATCAAGGCCACGGTCGACGGCATGGCGGCGCGCGGCTTCGGGCGCATCGTCAACATCA
The DNA here is from genome assembly GCF_030486595.1 of Variovorax ginsengisoli. Taxonomy (GTDB): domain Bacteria; phylum Pseudomonadota; class Gammaproteobacteria; order Burkholderiales; family Burkholderiaceae_C; genus Variovorax; species Variovorax ginsengisoli_B. The sequence goes on along the minus strand of NZ_JAUJZH010000024.1, from coordinate 45,033 downwards.
CCTCGAGTTCGGTCAAGGCGCCGATCGACATCCTGGGCCTGAGCAACGGCGCGCGCAGCGGCCTGACCGGCTTCGTCGCCGGCGTGGCGCGCACCGGGCTGGCGGCCAAGGGCGTGACGCTCAACAACCTGCTGCCGGGCGCGTTCGACACCGACCGGCTCAAGGGCACGCTGGTGGGCGCAGCCAAGAAGACCGGCCAGGACATCGACGCGATCCGCGCCAGCCGCCAGAAGAGCATCCCGGCCGGCCGCTTCGGCACCGCCGCCGAGTTCGGCGCCATCTGCGCCTTCCTCTGCAGCATGCATGCCGGCTACATCACCGGCCAGAACGTGCTGGCCGACGGCGGCGCCTACCCCGGAACCTATTGATCCACGTCGACCAGGAGACGCGAATGAAGAGCAAGGCAGTGCGCATCGACCGCCACGGCGGTCCCGAGGAACTCAAGATCGTCGAGGTCGAGGTCGGGGACCCCGGCCCCGGCGAGATCCGGATCCGCCACAAGGCCGTGGGCCTGAACTTCATCGACACCTACCAGCGCAGCGGGCTCTATCCGTTCGCGATGCCGCTGCAGCTGGGCATGGAGGCTTCGGGCGTGGTCGAGGCGGTGGGCGAGGGGGTCACGCACCTGAAGGCCGGCGACCGCGCGGCCTACGCCAGTCCGCCCCCGGGCTCCTACTGCGAGCTGCGCGTCATGCCGGCCAAGACCGTCTGCAGGCTGCCCGATGCGATCTCCTTCGAGACCGGCGCCGCGATGATGCTGAAGGGCCTGACGACCCAGTACCTGCTGCGCCGGACCTTGCCGGCCGAAGGCCTCCAGCCGGGCGACTTCATCGTCTTCCATGCCGCGGCCGGCGGCGTCGGCCTGATCGCCTGCCAATGGGCGAAGGCGCTCGGCCTGCAGCTCATCGGCACCGCCGGCACCGACGCCAAGTGCCAGCTCGCGCTGGCCCACGGCGCCGCGCATGCGATCAACTACAGCAAGGAGAACTTCGCCGAGCGCGTGAAGGAGATCACCGGCGGCAAGGGGGTCAAGGTGGTCTACGACTCGGTCGGCAAGGACACCTTCGAAGGCTCGCTGGCCTGCCTGCGGCCGTTCGGCCTGCTGGCGGTCTTCGGGAACGGCTCGGGTCCGGTGTCGGCCTTCAACCTCGGCCTGCTGGCCAAGGGCTCCTACTACGTCACGCGCCCGACGCTGTTCACCCACATCGCGACGCGCGAAACCACCCAGGCGATGGCGGACGAGCTGTTCGCGATCGTCGAGAGCGGCGCCGTGAAGATCCCGATCGACCAGCGCTACCCGCTCGAAGACGTGCAGCAAGCCCACCGCGATCTGGAAGCCCGCAAGACCACCGGCTGCACCATCCTCACGCTGTAGGCTAGAGCGTCCCGAGCCTTGACTCGCGCATCCGGGTCGGGGCCAGCGCGCCGGCCGACTCCAGGATCGGATAGGCGATCGAGCAGATGTGCGAGTTGATGCGCTTCAGGTCGCTGATCAGGTCGATGTGCAGCGAGCTGGTCTCGATGCTCAGCGTGGTCTGGTCCGACAGGCGTCCGAGGTGGGTGGTCGCGTAGGCGCGCTCCAGGTCGCGGAAGCGCGCCTTTTCCTCCAGCAGCCTCTGGGCGTCGCGCACGCTGCCGTTCAGGAACACGCTCATGCTCAGCCGCAGGTTGGCCACCAGCCGCTCGTGCAGCTCGACGATCTCGCGCATCCCGGCTTCGGAGAAGTTGCGCTGCGGCTTGATCTTCTTGTCCTCGATGTCGATCACTACACGCTCGATGATGTCGCCGATCTGCTCCATGTTGATCGTGAAGCTGATGATGTCGGTCCAGCGCCGGCTCTCTTCCTCGCCCAGCGCCTCGCGCGAGATCTTCGTCATGTAGTACTTGATGGCCGAGTACAGCTCGTCGACCGTGTCGTCGAGCTTGCGCAGCTCCTGGGCCAGCCGCAGGTCGTTGTTGCGGATCACGTTGAGCACGCCGATCAGCATGGTCTCGACCACGTCGGCCTGGTGCAGCGCCTCGCGCGCCGCGTTGGAGATCGCCAGCGACGGCGTCGACAGGGCCGAGGGGTCCAGGTGCTGCTGGCGCCGCGTGGCGGCCGGCTCGGGCGGCTCCGGCAGCATCCGCGTCACCAGCCCGGCGACCCAGTCGGTGAGCCCGATGAAGCCGAGGCTCACGAGCACGTTGAAGGCCAGGTGGTAGAGCACGACGAACTGCGTCGCGTCCGAGATGTAGGGCCGGACCTCGCGCAGCCAGAGGCCGACGAAAGGGGCCGCGATCGCGACGCCGAGCAGCTTGAAGAGCAGGTTGCCGATCGTGACCTGCCGGACGGCGACCGTCGACTTGGCCGTGGTCAGCACCGCCAGCAGGCCGCTGCCGAGGTTGGCGCCGAGCACCAGGCCCATGGCGACGTCGAGCGGCACCACGTTCGAGCTCGCCATCGCCGCCACCAGCAGGACCACCGCCAGGCTCGAATAGGCGACGATCGCGAGCGCGGCGCCGATCGTGATCTCGAGCAGCACGTCGCTGCCGAGGCTGCCCAGCAGTTCGCGCATCGCCTGGCCGGCAAACAGCGGTCCGGTGGCCGCGACCACCAGCTGCAGCGCGAGCAGCATCAGGCCGAGCCCGATCAGCACGCGCCCGACCCGCCCGGCCACGCTGGACGGCCGCGTGATGAACAGCACCACGCCGACGAAGATGAAGAGCGGCGACAGCCACGAAAGGTCGGCCGAGAACAGCACCGACATCAGCGCGGTGCCGATGTCCGCGCCGCGCATCACCGCCAGCGCGGCCGGCAGGGTCACGAGGCCCTGGCCGACGAAGGACGAGGTCATGAGCGAGGTCGCGGTGCTCGACTGCACCAGGGCCGTCACGCCGATGCCCGACAGGGCCGCCGTGAAGCGGTTGCGCATGCTCTGGACCAGGATCCTGCGCAGGTTCGCACCGAAGACGCGCAGCACGCCGGTGCGAACGAGATGGGTGCCCCACACCAGCAGCGCCACGGCTGCGAGCAGATTCAACAGATGCTTCATGGAAGGCGACGACTATACGCCGCCCTCGCAAGGGCTATTTCTTGCCGCGCCGCACGCGCAGCAGCTCGTCGAGGATCAGGCAGACCGCTCCGATGGTGATCGCGCTGTCGGCGACGTTGAAGGCCGGGAAGTGGCGCCCGGCGAGGTGGAAGTCGAGGAAGTCGACCACGTAGCCGTGCATCATCCGGTCGATCACGTTGCCGACCGCGCCGCCCAGGATCGCCGCCATCGAGAACGAGAACAGCCTCTGGCCGGCATGCGACTTCAGCATCCAGACGATGAACACCGCCGCGGCGACGCCGATCGCGGTGAAGAACCAGCGCTGCCAGCCCGACGAATCGGCCAGGAACGAGAAGGCCGCGCCGGTGTTGTGGGCCCGGACCACGTTGAAGAAGCTGGTGACGTAGGTGGCGTCGCCGTACTTGTAGTAGCCAAGGATCAGCGTCTTGGTGAACTGGTCGATGATGACGATCACCAGCGCGAGGCCGAGCCAGGGCCAGATGCCGAGGCCCGACCCGCCCGAAGTTTTGCGGGCCATCAGGCGAGTGTCCTTTGTTCTCCGGCGCCGTACAGGTTGCTGGTGCAGCGGCCGCACAGGCCGGGGTGCGCGGCATCGTGGCCGACGTCGTCGCGCCAGTGCCAGCAGCGCTCGCACTTGGTCGCCGCGCTCGCCGTCACCTGGATCGACAGGGCGTCGCCCGCGGCCAGGGTCACCGCCGAGGTGATCAGCACGAACTTCAAATCGTCGGCCAGCGAGGCCAGCAGCGCATGGTCGTCGGCCGCGGCGGCGATCGCCACGTTGGCCTGCAGCGAAGAGCCGACCTGGCCGGCGGTGCGCACGGTCTCGATCTCCTTGTTGACCGCGTCGCGGATCTCGCGGATGCGGGTCCACCTGGCCAGCAGCGCGGCATCGGGCGTGCCGAGGTCGCTGTAGGTCTGGACGAAGATCGAGCGGCCGTCGCCGCAGAACTTCCAGGCCTCTTCGGCCGTGAAGCTCAGGAACGGCGCCATCCAGCGCAGCATCGCCTGCGTGATGTGCCAGAGCGCGGTCTGGGCGCTGCGGCGCGCATGCGAGCCGGGCGCGGTGGTGTAGAGCCGGTCCTTCAGCACGTCGAGGTAGAAGGCGCCGAGGTCTTCCGAGCAATACACCTGCAGCTTGGCCACCACCGGGTGGAACTCGTAGACCTTGTAGTGCGCGAGGATCTCGGCCTGGAACTCGGCCGCGCGGGCGAGCGCATAGCGGTCGATCTCGAGCAGCTGGTCGAGCGGCACCGCGTCCTTCGCGATGTCGAAGTCGCTGGTGTTGGCCAGCAGGAAGCGCAGCGTGTTGCGGATCCGGCGATAGGCGTCGACCACCCGCGCGAGGATCTTGTCGTCGCCCGCGATGTCGCCCGAGTAGTCGCTGGCGGCCACCCACAGGCGGGTGATCTCGGCGCCGAGCTTCTTGTTGACCTCCTGCGGGTCGATGCCGTTGCCGAGCGACTTGCTCATCTTGCGGCCCTGGCTGTCGACCGTGAAGCCGTGCGTGAGCAGGCCGCGGTAGGGCGCGCGGCCTTCGAGCGCGCAGGCGATCAGCAGCGACGAATGGAACCAGCCGCGGTGCTGGTCATGGCCTTCGAGGTAAAGATCGGCCTCGGGGCCGGTCTCGTGGTGCACGTTCGGATGGGTGCCGCGCAGCACGTGCCAGAAGGTCGAGCCCGAATCGAACCAGACCTCGAGGATGTCGGTGCTCTTGGTGTAGTGCGGCGCGTCCTCGGCGCCGAGGATCTCCTCGGTCGTCACGCGGCTCCAGGCCTCGATGCCGCCCTGCTCGACGATCGCCGCGGCCTGGTCGAGGATTTCCATCGTGCGCGGGTGCAGCTCGCCCGAATCCTTGTGCAGGAAGAACGGGATCGGCACACCCCAGCTGCGCTGCCGGCTGATGCACCAGTCGGGCCGGTTGGCGATCATGTCGTGCAGCCGCGCCTTGCCGTTTTCCGGGTAGAAGGTGGTCTGTTCGATGGCTTCGAGCGCGGTCTGGCGCAGCGTCTTGGGCGCCTTGTCCTTGGTGAACACGCCTTCGCCCTCGTCCATGCGGATGAACCACTGGGCCGCGGCGCGGTAGATCACCGGCGTCTTGTGGCGCCAGCAATGCGGGTAGCTGTGGCTGATGGCCTCGGTCGTCATCAGGCGGCCGGCGTCGCGCAGCGCCTGGATGATCACCGGCACCGCCTTCCAGATGTTCTGGCCGCCGAACAGCGGGAAATCCGGCGCGTACGAGCCGTTGCCCTGCACCGGGTTCAGGATGTCGTCGTAGGACAGGCCGTGCGCCACGCAGGAGTTGAAGTCGTCCAGGCCGTAGGCCGGCGAGGAATGGACCAGGCCGGTGCCGTCGTCGGCGGTCGCGTAGTCGGCCAGGTAGACCGGCGACAGGCGGCGGAAGCCGGCATTGACGTCGTACAGCGGATGCTCGAACTCCAGCCCGCCGAGCTTCTCGCCCTTGACCGTGGCCAGCACGGTGCCGTCGAGCGCATAGCGGTTCATGCACATCTCGACCAGGGAGGCCGCCAGCACGAGCAGGCCGCGCTCGGTGTCGACCAGCGCGTAGTCGAGCTCAGGGTTGAGGTTGATGGCCTGGTTGGCCGGGATGGTCCAGGCGGTGGTGGTCCAGATGACCGCGAAGGCGTCCTTGGCCAGCGACGGCAGGCCGAAGGCGGCCGCCAGCTTGGCCGGATCGTGGGCCTTGAAGGCGACGTCGAGGGTCTGCGACTTCTTGTCGGCGTACTCGATCTCGAACTCGGCCAGCGACGAGCCGCAGTCGAAGCACCAGTAGACCGGCTTCAGGCCCCGGTAGACGAAGCCGCGCTCGATCACGCGCTTGAAGGCGCGCAGCTCGCCCGCTTCATTGGCGAAATCCATCGTCTTGTAGGGATGGTCCCATTCGCCCAGTACGCCCAGGCGCTGGAAGTCGACCATCTGCTGGGCGATCTGCTCGGTGGCGTAGGCGCGGCTCTTGGCCTGCATCTCGTCGCGGCTCAGGTTGCGGCCGTACTTCTTCTCGATCGCGTTCTCGATCGGCAGCCCGTGGCAGTCCCAGCCCGGCACGTAGAGCGCGTCGTAGCCTTCGAGCTGGCGCGCCTTGGTGATCATGTCCTTCAGGATCTTGTTCACCGCGTGGCCCATGTGGATCTGGCCGTTGGCGTAGGGGGGGCCGTCGTGCAGGATGAACTTGGGCGCGCCGTGGCGGGCGTCGCGCAGGCGCTGGTAGCGGCCTTCGTCGTGCCATTCCTTGACCCAGCCCGGCTCGCGCTTGGGCAGGTCGCCGCGCATCGGGAAGGGGGTGTCGGGCAGGTTCAGCGTGGCGCGGTAGTCGGTGGCGCCGTCGGTCTTGGTGTCAGCCATGGGGGTTCCAGAAATCTGCGCTGCCTTGCAGCGCTCGGGGATCGAGGGGGGCATGCGGCCCCTGGCATCCCAGGGCGGCCGAACGCGGCGGAAATCGACGGTTTCCGCTCTAAATTCGGTCGCGCGTGGTCTGGCGATGGGTCTCGGCGTGGGTGGATGCAAAGAACGCGCGCGCGTCGCGGCCATCCTTCGCGATGCCCGCCGTCAGGGCCTCGAGGCTGGTGTAGCGCAATTCGTCGTGCAGTTTGTGCAGCAGTTCCACGCGCACGATTTTACCGTAGGCCCCCTCGCTGCCCAGTTCGGCGGGCCAATCGAGGCAGTGGGTTTCGAGCAACACCCGGCCGGCGTTGACGTCGTTGGCGTCCAGCGAAGGGCGTACGCCCAGGTTGGCGACCCCCGGCAGCGGTGTGTCGGCCAGCCCGTGCACCAGCACCGCGAAGATGCCGCTGGCGGCCGGCTTCCAGTGCTTGAAGCGCAGGTTGAGGGTCCGGAAGCCGTCGTTTCGGCCCGGCGCCGAGGCGCCCAGGGCGCGTCCCAGCTTGCGGCCGTGGACCACATGGCCCGAGATCGCGTAGGGCCGGCCCAGCAGGGCCTGGACATCGCCCATCCGGCCTTCGGCCAGCGCTTCACGAACCGCCGAACTCGACACCCGCAGCCCGTGCACCTCGTAGCTGTTCATGCGGGCGACGTCGAAGCCGTGCTGTTCGCCGGCGCGGTCGAGCATCGCGTAGTCGCCGGCGCGCTTGGCGCCGAACCGGAAATCGTCGCCGACCAGCACGTAGCGCGCGCCCAGGCCTTCGATCAGCACGTGCTGGATGAATTCTTCCGGCGTCTGCGAGGCCAGCCGGGCGTCGAAGGGCAGCACGATGGTCTGCGCCACGCCGCCGGCGGCGAGTTCGCCGAGCTTGTCGCGCAGGGTGCCGATGCGCGCCGGCGCCAGTTCGGGCCGCTTGGTCAGCGCCGCGAAGTAGTCGCGCGGGTGCGGCTCGAAGGTCAGCACGCAGCTCGGCAGCCCGCGCAGCCGCGCCTCGGTGTTGAGCAGCCCCAGCATCGCCTGGTGGCCACGGTGCACACCGTCGAAATTGCCAATGGTCAGGGCGCAGGCCGGAGCCACGCCCGGATGCCTGAAACCCCGGAAAACCTGCATTGTCAGTATCTTTTTGATAGCACTTTGCGCCCATGGAATGGGCACGTGAAGGCCTTTTTGTCACAAAGCCGGTATATTGTGACGCACTGCGTCATGCGCAAGCCTCTCAGGCAAGCGTCTTGTCCTGGTCTTTCCGTGGTTCTCTTTTCTCGAGGAGGCGTCTGGTGAAGGTCTTGAAGCTGTCGGCCCAAGGGCTGCCCCAATCGTGGATTTCGCTCGAACAGGCGGTGATCCACTACGCCTCCGACGAGGTCCGGTGGGAAGTGGGCGCGCAGGTGGCGGTGTTCCGGGGCGGCCACAACGCGGTCACCGGCCAGCAGTCGCAGATCGCGATCAACAGCATCATCGGCACCAAGGGCGTGCCGCGCATCAATCCCTTCACGCAGCGCCCGGGCCTCACCAACAGCAAGCTGTTCGCCCGCGACCGCAATGTCTGCGCCTACTGCGGCGGCCACTTCCACGAAGACGAACTCACCCGCGAGCACATCATCCCGTTCGCCCAGAAGGGCATCGACACCTGGATGAACGTGGTCACGGCCTGCCGCCCCTGCAACCATCGCAAGAGCAGCCGCACGCCCGAGCAGGCCGGCATGGCGCTGCTGTACGCGCCCTACGTGCCCAGCCTTTGGGAGGATTTCATCCTGCGCAACCGCCGCATCCTGGCGGACCAGATGGAGTTTCTGATGGCCCACCTGCCGCAGAGTTCGAGGCTGCACGGATAGGCGAATCGCAGCCGTCAGTAGGTCAGTTCGAGCACGCTGACCTCTCCCTGCGCCAGCGGCCAGGTGCGCCCCACCACGCGTTCGCCATTGAACTCGGCTTCCACCGGCCGCGACATATCGCTGCCCAGCTTGATCTTCGAGCTCGACACGCCGGCACCCTTCGGCGGCACGCCCGGTGGCGTCGATTGGCCGTCGAAGCGCATGCGGTCGCGCTCGGCATCGAAATAGCCGCGCGGCCGCGTGAAGATCACCAGGGCCCGGGCGTCGCGATCGGCCTCCGCGATGCGTTCCGGACGCAGCTGGACGATGCCGCTCGAGCGCGGGAAGGCGTTGCGGTAGATGTGGGTCGTGGCGTAGCCGGGCGCCGCCAGGACGAACTCGTAGGCGGTGGGGCGGCCGGCGAACGGTCCCCAGCGGCCGTCCGTCCCGATCGTCTGCTCCCAGGCCGCGGGGCCGCGCCGGGTTCCGCTGGCCGGGTCGACCGCGAACACCGACAGGCGGGCGCCCGCCAGTGGCAGGTTGTCGGGAAAATTGCCGCTCGCGGGGTCCGTCGGATCAAGGCCCAGGCCCGTGACCTTGCCGGACAGCGCCACCGAATCCTCGGGGATCGGTTGCAGGGTGCGCGGCGCCTCGCCGGTGAGAAAGCGCCAAGTCGCCTCGAAGGCGGCCGGCGAGAAGGATGTCTCGCGGTGATCGACCCGCGGCAGCACCAGGTTGGTCGCGCCCTTGAGCGCCGGCCCATCGAAGCCGATCAGCGTCGGTTGGCCCTTGCTGCCGATCCACAGGCCGTCCGGCTGGGCGTACTTGTCATTGTTGTCCGAGCGCAGCGTGAGCCATTTCACGCCCGGCGTCACCTCGTGGCCCTCGGCGTTCTTCGGTGCGTTGAGCCGCTGCAGGAAAGCGCTCAAGCCGGAAAACTCGCTGCCCTCGGCGCGCCCCTTCACGGCCCAGATGCCGTGCGCCGGATTGCCGCCCAGCACCACGTGGCTCACGACCCGGTCGCCGCCGCCGTTCTGCACATAGTTGCGGATCGTGTTGCCGCCGCGCGAGTTGCCGATCAGCACGACCTGGGTGGCGCCGGTGCTTTTCAGGACCCGTTCCACCTCGGCCTTCAGAAAGGCCATCGATTCGGCGGTCGAGCTTCGTCCCGGCTGGGCCACGCCGTCGTCGTCGCGCGCCAGCGGGAAGGGCTGGTCGGCCGCGAAGAGGCGGTCGCGCGGCCAGCCGTTTGATTCGAAGCGCCAGATCGTGGTCTGCCACAGCGCGGCCGAGTCGCCGTTGCCGTGGACGAACACGATCGGCGGCCGCTCGCCGGTCGGCACAGTGGTCGAACAGGCAGCGAGCAGGGCGGTTGCGCAACCGAGTGCGATCAAGTGGCGGCGAGTGTGCATGGAATGACGGGTCTCGATTGAAAATGAAAGCGCCCGCGGGCAAGGCCGGCGGGCGCGAAGGACTATCGGGCCGAACAACGATCGACGGTCAGGCGAACACCCCCGCCGTATCCTGCATGCGGGCCGACACTTCGCCCAGGTGATGCAGGCTGTCGCCGAAGGTCATCTCCAGCTGCGTGAGCTTGCGGAAGTAGTGGCTGCCGATGTATTCGTCGGTCACGCCGATGCCGCCGTGCAGCTGCACCGACTGCTGGCCCACGAAGCGCATCGAGACGCCGAGCTGGTACTTGGCGCGCGCCATCGCCTGGCGCCGTTCGGCCGCCGGCGCATTCAGCTTGAGGCTGGCGTAGTAGCTCATCGAGCGCGCCAGTTCGACCTGCATCTTCATGTCGGCGACCCGATGGCGCAGCGCCTGGAAGCTCGCGATGGCGACGCCGAACTGCTTGCGCGTGTTCATGTAGTCGACCGTCACCGCGAGCGTCTGGTCCATCACGCCGACCGCTTCGGCGCAGGTCGAGGCGATGCCGATGTCGACGCCGTGTTCGAGTGCGGCCAGGCCGTCGCGCGTGAGCAGCGTGGCGGCGGCGCCGTCGAACACCACTTCGGCCGCGCGGCTGCCGTCCTGCGTGCCGTAGCCGCGGGCGGCGACGCCATCGGCGGCGCGCTCGACCAGGAACAACGCGATCTTGCCGTCGAGCTGCGCCGGCACCAGGAAGGCATCGGCCTCGTCGCCGGCCGGCACCAGGCTCTTGGTGCCGTGCAGCGTGAAGCTGTCGCCGGCCTTCTGCGCCTTTGCCTCGCAGACGTCGAGGCGGTAGCGCGCCTTGCGTTCCTGGTAGGCCAGCACCACCAGCGCCTGGCCGCCGGCGATGCGCGGCAGCCAGCTGTCCTTGGTGTCGGCGTCGGCGTGGCCGGCCAGCAGGGCGCCGGCGATGAAGGATTGCGCCAGCGGCTCGAGCACGATGCCGCGGCCCAGCTCTTCCATCACCACCATGCCCTCGACCGGGCCCATGCCCAGGCCGCCTTCGTCTTCTGGAATGTAGAGGCCGCCGAGGCCGAGTTCGGCCAGTTCGTCCCAGGTTTCGCGCGAGAAGCCGCCGGCGGCCTCGATGCCGCGGCGGCGCTCGAAGCCATAGCCCTTTTCGACCCACTTGGCGACCGCGTCGCGAAGCTGCTGCTGGTCGTCGCTGAAATTGAAGTCCATTGCTTGATCCTTGTCAGTTCGCTTTCAACCCAGCACCGTCTGGGCGACGATGTTGCGCTGCACTTCGTTGCTGCCGCCGTAGATGGTGGTCTTGCGCATGTTGAAGTAGGTCGATGTGAGCGGGGCCAGCTGCGGATGGCCGCCCGGGAAGTTGCCCTGCCAGCCGGCTTCCATGGCCTCGCGGATCAGCGGCAGCGCGTACGGGCCGCCGGCCAGCATCATCAGCTCGGAGTAGCGCTGCTGGATCTCGCTGCCCTTGATCTTGAGCAGCCCGGCGATGTCGAGCGAGTTCTTGCCCGAGGTGGCGGCCGACAGCACCCGCAGCACCAGCATCTCGAGCGCGACCACGTCGACTTCGAGCTTGGCGATCTCGTCGCGGAAGCGGGCGTCTTCCCAGACGCCTTCGCTCTTGGCGAGGCGCTTGAGGCGCTCCAGCTCGCGCTTGGCACGGTTGACGTCGGCGATGTTGGTGCGCTCGTGCGAGAGCAGGTGCTTGGCGTAGGTCCAGCCCTTGTTTTCTTCGCCGATCAGGTTCTCGGCCGGCACCTCGACGTTGTCGAAGAAGACCTCGTTGACCTCGTAGCCGCCGTCGAGCAGCTTGATCGGGCGCACCGTGACGCCCTTGGATTTCATGTCGACCAGCAGGAAGCTGATGCCGGTCTGCGGCTTGCCCTCGTTGCTGGTGCGCACCAGGCAGAAGATCCACTCGCCGTACTGGCCCAGCGTGGTCCAGGTCTTCTGGCCGTTGACGATGTACTTGTCGCCCTGGCGTTCGGCCTTGGTCTTGACCGAAGCCAGGTCCGAACCGGAACCCGGTTCGCTGTAGCCCTGGCTCCACCAGACCTCGCCGCTCGCGATCCCGGGCAGGAAGCGCTTGTGCTGCTCGGGATTGCCGTAGGCCATGATCACCGGCGCCACCATCACGGGACCGAAGGGGACGATGCGCGGCGCGCCGGCCAGCGCGGCCTCTTCCTCGAACAGGTGCTTCTCGACCGCGGTCCAGCCGGGGCCGCCGAATTCCTTCGGCCAGCCATAGCCCAGCCAGCCCTTCTTGCCGAGGATCTTGGCCCAGCGCTGCAGGTCGTCGCGCGTCAGTTCGAGCGCGTTGTGCACCTTGTGCGAGATGTCTTGGGGAAGGTTTTCTTTGACCCAGGCGCGAATATCTTCGCGGAACTTCTGTTCTTCGGGTGTGAAGCTCAAATCCATGCGTGCCTCGCTGTGTTGATCGATGCGCCGCGGATGCGGCGTGTCTCCGGAACCGCCGGTTTTAGCACGGTCGTGCGCTTCCGGGGTGTCCGCGCCGCGACAACGCGGGCGGCGGAAATGCGCAACGGATAATCCCGCGTCCGATGAAGAATATTGTGATCCTTATCTCCGGCGGCGGGTCGAACATGGCGGCCATCGTGCGGGCCGCCGAGCAGGAGCGCTGGGCCGCCCGTTTCGATGCCCGCATCGCCGCCGTCATCAGCAACAAGCCGGATGCGGCGGGCCTGGCCCTTGCCCGGGCGGCCGGCATCGCGACCGCGGTGGTCCCGCACAAGGATTTCGCCAGCCGCGAGGACTTCGACGCCGCGCTGGCGCAAGCCATCGACGCCCATGCGCCGTCGCTGGTCGTGCTGGCCGGCTTCATGCGCATCCTGACGCCGGGCTTCGTGAGCCGCTACGCGGGCCGCCTGCTCAACATCCACCCCTCGCTGCTGCCCGCTTTTCCCGGGCTGCACACCCACCAGCGCGCCATCGACGCCGGCTGCAAGGTGGCGGGCCTCACGGTGCACCAGGTGACGGTGGAACTCGACCACGGGCCGATCCTGGCGCAGGCGGTGGTGCCGGTGCTGCCCGACGACACCGCGGCGAGCCTGGCAGAACGTGTGCTGGTTCACGAACATCGGGTTTACCCGCAAGCAATTGCCGCCTGGCTAATAGAAACAAAATGACACAATCAACGAGGTCTCATTTATTCTCTTCGAGCTTCACGAAGCGCAGTTGTGACGAGCCGTCGATCTCCACGCGATCGCCAAACATGGCGGCTGGGCGCACCCAGAGCCCGCGCTCGCCGTAGAGCGCGCGGTAGAGCGTCATCGGCTCCAGCGTCTCGCTGTGGCGCGCGGTGCCCAGGACTTCGTATTCGCCGCCCTTGTAGTGGCGGTAGCGGCCGGGCGGGGTCTCGATCAGGGGTGGCAGGTCGTCGTCGTTCACGCTGTGTATTTCCTTCAGGGAATTGAAAGGTCGGGATGGATAGGGCGGATTTTGTTCATCTCGTGCGCCTGAGCGAGCATGCCAGCGCCGACGACAGCGACGGCTACCGGCGCGGGGTCGCGGTCTTCGCCGCGCTGGGCTACCTCTGGGTCTTCGCCTGCCTGGGGCTGGCGGCCGGGATCATCGCCTGGGTGGTCGGTGGGCTCGGCCAGGGCGTGCGCTTCAGCTTCACGCGGGGCTGGCTGCTGCTGTTCGCGCTCGGTCTGCTGTGGGCCACGCTGCGCGCGCTCTGGGTGCGCTTCGACGAGCCCGACGGCGTCCCCCTTGAGCGCGCGGACGCGCCGGCGCTGTTCGAGGCGCTGGACCGCATCCGGCAGCGCATCGATGGGCCGGCGGTGCACCGCGTCTACCTCGACAGCGAATTCAACGCCAGCATCCGGCAACTGCCGCGCTTCGGCCTCTTCGGCGGCGCGGTCAACCACCTCAGCATCGGCTTGCCGCTGCTGATGGCGCTGGACCGCCGGCGCCTGCTGTCGGTCCTGGCGCACGAATACGGGCACCTGCGCGGCAACCACGGCAAGCTGAGCGCCTGGATCTACCGCACCCGGATGTCCTGGCTCAAGCTGGACGCCAGCTTCCAGCGCGACGAGGGCGTGATGGCGTTCGCGTCGCAGGCCTTCTTCCGCTGGTACTTCCCGCGCTTCGCGGCCAAGACCTTCGCGCTGGCGCGCCAGGACGAATACGAAGCCGACCGCGTGGCGGCCCGCCTGCTGGGCACGCGGGTGGTGGCCGGCGCCCTGACCGAGATCGTGGTCAAGAGCGCCTGGTATGCCGAGACCTTCTGGCCGGCGCACTGGTCGCGGGCGGCCGGCGAGCCGATCCCGGCCGGCCCGTTCTCCGCGATGGCATCGCAGCTGAGGGCGCCGATGGCGCCGGACTTCGCGCGCGCCGCTCTGCGTGCCGCGCTGCGCAGCGTCAGCGATGTCGACGACACCCATCCGGTGCTGCGGGACCGCCTGGAAGCGCTCGACGAGAAGCCGGGCCTGCCGTCCTGGTCCGAGAAATCGGCGCTGGCGCTGCTGGCCGACGCGCCGCGCTGGACCGCCCATTTCGACGACGAATGGCGCCGCGACCATGCCACCGACTGGAAACAGCACCATGCCTACCTGGTGCGGGTCGGCGAGCGGGTGGCGGCACTGGCCGCCAGCTCCGGGCGCAACAACGCGGACGAGATGGTCGAGTGGGCCGACTGCGCCCGCCGCCTCGACGCCGCGGCCGACGTGCGCGGTCACTACGAGCGCGCCCTGCAGCTGACCGAGAACCACCCCGGTGCGCTGCGCGGCCTGGCGCAGCTGCTGCCGGCGCAGGACCGCGGCGCCCGGCTCGCGGTGCTCGAGCGGCTGCACGAATCCAGCGTGGCCAGCCGTTGGTGGGCTGCCAGGACCGCGGTCGCCGCGCTCGAGGATCCGGATGCCGGAGGCCACGACGAGCGCGCGCTCAAGCTCTGGCGCGAGCGGACCAAGGCGGCGGAAGAAGCCGAGCAGCGGGCCTGGGAAGAAATCACCGCCACACCCTGCTTCAGCCAAATCACCCGCCACGACCTGAGCGAGTTCGAACTCGGCGAGCTGAAGGCCGATCTGGGGCGCTGCATGCCGGTGTCGCGGGCCTGGCTGGTGCGCAAGAACCTGCGCGAGTTCCCGTGGCGGCGGGCCTACGTGGTGTTCCTCGAGTTGCCGCAGATGGGCGACGACGAGCGCTGGCAGCTGTGCCGGCAGCTCGAACAGACCCTGAGCCTGCCGGGCGCCGCGCTGGTGCTTTGGGCCGGCCATTCGCCGACGCTGGAGCAGATCGAGCGCCAGGCGTTCGGCGCGATTTGGGCCCGAACCGCCGAATGAATGTGGCCCCCACGCTCCCCCACTTCGTGTGGGTCTCTGCCCCCCGAGGGGGCCGCAGGCCGCCTTGGGGCGGCCCGGCGCCGGCCTGTGGCTGAGACAATCGGGGCATGCACCCCA
The DNA here is from genome assembly GCF_030486595.1 of Variovorax ginsengisoli. Taxonomy (GTDB): domain Bacteria; phylum Pseudomonadota; class Gammaproteobacteria; order Burkholderiales; family Burkholderiaceae_C; genus Variovorax; species Variovorax ginsengisoli_B. The sequence goes on along the minus strand of NZ_JAUJZH010000024.1, from coordinate 29,948 downwards.
AAGCCCTGCTTGACGCCACCGCCGACCTGGTTGGCCTGGTCCTGAAATTCGATCACCCGGCCGACCAGGTCGTTTCACGCTTCTTCCGCGACCACCGCGAGTTCGGGCCGCGCGAGCGTGCGACCCTGGCCGAGACGGTCTACACGGTGCTGCGCAAGAAGCTGCTGTTCGACCACCTGTCGCCCTCTGGCAGCGGCCCGAAAGAGCGCCGGATGGCGATCCTCGGCTTTCACGGTCCGCGCGATTTCCTCAAGAGCGCCCTCAACGACACCGAAAAGCGCTGGCTCGACAACTGCGACGCCGTCAAGCAGGACGACCTGCTCGAGCGCCATCGCCACAACCTGCCCGAGTGGCTGGTGGCGCCGCTCAAGGCGCAGCTCGGCGACCAGTTCTGGCCGCTGGTCGAAAGCCTGCAGCAGCCGGCGCCGCTCGACCTGCGGGTCAACGCGCTCAGCGACAAGCGGCCCGATCTGCAGAAGGAGCTCGCCAAGGCGTCGATCAAGGCCATCCCGACCCCGTTCTCGCCCTGGGGCCTGCGGGTCGACGGCAAGCCGGCGCTGAACAAGCTGGATGCCTTCACCCGTGGCGCGCTCGAGGTGCAGGACGAGGGTTCCCAGCTGCTGGCGCTGCTGCTCGACGCCAAGCGCGGCGAAATGGTGGTCGATTTCTGCGCCGGTGCCGGCGGCAAGACCCTGGCCATCGGTGCCACCATGCGCAACACCGGCCGGCTCTATGCCTTCGACACCTCCGCCCACCGGCTCGATGCGCTGAAGCCCCGGCTGGCGCGCAGCGGGCTGTCGAACGTCCATCCGGCGGCCATCGCCCACGAGCGCGACGACCGCATCAAGCGGCTGGCCGGCAAGATCGACCGGGTGCTGGTCGACGCGCCGTGCTCGGGCCTGGGGACGCTGCGGCGCAACCCGGACCTGAAGTGGCGCCAGTCGCCGCAGTCGGTTCAGGAGCTGACGGTCAAGCAGGCCGCGATCCTGCAGAGCGCGGCCCGCCTGGTGAAATCGGGAGGCCGGCTGGTCTACGCCACCTGCAGCGTGCTGCCGGAGGAAAACGAGGCCATCGCCGAAGCCTTCGCTGCCGCCAACCCCGATTTCGAGCCGCAGGATGCGGCCGGACTGCTGGCGGGATTGAAGGTCGAGGGCGCCGATGCGCTGTGCGCCGGCGGCGACGGCGGCACCCGCTATCTGCGGCTCTGGCCCCATCGGCATGCAACGGACGGTTTTTTTGCCGCCGTGTGGAACCGAAAATAGGCGGCAGGACCCAAAGAAGGGTAAAACTTGCGGCAAATCAAGGATTTAAGCCCCTTTTCAGGCTCGAACCTTTAAAATCCCTGGTTACCTGAAGGCTGCACCTTCGTGCGGCCATGGAGTACTGAACTCAATGTTGCTTCCTGACTCTGCCGTACTGAGCGCGGCCATCGACTGGCTCGGACACGGCTTGTGGGACCTCGCATGGTGGCAAGTCGTGCTGTACACGCTCGTCACCACGCACATCACGATCGCGGCGGTCACGATCTTCCTGCACCGGACGCAAACGCACCGGGCCATGGACCTGGGCCCGATTCCCTCGCATTTCTTCCGCTTCTGGCTCTGGCTGGGCACCGGCATGGTGACCAAGGAATGGGTCGCCATCCACCGCAAGCACCACGCCAAGTGCGAAACCGTGGACGACCCGCACAGCCCGCAGGTCAAGGGCATCGACGAAGTCATGTGGCGCGGCGCCGAGCTGTACCGCAAAGAATCGAAGAACAAGGAAACGATGGAGCGTTTCGGCCACGGCACGCCCAACGACTGGATCGAGCGCAACCTGTACACCCGCTACAGCTGGCAGGGCGTGGGCCTGATGCTGATCATCAACGTCGCCCTGTTCGGCATGCTCGGCCTGACCGTCTGGGCGGTGCAGATGCTCTGGATTCCGTTCTGGGCCGCCGGCGTCGTCAACGGCATCGGCCACTTCTGGGGCTACCGCAATTTCGAAGCCACTGACGCCAGCACCAACCTGATCCCCTGGGGGATCATCATCGGCGGCGAAGAGCTCCACAACAACCACCACACCTACCCGACCTCGGCCAAGTTCTCGGTCAAGAAGTACGAGTTCGACATCGGCTGGGTCTACATCAGCCTGATGCAGAAGATCGGCTGGGCCAAGGTCAAGAAGCTGCCGCCCAAGATGCAGTTGGGCGACGTGGTGCCGGTGGCCAACGAGAAGACCCTCGAGGCCGTGATCGCGAACCGCTATGAAGTCATGGCCGGCTATGCGCGCGAAATGCGCCGTGCCACCCGCGAAGAGCTGGCGCAGCTCAAGGCCAAGGGCGCCGACCTGTCGGTGCTGAAGGCGGCCAAGACCTGGCTGCACCGCGACGACGACAAGGTCCCGGCTGCTGCGCGCTCGAACCTGGTCCAGGCCCGCGCGGCCCACCCGGTGCTCGACAAGATGGTGACCATGCGCGAAGAGCTGCGCCAGTTGTGGCTCAACACCTCGAATTCGCGCGAGCAGCTGGCGGCCGACCTGGCCGCCTGGTGCCACCGCGCCGAGGCCAGCGGCATCGCCGGCCTGCGCGAGTTCTCGACCCGCCTGCGTGCAGCCCGCGCCTGACACTGCTGCGCCCCCACTGAAAAGCCGGCTTTCGAGCCGGCTTTTTCTTGCCTGCACCAATTGGCGGGCAACAAAAAACCCGCTGGATCGCAGCGGGTTTTTTATGGGAAAGCGCCGAATTACTTCAGCTTGATTTCCTTGTATTCGACGTGCTTGCGCGCCTTCGGGTCGAACTTCATGATCGACATCTTTTCAGGCATCGTCTTCTTGTTCTTGCTGGTCGTGTAGAAATGGCCGGTACCCGCGGTGGATTCCAGCTTGATCTTCTCGCGTCCGCCTTTGCTCGTTGCCATGATTCAGCTCCTTAAGCTTGGCCGCGTGCACGCAGGTCTGCGAGCACGGCGTCGATGCCGTTCTTGTCGATCAGGCGCAGGGCAGCGCTCGAAACCCGCAGGCGAACCCAGCGGTTTTCCGTTTCGACCCAGAAACGACGGTATTGCAGGTTCGGCAGGAACCGGCGCTTGGTTTTGTTGTTGGCGTGGGAAACATTGTTTCCGACCATCGGGCCCTTGCCCGTGACTTCGCAGACGCGTGCCATGTTGGACACTCTTTCTTGAACAGCTGGCACCAAGGCAACGCAGCAGGGTTGCGTGGGTGGTTTGCAGCTTGACCTCGCCAGAAAACGGGTGGCGGTACCCCGGCTTGCCGCCCCGACCACATGGGTCAATTTCGGCAAAGCCTTGGATTATAGCCCAATCACCCTCTCCGCTCCAGTGAGGCTGCCTGCCGCTTACTCCTGCTCGAGGAATCGCTGGGCGTCCAGGGCGGCCATGCAGCCGGTCCCGGCGCTGGTGATGGCCTGGCGGTAGACATGGTCCTGCACGTCGCCTGCAGCGAACACGCCGGGCACGCTGGTCATGGTCGCGAAGCCCTGCAGGCCCGAGCGGGTGAGGATGTAGCCGTCCTTCATCTCGAGCTGGCCCTGGAAGATGTCGGTGTTCGGGTGGTGGCCGATGGCGATGAAGCAGCCCTTGAGCTGCAGGTCCTCGGTGGCGCCGGTCTGGGTGTTCTTGAGCCGGATGCCGGTCACACCCGAGTCGTCGCCGAGCACCTGCTCCAGCGTGTTGTGCACCTTGAGCTCGATCTTGCCCTCGGCGACCTTGGCGTGCAGCTTGTCGATCAGGATCGGCTCGGCGCGGAACTTGTCGCGCCGGTGCACCAGCGTGACCTTGCTGGCGATGTTCGACAGGTACAGTGCCTCCTCGACCGCGGTGTTGCCGCCACCGATCACGCAGACTTCCTGCTCGCGGTAGAAGAAGCCGTCGCAGGTGGCGCAGCCCGAGACGCCGCGGCCCATGAAATGCTGCTCGGAATCGAGCCCCAGGTACTTGGCCGAGGCGCCGGTGGCGATGATCAGCGCGTCGCAGGTGTAGACGCCGCTGTCGCCGGTGAGGGTGAAGGGGCGCTGGCTGAAGTCGACCTTGCTGATGTGGTCGAAGACGATCTCGGTCTTGAAGCGCTCGGCGTGCTCCAGGAAGCGCTGCATCAGGTCGGGACCCTGCACGCCGTGGACGTCGGCCGGCCAGTTGTCCACTTCGGTGGTGGTCATGAGCTGGCCGCCCTGGGCCATGCCTGTGATCAGCATCGGTTCGAGATTGGCGCGCGCCGCGTAGACTGCCGCGGTGTAGCCGGCCGGGCCGGAGCCGAGAATGAGGACCTTAGCGTGGCGAGGGGATGACATGAGTAGAAAACCTAGGATTGGCGCTGCAGCAGCGTGTACATTTTCAGGGTGTTTGATAGATATGGAGTATCACCGTTCGGTTCAAGGCCGGCCGGTGGCTCCTTTCAATGGGGGCGATTGTATGAATCCATCGGTGATGCAATCGCGCCGTTTCGGGGATTGATGAATGTCGATGTTGTCCAATCTTGAGTTGCTCCGTCGCGTGCCTTTGTTCGCAGCGCTGACGCCCGCCCAGTCCGCAAGCATCGCGGACGCGATCGTCAAGAAGCGCTTCAAGCGCGCCGAGGTCGTGGTCGAACAGGGCAAGAAGTCGGATGCGCTCTACATCATCCTGACCGGCCGGGCCCGCGTCATGAGCACCGACAGCCGGGGCCGGGAAGTCATCCTGGCGACCTTGCATCCGGGCGACTATGTCGGCGAGATGAGCATGATCGACGACGAGCCGCACTCGGCCACGGTGCGCACCGAGATCCAGACCGACGTGCTGATGCTCGGCCGGGACGCCTTCGCGCGCTGCCTGCCCGAGAACTCCTCGATGTCCTACAACATCATGCGCGGCCTGGTGTCGCGCCTGCGCCATGCCGACCGCAAGATCGAATCGCTGGCACTGATGGATGTCTACGGCCGGGTGGCGCGTTCGCTGCTCGAGTTCGCGGTCGACGACGGCGAGGGCAACCTCAAGGTGCGCGACAAGATCTCGCGCCAGGACCTGGCCAAGATGGTCGGCGCGTCGCGCGAGATGGTCAGCCGCGTCATGAAGGACCTGGAGGAGCGCGGTTTCGTCCAGACCCAGGTCGATGGCTCGATGATCGTCAAGGAACGGCTCTCATCGCTCACCTGACAGTCAGGCCGGCGGCGCCGCAGCGCGCCGGCCACAACGTCGCCGGCCCTGACAACGCGGCCGTGGGCGTTTTCGTTGTAGTGTTGCCGGATCTCCTGCCCGCCGTCGCGGGCCGGACGGCCTGCCTTTCATGACCTATTCGCTCAATACCCTTCAAAACTCCGCGGCCGGCGAGCCGCAGCCGGTCCGGCTGCGCGCAATGCGCTTCGCCCACGAGATCACGCTGATCGCCGGTTTCGTCGTGCTGCTATTCTGGCTGCTGGCAATGCTGAGCTTCACGCCGTCGGATGCTGCCTGGTCGACTTCGGGCACCGGGGGCGAGGTCAAGAACTGGGGCGGCCGCATCGGCGCCTGGCTGGCCGATGCCAGCTACTTCCTGGCCGGCTATTCGGTCTGGTGGTGCCTGGCGGCTGGGCTGCGGGTCTGGCTGTCCTCGCTGGCCGGATGGATGCGCGGCGGCGAGGCCGCCGCGGCCGAGCAAGCGCCGCGCGGGCCCTTCAATCGCAGTCGCCTGGCCTTCTGGTTCGGCCTGATCCTGCTGCTGTGCGCCAGCGCCATGCTCGAATGGTCGCGCCTCTATCGGCTCGAATTCCGGCTGCCGGGTCACGGCGGCGGGGTGCTCGGCTACCTGGTCGGCCCGGCCAGCGTGAAGTGGATGGGCTTCACCGGTTCGGCGCTGATCGCGATCGCCGGCGGCGTCATCGGTTCGGCCCTGGTGTTCCGTTTTTCCTGGGGCCAGATCGCCGAGCGCATCGGCTCCCGCCTGTATTCGCTGTTCGAGTCGCGGCGCGAGAAGCGCGAGATCGCCCAGGACATCGCCATGGGCAAGCAGGCGGTGCGCGAGCGCGAGGAACTGTCGGCTTTCGACAGCGGGCCCGAACCCGAGGTGCCCGACGAAGAGCTGCGCATCCTGCCGCGGCCCAAGCGCCGCGCGCCGTCGCCGCCGGTCCAGATCGAGCCGGCCCTGGCCGAGGTGCCGAAGAGCGACCGGGTGGCGAAGGAACGCCAGAAGCCGCTTTTCCGCGAGTTGCCCGACAGCAAGCTGCCGCAGGTCGACCTGCTCGATGCCGCGCAGGCGCGCCAGGAAACGGTGTCGGCCGACACGCTCGAGATGACCTCGCGCATGATCGAGAAGAAGCTCAAGGACTTCGGTGTCGAGGTCCGCGTGGTGCTGGCTTCGCCGGGTCCGGTGATCACCCGCTATGAGATCGAGCCCGCCACCGGCGTCAAGGGCTCGCAGATCGTGGGCCTCGCGAAGGACCTGGCGCGTTCGCTGTCGCTGGTGTCGATCCGCGTGGTCGAGACCATTCCCGGCAAGAACTACATGGCGCTCGAGCTGCCGAATGCCAAGCGGCAGTCGATCAGGCTCAGCGAGATCCTCGGATCGCAGGTCTACAACGAGGGCAAGTCGATGCTCACGATGGGCCTGGGCAAGGACATCATCGGCAATCCGGTGGTGGCCGACCTGGCCAAGATGCCGCACGTGCTGGTCGCCGGCACCACCGGCTCGGGCAAGTCGGTCGGCATCAACGCGATGATCCTGAGCCTCTTGTACAAGGCCGAGGCGCGCGACGTGCGCCTGCTCATGATCGATCCGAAGATGCTCGAGATGTCGGTCTACGAAGGCATCCCGCACCTGCTGGCGCCGGTCGTCACCGACATGCGGCAGGCGGCCCACGGCCTGAACTGGTGCGTGGCCGAGATGGAGCGCCGCTACAAGCTGATGAGCAAGCTGGGGGTGCGCAACCTGGCCGGCTACAACCAGAAGATCGACGAGGCCAAGGCGCGCGAGGAGTTCATCTACAACCCCTTCAGCCTGACGCCCGACAGCCCCGAGCCGCTGGCCCGCGAACCCCACATCGTGGTGGTGATCGACGAACTGGCCGACCTGATGATGGTGGTCGGCAAGAAGATCGAGGAACTGATCGCCCGCCTGGCGCAGAAGGCGCGGGCGGCCGGCATCCACCTGATCCTGGCGACCCAGCGGCCCAGCGTCGACGTGATCACCGGCCTCATCAAGGCCAATATCCCGACCCGCATCGCGTTCCAGGTGTCGAGCAAGATCGACTCGCGCACCATCCTCGACCAGATGGGTGCCGAGGCGCTGCTCGGCATGGGCGACATGCTCTACATGCCGAGCGGCACCGGGCTGCCGGTGCGCGTGCACGGCGCCTTCGTGAGCGACGAGGAAGTGCACCGCGTGGTCGCCTACCTCAAGTCGCAAGGGGAGCCGGACTACATCGAAGGCGTGCTCGAAGGCGGTACGGTCGATGGCGACGGCGATCTGCTGGGCGAAGGCGGCGGCGATGGCGGCGGCGAGAAGGACCCGATGTATGACCAGGCGGTCGAGGTCGTGCTGAAGCACCGCAAGGCCAGCATCTCGCTGGTGCAGCGCCACTTGAAGATCGGCTACAACCGGGCCGCGCGGCTGGTCGAGGACATGGAGAACGCCGGCCTGGTGAGCGCCATGAGCGGCAGCGGCCAGCGCGAGATCCTGGTCCCGGCCCGGGCCGAGTGAACGGAGTCCAGATGAAGAAATTGATAGCGGGTGTGGCGCTGGCCGTGTTGGCCGGCGGCGCCTGGGCGGGCGGCCTCGAAAGCCTGGAGGCCTTCGTCAAGACGGTGAAGTCCGGCCGCGCCGACTTCACGCAGACCGTCACTGCACCGCCCAAGGAGGGCCAGGAGTCGCGGCCCAAGGTGTCGACCGGCAGCTTCGCGTTCCAGCGCCCGGGCAAGTTCAGGTTCGACTACCAGAAGCCCTTCGTGCAGAACATCGTCGCCGACGGCCAGACGCTGTGGCTCTACGACGCCGACCTCAACCAGGTCACGCAGCGCAAGCAGGCGCAGGCCCTGGGCTCGACGCCGGCCGCGCTGATCGCCGCCGCGCCCGACCTGCGGGCCCTGCAGGCCGACTTCACGCTCGAGGGCGCAGCCGACCGCGACGGCCTGCAGTGGGTCAAGGCCACGCCCAAGAGCAAGGACGGCCAGTTGCAGAGCGTGCAGATCGGCTTCCAGGGCGAGGCCCTGTCCGCGCTCGAGATCCTCGACAGCTTCGGCCAGCGCTCGGTGCTGAAGTTCGGCAAGGTCGAGGTCAATCCGTCGCTGCCGCCCTCGACCTTCCAGTTCAAGGTGCCGAGCGGTGCCGACGTGATCCGCCAGTAGCGCCGGCCGCGGATGGCCACCTCCAACCTCCCGCCCCTCGCCGAACGACTGCGCCCCCGGACGCTGGGGGAGGTCATCGGCCAGCAGCACCTGCTCGGTGCGGGCATGCCGCTGCGCATCGCCTTCGAATCGGGCCAGCCGCACTCGTGCATCCTGTGGGGCCCGCCCGGCGTCGGCAAGACGACGATCGCACGCCTGATGGCCGATGCCTTCGATGCCCAGTTCCTGAGCATCAGCGCGGTGCTCGGCGGCGTGAAGGACATCCGCGAGGCGGTGGAGCGCGCCACCTCCGCGCGCGACGGCCTGGAGCAGCGCCGCACCATCGTGTTCGTCGACGAGGTGCATCGCTTCAACAAGAGCCAGCAGGACGCCTTCCTGCCGCATGTCGAGTCGGGCCTGTTCACCTTCATCGGCGCCACCACCGAGAACCCGTCCTTCGAGGTCAACTCGGCCCTGCTGTCGCGGGCCGCGGTGTACGTGCTGCAGCCACTCGACGAAGCCGACCTGAAGCAGATCGTCGAGCGGGCCCAGGGCATCCAGGCGGTGCCGGCGATCGACGCCGAGGCGGTCGACCGCCTGGTCGCCTACGCCGACGGCGACGCCCGGCGCCTGCTCAACACGCTCGAGACGCTGGCGGTCGCCGTCGGCGCCGAGAAACTCGACGCCATCACCGATGCCTGGCTGCTGCGGGTGCTCGGCGAGCGGCTGCGCCGCTACGACAAGGGCGGCGAGCAGTTCTACGACACCATCTCCGCCCTGCACAAATCGGTGCGCGGCAGCGATCCAGATGCCGCGCTGTACTGGTTCGTTCGCATGCTCGACGGCGGCGCCGATCCGCGCTACATGGCGCGCCGGCTGGTTCGCATGGCGAGCGAGGACATCGGCCTGGCCGACCCCCGCGCGCTGCGGCTGGCGCTCGATGCGGCCGAGGTCTACGAGCGGCTGGGCAGCCCCGAGGGTGAGCTGGCGCTGGCCCAGTGCGTGGTCTACCTGGCCGTGGCGCCGAAATCGAACGCGGTCTACAAGGCCTACAACGAGGTCAAGGCCTTCATCAAGTCGGACGGCACCCGGCCGGTGCCCATGCATCTGCGCAACGCCCCGACCCGGCTCATGAAGCAGCTCGACTATGGCAAGGGCTATCGCTACGCGCACGACGAGGAGGGCGGCTTCGCAGCCGGCGAGACCTACCTGCCCGAGGGCCTCGATGCGCCACCCTTCTACCGCCCGGTGGAGCGCGGACTCGAAATCCGCATTGCGGAAAAGCTGCGCGAGTTGCGAAAGCGCAATACAGACGCGGCCAGCTGACCAGCCTTTGGTCGATACTCCCTTGCGCGCTGCGCGCACATTGACGCACTTCCAGCGTGCGCCAGCGGGAAAACCCCGTCGAAACCGCACCAGAACGGCGTTCGGGCGAAATTACAATCCCGCCACAAACCCGCCGTCGTCACATGCTGGCGGGTTTTTTGCTAAGTGAAACCCCAGCGTTCCAACCAGAGCGCCGGGGTCAGCCGGGCGCCTCTCGAGGGCGTCAACACAAAAAAAGGGATTCTCGTTATGGACATCTTGCTGCAGCAGATCATCAACGGTCTGGTTCTGGGCAGCATGTACGCCTTGATAGCCTTGGGCTATACCATGGTGTACGGCATCATCAACCTCATCAATTTCGCCCACGGCGAAGTGCTCATGGTCGGGGCACTGACCAGCTGGAGCATCATCGGGCTCATGCAGGAATCGATGCCCGGCACGCCGGGCTGGCTGATCCTGCTCATCGCACTGCTGATCGCCTGCGTGGTCGCCGCCACGCTCAACTTCGTCATCGAGAAGGTGGCCTACCGGCCGCTGCGCAACAGTCCCAAGCTGGCGCCGCTGATCACCGCGATCGGCATGTCGATCCTGCTGCAGACGCTGGCGATGATCATCTGGAAGCCGACCAACAAGGCCTATCCGAACCTGCTGTCGACCACGCCGATCCATGTCGGCGGCGCAGTGATCTCGCCGACCCAGGTGATGATCCTCGCGGTGACCGCGATCTGCCTGGCGGTCCTCAGCTGGCTGGTCAACTACACCAAGCTGGGGCGCGCGATGCGCGCCACGGCGGAAAACCCGCGGGTGGCCGCGCTGATGGGCATACGCCCCGACATGGTGATCTCCGCCACCTTCATCATCGGCGCCGTGCTGGCGGCGGTGGCGGGCGTGATGTACGCCTCGAACTACGGCATCGCGCAGCACGCGATGGGCTTCATCCCCGGGCTCAAGGCCTTCACGGCGGCCGTGTTCGGCGGCATCGGCAACCTCGCCGGGGCGGTGGTCGGCGGCATCCTGCTGGGCCTGATCGAAGCCATCGGCTCGGGCTACATCGGCGCCCTGACCGGCGATGTGCTGGGCAGCCACTACAGCGACATCTTCGCCTTCATCGTTCTGATCATCATGCTCACGCTGCGGCCTTCCGGCCTGCTCGGCGAGCGGGTGGCGGACCGGGCCTGAGGACCGAATCATGAAGAACAGCAAGACCACCCTCCTGTACGCGTTCGGCATCCTCGCGGTGCTGGTGCTGCCGTTGCTGCTGCAGAGCCAGGGCAATGCCTGGGTCCGGATCGCCGACATCGCCCTGCTCTACGTGATGCTGGCGCTCGGCCTCAACATCGTGGTCGGCTACGCCGGCCTGCTCGACCTGGGCTATGTGGCCTTCTTTGCCATCGGCGCCTACCTGTACGCGCTGCTGGGGTCGCCGCACCTGACCGACACCTTCCCGGCCGTCAAGGCCATGTTCCCGAACGGGCTGCACAGTTCGCTGCTGCTGGTGATCCCCGCGGCGCTCGGGCTGGCGGCGTTGTTCGGCGCATTGCTGGGGGCACCCACTCTCAAGCTGCGCGGCGACTACCTGGCGATCGTGACGCTCGGCTTCGGCGAGATCATCCGCGTGTTCCTGAACAACCTGGACCACCCGATCAACCTCACCAACGGACCGAAGGGCATCACGGCCATCGACCCGATCCATTTCTGGGGCCTGAACCTGGGCAAGTCCCTGAAGTTCGATGGCTTCACCATCTCCTCGGTGACGCTGTACTACTACCTGTTCCTGGCGCTGGTGATCTTCACCATCATGATTTCGCATCGGCTGCAGGTCTCGCGCATCGGCCGCGCCTGGATGGCGATCCGCGAGGACGAGATCGCGGCCAAGGCGATGGGCATCAACACCCGCAACATGAAGCTGCTGGCCTTCGCGATGGGGGCGAGCTTCGGCGGCGTCTCCGGCGCGATGTTCGCGTCGTTCCAGGGCTTCGTGTCGCCCGAGTCCTTCAGCCTGATGGAGTCGGTGATGATCGTCGCGATGGTGGTGCTGGGCGGCATCGGCCACCTGCCCGGCGTGATCCTGGGCGCCGTCCTGCTGGCCGCGCTGCCCGAGGTGCTGCGCTACGTGGCGGCGCCGCTGCAGTCGATGACCGGCGGCCGGCTCGATGCCTCGATCCTGCGCCAGCTGTTCATCGCGCTGGCGATGATCATCATCATGCTGGTGCGTCCGCGCGGCCTCTGGCCAACGCCCGAACATGGAAAGTCGCTGGCGCGTCGAGGCACCCAGCCCGTCTCGGGCATGCCCGCGGCCGCGCCCGGCGTCGAGACGCCGGCCGACGAAGTGCCCGGTGCCGCCTCGCGTCCGATGTCGATCAATCCGTGAGCCAGGACGCAACATGACTGAAACCATCCTCGACGTCCGCGGCATCTCCAAGCGCTTCGGCGGCCTGCAGGCCCTCTCCGACGTCGGCATCAAGATCCTGCGCGGCCAGGTCTATGGCCTGATCGGCCCCAACGGCGCCGGCAAGACCACCTTCTTCAACGTGATCACCGGGCTCTACACGCCCGACAGCGGCAGCTTCGAGCTGGCCGGCAAGCCCTACCAGCCGACCGCGGTCCATGAGGTCGCCAAGGCCGGCATCGCGCGCACCTTCCAGAACATCCGGCTGTTCGCGGAAATGACCGCGCTCGAGAACGTGATGGTGGGACGCCACGTGCGCACCCATTCGGGCGTCTTCGGCGCGATCTTCCGCCCGCCGGGATTCAAGGCCGAGGAGGCCGCGATCACCGAGCGCGCGCACGAACTGCTCGAGTACGTCGGCATCGGCAAGTTCGCCGACTACAAGGCCCGCACGCTCTCGTACGGCGACCAGCGGCGGCTGGAAATTGCCCGCGCGCTTGCCACCGATCCGCAGCTGATCGCGCTGGACGAGCCGGCCGCCGGCATGAACGCGACCGAGAAGGTGATGCTGCGCGAGCTGATCGACCGCATCCGCAAAGACAACCGCACCATCCTGCTGATCGAGCACGACGTCAAGCTGGTGATGGGCCTGTGCGACCGCGTGACGGTGCTCGACTACGGCAAGCAGATCGCGGAGGGCACGCCCGCCGACGTGCAGAAGAACGAAAAGGTGATCGAGGCCTACCTCGGCACGGGAGGACACTGAGATGGCACAGACACTACTGAAGGTGAGCGGCGTGAAGGTCGCCTACGGCGGCATCCAGGCCGTCAAGGGCATCGACTTCGAGGTCCGCGAGGGCGAGCTGGTGTCGCTGATCGGCTCCAACGGAGCCGGCAAGACCACCACCATGAAGGCCATCACCGGCACGCTGCCTTTCCTCGGCGGCGACATCGAGTTCCTCGGCAAGAGCATCAAGGGCCGTGGCGCCTGGGACCTGGTCGGCGAGGGCCTGGTGATGGTGCCCGAGGGGCGCGGCGTGTTCACGCGCATGACGATCACCGAGAACCTGCAGATCGGCGCCTACATCCGCAAGGACAAGGTCGAGATCGCGAAGGACATCGAGCGCGTGTTCGCGACCTTCCCGCGGCTCAAGGAGCGGGCTACCCAACTGGCCGGCACCATGTCGGGCGGCGAGCAGCAGATGCTGGCGATGGGCCGTGCGCTGATGGCGCGGCCCAAGGTGCTGCTGCTCGACGAGCCGTCGATGGGCCTGTCGCCGATCATGGTCGACAAGATTTTCGAAGTCGTGAAGCAGGTCTACGACCAGGGCGTCACGGTGCTGCTGGTCGAGCAGAACGCCAGCCGCGCGCTGCAGCTGGCCGATCGCGGCTACGTCATGGAGTCGGGCCTGATCACCATGAGCGGCGACGCCAAGGTGATGCTGAGCGACCCGAAGGTGCGGGCCGCCTACCTCGGCGAGTGATCAGTCGACCTTGGCGCCGGTGGCCTTGACGACCTTTTCGTACTTGGCCAGTTCGGTCTTCATGAAGGCGCCGAACTGATCCGGCGTGCTGGCCACGGGTTCGGCCAGCAGCGTCGCGAAGCGGGTCTTGGTGTCGGGCGAATCGAGCGCGGCGACGAAGGCATGGTTGAGCTTGGCGACCACCTCGGGCGGCGTGCCCGCCGGTGCGACCAGGCCCCACCAGGTGTCGATCGAGAAGCCCTTCAGCGTGGCGGCCACGGTCGGCACCTCGGGCAGCGCGCTGCTGCGCTGCGCCGTCGTCACGGCGATCGCCTTCAGCTTGCCCGAGCGGATGTTCGGCGCCGCCGTCGCGAGGTTGTCGAAATTGAAGTCGACCTGGCCGGACAGCAGCGCGAGCTGCGCCGGGTTGCCGCCGTTGTAGGGGATGTGCACCGCGAAGATGCCGGCTTCCTTCTTGAACATCTCGCCCGCCAGGTGGCCGGCGCTGCCGTTGCCGCCGCTGCCGTAGTTGAGCTTGCCGGGGTTGGCCTTGGCGTAGGCGATCAGGTCGGCCAGGGTGTTGATCTTGAGCCGCTGCGCGGTGTCGGCGTTCATCACCAGCACGTTGGGCACGCGCACCATCTGCGTCACCGGCGCGAAATCGGTGGCGGCGTTGAAGGGCATCTTGGCGTAGAGCCAGGGATTGACCGCGTTCGTGGCCGTGGCCGCGATGCCGATGGTCAGGCCGTCGGGGGCCGCCTTGGCCACCGCATCGGCACCGATGTTGCCGCCCGCGCCGGGCTTGTTGTCGATGATGACGGTGCCCAGGGAGTCCTTGACGCGCTCGGCCAGGACCCGCGCCGTGACGTCGATCGGGCCGCCCGCGGCGTAGGGGACGATCAGCCGGATCGGCCGTTGCTGGGCGCTCGTCGTACTGGCGGCTAGCAGGACGGCGGTCGACAGGAGGGTCAGGAGGAAGTGTCTGGCTTTCATGGATTCCATCGGGGTTGTGTCAGGTCCTCAAGGCAGGGCCTTGTCGGCCTCGGTCGTGAAGGCGTCGGCATAGAACTCTTCCTCGGGCAGGCCGCGCTGCGCGACGTAGTCCTGCTTGGCGGAATCGACCACCACCGGCGCGCCGCAGGCATAGACCTGGTGGCCCGACAGGTCGTCGAAGTCCTCCAGCACCGCCCGGTGGACGAATCCGGTGCGGCCGCGCCAGTCGTCCTCGGGCACCGCGTTGGAGACCACGGGCACGTAGCGCAGCTGCGGCATCTGCTGCAGCTGGGCCCGCACCCAGTCGTCCATGTAGAGGTCCTCCGGGCGCCGGCCGCCCCAGTAGAGCGTCGCCGGGCGCTCGATGCCCTTGAACTTCATGTGCTCCAGCAATGCCTTGATCGGCGCGAAGCCGGTGCCGGAGGCCAGCAGGATCAGCGGCTTGTCGGAGTCCTCGCGCAGGAAGAAGCTGCCGTAGGGGCCCTCGATGCGCAGGATTTCCTTTTCCTTCATCGCGCCGAAGACGTGGTCGGTGAACTTGCCGCCGGGCAGGTGGCGGATGTGCAGCTCAAGGCCGGTGCCGGGCTGCTGCAGCGTGTGGGGCGCGTTGGCCATCGAGTAGCTGCGCCGCGTGCCGTCGCGCAGGATGAACTCCACGTACTGTCCGGCGTGAAACTGCAAGGGCTCGCCGGCCGGCAGCTGCAGGCGCAGCTGCACCACGTCGTGCGACTGTCTGGCGAGCGCCTGCACCCGCACCGGCATCTTGCGGATCGGAAAGGCGCCGGCCTCGGTCACCTGGCGCGATTCGAGCACCACGTCGCTCTCGGCGCGGGCGCAGCAGGTCAGCACGTAGCCGGCGAGCTGTTCCTCGGCGCTGAGCGCCTTGCTCTGGTGCGGGCCCAGGGTGACCATGCCCGACAGCTTCTTGCATTTGCACGAGCCGCAGGCGCCGTCCTTGCAGCCATAGGGGAGGCCGATGCCCTGGCGAATGCCGGCCGCGAGGATGGTCTCGTCGGCCAGGGCGGTGAAATGGCGTCCGCTCGGTTCGACCGTGATCTGGAAGCCCGCCTCGCTCGGCGCTGCGCTGGTCATGGGTATTCTTCGTTTTCTGCTCAAAAGGGAGAACGGATTTTGCCCTCAATCAACAGCCCCCTCGGGGCGAGGCCTTCACGCTTCCGGCGCGAACGCGTGCTGGTGGTCGGTTGCGGCGACGTCGGGATGCGCGCGGCCGGGCTGCTGCGGGGCCGCCTGCAGCTGATCGCGCTGACCTCGTCGCCCGCGCGCGTGCCGCAGTTGCGGCAGGCCGGCCTGACGCCGATCGTGGCCGACCTGGACCAACCGGCTTCGCTGCGCCGGCTGTCGGGGCTTGCCACCCGGGTGCTGCACCTGGCGCCACCGGCGCGCGTGGAGGAGGGTGCCCAATGGTGGCGCGATGCCCGCACGCTGGCGCTGGCGCGCGCCCTGCGCCTGCGGTCGCTGCCGTCGGCCTTCGTGTATGGCTCGACCAGCGGGGTCTACGGCAATTGCGGCGGCGCCCTGGTCGCGGAGACGCGCGTGCTGCGGCCCGAGACGCCGCGCGCGCACCGCCGCGTCGATGCCGAGCGCACCGTGCGCTGGCTGGGCCGTGCCGGCGTCGCGGTGCGGATCCTGCGCATTCCGGGCATCTACGCGCCCGACCGCGAAGGCGGCACGCCGCGCGAACGGCTGCGCCGCGGCACGCCGGTGCTGCGGGCCGAGGACGACGTCTACACCAACCACATCCATGCCGACGACCTGGCGCGCGCCTGCGTGGCGGCGCTGTGGCGCGGCGGCCCGCAGCGCGCGTTCCATGCGAGCGACGACAGCGAGATCAAGATGGGCGACTACATCGACCTGGCCGCCCGCCTCTACGGCCTGCCGCTGCCGCCCCGGATCGCCCGCGACGAGGCGCAGGCACAGCTGCCCTTGTCGCTGCTGAGCTTCATGGGTGAATCGAGGCGGCTCGACAACACCCGGCTGAAGCGCGAGTTGCGGCTGCGGCTGCGCTATCCGACGGTGGCGGCGGGGCTCGCATCGGGCTGAAACATCCGGCAGCAGGGCGGGCTCCGCGGCACGGCAAAATCGGGCGATGCCCACGACCCAGCTCTCCGTCTATTTCTTTCTTCAGGTCGCCGCCATCATCGCGATCTGCCAGCTCGTGGGCCGGCTGGCACGCTGGATCGGCCAGCCCCAGGTGGTGGGGGAGATGATTGCCGGCGTGATGCTCGGGCCGTCCTTGTTCGGGCTTTTCTTTCCCGAATTGCAGCGCGCCCTGTTCCCCAAGGAAACGCTGTCCATGCTCTACGTGGGCGGCCAGCTCGGCGTCGGCCTGTACATGTTCCTGGTCGGCACCGAATTCCGGGCCGACCATTTCAAGAGCCGCATCCGCAGCGCGGCTTCGGTGTCGGCGGCGGGCATCCTGGTGCCGTTCGTGCTGGCCTTCGCGCTGGCGCCGTGGCTGCACGAGATTCCGGGCCTGTTCTCGGCCCGCGCCAAGCCGCTGGAGGCCGCGCTGTTCCTCGGCGCGGCGATCGCCATCACCGCCTTTCCCATGCTGGCGCGGATCATCCACGAACGCGGCCTCGCCGGGACCTCGCTCGGCACCCTGGCATTGACGGCGGGCGCGGTCGACGATGCCGCGGCTTGGTGCATCCTGGCGGTGGTGCTGGCGAGCTTCGGCGGTGCCTGGGGCGGCGCCTATGCCGCGATCGGCGGCGGCGTGGCCTATGCGCTGTTCATGGTCTTCGTGGGTTCGCGGCTGCTCAAGCGGCTGGCCGCGCACGTGCGTCCGGACGCGCCGCTGAGTTCGTCGCTGCTGGCCGTGGTGCTGGTGCTGTTCTGCCTGAGCGCCTTTGCCATGGACGCCATCGGCATCCACGCGGTCTTCGGCGGCTTCCTGCTCGGGGCGGCGCTGCCGCGCGGTGCGCTGACCGAGAAGCTGCGCGAACAGCTGCAGCCCTTCGTCGTCATCTTCCTGCTGCCGTTGTTCTTCACCTATTCCGGCCTCAACACCCGGCTGGCGGTGCTGTTCGAGCCTGGCATCCTGCTCGGTGCCATCGCCATCCTCGCGGCTTCGTTCTGCGGCAAGGGCATCGCCTGCTGGGCCGCGGCGCGGGCGGCCGGCGAGAGCCAGCGCGATGCGCTCGCGATCGGTTCCCTGATGAATGCCCGCGGCCTGATGGAGCTGATCATCATCAACATCGGCCTGCAGGCCGGCGTCATCCTGCCGGGCCTGTTCTCGATCCTGGTGCTGATGGCGATCTTCACGACGCTGATGGCGACGCCGCTGTTCAACTGGGTGACGCGCGACCGGCGCCCGGCGGCCGGCGTCGAGGCGCCGGCCTGAGCCGTCCTGCGCCGCCCGACAGAAACCCTTCTGCCGGGGGGCTTCATGCAGGCGTCAGATTCGCGCCGCATACTCGGTGCGGACGACCGCCCGGCGCTGGTAGAGGTGGCTTCGGCACCCGCCCGTTCAGGACGGTTCCTCGATGCCGGCGGTTGTCTTGTCATTTCCTGCGACTCGGCGCGCGCCGGTCGCGCCCAAGAAAAAGCCCGCCGAAGCGGGCAAGACCTTGGAGGGTCGGAGGAGGGCTCCATGATGGAGCCAACCCCCTCAATCGAACCTGACCAGCGCGCCGAAACACGTGGTGCCCGGGGCCGGAATCGAACCGGCACGCCTTGCGGCGGGGGATTTTGAGTCCCCTGCGTCTACCAATTTCACCACCCGGGCACGGAAGGAAGGCAGCCCAAAATTATGGCACAGTGGCTCCATGCAATATCCGACGATTGAAGACGCGATTGGAAAGACGCCGCTGGTCGCGCTGCAGCGCATCGACGCCGCGGCCAACGCCCAGCGGGGCAACGTGATCCTGGGCAAGCTCGAAGGCAACAATCCGGCCGGCTCGGTCAAGGACCGACCGGCCTTGTCGATGATCAAGCGGGCCGAGGAGCGCGGCGAGATCAAGCCCGGCGACACCCTGATCGAGGCCACCTCCGGCAACACCGGCATCGCGCTCGCGATGGCGGCGGCGATCAAGGGCTACCGCATGGTGCTGATCATGCCGGAGGACCTGTCGGTCGAGCGCGCCCAGACCATGAAGGCCTTCGGCGCCGAACTGATGCTGACCCCGAAGAGCGGCGGCATGGAATACGCGCGCGATCTCGCCGAGCAGATGATGCAGCAGGGCAAGGGCCGGGTGCTCGACCAGTTCGCCAATCCCGACAATCCACGTATCCACTACGAGACCACCGGGCCCGAGATCTGGGCCGACACCGGCGGGCGCATCACCCATTTTGTGAGCGCGATGGGCACCACCGGCACCATCACCGGCGTGTCGAAGTTCCTGAAGGAAAAGAACCCGGCGGTGCGCATCGTCGGCGCCCAGCCCGACGAAGGCTCGCGCATCCCGGGCATCCGCAAGTGGCCCCAGGAGTACCTGCCGAAGATCTACGATCCGAGCCGGGTCGACCAGGTGGTCAACGTGAGCCAGGACAACGCCGAGGAGATGTGCCGCCGGCTGGCGCGCGAAGAGGGCATCTTCGGCGGCATCTCGGCCGCCGGCGCGTTGTGGGTGGCGCTCGAGATCGCCCGCACGGTCGAGAATGCGACGATCGTCTTCGTGGTATGCGACCGCGGCGACCGCTACCTGTCCACCGGCGTCTTCCCCGCCTGAGCCCCATGCCCCATCCCAAGTTCTGCCCCGACTGCGCCACGCCGCTGGCCTCCATCGAACTCGCCGAGGACGGCGGGCCGAAGTCGCGCCTGCGCTGCCCGGCCTGCAACTGGACCCACTGGAACAACCCGACGCCGGTGCTGGCCGCCATCATCGAATACCGCGGCCAGGTGCTGCTGGCCCGGAACGCCGCCTGGGCCCACAAGGCCTATGCCCTGATCACCGGCTTCATGGAGGCCGGCGAGACGCCGCAGGAGGGCATCGCGCGCGAAATCAAGGAAGAAACCAACCTCGACGCGAGCGAGCTGAACCTGGTCGGGGTCTACGATTTCCAGCGCATGAACCAGGTCATCATCGTCTACCACGCCGTGGCCGACGGCGAGGTGTCGCTCTCGCCCGAACTGGTGGACTACCGGCTCTACGACCTGCCCGACCTGCGCTGCTGGCCGGCCGGCACCGGCTATGGGCTGGCGGATTGGCTGCGTACCCGCGGGCACGAGCCCCAGTTCATGGAATGGCCGCGGCCAGCCTCCTAGAATCGTCGCAGTTTCAAGGAACGGCCATGCAGATCCACAAAGAACTCGATACCCGCGGCCTCAATTGCCCCTTGCCCATCCTGAAGGCCAAGAAGTCGCTCAACGAGATGCACAGCGGCGAGTTGCTGAGGGTGGTGTCGACCGACGCCGGATCGGTGCGCGACTTCCAGGCCTTTGCGCGCCAGACGGGCAACGACCTGGTCGACCAGCAGACGGTCGGCGACGAGTTCATCCACGTGCTGCGGCGTCGCTGACGTGCGATGACCCACATGAGGCCGGTGTTTCGAATCGCAGTCACCGGCATCGCCGTGGTCCTCGCCGGGCTGGCCGCCGTTGCCGTCTTGACGATCGGGAGCAATGGAATGGCTTCGACTGTCGAAGGCCCGGTCGCCCCTGCCGGCTCGATCCCGCTGGCCGTCCTGGGCGATTCGAACAGCCACTCCTACCAGGATCGCCAGACATTTCCGGCCGGATCGCCTGCCAGGGGCGGCGCGCTCCAGGCCAGCACCTTCCAGTGGACCGAGGTGCTGGCGCGCCTGCGGCCGAACGAGATCGACCAGGGGCCCTGGGGCGTCTGGGGTCAGCGCGCCCGGGTGCTCGTGCTGCGTGAAACACTGGGCTTGCCGGTCGAACAATGGCCGAAGAAAGAGGACTACCGCTACAACCTGGCTTTCACGGGCAGCAACTGCGCCGACTTGCTGAGCAGTCGCCAGCAGCAGGCGCAGCGCCTGGTCGAGTTGATGGATCTCGATCGCGAGCGGTGGAAGCGCGGCGTGGTGGTGATCAGGATGGGAACCAACGACTGGAAGCCGGTGCTCGATCAGCAGGCGCGTGATCCGTCGGCGCTTGAAGTGCAGGCGGCCAGGACCCGTTGCGCCGACGCGATCGGCGGGACGGTCGCCCTGATCCGCGCCGCCCACCCGTCGACCCGCATCTTGCTGGTCGGCATCAGCAACGAAGCGGACGATCCGGCGTTTCATGCGCGCTGGCAGTCGGCCGCCGAAAGCGCCAATATCGACAAGGCGCTCGACGGCTTCAACGCGGCCATCAGGGACATCGCGAAGCACCACCCGAACGTGGCTTTCTTCGACGATCAGGCGTGGAGCAAGTCGCGCTGGGGCTCCCGCGACCCAGCCGGGAAGCCGGCCTTCAAGACGCTGGTGATCGGGAGCCTGCGCGTGACAAACACCGCCGGCGATACGCCGAACAACGCCCTGCTGGCCGACTCCCACTACGGCCTGGTGGCAAATGCGCTGTGGGCGCAATCGCTGGTGGCGCGCCTCAACGAAGCCTTCGGCCTGAAGCTGACCCCGATCAGCGATGCGGAAGTGCTGCGCTTCCTCGAAACCGCGATCGGGACTCCTAAAGCTAGAGCGCCAGGCTCTTGAGGTAGTCGCGGAACGACGCGCCCACCTCCGGGTGTGCCAGGGCCAGTTCGACGGTGGCCTGCAGGAAGCCCTCCTTGCTGCCGCAGTCGTAGCGCGTGCCCTTGTAGGCGTAGGCGTGGACCGATTCCTTCTTCATGAGGGCGGCGATGCCGTCGGTCAGCTGGATCTCGCCGCCGGCTCCCTTGGGCTGGTTGCGGATCTCGGCGAACACGCCCGGCGTGAGGATGTAACGGCCGGCCACGCCCAGGCGCGAGGGCGCTTCCTCGGGCTTGGGCTTCTCGACCATGCGGTTGACCTTGACCAGGCCGTCCTCGACCGCCTCGCCGGCGACGATGCCGTAGCGCTTGACATGTTCCAGTGGGACTTCCTGCACCGCCAGCAGCGAGCCGCCGAGGCGATCGAAGACCCGCGTCATCTGCGCCAGCACCGGCTCGCCCTTGTCCGGGCCGACCATCAGGTCATCGGCCAGCAGCACGGCGAAGGGTTCGTCGCCGACCAGGTGCTCGGCGCACAGCACTGCGTGGCCCAGGCCCAGCATGCGGGGCTGGCGCACATAGGAGCAGGTCATGTCCTCGGGCATCACCGAGCGGGCGATCTCGAGCAATGCGGCCTTGCCGCTGGCCTCGAGCTGCGACTCGAGTTCGTAGGCGGTGTCGTAGTGGTCCTCGATCGCGCGCTTGTTGCGTCCGGTGACGAAGATCATGTCGCGGATGCCGGCGGCATAGGCTTCCTCGACCGCGTACTGGATCAGTGGCTTGTCCACCACCGGCAGCATTTCCTTGGGCTGTGCCTTGGTTGCCGGCAGGAATCGGGTGCCAAAGCCTGCTACGGGAAACACGGCCTTGCGAATGCGCGTCGAAGAGTGGGACATGGGCTTTCGTCGATCTGAAGGATGAAAGGGAGGGAGGGGAAGGCACCCGGAGGCACCAACTCCAATACTAAAGGCCTCGGGCGCAGCCGGTCTGTCAGCCGAGGCGGACAAGCTGGTCGCGCAGCCGTTCGAGCGTGGCACTGAAGTCCGTCAGCCGCTTGCGCTCCTGGTCGATCACCGCGGGCGGCGCCTTGGCGACGAAGGCTTCGTTGCCGAGTTTGGCATTGACCTTGGCGATCTCGCCCTCGATTCGCGCAAGCTCCTTGCCGATGCGGACCTTTTCCGCGGCCTTGTCGATTTCCATGTGCAGGCAGATGCGCACGTCGCCGACCACCGCCACCGGGGCCGCCTCGGCGGCGGCCGACCAGGCCGCGGCGTCGTCGAACACCTTGACTTCCTTGAGCTTGGCCAGCGCCTGCAGCACCGGTGCCGCATCGCGCAGGAAGGCGCTGCTCGCGGCATCGTCGGCCACGGCGTAGAGCGGCATCCGGGTGGCGGGCGAGACGTTCATCTCGCCGCGCAGCGTGCGGCAGGCATCCACCAGCGACTTGAGCCGGGCCACGTGGGCCTCGGCGGCTTCGTCGATCTTCTCGGGCTGGCTCTTCGGGTAGGCGGCAATCATCACCGACTCGCCCTCGCGGCCGGCCACTGGCGCGACCTTCTGCCAGAGCGCTTCGGTGATGAACGGGATCACCGGGTGCGCCAGCCGCAGCAGGGCCTCGAGCGTGCGGATCAGGGTGCGCCGAGTGGCCCGCTGCTGCGCGGCGTCGCCCTGCTGGATCTGGACCTTGGCGATTTCCAGGTACCAGTCGCAGAACTCGTCCCAGGCGAACTGGTAGATCGCATTGGCCACGTTGTCGAGCCGGTACTCCTCGAAGCCCTTGGCCACCTCGGCCTCGACGCGCTGCAGCTTCGAGCTGATCCAGCGGTCGGCCTGGCTGAACCTGAGGTAGCCATGCGCCGGGCCGCCGACCGCGCATTCTTCCTTGGTGTGCTCGCGCAGCCCACAGTCCTGGCCTTCGCAGTTCATCAGCACGAAGCGGGTCGCGTTCCAGAGCTTGTTGCAGAAGTTGCGATAGCCCTCGCAGCGCTTGGCGTCGAAGTTGATGCTGCGGCCCAGCGAGGCCAGCGAGGCGAAGGTGAAGCGCAGCGCGTCGGCGCCGAAGGCCGGGATGCCGTCCGGGAATTCTTTCTGCGTGTTCTTGCGCACCGCGGGCGCGGTCTCGGGCTTGCGCAGGCCCTGGGTGCGCTTGTCGAGCAACTCGGGCAGCGCGATGCCGTCGATCAGGTCGACCGGGTCGAGCACGTTGCCTTCGGACTTGCTCATCTTCTTGCCGTGCGAATCGCGCACCAGGCCGTGGATGTAGACGTGCTTGAAAGGCACCTTGCCCGTGAAGTGCTTGGTCATCATGATCATCCGGGCGACCCAGAAGAAGATGATGTCGTAGCCCGTGACCAGCACGGTCGAGGGCAGGTAGAGGTCGAGTTCGGGCGTCTTCTCGGGCCAGCCCAGCGAAGAGAACGGAATCAGCGCCGACGAATACCAGGTGTCGAGCACGTCCTCGTCGCGCGTGAGCGTCTTGCCGGGTGCCTGGGCCTGGGCCTCTTCTTCGCTGCGCGCCACGTAGACCTTGCCCTCGGCGTCGTACCAGGCCGGGATCTGGTGACCCCACCAGAGCTGGCGCGAGATGGTCCAGTCCTGGATGTTCTCCATCCAGTGGTTGTAGGTGTTGACCCAGTTCTCGGGCACGAAGCTGACTTCGCCCGAACTCACGGCTTCGATCGCCTTCTGCGCGATCGACTGGCCGCTGGCGTCGGGCTTGGTCATGGCGACGAACCACTGGTCGGTCAGCATCGGCTCGACCACCGCGCCGGTGCGGGCGCAGCGCGGCACCATCAGCTTGTGCTTCTTCGTCTCGACCAGCAGGCCCAGCGCCTCGAGATCGGCCACCACCGCCTTGCGCGCCACGAAGCGGTCGAGCCCGCGGTACTTTTCGGGCGCGTTGTCGTTGATGGTGGCGTCCAGCGTCAGCACGCAAATGCTTTCGAGCTTGTGCCGCTGGCCCACCGCGTAGTCGTTCGGGTCGTGCGCCGGCGTGACCTTGACGACACCGGTGCCGAACTCCTTGTCGACGTAGTCGTCGGCGATCACCGGGATCAGCCGGTCGGCCAGCGGCAGCCTGACGCGCTGGCCGATCAGGTGCTTGTAGCGCTCGTCCTCCGGGTGGACCATGACCGCGGTGTCGCCGAGCATGGTCTCGGGCCGGGTGGTCGCGACCGTGAGCGTGCCCGAACCGTCCTCGAGCGGATAGGCGATGTGCCACAGGAAGCCGTCTTCTTCCTCGCTCTCGACTTCGAGGTCGCTGACCGCCGTCTTGAGCACAGGGTCCCAGTTGACCAGCCGCTTGCCGCGGTAGATCAGGCCCTCTTCATAGAGCTGTACGAAGGTCTGGGTGACGACCTTCGACAGGTCGTCGTCCATGGTGAAGTATTCGCGGCTCCAGTCCACCGTGTCGCCCATGCGGCGCATCTGGTTGGTGATGGTGTTGCCGGACTGCTGCTTCCACTCCCAGACCCGGGCGACGAAGTTCTTGCGCCCGAGGTCGTGGCGGCTGAGCTTCTGCTCCTGCAGCTGGCGCTCGACCACGATCTGGGTCGCGATGCCCGCGTGGTCGGTGCCCGGCACCCACAGCGTGTTGGCGCCGGCCATGCGGTGGTAGCGCGCCAGGCTGTCCATGATGGTCTGGTTGAACGCGTGGCCCATGTGCAGCGTGCCGGTCACGTTCGGCGGCGGCAGCTGGATCGCGAACGAGGGCGCGCCATCCTTGGGCTTCTGCGTGCCGCGGTAGCCGGCGGCGGCATAGCCGCGGCGCTCCCATTCGGGACCCCAGTGCGCCTCGATGGCAACGGGTTCGAAGGATTTGGAAAGGCTCTCGAGGCCGGGTTGGGGCAGGGTGTCGCTCATGGCGTTTGCAAAGACGAGCGGCATCCCGCAGGATGCCGCTTGTGGGGGTGAAGGTCAGGGGATTTTATTCGACTGCGCGGGCGCGTCACTGGGGCGGCGCGTAGTTCACCGGCAACCAGACGTAGCCCGCCCCCTGGGCCCGCAGGCGGCCGATGCCCGGGAAGGCCAGGTGCGCCCCGGCCACGAGGTAGCCGTGGTGTGCCGCGTCGGCGAACGCCTTGCGCCGTTCCTTGGCCGCGGCCTTGGAGTCGGTGTCGAACTGGATCGTCACCGAAGGGTTCTCGAACTGCACGGCCGCCACGTGCATCAGATCACCCCAGAAGACGATCTTCTGGCCCTTGCTTTCTGCGATGAAGATGCTGTGGCCGGCCGTATGCCCGCGGGCCGCCTGGGCCCGGATGCCGGGGACCAGTTCGGTGTCGCCGTCGAAGGGCTTGAACTTGCCGGCCGCGATGTAGGGGTTGAGGGACGCCATCGCGCCCTTGAAGAAGTCCTTGGCGTCGGCCGGCGCCTGGTCCATGTTGGACTGGCTGAGCCAGTAGTCGGCATCGTGCCGGTCGGCGCGCACCGTGGCGTTCGGGAAGGCCGGCTTGTCGCCCGCCAGCAGGCCGCCCACGTGGTCGGGGTGCAGGTGGGTGATGTAGACCTCGTCGACCTGCTCGGGCTGGTAGCCGGCGGCCTTGAGGTTCGCTACCAGCTTGCCCAGCGTGGGGCCGAAGAGGGCCGCGGCGCCGGTGTCTACCAGCACCAGCTTGCTGCCAGTATTGATCAGGTAGCCGTTGACCGAGGTCTCCAGCGGGCTCTCCAGGTGGGAGCGGGCCAGGATCTTCTTCACTTGGGCGGGCGTGGTGCGGGTCAGCAACTGATCGACCGGCAGCGCGACCGTCCCGTCCGACAGGGCCGTGACCTGGAAATCGCCCACCATCAGCCGGTAGAAGCCGGGTGCCTGCTCCTTGGCGAGCGGCGCCGCGGCGTGGGCAGCGGGCGGATGCCAGAGCGCGGTACCAGCGCAGGCGGCGACCAGCACGAACGCACCGGTACGAAAGAGGCGGGCAAGCTTCATCTCGGGTCTCCAGCTGAAGGGGGTGGGGATTGCAGGCGCACTCTATACCGGGTCGCGCCGGTTGGCCCGGCGATCGATAATTCGGCCATGCTGTTTCTGCTTTCCCCTGCCAAATCGCTCGACTACGACACCCCGGTCGCCGACACCGTGCCCGCCACGCAGGCGCGTTTCGAGGGCCCGAAGAGCCCCGCGGCCGAGCTGATCCGGATCCTGCGCGAGAAATCTCCGCAGCAGATCGCCGAGCTCATGCACCTGTCGGACAAGCTGTCGGCGCTCAACGTGGCGCGCTACGCGGCCTGGGCGTCCAGGGGCAGCGCGAAGAACGCCAAGCAGGCCGCGCTGGCCTTCGACGGCGACGTCTACGGCGGGCTTGACGCCAAGTCCCTGGACGCCAGGCAGCTGGCCTGGGCGCAGGACCACGTCTGCATCCTGAGCGGACTCTACGGCGTGCTGCGCCCGCTCGACCTGCTGCAGCCCTACCGGCTGGAAATGGGCACCCAGCTCGCCAACCGCCATGGCAAGGATCTCTATGCCTTCTGGGGTCCGCGCATCGCGGAGCATCTCAACGAGCGGCTGGTGGCCGATCGCACGCCGGTGGTGATCAACCTGGCCTCCCAGGAGTACTTCAAGTCGGTCGACCAGCGCGTACTCAAGGCCCGCGTGGTCGAGTGCATCTTCGAGGAATGGAAGGCCGGCACCGGCGCCAAGGCCGATCCGGGGCGCTACAAGATCATCAGCTTCTTCGCCAAGCGGGCGCGCGGCCTGATGGCGCGCTGGGCGGTGCTGCACAAGGCGGCCACGCCCCAGGCGCTGGAGCGATTCGACCTCGAGGGCTATGCCTTCGACGCCGCCGCGTCGAGGCCGGATCGGATGGTGTTCCGCCGGAGGCCGGCATGAGCGCGGGCCAGGCGATCAGCCCCGAACTCCGCGAATGGATCGTGGCGCAGCTCGCGGCCGGCCATTCGGTGCCCAGCCTGCGCGCCGCGATGCGGACCTCCGGCTGGCAGGACGCCGCGATCGATCTCGCCCTGCAGGGCATCGAGAGGCAGGCCGCGGTCGTCCCGGCTGCCGAGCCCTTGCCGGCCGAGGCGTCGACCGCCGGCTTGCCGGGCCCGGACCTGTCGAGTTCTCCGCTGTACATCGACGCCGGCGACCGCCGCGTGCAGGTGCTCCAGACGATGCGCCTTCCGCGCGTCATCGTGTTCGGGGACCTGCTGTCCGACGAGGAATGCGACGGCCTGATCGCCGCCGCCCGCCTGCGCCTCGCGCGCTCGCTCACGGTCGAGACGCAGACCGGCGGCGAAGCCCTCAACGTCGATCGAACCAGCGACGGCATGTTCTTCGAGCGCGGCGAGAACGCCATCGTCGCCCGGCTCGAGCAGCGCATCGCGGTGCTGCTGAATTGGCCGATCGAGTTCGGTGAGGGGCTGCAGGTCCTGCGCTACGCGCCGGGCGCCCAGTACCGCCCGCACTACGACTATTTCGATCCGGGCGAGCCCGGCACGCCGACCATCCTGCGCCGCGGCGGACAGCGCGTGGCCACCCTGGTGATGTACCTGCAGGAACCCGGACAGGGCGGCGGCACGACCTTCCCCGACGTCGGCCTCGAGGTCGCGCCCAAGCGCGGCACCGGCGTCTTCTTCAGCTACGACAAGCCCGACCCCTCGACCCGGACCCTGCACGGCGGTGCGCCCGTGCTGTCCGGCGAAAAGTGGGTCGCGACCAAGTGGCTGCGCGAACGCGAATTCATCTGACGCCCGCACCATGAAGATCAAAGCCAACGGGATCCAGATCGAGGTCGAAGACAGCGGCGGAGAAGGGCGGCCGGTGGCGCTGCTCGTCATGGGGCTCGGCATGCAGCTGATCGGCTGGCCCGACGATTTTGTCCAGGCGCTGGTCGACGCCGGCTACCGGGTAGTGCGCCACGACAACCGCGACATCGGCCTGAGCCAGGGTTTCGACGAAGCCGGTGCCGGCAACCTGCTATGGCAGAGCGTGCGCCGCCGCATCGGGTTGCCGGTGCGCTCGGCCTACAGCCTGCAGGACATGGCCGAAGATTCGCTGGGCGTGCTCGATGCACTGGGCATAGCTCGCGCCCATGTGGTCGGTGCCTCGATGGGCGGCATGATCGCCCAGCGCCTGGCGGCCAGCGCGCCACACCGCGCCGCGAGCCTGGTCAGCATCATGAGTTCGAGCGGCGCCCGCCAGCTCCCGGGCCCCCGTCCCGATGTCGCAGCGGCCCTGCTGCGTCGCCCGCCGAGCCGCACCGAGGCGGCGCTGGTGGCCCACAGCATGGGGATGGTGCGGCTGATCCAGAGCCCGGCCTACCCGCAGGACGATCAGGTGGTTGCCGAGCGCATCCGGCGCTACATGCATCGCGCCTACCGGCCGGCCGGCGTGGTGCGGCAGATGCTCGCGATCGTCGCTGACCAGGGCCGCGCCGAACTGCTGCCGCGCATCGCCAGCCCGGCGCTGGTGCTGCACGGCGAAGCCGACACCCTGGTGCCGATCGCTTGCGGCCGGGATTCGGCGCAGCGCATCCCAGGTGCCCGTTTCGTCTCCATCCCCGGCATGGGTCACGACCTGCCGCCGCAGGTGGTCGAGATCCTGATGCAACACATCCTTCCCTTCCTGGCGCACGCCGAGAGTCGTTCATGAGCCTTGACAACACCCCGGAGCAGTCGCAGCTGGGCCGCGCTTCGGCCTACGCCGATCACTACGACGCCGGTCTCCTGTTCCCGATTCCGCGCGCGACGCAGCGCGACGCGATGGGCATCGTGAGCGACAAGCTGCCCTTCTTCGGCGCCGACCTCTGGACCGCCTTCGAACTGAGCTGGCTGAATGCCCGCGGCAAGCCGCAGCTGGCGATCGCCCATTTCACGATCCCCTGCGAAACGCCCAACATCATCGAGAGCAAGTCGTTCAAGCTCTATCTGAACAGCTTCAACAGCACCGTGTTCGCCGACGCGCAGGCGGTGCGGGAGCGCCTGCGCCGCGATCTCGGCGAGGCCGTCTGGCGCGGCAGCGACCGTTCGGCCGGCATAGGCGTCAAGCTGCTGGCGCCGGACGTCTTCGACCAAGAGCCCGTGCACGAACTCGATGGCCTCGACCTCGACCGCCTGGACATCGAGTGCTCGCAGTACCAGCCGGCGCCCGAACTGCTGTCCGCCGACCTGACCCAGCCCCCCGTGACCGAGACCCTGACCAGCCGCCTGCTCAAGAGCAACTGCCTGGTGACCGGGCAGCCGGACTGGGGCAGCGTGCAGATCCGCTACAACGGCCCGCCGATCGACCAGGCCGGACTGCTCGCCTATATAGTGAGCTTCCGCAACCACAACGAATTCCACGAGCCCTGCGCGGAGCGCATCTTCACGGACATCTGGAAGCGCTGCCAGCCCACCCAGCTGGCGGTGTATGCGCGCTACACGCGGCGCGGTGGACTGGACATCAATCCATTCCGCACCAGTTGGCCCCAGGCGCTGCCGGCCAACATACGGACGGCTCGGCAGTAAGCTTGCGAAAAAGTTAATGAGGGAAGGGGAAACCCTCGAAACCGTGCCATAATCGATGGCTCTGCTGAGGCGACTCGGTGGTTGAGCCTCCCTCGGGAAGCATCACCACCCCGAAACGATCGGTAGAGAAAAAAGGCCCTTCGGTCTTGATCTGGTTCTAAAAACTGTGTCATAATCGAAGGCTCCGCTGAAAACGACGGCGACGAAGCAGCTTTAAGGGTTGCGAGTTGATCGAAGTGACTGGCGGGAAAGAAAAAGCCTCTCGAGGTTGACGAAGTTGAAAAAACTTTGTCATAATCGAAGGCTCCGCAGAAAACGCGAACTGCAGCGGCTTCCCAGTGAAGCGGTTGTGAGTAGCGAAAGAAAGCGAAAAAAAGTTTGCCGGTTCTTAAAAAACCGTGTCATAATCGAAGGCTCCGCTGATCGCAGCGAAGCAAGCAAAACAAGAGATTGTTTTGACGGATCGTTAAAAATATACAGC
>NZ_JAUJZH010000023.1 GCF_030486595.1 Variovorax ginsengisoli | reverse complement strand
AGCGCTTGGGCAGGCCGCGCCACTTGCATCCGTGCTCTGCAACATAAAGGATCGCATTCAACACGTCCAAATTCGAGAGGCTTACATTGCCGCGCTGCAGAGGCAGGCAGTACTCGATCTGGGCGAATTGGGCTGGTGTGATCTCCATGCATGAATTATCTGTCGTCATCCATGGTCAACTCAATTAGTGTTAACAAGCCCTAGTCTATAGCTAAGAGCCGAAGAGCCGTCACTCGAACTCGACGACCGCTTCGATCTCGACAGCAAAGCCCTTTGGCAACGAACCCACGCCGATTGCAGATCGCGCATGAACGCCGCGCTCACCCAAAACGGCAACCAACAGATTGGAGCAGCCGTTGATGACTTCCGTGTGCTCGGTGAAGTCCGGCAAGGCATTCACCATGCCAAACACCTTGACGATCCTTCTGACGCGGGACAGGTCGTGAAGCGCATCCTTCAAGAGCGCATGGATGTAGAGTCCGACGTCGCGGGAGTGAAGCTGCGGCTCGATCACCGAAACCTCGGCCCCACTTTCGGCACGGCGCCCGGCGCGCCCCTGCCGGAGATGTAAATTGTCGACCCCGCAACAACGTTGGAGGCGAAGTTTCCGAGCGGCTTGACCACTTCAGGAATTTGGAAGCCCAGGGCGGCAAGTTTGTCCTCGGCGGATTCGTTCATCGAGTTTCCTTCGGACACGCACGCAAGAGATGAAGGGGGGGAAGGATTCAGGCCGCGAGCAGGTCCAGCGCCTGTCGGTGGAGTTCGCGTGTGGCCGCGGCGACCACCCGGCCGTCGGACTGCAGGCCCAGCGGCTGGCCCTGCCAGTCGGTGACGATGCCGCCGGCGGCTTCGATGAGGCCGGTCGGACCGAGGTAGTCGTAGGGCTGCAGGCCGGTCTCGACCACCAGGTCGATGGTGCCGCCGGCGAGCTGGGCGTAGCCGTAGCAGTCGCCGCCGAAGCGGCGCATCGCGCAGCGCCGGCTCAGCCGGTCGAAGGCGGCCCAGTCGGCGGCGTCGAAGATGTCGGGCGAGGTGGTCACGATGCGGGCCTCGGCCACGGCCGCGCAGCCGCTGACGCGCACCGCCTGCCCATTGCGCTGGGCGCCGCCGTGGGCCTGGCCGATCCAGCGCTCGCCGAGCACCGGCATGTCGACCATGCCCAGTTCGACGCGACCGTCACGCAGCAGGCCGATCAAGGTGCCCCAGAGCGGCGAGCCGGTGATGAAGCTGCGCGTGCCGTCGATCGGGTCGAGCACCCAGACGCGCTCGGCGTCGACCCGCTCCAGCCCGTGCTCCTCGCCGTAGATGCCATCGGCCGGGCGTTCGGCGCCGAGGATCTCGCGCATGGCGGCCTCGGCGGCGCGGTCGGCCTGGGTCACGGGGCTTTCGTCGGCCTTCGAGATGACGTCGAGCGGGGTGCGGAACAGGCGCATCGAGTGCGAGGCCGCCGCATCGGCCAGTGCGTGGGCGACGCGCAGGTCGTCGGCCGGTGTGAAGGTGGAACTCATGGGGGGGATTAGAACCCAGCCTCCGCCCGCGGCAGCGGCCATCACAGCGTGTGGCTGCGGTCGCCTTCGGCAAAGCCGATCGCCTCCCAGGGCTCGCCCACCGCGAAGCCGATCACCTTGAACAGCTCGCCCATCTCGTGTTCGTGGATCAGCCGCGCGGCCATCGCGCGTTCGGCCAGCGGGGCCGCTTCCATCATCGGCAGGATGCCGGCGTTGAGCAGGAAGCGCGCCTGGCTGCAGTAGCCGAGCACCTGGAGGCCGGCGTCCTGTCCCGCCAGCGCCACCCCGGTGAAGTTGACGTGGGCCGTGATGTCCTTGGTGCCGACATCGGCCAGCGGATCGCCGTCGGCCTGGTGGCCGCGGTGGCACATCACGGTGCCCATGTGGCGCTGGGGATGGTAGTACTCGGCCTCCGGAAAACCGTAGTCGATGAAGAAGGCCGCGCCCTGCTTCAACCGGTCGGCCAGGGTGGCGACGAAGGCCTCGGCCTGGGGGTGGATTTCGGTCAGGTAGTCGTGCAGGCCGGCCACTTCGACCGGCGGGCGCAGTTCGGTCGGCCGGTCGGCCCAGGCGAAGCCGTCGCCCTGGCGGACCACGCCGCGTTCGTGCCATTGGCCGGCGGTACGCACCAGCAGCTGCACCGGCATCGCATCGAGCACTTCGTTGCCGACCACCACGCCGCGCATCTCCGGCGGCAGTTCGGCCAGCCATTCGACTTTGCCGGCATGCCCGGCGAGCGTCTGCTGCTGGCGTTCGCGCAGCGTGCCCGAGAGATCGACGATGCGCAAGCGCTCGACCTTGTCGCCGAGGGCGTCGAGCAGCTGCAGGGCCAGCGCGCCGGTGCCGGCGCCGAACTCCCAGAGCTCGCGGGTGCCGGTCTTTTCGAGCGCCTCGGCCACCTGCACCGCCAGGGTGCGGCCGAACAGCGGCGTCATTTCGGGTGCGGTCACGAAATCGCTGCCCGAGGCCGGCATCCGGCCGAACTTGCGGCTCGCGCTGGCGTAGTAGCCCAGCCCCGGGGCGTACAAGGCCAGGGCCATGAAGCGGTCGAACGGCAGCCAGCCGCCGGCCCGCTGCAGCGAGGCATCGATAATCTTGGTCAACGGGGTGGCGCGTTCAGCGCCCTGCTCCAGGTTCATAAGTAACGGAAATCTATCAGGATGGCTGAATCGACCCCACGCCGAGGCGTGCTCGTGACCGGCGGCGGCCAGCGACTGGGCGCCGCGTTCTGCGAGGCTTTCGCGCGCGCGGGCTGGCGGGTGTGGTGCCAGTACCGTGCCTCGCGGGTGCAGGCGCTGGCATTGTGCGCGCGCCTGGCCGACGAGGGCCACGAGGCCACGGCGATCGAGGCCGACATCGGCAGCGAGCCGGGCCGCGTCGCGCTGGTCGACCAGGTTTCGGCCGCGGGGCCGCTGGCCTGCATCGTCAACAACGCCTCGGCCTTCGAGCCCGACACCGGGCTCGATTTCGAGGCCGACGCCGCGCTGCGCCAGCTGGGCGTGAACCTGATCGCACCGCTGTCCTTCGCCCGGCTGCTGGCGCAGCGCGCCAGGCCCGGCGACGGCATCGACCGCTCGGCGATCCACGTGCTGGACCAGAAGGTCTACAACCTGAACCCCGACTATTTTTCCTACACCGTGTCCAAGCTGGCGCTGGAGCGCGCCGTGGCGCTGCAGGCGCAGTCGCTGGCGCCGGCGCTGCGCGTCTGCGGCGTGGCGCCGGGCATCCTCTACCGCAGCGGCCCGCAGACCGAGGATAATTTCGCCCGGGCGCGCCAGGCCAACCTGATGCGCCGTCCGATCGATGCGGCCGACGTCGCCCGCGCCTGCGTCTTCCTGGCCGCCACGCCCAGCGTGACCGGCACCACCCTTTGCGTCGACAACGGCCAGCACCTGGTGCCGCTGGCGCGCGACATCATGTTCGTCGTCGACGAACTGCTGAAAGCTTCACCATGACCACAGCCGCCCTCGACCCCCTCCTGCTGACG
The DNA here is from genome assembly GCF_030486595.1 of Variovorax ginsengisoli. Lineage (GTDB taxonomy): Bacteria > Pseudomonadota > Gammaproteobacteria > Burkholderiales > Burkholderiaceae_C > Variovorax > Variovorax ginsengisoli_B. The sequence goes on along the minus strand of NZ_JAUJZH010000023.1, from coordinate 122,095 downwards.
TGCCGGCGCGTCTTCCTGCGCGACTACGAGGTCTGGATCAACATCGGCGTGCACGAATTCGAGAAGCGCGCCGAGCAGCGCGTGATCATCAATGTCGACCTCTACGTGCCGCTCGACGTCTCGACGCCGAAGGCGGACGAACTCGACGAGGTGGTCGACTACGACTTCATCCGCCGCACCGTCGCCACCCGCCTGAGCAAGGGCCATATCCACTTGCAGGAAACGCTGTGCGACGACATCCTCACGCAGGTGCTGGCGCATCCGAAGGTGCAGGCTGCGCGGGTATCGACCGCAAAACCCGACGTCTACCCCGACTGTGACGCCGTAGGCGTCGAAGTATTCCGGAGCAAGTGACATGAGTGCCGTATGGATCGACGAAACGCCCTCGTCCACCAATGAGCTGAAGATCGAGCGCGAAACCCACAAGCTCGAGAAGCGGCTGTGCCGCGAGGTCGGGCGCGCCATCGTCGACTACAACATGATCGAGGACGGCGACAAGGTCATGGTCTGCGTGTCGGGCGGCAAGGACAGCTACGCCCTGCTCGACATCCTGCTCAAGCTGCGGGCCCGGGCGCCGATCCATTTCGACATCGTGGCCGTCAACCTCGACCAGAAGCAGCCGGGCTTTCCGGAAGACGTACTGCCGGGCTACCTGAAGGCCCTCGGCGTGCCCTTCCACATCGAGGAGCAGGACACCTACTCGATCGTCAAGCGCGTGATCCCCGAAGGCAAGACCACCTGCGGCCTGTGCAGCCGGCTACGCCGCGGCATCCTCTACCGCGTGGCCGACGAGCTGGGCGCCACCAAGGTCGCGCTGGGCCATCACCGCGACGACATGCTGCAGACCTTCTTCCTGAACATGTTCTTCGCCGCCAAGCTGAAGTCGATGCCGCCCAAGCTGGTGAGCGACGACGGCAAGCACATCGTGATCCGGCCGCTGGCCTACGTGGCCGAGAAGGACCTGGTGCGCTGGGCCCGCCACCGCGCCTTCCCGATCATTCCCTGCACCTTGTGCGGCAGCCAGGAGAACCTGCAGCGCAAGCAGGTCGGCGAGATGCTGCGCGAATGGGAGCGCAAGTTCCCGGGCCGGATCGAGAACATGTTCAGCGCCATGCAGAACATCGTGCCCTCGCACCTGCTCGATACCCAGGCCTTCGACTTCAAGGGGCTGAAGGCCACCGGCGTGGCCGACGAGGACGGCGACAAGGCCTTCGATCCGCCGGACCTCCCGGCGCCATCGCCGCTGCGCATCGTGCAGCTCTGACCATGAAGGCCGTGCTCGCCGCCCTCCTGGTGGTGCTCGGCCTGAGCGGCTGCGCCACGCGCTGGGTGGTCGACAGCGAGGTGCGCAGTTTCTCTGGCATGGACGGCGTGCCGTCCGGCGCCAGCTACCGCTTCGAGCGCCTGCCCTCGCAGAAGATCGACGAGCCGGCGCAGCAGCAACTGGAGGCGTGGGCCGGCGCGGCCCTCGACGGCGTCGGCCTGCGGCGCGACGACGCTGCCCCGCAGCTGAGCGCCCTGATCGGCGCCCGCGTGACCTCCGAACTCTCGCCCTGGGCCGACCCCTGGATGTTCGGCAACCCCTGGCCGGGCTGGTGGGGCCCCCCTGCACCCGGCTGGGGTCCGCGCGGCTGGTACGGCGGTGGCTGGTATGGCGGCGGCTGGGGGCCGGCGTTCGGGCCGCCACCGACGCCCTGGTTCGGGCGCGAGGTCAGCATCGTGCTGCGCGAGCTGCCGTCGAACCGCGTGGTCTACGAGACGCATGCCCGCAACGACGGCCCCTACAGCAACAGCGCCGCCATCCTGCCGGTGATGTTCCAGGCCGCGCTGCAGGGCTTCCCGAATCCGCCGCCGGGCGAGCGGCGGGTCGACATCGAGCTGCCGCGCAAGACGCCCTGACCACCATGGAAGCCACCCGCGTCATCGCCGTGCGCCATGGCGAAACCGCCTGGAACGTCGACACCCGCATACAGGGCCAGCTCGACATCGGGCTCAACGACACCGGCCTCTGGCAGGCCCGGCGGGTCGCGCGGGCGCTCGAGGAGGAGCCGATCGCGGCGATCTATGCCAGCGACCTGTCGCGCGCCTGGCAGACCGCGCAGGCAATCGCCCAGCCGCGCGGCATGGCGGTGGCCGCCGACCCCGGCCTGCGGGAACGTGCCTTCGGCCTGTTCGAAGGCCGGACCTTCGCCGACATCGACGCCAGCCTGCCGGCCCAGGCCCGGCTCTGGCGCACCCGCGATCCCGAATTCGCGCCAGAGGGTGGTGAGTCCTTGCTCACTTTCAAGGCACGCGTCACAGGCACGGCCGCGCGGCTCGCGGCCCGGCACCCCGGGGAACTGATCGTCCTGGTGGCCCACGGCGGGGTGATGGACGTGCTCTACCGGACCGCCACCGGCCAGGAACTGCAGGCGCCACGGACCTGGGCCCTGGGCAATGCGGCCATCAACCGCCTGCTGTGGACGCCGCAGGGCTTCACCCTGGTCGGCTGGGCCGACGTCGGTCACCTGGACGACGACACGCTCGACGAAGCCTCGGCCTGAGCGCGCACCCGCTGGCACACGCCTTGCTCATCACAAAATAGAACTTTCCTATCGATTTAGTCGCAAGAACTGGCGCCACGCGTCAGCTTTTTGTACTCATTTTCGAGAAAGAGGGGCACAATGCCCCGGCCCTCTCGTCGTTTGTCAAGAAAGCAATCGCAACCAAGTGCGTCCGATGTAGCGGCCGCGGCGAGGGATGTATGCCTTTCGGCATGACTTTCGGCAGGTGGCGAACGATGCGTCCCGAGTGCAAGATGCGAAAAACGGCAAAGTGACTGCTTTGTTATTAGTCTTTGTACATCGACACATCGTGTTGCGTTGATTTCGAGCTGATGGAGAGAGGGATTCCAAGGTGACCACATTCGTACCCCTACACCAACGCGTTGCGGCACTCGCGGCCACGCAGCCCGGCACCGTGGCGGTCAGCGACGGTAGCGAATCCATCTCTTACGAGCAACTGAATCGACGCGCCAACCAGCTGGCGCGCCGCCTGCAGCGCGCCGGCGCGGGGCGCGACCAGCTGATCGCCATCGGCATGGAGCGCTCGGTCGACATGGTGGTCGGCCTGCTCGCGATTCTGAAATCGGGCGGAGCCTACCTGCCCATCGATCTCGACTACCCGATGGACCGGATCGAGTTCACGCTCGACGATGCCCGGCCGGTGGCCGTGCTGACCTCGTCGGCCAGCGCCGCCGCCTGGCCGAAGACCGACGTGCCGGTGGTGCTGATCGACGACGAAACCCTGGCCGACGAGGAGACCGGCGACATCGGGGGCGCCGACCCCGAGGCCCTGGCCTACGTGATCTACACCTCCGGGTCCACCGGCCGGCCCAAGGGCTGCCTGGTGACCCATGCCAACGTGGCGCGCCTGTTCGACGCCACCGACGCCTGGTATGGCTTCGGCGCCGACGACGTCTGGACCTTCTTCCACTCCCATGCCTTCGACTTCTCGGTCTGGGAGATCTGGGGCGCGCTGGTCTACGGCGGCCGGGTGGTGGTGGTGCCCTACACGATCACGCGTTCGCCGGCCGAGCTGCTCGACCTGCTGGTGCGCGAGCGGGTCACGGTGCTCAACCAGACGCCGTCGGCCTTCCGCTCGCTGATCGAGGCCGACCGCCGCGCGGCCCTGCCGCCCGAGGCGCTGGCGCTGCGCTACGTGATCTTCGGCGGCGAAGCGCTGTCCTTCGAGACCCTGCGTCCCTGGTTCGACCGCCACGGCGACGCCCGGCCGCAGCTGGTCAACATGTACGGCATCACCGAGACCACGGTCCATGTCAGCTGGCGGCCGATCGCCCGCGAAGACCTCGAGGCGCGGCGCGGCAGCATGATCGGCCGCGCGATCCCCGACCTGCGTATCGACATCCTCGACGCCGAGCTGCGGCCGGTGGCGGCCGGGGAAACCGGCGAGATCGTGGTCAGCGGCGCCGGTGTGAGCAACGGCTACCTGCGCCGCCCCGAGTTGACGGCGGAGCGCTTCATCGACTGGACCGATCCGGCCAGCGGCCAGACGCTGCGGGCCTACCGCTCGGGTGACCTGGGCCGGCGTGGCGAGGACGGCGACATCGAGTGCCTGGGGCGGATCGACCACCAGGTCAAGATCCGCGGCTTCCGCATCGAGACCGACGAGATCGAGACCCTGCTGCTGCGCCATGCCGAGGTGCGCGAATGCGCGGTCATCGCCCGCACCGACACGCCCGATGGCGAAGCCCGGCTGGTGGCCTACGTGGTGCCGAAGGCACAGCCCTTGCCGATGGCCGAGCTGCGGGCCCTGCTGGCGAAGGACCTGCCGCAATTCATGCTGCCGTCGGCCTTCGTCGAACTGGCGGCCCTGCCGATCACCGAGAACGGCAAGCTCGACCGCCGTGCGCTGCCGGCACCGCCGCGCCAGCGGCCCGAACTGGCCTCGGTCTATCGCGAACCGGCGGGCCGGCTCGAAACCCGGGTCTGCCAGGTGTTCGCCGAAGTGCTCGATCTCGACCGTGCCGGCGCGCTCGACAATTTCTTCGAGCTGGGCGGCACCTCGCTGGCCGTGCTGCGCGTGATGCGCGAGCTCGAGGGCGCGGGCTCGCGCCGGCTGGCCGCCAACGACTTCTTCCAGGATCCGACGCCGCGCGCGCTGGCGCTGGCCCTGGGCGAGCCGCAGCCGGAGACTGGTGTGACCGCTGCCGCGCCCCTCGTGGCCCCGCCGGCCGCGGCGCTCGAACCCGTGGCCATCATCGCGATGGCGGGCCGCTTCCCCGGCGCCGCGGACGTCGAACAGTTCTGGGACAACCTGCGCGCCGGCCGCGACACGGTCCGCTTTTTCGACGACGCGACGCTCGACCCGTCGGTCGGCGCCGCACTGCGCAGCGACCCGGCCTACGTGCGGGCCCGCGGCGTGGTCGACGGCATCGAGATGTTCGATGCCGCGCACTTCGGCATCAGCCCGAAGGAAGCCGAGGTGATGGACCCGCAGCAGCGCCTGTTCCTCGAGCTCTGCTGGGAATGTCTGGAGCGCGGCGGCTACGCGCCCGACAGCACGCCCGGGCCGGTCGGCGTGTTTGCCGGCATGTACGGCAACAGCTACTTCCAGCATCACCTGCTGAGCCGCCCCGACCTGATCGAACAGCTCGGCGAGCTGCCGGTCGCGCTCGCCAACGACAAGGACTTCATCGCGACCCGGGTCGCCCACCGGCTCAACCTGACCGGCCCGGCGATCAGCGTCCACACGGCCTGCTCGACCTCGCTGGTGGCGATCGCCCAGGCCTTCTCGGCGCTGCGCAACGGCGACTGCGACATGGCACTGGCGGGCGGCGCGGCGGTGACCTGCCCGCCGAACAGCGGCTACCTCTACCAGGAGGGCGCGATGCTCTCCCCCGACGGCCACACCCGCAGCTTCGACGCCAAGGCCCAGGGCACGGTGTTCAGCGATGGCGCCGCGGTGGTGCTGCTCAAGCGCCTGTCCGCCGCCCTGGCCGATGGCGACCCGATCCATGCGGTGCTGCGCGGCGCGGCCGTCAACAACGACGGCGGCGTCAAGGCCAGCTTCACCGCGCCCAGCATCGACGGCCAGGCCCGGGTGGTGACGGCGGCGCTGGCCTCGGCCGGCGTCGATGCCCGCAGCATCTCCTATGTCGAGACCCACGGCACCGCGACGCCGATGGGCGACCCGATCGAAATCGCCGCGCTGGCCAAGGCCTACGGTGCCCACACCGCCGACACCGGCTTCTGCGGCGTCGGCTCGGTCAAGAGCAACATCGGCCACCTGGTGGCGGCCGCGGGCGCCACCGGGCTGATCAAGACCACCCTGGCACTGCGCGAGCAGGTGATCCCGGCGTCGCTGCACTTCGAGTCGCCCAATCCGGCCATCGCCTTCGATGCCACGCCCTTCCGCGTCGTCGACCGGCTGCAATCCTGGCCGCGCGGCGCGACGCCGCGGCGCGCCGGCGTGAGCTCCTTCGGCGTCGGCGGCACCAACGCCCACGTGGTGGTCGAGGAAGCGCCGCCGGCCGCGGCCGCCGAAACCGGCAGCGGGCCGCAATTGCTGCAGCTGTCGGCGCGCACGCCGACCGCACTCGCGGCCGCCACGGCGCGCCTGGCCGACCACCTCGCCGCCCACCCGGACGCCTCGCTGGCCGATGTCGCGCACACGCTGCGGGTCGGCCGCAAGGCATTCGCGCATCGCGCCTGCGTGGTCGCCGAAACGGCCGCCCAGGCGGTCGAGGCGCTGCGCACGGACGACCCGTCGAGCCGCGCCTCGGGCGAGATCGCGGCCTGGGTGCCGCAGGCCGTGTTCCTGTTCCCGGGCCAGGGCGCGCAGTATGCGGGCATGGGCCAGGCACTGCATGCCGGCGAGCCGGTGTTCCGCGCCGCCTTCGACGAATGCCTGCAGGCCTTCGAAGGCGTGCTTTCCTTCGACCTGCGCGAGCGCATGTTCTCGGACGACGACGCGGCGCTCAAGCCGACCTCGGTGACCCAGCCCGCCACCTTCGCGCTCGAATACGCGCTGGCGCGCCAACTGCAGTCGCTCGGCGTCCGGCCGGCGGCCCTGATCGGCCACAGCGTCGGCGAATTCGCCGCCGCCGTGCTGGCCGGCGTCATGCAACTGGGCGACGCGGCGCGGCTGGTGGCCCGTCGTGGCGCGCTGATGCAGTCGATGCCCGAGGGCGACATGCTGTCGGTGCGGATGCCCGCGGACGAGCTTTCGGCGCAGCTGCCCGAGGGCATCTCGCTGGCGGCCGAGAACGGTCCGAACGCCTGCGTCGCTGCCGGCCCGGCGGCGCTGATCGAACAATTCCGCCAACGCCTCGAAGCCGCCGGCGTGGCGGCCAAGCTGCTGCAGACCTCGCATGCCTTCCACTCGCAGATGATGGAGGGCGCGGTCGCACCGTTCGAGGCGCTGGTGCGCGAAGTCCGGCTGGCGGCACCGACGACGCCGATCTACTCGACCCTGACCGGCCGCCTGCTCAGCGATGCCGAGGCGATCGACCCGGCCTACTGGGCCCGTCACCTGCGCGAGACGGTCCGCTTCGCCCCGGCCGCCCTGGCCGCGCTGGCGCAGACCGAGCACCCGCTGTTCATCGAACTGGGGCCGCGCAACACCTTGACGACGCTGGTTCGCCAGCATGCGTCGCGGCAGCGCCCGGTGACCGCCGTGGCCCTGCTGGCCGATGCACCCGCGCGCGAATGCACGAGCTGGCGCCTGGCCGCCGGCCGGCTCTGGACGCTCGGCCTCGACATCGACCCGGGCCGGCTCGACACCCGTACCCGCAAGCAGCGCCTGGAGCTGCCCACCTATCCGTTCGAGCGCAAGCGCTTCTGGGTCGATATCGCGACCCCTGCCGTCGCTGGGGCCGCTGCGGCCGCCCCAGCCTTCTCCGTGTCTTCCTCCCCCTCGATCCCGGAATCAACAATGACTGTCGCCGATCCCGCCGCCAGCGCCCCGCCGGCACGCCGCGCGTCCCTCTCCGCCCGCCTGCGCGACCTGTTCGAGGAGCTCTCCGGCATCACCATGGCCGACGCGGCCGGTGCCTCGCCCTTCGTCGAGATCGGCCTCGACTCGCTGACACTGACGCAGGCCGCGCTCCAGGTGAAAAAGCAGTTCAAGGTCAATCTGACCTTCCGGCAGCTGATGGAGAGCTACCGCAGTTTCGATGCACTGGCCGAGTTCCTCGATGCCAACCTGCCGCCCGATCCGGTGGCGGCGGTCGCCTCGATGTCACCCGCGCCCGCCCTGCCGGTCACCGCGGCGCCGCAACCGGTCGCTGCATGGCCGCAAGCGACGGCCCTGGCGCTGCCCGAGGCCGGGCTGGCCATCGGCGCGGGCATGACACTGGTGCAGCAGGTCATTGCACAGCAGATGCAATTGATGCAACAACAACTCGCATTGCTGTCGGCGGCGCCGCCGCTGCCGGCCAGCCCTGGGCTGCCGGCAGCGACGGTGGAGCAACCTACGCCCATGGCCACCGCCGCGGCCACGGCGTCCACGTCACCGGCAGCCGCCGGGACCATCGCGCGTGTCGAACCGCAAAACAGGGAACCGACCGAGCGCCAGAAACCGCGGCTGGCCGCCTTCATGCGCCGCTACACGGAGCGCACGGCCGGAAGCAAGGCCTTCGCCGAGCGCAACCCGCAGGTGGCCGGTCTCCGGATGATCAACGACTTCCGGCCAGAGACCCGGGAGATCGTCTACCCGATCGTCGTCGAGCGCTCCAAGGGCTCGCGCCTCTGGGACCTCGACGGCAACGAATACATCGACGCCTACAACGGCGGCGGCATGAACCTGTTCGGCTGGCAGCCGGACTTCATGCTCGACGCGCTGCGCACCCAGCTCGACAATGGTTTCGAGTCCGGAACCCTGCATCCGCTGGCGGCCGAGGTCACGCAACGCCTCTGCGAGCTGACGGCCTTCGACCGCGCGAGCCTCTTCGACAACGGCGCCGAGGCCGTGACGGTCGCCATCCGCATGGCACGCACCGTCACGGGCCGCAGGCAGGTGGCGGTGCTCGCCGGCGTTTCCCCCGCCGGTTTCGACGACATGCTGGCGCTCGACTTCGGGAAGTCCGAGACACTGGACTACCTCCGCGCCCACGCGGCCGATCTGGCCGCCGTGCTGGTCGAACCGGCGCAGAACGGCCAGCCCGGCCCGCAGCCACGCGAGTTCCTGCGCGAGGTGCGCGCCATCACCGAGACGTCCGGGACCTGCCTGGTCTTCGACGAAACCATCACGGGCTTCCGTTCGCACCTGGGCGGCGTCCAGGCGATGTTCGGCGTCCAGGCCGATCTGGCGTGCTATGGCGGCGTGATCGGGGGCGGGCTTCCGATCGGCGCGGTAGCCGGCAGACGCGCGTTCATGGATGTGCTGGACAACGAGGCCTGGGCGCAAAGCGGCATCGTCTCGGCGCGGGGCCACTCTGCGCAGCATCCTCTGGCGCTGGCTGCGACCAGGACGGCGCTCGAGCTTCTGAAGCAGGACGACAACAAGCTGCAGACCAAATTGAACCTGCACACGGCCGCCATGGCCGATGAGCTGTCCGCCTACTGCCGGGAGGTTGGCGCGCCCTTGGAAATCCTGTACTTTTCCTCGCTTTGGCGCGTGAACTGGCTGGAAGACCATCCGCAGCAAGACCTGTTGTTCGCCATGATGCGCAGTCGCGGGGTTCATGTTCTGGAAGACAGCCCCTGCTTCATGACCGGCGCGCACACGCAAGAGGACATCGCGACCATCAAGTCGGCATTCAAGGAGTCGCTGAGCGAAATGCAAGATTCTGAATTCCTGCCGCGGCGCGCCGTCGCCAAGTCGTCGTATGTCGACCCCAATCAACCGCCCGTGCCGAACGCCCGGCTGGGACGCGACCGCGACGGGCAACCCGCGTGGTTCGTGCCCAACCCGGCCGCCCAGGGAAAGTACATCAGGCTTCAAAAATGAACGACGCGACAATGGAAGCACCCAACGACGAAGCCGCCGAGTTCGACCCCTTTGCGGGTGGATCCATCGAACAGATCGCGCCGACCACCGAAGCCCAGCGCGAAATCTGGCTGGCCGACCGGCTCGCCCCCGAGGCCTCGCTGGCCTACAACGAGGCGATCAACCTGCGGTTCACGGGCGCGTTGAACACGCGCGCGCTGGCCACGGCTTTGACGCGCCTGGTCGATCGTCACGACTCGCTGCGGGCGACCATCTCGCCGGACGGCACCCAACTGCTCATCGGCGAAGGCGTGCCCATCGCGATGGTCGAACATGACCTCGGCACGCTGGATGCCGGCGCGCAGCGCCAGGCCATGAAGGAGCAAGCCGAGGCGGTCGTGCTCGCGCCTTTCTCGCTGGAGCACGGTCCGCTGTTCCGCGCCGCGCTCTATCGGCTGTCGCCGACCGATCACGAACTGCTGCTGACCGCCCATCACGCGATATGCGACGGCTGGTCGTGGGGCGTGATCGTCGAGGACCTGGGCCAGCTCTATGCCGCCGAGACGGGCGCCGGTCCGACGCCCGCGCCAGCGGCAAGCTTCGTCGACTACGCAGCCCGGGAGGCTGCCGAGACCGAAGGTCCGGCCATGCAGCAGCACGTCGACTACTGGCTCGGCCGGTTCACGGGCAGCACGCTGCCGGTGCTCGAATTGCCCCTGGACCACCCGCGCCCGGCGGTCCGGACCTTCAGATCGAAGCGCGCCGATCACTTTCTCGACCGCGAGCTGATCGACGCCTTGCGCAAGATCGGCGCTGCATCCGAGACCAGCCTGTTCGCCACGATGCTCGGTGCGTTCGCCACGCTTCTCCACAGGCTGACCGAACAGGATGACCTGGTGATCGGCATTCCGGCCGCCGGGCAACTTGCCAACGACACGCCGAACCTCGTGGGCCACTGCGTGAATCTGCTGCCGCTGCGTCTCGCCGTGGACACGGAACTGCCCTTCCAGACGCTCGTGCGCCAATCCGGGACGATGCTGCTCGACGCCTTCGACCACCGCGCGCTGACCTACGGCACGCTGCTGCGCAAGCTGTCCGTTCCGCGCGACCCGAGCCGCCTGCCGCTCGTGAGCGTCATGTTCAATGTCGACCGGGAGACGGTCGCGGGTCAAGGCAGCTTCCCGCGACTCGGCGTCGAGTCGAGCACGGTGGTGCGCGCGTATTCGAACTTCGAACTGTTTCTCAGCATCGCACCGCGGCCCGACGGGATGCAGATCGAGACGCAATACAACGCGGATCTGTTCGACGATGCGACCGTGAGCCGCTGGCTGGCGATGTTCGAGGCGTTGCTGCGCTCGGCCGCCAGCGATGCGTCCCAGGCGCTTGCCAACCTGAACGTGCTGCCCGCCGTGGAGGAGGCCGCTTTGCGGACGCTGCAACCGGCGGCCACGCCGATTCGAGGCGCCGCGCTGATGCACGCAGGGTTCGAGACGCAGGCTTCGGCGACGCCCGCACGCACCGCCCTGAGCGACGGCACGCTGAACCTCAGCTACGCCCAACTCGACCAGGAATCGAACCGGCTGGCGCGCGCGCTGCGCGACCGCGGCGTTCAGCGCGGCCAGCACGTCGGCCTGTGCCTGAATCGCGGCGCCGACATGGTGGTCGCCTTGCTGGCCGTCCTGAAGGCCGGTGCCACTTACATTCCGCTGGATCCGGATTTCCCCAAGGCCCGCCTCGACTACTACGCCGAGGATGCCAGGCTGTCCCTCTTGCTGACGCAGTCCTCGATCGCGACGTCGCCCCGGGCCTGGTGCGACGACGCTGCCGAGCGGATCTTCGAGATCGACACCGACAGCCACTGGCGCGAACAGTCGGGCGAGCGGCTCGCCGCCGGTCCGATGGATGCCTTGCCCGACGACGCAGCCTACGCGATCTACACCTCGGGCTCCACCGGCAAGCCCAAGGGCGTGCGTGTCCCGCACGGCGCGGTCGCCAACTTCCTGCAGAGCATGCAGGTCGAGCCCTCCATCTCGGCCGCCGACAAGCTGGCGGCCGTCACCACGCTCTCCTTCGACATCGCAGTCCTGGAGCTGCTTCTGCCGCTGCAGGTCGGCGCCGAGATCGTCATGGTGCCGCGCCAGACGTCCATGGACGGCCATGCGCTCGCCGCCTTTCTGGACCAGAGCGGCGCGACCATGATGCAAGCCACGCCCGGCATGTGGCGTTTGCTGGTCGACGCCCGCTGGAAGGCAAGGGGCGCTTTTCGGGCACTGGTCGGCGGCGAGAGCCTGCCCAACGACCTGGCGCACGAGCTGCTTCGCCGTTGCGGCGAAGTCTGGAACATGTACGGACCGACGGAGACCACCGTCTGGTCGACGCTCTGGCACGTCGACGGGGCGAGCCTGGCCGACCGCAGCGTTTCCATCGGCAACCCGATCGCCAACACAACGGTGTGGATCATCGACTCACGAGGCAAGCCCTGTCCCATCGGCGTGCCCGGTGAAATCTGGATCGGCGGCAAGGGCGTGACGCTGGGGTATCACGAGCGACCTGAGTTGAACTCGGAACGCTTCGTCGACACCAGGTTCGGCGGCGTCGCGGATCGGATGTACCGCACCGGTGACCGCGGCCGCTGGCGCAACGACGGTCGCCTGGAGCACCTGGGCCGCTTCGATTTCCAGGTCAAGATCCGCGGCTATCGCATCGAACTCGGCGAGATCGAAGCGCGTTGCGACGAGGCCCCGGGCGTCGCGCGCAGCGTCGTGCTGGCGCGCGAGGACGTCCCCGGCGATGTCCGTCTGGTCGCCTATCTCGCGATGGCGTCCGACGCTGCCTACGACCAGGCAACGCTGCGCGAACACCTGCGTTCGCGACTGCCCCTGTACATGGTGCCGCAGCACTTCGTGGCGCTGCCGGCGTTGCCGCTGCTGCCCAACGGCAAGATCGACCGCAAGGCCCTTCCGGCACCGTATGTCGTGCGCTCGACGAAGGCGGTTCGCGAAGAGCCCGAGCTTCGCGTGGCACCGCGCAACGAACGCGAGCAGTCCGTCCTGACAGCGATGGAAGAGGCCCTCCATCTGCCGAGCATGAGCGTGCTCGACGACTTCTTCGCCATGGGCGGCCACTCGCTGCTGGCGGCGCACCTGATCACTCGAATCAATGCCGCCTTCGGCACCCGGCTGCCGCTCAGCAAGCTGTTCGAAGCCCCGACCGCCGAACAACTGGCACGCGAGATCCAGCGCGCACAAGGTGAAAGCGCTGCACCGGTGGCGATTCCCGTCCGCCCGGACGGCCGCAGCGCGCCGCTGACGCTCGATCAGCGACGCATGCGGTTCGCCGAAGACATGCATCCCGAAAGCACGACCTTCAACACGCCTTCGGCGCATCGCTTGACGGGCGCGCTGGACCGGGAGAAGTTCGAGCAGGCATTTCGCGACATGGTGAGCCGGCAGGACGGTCTGCGCACCGCCATCGTGCCTGCGGCCGACGGCAACGGCTGGACCCAGCAGATCTCGGCTTCGATCCGCTTCGACTTCCCGTTCGAAGACCTGCGAAGCATTCCTGCCGATCGACGCGAAGCCGAAATGCTTCGCCGCATGCAGGCCATCGTCGACGTACCCATCGCCGCTGCGCCCGCACCGCTGTTCCGATGCGCGCTGTATCGCCTCGGCCAGGACGAGCATGTCTTTCTGTTCGTGGTCCATCACCTGGTCTGGGACGGCTACTCGTTCGACATCCTCGACCGCGAGATGGCCGCCGGCTACGCCGCCCGACTCGGCGGCAGCGCCAATCCGCTGCCGGAACTCTCGATCCGATACGGCGACTACGCCCAATGGCAGCTTGAATGGATCGAGGGTCCCGAGGCCGCCAGCCAGCGGGAATACTGGCGCCAGCGGGTGCAGCAGACACCGGTCCTCAAGGCGGTGCGGCACGACCTGCAACCACAGCCTGGCGTGCCGGGCAAAGGTGCGACCGAGCTGGTCGAACTGGACGCCGAGCTGGCGGAGCGACTGCGCCTCATCGCGACACAGCATCATCTGACGCTCAACATGCTGCTGATGGCGGCCTACGCCGTGATGTTGTCCAAGGCCGTGGGCGAAGCGCCGGTCTCGATCGGAATGCCGACGCGCGGTCGAATGCTCCCCGACCTCGACCAGGTCATGGGCTTGTTCGTCGGTCTGGTGCCGGTGCATGCCAATGCCGAGCAAGGCCTGCGCTTCCTCGATTTCGCGGCCTCCCTGAAGCAGGAAATCGTCGCCGCCCTGGCACACCAGGACCTCCCGTACGAGCACATCCATCAGAGCGCCAGTCCGGAACAGCGCCGCGCCGGCCTGTACCAGGCGGTGTTCTCGTTCCAGGACACGCGCGAACGGCATCGGCATTGGGGGCCCCTGGCGCATGAGTCGGTCACGCTCGAACAGACGGGCGTCACCGACAACCTGGGCCTCTGGCTGCTCGATCGTCCGTCCGGCCTGCAGGGAACGCTGGCCTACAACGCAAGCCTCTACAAGCGGGAGACCGCTGCGGCGCTTTGCAAGAGCTTCGCCGATATCCTCGCCGCGGTCGCCCAGCAGCCGGACGCCACGCTGTCGGAGCTTTGCTCGGACGTGATCCGGCCGGCAGCCGCACCTGAGGCATCGACCCACTCGCCGGCTTCGATCCTGCTGCAGCCCGAGCAGGCTCGCCTGGCCCAGGTCTGGGCCAGCATCATCGGCATCGATGTGAACGACATCCGGGCCACCGACTCCTTCTTCGACCTGGGAGGCGACTCGTTGCTGGCGATGCACGCCATCCAGCAGGCGGAGCAAGCCCTGGGCTTTCGCGTCGAACCTCGCCGCTATGTCTTCGAAACGCTCGGGCAACTCGCCGCCTCCACCGCAGGAACTCCGCTCGACGCGCCGGCCGTGGCGGCCGCGACGGCCGTCCAGGGCGAGTCGCGGCGCGGGTTGCTGGGACGTGTGTTCTCGGGTTGGGGCCGCAAGGGCTGAAGGAGAAGCAATGTCCATCGTCCAGCTGCCCACCACGACGCAAGGCCGGTTGTGGCGCATCGACCTCGACAGCGCGCCGGCGCCGGCGGCCGCGGCCAGCCTGTCGGACGACGAGTGGGCGCGCGCGAGCCGCTTCGTCTTTGCGCGTGATCGCCATCGCTTCGTCGCCGCCCATGCCGCGCTGCGCGGCCTGCTGTCGCTGCACACCGGCAGCCCCGGTGCCCTGCTGGACTTCGTGCCAGGTGCTTTCGGCAAGCCGGCGCTGGCCGACCCGGCGGGCGTGCACTTCAACCTCAGCCATAGCCAGGCGGTGGGCTTGATCGCGATCAGCGACGAAGCCGAGATCGGCGTCGACGTCGAACTCTTGCGTCCGATGCCGGACGCCGACGACCTGGCACGCGTCCACTTCACGGAAGCGGAACGGCGGGCCTTGGCGGCACTGGCGCCGGCGCGCCGCGACCGGGCCTTCCTGACCTGCTGGACGCGCAAGGAAGCCTGCCTCAAGGCCGTCGGCACGGGACTCGGCATCGACACGTGCAGCTTCGAGGCCGGGCTGGACGAAGAAGCGCGCGAAGTCCGGATTCCCCTGGAAAGCGGTATGGCACGGCTGTCGCTACGCTCCTTCGATGGCGGAGAGGGTGTAGTCTGCGCGATCGCCCGGATGCTCGAGTCCGACGCCGCCGTCGAAGCCGCCGCGCCGCGCCCCACCTTCCAAGACAACGAGTCCTACGCATGACCCCGATGCTTTTCGGCCCGCCGCAGCGCCGCCTGTTCGGTCTCTTTCACCCGCCGGAACGCGAGCGTGACATCGCGGTCCTGATCTGCGCGCCGTTCGGACAGGAGGTGGTCCGTACGCACCGGCTGTTCCGCGTGCTCTCCGACCGGCTGGCCCGCGCCGGGGTGGCGGTGCTGCGCTTCGACTGCCACGGCACCGGCGATTCGTCCGGGGACGACACCGATGGCGACCTCGAAGGCTGGCGCCGCGACGTCTGCACCGCGCACGAAGAGCTGCACCGGCTGACCGCCCCGCGTCGCATCGTGTGGCTGGGATCACGCCTGGGTGCCACGCTGGCGGTGCTGGCAGCCCGCAGCGGCCGCAGCGACCCGTCGAAAGTCATCCTCTGGGACCCGATCGTGGACGGCGCGCGCTACCTCGATACGATGCGCGAGAAGCACGTCTCGGCGCTCGAGGCCTCTTTCTGGATTCCCGACCGTGCCTGGCGCCGGCGCCTCGCGGCCGACAAGGACGCCTTCACCGACGAACTGCTCGGCTTCGCCGTCTCGCCCGCGCTGCGCAATCAGTTGCGCGCGCTCTCCCCGCAGTCGCTCCAGCTGACAGGGTCGCACGAGACCGTCGTGCTGGCCGAGGCGGAGGACGAGCCCGTCAACCAATGGGCACGCATGCAAGCCGAGCGCCAGATTCCTGTCAGGTTGTCGCCGTTCCGGCATTCGCTGATCTGGACCTCCGACCCCTTCCCAAACAGTGCCATGGTCCCGGCCGAGGCACTGCAACGCTTGCTGGCAGAAATCAATGGATGACTACAACGAAACCCCTGTGCAGTTCGGGCCCGACGGCTCGCTGATCGGCATCATCACGACGCCTGGCGACGGTCCGATGGCACCGGTCGGCTGCATCCTGATGAACATGGGTGCGATCCACCGCATCGGCCCCCGGCGCACCAATGTGAAGCTGGCGCGGCAGATGGCTGCCTGCGGCATCAGCAGCATCCGCATGGACCTGGCCGGACTCGGCGACAGCCGGCCGGCTGGCGAGACGGTCGACTTCAGGATGCAGGCCGTGCTGGATGTTCAGGCCGCCATGAACCTGGTCGGCACCATGCTCGGCGTGCATCGCTTCATCCTGGTTGGCTTGTGTTCCGGCGCGCGCAACGGCCTTTGCGTCGCAGTCAACGACCCCCGGCTGGTCGGCCTCCTGATGTTCGACGGCCCCGGCTTCCCGGGCCGCCGCGCACGCTGGGAACGCAGCGCGCGCCGGGCACTCGCCGATCCCAGCCTCAGTGCTTTTTTCGCCCGCGTGTCGGGCGCGATCCGGCGCAAGCTGCTGCCCTCACAGCCGGCGGCGGATGCCAATATCTTCGAGTCGGAGGCGCCGGAAGACACGGTCGAGTACTTCGGCCACTCGATCAGGCAGTTGGTGGAACGCGGCGTCGCCACGATGCTGGTCTACACCGGAAGCGTCCACGTGAAGGACCGCAATTTCGACCAGCTGGGTCCGTTCGCAAACGAACCATTCGTGCGCCAGCTGGAGTACCGCTTCATCCCCGAGATCGATCACGGCCTGATCTCGCAGGCGTCCCAGCAGGCCTTCATGAAGCAGGCGTGCGACTGGATTCTGCGCGTGATTCACGGCGATGGCAGCCCGGCCTCGCCAGCGCTGTCGGCCGTCGGGCAATCTGCCCGTGGCGCGCGGGCCACCAGCTCTCTGGCGACCAAGCTCGAGCACGCGGGCTCCTGAGTTCGAGCGTCGCCCCTCAGGCCGCGGCGACGTGCTCGCCCGGCAGCGCCTGCAACGGCCCGCTGCCACTGTAGCGATCGAGCGCCAGGTAGATCGCCGGCGTGATGTAGAGCGTGATCACCTGCGAGAAGATGAGCCCGCCGACCACCGCGACGCCCAGCGGCTGGCGCAGCTCGGCACCGGCGCCGAGGCCGAGCGCCAGCGGCAGCGCACCCATCATGGCGGCCAGCGTGGTCATCAGGATCGGCCGGAAGCGCAGCCGGCAGGCTTCCCGGATCGCGTCCTGCGGCCGCATGCCCTCGCTGCGCTGGGCCTCGAGCGCGAAGTCGATCAGCATGATCGCGTTCTTCTTGACGATGCCGATCAGGAGCAGGATGCCGATGGTCGCGATCAGGGTCAGGTCGAAACCGAGCAGCTTGAGCGACAGCAGCGCGCCCACCGCCGCCGACGGCAGGCCGGCGAGGATGGTCAACGGGTGGATGTAGCTTTCATAGAGCACGCCGAGCAGCACGTAGATCACCAGCACGGCCAGGATCAGCAGCGCGGCCTGGCTGCCCTGCGAACTCTGGAACACCGCCGCGTCGCCGCCGTAGCTGGTGATGATCGATTCCGGCATCTTCAGATCGGCCTTGAACTGGTCGATCTTGGCGGTGGCATTGCCCAGCGGCACGTCCGGCGCGAGATTGAAAGACACCGTCACCGCCTGCAGCTGGCCCTGGTGATTGACCGAGGTCGGGCCCACCGTGCGCTTGACGGTCGAGAAGGCCGACAGCGGCACCAGCTGCCCGGCCTTGTTGCGCACCGACAGGCGCGACATGTCCTCCTCGAAGCGGCGGTCGTCGTCGGCCGCCGAGAGGATCACCTGGTAGGTGTTGCTGGCGCCGTAGATGCTGCCGATCTGGCGATCGCCGTAGGCGTTGTAGAGCGCGGTGCGCAGGTCGCCGACCGCGACGCCGAGCACGCCCGCCTTGTCGCGGTCGATGTCCAGCGTGGCCTGCAGGCCGCGGTTCTGCGAGTCGCTGGTGACGTCGCGGAAGGCCGGGTCGGCGCGCATCTTCTCCATCAGACGGTCGGCCCAGACCCCCATGGTGCCGGCGTTCACGCTTTGCAGCGTGTACTGGAAGCGGGCCTTGCTCTGGCGGCCGCCGAGGCGCAGGTTCTGCACCGGCTGCATGTAGACGGCGATGCCCGGGATCTCGCGGAAACGCTTGCGCAGCGACTCCAGCACCTGGGCCATCGGCGGACGCTGGCTGCGCGGCTTCAGCACCGCGAACAGGCGGCCGGAGTTCTGCGTCGCGGTCGGGCCGCCGACGCCGATGAAGGAATTCACGTAGTCGACGCTCGGGTCGTCCTGCAGCGCCTGGGCCACGCGGTCCTGCAGCGCCTTCATGGCCGGGAACGAGATGTCCTCGGCGGCCTCGGTCGTGATCTGGATCTGGCCGATGTCCTCCTCGGGGAAGAAGCCCTTCGGGATCGTGATGAACATCCAGGCCGTGAGCGCGAAGGTCGAGGCCGCGAGGATCAGCATCAGCGGGCGGTGGCCGAGCGTCCAGTCGAGCGAGCGCATGTAGCTGCCGTGCACCCAGCGGTAGCCGCGTTCGAAGGCGCGGCCGATGGCGGTGCCCGGCTCGGGATGCTGCTCCTCGTGGTCGAGCGTGCCGTGCGCGCGCGGCGTGTGCTTGAGCAGCCGGCTCGCCAGCATCGGCACCAGGGTCAGCGAGACGATCGCCGAGACCATCACCGCCAGCCCGACCACCACCGCGAACTCGTGGAACAGCAGGCCGATCACGCCCGGCATGAAGAAGATCGGGATGAACACCGCGACCAGCGAGATCGAGATCGAGATGATCGTGAAGCCGACTTCGCGGGCACCGCGCAGGGCCGCCGCGAACGGCTCCATGCCCTTCTCGACGTAGCGCATGATGTTCTCGAGCACCACGATGGCGTCGTCCACCACCAGCCCCACGGCCAGCGTGATGCCCAGCAGCGACACGTTGTCCAGGCTGTAGCCGAAGGCATAGAGCAGCGCCACCGCGCCGATCAGCGAGATCGGGATCGTCAGTGCCGGGATCAGCGTCGCCACCAGCCGGTGCAGGAACAGGAAGATCACCAGCACCACCAGCAGGATGGTGCCGAGCAGCGTCAGCTGGACGTCGTGCACCGCCTCGCGGATCGACAGCGAGCGGTCGTTGACCAGGTTGATCTCGACCGATTGCGGCAGCTCGGCCTTGAAGCGCGGCATCAGCGCGCGCACCGCGTCCACCACCTGCACCGTGTTGGCGTTGGGCTGGCGCTGGACCGCCAGCGAGATCGAGCTTTCGCCGTTGAAGCTGCTGGCGGTCTTGACCGACTCGAAGCTGTCCTCGATGGTCGCCACCTCGTCCAGCCGCACCGGCGCGCCGTTGCGCTGGCCGACGATGACCTTGGCGAAATCAGCCGCCTTCAGCATCTGCTCGTTGGCCTGGATCGTGAGCGTCTGGCGCGGACCGTCGAGCACGCCGACCGGCGTGTTGGCGTTGGCCAGCCGCACCGCGTTGGCGAGTTCGTCGAGCGTGATGTTGCGGGCATTGAGCAGGTTGGCGTCGGCCTTGATGCGCACCGCGAAGCGCTTCTGGCCATAGACCGCCACCTGCGCCACGCCGTCGATGGTCGACAGGGTCGGCGAGATCAGGTTCTCGGCATAGTCGTTGAGCTCGGCCGGCGTCATCGAGTTCGACACCATCGCGATGAACAGCACCGGCGCGTCGGCCGGATTGACCTTGCGGTAGGACGGCAGCTGCGTGAGCTCGGCCGGCAGCTGCCGCTGGGCCCGCAGCAGCGCCGCCTGGACGTCGACCGCGGCGGCGTCGATGTCGCGCGTGCTGACGAATTCGAGCGTGACCGAGGTCACGCCCTGGGTGTTCACCGAGCTGATGGTCTGCAGCCCCGGGATGGTCGAGAACTGCTTCTCGAGCGGCAGCGCGACCGACGAGGCCATGGTCTCGGGGCTGGCGCCCGGCAGCTGCGCCGAGACGTTGATGACCGGCGTGTTGTAGCTCGGCAGCGCCGCCACCGGAATCTGGAAATAGGCAAAGATGCCGATCACCACCACCGCGGCGGAGAGCAGCACCGTCATCGCAGGACGACGGATGCACAGCTCGGAGATGTTCATGTGCGCTCCCGGTCCGCGACGACGCTGGCGCTGGACGGCGCGACCGAGGCCGCGCTGCCCGGCGAGGGCCCGGGTGCCGCGTTGCCGGGCTGCGGCTGCTTGTCGGGTTGCGCCTGGGGCGCGTCGATGCGCACCTTGCCGCCGGGGCGCACGTTCTGCTTGCCTTCGGTGACCACCTGCTCGCCGGGCTCGACGCCCTTCACCACCACCTGGGTGCCGAAGTTGTAGATCGCCTGCACCTTGCGCCGGGCGGCCTTGCGCTCGGCGTCGACCACGTAGACCGAGTTGCCGTCGGCCAGCATCATCAGGGCCGAGGCCGGCAGCACCGTGGCGCCGTCGATCGTGCGCACCGTGACCCGGGTCTCGACGAACTGGCCGGGCCAGAGCGCCTGGTCGGCGTTGTCGAACACCGCCTTGGCGCGCACCGTGCCGATCAGCGGGTCGACCGTGTTGTCGACGAAGCTCAGGGTGCCCTTGAGCGGCGCCTTGCGCCCGGTCACCAGGGCCTCGACCGGCGTGTGCTCGCGGGCCGCCTGCAGCAGGTCCTGCAGCTTGCCTTCAGGCACCGGGAAGCTCACGGCGATCGGATCGAGCTGGGTGATCGTGACCAGCGACAGGCTGGGCTGCACCAAGGTGCCCGGGTAGATGTTGACCGCGCCGATGCGCCCGGCGATCGGCGCCTTGAGCGTGGCATAGCCCAGCGCCACCTGCGCCGACTGCACGGCCGCCCGATCGGCCGCCACCGCGGCGCGCTGCGCCTCCAGCTGCGACAAGGTCGCATCGGCGGCGCTCTTGGCGATGAAGTTCTGCGCCACCAGGTCCTGGCTGCGCTTGTACTGGCGCTCCAGGTCGGCCAGCATGGCCTCGTCGCGCTGCTGCTGGGCCCGCGCCTTGGCCAGGTTGGCCTGGTCCGGGCGGTCGTCGAGCGTGAAGAGCAGCTGGCCGGCCTTGACGAACTCGCCTTCCTTGACATGCACCTCGCGCACCGTGTTCGTCACCTGCGGCCGCAGGTCCACGCTGTTCAGCGACACCACGCTGCCGTTGACCTGGACCGTGACCGGAACGTTCTGCCGCTGGGCCGACGCCAGCGTGACCAGCGCCGGGGCACCGGCGCCGGGGGCGGCGGCCTGGGTGGCCGCGGCGCTGCGGGTCTTGGCGCCCGACCACCACCAGGTGCCTCCCGCGACGGCCACGACCAGCACGCCGGAAAGGGCGAGAACGAGATTCTTCTTCATGGGGTTCCAGATGGATCGGGATGGATCGAGGGGGCGCGGTCACACTAAATATCGCGGCGGCAGCTATTGGAGCAGCGAGCCGGGAAAAGAGCCCGCGCTTGCCGTAAAGAAATGTAAAGCGTCTGGGCAGAATGGCACGTTGAGCGAATCATTCTGCGCCCCCAGGCCGCTAGAATCCGCGCTCCACAGCCTCTGGATATACCCCATGAACCGCTGCAAGAAGCCTTTTCCCAGCCTCCTGTCGATCGCCCTCGCGGTGCTGATCGTCCCTGCCGGCGCGTTCCTTGCCGGCCCCGCCGCGGCCCAGGCGCTCGACCCTTCGGCGACCCAGAACGAAGCTGCCAACGGCGGTCGCAACTTTCCGCCGGGCACCCTGCGCGGCAGCTTCTTGGTCGTGAACCCGCCCGAGATCCAGCTCGACGGCAACGCCGAGCGGCTCGCCCCTGGGGCCCGCATCCGCAGCGCCGACCGCATGCTGGTGATGCCGGCGTCGATCACCGGCCAGAACCTGCTGGTGAACTACACCCGCGACGCCGCCGGCATGGTGCGCGACGTCTGGATCCTGACCCCGGACGAAGCCCGTGCCAAGCGGGCCTCGGCCGAAAAGCCGCTGCTCAATTTCTGGCCTTTCGTGTCGGCCGACAGCGGCCCGCGCGACGACGGCAAGACGCCCTTCAACCAGTTGCCGATCTTCGGCCAGTAGACCGGCTTCGCCGGTCTACTGGCCTGCGGCCCTCATGGGAAGCGCCGCACTGCGGCGCATGGCGCCCCATGGTGGCGCGCTGATGGATCGATCACGCCAACCTGCTCCCGGGAGAGCCTTATGACCCCCAAAGTTTTCATCAAGACCTTCGGCTGCCAGATGAACGAGTACGACTCGGACAAGATGGCCGACGTGCTGCGCGCCGCCGAAGGCTACGAGCCGACCACCAACGTGGACGAGGCCGACCTGATCCTCTTCAACACCTGCTCGGTGCGGGAGAAGGCCCAGGAGAAAGTGTTCTCCGACCTCGGCCGGGTCAAGCACCTGAAGGCCAAGGGCGTGAAGATCGGCGTCGGCGGCTGCGTCGCCAGCCAGGAAGGCGCGGCGATCATCGCCCGCGCGCCCTACGTCGACGTGGTGTTCGGGCCGCAGACGCTGCACCGGCTGCCCGAGATGCTGAGCCAGGGCGCCCGCGAGGGCCGCCCGCAGGTCGACATCAGCTTCCCCGAGATCGAGAAGTTCGACCACCTGCCGCCGGCCCGGGTCGAGGGCGCCACCGCCTTCGTCTCGATCATGGAAGGCTGCTCGAAGTACTGCAGCTACTGCGTGGTGCCCTACACCCGCGGCGAGGAGATCAACCGGCCGCTGGACGACGTGCTGGTCGAGATCGCCGGGCTGGCGGACCAGGGCGTGCGCGAGGTCACGCTGCTGGGCCAGAACGTCAACGCCTACCGCGGCCGCATGGGCGACACCGCCGAGATCGCCGATTTCGCCACCCTGATCGAGTACGTCGCCGAACTGCCGGGCATCGAGCGCATCCGCTACACCACCAGCCACCCGAACGAGTTCACCCAGCGCCTGATCGACACCTACGCCCGGGTGCCCCAGCTGGTGAGCCACCTCCACCTGCCGGTGCAGCACGGCAGCGACCGCATCCTGATGGCGATGAAGCGCGGCTACACGGCGATGGAATACAAGAGCACGGTGCGCAAGCTGCGCGCGATCCGCCCGCAGCTGGCGCTCAGCAGCGACTTCATCGTCGGCTTCCCGGGCGAGACCGACGAGGACTTCGGCAAGATGATGCGGCTGATCGACCAGCTCGAGTTCGACGCCAGCTTCAGCTTCATCTTCAGCCCGCGGCCGGGCACGCCGGCGGCGGCACTGCACGACGACACGCCCCATGCGGTCAAGCTGGCGCGGCTGCAGCAGCTTCAGGCCGTGATCGACGGCAACGTGCGGCGCTTCGGTGAAAGCCGCGTCGGCACGGTCCAGCGGGTGCTGGTCGAGGGCGCCTCGCGCAAGGACGCGGGCGAGCTCATGGGCCGCACCGAGTGCAACCGGGTGGTCAACTTCGAGGGCGACGCCCGCCTGGTCGGCCAGATGGTCGACCTGCGCATCACGCGCTCGCTCGCCTACACGCTGCGCGGCGAGGTCGTCACCTCCGAATCCACCGCCGCCGGCCGCTCGGCCGCGCTGCCGGTCGCCTGATGGCGAAGCTGAGCGCAGCCCGCGGCTCGTTCCAGCAACTGCTGCTGTTCGCGTTCCTGCTGATCACCGCGCTGCTGGTGGGCGTGGCGCTGCGGGCGGTGTTCCAGTACGACATCCTGATGACCCAGAGCCGCGACGCGGCGGCGCGCGCGCTCACGCTGTCGGGCGCCGCGCAGTCCCTGGCCGAGCGCAGCGCCGCCATGGAGCGCGCCGGGCGGCAGTCGCTGGTGCTCAACGACGGCGTGCTGCGGCGCCGCTTCGAAGACGCCGCGCGCGACGCCCGCCAGGTGCTCGGCCGGCTCTCCGCCAACGGCCTGGGTCCCGACGGGCCCGACAAATGGCGCGAGCAGCTGGAAGTGATCCAGGGCCTGATGAGCGGCGCCCCCGAGACCTCGCTGGCGCGCGAGAGCTCGATGGCGGTGCAATTCCGCGAGCTCGATGCGCTCAACACCCAGATCGCGCAGCAGGCGCAGTTCCTGATCGAGACCCAGAACAACGAGCTGGCCCAGCGCATCGAGACCGCGCGCAAGCGGCTGATGCGGCTGGTGATCGCCGCCAGCGCGCTGGCGGCGGCGCTGGCGCTGGCCTTCGGCGTCTGGCTGGCGCGGCCCTTCAAGCGCCTGGAGCGCGCGATCGTCGGCCTCGGCGAGAACCGGCTCGACGTGCCGATCGACATCCACGGGCCGTCCGACGTGCGCCGGGTGTCGCAGCAGCTCGAGTGGCTGCGGCTGCGGCTGACCGAACTCGATGCCGACAAGGCACGTTTCCTGCGACACGTCTCGCATGAACTCAAGACTCCGCTGGCCGCCCTGCGCGAAGGCGTCTCGCTGCTGGAAGACGGCGTGACCGGCGCGCTCAATCCGGCCCAGCACGAAGTGACGCAGATCCTGCAGCAGAACACGGTCGCGCTGCAGGGCCAGATCGAGGCCCTGCTGCGTTTCAACGCCGCCGCCTTCGAGGCCCGCGAACTGCGCCGCGAACGCACGCCGCTGCTGCCGCTGATCGAAGAGCAGATCGAGGCCCAGCGGCTGCAGTGGCAGGCCAACGGCCTCACGGTGCGCGCCGAAGGCGAGCCGATCTCGGTGGTGGTCGACCCGGTCAAGCTCGGCACCGCGGTGGCCAACCTGCTGTCGAACGCGATCCGCTTCTCGGCCCGCGGCGGCACCATCACGCTGACGGTGTCGAGCACCGCCGACACGGCGCAGATCGACATCGCCGACGCCGGCCCCGGCATCGCCGACGGCGACCGCGACCGCGTCTTCGAACCTTTCTACCGCGGCGAGCGACAGCCCCAGCATTCGGTCAAGGGCACCGGCATCGGGCTGTCGATCGTGCAGGAGTACATTGCAGCCCATGGCGGCCGCGTCACGCTGCTGCCCGAGGGACCGGGGGCGCGATTCCGCATCGCGCTGCCACGCTCCGCCTGACCTTCATCGCCCACGCGCCCATTCCTGAGTCCATGTTTTCTTCGATCGTTCGCGGACCCGCCATCGCCTTGAGCTGCGCCCTGCTGCTGGCCGGCTGCGCCGCGCCCCGCAAGCCGCCTCCCGCGCCGGTCGCGGTCGCGGTCGCCCCGACACCAGCGCCGCCGGCGATCACCCCGGTCGAGGCCGAGCCTCTGGCCCCCGCGACCCAGCCCGGCAGCCTCTTCACGCAATGGACGCAGGGCCCGGTGGGCGCCATGCTGGCCTATGCCGACAAGGTGCGGCCGCTGGGCGCACCCGAGCTGGCGGCCGAGCTCAACCGCCTGGGCGACCTGGTCGAGACGCCCGCGGTGCAGATGCAGATGGCGATCGTGCTGGCCCAGACCCGGGTCCCCGCCGATCTCGGGCGCGCCAGCGGCCTGCTGCAGCGCGTGATCTCCAATCCTTCCGCCGACGCCCTGCCGCTGCAGCCGCTGGCCCGCACGCTGGCGGCGCGCTACGCCGAGCAGCGCAAGGTCGAGGACGACCGCGACAAGCTGGCGCAGCAGCTGCGCGACAGTCAGCGCCGTATCGACCAGCTCAACGACCGCATCGAAGCCCTGCGCGCCATCGAGCGCAGCTTCTCGCGGCCCAATCCGGCGCCGGCGGCGCCGAAGCCGGCGCCATGAGCGCAATGCGAAGCACGAAGGTCCCTTCATGAGCAGCGCGCCGCCCCCGGCACCGAAGCCGCCCGATACTGCCGCGGTCCCGACGGCCCGCGGCGCCCGCCTGCTGGTGGTCGACGACGACGCCGACATGCTGCGCCTGCTGTCGATGCGGCTGATGTCGGCCGGCTACCAGGTCACGGCCGTGACCTCGGCCGAGTCGGCGCTGACCCAGCTCGAGATCGAACATCCCCAGCTGGTGCTCTCCGATGTCCGCCTGCCGGGCCGCGACGGCCTGGCACTGTTCGACGAGATCCGCAAGCGCCATCCGACCCTGCCGGTGATCCTGCTGACCGCGCACGGCACCATTCCCGACGCGGTCGAGGCCACGGCGCGCGGGGTCTTCACCTACCTCACCAAGCCGTACGACGCCCGCGAGCTGCTCGAGAAGATCGGCCAGGCGCTGGCCCTGGGCGCGCCGGCCGCCGCGCCCGGCAAGGGCGGCGACGAAAGCTGGCGCGCCGAGATCGTGAGCCGCAGCAACCGCATGGCAGAGCTGCTGGCCGAGGCCCGGATGGTCGCCAAGTCCGACGCCAGCGTGCTGCTGCGCGGCGACAGCGGCGCCGGCAAGGAAGTGCTGGCGCGCGCCATCCACCGCGCCAGCGCGCGCGCCGACAAGCCCTTCGTGGCGGTCAATTGCGGCGCCATCCCCGAGGCGCTGCTCGAATCCGAGCTGTTCGGCCACATGAAGGGCGCCTTCACCGACGCGGTCGCCAACCACAAGGGCCTGTTCCAGCAGGCCGACGGCGGCACCCTGCTGCTCGACGAAATCGGGGACATGCCGCCGGCGCTGCAGGTCAAGCTGCTGCGGGTGCTGCAGGAGCGCGCGGTGCGCCCGCTCGGCGGCAGCCAGTCGATCGCGGTCGACGTTCGCATCATCTCGGCCACCCACCGCGACCTCGACGCCGCGATGGAGGCCGGCCAGTTCCGCGAAGACCTTTACTACCGCCTCAACGTCGTGACACTCAGCCTGCCGCCGCTGTCGGCGCGGCGCGAGGACATCCCGCTGCTGGCCAACCACTTCCTGCAGCGGCTGTCGACCAAGTACGGCAAGCGGCTGTCGGGCTTCGCGCCCGAGGCGCTGAAGGCGCTCACCACCGCCTCCTGGCCCGGCAACGTGCGCCAGCTGTTCAACGTGGTGGAGCAGGTCTGCGCGCTGTCGAGCTCGCCGCTGATCCCGCTGGCGCTGGTGCAGCGCGCGCTGCGCGTTCCGAGCGTCGAAGTCCAGACCTACGCCGAGGCCAAGCAGCGTTTCGAGCGCGACTATCTCGTGGGCCTGCTCAAGCTGACCGACGGCAACGTGGCCGACGCGGCCCGCCTGGCCGACCGCAACCGCACCGAGTTCTACCGCCTGCTGCAGAAGCACGAACTGACGCCCGGCCACTTCAAGGCCGAGGCCCCGTCGCCGGGGGGCGAAAACGGTCGCTGACCAGCGACACGCCAAGTTGTTGATTTGATTGGGTTTTGTCGGTCAGGCTCGCAGGCTGTCGGGCCCAGGCGACAATTTCGGGGGTCTGGCGGCCTTTCTGGGGTCCGAGCCCCCTCGAAAAACCGGAAATTCAGTCCAAGCGATTGATTTCAAAGGGTTTTTCAGCCCTGGCACAGGGTTTGCCCCTGTACAGGCATGACAGCACTCACCAGCCCCTCTTTCGCACTGCGTCCGCAGCGCGACGGCCTGCGTCAAAAGCAGTTTTCCCTCTCGCGGCCCCGTGCCGCGGGTCAGTTGCTGGCATCCCAGGCGGGCGCCGGCCATTTCGCGCCCGAGAGCGTGTTCAAGCGCTTTCCGGCAATCGGCGACACGCCCTCCTTCGACAAGCAACGCGGCTGAAGCACATGAAGCCCACCCACTACGCCCAACCGAAGCTGCTGGCCGAGAGCGATTTCTCGCACCGCAGCCCGCTGCGCGAGGAACGCCACCCGAATTCGGTGACGGCCCCCCCCATCAACCGCGGCTCCATGGCGCCCCGCCCCTGGCGCGGCTTCTGGAACAGCATCGGCACGGCCCTGCTGGTCAAGCTCGGCGCCGGCCGCAATGCCGCCGCCCAGGCCGCGCCCTCGGCAAGGCAACCTTGGCAGCGCGCCGCGTCCCAGCGCCGCCTCGCCTTCCTGGCGCTGACGGTGCTCAGCACGGTGGCAGCCGCGACGCTGTTCGCCCGGGTCCAGCCCGACTACGACAACCTGTGGCTCGAATACAGCCAGATCGCGCTCTACGCCGTGCTGTCCGGCTGGGTCGTGACCGGTTTCGTGACCGCGCTGATGGGCTTCTATGTCTCGGTGCGCGGTGACAAGCACGCGCTGTCGGGCAAGCAGGTCGCCGACCATCCGATGAACCCCGAGGCACGGACGGCGATCATCATGCCGATCTGCAACGAGGACGTGGCGACCGTGTTCGCCGGCCTGCGCGCCACCTGCGAATCTGTGGCCGCCACCGGCCACGCGAAACAGTTCGACGTCTTCGTGCTGTCCGACAGCTACACGCCCGAGATCGCGGCCGCCGAGCGCGCCGCCTGGGAAGACCTGCGCGCCGCGCTGGCCGACAGCCCGAACCAGCCGCAGGTCGAGGTCTACTACCGCCTGCGCACCCGCCGCACGCACCGCAAGGCCGGCAACGTGGCCGACTTCTGCCGCCGCTGGGGCAAGGACTACCGCTACATGGTCGTGCTCGACGCCGACAGCGTCATGAGCGGCGACTGCCTGACCTCGATGGTCAAGCTGATGGAAGCCAACCCGACCGCCGGCATCATCCAGACCGCGACCCAGGCCATCGGCCACGTCACGCTGCACGCCCGCGCCCAGCAGTTCGCCTCGCGCATGACGGGCCGCCTGTTCACGCTCGGCATGCAGTTCTGGCAGCTCGGCGAGTCGCACTACTGGGGCCACAACGCGATCATCCGCGTCCAGCCCTTCATGGACCACTGCGCGCTGGCGCCCATCAAGGGCAAGGGCGGCATGGCGGGCGGCATCATGTCGCATGACTTCGTCGAAGCCGCGCTGATGCGCCGCGCCGGCTTCCACGTCTGGCTGGTCGCCGACCTGGTCGGCAGCTACGAGCAGCAGCCGCCGGACCTGCTGTCCGAGCTGCAGCGCGACCGCCGCTGGTGCCAGGGCAACCTGCAGAACGCCCGCCTGATGGCCGAGCCCGGCCTGCACCCGGTGCACCGCGCCATGTTCGTCACCGGCACCATGGCCTACCTCTCGGCGCCGCTGTGGCTGGCCTTCCTGACCCTGGGCACCGCGCTGTGGCTGACCGGTTCGAGCGTGGTCGAGCACTGGCTCGCGATGCCGATGGAACTCGTCGGCCTCTGGCTGTGGACCCTCTGCCTGCTGTTCCTGCCGCGCATCCTGGGCCTGGTCGCGGTGGTGATCCGCGGCGAGCAGCGCCAGTTCGGCGGCATCGGCGGCCTGCTCAAGAGCGCCACGCTCGAAAGCGCGATGGCCATCGTCCAGGCCCCGGTGCGCATGCTGGCCCACTCGCTGTTCGTGGTGGTGGCCCTGACCGGCCTCAAGCTCGACTGGAAGTCGCCCCCGCGCGAAGCCGCCGCCGTGTCCTGGCGCATCGCGGTCTCGCAGCTGGCTCCGATGTCCTTCGTGATCGCCGCGCTGGCCGTCGGCATCGCGCTGATCGACGCCAGCGCCCTCACCTGGCTGATGCCGGTGGGCCTGCCGCTGCTGCTGGCGATCCCGCTGACGGTGCTGACCAGCCAGATCGGCTTCGGCATCGCGCTGCGCGAACGCGGCTTCCTGCTGATCCCCGAGGAATCGCGCTCGCCTGCGGTGCTGCGCAGGGCCTGGATGCATGCGCTTCGGCTGTCGCGGCCGGTTGCGGCCTGAGCAGGTTCTAGCCTTTGAGAAAAAGCCCCGCGATGCGGGGCTTTTTCGTTGGTGGCTGCGGCCGATGCCCAGCTACCATGGCGCACCCGGGTACCGCCATCCGCCCGTCTTCGCGCCCGGTATCGGCGCCGGACGCGGAGGTGTCCGTGCGTCAACAAACCATTGCCTGGCTGATCCTCGCGGCCAGCGTAGCCGCGGAAGTGCTCGGCACGCTGGCGCTTCGCCATGCCGCGGGCTTCACGCTGCTTCTTCCCTCGCTGGCAGCCGCCGCGTGCTATGCGGCCGCCATCTGGTGGATGGCGCTCGCGGTCAGGCATCTGGAGATCGGCCTGACCTATGCGGTCTGGGCCGGGAGCGCCACGGCGCTCACGGCCATCGCCGGAATCATCTGGTTCGGCGAGGCGGCTACCGCGCTTCGCATCACGGGGCTGCTCATGGTCGTCGGCGGCGTGGTCGCGCTGAACCTGAGCGCTCACTCAGGATGAATCCGAGCGCCTGGATTCGATACGACGCTATTGGTTCGGGGCGGGCTCACGTCGACGGCGTACTCTGCTCCGCGAATGTCCCCCGCCCTTCGGGCTCCTCCTTTATTTCGCTGCGCAGAGCACACCATCGGCGTGAGCCGTCAAGCCGGTGGTTCATCCTCAGCCAGCACTCCACGGCGCTACCCGTGCCGAGGGCACCGGGCGGCCCCCGCAGCGAAGTAAAGGAGGAGGCCGCAGGCCGGGGGACATGAGCGGAGGGGGCCACCCGGTGCCCTCGGCACGCACCCCTGCAGACCAGCGCCAGAAAGGGAAAGGGCGCCTTGCGCGAACCCCAGGGCTCAGAAGCGCGGCATCCCGCCCCCGCCCATCGGCGGCATGCCCTTCATGCCACCCATGCGCTTCATCATCTTCATGAGGCCGCCGCCCTTCATCTTCTTCATCATGGTCTGCATCTGCTCGAACTCGTTGAGCAGCCGGTTCACTTCCTGCACCTGAACCCCGGCGCCGGCGGCGATGCGGCGCTTGCGGGTGGCCTTGAGCAGCTCGGGCTTGCGCCGCTCCTGCGGCGTCATGCTGTTGATGATCCCTTCCTTGCGCCGGATGTCGCGCTCGGCCCGGGTCATGTCGGCCTCGGTGGCCTTGGCCGCCATCTGGGCGGGCAGCTTGTCCATGATGCTCGACAACCCGCCCATCTGCTTCATCTGCTGCAGCTGGCCGAGGAAGTCGTTCAGGTCGAAACCGACGCCGCTCTTGACCTTGGCCGCCAGCTTCTGCGCCGCCGCCACGTCGACCCCGGCCGTGACCTGCTCGACCAGCGCGACGATGTCGCCCATGCCCAGGATGCGGCCGGCATGGCGCTCGGCATCGAAGACCTCGAGGCCATCGATCTTCTCGCTCACGCCGGCGAACTTGATCGGCACGCCCGTGACCTGCCGCACCGACAGCGCGGCCCCGCCGCGCGAGTCGCCGTCGGTCTTGGTCAGGATGATGCCGGTCAGCGGCAGCGCTTCCTTGAAGGCCTTGGCGGTGTTGATCGCGTCCTGGCCCTGCATCGCGTCGACCACGAACAGCGTCTCGACCGGGTCCAGCGCCGCGTGCAGCTGCTGGATTTCCTGCATCAGCACCTCGTCGATGGCGAGGCGGCCGGCGGTGTCGACCAGCAGCACGTCGAAGAAGTGCCGCTTGGCGTGGTCGAGCGCGGCTCGCGCGATGTCGAGCGGCTTCTGGTCGGGCGTGCTCGGGAACCATTCGGCGCCGGCCTGCTTCGTCACCGTCTTGAGCTGCTCGATGGCGGCCGGCCGGTAGACGTCGCCGGACACGGTCAGCACCTTCTTCTTGCGCTTCTCGATCAGGTGCTTGGCCAGCTTGGCGGTGGTGGTGGTCTTGCCGGCGCCCTGCAGGCCGGCCATCAGGATGACGGCCGGCGGCTGGGCGGCGAGGTTGATGTCGGCCACGCCCTCGCCCATGGTGGCGGCGAGTTCGCGGTTCACGATGCCGACCAGCGCCTGGCCGGGCTTCAGCGAGCCCAGCACCTCCTGGCCGAGCGCCTTTTCCTTGACGCGGGCGACGAAGTCGCGCACCACCGGCAGCGCGACGTCGGCCTCGAGCAGGGCCATGCGCACCTCGCGCAGCATGTCCTGGACGTTGCTTTCGGTGATGCGGGCCTGGCCGCTGACCTGTTTGACGAGGCGGGAGAATTTTTCTGTGAGGGCGCTGGCCATGATGCTTCCCGCTGGACGGGACCGGTATGAAGACGGGAGCGGCGGCATTCCGCAGAAGGCGAGAAGCTAAACTCCAGCCGATGATTTTAGCGATCCCCTCCCCGCTCGGCGTGGCACTGGGCATCGCCACCGCCGCCGCCTATGGCGTCACCGCCGCCGCCGCCTCCCGCCTCAGCCGCTCCTCGACCCAGTGGCTGCTGGCGCTGGCCTGGCTGCTGCACGGCCTGACGCTGGCCACCGGGCTGGCCGGCGGCACGCCGCGCTTCGGCTTCGCGCCGGCGATTTCGGTGACGGCCTGGCTGGTGTTGACGGTCTACGCCATCGAAAGCAGCCTCTATCCCCAGCTCAAGGTGCGCCGCGCGCTGGCGGTGCTGGGCGCGGTCGCCGTGATGCTGGCCGTGCTGTTGCCCGGCACGCCGCTGCATGTCTCGGCCTCGCCGTGGCTGCCGCTGCACCTGGCGCTGGGCATCGCTTCCTACGGCCTGTTCGGCGCCGCCGTGGTCCACGCCTGGCTCATGACGCGGGCCGAAAAGCAGATCCGGCTGGCGGCCGAACCGCAGGGCGGCGTCCCGCTGCTGACGATGGAACGGCTCACCTTCCGCTTCGTGACCGCGGGCTTCGTGCTGCTGTCGGCCACGCTGCTGGCCGGCCTGCTGTTCAGCGAGACGCTGTACGGCGGCGCGGTGCGCGGCTGGAAGTGGGACCACAAGACCGTCTTCTCGGTGCTGGCCTGGCTCACGTTCGCGATCCTCCTGACCGGCCGCGCCCGTTTCGGCTGGCGCGGACGCACCGCGCGGCGGGTCCTCTACGCGGGCTCGGCGCTGCTGCTGCTGGCCTACGTGGGCTCGCGCTTCGTGCTCGAAGTCGTTCTTTCTCGCGCCATCTCATGAAATACCTGCTCGTCTTCGCGGTGGTCTTCATCGCGGTCTGGCTCTGGCGCAAGAATCGGCGCGAAGAGATGCAATCGCGCCCGCCGCCGCAAAAACCCCCCGCCGTCGGCGCGCCGCAGGCCATGGTCCGCTGCGCCCACTGCGGCCTCCACCTGCCCGCCGCCGACGCGATCGCCGGCCCTGACGGCGCCGTGTTCTGCAGCGTCGCCCACCGCCAGGCCGCGAGCCGATGAAACAGCCCGCGCCGCGCCTGCCATGACCGCGCTCCTGCGTGCCCGGGGCGAGCCGGCGACCGACTGGAGTTCGCTCGAACACTTCGACGGCCAGAGCACCGCGCTGAAGCGCCTGTGGCGTGGCTTCGTGGCCGCGCGCTGCTTCGTGGCGATGGTGCTGCTGCTGCTCCAGGCGCTGGCCTTCGTGCTCGGACAGGCGACCCAATCGGCCACCGTCGCCCTGTGCGCCGGCTATCTGGTCGCCACCCTGCTGGCCGCGCGCTATGCGCCGGTGCAGCAGATCCGCAGCCTGGGCCGGACCTGGCTCGCGACCATCGGCATCGATCTCGTGGTCTTCGCCGCGCTGCAGGTGCTGCAGGTCGGGGGCATCAATTATTCGCCGCTGTTCGCGCTGCCCGTGCTGATGGGAGCCGTGCTGGGCAGCGGCGCCGTCGGTCTCGGCACCACCGCGGCCGCCACCCTGCTGCTGCTGGGCCACGCAACCTGGTACTGGCTCGAACAGCCGGCCGACACCTCGCCGCGCTTCGTGCAGGCGGCGCTGACCGGCACCGGCCTGTTCGTGGTCGCGCTGATCGCCCACGAGATGGCCCGCCGGCTCACGCGCGAGGAAGCGCTGGCCCAGCGCAACCGCAGCGCGGCGCAGATGCACGCGCTGGTCAACGACCTGGTGATCGAGACCCTCAGTGAAGGCGTGCTGGTGCTCGATTCGGAGGGTCAGGTCCATGCCGCCAACCCCGCCGCCGATGCGATCCTGGGCCAGGGCCTGGCCCAGATGGAGCTGCCGTTCAAGCTCGACGCCCACCCGGCCTGGGTCGCGCTGGCCGCGCTGGCGCGACAGACTTTTGCCCGACGCAGTCCGCAGTCGAAGGAGATCCCGGTCGCCCAGGCCCAGGGTGCGGCGCGCGAGGTGCGGGTGCGCACCCGGCTGACCCGCTCGCCGGACCCGAACTCCGAGAGCCTGTGCGTGATGTTCCTGCAGGACCTGCGCGAGCTCGAGGCCCGCATCCGGACCGAGAAGCTGGCCGCCATGGGCCGCATGTCGGCCGCCGTGGCGCACGAGATCCGCAATCCGCTGGCCGCGATCACCCAGGCCAGCGCCCTGCTGGCCGAGGACCTGGTCGACCCGGCGCACCGCCAGCTGACCACCATGGTGCAGCAGAACGCCCAGCGCCTGTCGCGCATCGTCGACGACGTGCTCGACGTCGCCCGGGCCCGGCAGCAGCGCGTGCTGCCGCTGGGCGAGCAGGTGGCGCTCGACGCCACCGTGCGCACGCTGGCCGAGGAGTGGGTGCTGCATTCGCAGCGCCAGGGCGTGCTGCTGGTGCTCGACGCGCCGGGCCGCGACGTCCGCTTCGACATCGAGCACCTGCGCCGCATCCTCGTGAACCTGCTCGACAACGCGGCGCGCTACGCCGGCGACCGCGACGGCTCGATCCAGGTGGCGACCCGGCTCAACCCCGCCGGCCGGGCCACGCTGCAGATCTGGAGCGACGGCGCGCCGCTCGAGCCGGCGGTGCAGCGGCATCTGTTCGAGCCCTTCTTCTCGTCCGAGAGCCGCTCGAGCGGCCTGGGCCTGTTCCTCTGCCGCGAGCTGTGCGAGCGGCACGGCGCCACCATCGGCTACGAACGCCGCGCACTGTCCGCGGCCGGGCCCGAAGGCAACGAGTTCTTCGTTTCGTTTGCCGACGCCGAGACCCGGCTGACACAATAGCCGCGTGAGCACCCCCCATCCGTCCACGCCGCGCCCCGCCCAGATCCTGGTCGTCGACGACGAACCCGACCTGCGCACGCTCTATGAACTCACGCTGCTGCGCGAGGGCTACCGGGTCGAAGCCGCCGGCAGCGTGGCCGAGGCTTCCCAGCACCTGGACGCCGGCCGCTTCGACGCCGTGATCACCGACATGCGGCTGCCCGACGGGCTCGGCATGGAGATCCTGCAGCGCATCCAGCAAGACCAGCGCGGCGAGCGCTGCGTCGTCATGACCGCCTACGGCTCGGCCGAGAACGCGGTCGAGGCCCTCAAGGCAGGCGCCTTCGACTACCTCACCAAGCCGGTCGACCTGAAGCAGTTCCGGGCCGTGGTGGCTTCCGCGGTGCAGGCCACCGCGCAGCTGGCCGGTGCGCGGGCGGCCCGGCCAGTCGACGACCGGGTCGACGACGGCGCCAAGATCGCCAGCGCGGTCGGCAGCGGCGGCGCCGCCGCACTCGAGCGGCTGGTCGGCGACTCCGAGCCGATGCGCATCGTCAAGGCCCGAATCGCCAAGGTGGCGCGCGGCATGGCGCCGGTGCTCGTGCGCGGCGAATCCGGCACCGGCAAGGAACTGGTCGCCCGCGCCGTCCATGCCTGCAGCCAGCGCAGCGACGGTCCCTTCGTCGCGGTCAACTGCGGCGCCATTCCCGAGAACCTGCTCGAAGCCGAGTTCTTCGGCGCCCGCAAGGGCTCCTACACGGGCTCCGCACAAGACCGCGACGGCTATTTCCAGGCCGCGCGCGGTGGCACGCTGTTCCTCGACGAGATCGGCGACCTGCCGCTGGCCATGCAGTCCAAGCTGCTGCGCGCGATCCAGGAACGCAGCGTGCGCCCGATCGGCTCGACCCAGGAGGACGCGGTCGACGTCCGCATCGTGAGCGCCACCCACAAGGACCTGCAGTCCGAGGTCCAGGCCAGCCGGTTCCGGCAAGACCTGTTCTACCGCCTCAACGTGATCGAGATCGCGGTGCCCGCGCTGCGCGAGCGCCGCGGCGACCTGCCGGCGCTGTGCAAGGCCCTGCTGGCGCGGATCGCGCGCGATGCCGGCATGCCGGTGCCGACCTTGTCGGCCGAGGTGCTGCAGCTGCTCGCCGAGCATCCGCTGCACGGCAACGTGCGCGAACTCGAGAACCTGCTGCACCGGGCCGTGGCCTTGAGCGACGGCGACATGCTGCACCTCGACTTCGTCGACAGCACCTTGCAGCCGAGCGAGCTGCCGCTGCGCGAGCCGGCCGCGCCGATCTACGCCGCGGCCCCGTCCGCGGCCGCCATCGCGTCGCCCCCGAAGGGCGGCGCCGCCGAGGTGCCGAACGACCTGCAGGGCTACCTCGACCAGCAGGAGCGCGAGATCCTGATCCGCGCGCTGCAAGAAACCGGCTTCAACCGCACCGCCGCGGCGGCCCGGCTGGGCCTGAGCCTGCGGCAGATCCGCTACCGGATCGCGCGCCTCGGCATCGCGACTCCAAACGGCGACGGCGCCGATGAATGAGCCCCCACGCTCCCCCACTGCGTGTGGGTCGCTGCCCCCCGAGGGGGCCGCAGGCCGCCTTGGGGCGGCCCGGCGCCGGCCTGAATCGCCCCCACGCTCCCCCACTGCGTGTGGGTCGCTGCCCCCCGAGGGGGCCGCAGGCCGCCTTGGGGCGGCCCGGCGCCGGCCTGAGCCCCCCCTCTGCGCCACGGGTCTCTGGCGCGATGGCTGGTATCGCTTCGCGCGCCCGCTGCGCTCGCCCAACTTCGGACCGCGGCCGGCCGGCGCCGACATCGACCTGATCGTGCTGCATTCGATCAGCCTGCCGCCGGGGCTGTACGGCGGCGACCAGGTCCAGCAGCTGTTCACCAATCGCCTCGACTGGGATGCGCATCCCTACTTCGGCAGCATCCGCGGCCTCGAGGTCTCGGCGCACTTCTATGTGCGGCGGAACGGCGAGCTCTGGCAGTTCGTGAGCTGCGACGACCGCGCCTGGCATGCCGGTGCGTCGTCCTGGCGCGGCCGCGCCAACTGCAACGACGATTCGATCGGCATCGAGCTCGAAGGCATCGAGGGCGGGCCCTTCGAGAGTGCCCAGTACGAGACCCTGGCCAGCCTCTGCCCGGCGCTTGCGCAGCGCCACCCGATCCGCTTCATCGCCGGCCACCAGCACATCGCACCCGGCCGCAAGGAAGACCCGGGCGCCGGCTTCGACTGGTGCCTGCTGCGCGAGCAGCTCGGCTGGGACGGCGCGATGTTTCCCCCGGACACCATCGACCGCTAGTTTTTTTCAATCGCTGGGCGGCTCGCGATGCGTCCGCACGAAGGCTTGCCCAGAGCGGCCCGAGTGCAGCAACCATGCGGTTTCCAAGCCCAAAAACGGCCGCAACGCCCGTCGGACGGGGGCTGCGCTAACGTCGATCAACGGGCACGGGGCACAACCGCATTCCAGCCCCGCCATGCGCCCAAAAACATTTTTTAACATTTATGGAAAACACTACATCTAGTGGGTTGTAGACCCACCAGACCCTAGATATAGTGTGTCCTGCCCGGCGCCCGACGCCCAAACCCATGGCCGCCCTGGCACCGCCGCCCCAACAAGAATTGCCAACCGAGGTTTCGCATGCAAACTGCCCTGAGCACCCCCTCCGCCCCCCATTCCTCCTCCTCGACGCCGCTCCAGCAGCGCGACGTCGCCGGCTCACCCGCCAGCAACGCGCTGGCCCACTACCAGATCATCCGCCGCAACGGCGCGGTGGTGCCCTTCGAGCCCAACAAGATCGCGATCGCGATGATGAAGGCCTTCCTCGCCGTGCACGGCACCCAGGGCGCGGCATCGGCCAGCGTGCGCGAGACGGTCGACACCCTGACCCAGGCCGTGGTGCGCGCGATGGTGCGCTCGCGTCCCGGCGGCGGCACCTTCCACATCGAAGACGTGCAGGACCAGGTCGAACTCGGCCTGATGCGCGGCGGCCACCACGAAATCGCACGCGCCTACGTGCTGTACCGCGAGCGCCGCTCCCAGGAGCGCAGCAAGCAAGGCGAGCAGGAAGCCCCGGTCGC
This sequence comes from Variovorax ginsengisoli, assembly GCF_030486595.1. Lineage (GTDB taxonomy): Bacteria > Pseudomonadota > Gammaproteobacteria > Burkholderiales > Burkholderiaceae_C > Variovorax > Variovorax ginsengisoli_B. The sequence continues at coordinate 84,556 of NZ_JAUJZH010000023.1, read as the reverse complement.
GGTCTCCACGCTGCACGTGCTGGACCGCGGCGAGCGCGTCGCGCTCGACCTCAACGAGCTCAAGGGCCTGATCGAATCCGCCTGCACCGACCTCGGCGACAGCATCACGGCCGGCCCGATCGTTGCCGAGACCATGCGCAACCTGTATGACGGCGTGCCGCTCGACGAGGTCTACAAGGCCTCGATCCTGGCCGCCCGCACGCTGATCGAGAAAGACCCCGACTACACCTTCGCCACCGCCCGCCTGCTGCTGCACACGATCTTCAAGGAAGTGATCGGCCGCGAAGTGCCGCTGGCCGAACGGGCCCAGGCCTACGCCGACTACTTCCCGCATTTCATCAAGAAGGGCGTCGACAACGAGCTGCTCGACGAGAAGCTGCTGCAGTTCGACCTGGCCCGCCTGGGCGCGGCGCTCAAGCCCGAGCGCGACCTGCAGTTCGACTACCTCGGCCTGCAGACCCTGTACGACCGCTACTTCCTGCACGTGCGCAAGTCGCGCATCGAGCTGCCGCAAGCCTTCTTCATGCGCGTCGCGATGGGCCTGTCGCTCAACGAGATCGACCGCGAAGCCCGCGCCATCGAGTTCTACGAGGTGATGTCGTCCTTCGACTTCATGTCGAGCACCCCGACCCTGTTCAACAGCGGCACCCTGCGCTCGCAGCTGTCGAGCTGCTACCTGACCACCGTGCCCGACGACCTCGACGGCATCTACGAATCCATCAAGGAAAACGCGCTGCTGTCGAAGTTCGCCGGCGGCCTCGGAAACGACTGGACCCGAGTGCGCGCCCTCGGCAGCCACATCAAGGGCACCAACGGCGAATCGCAGGGCGTCGTGCCCTTCCTCAAGGTGGTCAACGACACCGCGGTGGCGGTCAACCAGGGCGGCAAGCGCAAGGGCGCCGTCTGCACCTACCTGGAGACCTGGCACCTCGACATCGAGGAATTCCTCGAGCTGCGCAAGAACACCGGCGACGACCGCCGCCGCACGCACGACATGAACACGGCCAACTGGATCCCCGACCTGTTCATGCGCCGCGTCATGGAAAAGGGCAGCTGGACCCTGTTCTCGCCGTCGAACGTGCCCGACCTGCACGACAAGTTCGGCCTCGACTTCGAGACCGCCTACGTCGCCTACGAAGAAAAGGCTGCCCGCGGCGAGATCACGCCGAGCCGCACGCTGCAGGCCTCGGACCTGTGGCGCAAGATGCTCACGATGCTGTTCGAGACCGGCCATCCCTGGATCACCTTCAAGGACGCCTGCAACGTGCGCTCGCCGCAGCAGCACGCCGGCGTGGTCCATTCGTCGAACCTCTGCACCGAGATCACGCTCAACACCAGCGACACCGAAACCGCGGTCTGCAACCTCGGCTCGGTCAACCTGCTGCAGCACCTGAAGGACGGCAAGGTCGACCAGGCCAAGCTCCAGCGCACCATCTCCACCGCGATGCGGATGCTCGACAACGTGATCGACATCAACTACTACGCGGTCAAGAAGGCGCGCGACTCCAACCTGCGCCACCGCCCGGTCGGCCTCGGCCTGATGGGCTTCCAGGACGCGCTCTACGAGCTGCGCATCCCCTACGCCTCGCAGGACGCCGTGCAGTTCGCCGACGAATCCATGGAAGCGATCTGCTACCACGCCTACTGGGCCTCGACCGAGCTGGCGCGCGAACGCGGCAAGTACTCGAGCTACAAGGGCTCGCTGTGGGACAAGGGCGTGCTGCCGCCCGACACCCTCGACCTGCTCGAGAAGGCCCGCGGCGGCTACGTCGAGGTCGACCGCTCGTCGACGCTCGACTGGGACGCGCTGCGCCAGAAGATCAAGACCGACGGCATGCGCAACTCCAACTGCGTCGCCATCGCGCCGACCGCCACCATCTCGAACATCATCGGCGTCGACGCCTCGATCGAACCTTGCTTCGGCAACCTGTCGGTCAAGTCGAACCTGTCGGGCGAGTTCACCGTCATCAACCACTACCTGGTGCGCGACCTCAAGCGCCTGGGCCTGTGGGACGACGTGATGGTGATGGACCTGAAGCACTTCGACGGCTCGCTGCGCCCGATCGACCGTGTGCCGCAAGACGTCAAGGCGCTCTACGCCACCGCCTTCGAGGTCGAGACCACCTGGCTCGTCGAGGCCGCGGCACGGCGCCAGAAGTGGATCGACCAGGCACAGTCGCTCAACATCTACATGGCCGGCGCATCGGGCAAGAAGCTCGACGACACCTACAAGCTGGCCTGGCTGCGCGGTCTCAAGACCACCTACTACCTGCGCACGCAGAGCGCGACGCACGCCGAGAAATCGACCGTGCAATCGGGTCGCCTCAACGCCGTGTCGTCGGGCAGCGGCGATGCTTCATCGGGCATGAGCGCACTCGAAGCGGCAGCGCGCGCAGCGCAAGCGCAACTCAGCGCGATGCCCGCCACCGACATCGCGTTCTGCGGCGTCGACGATCCGACCTGCGAAGCCTGCCAGTGATGTCGGCCTGAAGTTGTCGTGGTTCGCGGCATCGACTGACAAATTGCGATGCATGCGAACAACATAACGACCACATAATTGAAGCGCGATGTGAGGAGCACTTTGCAACTCACATCGTTGCTCACATAATTTGAGCATTGGATTTTTCTATGTTGACCTGGGACGAAGAAGTCAAGCCCTCCTTGCCAAAGGATCTGCCTCAAGGATTGCGGCACCCATCGAACAGCGGCGCGCCAGTCGCCCGCTCGTCGGAGTTCCCGACTTCGCAAATTGCTCCCCAAGTTTCTTCCGCTGCGCGCACGCTCGATGACGGCGCAGCGCTGCGCCCCGCGCAGGCCGCAGTGCCCGTCGCGCCGGCCGCGCACCGCGTCAAGGCGGCCGACAAGCGCATCATCAACGGCCAGACCGACGTCAACCAGCTGGTGCCGTTCAAGTACAAGTGGGCCTGGGAAAAGTACCTCGCCACCTGCGCCAACCACTGGATGCCGCAGGAAGTGAACATGACGCGCGACATCGCGCTCTGGAAAGACCCCAACGGCCTGACCGAGGACGAGCGCCGCATCGTCAAGCGCAACCTCGGCTTCTTCGTGACCGCCGACTCGCTGGCCGCCAACAACATCGTGCTGGGCACCTACCGCCACATCACGGCGCCCGAATGCCGCCAGTTCCTGCTGCGCCAGGCTTTCGAGGAAGCGATCCACACGCACGCCTACCAGTACATCGTCGAATCGCTGGGCCTGGACGAGAGCGAGATCTTCAACGCCTACAACGAAGTGCCGTCGATCCGCGAGAAGGACCAGTTCCTGATCCCGTTCATCGACGCCATCAGCGACCCGAACTTCAAGACCGGCACCCACGAGACCGACCAGACCCTGCTGAAGTCGCTGATCGTCTTCGCCTGCCTCATGGAAGGCCTCTTCTTCTACGTCGGCTTCACGCAGATCCTCGCGCTGGGCCGCCAGAACAAGATGACCGGCGCCGCCGAGCAGTACCAGTACATCCTGCGCGACGAGTCGATGCACTGCAATTTCGGCATCGACCTGATCAACCAGCTCAAGCTCGAGAATCCGCACCTCTGGACGGCCGAGTTCAAGGCCGAGATCAAGGCCCTCTTCATGAAGGCCGTCGAGCTCGAGTACAAGTACGCCGAAGACACCATGCCGCGTGGCGTGCTCGGCATGAACGCCTCCATGTTCAAGGGCTACCTGCGCTACATCGCCAACCGGCGCGCGCAGCAGATCGGCCTCGAAACGCTCTTCCCGAACGAAGAAAACCCCTTCCCCTGGATGAGCGAAATGATTGACCTCAAGAAGGAGCGCAACTTCTTCGAAACCCGCGTGATCGAGTATCAATCGGGCGGTGCGCTCTCCTGGGACTGAGACTTTCCGACAAGAACAAAGTGCATTCAGAAAAAGCCTTCAGCAACACACTGCACCGGAGAGTGCGGCATTGCTGAGGGCGACGGTGTTCATGGTGCTGGAATCCGTTCCAACGCCATGAATCGCTTCACGCTGACCAACATGCGTGGAGTGCTTCAAAAGGTTGATTTTTTCAACTTGATCAAGGAGAAATAGAAATGGCAACTGCAAAGAAAGCGCCGGCTAAGAAAGCCGCTGCAAAGAAGGCTCCGGCAAAGAAGGCTCCCGCCAAGAAGGTCGTAGCCAAGAAGGCGCCGGCAAAGAAGGTCGCGGCCAAGAAGGCTCCGGCGAAGAAGGTAGCGGCCAAGAAGGTCGCCGCCAAGAAGGCGCCTGCCAAGAAGGCCCCCGCCAAGAAGGTAGCAGCCAAGAAGGCCCCGGCGAAGAAGGCCCCTGCCAAGAAGGCAGCAGCCAAGAAGGCCCCGGCGAAGAAGGCCGCTGCGAAAAAGGCGCCTGCCAAGAAGGCCCCGGCGAAGAAGGCTGCGGCGAAAAAGCCCGCTGCCAAGAAAGCCGCGAAGAAGCCCGCTGCCAAGAAGGCTGCGAAGGCTCCCGCCAAGGCTGCCGTAGCGCCTGCTCCTGCTGCCCAGACCACGCTGAACCCGCAGGCTGCCTGGCCGTTCCCGACGGCCAGCAAGCCCTGAGTCTTCCAGCGGCCTTGAAGGCACAAGCCCGGCACCGAAAGGTGCCGGGCTTTTTTCATGGGGTCAGAGGCCCAGAGCGTTGCGGTCGACCTGGTAGTTCTGCGGGCCGCGCTGGGCGATCTTGAGCGCCCCCAGGTGGTTGCCCAAGGCAGCGCAGCGCGCCAGCGCCCAGCCCTGCTCGAGTCCGAACAGCAAGGCGCCGCGCCAGGCGTCGCCGCAGCCGGTCGGCTCGACCACCGCCGCGGGAGTGACCGCCGGCACATGTTCGCGCTCGCCGTTCGTCCACACCTCGCAGCCCTCGGCCGCCAGCGTCACGACCAGGCCTTCGACCCGCTTCGAGATCTCCGCCAGGCTCCATCCGGTCCGCTGCGACAGCATCTTGCCCTCGTAGTCGTTGACCACCACCCAGCTCGCCAGGTCGACGAAATGCGCCAGTTCCTTGCCGTCGAACATCGGCAGGCCCTGGCCCGGATCGAAGACGAACGGGATGCCGGCCGCCTTGAACTGCTCGGCATGCTGAAGCATGGCGTCGCGGCCGTCGGGCGCGACGATGCCGAGCTTGATGTCGTCGCGCGCGGCCACCTTCGTGATGTGCGCCTGCTGCATCGCGCCCGGATGGAAGGCCGTGATCTGGTTGTTGTCACGGTCGTTCATGATCATGGCCTGGGCCGTGAAGGTATCGCCGACCTGGCGCACGAACTCGGTGCTGATGCCCAGCGTGCGCAGGCGCTCGATGTAGTCGGCGCCGTCGCTGCCGACCGTCGCCATCGGCAGCGCGGTGCCGCCGAGGGCGTTCAGGCTGTAGGCGATGTTGCCGGCGCAGCCGCCAAAGTCCCGCCGCAAGCCCGGCACCAGGAAGGACACGTTGAGGATGTGCAACTGGTCCGGCAGGATCTGGTCCGCGAACCGCCCTTCGAAAGTCATGATGGTGTCGAACGCGAGGGAACCGCAAATCACTGCTGCCATGGATGAGCCACTGGTTGGATTGAAAAAGCTGAAAGGCCGTGGCGCTCAGGGATAGAGCGCCTCGAGACGAAAGCCGGCGACCGGCGGCATCGAAGCCGCCTCGTCGCCGCTGAGGCGAAGAGCCAGCGAGGCCGAGCGCTCGGCGTGCGCCGGCAGCACCGCCGGCGCACCGAAATCGGAAGGCATGAGCACGCGCCGCACCACGGCCCGCTCCTGGGTATCGAGCAGCGACAACTCCACCGCGGGCATCGCCAGCGGCAGGGTCGCGCTGTTGCGCACCGTGAAGCCGAGGTGGAAGCCGTCGCCCTCCTTGTCGCGCGCGAACGAGGCGCCGTCGATCTTGATGTCGTTGATCTGCCGCAGGGCGGTCAGCGTGCAGCCGGTGACGCGGCACAGGCCGTCGAGCAGCGGCCGCAAGGCGGGCTGGCGGGCCGCGATCAGGTCGCGCTCCTGATGCAGGACCTGCGCCAGCAGCAGCAGTGCGGCCAGCACGGCGGCAACGACCAGCGAGCGTCGCACCGCGGGTCGCCGCCAGCCGATCGGGGCTTCGTCGATGCCCAGGAAGGCCGGCAACGGCTCGGCGTCCAGCGCGGTCGCGGATGCCGCATCGGCTCTGCCCGCTGCCGGCTCGGGCTCGCTCGCGGCCTGCACCACCGGCGCGACCTCGGCCACGGCAGCGGCAGCGGCAGCGGCCTGCTCCTTGGCTTTCGCGCGGGCGATCTTGGCCGACTTGATGCGGGCGCGGCGCAGCGCCTTCTCGAGTTGCATGTGGCCGCTGTCGTCGGCCTCCGGCGGCGTGACCGCGCTCGCCAAAGTGGCAGGACGCGACGGCAGCGTGAGGTCGATGTCCGGGAAGGCCAGCGGCGGCGGCACGGGAGGCCGCACGGCCGTGCGCCCCTGGTCGCCGAGCAGCAGCGAATCCGCATCGGGCCACGACATGGGTCTCGGAGCAAGGAAGCCGTCAGAGGGGGCCAGCGGTGCCGGGCCCGACGCCTGTTCGTCGTCGAAGAAGTCGGTCTCGGCGATCGCTTCCGCAGGAGCGTCGGCCGTTTCGGCTGCGGTGGCCGCCGGCGGCTCCGGATCGGTGTGCGGCGGCGGCTCGCCCGGCTCCGGCGCCGCGACCGCAGGACTGGAGGAGGCCGGCGGTGTTTCCTGCAGGTCGATGGTGGCGTCGAACACCTGGCTGCAGCGTCCGCAGCGAACCCACCCGTCCGAGATGCGAAGCTGGTCCCGCACCACCTTGAAAGTGGTGTCGCACGCGGGGCAGCGGGTGACCAGGCTCATGTGGCGCCGATTGTATTGTTGCCGGAGGCAACAGCCTCGGCGTTCTACAGCCTTGCGGTCATCAGGATCCAGCCGTCCTCGCTGTCGCTGACCTCCAGCGCCGCGTAGGGCGCATAGGCGGCCTTCAGCTCGTCGGCCTGGCGCTCGAGGATGCCGGCCAGCACCAGCGCGCCGCCCGGCGCGACATGTGCGCAGAGCAGCGGAGCCAGCACCTTGAGCGGTGTCGCGAGGATGTTCGCCAGCACGACGTCGTAGCGGCCGGCCGATGCATCCGGCAGGCCGGCCTTGAGCCGGACGCCGTTGGCGTCGGCATTGAGGCCGGTCGACTCGACCGCGGCCGGATCGATGTCCACCGCGTCGATGTCGGTGGCGCCGTGTTTCGCCGCGCCGATCGCGAGAATGCCCGAGCCGCAGCCGTAGTCGAGCACACGCTGGCCGGCCAGGCCGCCGCGCGTGGCGATCCAACGCAGGCACATGCGCGTGGTCGGATGCGTCCCGGTGCCGAAGGCCAGCCCGGGATCGAGCCGGATCACCTGGCGCGCCTGCGCCGGCGGCTCGTGCCAGGTCGGCACGATCCAGAACTCGGGGGTGATCTCGACCGGCGCGAACTGCGACTGCGTCAGCCGCACCCAATCCTGCTCCGGCACCTCGGCCAGGCCCAGCAGGCGGCACTCGGCGAAGAAGTCCTGCGCCTCGAGCAGCGCCGCTGCTTCGCGCGCCAGGGCCTCGGTCGCGAACAGCGCGATCACGCGCGACCGCTGCCAGCCATCCTTCGGCGGCGGCATGCCGGGCTCGCCGAACAGGGCCTGCTCGGCGTCGGTTTGCGCGTCGGCATCCTCGACCGACACGCTGAGCGCATCGAGCGCGTCGAGCGCCTCGCTGACGGTCTCGACCAGGTCTTCAGGCGCCAGCAGGCGGAGTTCGAACATGGTTGATTCGCCCGCTCAGCGCTTGTGCGCAGCGAGCCACTCTTCCAGATAGTGGATGTTGGTGCCGCCACCCATGAACTTGGCGTCGACCATCAGCTCGCGGTGCAGTGCGATGTTGGTCTGGATGCCCTCTATCACGGTCTCGTTGAGCGCCGTGCGCATGCGCGCCATGGCCTGCTCGCGGGTATCGCCGTAGACGATGATCTTGCCGATCATCGAGTCGTAGTTCGGCGGCACGAAGTAGTTGGTGTAGACGTGGGAATCCACGCGAACGCCCGGCCCGCCCGGCGGGTGCCACATCGTGATGCGCCCCGGCGAGGGCGTGAACTTGTAGGGGTCCTCGGCGTTGATGCGGCACTCGATCGCATGGCCGCGGACCTCGATCTGGCGCTGGGTGAACGGCAGCTTCTCGCCCGCCGCCACCATGATCTGCGTCTTCACGATGTCGATGCCGGTGGTGAACTCGGTCACCGGATGCTCCACCTGCACGCGGGTGTTCATCTCGATGAAGTAGAACTCGCCGTTCTCGTAGAGGAACTCGAAGGTGCCGGCACCGCGGTAGCCGATCTTCTTGCAGGCCGCCGCGCAGCGCTCACCGATCTTCTCGATCAGCTTGCGCGGGATGCCCGGCGCCGGCGATTCCTCGATCACCTTCTGGTGGCGACGCTGCATCGAGCAGTCGCGTTCGCCGAGGTACACCGCGTTCTTGTGCTTGTCGGCGAGGATCTGGATCTCGATGTGGCGCGGGTCCTGGAGGAACTTCTCCATGTAGACCGCCGGATTGTTGAAGGCCGCGCCGGCCTCCGCCTTGGTCATCTGGATCGCGTTGACCAGCGCCGCCTCGGTGTGCACCACCCGCATGCCGCGCCCGCCGCCGCCGCCCGCGGCCTTGATGATGACCGGGTAGCCGATCGCCCGGGCGATGCGCTTGTTGGTGGCGGCGTCGTCGGAGAGCTCGCCCTCGGAGCCCGGCACGCAGGGCACGCCGGCCTTGATCATGGCCTGCTTGGCCGACACCTTGTCGCCCATGATGCGGATCGATTCGGGCGACGGGCCGATGAACTGGAAGCCGCTCTGCTCCACCCGCTCGGCGAAGTTGGCGTTCTCGCTCAGGAAGCCGTAGCCCGGATGGATCGCCTCCGAGTCGGTCACTTCGGCCGCCGAGATGATGGCGGGCATGTTCAGGTAGCTCTGCGACGACGGCGCGGGGCCGATGCATACCGCTTCCTCGGCCAGCTTGACGTACTTGGCATCGCGATCGGCTTCGGAATAAACCATCACCGCCTTGATGCCGAGTTCGCTGCAGGCGCGCTGGATTCGCAGCGCAATCTCGCCGCGGTTGGCGACCAATATCTTCTTGAACATGCTCACTCGATGATGAACAGCGGCTGGCCGTATTCGACGGCTTGGCCGTTCTCGCCGAGGATCTGGGTCACGGTGCCGGACTTGTCGGCCTCTATCTCGTTCAGGATCTTCATCGCCTCGATGATGCAGACCGTGTCGCCTTCCTTGACCTGGCTGCCGATCTCGACGAAGGCAGGAGCGCCCGGGCTGGAGGAGCGGTAGAAGGTGCCGACCATCGGCGATTTGATCGCGTGGCCGGTGGCGGCGGCCGCGGCCGGCGCGGCGGCGGGCGCAGCAGCCGCCGGGGCGCCAGCGGCCGGCTGGGCGCCGGTCGCGGCCGGCGCAGACAGCGTCTGGACATATTGGACCGGCGCGGCGACACCACCCTTGACGATGCGGACCTTGCCTTCGGCTTCGGTGATTTCCAGTTCGGAAATGTTGGATTCGGACACCAGGTCGATCAGTGTCTTGAGCTTGCGTAGATCCATGGGACTCCAGCGCCGGCTTTGCCGGTCATTTGAATGTAACTCGCCTGAAGATCCGGTTATTTCGGCGTTTCAACGCCAACTACCGGATTTGTAGGGGCTGGATTCTAGCCGCGAACTAGGCCCGTCGCCATGCTTGAAGATCGCCGGCGTCGAGCTTTCCCATTTTACGCGCCGCGATCGAGCCGCCGGCATCGATCACGAGGGTGAACGGCAGGCCGCCCGCCGTGTTGCCCATCTGCTTGACCAGTTCGGTGCCCTGCAGCCCGGCCAGCCCGATCGGGTAGCTGACCGGCGTCTTGGTAAGGAACTTGCGCACCGCACTGGGCTGATCGATGGCCAATCCGACAACTTGCCATCCGTTGGCGGCATTTTCGCGAAAGAAGGCGTCGATCATCGGCATTTCCTCGACGCAGGGCGGGCACCAGGTGGCCCAGAAATTGACCACCAGCGGCTTGCCGCGGAGACTTTCGAACACCACCTCGCCGCCCTCGGGCCGCTCGAAACGCTGGGCCCAGAAGGCCGCGTCGAGCTTCTCGCCGCCGCCCGCGCCGCGGCGCTGGGTCCACCAGGCGCCGCCGACCCCGGCGGCCGCGGCGATCAGCGCCACGCCCCCATAGAGCCAGCCTCGGCGCGTCGAGCTCGAAGTCATCCGTTGTCCTTTTCTTTTTCCATCAGCCGCCGCAGCGCCGCCAGGTTGCCGCGCGGCACCCGACCCTGGGTGTCGGGCTTCAGCGCCCCGCGCAGGTCGTCCAGGTCGTAGACCAGCAGATGGACGCCGATCTCTTCGCCCAGCGCGCGGCTGGCGGCATGCACGCTGAGCGCCTCGACCTGCTCGCCGTGGAAGCCGGTGACCATCCGCGGCTCGTAGTCGACGTGATGATCGATCAACGCGATCTCGGCCGACTTGGAGTCGTCGCAGAACAGCTGGATATAGATGTCCGACAGCCGCGTCGCCGTGCCGTGCCAGACGGCGCCGCCGACATGGGGACGGAACTGCGCCATGCGCTCCATCCATTCGAGCGCCAGCAGGCGCAACGCATGCAGTTCTCGCGGCTGGGTGTCGGCGCAGTAGAGCTGGATGTAGTCGCGGACCTCGGCCTCGACTTCGTCGTTGTTGGGCAGCGCGGTGCGCGCGGGCAACCCGAGATCGCGCACCGCCCGGCGCTTGGCGGGTCCGTATTCGAGCCCCTCCTCGACCACGAGGCGGGCCGCGGTGGCGGCAATTTCCTGCTTCGACGTGTCCATCGGTCCATTTTGCCCGGACTGCGCGGCTTGCAGGTGAATGGCCCCTGCGGATCCCCGGACCGCCGCCGGCCGCTCCCAAGGCGGTCCGCGCCCCCTCGGGAGGCAGCGAGTACACGAAGTGACGGAGCGTGGGGGCTCCTAGAATCCACCGATGCACATTCACATTCTCGGCATCTGCGGCACCTTCATGGGAGGGGTGGCGGCACTTGCGCGCGAAACCGGCCATCGGGTGACCGGCTGCGACGCCGGCGTCTATCCGCCGATGAGCGACCAATTGCGCTCGCTCGGCATCGAGCTGATCGAGGGCTTCGGCGCCGACCAGCTGGCGCTCAGGCCGGACGTCTTCGTCGTCGGCAACGTGGTCTCCCGGGCCCGGCTGGCGGATGGCAGCCCCAAGTTCCCGCTGATGGAGGCCATCCTCGACGCCGGCGCGCCCTATACCAGCGGTCCGCAGTGGCTGGCCGAGCAGGTGCTGCAGGGACGCCACGTGATGGCGGTCGCCGGCACCCACGGCAAGACCACCACCACCTCGATGCTGGCTTGGATCCTCGAGCGCGCCGGCCGGGCGCCGGGCTTCCTGGTCGGCGGCGTGCCGCTCGACTTCGGCGTCTCGGCCCGGCTGGGCGCCGATGCGGCGGCACCCTTCGTCATCGAGGCGGACGAATACGACACGGCGTTCTTCGACAAGCGCAGTAAGTTCGTCCACTACCGCCCTCGCACCGCGATCCTGAACAACCTGGAATTCGACCACGCCGACATCTTCGACGACCTGGCGGCGATCGAGCGGCAGTTCCACCACCTGGTGCGCACGGTCCCGGGCCAGGGGCGGGTGGTGGTCAACGCCACCGAGGACAGCCTGCAGCGCGTGCTTGCCCAAGGCTGCTGGAGCGAGCTCGCGCGCTTCGGCGCCGGCGGCGAATGGCAGGCCGCGGGCCCGCACGACGCCTTCGACGTGCTGCGCGGCGGCGAACGGGTCGGGCGGGTCGAATGGGCGCTGTCGGGTCTGCACAACCAGATGAACGGGCTGGCGGCGATCGTCGCCGCCGAGCATGTCGGCGTCGCGCCGGCCGAGGCCGCCGGCGCGCTGGCGAGCTTCCGGAACGTGCGGCGGCGCATGGAACTGCGCGGCAGCGTGGAACGCGCCACGGGGACGATCACGGTCTACGACGACTTCGCCCACCATCCGACCGCGATCCGCACCACGCTCGACGGCCTGCGCCAGAAGCTCGATGCCGCCGGGCGCCGCCAGGACCGCATCCTCGCGGTGTTCGAGCCGCGCAGCAACACGATGAAGCTCGGCACCATGGCGGCCCAGCTGCCCTGGAGCCTGGAGGCCGCCGATCTGTCGTTCTGCCACAGCGGCGGCCTCGACTGGAATGCGGGCGCGGCCCTGGCACCGATGGGCGCGCGGGCCCGGGTGGCGAATGCCATCGAGCCGCTGGTCGCGCAGGTCGCGGCGGCGGCGCAACCCGGAGACCACATCGTCTGCATGAGCAACGGCGGCTTCGGCGGCGTGCACGACAAGCTGCTTTCGGCGCTGCGCGCGCCACAATGAGCGGCTTATGCGCGCCCGCCAACTGATCGAGACCCTGCAGCTGCAGCCCCACCCGGAGGGCGGCTGGTACCGCGAGATGTTCCGCTCGTCGGCGCAGGTGCTGCCGGCCGACGGCCGGGCGGCGCGCGATGCGCTGACCACCATCTACTTCCTGCTCGAAGCCGAACAGCATTCGCGCTGGCACCGGGTGCAGTCCGACGAGGTCTGGATCCATCTCGAAGGCGCGCCGCTGGCACTGTGGACCAGCGACGCGGCGCTGCGCACGCCGCCCGCCCACCTGCGGCTCGGCCCGGTCGACGTCCACGGCACCCGGCCCCAGCACACCGTGCCGGCCGGCCAGTGGCAGGCGGCGCGGCCGATCGTCGGGCCGGGGGGACCCGACTACACACTGGTGAGCTGCACCGTCGGACCCGGCTTCGACTTCGACGACTTCGCCTTCATGCAGCCCGATGGCGACGAGGCGGCGCTGCTGCGCCACCACTGGCCGGACCTGGCGGCGCTGATCTGATCGAGGCCGGCGCCGGGCGGCCCTTCACTTCCGGCGCTTCTTGACCGCCTGCGAGAGGATCTCCAGGACCTCTGTCGAATCGTCCCAGCCCAGGCAGGCATCCGTGATGCTCTGGCCGTATTCGAGCGCGTCGATCGGGTCTTTGCCGGGCGTGAACTTCTGCGCCCCGGCTTTCAGGTGGCTCTCGACCATCAGGCCGAACACGCTGTGGCTGCCGCCCGCGACTTGGTCCGCGATATCGCGCGCGACCTCGATCTGCTTCTGGTGCTGCTTGCTGCTGTTCGCGTGGCTGCAGTCGACCATCAGCTTGGGCGGCAGCTTGGCCGCCTCGAGATCCTTGCAGGCCGCCGCGACGCTGGTGGCGTCGTAGTTGGGCGCCTTGCCGCCGCGCAGGATGACGTGGCAATCGCGGTTGCCGTTGGTCTGGACGATCGCCACCTGGCCGTTCTTGTGCACCGACAGGAAGTGGTGGCCGCGCGCCGCCGCCTGGATCGCATCGGTGGCGATGCGGATGTTGCCGTCGGTGCCGTTCTTGAAGCCGATCGGCGCCGACAGGCCAGAGGCCAGTTCGCGGTGCACCTGGCTCTCGGTGGTGCGGGCACCGATCGCGCCCCAGGAGATCAGGTCGCCGATGTACTGGGGCGAGATCACGTCCAGGAACTCGCTGCCGGCCGGCAGGCCCAGGCGGTTGATGTCGATCAGCAGCTGGCGCGCGATCCGCAGGCCCTCGTCGATGCGGAAGCTCTCGTCGAGGTAGGGGTCGTTGATGAGCCCCTTCCAGCCCACCGTGGTGCGCGGCTTCTCGAAGTAGACCCGCATCACGATCTCCAGCGTGCCGGCGTACTTCTCGCGCTCGGCCTTCAGGCGGCGCGCGTAGTCGAGCGCGGCGGCCGGATCGTGGATCGAGCACGGGCCCATGATCACCAGCAGGCGGTCGTCCTTGCCGGCCATGATCTTGTGGATCGCGTGGCGGGTGCGGGTGATCAGCGATTCGACCGGCGTCCCGGCGATCGGGAAGAAGCGGATCAGATGTTCGGGGGGAGGCAACACAGTGATGTCCTTGATGCGTTCGTCGTCGGTCCGGCTGGTTTTCTCGACGTTCGCGTACCAGGTGTCGCTGGGCGGGGCGGCTTTCGTGCTCATGTGTGCTTCCTTGGAGGGGTCTGGATGTCGGTGGGGCAAAAAAAAACCGCCGGTGCTTGGGGCACCGGCGGTTTTGGGAGGTTCTGCTGTCTGCTTGCTTTACGCGCGCACCTCTCGTCCGCCGGAGACCGGGAACCAAAAGAAGGCAAAGTAATAAGCGCGAGCTGCGGACATGGGGGTGGAATGTAGCACAGGCAGCGCGTTCACGGCTGCATTTACGAATCGGCGAAGGGATTTAGTCAGTTGAGGACAGAGCAAAAATTGCTACGCAATCTCTTGATCTGTCCCGCAAGGTCTCAGGCTGTACCGCCGACCGTCAGGCCGTCGATGCGCAATGTGGGCTGGCCGACGCCCACGGGCACGCTCTGCCCTTCCTTGCCGCAGGTGCCGACCCCCGAATCGAGCGCCATGTCGTTGCCGATCATGGTCACGCGCGTCAGCGCATCGGGGCCGTTGCCGACGATCGTCGCGCCCTTGACCGGGTATTGGATCTTGCCGTTCTCGACCCAGTAGGCCTCGCTGGCCGAGAACACGAACTTGCCGCTCGTGATGTCGACCTGGCCGCCGCCAAAATTGGTGGCGTAGAGGCCCTTCTTGATGCTGGCGACGATTTCTTCCGGCACCCGGTTGCCGCCCAGCATGTAGGTGTTGGTCATGCGCGGCATCGGCGCGTGGGCATAGCTCTCGCGGCGGCCGTTGCCGGTGGGTTTGGCCTTCATGAGGCGGGCGTTGAGCGAGTCCTGGATGTAGGCCTTGAGGATGCCGTCCTCGATCAGCACGTTGCGCTGGGTCGCGTTGCCTTCGTCGTCGACATTGAGCGAGCCACGGCGGTCGGCGATGGTGCCGTCGTCGAGCACGGTCACGCCCTTGGCCGCGACGCGCTCGCCGATGCGGCCCGAGAAGGCGCTCGAGCCCTTGCGGTTGAAGTCGCCTTCAAGCCCGTGGCCGATGGCCTCGTGCAGCAGGATGCCGGGCCAGCCCGGGCCGAGCACGACGGTCATCTCGCCGGCCGGTGCCGGGCGCGAATCGAGATTGGTGAGGGCCGACTTGACCGCCTGGTCGACGTACTCGGCGATGTGCGCGTCGTCGAAGTAGGCCAGGCCGAAACGGCCGCCGCCGCCGCCGGAGCCGACCTCGCGGCGGCCGTTCTGCTCGGCGATCACGGTGACCGACAGCCGCACCAGCGGCCGCACGTCGGCCGCCAGGGTGCCGTCTGCGCGCGCCACCAGTACCACGTCGTATTCGCTCGCCAGGCCGGCCATGACCTGTGCCACCCGCGGGTCGCGCGAGCGGGCCAGCTGCTCGACCTTCTCGAGCAGCTTGACCTTGGCCGTGCTGTCCAGGGTCGAGATCGGGTCGATGCCGTCGTAGAGCGAGCGGCTGCCGGCGATCTTGCGCGCCGGCGCCTTGACCCGCGCGGTCTTGCCGGCGGAGGAGATGCTGCGCACGGTGCGTGCGGCATCGAGCAGCGAGGCCTCGGAGATGTCGTCCGAATAGGCGAAGGCGGTTTTTTCGCCGCTGACCGCGCGCACCCCGACGCCCTGGTCGATGCTGAAGCTGCCGGTCTTGACGATGCCCTCTTCGAGGCTCCAGCCTTCGCTGCGCGTGTACTGGAAGTAGAGATCGGCGTCGTCCACCTTGTGCGCCTTGATCTCGGCGAGCGCACGCGACAGGTGCGATTCGTCGAGACCGAAGGGCGTGAGCAGGAGGTTCTGCGCCGTGGCGAGGCGCTCGATGGTGGGTTCGCGAGAAATCATCAAGGCATTCTAGGAGCGGAATGCCAGAAGGACGTCAGCTCTGGATCAATCGCTTGGCGCGGGATATGGACATCAGGATGCCCAGCCCCAGCCCCAGGGTGACCATCGCAGTGCCGCCATAGCTGATGAAGGGCAGCGGCACCCCCACCACCGGCAGGATGCCGCTCACCATGCCCATGTTCACGAAGGCGTAGGTGAAGAAGATCATGGTGACCGCGCCAGCCAGCAGACGGGAGAACAGGGTCGGCGCGTCGAGCGCGATCGCCAGGCCGCGGAAGATCAGGAAGATGAAGGCGGCGATCAGCGCCAGGTTGCCGGCCAGGCCGAATTCCTCGGAGTAGGCGGCGAAGATGAAGTCGGTTGTGCGCTCGGGGATGAACTCGAGGTGGGTCTGGGTGCCCTGCATGAAGCCCTTGCCGCCGACGCCGCCGGAGCCGATGGCGATCATGCCCTGGATGATGTGGAAGCCCTTGCCGAGCGGGTCCTTGGTCGGGTCGAGCAGCGTGCAGACGCGCTGCTTCTGGTAGTCGTGCAGGATCTTCCAGTCGAAACCGTTGGCGCACAGCTGGGACTCGAAGCCGACGATCAGCGCCACCACGACCAGGCCGATCACCACCGGCGGCAAGATCAGCTTCCACGACAGGCCGGCGAAGAAAATCACGGACAGCCCGGTGGCCAGCACCAGCAGCGCGGTGCCGAGGTCGGGCTGCTTCATGATCAGGCCGACCGGCACCGCCAGCAGCAAGGTGGCGACGATGAAGTCGAGCGGCCGCAGCTGCCCCTCACGGCGCTGGAACCACCAGGACAGCATCAGCGGCATCGCGATCTTGAGGATCTCGCTGGGCTGGATCACGACGCCGACATTGATCCAGCGCTGGGCGCCCTTCTTGGTGATGCCGAACAGCGCCACCGCCACCAGCAGCGCCACGCCCAAGGTGTAGATCGGCACCGCGGCCATCATGAGGCGCTGCGGCGGCACCTGGGCCACCACGAACATGATGAAGGCGGCCAGCAGCATGTTGCGGCCGTGGTCGACGAAGCGGGTGCCATGGTCGTAGCCGGACGAATACATGGTCAGCATGCCGGCACAGCCCAGCAGCAGCACGGCGAAGGCGAGGAAGCCGTCGAAGCCCTGGAACACGGGCAACACGCGCCGTGCGAGCGAAGGTTGATTGAAGACGGCCGACATGGGGTGGGGATTATCGCCGCCCGAGGCCCTCCGGATGGGCCCCAGGGCCAATTCCGGCCCCGGTTCCGGATAATCGCGGCATGCCGCCCACCACCCACCTGCTCTATCTCCACGGCTTCCGCTCCTCGCCCCGGTCGACCAAGGCCAGCCAGATGGCGCAGCGCGTGGCCAAACTGCACCCGAACCTGCATTGGTGGTGCCCCCAGCTGCCGCCCTCGCCGCGCGAGGCGGTCGCGCTCGTGATGCGGGGCATCGCCGGCTGGCCGCGCAGTTCGATGGCGGTGGTGGGCTCGTCGCTCGGCGGCTTCTACGCCACATATGTAACAGCCACAACCTATTGCCGGGCGGTGCTGCTGAACCCGGCGGTCGACCCGGCGCGCGACCTGGTGCGTCACATCGGCGACCAGACGCTCTGGCACGACCCGTCCGAGCATTTCCACTTCCGTCCCGAATACATCGCCGAGCTGCGTGCGCTCCAGGTAGGGCCGCTGGACCGGCCGGAGCAGGTCTTCGCGGTCATCGCCAAGGGCGACGAAGTGCTCGACTGGCGCGACATGTCGGACCGCTACCCGGGCAGCCGGATCAAGCTCCTCGAAGGCGGCGACCACGCGCTGTCGGACTTCGAGGCCCAGCACCTGGACGAGGTTCTGGCCTTCATCGACCCTGTCTGAGCGGCCTGCGCCGCTGCGCATGGGAGAATCCGCGCCATGTTTGTATTGTTCGAAGAAGCCGGCAAATACCTGGGCGGCCGCGTCCTGTCGGAGGCCGAAGCCTCGGCCCAGGTCGAGCTCGAGACCGGCAAGCGGGTCAAGGTCAAGAGCGCCAATATCGTGCTGCGCTTCGAGAAGCCGGCGCCGGCTGAGCTGATCGCAGAGGGCCGCGCGCTCGCCGCCACGGTCGACCTCGACCTCGCCTGGGAATTCGCGCCCGAGGGCGAATTCGGCTTCGACGAGCTGGCCACCGAGTATTTCCAGGCCCGTCCGACGCTGGTCCAGCAGGCCGCGGCGCTGCTGGCGCTGTTCGACGCCCCGCACTACTTCCGCCGTGCCGGCAAGGGCCGCTTCAAGAAGGCGCCGGCCGAGATCATCCAGCAGGCGCTGGCCGCGATCGAGAAGAAGAAGCTGGTGCAGGCCCAGATCGCCGAATGGGCGGGCCAGCTGGCCGCGGGCGTCTGCCCGGAGCCGGTGCGCGAGCAGCTGTTCAAGATCCTGTTCAAGCCCGACAAGAACGCGCCCGAATACAAGGCGGTCGTCGACGCCGCCCGCGCCACCCAGCGCCCGCCGCTCGAGCTGCTGAAACAGGCCGGCGCAATCGACTCGGCCTACCAGTTCCACTGGCGCCGCTTCCTGTTCGAGAACTTCCCGAAAGGCACCGGCTTCCCGGCGCTGCAGGCGCCGGCGATCGCCGACGAACTGCCGCTGGCGGACGTGCAGGCCTTCTCGATCGACGATTCGCAGACCACCGAGATCGACGACGCCCTGTCGGTCCAGGGGCTCGGCAGCGGCACCGTGGTGGTCGGCATCCACATCGCGGCGCCCGGGCTGGCCCTGGTGCCGGGCAGCGCCATCGACCAGGTGGCGCGCGCGCGCATGTCGACGGTCTACATGCCGGGCCACAAGATCACGATGCTGCCCGACCACGTGGTCGAGGCCTACACGCTGCAGGAAGGGCGCGACTGCCCGGCCGTCTCGCTCTACGCGACCTTCGACGAGGCGACGCTGGCGCTGCAGGGCACCGAGACCCGGCTCGAGCGGGTGCCGATCGTGGCCAACCTGCGCCACGACCAGCTCGACAGCGTGATCGACCAGGCCTGGCTCGAAGACCCGTCGGCCGGCGGTGCGGAAACGCCGGCGGCGCTGGCGCCGCTGCGCGCGCCGCTGTCCTTCCTGTTCCGCCTGGCGAAGCAGCTGAAGGCACAGCGCGAGGTGGTGCGCGGCAAGCCCGAGAACTTCAGCCGGCCCGACTACACCTTCCGGCTGCTCGGCAACGACGGCGAGCCGACCGGCAACGAGCAGGTGCAGATCGGCACCCGTCAGCGCGGCGCGCCGCTCGACCTGATCGTCTCCGAGGCGATGATCCTGGCCAACAGCAGCTGGGGCGGATGGCTCGGCGAGCTCGGCGTGCCCGGCCTCTACCGCAGCCAGGCCAGCCTGGCGCCCGGCATCAAGGTGCGGATGGGCACGCGGGCACTGCCGCACGCGGGCCTCGGCGTGAAGAGCTACGCCTGGAGCACCTCGCCGCTGCGCCGCTACACCGACCTCGTGAACCAGTGGCAGATCATCGCGGCGGCGCGCCACGGCAAGACCGCCGCGCTGGCGGCGCCGTTCAAGCCCAAGGACGCCGACCTGTTCTCGATCCTCTCGGGCTTCGATGCCGCCTACAGCACCTACAACGGCCACCAGGGCGGCATGGAACGCTTCTGGACCCTGAAGTACCTGCAGCAGGAAGGCATCACCGAGCTCGAGGCGGCCCTCATCAAGGAACTGCCGAACGGCGCCCTGGCGCGGGCCGACCAGCTGCCGCTGGTGTTCGAGGTGACCGGCACGCAAGGCCTGCAGCGCGGCGCGCGAGTGCGGGTGCGGCTCGGCGAGATCGATGAGATCGCGCTCGACGTCCACGGCACGGTCATCGAACGGCTCGATGCCGCACCGGCCGATGCGGCCGCCGACGACAGCGGCGAGGACGAGGAAGAAGTCGCCGGGCCGATCGCCATCGCGGTCGACCTCGCCGACAGCGAGGCCGCTCCGGAGAACGCACCGGCATGAACCTGCGCGACCTCAGCACGCTGCAGATCGCGCTCGGCCTGTCGGTCGCCGCGCATGCCGCCTTGCTGGCGGTCCGCTTCGTCGATCCGGAGTCCTTCAACCGGGTCTTCCAGGAAACGCCGCTCGAGGTGATCCTGGTCAACGCCCGGACCAACGAGCGGCCCGACAAGGCCCGCGCGATCGCCCAGGCCTCGCTGGCCGGCGGCGGCGACCTCGACCGCGGTCGTGCCACCAGCCCGCTGCCGCCCTCCACCTTCACCGCCATCGGCGATTCGATGGAGGACGCCCAGCGCCAGGTCGAAGCCATGCAGCAGCAGCAGATGCTGCTGCTGGCCCAGATCAAGCAGCAGCTCGCCAACATGCCGCTGCCCGATCCGCGCGCCAAGGGCAACCCGAGCGAGAGCGCGGCACGCGAAGAAAAACGTCGCCAGCTGGTCGAGCTGCTGGCAGAGATCGAGCGCCGCGTCAACGAAGAGAACGCGCGGCCCAAGAAGCGCTACATCAGCCCGGCCACGCGCGAGGCGGCCTACGCGGCCTATGTCGACGCGCTGCGCCGCAAGATCGAGGTGCGCGGCACCGAGAACTTCCCCGAATCGGCGGGCAAGAAGCTCTACGGCGAGCTGACGATGATGGTGACCGTCAACCACGACGGCTCGATCCTCGCGACCGACATCGTCGAGGGCTCGGGCGACCGCACGCTCGACCGCCGCGCCCAGGCGATCGTTCGCAGCATCGGCAGCTTCGGCAAGTTCACCGATGCGATGCGGCGCCAGACCGACCAGATCGTGCTGCCGTCGCGCTTCAAGTTCACCCGCGACGAGACGCTGGAGACCCAGCTGTCGTCCAGACAATGAGCGACCGACGATGACCGACCTGTATTGCGTGATGGGCCACCCGGTCGAACACAGCCGCTCGCCCTGGATCCATGCCCGCTTCGCCGAGCTGACCGGACAGCAGCTGGAATACGGCCGCCGCCTCGCGCCGCTGGACGACTTCGCCGGCGCGGTGGCGGCGTTCCGCGCCCAGACCACGGGCACGGCGCGCGGCTGCAACGTGACGGTGCCGTTCAAGTTCGAGGCCGCGGCGCTGTCGCAGCACCTGACGCCGCGCGCGGCACTGGCCCAGGCGGTCAACGTGCTGAGCTTCCGCGACGACGGCGTGCACGGCGACAACAGCGACGGCATCGGGTTGGTCAACGACATCCGGGTCCACGCGGGCGTCACGCTGGCGGACAGCGAGCTGCTGCTGCTGGGCGCGGGCGGCGGCAGCGCGGGCGTGCTGGGGCCGCTGCTCGAAGCCGGACCGCGCCGGGTCGTGGTGGCGAACCGCACGCTGTCCAAGGCGATCGCGCTGGTGCAGCGGCATGCGGCGCTGGCCTTGCAGCATGGGGTCACGCTCGAGGCACAGGCGCTCGACAGCGTGCCGGGCCGCTTCGACGTGCTGGTGAACGCGACCGCGTCGAGCCTGTCCGGCGGCGAGGTGCCGGTGCCGGCCAGCGTGCTGAAGCCCGGCGCGCTGGCGGTCGACATGATGTATGGCGCCGCCGCAGCGGGCTTCATGGACTGGGCCCGCGCCCACGGCGCGGTGCCGCGCGACGGCCTCGGCATGCTGGTGGAGCAGGCCGCCGAGGCCTTCGAGATCTGGCGCGGCGTGCGGCCGCCGACCGCCCCGGTACTGGCCGAGCTGCGCGCCCTCGTCGAGGCCAAGTGATCGCCGCCCTGCGCTGGCTCGGCTGCGTGCTGATCGCGGCCTTCGCGCTGCAGCTCTTCTTCATCCTCCGGATCGCCGCGATGGCGGTGATCGATCCGCAGTCGACGACCTTCCAGCGCTCCGAGGCCTGGCAGCTCGCCACCCAGGGGCGCAGCAACGGCGAGCGCGAATGGCGGCAGCAGTGGGTGCCCTACAGCCGGATCTCCGACAGCCTCAAGCGCGCCGTGATCGCCAGCGAGGACAGCGAGTTCATCTACCACCAGGGCGTGGAGTGGGAGGCCATCGAGCGGGCCCGGCAACGCAATGCCAAGGCCGAGGAGATCGCCGCCAGACGCGCCGCCCAGATGCGCGCGCGCGGCAAGGAACCGCGCCCGGCGCCATTGCGCGGCGGCTCGACCATCACGCAGCAGCTGGCCAAGAACCTGCTGCTGTCGAGCGAGCGCACGATGCTGCGCAAAGGGCAGGAGCTGCTGCTGGCTACCGCGCTCGAGACCTTTCTGAGCAAGGAACGGATCCTCGAGATCTACCTCAACAACGTCGAATGGGGTGAAGGCATCTTCGGTGCCGAGGCGGCGGCGCAGCACTACTTCAAGAAGCCCGCGGCACGCCTCGGCGTCAACGAGGCGGCCCGGCTGGCCGTGATGCTGCCGAGCCCGAAGTTCTTCGAGCGCCGGCAGGGATCGGGCTATCTCGCGAGCCGCACGGCGACGATTGCCGCACGCATGCCGTCGGCGGAATTGCCGTGAGGACCGCCCCGTATCATCGGGACCATGTTGCTTGCAAAGTTCACGGGGTGGGGATTGCTGGGCCTGATCCGGCTGCTCACCGGCGCCCAGGCGCGCTGGTGGGGCTGCCCGCCCAAGGCCGAGCAGCGCATCTACTTCGCCAACCACCAGAGCCATCTCGACCTCGTGATGATCTGGGCTGCCCTGCCCGAGGAACTGCGCGGCATCACGCGGCCGATCGCGGCGCGCGACTACTGGGCCAACACGCCCTTCAAGCGCTGGATCACGACCGAGGTGTTCCATGCGATCTATGTCGAGCGCGGCGGCGGCGCGCCGGTGGTGCCGCCGGCACCGCCCGAGCCACCGCCCGCGGTCCGTATCGAACCCTCGCTCGACGAGGCGCCTGTCGCATTCGCCGCGGCCGAGCCCGCCGGCGCGCAGTTCGAGATTCCGCTGTCGCAGCCGGCCTCCGAACCGGAGCCTTCGCCGCTCGCGCCGCCAGGTAGCGATGAAGCGCTGGCGCCGCTGCAGCCGCTGATCGAAGCGCTGCAGGGCGGCTACTCGATCATCATCTTTCCCGAGGGCACGCGCGGCCACACGGGTGAACCGCAGAAATTCAAGTCGGGGCTGTTCACGCTGGCCCAGATGTTCCCCGAGGTCGTGCTGGTGCCGGCCTGGATCGACAACGTGCAGCGCGTGATGCCAAAAGGCGAGGTGGTGCCGGTGCCGATCCTGTGTTCGGTCACTTTCGGCGCGCCGATCGAGCTCGAGGAGGGCGAGGAACGCCGGCCCTTTCTCGACCGGGCGCGCGAGGCCGTGGTGGCGCTGCGGAACGTCTAGATGAACAACTACCTGCGCAGCCTTTCCCCGACGCACCAGGTCGCGGCCCTGTTCGTCATTGTCTTCGGCCTGCTGTTCATCGTCAGTACCGTCGCCTTCCTGCTGAGCTTCAAGGAGCGCCGCAACCCGGTCCACGACGAGATCTGGCAGCGCGAGCTGCGGCATTTCCGCGCGCTGCTGAACACCACCTGGTTCATGGTGGTGGTGTTCTGGATCGGCTGGGCCCTGGGCGAACGGGTGGCGACCCTGCTGTTCGCACTGATCGCCTTCCTGGCGCTGCGCGAGTTCATCACGCTCTCGCCGACCCGGCGCGGCGACCATCGCAGCCTGATCCTGGCTTTCTTCGTGGTGCTGCCGATCCAGTTCTGGCTGGTGGCGACCGCCCACTTCGACCTCTTCACGGTGTTCATCCCGGTCTACGTGTTCCTCGCCATCCCGGTCGTGAGCGCGCTGGCCGACGACCCGAGCCACTTCCTCGAGCGCAACGCCAAGCTGCAATGGGGCATCATGGTCTGCGTCTACGGCATGAGCCACGTGCCGGCCCTGCTGCTGCTGTCCTTTCCGGGCTACGAGGGCAAGAGCGCCTTCCTGGTCTTCTTCCTGGTGATCGTGGTCCAGAGCTGCATGCTGGTGCAGCACCTGGTGTCGCGACGCAAGGCGATGCCGGACGAGGGCGCGCCGGCAGCCGAGCGCATGCCGGGCCTGCTGGGCGCGATCCGGCATCGGCTGTTCATGCAGCCGCCCTTCGCCCCGAACGTCAGCCGCAGCTTCAACTGGACCAGCTGGGCGCTCGGCATGGCGATCGCGGGCGTGGTCGGCGGCCTGTTCTCCTTCATCACGCCGTTCAAGTTCGGCCAGGCCTTCGCGATGTCGCTGATCGCCTGCGTGGCCGGCTCGATGGGCCATCTCGTGATGAAGGCGCTCAAGCGCGATCGCGGCATTCCGAACTGGGGCCGGCGCGGCGTCGGCGTGACCGGTGCCAACGGCCTGCTCGACCGGGTCGATGCGCTGTGTTTCGCGGCGCCCGTTTTCTTCCACGCCGTGCGCTGGTACTTCCAGGTGTGATGAAACTCCCCCAAGCTTCGCGCACTTCGTGTCGCTTCGCCAACCCCCTCAAGGGGGCGCACCCAGCGGCCCGGCAAAGCCGGTTCCGCGGGTGCCCTGGCATGGCCTGCTCCGCGGCCGTTCGATCGGTGAGCGTGCTTCGGTTTCGGGCAATGCTGGCGGCACCGTACGCCATGGAGAGTTGAGATGCGCATCCTCGGCATCGACCCCGGACTGCAGACCACCGGCTTCGGCGTGGTCGACGTCGACGGCCACGCGCTGCGCTATGTCGCCAGCGGCACCATCAGCACCCGCCACCTCGGCACCGGCGAGCTGCCGGCGCGGCTGAAGGTGCTGTTCGACGGCATCGGCGAACTGGCGGCGCGCTACCAGCCCGACGCGGCCGCGGTCGAGATCGTCTTCGTCAACGTCAATCCGCAGTCCACGCTGCTGCTGGGCCAGGCCCGCGGCGCCTGCCTCACGGCCCTGGTGACCCGCGATCTCGCGGTGTCGGAATACACGGCACTGCAGATGAAGCAGGCCGTGGCGGGCCACGGGCGGGCCGCCAAGGCGCAGGTCCAGGAGATGGTCAAGCGGCTGCTACATCTGCCGGGGCTGCCGGGCAGCGATGCGGCCGACGCACTCGGCATCGCGATCACGCATGCCCACGTGGGCGCGTCGCTGGCGCGGCTCGGGCAGGCGACCGTGCTGGGGCGCAGCACGAGTGGGCGCTATCGGGACGGCCGGACGCGCTGAGATCTGATCAGTTGAGGACAGAGCAAAAACTGCTGCGCAGTTTCTTGATCTGTCCCGCAAGGTCTCACGAGGTCGAGGACAGAGCAAAAACTGCTGCGCAGTTTCTTGGTTTGTCCCGCAAGGTCTCACGAGGTCGAGGACAGAGCGAAAACTGCTGCGCAGTTTCTTGGTTTGTCCCGCAAGGTCCCAGGAAGTCCCGCAAGGTCCCAGGAAGTCCCGCAAGGTCTCAGAAGGCCCGCTCGGCGATCAGCACCGCAAAGAAACCGAAGGCCGCCAGCAGCGTCCACTTGAGCACGATCCAGCCGAAGCGCCGGTACTTGAGCTGCCCGGTGCCGGCGTAGAACGCGAACGAGACGCCGGCCACCAGCAGCAGCAGCAGGATGGCCCAGCGGAACAGCAGCATCGGCGCCGCTGCGCTACCAGGCGCGCGCGACTTCGGCGAAGCCGGCCGGGGCCCGCTTCTCGTCGTCGAAGGTCACGACCTCGTAGGCATCCGGATGGGCGAGCAGCTCGCGCAGCAGCTTGTTGTTGAGCGCATGGCCGGAGCGAAAGGCGCTGTAGGCGGCCAGCAGGGGCCGCCCGATGACGTACAGGTCGCCCATCGCGTCGAGGATCTTGTGCTTGACGAATTCGTCGTCGTAGCGCAGCCCGCCGGCATTGAGCACCTTGGTGTCGTCCATCACGATCGCGTTGTCGAGCCCGCCGCCGAGCGCCAGGCCCTTGGAACGCATGTACTCGACTTCCTTGGTGAACCCGAAGGTGCGCGCGCGTGCGATGTCGCGGCTGTAGGAGCCGCTGCCGAGGTCGAACTCGACCCGCTGGCCGGTCGAGTTGACCACCCGGTGGTCGAAGTCGATCTCGAAACTGAGCTTGTAACCATGGTAGGGCTCGAGCCGCGCCCACTTGGCATCCGCGCCTTCGCCTTCGCGCACTTCGACCGGTTTGTTCACCCGGATGAAGCGCCGCGGCGCCGCCTGCGGCTGGATGCCAGCGCTCTGCAGCAGGAAGACGAAGGACGATGCCGAACCATCGAGGATCGGCACCTCGTCGGCCGTGATGTCGATCAGCAGGTTGTCGATGCCCAGGCCGGCGCAGGCCGACATCAAGTGCTCGACGGTCTGGACCTTGGCGCCGCCCGCCGAGACGGTCGACGCCAGCCGGGTGTCGGTCACCGACTCGGCCGTCATCGCGATCTCGACCGGCTCCGGCAGGTCGACCCGGCGGAACACGATGCCGTGGTCGACCGGTGCGGGCCGCAAGGTGAGCTCGACCCGCTGGCCGCTGTGCAGCCCCACGCCAACGGCGCGGGTGATCGACTTGAGGGTTCGTTGGGACAGCACGGAGGGCATTTTAGAGGCGCGCGCCGTCCGCAGCGCCGCACGCCTCGCTATGTCCCCGATAGCCGTCACCCCGGCAGGCCTCAGTCGGCCTGGCGGCGCAGGAAAGCCGGGATCTCGAAATCGTCCATGCCGCCCGACGACAGCGCATCGACCTTGGCCGCGGCCATGGTGCGGTTGGTGCGCCACACGCTGGGCACCGCCATGCCGTCGTAGTTCGGCTGGCTGGCGGCGTGGCCGGTGCCGGTACCGAGGGTCGGCACGGTGAACGCGATGTTGTCGGTGCCGGTGCGGATCACTTCGAGCGTCGGTGCCTGGCGGCGTGCATCCTGGCGCGACAGGCCGGTGGCCACCACGGTGACGCGCATCTCGTCGCCGAG
The DNA here is from genome assembly GCF_030486595.1 of Variovorax ginsengisoli. Lineage (GTDB taxonomy): Bacteria > Pseudomonadota > Gammaproteobacteria > Burkholderiales > Burkholderiaceae_C > Variovorax > Variovorax ginsengisoli_B. The sequence goes on along the minus strand of NZ_JAUJZH010000023.1, from coordinate 58,056 downwards.
GGCGTCGTCGTAGGCGGCGCCGTAGATCACGTGCGCGTCCGGCGATGCGTAGGCGCGGATGGTGTTCATCGCGAGCTTCGATTCGCTCAGCTTGAGCGAAGACTTCGAGGCCGTCACCAGCACCAGCACGCCCTTGGCGCCCGACAGGTCGATGCCTTCGAGCAGCGGGCAGGCCACGGCCTGCTCGGCGGCGATGCGGGCGCGGTCCGGGCCGCTGGCCGCAGCCGTGCCCATCATCGCCTTGCCGGGTTCGCCCATCACGGTGCGGACGTCTTCGAAGTCGACGTTGACGCCGCCGTATTCGTTGATGATCTCCGAGATGCCGCCGACCGCGTTCTTCAGCACGTCGTTGGCATGCGCGAAGGCCTCGTCCTGCGTCACGTCCTCGCCGAGCACGTCGAGCAGCTTCTCGTTGAGCACCACGATCAGCGAGTCGACGTTGGCCTCGAGCTCGGCCAGGCCCTGGTCGGCATTGGTCATCCGGCGGCCGCCTTCCCAGTCGAAGGGCTTGGTCACCACGCCCACCGTGAGGATGCCCATCTCCTTGGCGATGCGCGCGATCACGGGCGCCGCGCCGGTGCCCGTGCCGCCGCCCATGCCGGCCGTGATGAACAGCATGTGCGCGCCGGCGATCGATTCGCGGATGTCGTCGATCGCGGCTTCGGCGGCGTCGCGGCCCTTCTCGGGCTTGCTGCCGGCGCCCAGGCCGTTGGTACCGAGCTGGATCGTCTTGTGGGCGTTGCTGCGCGACAGCGCCTGGGCATCGGTGTTGGCGCAGACGAACTGCACCCCTTGCACGCCGCGCTCCATCATGTGGGCGACCGCGTTGCCGCCGCCGCCGCCGACGCCGATCACCTTGATCTGGGTGCCCTGGTTGAACTCTTCGATCTCGATCATTTCGATAGCCATTTTTCTGACTCCTTGAATTTGCAGTTGCCGTTTATTGATGAATGAATTTGTTGTGGGTATGCAGTTGAGCGCGGTCAGGGCGGAGGTCCGGTTCGCCGCCATCGCTCGTTGAAATGCAGCGGGGGACTGCCCCGCGCCAGCCAGAGACGGTGGGGGGTCATGTCAGAAGTTCCCCACGATGAAGTCCTTGAAGCGCCCGAACGCGGTCTTGACCGAGCCGTTCTTCTGCGCCACCTTGAAGCCGCGCAGGCGCGCATAGCGGGCCTCCTCGAGCAGGCCCATGACGGTGGCGGCACGCGGCTGCGCGACCATGTCCGACAGCGCGCTCGAATACTTCGGAATGCCGCGCCGCACCGGCTTCAGGAAGATGTCCTCGCCGAGCTCGACCATGCCCGGCATCACGGCGCTGCCGCCGGTCAGCACTACGCCCGAGGACAGCACTTCCTCGTAGCCCGACTCGCGCACCACCTGCTGCACCAGCGAGAAGATCTCCTCGATCCGCGGCTCGATCACGCCGGCCAGTGCCTGCTTGCTCAGCATGCGCGGGCCGCGGTCGCCCAGGCCCGGCACCTCGACCTGGGTGTCGGGGTCGGCCAGCAGCTGCTTGGCGTAGCCGTTCTCGACCTTGATGTCCTCGGCGTCCTTGGTCGGGGTGCGCAGCGCCATCGCGATGTCGCTGGTGATCAGGTCGCCGGCGATCGGGATCACGGCCGTGTGGCGGATCGCGCCGTTGGTGAAGATCGCGACGTCGGTGGTGCCGGCGCCGATGTCGACCAGCACCACGCCGAGTTCACGCTCGTCCTCGGTCAGCACCGCGAGGCTGGAGGCCAGCGGGTTCAGCATCAGCTGGTCGACCTCGAGGCCGCAGCGGCGCACGCACTTGATGATGTTCTCGGCCGCGCTCTGGGCACCGGTCACGATGTGCACCTTGGCCTCCAGCCGCATGCCGCTCATGCCGATCGGCTCCTTGACGTCCTGGCCGTCGATCACGAACTCCTGCGGCTCGACCAGCAGCAGGCGCTGGTCGCTCGAGATGTTGATCGCTCGTGCCGTTTCCACCACGCGGGCGACGTCGGCCGGCGTGACTTCCTTGTCCTTCACCGCCACCATGCCGCTCGAATTGATGCCGCGGATGTGGCTGCCGGTGATCCCCGTGTAGACCCGGCTGATCTTGCAGTCGGCCATCAGCTCGGCCTCCTTGAGGGCCTGCTGGATGCTCTGCACGGTGGCGTCGATGTTGACCACCACCCCGCGCTTGAGCCCGTTGCTCGGCGCGATGCCGAGCCCGGCCAGCTTGAGCTCGCCGTTGGGCAGCACCTCGGCGACCACCGCCATCACCTTGGCGGTGCCGATGTCGAGGCCGACAACGAGATCTTTGTACTCTTTGGACATGTGCTTCCTCTGTTCGCTCTCTCTACTTTTTCTTCGGGTCGGCAACGACCGTCGTCACGCCACGCAACCGCAGCGCATAGCCCTCGTTGTGTCGCAGGTCGGCGCCCTCGACCGCCGCCACCGTGCGCCCGTACTGGCTCGCCACCGGCGTCACGGTGCGCAGGAAGCGCTCTGTGCGGGCCACCACCTCATCGCCCTGCCCACGTCCGAGTTCGAGCACGGCGCCGGTGTCGAGCTGCGCCCGCCAGCTGCCGCGACCGGTCAGCGTGAGCTCGTCGATCGCGAGGTCGTAGGGCTTGAACAGCGGCGCCAGGACCCGGTACATGCCCAGCACCTGGCCGGCCTGCTCGGGCGGGCCGTCCAGCCGCGGCAGGTTGTCGTCGACCTCGGCCACGTTGGCTTCGAACACCTCGCCGAAGCCGTTGATCAGCTTCGAGCCGGCCTCGTCGCCCCAGTGCGCCACCGGCACGTGCTCGGTCAGCGTGGCGCGCAGCTTGTTCGGGAACTCGCGCCGCACCACCGCCTTGCGCACCCACGGCACCGACTCGAAGGCGGCGCGCGCGCGCGCCAGGTCGACCGTGAAGAAGTTGCCCGCCAGCTGCGGCGCCACGTTGGCTCGCAAGGTGACCGCGTTGTTGTGCGTGACCTCGCCATCGACCTTGATGCCGGCCAGCGGGAAGAAGGGTTGGCGCAGCACCCACCACCCGCCCGCCGCCAGCAGCATGAGCGCGAACAGCGCGAACACGAGGGTCGCGAGCACGTTCATGAGCTTGACGTCGAAGGGGACGGAGATGCTGTCGGCCATCAGTTCGCCTCGCTGCGGATCGGCGTTCCGGAATCGAGCGAGGCCGTCGCCAGCACGCGCAGGCAGAGGTCCTCGTAGGCGATGCCGGCGGCCCGCGCCGACATCGGCACCAGCGAGTGGCTGGTCATGCCGGGCGAGGTGTTCATCTCGAGCAGGAAGGGCTTGCGGTCGCTGGCCCGGATCATCAGGTCGGCGCGGCCCCAGCCGCGGCAGCCGAGCTGGTGGTAGGCGGCCAGCGCGATGCGCCGGATCTCGTGCTCTTCGGCCTCGGGCAGGCCGCTCGGGCAGTGGTACTTGACGTCGTCGGTGAAGTACTTGTTCTGGTAGTCGTAGGCGCCCTCGGGCGCGGCGATGCGCACCACCGGCAGCGCCACGGCGTCGAGGCCGCTGCCCAGCAGGGCGCAGGTGACCTCTTCGCCCTCGATGAACTCCTCGCACAGCACGTCGGCGTCGTAGCGCACCGCCAGCGCCACCGCATCCTGCATCTGCGAGTAGCCCTCGACCTTGGTCACGCCGATCGAGGAACCCTCGCGCGGCGGCTTCACGATCAGCGGCAGGCCCAGCACGTCGGGCACCGCGTTGATCTGCTCGCGGCTCTGCTGGTCGAAGGCCAGGCGCACATAGCGCGGCGTCGGCAGGCCGTCTGCCTGCCAGATGCGCTTGGTCATGACCTTGTCCATGGCCACGCTCGACGCCATGACGCCGGAACCGGTATAGGGAATGCCGAGCAATTCGAGCGCGCCCTGCACGGTGCCGTCCTCGCCGTGGCGTCCGTGCAGCGCGACGAAGCAGCGGGCAAAGCCCTCGCGCCTGAGTTCGGCCAGATCGCGATCGGCCGGATCGAAGGGGTGGGCATCGACGCCGCGCGAACGCAGTGCCTCCAGCACGCCGGTGCCCGACATGATGGAGATCTCGCGCTCGGCCGAGCTGCCGCCGAACAGCACCGCCACCTTGCCCAGGGCCTGGGGTTCCACGACGCTCACAGCGCCCTCCCTTCGCGCGTGAAGCGCTCCGACTTCTGCGGCGCAACGGCGCCGATCTCGACCACCTTGGCCGGCACGGCGCCGATCGATCCGGCGCCCATGCAGATCAGGACATCGCCATCGCGCGCGTTGTCCAGGATCGCCTGCGGCATTGCCGCGATCTCGTCGACGAACACCGGTTCGACCTTGCCCGCGACGCGCAGCGCACGCGCCAGCGAGCGGCCGTCGGCGGCCACGATCGGGGCCTCGCCGGCGGCGTAGACCTCGCCCAGCAGCACCGCGTCGGCCTGGCCGATGACCTTGACGAAATCCTCGAAGCAGTCCCGGGTGCGCGTGAAGCGGTGCGGCTGGAAGGCCAGCACCAGCCGCCGGCCCGGAAAGGCGCCGCGCGCCGCGGCGATGGTGGCCGCCATTTCGACCGGGTGGTGGCCGTAGTCGTCGATCAACGTGAACTGGCCCGGACGGCCGCCCGGCAGCGCCACTTCGCCATAGCGCTGGAAGCGCCGGCCCACGCCCTTGAAGTCGGCCAGGCCGCGCTGCACCGCTTCGTCTGGCACGCTGAGCTCGACCGCCACCGCGATCACCGCCAGCGCGTTGCGCACGTTGTGCTCGCCCGGCAGGTTCAGCACGATGTCGAGGTCGGGCAGCGTGACGCCGTTGCGGCGCTGGGCCGTGAAGTGCATCTGCGAACCCACCGCGCGCACGTTGACCGCGCGCACCTGGGCTTCCTCGCCGAAGCCGTAGCTGGTCACCGGGCAGGACACCTGGGTCACGACCTCGCGCACCGCCGGATCGTCGGTGCACAGGATCGCGACGCCATAGAAGGGCATGCGGTGCAGGAAGTCGACGAAGGCCTTCTTGAGCTTCGCGAAGTCGTGCCCGTAGGTCTCCATGTGGTCGGCGTCGATGTTCGTGACCACCGCCATCACCGGCAGCAGGTTCAGGAACGAGGCATCGGATTCATCGGCCTCGACCACGATGTAGTCGCCGCTGCCGAGCTGCGCATTGGCGCCGGCGCTGTTGAGCCGGCCGCCGATCACGAAGGTCGGATCGAAGCCGGCCGCGGCCAGCACGCTCGCCACCAGGCTGGTGGTGGTGGTCTTGCCGTGGGTGCCGGCGATCGCGATCCCCTGCTTGAGCCGCATCAGCTCGGCCAGCATCATGGCGCGCGGCACCACCGGGATGCGCTTCTCGCGCGCCGCCACCACCTCGGGGTTGTCGGCGTTGACCGCGGTCGATGTCACGACCGCGTCGGCGCCCGCGATGTGGGCCGCGTCATGGCCGACGAAGGTCGCGATGCCGAGGCTGGCCAGGCGCTTGAGGGTCGCGCTGTCGGCCAGGTCCGAGCCGGAGATCTTGTAGCCGAGGTTGAGCAGCACTTCGGCGATGCCGCTCATGCCCGAGCCGCCGACGCCGACGAAGTGGATGTGACGAATGGCGTGCTTCATTTGGCAAGCTCCTCGCAAGCGCGGACGACGTGGTCGACCGCTTCGGTTTTCTGCATCGACTTGGCCTTCACGGCGCGTTCGAGGAGCGCAGCGCGCCCGGTGTTCTTTAGCAATTCGGCCAGCAATTCGGGAGTCAGTTCGGTTTGTTGAACGAGCCAGCCACCGCCGGCGTCGACAAGGAAGCGGGCATTGGTGGTCTGGTGGTCGTCCACGGCGGAGGGAAATGGCACGAACAGCGCTGCTGCGCCGACGGCCGCGATTTCGGTGACGGTGCTGGCACCGGCACGGGCGACGACCAGGTCGGCGTCGGCATAGGCCTGCGCCGTGTCGTCGATGAAAGGAGTGAGTTGGCCGTCGACGCCGGCGGCGGCGTAGTTGGCCCGCAGTTCGTCGATCTGCTTGGCACCACTCTGGTGGGTGACCTGCGGCCGCTCGGCCGGGGCGATCAGGGCCAGCGCCTTCGGCACCACGGCGTTGAGCGCGCGGGCGCCGAGGCTGCCGCCGACCACCAGCAGCTTGAGCGGACCAGCGCGGCCGGCGAAGCGCGCAGCCGGCTCGCCCTGCTTCAGGAAGGCGGCGCGCAAGGGGTTGCCCACCCACTGCGCCTTCTTGATGACGTTCGGGAACGCCGTGAAGACGCGGTCGGCCACGCTCGCGAGCACCTTGTTGGCCAGGCCCGCGACCGAGTTCTGCTCGTGCAGCACCAGCGGCTTGCCGAGCAGCACGCTCATCATGCCGCCCGGGAAGGTGATGTAGCCGCCGAGGCCGACCACCACGTCGGGCTTGACGCGGCGCACCACGGCAATGCTCTGCAGGAAGGCGCGCAGCAGGCGCATGGGCAGCAAGGCCAGGGTCAGCGGTCCCTTGCCGCGCACGCCGCCGAACTGCACCGGTTCGAAGGCGAAGCCGCGCGGCGGCACCAGCTTTTCTTCCATGCTGCCCGGCGCACCGAGCCAGTGGACACGCCAGCCGCGCTCGCGCAGGGCCTCGGCCACGGCCAGGCCCGGGAAGATGTGTCCTCCGGTCCCGCCCGCCATGACCAATGCCGTTCTGCTCATACGCGGCCTCCGCGCATGAGAACGCGGTTCTCGTAGTCGATCCGCAGCACCACGGCCAGCGCCACCACGTTCAACAGGATGGCCGACCCGCCGAAGCTCATCAGCGGCAGGGTCAGGCCCTTGGTCGGCAGCGCGCCGAGGTTCACCCCCATGTTGATGAAGGTCTGGAAGCCGATCCAGATGCCGATGCCCTGCGCCACCAGGCCCGAGAACACGCGGTCGAGCGCGATCGCCTGGCGGCCGATATGCATGATCCGGCGCGTGAGCCAGAGGAACAGCGCGATCGCCAGCAGCACGCCGACCAGGCCGAACTCCTCGCCGATCACGGCCATCAGGAAGTCGGTGTGGGCCTCGGGCAGCCAGTGCAGCTTCTCGACGCTGCCGCCGAGGCCGACGCCGAAGACTTCGCCGCGGCCGATCGCGATCAGCGAGTGCGACAGCTGGTAGCCCTTGCCGAGCGCGTGCTCCTCGCTCCAGGGGTCGAGGTAAGCGAAGATCCGCTCGCGCCGCCAGGGGCTGGTCGCCACGATGGTGCTGAAGGCCACCACGACCAGCGCCGCGATGACGAAGAACATCCGCGCATTGACGCCGCCCAGGAACAGGATGCCCATGGCAATCACCGCGATCACCATGAAGGCGCCCATGTCGGGCTCGGCCATCACCAGCATGCCGACCACCACCACCGCGACGCCCATCGGCAGCACGGCGCGGAAGAAGCGCTCCTTGATCTCCATCTTGCGCACCATGTAGCTGGCCGCATAGAGCACCATCGCGAGCTTGGCCAGCTCCGAGGGCTGGAAGCGCATGAAGCCCAGCGGCAGCCAGCGGCGGGCGCCGTTGACATTGATGCCGACGTGCGGCACCAGCACCGCCACCAGCAGCAGCAGCGAGGCCACGAAGAGCCAGGGCGCGGCGCGCTCCCAGGTCTTCATCGGCACCTGGAAGGCCAGGAGGCCGGCGATCGCGGCGATCACCAGCGAGGCCGCGTGGCGCGTGAGGAAGTAGGTCGGCGTGTAGCCGGCGCGGGTGAAGCGCGGGCTGTCGGACAGCGCGATCGAGGCCGAATAGACCATCACCAGGCCCCAGGCCAGCAGCGCCACGGTGACCCAGACCAGGGCCTGGTCGAAGCCGAGCACGCGCACCGGGGCCGCCTTGGTCTGCGTCATGCCGGCGTTGCCGAGCCGCACCGGCAGGTGCATGGGCAGGGCATCGATGCCGCTCTTGGCACGGCTGAACCAGCCGCTGAAGCGGCCTGTCTTGTTGGACGTGGCGGCGCTCGCGCTGTTCATGACGCCTCCGACACGGGGTTCGACGGCAGGTCGGCCAACGCCTCGACGGCCTCGCAGAAGACCTGCGCACGGTGCGCGTAGTCGCGGAACATGTCGAAGCTGGCGCAGGCCGGCGACAGCAGCACGGCGTCGCCCGGGTGCGCGCGGCCGGCCGCCAGTGTCACGGCCTCGGCCAGCGAGGCGGCGCCCAGCAGCGGGATGCCGGTGGCCGCGAGCGCGGCCTCGATCAACGGCGCGTCGCGGCCGATCAGGATCACGGCGCGGGCGTACTGCGCCACCGGCGCGGCCAGCGGCGTGAAGTCCTGGCCCTTGCCCTCGCCGCCGAGGATCACCACCAGCCGGCGCTCCTCGCCGAGGCCCACCAGCGCGGCGACGGTGGCGCCGACATTGGTGCCCTTGCTGTCGTCGAAGTACTCGACGTCGCCGACGATCGCCACCGGCTCGACCCGGTGCGGCTCGCCGCGGTATTCGCGCAGCCCGTAGAGCATCGGCGCCAGCTGGCAGCCCGCGGCGGTGGCCAGTGCCAGCGCCGCCAGCGCATTGAGCGCGTTGTGGCGGCCGCGGATGCGCAGCGCATCGGCCGGCATCAGGCGCTGGATGAAGATCTCTTCCTCCTCGACCGCGGCACCCCGCTTGCGTTTCTGGGTCTCGTCGGCTTCGAGCGCACGCACCAGCCAGGCCATGCCGTTGAGGCGCTCGATGCCGTAGTCCCCGGGCCGCAGCGGCATCGCCGCGCCGAAGGTGATGACGCTGCGCGCCACCTGGCCCCGCGCCAGCTTGACCGGCGCCGGCCGCATCGCCATGACGGCGGCATCCTCGCGGTTGAGCACCATCACACCCTTGCGGCCGAAGACGCGCGCCTTGGCCGCGGCGTAGGCGGCCATGTCGCCATGCCAGTCGAGGTGGTCCTGCGACAGGTTCAGCACGGTGGCGGCGGTCGGCTCGAAGTCCTGCACGCCGTCGAGCTGGAAGCTCGACAGCTCGAGCACCCAGACCTCGGGCAGGTCGTCGGCGTCGATCCGGGCCGACAGGGTGTCGAGCAGGGTCGGGCCGATGTTGCCGGCCACGGCGACGCTCTTGCCGGCGCGCTCGACCAATTGGCCGGTGAGCGCGGTCACGGTGGTCTTGCCGTTGGTGCCGGTGATGGCCAGCACCGCGGGCGTGTAGCCCTTGGGCGCCGGCGGCACGACCACCGGCTCGGCCAGCGGGGTGAACGAATCGTCGTCATCGTCGGGCAGCGCGGCGGCGGGTTCAGGTGCTTCGGCCGCCTCGGCGGCATCGGCGGTATCGGGCTCGACGGCGTCGGGCGCGGGCTCCGCGTGCGCGGCCGGCTCCGGCGCCACGACCGCTTCGACCGCCTGCGCCTCTTCCACGATCCGCAGGTCCGCCAAGGCGCGCGCGAACAGGTCCAGCTCGCCCCCCACCGGCAGGCCCATCGCCCGGGCCGCATCGATCACCGGCGCCACCGACGCCGGCGACAGCCCCGGCGAGCGGTACACCGCGCGCACCGGCGTGCCTTCGACCAGCGCGGCCGTCAGCGGTCCGCCGACGAACACGGCGCCGGGCAGCTCGGCGCGCAGGGCCGCCAGCTGCGGCGGCGCCTCGCGGGTGTCGGCGACCGTGAGCACGGCGCCGTGGCGCGCGCACCAGCGCGCCATCGCCAGCCCGGACGCACCGAGGCCGAGGACGAGGACGTGGAGGTCTTTCAGATGCCGCATGGTGTCAACGCAGCTTCAGGCTGGACAGGCCGACCAGGCACAGCAGCATCGTGATGATCCAGAAGCGGACCACGACCTGGGTCTCGCGCCAGCCGCTCTTCTCGAAATGGTGGTGCAGCGGCGCCATCTTGAGCACGCGCCGGCCTTCGCCGAAGCGCTTCTTGGTGTACTTGAAGTACGTGACCTGGGCCATCACCGAGATCGCCTCGACCACGAAGATGCCGCCCATCACGAAGAACACGATCTCCTGGCGGACGATCACGGCGATGGTGCCGAGCGCGCCGCCGAGCGCGAGCGCGCCGACGTCGCCCATGAAGACCTGCGCCGGATGGGTGTTGAACCACAGGAAGGCCAGGCCGGCGCCGGCCATGGCCGAGCAGAAGACCAGCAGCTCGCCGGAGCCCGGGATGTGCGGGAACAGCAGGTAGCGCGAATAGACCGCGCTGCCCGTGACATAGGCGAACACGCCGAGCGCCGAGCCGACCATGACGACCGGCATGATCGCCAGCCCGTCGAGGCCGTCGGTGAGGTTCACCGCGTTGCTGGCGCCGACGATCACCAGGTAGGTCAGGATCACGAAGCCGATGCCGCCGAGCGGATAGCTGACTTCCTTGAAGAAGGGCACCAGCAGGTTGATCTTGGGTGGAAAGTCGAGGTCGAAACCCGAGCGCACCCAGGCGTAGAACAGTTCGAGCACGCGCCAGTTGGAGCTCTCGGAGATGCTGAACAGCAGGTAGAAGCCGGCCACCAGCCCGACCACCGACTGCCAGAAGTACTTCTCGCGCGAACGCATGCCCTCGGGGTCCTTGCGCACCACCTTGCGCCAGTCGTCGACCCAGCCGATGGCGCCGAAGCCCAGCGTGACCCACAGCACGATCCAGACGAAGCGGTTCGAGAGGTCGAACCACAGCAAGGTCGAGAACGCGATCGAGAACAGCACCAGCACGCCGCCCATGGTCGGCGTGCCGCTCTTGGTCAGGTGCGTCTCCATGCCGTAGCTGCGCACCTGCTGGCCGATCTTGAGCGCCGTCAGGCGCCGGATCACGAAGGGACCGGCGGCCAGGCCGAGCAGCAGCGCGGTGAGCGAGGCCATGAGGGCGCGGAAGGTCAGGTACTGGAAGACCCGCAGGAAACCGAAATCCGGCGACAGGCTTTGCAGCCACAGGGCGAGGCTCAGCAGCATGGGCGGAACCTCGGCGCGAAATGGGGCATGGGTGAACGGGCCTCGATGCGCGACTCATGCGGCATGACCGGCCTCCTTGTCTTGTTGTTGTCGTGATTCGGCCCAGCCCGCGGCGGCCTGGACCACGCGCTCCATCTGCATGAAGCGCGAGCCCTTGACCAGCACGCTGCCGGCCAGCGGCAGCTGCGCCAGCACGGCGGCGTTGAGCGAATCGATGTCGTCGAAATGGCGGCCCGCGGCCGGGTCCTGGAAGGCGGCGATGCTATGCGCCGATTCGCGGCCGAGCGCGTACACCGCGTCGATGCCGCGCTCGCGCGCCCGCTGGCCGACCTCGGCATGGAACTGCGGCCCCTGGTCGCCGACCTCGCCCATGTCGCCGATCACCAGCAGGCGCGGACCCGGCAGCGCGGCGAGCACGTCGATCGCGGCCAGCATCGAATCGGGATTGGCGTTGTAGGTGTCGTCGACCAGGGTGATCGTCCGGCCGCCGGCCAGCCGCAGCGCGATCGCCCTGGAGCGGCCCTTGACCGGCTCGAAGGCGGACAGCCCTTCGGCGATGCGGTCGAGCGACACGCCGCTGGCGAGCGCGCAGGCGATCGCCGCCAGCGCATTGATGACGTTGTGGCGGCCGGCGATGCCGAGCCTGAAGCGCAGCTCGCCCAGCGGTGTGCGGGCCTCGACCCGCCAGGCGCCGTCGGCCCAGTCGGCGGACACCAGCGCGATGTCGGCACCGGCCTGGTCGCCGAAGCTCAGGCAGCGCCGGGACGCCGCCCGATGGGCGATCTCGCTCCACAGCGGCGTAAATTCGTCGGCATACGGGAACACGGCCGTGCCTTGCGGCGGCAGGGCCTCGAAGACCGCCCCGTTCTCGCGCGCCACCGCCTCGACCGTGGCCATGAACTCCTGGTGCTCGCGCTGGGCGTTGTTGACCAGGGCGATGGTCGGCCGCGCGATCCGCGCCAGCCGCTCGATCTCGCCCGGATGGTTCATGCCCAGCTCGACCACCGAGCGCTGGTGGCGCGCGCGCAGGCGCAGCAGGGTCAGCGGCACGCCGATCTCGTTGTTGAAGTTGCCGGCCGTGGCCAGTGCGCCCTCGCCGCAGGCGACGCGCAGGATCGACGCGATCATCTGCGTCACGGTGGTCTTGCCGTTGCTGCCGGTGACTGCGATCAGCGGCAGGTCGAACTGGGCGCGCCAGCCCGCCGCCAGGGCGCCCAGCGCCACCAGGCTGTCCGCCACTTCGAGACCCGCCAGGCCGGCCGCCTCGAGGCCGCCATGGGCGATCGCGGCCACGGCGCCGCGCGCCCGGGCGTCGCCCAGGAACTGGTTGGCGTCGAAGCGTTCGCCCTTCAGCGCGACGAACAGGTCGCCGGCCGCGAGGCTGCGAGTGTCGGTGTGGACGCGCAGGATCGGCGTCGCCGGATCGCCGACCAGCCGGGCGCCCGGGATCCAGGCCAGGGCCTGGCCGAGCGTCATCATGGGGGTCGCTGCCTGCGCGTCGGTCATGCACCGCTCCTTGCCGTGAGCGCATCGAGCGCATGCGCCCGGTCCGAGAACGCGATGCGCTCGCCGGCGATTTCCTGCCAGGCCTCGTGGCCGCGGCCGGCGAGCAGCACCACGTCTTCCGGGCGGGCCTGGGCCAGCGTCTCGGCGATCGCCCGGGCCCGGTCGGGCTCGACCTGCGCCGCTTCGGGGCGCGTCAGCCCGAGCAGGATCTGGCTGATGATGGCCGACGGCTTCTCGCTGCGCGGGTTGTCGCTGGTGACGACCACGCGGTCGGCCTGCGTCTCGGCCACGGCGGCCATCATCGGCCGCTTGGCGCTGTCGCGGTCGCCGCCGCAGCCGAACAGGCACCACAGCGCACCGCCGCGCTGGCGCGCCAGCGGCCGCAGGCCGGCCAGCGCCTTGTCGAGCGCATCGGGCGTGTGGGCATAGTCGACCACCGCCAGCGGCCGGCCGGGCAGGCTCAGGCGCTCCATGCGGCCCGGCACGCTGTCGAGCCCCGTGCAGGCGCGCACCGCCGCGTCGAGCGGGAGGCCGAGCGCACGCAAGGCGCCGATCACGCCGAGCAGGTTGGCGACGTTGTACTGGCCGATCAGCGAGGTGGCCAGGCGCTGCGGCGGCGCACCGTCCTCGACCACCGAGAAGGTCAGGCCCTGGGCGTCGTAGCCGACGTCCTGCGCCATCAGCCGGGCCGGATCGCCCTCGGCCGAGACGGTCCAGACATCGAGCGCGCCGACGCCCTGCTCGAGCAGGCCGGCCACCAGCGAAGCGCCGTGGAGATCGTCGATGTTGACCACCGCGGCGCGCAGGCCGGGCCAGCGGAACAGCTCGGCTTTGGCCTGCCAGTAGGCCTCCATGCTGCCGTGGTAGTCCAGGTGGTCCTGGGTGAAATTGGTGAACACCGCCACCGCGATCCGGCTGCCGTCGAGCCGGCGCTCGGCGATGCCGATCGACGAGGCCTCGATCGCGCAGGCGCCGAAGCCGCGCTCGACGAAGCCGCGCAGTTCGCGCTGCAGCATGACGGGGTCGGGTGTCGTGAGCCCGGTGTAAGTCAGATCGGGCGGCACGCCGATGCCCAGCGTGCCGACCACGGCGCAGGGCGAGCCCACCGCATCGGCGGCTTCCGACGACAGCGCCTGCGCCAGCCACCAGGCGGTCGAGGTCTTGCCGTTGGTGCCCGTCACGGCGATCAGGTCCAGGCTGGCCGAGGGGGTGTCGTAGTAGGCGGCCGCGATCGGGCCGGTCGCGGCCTTGAGGCCGGCGTAGGTGGCGATCGCCTCGCCCTCGAAGCCGAAGGCCGCGCTGCCCTCGTGCTCGACCAGGCAGGCCGAGGCGCCCTGGGCCAGCGCAGCGGCGACGAAGCGCCGGCCGTCGGTCGCCGCGCCGGGCCAGGCGATGAAGCCATCGCCGGCGCCGACCGCGCGGCTGTCAGCATGCAGCGCGCCGCTCACGCGCGAACGCAGCCAGCGGGCGGCTTCGGCGGGGTTGTGCAGGGTCGTCACGCGCATCAGAAGCTCTCTTCCACACCCTTGGTCACGACCAGGGGTTTGACTGCGAGGTCGGGCGCCACGTTCATCATGCGCAGGGTCTGCTGCACGACTTCGCTGAACACCGGCGCCGCCACCAGGCCGCCGAAGTACTGGCCGTTGCTCGGCTCGTCGATCATCACCGCGACGATGATGCGCGGCTTCTCGATCGGCGCCATGCCGGTGAACCAGGCGCGGTACTTGTTGCTTGCGTAGCCCTTGCCGACCTGCTTGTGCGCGGTGCCGGACTTGCCGCCGACCGAGTAGCCGATGGTCTGCGCCAGCGGCCCGGTGCCGCCCGGGCCCGCCGCCATCTGCAGCATCTTGCGCACCGCCAGCGCGTTCTGGGCCGAGAACACCTTGACGCCGACCGCCGGCTCGCTGCTCTTGAGGATGGTCGCCGGAATGACGTCGCCGTCGTGCGCGAACGCGGTGTACGAATGCGCCATCTGGAACAGCGACGCCGACAGGCCGTAGCCGTAGGCCATGGTGGCCTGCTCGACCGGCTTCCACGACTTCCAGGGCCGCAGGCGGCCGGTGACGGCGCCCGGGAACTGGATCTGCGGCTTCTGGCCGTAGCCGAGCGCGGTGTAGGTGTCCCACATCTCGCGCGGCGTCATCCGCTGGGCGATCTTCAGCGCCCCGATGTTGCTCGACTTCTGGATCACGCCCTCGACCGTGAGCGCGCCGTAGTTGTGGGTGTCGCTGATCGTGAAGCCGCCGATGCTCATGCGGCCGGGCGCTGTCGGGATCACGGTCTGCGGCGTGACGCGGCCAGCCTCCAGCGCCATGCCGACGGTCACCGGCTTCATGGTCGAGCCGGGCTCGAAGGTGTCGGTCAGGGCACGGTTGCGCAGCTGTTCGCCGGTCAGGTTCTGCCGCTTGTCGGGCACGTAGCTCGGGTAGTTGGCCAGCGCCAGCACCTCGCCGGTGATGGCATCGAGCACCACCACGCTGCCGGCCTTGGCCTTGTGCATCGTCACGGCGTCGCGCAGCTTCTGGTAGGCGAAGAACTGGACCTTGCTGTCGACACTGAGCTGGATGTCCTTGCCGTCCACCGGCGGCACCTGTTCGCCGACTCCCTCGACCACCCGGCCGAGGCGGTCCTTGATGACGCGGCGCGAGCCGGCCTTGCCGCCCAGGTCCTTGTTGAAGGCGAGCTCGATGCCTTCCTGGCCGTTGTCCTCGACATTGGTGAAGCCGACCACGTGCGCTGCCGCCTCGCCCTCGGGGTACTGGCGCTTGTATTCCTTGCGCTGGTAGATGCCCTTGATGTTGAGCGCGGCGATCTGCTTGGCGATCGGTTCGTCGACCTGGCGCTTGACCCAGACGAAGGTCTTGTCCTCGTCCTCGAGTTTCTTGTCGAACTCTTTCTGCGGCATCTCGAGCAGCTTGGCCACCTGCCTGAGCTTGGCCTTGACCTCCGGGTCGTCGCGCTCGATGTCCTCGGGAATCGCCCAGATGCTCGGCGCCACCACGCTGGAGGCCAGCAGCAGGCCGTTGCGGTCGAGGATCCGGCCGCGGTTGGCCGGCAGCTCCAGTGTGCGGGTGAAGCGGACTTCGCCCTGGCGCTGGAAGAAGGCGTTGTCGAGCACCTGCACGTAGGCGGCGCGGGCGGCCAGCAGCGCGAAGCCGCCGGCGATCGCGGCGACGATGAACTTGCTGCGCCAGACCGGCGTCTTGCTCGCCAGCAGCGGGCTGGTGGTGTATTGGACGCTGCGGCGCGGCATCAGTGGGCTCCCTTCGACGGCGCGGCACGGCCCGGCGGCGTGGCGGGCGCAGGCGCCACCACGGCCGGGATCACGGTGCCGTCGGCGCGCACGTACTGCGTGATGGCCGGCGAGGTGGTGCGCATCTTGAGCTGCTCCTTGGCCAGTTTCTCGACCCGCAGCGGCGTCGCCTGCGCCCGCTTCTCGACCTGCAGCCGGTCGCGGTCGAGCTCGAGCCTGCGGGCCTCGAGTTCGATCCGGTGCAGCTCGGTGAAGAGCTGGCGCGACAGGTACTGCGTGTGGACGAGGTACATCGCCGAGCCCAGCACGGCGATCAGCAGCAGCAGGTTGAGGCGCGCCATGTCAGAGCCCGCCCGGCCGCCCGAAGGGCTCTGAGCACCCCCTCGGGGGGCAGCGATACACGAAGTGATGAGCGTGGGGGCGATTCATCTCAGAGGCCCTCGCTCGTGCGCTCGGCGACGCGCAGGATCGCGCTGCGCGAGCGCGGGTTGCCCTCGACCTCGGCCTTCGAGGGCTTGACGCGCGCCAGGGCCTTGAGCTTCATCGCCTTCGGCGCCGCGAAGGGCGCGCGGCGGTCGTAGACCTCCTTCGAATGCTGGGCGATGAACTGCTTCACGATCCGGTCTTCCAGCGAATGGAAGCTGATCACGGCCAGCCGCCCCCCGGGCTGCAGCACGGCCAGGCTCGCCTCTAGCGCCTGTTGCAGCTCTTCAAGCTCGGCATTGATGAAAATCCGAAGAGCCTGAAATGTGCGCGTTGCAGGGTTCTGGCCCGGCTCGCGGGTTTTGACCGCGCCAGCCACGAGCTCGGCCAGCTCGGCGGTGGTTGAAACTGGGCCCCGTTCTTGTCGGCGAGCAACAATCGCCTTTGCAATCTGAACAGCAAACCGTTCTTCGCCATAGTCACGAATCACCTCCGCAATCTGTTGCTGCTCGGCTGTCGCCAGCCATTCGGAAACGCTCTCGCCGCGCGTGGTGTCCATGCGCATGTCGAGCGGTCCGTCGAAACGAAAAGAAAAACCCCGTGCGGGGTTGTCGATCTGGGGAGAGCTGACACCGAGGTCCATCAGCAGGCCTGCCACACTGGACCGCGGCAGTTCCCCCAGGTCCCTGAAGCCCTGGTGGCGGATGGAAAAACGCGCATCCTCGATGCGCGCTGCTTCGGCCACCGCTTCCGCGTCCTTGTCGAACGCGATCAGCCGGCCGGCGGGCCCGAGCCTCGCAAGGATCGCGCGGGCATGCCCCCCGCGTCCGAAGGTCGCGTCCACGTAGGTGCCCGCGGCCTCCGAGGCATCGGGGAAAAGTGCATCCACCGCTTCCTTCAACAAGACGGTGGTGTGGGTCCACGGCTGTTCCACTGCGCGCCTCAGAACGAGAAGTCCTGGAATACGTCCGGCATCTGGCCCTGGGTGGCCTCGGCCTCCTTGGCATCGTAGGTCGCCTTGTCCCAGAGTTCGAAGTGGTTGCCCATGCCGAGCAGCAGGGCATCGCGCGTGATGCCGGCGGCGGCGCGCAGTTCGGGCGAGACCAGCACGCGGCCGGTGCCGTCCATCTCGACGTCCATCGCGTTGCCGAGGAAGACCCGCTTCCACCACTGCGCCGACATCGGCAGCGCGGCGATGCGCTCGCGGAACTTCTCCCACTCGGGACGCGGGAACAGCATCAGGCAGCCGTGCGGATGCTTGGTGAACGTGAGCTGGCCGCCGGCGGTCGCGCTCAGGACGTCACGATGCCGGGTCGGCACGGAGAGCCGCCCCTTGGCATCCAGACTGAGCGATGAAGCGCCTTGAAACACGACCACGAGACCCCGGTGGTGGGAATTGCCGCGAGGCCCGAATCAGGCCTTGCTCGACACTTTTTCCCACTTAACTGCACTTTTTTCCACTGTAGCAGGAAACGCCTACTCCGCAACCGGGGTTCGGGGGTATTTTTTGTAATGGAATCAACGACTTAGCGGTGTTTTTGCACGCGCAAAAACACCGAATTCCGTTGCAAATGAAGCACTTAGCTCACGCAATGAAAGTAATGCATGAGCCGCGTCCTACGCCAGGCGATTCAGAGGATGAATCGAGAAAGGTCTTCGTCGTGACTTAGTGCCTGCAGGCGCTCGTCGACATAGGCGGCGTCGATGCGCACCGCCTGGCCATCGAGCTTGGCGGCATCGAAGCTGACTTCGTCGAGCAGCCGCTCCATGACGGTCGAGAGCCGCCGCGCGCCGATGTTCTCGGTCCGCTCGTTGACATCGAAGGCGATGCTCGCGAGCCGCGTGATGCCCTCGGGCGTGAATTCGAGCGTGACGCCCTCGGTCGCCAGCAAGGCCTGGTACTGCTTCACCAGCGAGGCCTGGGTCTGGGTCAGGATACTCTCGAAATCGGCCACCGACAGCGATTGCAGCTCGACCCGGATCGGGAAGCGGCCCTGCAGCTCGGGGATCAGGTCGCTCGGCTTGCTGAGGTGGAAGGCGCCGCTGGCGATGAACAGGATGTGGTCGGTGCGCACCACGCCGTACTTGGTGCTCACCGCCGTGCCTTCGACCAGCGGCAGCAGGTCGCGCTGCACGCCCTGACGCGAGACATCGGCGCCCTGCGCCTCGCTGCGGGTCGCGACCTTGTCGATCTCGTCGATGAAGACGATGCCGTTCTGCTCGGCGTTGTGGATCGCCTGGCTGCGGATCTCGTCCTCGTTGACCAGCTTGGCGGCCTCTTCGTCGATCAGGAGCCGCATCGCCTCGGCGATCTTGAGCTTGCGGGTCTTGCGCTTGGCCTGCCCCAGCTGGCCGAACATGCCGCGCAGCTGTTCGGTCATTTCCTCCATGCCGGCCGGCCCCATGATCTCGAGAGGCTGGCGGGTCTCGGCCAGGTCGATCTCGATCTCCTTGTCGTCGAGCGCGTGCTCGCGCAGCTTCTTGCGAAAGGCCTGGCGGGTCGGGCTGGCGCCATCGCCGGCAGCGCCGTCGGGCAGCCGTGCCGGCGGCAGCAGCACGTCGAGGATGCGCTCCTCGGCCGCATCCTCGGCCCGCATCCGGACCTTGGCGCTCTCGGCTTCGCGGGTCTGCTTGATCGCGATCTCGGCCAGGTCGCGGATGATCGAATCGACGTCCTTGCCGACATAGCCGACCTCGGTGAACTTGGTGGCTTCCACCTTGATGAAGGGCGCATCGGCCAGCCGCGCCAGCCGGCGCGCGATCTCGGTCTTGCCGACCCCGGTCGGGCCGATCATGAGGATGTTCTTGGGCGTGATCTCGGCGCGCAGCTTCTCCTCGACCTGCTGGCGGCGCCAGCGGTTGCGCAGCGCGATCGCGACCGCGCGCTTGGCCTGGGGCTGCCCGACGATGTGGTGGTCGAGCTCGGAGACGATTTCCTGGGGGGTCATGGACATGGAGGGGCTCGCGATTCTCAGAGGGTCTCGACCGTGTGGTGCATGTTCGTGTAAATGCAGAGTTCGCCGGCGATCTCCAGCGATTTCTTCACGATCTGCTCGGCGGGCAGCTCGGAGTTGTCGAGCAGCGCCTTGGCCGCGGCTTGTGCGTAGGCACCGCCGGAACCGATCGCGATGATGCCGTTCTCGGGCTCCAGCACGTCGCCGTTGCCGGTGATGATCAGCGAGCTGGTGGCGTCGGCCACGGCCAGCATGGCCTCGAGACGGCGCAGCACGCGGTCGGTGCGCCAGTCCTTGGTCAGCTCGATGGCGGCGCGCGCCAGGTGGCCCTGGTGCTTCTCGAGCTTGGCCTCGAAGCGCTCGAACAGAGTGAAGGCATCGGCGGTGGCGCCGGCGAAACCGGCCAGCACCTTGCCGTGGTAGAGCCGGCGCACCTTGCGCGCCGTGCCTTTGATGACGATGTTGCCCAGCGTGACCTGGCCGTCGCCGCCGATGGCGACCTGATCGGCGGCCCCTGCAACCTTGCGGCGGACGCTGACGATGGTGGTTCCGTGAAATTGTTCCATCGAAGCAACTTCAGGGCGAAGGGCCCGATCTCAACCCCCGGCCGGCGCCGAGTTCAGTCTTTTCTGAGGGCGACCGAGGCGTGGTCGGCGATGCCGATGACGTCGAAAAAGGCCGCCGCCAGGCGGTGGACGTCGGTGAAATGCACGCTGCGGCCGCTGCCGTGGTGGTCGCTGACCCAGTTGAGCAGGGTCCCGGCGGCGGCGAAATCGATCCGCACCAGGGCCGCACAGGACACCACAGGCGACGCCGCGTCGCCCAGTTCGGCGTCGAGCCGCTGCCAGGTCGAGAGCGACTCCCCGATCAGGTCGCCTACCAGCTGGCTGTGGCCCGGCTCCGGCGCGACGGCCTGGGGCGGCTCGTCGGCGCCGAAGGAGAAGGCCCGCGCGGGGGCGGCTGCCGCCGGCGCGGCGTCCAGCGACGCGAAGTCGCCCTTGGGATCTTCCCAGGGCGGCGGCGACACTTCGTAGGTGATGCAATAGTTGAGCGCCAGCAGCTCGAATTCGTCGCCGCGGTGCATCACCCGCAAGGCCGCCATGTGGAGTTGCCACCAGACGGCATCGACGCCGCGGTCGTTGGCCGGCGTGGCTTCGGCGAGCACCAGCAGCAGCCGGTCGCCGCCGCGGAAGCGCAGCTGCACGGTCGAGTCGGCCCAGTGGGTGAACAAGGCCCTCAGCGGTCCGGCCGCATCGGGCTCGATGGCGTCGAGCGCGCTCCAGTCGAGCCGCCACGACGGGCCGGCGGCGCCCAGGGCACGGGTCAGGCCGATCAGGCCCTCGCGCGCGAGCCGCGGCGGGCTGGGCCAGTCGGCATCGCTCGCCGGGGCCGGCGCCGGCACGGCCTGGCCCGGGGTCGCGGCGCGGGCCGAGCTGGCCAGGGCGCGGAACGAGAGCCACTCGGGCGCAGCCTGCTTCATCCGCTGGGCATAGCGGGTGCTGGCGGCCTCGAATTTCTCGGCGTCGCCGGTGGCGCGGTAGAGATCGAGCAGGGTGCGCCAGGTGTCGTCGTGCGAGCCGGTCGGGCTGTCGGGCGCCAGCGCCTGCAGCAGGATCGCCTCGGCGCCGGCATCGTCGCCGTGGGCATAGCGGATCGCGGCCTCCTCGATGCTGCCATCATGGGCGGGCAGCTGGACCTGGAGGCCCTGGACCCCGCCCTGCGGCACGCCCGGCACCGTGTCGGCATAGGCGCGCGCATGCTGTTCAGCCATGTGCGGCGCGCCATCGGCCGGCGCGCCTTCGGCGCCGGGGGCCGCGGCGCGGGGGTCGCGGCCTTTCCACCACTGCTGGGACATCTGCTCTTCGATCTCGTCGATCTTCTTGAGCGTGAGCGCCCGGCCATCGGATTTGTCGTTGGTGCTGCTGACGTTGAACGACGACGGCGTGGCCGCCGGGTCGCGCCCGCCGGCCGCCTCGCGCTGGCGCAGCTTGCGTAGCATGTCGAACTCGCGGCGGCGCACGAAGTCGTTGCGCTGCCGCCGCTCGATCATTTCCTTGAGCATTTCACGGCTGTAGCCGTTTTCGAGCGTCGACGACTCGTCGGCGTCGAGCTCGGACCAATCCTTGAGGGGATTGCGAACGAACTTCGCCACCTTCGACAGCAAGCGACCGGTTTCTTCCTTGGCCATGCGCAGCGTCTCCGTCCGGCTCCCTGGGTGATCAGTCGCCGAACATCTTCTGCTTCAGTTCGCGCCGCTGCTGTGCCTCGAGCGACAGCGTGGCGGTCGGACGGGCCAGCAGGCGGCCGACGCCGATCGGCTCGCCGGTCTCGTCGCAGTAGCCGTAGTCGCCGGCGTCGATGCGCTGGATCGACTGCTCGATCTTCTTGAGCAGCTTCCGCTCGCGGTCGCGGGTGCGCAGCTCGAGCGCGTGCTCTTCCTCGATGGTGGCGCGGTCGGCCGGGTCGGGCACGACCACGGTGTCTTCACGCAGGTGCTCGGTCGTCTCGCCGGCGTTCTCGAGGATGCCGCGCTTGAGTTCCTGCAGCTTCAGGCGGAAGAACGCCATCTGCTTCTCGTTCATGTACTCGGTGTCGGGCATCGCGATGACTTCGGCATCGCTGAGCTCCTCGGCCGACTTGGTCTTCCAGTTGTTGACCAGTTTCGGATCTTTCTTGACCGCGATCGGCGGCGGCGGCACCAGTGCGTTCGAGCTGATCTGCACGAAGCTGGACTTGGCCGCGGTGGAAGCCACCGATTGCGGCATGGAGGGGACCGTCAGCTGGGACAGCCGCGACACACGGCCGCCGCGTGCGGGAGCGGGGGCGGCAGTCGTTGCGGGTGTCGCCGGGGCGGAAGTAGATGAGGCGGCAGCCGTTTTTTTCATGGGACTCGATGGTGCAGGTGGCACGGCGTGGGCGCCGGCCGGTTTGGATGAGGGGGCGCCCGCGGCGGCCGCCGGCGCCTTGCTCTTGGCGGCGGGCTTGGGCGGCTCGGCAGCGGGCTTGGCGGAAACCTTCTTCGCCGCCGGTACCGCCTGCTTGGCAACCACCGTCTTCTTGACGGCCGGCTTCGACGCGGGCTTGGCTGTTGCGGCGGGTTTCTTCACGGTGACTGGCTCCTTCGATGGTCTCGGACGCGCATTCAGATCATGGGGGCTCGCCGATGGCGAACCCCGGGGTTATACCCCCGAATCCAACCCCGATACGCGCCCGACCCTATGCCGGAAGTCACACTTCGCCCCAGAAGGACGTGTCTGGCTCCCGTAACAGGCGCGCGATTGTATAGAGAGAACCGTCCCCAGGGCGGTCAAATCAGACCAGACACTGGTCGAGGCCCTGTTCGAGGATCTCGCGCGGCAGGTCGATGCCGATGAACACCATGCGGCTGGTGCGCTTTTCGTCGGTGCCCCAGGCCGGGCCGAGGTCGCTGCCCATCAGCTGGTGCACGCCCTGGAAGATCACCTTGCGCTCGGTGCCCTGCATGTGCAGCACGCCCTTGTAGCGCAGCATCCGCGGGCCGTAGATGTTGACGATGGCGCCCAGGAAATCTTCCAGCCGGGCCGGATCGAAGGCCCGGTCGGAGCGGTAGACGAAGCTCTTGACGTCGTCGTCGTGATGGTGGTGGTGGCCATGGCCTTCGTGCGCATGCGAGGGATGGTCGCAATGCTCGCCATGCGCGTGGTCATGGTCGTGGTCGTGCGCCTCTTCCTCCTTGAGGAAGTCCGGGTCGATGTCCAGCTTGGCATTGAGGTTGAAGCCGCGCAGGTCGAACACGTCCTTGATCGGCACATCGCCGAAATGCACCTTCTGCTGCGGCGCGCGCGGGTTCATGTGCTTGAGGCGGTGGATCAGCGCCTCGGTCTCTTCCTCGGCGACCAGGTCGCTCTTGCTGATGAAGATCTGGTCGGCAAAGCCGACCTGGCGCCGGGCTTCCTGGCGGTCGTTGAGCTGCTGCGGGGCATGCTTGGCATCGACCAGCGTCAGGATCGAGTCGAGCAGGTAGCTCTCGGCGATCTCGTCGTCCATGAAGAAGGTCTGCGCCACCGGGCCGGGATCGGCCAGGCCGGTGGTCTCGATCACCACCCGGTCGAAGTCCAGCAGGCCCTTGCGCTTCTTGGCCGCCAGCAGCTGCAGCGCCTCGCGCAGGTCCTCGCGGATGGTGCAGCAGATGCAGCCGTTGCTCATCTGGACGATCTGCTCCTTCGACTCGGTGACCAGGATGTCGTTGTCGATGTTCTCCTCGCCGAATTCGTTCTCGATCACGGCGATCTTCTGGCCATGGGCCTCGCTCAGGATCCGCTTGAGCAGGGTGGTCTTGCCGGAGCCGAGGAAGCCGGTGAGGATGGTGGCGGGGATGAGGGCCATGGGAATGCTCCGGGGAGAAACGGGGAAACCGGGAAACGGGGGGAAGGCGGGAAGTTTAGCGACGCCGGCTCGGCCGCGCCGCGGCAAGGTCAAAGGCTATTTGCGCACCACCACCAGGCCTTTCAAGTACTCGCCTTCGGGGAACTCGATGGTCATCGGGTGGTCGGGCGCCGCGCCGAGGCGCTCGGTGATGTAGCCGTCGACCCCGGCGTCGATGCCGGCCGATGCCACGATCTTGTGGAACAGGTCGGCGCCGATGCCGCCCGAACACGAGAAGGTCAGCAGGTGGCCGCCCGGCGCCAGCAGCTTGAAGGCCTGCCGGTTGAGGTCCTTGTAGGCGCGCGCGGCGCGTTCGGCGTGGGCCACCGTGGGGGCGAACTTCGGCGGGTCGAGCACGATCGCATCGAACTGCCGCCCCTCCTCGACGAAGCGGCGCAGGCTGGCGTTGACGTCGGCATCGAGGAATTCGCAACGGGCATCGTCGAAGCCGTTCAGGGTCACGTGGGCCCGCGCGCGCTCCAGCGCCGGCTGCGACGAATCGATCGAGACCAGCTGGGCGCCCTCGACCGAGCCCGCCGCCTTCAGGCCGGCCAGGGCGGCGACCGTGAAGCCACCGGTGTAGCAGAAGCAGTTCAGCACGCGGCGAAAGCGCCGCCGCGCGGCCAGTTCGGCGAAGCGCTGGCGGCTGTCGCGCTGGTCGAGGTAGAAGCCGGTCTTGTGACCGGTCGCGATGTCCAGGCCCAGCTGCCAGTCGTGCTCGCGGATGCGCAATTCGGTCGGGCCGCTGCCGCGCAGCCAGCCGGTCTGCGGCTTCAGGCCTTCGCGCTCGCGGCCGCTGGCATCGGAGCGCTCGTAGAGCTTGTCGAGGCCGGTGGCGGCGAGCAGCGCGTCGGCCAGCGGCGCCTTCCAGCGCTCGACGCCGGCCGACAGGAACTGCGCCACCAGCGTGTCGCCATAGCGGTCGACGATCAGGCCCGGCAGGCCGTCGGCCTCGCCGTGGATCAGCCGCACCCCATCGCTCTGGAGGTCGAACAGCAGCCGGGCGCGGACCGCTTGCGCGACCCTCGCCGCCAGGAAGGCGGCATCGATGCGCTGCCCCTCGTCGAAGCTCCAGGCGCGGGCCCGGATCTTCGAATGCGGGCTGTACGCGGCCCAAGCCAGGAAACGGCCGTCCTCGGCCTCGATGCGGACGGTTTCGCCGGCATCGCCGCCGCCCTTGGCGATCGCGGATTCGAACACCCAGGGGTGGCGGCGCAGCAGCGAACGCTCCTTGCCGGGACGCAGACGCAGAAGCTTCATGAATGACCGTTCTTGTTGCCGCGCCGCGAGCCGCCGCCCGCTGGCGGCCCCTCGTCGCGCGCCTGGGCCCGGGGATGGGCGGCGTCGTAGGCCTTGGCCAGGTGCTGGAAATCCAGCCGGGTGTAGACCTGGGTGGTGGAAATGCTGGCGTGCCCCAGCAGCTCCTGCACCGCGCGCAGGTCGCTGCTGGATTGCAGCAGGTGGCTGGCGAAAGAGTGCCGCAGCATGTGCGGATGGACCGGCGCCGACAGGCCGGCCTTGAGGCTGCGCCCGCGCAGCTGCTTCCAGACCGCATGGGCCGAGCAGCGGGTGCCGTTGCGGCCGATGAACAATGCCGCCGCGTTGCCGGGGTCGCGCAGACCTGCGGCCTCCAGCGCCGCACAGTCGCCGCGCACCGCCAGCCAGGCGGCCAGCGCCTCGAGCGCCTTGCTGCCGACCGGCACCAGGCGGCGCTTGCTGCCCTTGCCGAGCACGTTGGCCTCGGCGGCATCGAGGTCGATCCAGCCCCGCGCCGTGCCGCTCGGCTGCACGTCCAGCCCGACCAGTTCGCCGACCCGCAGGCCGCAGCCATAGAGCAGCTCGACGATCGCGCGGTCGCGCGCCTCGTCCCAGGGGTCGGCCTCGGCGTCGTGCAGTTCGGCCAGCCGCACCGCGTCATCGACCGCGAGCGCCTTGGGCAGCGGACGCGCCGCCTTCGGCGCATGGACGTCCTGGACCGGGTTGGCACCGATCAGCCCCTCGTTGCCCAGCCAGCGGTAGAAGCTGCGCCAGCACGAGAGCACCAGCGCGATGCCGCGCGACTCGCGGCCGGCGCCATGCAGCTGGGCCATCCAGCGGCGCACGTGGGCGGTCTGGACCTGGTCGAGCGCCAGCCCGGCGGCGGCGGCGTTCTGCGCCAGCGCCGCGAGGTGGATGGCATACAGCTCGACCGTGCGCGCCGCCAGCCGGCGCTCGACCCGCACGTGCTCGAGGTATTTCTCGATTGGGGCCGGCATTGCAGCGGGCGCCGCTTCAGTGGAGATAGCCATTCACCGCATTGTTCACGATCGCGAAAGGCTCGCGCAACGCACCTTTGAAGGCCATGCCCCAGGTCTGCCAGCAGCTGCTCGGCGCGGCGGCGAACTGGACGTCGAACTGGCGGTCGAAGCCGCCGGCGTGCGCCAGCCGCTCCGCCCGCCAGAGGTGATAGGGCTCGGTCACGACGACCACGCTGTGGATGCCGGCCGCCTGCAGCACGGCGCGCGACAGCGCCAGGTTCTCGCGCGTCGACTGCGAGCCACCCTCCAGCAGCGCGCTTCCGGCATAACCCACGCTGCGCGCATGCCGCGCCATCACCTCGGCCTCGATCCGGCCGTCCTCGCGATCGACGCCGCCCGAAAACACCAGCTGGCGGACCGCCCCGGCCTTGGCGAGCGCGACGCCGGCGTCGACCCGGCCGGTCATGCAGGGGTTCGGCCGGCCGTCTTTGTAGGCCCGGTTGCCGAGCACCAGCGCCGCATCGGCGGGACGCGGCGGGGGATCGGCGAGGCGGGCGAGCGCGTGGCGCCACACCATCAGGTGGATCGCCGCGTAGCCCGCCAGGAGGATCGCCAGCACGCTCCAGGCGGCGCGCCGCAGGGTACGGTTCAAGGGCGCAGCCGCGACAGCGCGCCCGAGGCGAGCTCGGCGATGCGCTCCAGGAAATCGGTGCCCATCTCGGGGTTGAAGCGCTGGGCGTCCGGCGAGGCCAGCACCAGCAGGCCGAAGGCCGCGGCCTCGGGCTCGGGCCGCAGCGGGATCAGGGCGATCGACACCGCGGCCTGCGGCTCGGCCAGCCAACCGGCCGCCTCGAAGCCGGAGTTCAAGCCGCAATAGGGAGCCGTCAGCGAGGTGGCGAGCGCCTTGACGTCGTCGCTGACCCACTGGGCGTAGGCCTCGTCCCGGTAGGCGCTGTCGCAATCCCAGACCTTGATGGCGGTCTGCGGCACCAGGAACAGCGACTGCAGCTGGCCGGCGATCTGCCCCGGCAGCCCGCGCGGGTCGCGCGTGGTGAGCAGGCCGCGGGTCCAGCGCTGCAGGCGGTCGGCCGTGACCACGTTCTCGGTCCCGTGGCGCACCATGTCCATGACGCGATGCTCGAGCGCCTTGATCTTCTCGCGCAGCATCTCGGCCTGGCGCTCCTGCAGGCTGACGGCACGGTTGCCGTGCGGGCTGGTCAGCTGGACCTGGCCGAGCAGCTGGGCATGGCGCTCGAAGAAGTCGGGCGTGTTCGCCAGGTAGTTGGCAATGTCGTCTTCGGTGATCGGGTTCATGGCGTTGGCGTTGAAATTGTTCATGACGGGTCCGGCACCTCGATGTCGCCCTCGAAGACCGTGATCGCGGGGCCGGTCATCAGGACCGGTGCACCGTCGGCGGTCCATTCGATGGTGAGCAGTCCGCCGCGGGTCTGGACGTCGACCCTCGTGTCGAGCAGGCCGAGCCGGATGCCCGCGACCACCGCGGCGCAGGCGCCGGTGCCGCAGGCCAGGGTCTCGCCGGCGCCGCGCTCGAAGACCCGCAGCCGAACGTGGGCGCGGTCGACCACCTGCATGAAGCCGGCGTTGACGCGTTGCGGGAAGCGAGGGTGGTGCTCGATCAGCGGGCCCTGCGCCGCGACCGGTGCGGTGTCGACGTCGGCGACGATCTGCACCGCGTGCGGGTTGCCCATCGACAGCACGGCGACGGCCACGATCGCGCTGCCCGCATGGGTGCCGAGCGCCAGGTGCCAGGTGTGCCATCCGCCTTCGGGCTGCGGGTCGAGGCCGGCGGGGTCGAAGGGCACGCGGGCCAGGTCGAAGACCGGGGCGCCCATGTCGACCGTGACCCGGCCGTCGGCCCCCATGCGCGGCTCGATCACACCCGACAGCGTCTGCACCCGCACCGCGTCCTTGACCGTCAGTTGGCGCTCGCGCACGAAGCGCATGAAGCAGCGCGCGCCGTTGCCGCATTGCTCGACCTCGCCGCCGTCGGCGTTGTGGATCACGTACTGGAAATCGATGCCCGGCGCCGGCGACGGCCGCACCGAGAGGATCTGGTCGGCGCCGACGCCGAAATGGCGGTCGGCCAGGAAGCGGTACTGCGCGGCGTCGAGGCCGAGCGTGCCGCGGGTTTCGTCCAGCACGACGAAGTCGTTGCCGGCGCCCTGCATCTTGGTGAAGCGGATTCGCATCCCGGGATTATCGGCTGACCATCCCGCCGGCCCCGGGCCGGACTTCAGAACTTGCGGTTGTAGGTGAAGATCAGGCCGGCGGTGCCGAGGGTCCCGATCTGCACGGAATCCGCCTTCGTGAACTTGTAGCCGATCGCGGGGATGATGCCGAGGCCGAAGCCGTCATGGTTGTAGGGCACCTTGTCCTTGTACTGGCCCACGTAGCCGTAGATGATGCCGCCCGACAGCTTGAAGTACAGCGACGGATAGCCGAACAGGTTGTCCCAGCGATAGCCGTAATAGGCATACGCGGACGCCTGGCCGAAGGAATTCTGGAACGCCGACAGGCCCCACATCCAGCCGTCGGGCTGGTTGCGCTCGAGGCCCAGCAGGTACACATGCGTGTGTTCGTCCTCGTTGCTGAAGTGGACCGCGAAAGGGCCGACGACCAGCTCCCACCATGGTTCTTTACTGAACGAATCCTGAACATCCGACGGCTGGCCGAAGGCCGTGTGCGATGCCAGGGAAATCAATGCGATGCCAAGGAGCGAGCCGGTCCGGAATTTCATGTGGGCCGGATTCTGCCCGGAAGATCATCCGAATTCCACCTTTCGGGTTACAGCCCAATCTGAAAGAACCTGAATCGCATCGTCGGCCATCCGTTGCTGGGCCGGCGGCTGGCGACGCTCCAGCGGCGCGCCGGCCTCGGCGCGCAGCGCATCGACGTCGATCGGATGGCGGGCCGCCACCGGCACGCCCTCGAAGGCGGCGCCCGATTGCGCGAGCGAGGCGGCGTAGTAGAGCTGGCCAATGCCGGCGATCCGCATCGCCGCCACGCACAGGGCGCAGGGCTCGCACGAGGTGTAGAGCTCGCAGCCGCCGAGATCGACGGTCTTCAGGTTGCGGCAGGCGTCGCGAATCGCCTCGATCTCGCCGTGCGAGGTCGGGTCGAAATGCGCCACCGAGTGGTTGAAGCCCTCGCCGACGACCACGCCGTCCTTCACCACCAGCGCCGCGAACGGCTCGGTGCCGGGCGTCGTCAAGGCCTGGGCCGACAACGCGATGGCGCGCTTCATGAATTCTTCCTGGTACATCGTGTTTTCTCCGTCGGGGATGTCAGATCAACGAGCCGTTGCGCGCGCAGATGCGCCCGCCGGCCACGACCAGCCGGCGCGGCGGTCGCGCCACGATGGCCTCGGCCACGGTCTGCGCATCGACCAGCACCAGGTCGGCCCGGTCGCCCGGTGCCAGGCCATAGGCCTCGAAGCCGCAGCCGCGCGCACCGGCGTGGGTGACGCAGTCGAGCGCGACGTCCAGTTCGTCGTCGCGGCGCAGGTTGTAGCGCAGGCCGATCAGCATCGCGCGCTCGAGCATGTCGGGGTTGCCGTAGGGCGACCAGGTGTCGCGGATGCCGTCGTTGCCGCCCAGCACCGTGAGGCCGGCCTGGCGGCAGGCCAGCAAGGGCGGCACGCTGCGCGACGGCGGCGCGCTGGTGATCAGCACCATGCCGAGCTGCGCCATGCGCGCGATCAGCGGGTCGCGCTCGGCCGGCGGCAGGTCGCCGAGGCAGAAGCCATGGCTGATCGCCACCTTGCCCTGCATGCCGAGAGCGGCGATGCGGTCCATGATCAGCCCGAGCGAGAAGGCGCCCATCGCGCCCGGCTCGTGCAGGTGGATGTCGAGGCCGCAGCCGCGGCGTTCGGCGATGCCGAAGAGCGTGTCGAGCGAGCGCACCGGGTCGCCGTCGATCGCGCAGGGATCGAGCCCGCCGAGCAGGTCGGCGCCCGCGCCCATCGCCTGCTCGAGCAGCGCCGCGGTGCCGGGCCGCTGCAGCAGGCCGGACTGCGGGAAGGCCACGATCTGGATCTGCTGCAGGGCCTGCATGGCCTCGCGCGTGCGCGCCACGCCCTCGAGATGGCGCAGCCCGGCCTGGGTGTCGATGTCGACATGGGTGCGCAGGCGGGTCGTGCCGCGGACCAGGAAGGCCCGGGCCAGCGCCAGCGACTGGCCCGCCGCATCGTGGCCGCTGGCCTCGCGGAAGGCGCGTTCGTTGTCGATCTTGTCGACCAGCCGGGTGCCGACTTCGTTGCGGTACCAGGCCATGCCCCAGAGAGTCTTGTCGAGATGGGTGTGGCCCTCGACCAGGCCGGGCAGCAGCAAGGCGCCGCCGCCGTCTTCGATGTCGATCCGCTCCTGCGGCGCCTCCAGGGCGCTGCCGATCGCCGCGATCCGGCCGTCGCGCAGCAGCAGGTCGACCGGCGCCCGGCCCAGCGGGCGCACGTTGCGGATCAGGAGGGGATCGGGCAGGGACATGGGCCTTAAACCCACCCGGCGCGCCGGAAGCGGTAGTAGAGATAGCCGGATATCGCCGCGATCAGCAGCAGCGCCAACGGATAGCCAAAGCGCCATTGCAGCTCGGGCATGTGCTGGAAGTTCATGCCCCAGATGCCCGCGAACGCGGTGCAGACCGCGAAGATCGCCGCCCAGGCGGCCAGCCGCTTGGTGACCTCGCCGTCCTCGATCGTGACCATCGACAGGTTGACGCTGATCGCCGTGCCGATGGTGTCGCGGCTGGCATCGACCGAGGCGTTGATACGGCCCAAGTGGTCGACCACGTCGCGGAAATACTCCTGCGAGCCGGCGCAGATCTGCGGCACCCGGCCGCCGTGCAGCTTGCCGACGCCTTCGAGCAGCGGCGCGACCGCATGCTTGAGCACCGTGAGCCGCCGCTTCAAGGCGTAGAGCCGCTCAATGCTCTCGCGCGCCGAGCCCTTGGTGAAGATCCGCATCTCGATCTTCTCCAGCTCGACCTCGAGCGCGTCGATCACCGGGAAGTAGCGGTCGACCACCGCATCCATCAGCGCGTACAGCACGAAGCCAGGCCCTTGGCGCAGCAAGTCGGGCTCGCGCTCGCAGCGCTGGCGGACTTCGACGAAGCCGTGCTCGCTGCGGTTGCGCACCGAGACCACGTAGTTGCGGCCGACGAAGACATCGACCTCGCCGACGCCGAGTTCGCCCTGGTCGAGCCCATCGGGCTCCAGCAGGTGCATCACCGCGAACAGCGAATCGGCGTACTCCTCGACCTTGGGCCGCTGGTGGCCATGCTGCGCATCCTCGACCGCCAGCGGATGGAGGTCGAATTCCTGCTGCAGCTCGGCCAGCTCTGCGGGCGTCGCCTCGTGCAGCGCCACCCACACGAAGCAGCCCGGCCGCGACAGGTAGTCGCTGATCTCGGAAATCGGAATGTCGGCGAGCTTTGAACCGTCCTGGTAGACGACGCAGTTGATGAGCATGGCGGGGGGCCCGGGCGATGGAGACGGATGATCTTGCCACGCCCCGCGCGGCGGCGAGACGAACTCAGCCGCGCGACGGCCGGTCGTCCAGCCGCTGCAGCAGCTTGCCGATCAGGTCGATCGGCAGCGGGAACACGATGGTCGAGTTCTTGTCGGCGCCGATCACCGTGAGCGTCTCCAGGTAGCGCAGCTGCAGGGCCTGCGGATGCCGGCCCAGGATCTCGGCCGCCTCGGCCAGCTTGACCGAGGCCTGCAGCTCGCCCTCGGCATGGATCACCTTGGCGCGTCGCTCGCGCTCCGCCTCGGCCTGGCGGGCGATCGCGCGCACCATGTTCTCGTTGAGGTCGACATGCTTGATCTCGACATTGGTCACCTTGATGCCCCAGAGGTCGGTCTGGGCCGCGAGGATCTTCTGGATGTCGAGGTTGAGCCGCTCGCGCTCGGCCAGCAGGTCGTCGAGCTCGTGCTTGCCGAGCACTGCGCGCAGCGTGGTCTGGGCCAGCTGGCTGGTGGCCTCGAAGTACTTCTCGACCTGGATCACCGCCTTCTCGGGATCGACGACGCGGAAATAGAGCACCGCGTTGACCTTCACCGACACGTTGTCGCGCGTGATCACGTCCTGGCTCGGCACGTCGAGCACCATCACGCGCAGGCCGACCCGCACCATCTGCTGCAGGCCGGGGACCAGGATCACCAGGCCCGGCCCCTTGACCTTCCAGAAGCGCCCGAGCTGGAACACCACGCCGCGCTCGTACTCGCGCAGGATGCGCAGCGAGGCCGCTGCGAGCAGCGCCACCAGCAGGACGAACAGCGCCAGCAGCACCATGTTGAAGTTGAAGAACATGTCTCAAGCCCGCGACGGGCCCTCCGTGTTGTCCTCCGCCACCTGCAAGGCCAGCCCCTGCACGCGCATCACGCGGATGCGGCGGCCCGCGCGCAGGCCCTGCGCGCCGCGCACCTTCCAGTAGTCGCCCTGGATCTGCGCCCAGCCCTCGCCGTCGGCGAACTCGACCAGCTCGCCGGTGGCCCCGACCAAGGTCGAGACCCCGAGCACCGGCGGCCGCCGCCGGCTCTTGGCGGCGGCACCCGCGACCACCACGATGAAGCCGGCCGAGACCACCGCCAGCGCGCCGACCAGCCACAGCGGGACGCCGAAGCCGGGTGCCTCGTTGTCGATCAGCAGCACGGCGCCGATACAGAAGGCGGCGATGCCGCCGACCCCGAGTGCGCCGAATGTCGGCAGGAAGGCCTCGGCGATCAGGAAGGCCACGCCGAGGAAGATCAGCGCCAGCCCGGCGTAGTTGACCGGCAGCATCTGCAGCCCGAAGAGCGCCAGCAGCAGGCTGATCGCGCCCACCACGCCCGGCAGCACGAAGCCCGGGTTCGAGAACTCGAACAGCAGGCCATAGATGCCCAGCATCATCAGCACCAGCGCCAGGCTCGGCTCGGTGATCACCGACAGCACCCGGCTGCGCCAGTCGGCATCGAACACCAGCACCTGGGCCTGCCGCGTCGACAACCGCAGCGTCCCCTGCGCCGTGCGCACCTCGCGGCCGTCGACCTGGCGCAGCAGGTCGGCCACATCCTGCGCGACCAGCGTGATGACGTTCTTCTGCAATGCTTCGGCCGCCGACAGGCTGGCCGACTCGCGCACCGCCAGCTCGCCCCAGTCGGCGTTGCGCCCGCGCAGCTGCGCCAGGCTGCGCAGGTAGGCCGAGGCGTCGGCCAGCCGCTTGGCGGCCATCGTGTCCGGCACGGCCGGCGTCGGCGCCCCGATCGCCACCGGCGTCGCGGCGCCGAGGTTGCTGGCCGGCGCCATCGCGGCGATGTGGCTGGCGTAGAGGATGTAGGTGCCGGCGCTGGCGGCGCGGGCGCCGTCCGGCGCCACGAAGGTCGCCACCGGCACCGGGGAGGCCAGGATGTCCTTGACGATGTCGCGCATCGAGGCGTCGAGACCGCCGGGCGTGTCGAGCTGGATCACGGCGAGCCGGGCCTGTTCGCGGGCCGCCAGCCGGAGGCCGCGGCGCACGTGGTCGACCGCGGCCGGGCCGATGGCGCCGTCGAGCTCCATCAGGACGACGGTGCCAGGCGAAGCGGGCGCGG
This sequence comes from Variovorax ginsengisoli, assembly GCF_030486595.1. Classification (GTDB taxonomy): domain Bacteria; phylum Pseudomonadota; class Gammaproteobacteria; order Burkholderiales; family Burkholderiaceae_C; genus Variovorax; species Variovorax ginsengisoli_B. The sequence goes on along the minus strand of NZ_JAUJZH010000023.1, from coordinate 24,909 downwards.
GTGCAGCGGCAGGCACGGCTTGGGCGCCGGCCGCTCCCATCGCGTGGGCGAGGAGGACCAGTCCCATCAGCCATGTGGTGGCGGACCGCATCCGATGATTCTAGGCACCGCCGCGAGGCGTGTCACATGACGCTCGTCGCACGCGGCGCCCGATCTCCCGATAATCGCGAGCCATGGTACGCCCCACCCAATACCTCCATCCCCAGCGCGAGCCGGCGCCGGTCCGCGCCGCCGCGACCGTGCTGCTGCTGCGCGACACGGCCGACGGCATCGAAGTGCTGATGACCCGGCGCTCCGCCGACGCCAGCTTCGCGCCCGGCGCCTACGTCTTCCCCGGCGGGCGCATCGACGAGGGCGACACCCCCGCGCGCGCCATCGCGACGCGCCGCCGCACCCAGAGCCGCGTGCAGCTCACGCAGGCCATCGCCGCCATCCGCGAGAGCTTCGAGGAACTGGGCGTGCTGCTGGCCCACTACCCCGACGGCCGGCCGGTGAGCGCCGAGGAAGTCGCCGCGATGGACCGCGGCACCGCCAGCACCACGGTGGCCTTCGCCGACCAGTGCGTGGCGCGCGGCCTGCTGCTGTCGACCGACAAGGTGTTCACCTTCGCCCACTGGATCACCGACCGCGACCTGCCCAAGCGCTTCGACGTCCCCTTCCTGGTGGCGCGCATGCCCGAGGGCCAGACGCCGACCGCCGACGAGACCGAGCAGTTCGAACCCTGCTGGGTGCGGCCGGCCGACGCGCTGGCGCGCCATGCGGCCGGCAGCTTCTTCATGATCTTTCCGACCGTGCGCACGCTCGAGCGCATGGTCGCCTACCCGACGGTCGACGCGGTGCTCGACGCCTGCGCCAACCGCGCCGCCGGCGAAGGTCCGATCTGGACCAGCTGTCCGCGCGCGGGCTGGCTGGCCGGCCAGGAAGCCCGCTACATGGAGACCGAGTCGGCCTTCGGCGAACTGGCGCTGGTCAGCCCCGACGGCCAGATCGTCCACACGCTCGACTGGCAGAGCGCACAGGCGGTGCCGCTCTTGAAGAACGTGCAGCGCCTGACCGCGCCGAACCCGGGCGCCATGACCGGCCCCGGCACCAACAGCTACATCGTCGGCGATGCCGACAGCGGCTACATCGTGATCGATCCGGGTCCCAACGACTTCGACCACATCGGCCGGCTGTGGCGCGCGACCCAAGGCGACATCCGGATGATCGTCTGCACCCACTCGCACGCCGACCATTCGCCCGGGGCCCTGCCGCTGCAGAAACTGTGCAAGACGAGCCCGCCGATCCTCGGCCTGGCCTCGGCGCCGACGGCCCGCTCCACCGCCCGCTTCACGCCCGACCGGGTGCTGCAGGACGGCGAGCGCCTGGTCCTGACCACGCCGGCCATCAGCGACAGCGGCGAGACCCGGGTGCCGCTGCACACGCTGCGCGTGATCCACACGCCGGGCCATGCGGCCAACCACCTGTGCCTGGTGCTGGAAGAAGACGGACTGCTGTTCTCGGGCGACCACATCCTCAACGGCAGCACCACCGTGGTCGATCCACCGGACGGCAACATGAACGCCTACCTCGACTCGCTCGACAAGCTCGATGCGGCCTGCGCCGACGGCGGGATCGGCTTCATCCTGCCGGCGCACGGCTACGTGCTGGGCGAGGCCCGCGCCGCCATCGCCCACCTGAAGGCGCACCGCCTGAAGCGCGAGGCCAAGATCGCCGCGGCGATGCGCCAGTTGCCCGAGGGCACGCCCGAGCAGTGGCTGCCGCTGGCCTACGACGACGTGCCCGAGCGCATGTGGCCGGTGGCCGCGCGCTCGCTGGCGGCGCATGTCGAGCGCATCCAGCAGATGGCCAAGCCATGAAGGACGCCGACGACGAAGGGATCCGGCTCGCCAAGCGGGTCGCGGCGCTGGCCGGCTGCTCGCGGCGCGAGGCCGAGCTGCTGATCGAGAACGGCGCGGTGCGGGTCGACGGCCGGCCGGCGCTGGTGCCGCAGGCGCGGGTGCATGCGCACCAGCAGGTCGAGATCGAATCCGGCGCCCGGCCCGAGCCGGTGGTGCCGGTCACGCTGTTGCTGCACAAGCCCGCCGGCATGGCGACCGAGACGGCGCACCGGCTGCTGGTGGCGGCCAACCACCACGAACCCGAACGCGCCGGCCTGCGCTTCCTGCCGCGCCACGTGGCGGCCCAGCGCTGCATGACGCCGCTGGAGACCGGTGCCAGCGGGCTGGTGGTGTTCACGCAGGAGTTCCGGGTCGAGCGCAAGCTCCAGGAAGACGCCGGCATCATCGAGCACGAGGTGATGGTCGACGTCGCCGGCCCGGTCGGGCCCGAGACGCTGGCCCGCCTGGAGCGTTCGCCGGCGCGCGTCAGCATCGGCCAGCAGGCTGAGGGCCACACCGGCCTGCGCTTCGCGCTGAAGGGCGCGCGTCCGGGCCAGATCGCCCATATCTGCGACGACGCCGGGCTGCAGATCCTGGCGATGAAGCGCATCCGCATCGGGCGCGTGCCGCTGTCGGGGTTGTTGCCGGGGCAGTGGCGCTATCTGACGCCGAACGAACGGTTCTGAGACCTTGCGGGACAGACCAGGAAACTGCGCAGCAGTTTTTGCTCTGTCCTCAACTGATCAGAAAAAGTGTGGAGCACGCCTGTAAGCCGGATTCTGTGCATCCAGGACCGCTTGCGCGAACCTGAACGTGACCGCCATTACTCTGGGCCGTTTGTCGCCAAACGGCTCGATGCCACCTACCCGCCAGCTCTGCGGAACCACATCGACGCTGGCCTACTTGGTGTTGCTGCGCGCAGAGATTGCCCGTTTCACCCGGCCGGGGTTGCCCCTGGCCGACTCGTCTCTGTTGCTCTGATCCTCACCTCGCGGTGGGGAGCCGTTAGCTCCTGCGCTGTCCTGTGCAGTCCGGACGTTCCTCCAGTGCGCTCTTTCGAGACTTGCACCAGTGACGGTCCGGCGTGCTCCACCCGCGGATTATCGCCACAATGGCGCTCCTCCCCTTTTTCCGACCCCGGGGCCCGGCCCCAAGGAGACCGAATGAAAGCCGACACCATCCTGCAAACCATCGGCGGCACGCCGCATGTCCGCATCCAGCGCCTCTTCGGCCACGCCACGCAGCAGGTCTGGATCAAGTGCGAGCGCGCCAACCCCGGCGGCTCGATCAAGGACCGCATCGCGCTGTCGATGGTCGAGGACGCCGAGCGCTCGGGCGCCCTGAAGCCCGGCGGCACCATCGTCGAGCCGACCTCCGGCAACACCGGCATCGGCCTCGCGATGGTGGCGGCGGTGAAGGGCTACAAGCTGATCCTCGTGATGCCCGACAGCATGTCGGTCGAACGCCGCCGGCTGATGCTGGCCTACGGCGCCAGCTTCGACCTGACGCCGCGCGAGAAGGGAATGAAGGGCTCGATCGCGCGCGCCGAGGAAATCGTCGCCGGCACGGCCGGCGCCTGGATGCCGCAGCAGTTCGACAACCCGGCCAACATCGAGGTCCACGAACGCACCACGGCCGAGGAAATCGCGGCCGACTTCCCCGATGGCATCGACGTGCTGATCACCGGCGTGGGCACTGGCGGCCACATCACGGGCTGCGCCCGCGTGCTCAAGAAAAAGTGGCCGAAGCTGCAGGTCTTCGCGGTCGAGCCGGTGGCCTCGCCGGTGATCTCCGGCGGCCAGCCCTCGCCGCATCCGATCCAGGGCATCGGCGCCGGCTTCATCCCGAAGAACCTCGACACCGCGCTGCTCGACGGCGTGCTGCAGGTCGACGCCGAGCCGGCGCGCGAGATGGCGCGCCGCTGCGCGCGCGAGGAAGGCATGCTGGTCGGCATCTCGTCGGGCGCGACCCTGGCCGCGATCGCCCAGAAACTGCCCTCGCTGCCGGCCGACGCGGTGGTGCTGGGGTTCAATTACGACACCGGGGAGCGCTACCTGTCGGTGGAGGGGTTTCTGCCTGGGTGAGGCCTTGCGGGACAGACCAAGAAACTGCGCAGCAGTTATTGCTCTGTCCTCAACTGACTGGAGGCGGCCGAACCACCCCGGCCCGGCCTACGTCGCGATAATCGGCCTTCCCTGCTTGATAAACACAAGCCCACGACATGCTGAGAATCTCCGAAATCAAGCTCCCCCTCGCCCACGACGCGGCGGCACTGCCCCAGGCCATCGCCTCGACGCTCGGCATCGCCGTCGACGCCATGGCCGGCCACACGGTCTTCAAGCGCAGTTTCGACGCCCGCAAGGCCGAACTGCTGCAGGTCTACATCGTCGACGTGGCGATCTCCGATCCGGCGCTCGAAGCCAGCCTGCTGGCGAAGTTCGCCGAAAACCCGCGCATCGGCGCCACACCCGACATGTCCTGGCAGGCACCAGTCGAGGCGCCGGCCGCGCTGCCGCTGCGTCCGGTGGTGGTCGGGTTCGGCCCATGCGGCATCTTCGCCGCCCTGATGCTGGCCCAGATGGGCTTCAAGCCGATCGTGCTGGAGCGCGGCAAGACCGTGCGCCAGCGCACCCGGGACACCTGGGGCCTGTGGCGCAAGAGCGTGCTGAACCCGGAGTCGAACGTGCAGTTCGGAGAAGGCGGCGCCGGCACCTTCTCCGACGGCAAGCTCTACAGCCAGATCAAGGATCCGCGCTTCCTCGGCCGCAAGGTGATGGAGGAGTTCGTCAAGGCCGGTGCGCCGCCCGAGATCCTCTACGTCGCGCACCCGCACATCGGCACCTTCAAGCTGGTCAAGGTGGTCGAGAACATGCGCGAGCAGATCGTCCGGCTCGGCGGCGAGATCCGCTTCGAGCAGCGCGTGACCGACGTGCTGCTCGAGGACGGCCCGGATGGCGGCAAGACGCTGCGCGGCCTGGTCGTGCGCGACCAGCAGACCGGCAAGATCGAAGAGCTGCGCGCCGACCACGTGGTGATGGCGCTCGGCCACAGCTCGCGCGACAGCTTCGAGATGCTGCACGCGCGCGGCGTCCACATCGAGGCCAAGCCTTTCTCGATCGGATTCCGGGTCGAGCATCCGCAGGGCCTGATCGACCGCGCCCGCTGGGGCCGGCATGCCGGCCATCCGCTGCTCGGCGCCGCCGACTACAAGCTGGTGCACCACGCGAGCAACGGCCGCTCGGTCTACAGCTTCTGCATGTGCCCGGGCGGCACCGTGGTGGCCGCCACCAGCGAGCCGGGCCGGGTCGTGACCAACGGCATGAGCCAGTACTCGCGCAACGAGCGCAACGCCAACGCGGGGATCGTGGTGGGGATCGAGCCGCGCGACTTCCCGGGCTGGGAAGACGGCCGCACCGGCCCGGCGCTGGCCGGCATCGAACTGCAGCGCTCGCTGGAATCGAATGCCTTCGTGCTCGGCGGCGGCGACTACCGCGCGCCGGGCCAGCTGGTCGGCGACTTCATCGCCGGCCGGCCCTCGACCGCACTCGGCAGTGTCGAGCCGTCGTACAAGCCGGGCGTCACGCCCGGCGATCTGCACGCCGCGCTGCCGGCCTATGCGATCGAAGCCATGCGGGAGGCCTTCCCGGCCTTCGGCCGCAAGATCAAGGGCTTCGACCTGCACGACGCGGTGCTGACCGGCGTCGAGACCCGCACTTCGTCGCCGATCCGCATGACCCGCGGCGAGGACTTCCAGAGCCTCAACGTGCGCGGCCTGTACCCGGCCGGCGAAGGCGCGAGCTATGCGGGCGGGATTCTCTCGGCGGGGGTCGACGGCATCAAGGTCGCCGAAGCGGTCGCGCGCAGCATGGCCGCGCGCGCCGGCTGATCAACCCTGCGCGCCCTGCAGCGCCGCGATGCGCTGCTCGATCGGCGGGTGGGTGGCGAACAGGCTGCCGAGCTTGCCGGTGATGCCCATGGCCTCGACCGACTTCGGCAGCTCGCCGGGCGGCAGGCCGCCCAGGCGCGCCAGCGCATTGATCATCGGCTGCTTGCGGCCCATGAGCTGCGCGGCGCCGGCGTCGGCACGGTATTCGCGCTGGCGCGAGAACCAGGCCACCACGATGGCGGCGGCGAAGCCCAGCACGATGTCGAGCACGATGGTGGTCACGAAGTAGCCGATGCCCGGACCCGACGAGCGTTCGTCGTTGCGGCGCAGGAAGCTGTCGACCGCATAGCCGATCACGCGCGACAGGAACACGACGAAGGTGTTCATCACGCCCTGGATCAGGGTCATCGTGACCATGTCGCCGTTGGCGACGTGCGCCACCTCGTGACCGATCACGGCCTCGACCTCTTCGCGCGTCATGTTCTGCAGCAGGCCGGTCGACACCGCCACCAGCGCTGAGTTCTTGAAGGCGCCGGTGGCGAAGGCGTTCGGGTCGCCCTCGAAGATGCCGACCTCGGGCATGCCGATGCCGGCCTTGTCGGCGAAGTTGCGCACGGTCTGCACGATCCAGGCCTCGTCGGGCGACTGCGGGTCGTTGATGATCCGCACGCCGGCCGACCACTTGGCCATCGGCTTGCTGATCAGCAGCGAGATGATCGCGCCGCCGAAACCCATGATCAGGGCGAAGCCGAGCAGCGCCCCGAGGTTGAGCCCGTTGGCCGTGAGGAAGCGGTTGACGCCCAGCAGGCTGGCAACCACGCCCAGGACCGCGACCACCATCACGTTGGTCAGGACGAATAGAAGGATGCGTTTCAAGTTGGATTCTCCGTGGGAAAACAGGGGTGTCCGCCTCTGGACATGAGGGTCGCGACCCGGCTTGCAAGGGTTCGGGCGCCATCATAGGAGGAACCGTGGGAAGCAAGATTAAGTCCCTCAGGGCTGACAAAGCACCGAATACCAACTGGAATCAGAAGGAAATCTCGCGCCGCGGCCGCGGGCTCCTGAACACGAAGGGGTCGTCGTAGAAGGCCGGCGCCTCGTTGGGCGCCCACCAGCCCGGGACGCCCAGCACCGGCAGCGGCACGAAGGGCTTGGTGGCGAGCCAGGCGGGATCGAGCGCAGCCGCGATCCTTGTGTCTTCCGGGCCGAGCGACGGGCTGGCGCCCGGCGCCACCAGCACATGGGCGGTGGCCGCCTTGCGCGGGGCGGCGAGCTTCTCGAGCAGCGCGTGGCCGAACAGCTGCAGCCGGGCATCGCGCCACAGGTCGCGCCGCGTGACGAAGAGCCGTTGCCAGTCGCGCGCGACAAGCGCCTCCCACAGGTCTGGCGGGGCGTCGAGCACCGCGCCGTTCTCGTCGAACAGCGTCAGCGCATCGCGCAGCGGCCCGCGCGTGGCACCGATGCCGGCGCGTGCGATCTCCGCCGCCTGCAGTTCGTTCAGGCGCCGCTTGGCGTGCGGAAAGCGCAGCCACACCAGGCCGTTGAAGAGATCGTGCAGGTTGTCGCGCGTCGGCACGCCGGCGGTGCGGAAGATGAAGGCCTCGTAGGCTTCGGCGCCCGCGCTGTCGCCCGCGACGAAGCGCAGCGGCCCGGCGGCCAGGTCGATGGGCGACGGCTCGCGCGCCAGCGCCTCGGCCACGCCGGCGCCGGACGCGGTTCTTGCGGCCACCCGTTGCACACGGGGCACGAAGGGCGCCAGCCAGGGCGCTGCGGCGTCGACGGCCAGGCCGGCAGCCATCGCCGTCGCCTCAGGCCGGCATCGGCCCGATGTACTGGACCTTGTTGGGCGTCTTCTCGGGGGTCAGCAGGAACAGCTCGGGGTATTTCTTGAACAGCTTGGGCGAACTCGCACTCTTGCCGAGCAGCTTGGCGGCGCGCAGTCGCTCGGCCGCGACGTTGAGCTCGACCTTGTTGCCCATGCCGAGCTCGGCCACGGCATCGAGGATGTGCAGCACGTCATCGGGCAGCACCGGGGCGCGCGGCGCCGGGGCGGGCGCTTCGGCCTTGGTGCGGCGCGGCGCACGCGCGGTGCGCTTGGCGGCGGGCTTGGGTGCGGGCTCCGCCTTGGCGGCCTGCCGGGCGGCGGGCCTGGCGACGGCGGCCTTGCTCGAAGACGAATGATGCTGGAGGTCGACGAAGCTGTCGTAGATCGCCACGGTCTCCTCGCCGGTCTTGCCCTGCTGGCCGATGCCGCAGACGCGGCAGCCCTTTTCACGCAGCCGGATCACCAGCGGCGCGAAATCGGAGTCGGACGACACCAGCACCACGACATCCGGCCGCTCGGCGATCACCAGGTCGATGGCGTCGACCGCCAGCGCGATGTCGGTGCTGTTCTTGCCGGCCGACAGGTTGACCATCGGCCGGATCGACAGCCGCTTGAACAGCGACTGCTGCTTGAGTGCGGTCTCTGCATTGCAGTAGGCGCGCCGCACATGCACCGCGCCGTGCTCGGCCAGGGTGCGTTCGAGCGCCTGCTCGATCACGTCGGCCGACACGTTGTCGGCGTCGACCAGCAGCATCACGCGTGGCGACAGACTCATGCGAGCCTCCAGGCCACGGTTTCGCCGCCTCGCAAGGGCTTCAGCGTGGCGTCGCCGTAGGGCACGGTCTCGGGCACGGTCCAGCTTTCGCGCCGCAGGGTCACGCTGTCGGTGTTGCGCGGCAGGCCGTAGAAGTCGGGGCCGTGGAAGCTCGCGAAGCCTTCCAGCTTGTCGAGCGCACCGGCGTTGTCGAAGGCCTCGGCGTAGAGCTCGATCGCGGTCAGCGCGGTGTAGCAGCCGGCGCAGCCCAGCGCATGCTCCTTGAGCGCAGCCGGGTGGGGCGCGCTGTCGGTGCCGAGGAAGAAGCGGTCGCTGCCGCTGGTGGCAGCCTCGACCAGCGCCACGCGATGGGTCTCGCGCTTGAGCACCGGCAGGCAGTAGTAGTGCGGCCGGATGCCGCCGGTGAAGATCGCGTTGCGGTTGTAGAGCAGGTGGTGCGCCGTGATCGTGGCGGCGGTGAAGCGATTCGCATCGCGCACGTAGTGGGCGCCCTCCTTCGTCGTCAGGTGCTCGAACACCACCTTGAGCTCGGGGAAATCGCGCCGGAGCGGGATCATCACGCGGTCGATGAAGACCGCCTCGCGGTCGAACAGGTCGACCGCCGGGTCGGTCACCTCGCCGTGCACCAGCAGCAGCAGGCCGTGCTTCTGCATCGCCTCGAGGGTGGCGTAGGTCTTCTTGATGTCGGTCACGCCGGCATCGCTGTTGGTGGTGGCGCCGGCGGGGTAGAGCTTGAGGGCGCGGACGCCGGCCGCGGCGGCGCGCTCGATCTCGTCGGGCGGCAGCTTGTCGGTCAGGTAGAGCGACATCACGGGCTGGAAAGCGGAGCCGGCGGGCAGCGCCTCGAGGATGCGGGCGCGGTAGTCGAGCGCCTGCTGCGCGGTGGTCACGGGCGGGCGCAGGTTGGGCATGATCAGCGCGCGGCCGAACTGGCGGGCCGAATGCGGCAGCACGGCTTCGAGCGCGGCGCCGTCGCGCACATGCAGGTGCCAGTCGTCGGGGCGGGTGATCGTGAGAGTGTCGGCGGGGGTGGTCATGGGGCCGATTGTCCCATCGCGCGGCCCTCGGGCCGCTGCCGGGCGAGGACCAGGTCGGCCAGCCAGCGCGCCCAGGCGTCGGCCCGCTGGTCGTCGGGAAGCCGCAGCAGCGCCGAGGGATGCAAGGTCACGAAGACCGGCAGGCCGTCGCTGCGCTCCCGGAGCCAAGTCCCGCGCTCGGACTGCACGGCCACCGCCCGGCCGAGCAGGGCCCGTGCCGCGGTGGCACCCAGAGCGACCAGCGCGCGCGGGCGCACCAGCGCGATCTCGTGCGCCAGCCAGCCCGCGCAGGCCTCGGCCTCGCGCTGGGCCGCCGTCTTGTGGATGCGGCGCTTGCCGCGCAGCTCGTACTTGAAGTGCTTGACCGCGTTGGCCAGGTAGACCGCATCGCGCGGCCAGCCCAGGTGTGCCATGGCCTGGTCGAGCAACTGCCCGGCGGGACCGACGAAGGGCCGGCCCTCCAGGTCCTCGAGGTCGCCGGGCTGTTCGCCGACCAGCATGTGCGCCGGCTGCGGCGGCCCTTCGCCGCAGACCGCCTGCGTCGCCAGGGCGCCGATCGGACAGGCCCGGCAGGCATTGGCGGCAAGGCGCAGGTCGTCGAGCGACCGTGGCACGGCGCCTTCCGCCGGCATCGGATGCAGCGGGATCGGCGCCCGGATGCGGCGGGCCGGCGTCGGCGGCGCTTCGATCATGGCGCGGCTGCGCTCGCCGGCCGTTGCCGACAGCGGCTCGATCAGCGCCGCCTCGGGCAGGTTGTGCCAGTAGCGACGCGGCATCTCGCGCCGCATCATCGCCAGCTTGAGCCGCGCCGGATTGAAGATGTGGGCGTAGTAGGTCAGCCAAAGCTGCTCGCCGGCATCGGGCGGCGGCTTCTCGCGGCGGTCGGCACCCGGGCCGAAACGCAGATCGGCGCCGTCCCATTCGACGCAGCGCTCGGGCGTCAGGATGGCCCAGCGCATCTGGGCGAAGCGGCGCATGAAGAAGGGCGCATTGGCTTCGACGATGTGGTGCTCGGGCTCGAACCAGGCGACATGGCGCTCGCCGTCGACGCGGGTGAAGCGCACGAAGGCGCGCATCTTGTGGATGTCCCGGCGGACCTCTCGGGCCAGTTGCTGCGCCCGCAGCAGATCGGGGTCGAGGGGATCGTGCCGCAGGGCCGGCTCGCGCAGCAGCCGCCAGAGCAGGCGGTAGAGCAGTCCGAAGCGCTGGGGCTCGCTGTGCAGCAGGGCCTCGTCGCACAGCGCCGCGAAGCCTGCGGGCGCATGCACCACGGCCGGCGCTCCCGGCGCATGGCCGGGAGCGCCGGGCGCTTCGTCGCCCCAGAGCGAGCCCGTGGCGCCGCGCGGTGTGTCGTCGTCCGACCAGTCGACCTCCGAGGGCTCGGCACCCTGCCCGAGCAGCCGCCTCGCTTCGCGCCGGAAGCCCTCGCGGTCGGCCGCGCCGTCGAGGCGCACGCTGTGGCGCGCCATCAGAAAAGCGGCGCCTGCTGCTGCCGCGCCTGGCGCGCGCGGGCCTCGTGCACCGCGCGCGGCCGCGCCGCGGGCCGGTGGCCGTCGACCTGCACGAAGGGCAGCACCTTGCGCGCCGGCAGGTGCAGCCGCTGCAGGTCCTCGGCCCGCAGACGCCGCACGCGCCGGGCTTGCAGCAGGCTCGCGACCGCCTTGACGCCGAGGCCGGGCACGCGCAGCAGCCACTCCCGAGGCGCCGTGTTGAGGTCGACCGGAAAACGTTCCTCATGCGCCAGCGCCCAGGCGAGCTTGGGATCGACGTCGAGCCGCAGCAGCCCGTCCGGTGCGGCCACGATCTCGTCGTGCGCGAAGCCGTAGAAGCGCATCAGCCAGTCGGCCTGGTAGAGCCGGTGCTCGCGCATCAGCGGCGGCGCCTGCAGCGGCAAGGCGCGCGCCGCATCGGGAATCGGGCTGAAGGCCGAGTAGTACACGCGCTTGAGGCGGTAGGCGCCGTAGAGCGTGGCGCTCGACGCCAGGATGCCGCGGTCGTCGGTGGCGTCGGCGCCGACGATCATCTGCGTGCTCTGGCCAGCCGGCGCAAAGCGGGGCGGCTTCGCGGCTTTAGGCGCCGCGGCCGGCAGCGCGCGGATCGGCAGCACGCGGCGGGCGTCGTCCTCGCGCTCGTCGATGTGCAGCCGAAGCCGCGCCATCGAGCGCCGGATCGCACCCTCGTCCTTTTCGGGTGCCAGCGCCTTCAAGCCGGCGGCCGTCGGCAGCTCGACGTTGATGCTCAGGCGGTCGGCGTAGCGGCCCGCGCGCAGCAGCAGCTCGTCGCTGGTGTCGGGAATCGTCTTCAGGTGGATGTAGCCGCGGAAGTCGTGGTCCTCGCGCAGGGCGCGGGCCACCTCGACCACCTGCTCCATGGTGTGGTCGGGCGACTTGATGATGCCGCTCGACAGGAACAGCCCCTCGATGCAGTTGCGGCGGTAGAAGTCGAGCGTCAGCTGCACCACCTCGTCGACGCGGAAACGCGCGCGCGGCACGTTGCTGGAGGCCCGGTTGACGCAGTAGAGGCAGTCGTACTGGCAGTGGTTGGTCAGGAGGATCTTGAGCAGCGAGATGCAGCGGCCGTCGGGCGCGTAACTGTGGCAGATGCCGGCCCCCTCGGTCGACCCGATGCCGCGGCCGCCGAGCGAGTCGCGCTTGCTCGTGCCGCTGGACGCGCACGAGGCGTCGTACTTGGCGGCGTCGGCGAGGATGGCGAGTTTCTGCTGGAGGTCCATGGTCGGCGCCGAATACTGGATGAATGAACAGTATTCTGACCCGCGCCGCAAGACCCTCCGGGCCTCGTTGGCATCGGCGCGCAACGAAGCCCGCTACGGCGCGGGCGGCTCCGCCGCAGCGTTGCCGCGCACCCGCTCCAGAATGAAATCGATGAAAGTCCGGATCGCCCGCGTGTGCTGCCGGTTCGGCATGTAGAGCATGTACATACCGGTGCCGAAGATGCTGAGCCGCCAGTCGTCGAGCGTGGTCAGGACCTCGCCGCGGCGGACGTCGTCCAGCACCACGTAGTCGGGCACCAGCCCGATGCCCAGCCCGGCCAGGATCGCCTGCCGCAGGAACAGGAAGTTCTCCGAGATCAGCGTCGGCTCGAGGATCACCTCGCGCCGCTCCTCGCCCTGGTAGGCCGACACGCGCAGCTGGCGCCCGACCACCGCCGATGTGACGACCGGCGCGCCCTGGAGCTGGTCGAGCTGGGTCGGCAGGCCGTTCGCCTCGGCAAAGCCGCGCGAGGCGCAGGCCACGTAGCGCACCGGCCCGAGCTCGCGCGCCACCAGGTTCTGCGGCGGCTCGGGTATCACGCGGATCGCGATGTCGACCTCGTCGCGCAGCAGGTCCTCGATCCGGTTCTCGAACAGCACGTCGAGCACGATGCCCGGGTACATGCGCTTGAAATCGATCAGCCAGCCCGACATCACGAGCTGGCCGTAGCCGCTCGGCACGCTCAGGCGCACCCGGCCCTGCAGGCTCTGTCCCAGCGTGGTCACCGATTCCCTGGCCGCCAGCAGCTCGCCCTGGATCGCCAGGCCATGCTGGTACAGGCGCAGCCCGATCTCGGTCGGCTCGGCCCGCCGCGTGGTGCGGCGCACCAGCTGGGCGCCGACCGAGCGCTCGAGCTGGTTCAGGTGGTAGCTGACGTTGGCCCGGCTCATCTTGAGCCGGCGCGCGGCTGCGCTCAGGTTGCCGGCATCGAGGATCTCGACCAGAAGGGTCAGCGATTGCAGGTCCATGGCCACCATTGTGTCAAAAATCCTTTGACAGTCTGTCAATGGTCAATGCAATTGTCAAAGGCCGGAGCCGGGTCAAGAATGCTGGGTTCATCCCGGACCCATCGCCCCGTCAAGCAATCGGAGACACACCATGGCCCAGACCCCCGCAACTTCCGCCTCCCCCGTGAGCTTCACGCGCCAAGCCGACGTGCTGGTCGTGACCATCGACAACCCGCCGGTCAACGCCCTGGGCGTCGACGTCCGGCGCGGCCTGGCCGCCGCGATCGCCGCGGCTGAGGCCGACGGCGAGGCCAAGGCCGTGCTGATCGTCGGGGCCGGACGCAACTTCATCGCCGGCGCCGACATCCGCGAGTTCGGCCAGACGCCGCAGCCGCCGTCGCTGCCCGAGGTCTGCGCCGCGATCGAGAACTGCAGCAAGCCGGTGGTGGCCGCGATCCAGGGCGCGGCGCTGGGCGGCGGGCTCGAGATCGCGCTGTCGGCCCACTATCGCCTGGCCGTGCCCTCGGCCAAGCTGGGCCTCCCGGAAGTGGCGCTGGGCCTGCTGCCGGGCTCGGGCGGCACGCAGCGCGCGCCGCGCCTGATCGGCGCCAAGGCCGCGCTCGAACTGATCTTGAGCGGCCGCCACGCCGGCGCCAAGGAAGCGCTCGCGCTGGGCCTGGTCGATCGCCTCGGCGAAGGCAGCGAGGCCCTGCCCGAAGGCCTGGCCTATGCGCGTGAACTGGTCGCCGCCAAGGCGCCGGTGCGCCGCACGCGCGACGCCCAGGCGCTGGCCGATGCCGAAGCCAGCCGCGCCGCGCTCGAAGCCGCGCGCGCCGACACCGCGAAGAAGAGCCGCGGCCTGTTCTCGCCGATGAAGATCATCGAGGCCGTCGAGGCCGCGCTCACGAAGCCCTTCGACGAAGGCATGGCGCTCGAGCGCAAGCTGTTCCTGCAATGCATCGACAGCCCGCAGCGTGCCGGCCTGATCCACGCCTTCTTCGCCGAACGCGAAGTGCTCAAGGCGCCCGAGACCAAGGCCGCCAAGCCGCGCACCCTCGAATCGGCCGGCATCATCGGCGGCGGCACCATGGGCGCCGGCATCGCGGTGGCGATGCTCGACGCCGGCATGCCGGTCACGATGATCGAGCGCGACGATGTGCAGCTCGCGCGCGGCCGCGCCAACGTCGAGAAGGTCTACGACGGCCTGGTCAAGAAGGGCCGCATGACGCCCGAGGCCAAGGACAGCGTGATGGCGCGCTTCTCGGGCTCGACCTCCTACGATGCGCTGGCCAAGGCCGACATCGTGGTCGAGGCGGTGTTCGAGGACATGGCGGTCAAGAAGGCGGTGTTCGCCGAACTCGACCGCGTCTGCAAGCCCGGCGCGGTGCTGGCCACCAACACCTCCTACCTCGACATCGACGAGATCGCGGCCAGCATCTCGCGCCCCGGCGACGTCGTCGGCCTGCACTTCTTCTCGCCGGCCAACATCATGAAGCTGCTCGAGATCGTGGTGCCGGCCAAGGTCAGTGCCGACGTGGTCGCGACCGGCTTCGAGCTGGCGAAGAAACTCAAGAAGGTGCCGGTGCGTGCCGGCGTCTGCGACGGCTTCATCGGCAACCGCATCCTGGCGGTGTATCGCCAGGCGGCCGACCACATGATGGAAGACGGTGCCTCGCCGTACGAGATCGACGCGGCGGTGCGCAACTTCGGCTACCCGATGGGCCCGTTCCAGGTCTCGGACCTGGCCGGCGGCGACATCGGCTGGGCCACGCGCAAGCGCAAGGCCGCCACGCGCGACCCCAAGGCGCGCTACGTGCAGGTGGCCGACCGCATCTGCGAACGCGGCTGGTTCGGCCAGAAGACCCAGCGCGGCTACTACCTCTACCCCGAAGGCGCGCGCACCGGCCAGCCCGACCCCGAAGTGCTCGCCATCATCGATGCCGAGCGCCAGCGCGCCGGCATCACGCCGCGCAGCTTCAGCGAGGACGAGATCATGCGCCGCTACATGGCGGCCATGATCAACGAGGGCGCCAATGTCGTGCACCAGCGCATCGCGCTCAGGCCGCTCGACGTCGATGTGACCTTCCTCTACGGCTACGGCTTCCCACGCTTCCGCGGCGGGCCGATGAAGTACGCCGACATGGTGGGCCTGCCGAAGGTGCTGGCCGACATCCAGGAGTTCGCCAAACAGGACCCGGTGTTCTGGAAGCCCTCGCCGCTGCTGGTGGAACTGGTGGAGCGCGGCGCTGATTTCGCCAGCTTGAATCAATCCGAGTAATCGCCCAAGTCCATCTCAGGAGACACCCCATGCGCGAAGCCGTCATCGTTTCCACCGCCCGCACCCCGCTCACCAAGGCGCACCGCGGCGAATTCAACATCACGCCAGGCGCCACGCTCGCCGCCTTCGCGGTCAAGGCCGCGGTCGAGCGCTCGGGCCTGGACCCGGCGCTGATCGAGGACGCGATCCTCGGCTGCGGCTACCCCGAAGGCACGACCGGGCGCAACATCGCGCGCCAGAGCATCATCCGCGCCGGCCTGCCGATCTCGATGGCCGGCACCACGGTCAACCGCTTCTGCGCCTCGGGCCTGCAGGCGATCGCGATGGCCGCGGGCCGCATCGTGGTCGACGGCGCCCCGGCGATGATCGCCGGCGGCGTCGAGAGCATCTCGCAGATCCGCACCCGCAGCGCAACCGATGCCGGCGACAGCGGCATCGACCCGTGGATCCAGGAGCACAAGCCCGCGCTCTACATGGCGATGATCGAGACCGCCGACATCGTGGCCCAGCGCTACAACATCGGCCGCGAGGCGCAGGACCGCTTCTCGGCCGAGAGCCAGCGCAAGACCGAAGAGGCGCAGCTCGCCGGCCGCTACAAGGAAGAGATCGTGGCCTGCAGCACCACCATGGCCGTGACCGACAAGGAGACCAAGGCGGTCACGCATCGCGAAGTGACCGCCACCGAGGACAACTGCAACCGCCGCGGCACCACCTACGAGGCGCTCGCCAAGCTGAAGCCCGTGATGGGCGAGGACAAGTTCGTCACCGCGGGCAATGCCTCGCAGCTGTCGGACGGCGCCTCGGCCTGCGTGCTGATGGAAGCCAAGGATGCCGAGCGCGCCAACCTGAAGCCGCTGGGTGCCTTCCGCGGCCTCGCCGTGGCCGGGTGCGAGCCCGATGAAATGGGCATCGGTCCGGTGTTCGCGGTGCCCAAGCTGCTCGCGCGCCACGGCCTCAAGGTCGACGACATCGACCTGTGGGAGCTCAACGAGGCCTTTGCCTCGCAATCGATCTATTGCCAGGAGAAGCTGGGCATTCCGGCGGAACGGCTCAACGTCGACGGCGGCGCGATCTCGATCGGCCACCCATTCGGCATGACCGGCGCCCGGCTCGCGGGCCACGTGCTGATCGAGGGCAAGCGGCGCGGCGCGAAGTACGCGGTGGTGACGATGTGCATCGCCGGCGGCATGGGCGCGGCGGGATTGTTCGAAGTTTATTGAGACCTTGCGGGACAGACCAAGAAACTGCGAAGCAGTTTTTGCTCTGTCCTCAACTGACTAGAAGGACCCAACATGGACCTGAACTTCACCCCCGAAGAAGAAGCCTTCCGCAGCGAAGTGCGTGCCTTCCTGGCCGACAAGCTGCCGGCCCGCCTCTCCGACAAGGTCGCCACCGGCAAGCATCTGTCGAAGGCCGACATGCAGGAATGGCACGCCATCCTCAACGCCCGCGGCTGGCTCGCCAACCATTGGCCCGAACAGTACGGCGGCCCGGGCTGGAGCGCGGTCGAGAAGTTCATCTTCGAGAACGAATGCGCGCTCGCCCACGCGCCGCGCATCGTGCCCTTCGGCGTCAACATGCTCGGCCCGGTGCTGATCAAGTACGGCAGCGAGGCGCAAAAGCGCTACTGGCTGCCGCGCATCCTCGACGGCAGCGACTGGTGGTGCCAGGGCTACTCGGAGCCCGGCGCGGGATCCGATCTCGCCTCGGTCAAGACCCAGGCGGTGCGCGGCATCGACGCCCAGGGCGACCACTACATCGTCAACGGCCAGAAGACCTGGACCACGCTCGGCCAGCACGCAGACATGATCTTCTGCCTGGTGCGCACCAACCGCGAGGCCAAAAAGCAGGAAGGCATCAGCTTCCTCTTGATCGACATGAAGTCGCCCGGCGTCGAGGTGCGGCCGATCATCACGCTCGACGGCGAGCACGAGGTCAACGAGGTGTTCTTCTCCGACGTGCGGGTGCCGGCCGAGAACCTGGTCGGCGAGGAAGACAAGGGCTGGACCTGCGCCAAGTACCTGCTGACCTACGAGCGCACCAACATCGCCGGCGTCGGCTTCTCGGTGGCCGCGATGGCGCAGCTCAAGGCGATCGCCGCGAGGCAGCGCAAGAACGGCCGCCCGCTGGCCGAGGACCCGGCCTTCGCCGCGCGCATGGCCCGGGTCGAGATCGACCTCGAGAACATGAAGACCACCAACCTCCGCGTGATCGCGGCGGTGGCCGGCGGCGGCGTGCCGGGGGCCGAGAGCTCGATGCTGAAGATCCGCGGCACCGAGATCCGGCAGGAGATCTCCTCGCTGGCGCGGCGCGCGATGGGCGCGCAGGCGCGGCCCTTCGTGGCCGAGGCGCTCGAGGACGGCTTCGACGGCCATCCGTTCGGCCCCGAGTATTCGGCCGCCGCGGCGGCGCGCTATTTCAACAACCGCAAGCTGTCGATCTTCGGCGGCTCCAATGAAATCCAGAAGAACATCATCTCCAAGATGATCCTGGGGCTCTGAAGGCAACGCCATGAATTTCGAACACAGCGAAGACCGGCGCATGCTCGCCGACAGCCTGAACCGCTTCATCGCGGAACAGTACGCCTTCGACACGCGCGACCGCATCGCGAAATCGCCCGAAGGCTTCAGCGCCGATATCTGGCGCCAGTTCGCCGAGCTCGGCGTGATCGGCGCGCTGTTCGGCGAGGCCGACGGCGGCTTCGGTGGCGGCGGCTTCGATATCGCGGTGGTCTTCGAGGCGCTGGGCCGCGGCCTGGTGGTCGAGCCGCTGCTGGGCGCCGTGATGGCCGGCGAGGCGATCTCGGCTGCGGGCAACGAAACGCAGAAGGCGCTGCTCGCCGAAATCATCGGCGGCACCACGATCGCGACGCTGGCGCACGACGAAGCCGGCAGCCATTACGAACTCGCGCGCGTCGAGACGCGTGCCGCGCGAAGCGCTGACGGCTGGGTGCTCGACGGCGCCAAGGTGGTGGTGCAGCAGGGCGCGCAGGCCGACCTGTTCGTGGTCTCGGCGCGCACCGCGGGTGCGGTCGACGACGAAGCCGGCATCTCGCTGTTCCTGGTGCCGGCGAAGACCGCCGGCCTGGCGGCGCGCGATTGCCCCGCGATCGATGGCGGCCGCGTGGCCGAGCTCCGCTTCGACAAGCTCGCGCTCGGCGCCGATGCACTGCTCGGCACCGAAGGGCAGGCCCACGCCACGCTGGAGCGCGCCATCGGCCGCGGCGTGCTCGCCCTGTGCGCCGAGGCGCTGGGCGCCATGGAAGCGGCGAAGACCGAAACGCTCGAGTACCTGCGCACGCGCAAGCAGTTCGGCATGCTGATCGGCAGCTTCCAGGCGCTGCAGCACCGCATGGCCGACCTGCTGCTCGAGATCGAGCAGGCCCGCTCGGCGGTCATCAACGCGGCAGCGGCCATCGACGCCGACCGCGTGACGCGCGAGCGCGCGCTGTCGGCGGCCAAGTTCAGCATCGGCCGCATCGGCTCGCTGGTGGCCGAAGAGAGCATCCAGCTGCACGGCGGCATCGGCATGACCTGGGAACTGCCACTGGCCCACTACGCCAAGCGCCTGGTCATGATCGACCACCAGCTCGGCGACGAGGACCACCACCTGCAGCGCTACATCGCGCTCGGCAAGGAGGTCCACTGATGAACGGCGCGCTGCCGCTCGCGGGCGTCCGCGTGCTCGACCTCTCGCGCATCCTGGCCGGCCCCTGGTGCGGCATGGTGCTGGCCGATTTCGGCGCCGAGGTGATCAAGGTCGAGCACCCGGTGCGCGGCGACGACACGCGCGACTGGGGCCTGCGCGTCGGCAACACCGAGACCGCCTACTTCAACAGCGTCAACCGCAACAAGCGCTCGGTCGCGATCGACCTGCAGACGGCCGAAGGCCAGGAGCTCGTGCGCGAGCTGGTCAAGAAGTGCGACGTGCTGATCCAGAACTTCAAGTTCGGCGGCATCGACAAGCTCGGCCTGGGCTACGAGGCCCTGCGCGAGATCAACCCGGGCCTGGTTTATTGCTCGATCTCGGGCTACGACCGCACCGGCCCCGAGGCCGCGCGCCCCGGCTACGACCTGGTGGTGCAGGGCGAGGCCGGCCTGATGGCGATCAACGGCGAAGCCGACCAGCCGCCGCTCAAGTTCGGTGTCGCCGCGGTCGACCTGTTCACCGGCATGTACTCGGCGCAAGCCATCCTGGCGGCGCTGTTCGAACGCCAGAAGACCGGCCGTGGCCGCCACGTCGAGATGGCGCTGTTCGACTGCGGCCTGATGATCACGGCCTACTACGGCCTCGAGGCGCTGCTGCTGGGCGAAGACCCGCCGCGCTACGGCAACGCGCATCCGTCGATCGTGCCCTACGGCGTGTTCGACGCCGAAGACGGACCGCTGGTGATCACGGTCGGCAACAACAGCCAGTTCGCGCGCTTCTGCACCGACGTGATCGAGCGGCCCGACCTCGCGGCCGACGAGCGCTTCAAGACCAACATCCTGCGTTCCGCCAACCGCGCGGCGCTGATGCCCGAGATCAACCGCGAGCTCGGCCGTCGCAAGCGCGGCGCGCTGCTCGCGCAGCTGACCCGCTCGGGCATCCCGTGCGGCGAGGTGCTCGGTCTGCTCGAGGCGCTGCAATCGAAGCGCGCCACCGAGGCCGGCCTCGTGACCACGCAGCCGCATCCGGTGGCCGGCACGGTCAACGTGCTGGCCCCGCCCTACCGCTTCGACGGCGAGCGGCTGCCGGTGCGCAATGCACCGCCCCAGCTCGGCGAAGGCACGCACGAGGTGCTGCAGTCGCTGCTCGGCCTGTCCGACGAAAAGCTCTCGCAACTGAAATCCAACGGCGTCCTCTGACGCCACTGAACCGTACCCAATGTCCTTTCGCCTTCCCGTTTCCGTTCGCAATCCGGCGCGCCGCGCCCTGCTCGCCCTGGCACTGCCGCTTCTCGCCGGCGGCGCCTTCGCCCAGGCTTTTCCGACCAAGCCGATCACCATCATCGTGCCCTTCCCGGCCGGCGGCCCGACCGACGTCGCGACCCGCATCATCGGCCAGAAGATGGCGCAAGGCCTCAAGCAGCCGGTGCTGATCGACAACCGCGGCGGCGCCTCCGGCACCATCGGCGCAGCGATCGCGGCCAAGGCGGCGCCGGACGGCTACACGCTCGTGATGCTGGCCACGCCGACCCTGCTGGCCGGCCACCTCTACGGCCCCACCAGCTACGACATCTTCAAGAGCTTCACGCCGGTCGGCACCACCTACGACCTGCCGATCGTGATGGTCGTGAACCCCAAGGCGCTGCCCGAGGTCACCGGCCTGCAGCAGCTGATCGCCAAGGCCCGTGCCGACGGCGGCACCTTCAACTACACCACCGCGGGTGCCGGCAGCTTCGGCCACCTGACGACCGAAAGCCTCAAGAACGTGGGCAAGTTCGAGATGCAGCACGTGCCCTACCGCGGCAGCGCGCCGGCCGTGACCGACCTGATCGGCGGCCAGGTGCCGATGATGTTCTCGGACCTGATCGCGGTGCTGCCCCACATCCGCTCGGGCACCCTGCGCGCCATCGCGGTCGGCTCGTCCAAGCGGCTGAGCCTGCTGCCCGATGTCAAGACGGTCGCCGAACAAGGCTTCCCCGGTTTCGATGCCACCTCGTGGGGCGGCATGCTGGCGCCGGCCGGCACCCCCAAGGACGTGATCGCACGCCTGAACACGGAACTCAAGAAGGCGCTGGCCGACAAGGAAGTGCAAGGCAAGCTCGAAGGCGTGGGCACCTTCGCGGCCTTCCAGACGCCCGAGCAGATGACGGCCCGCATGCGCCAGGACTACGAGCGCTGGGGCAAGGTGATCCGCGACAACAACATCAAGAACCAATAGCCGGCGATTTGCGCCGCGGCCCGCCCGGCGCATGATCGGGCAACGACATTTGCAGGAGACAGGACCATGAGCGCAGCGCCCTTTCGCGCATCGTTTCCGATTCGCAGCCTCGACGACATCCGAAAGCTCGAGGCCGCGCCGCTGGCCGAAGCGCTCACGGTGCGCAGCACCTACGAGATCTTCCGCAATTCCGGCGCCGCCTTCGGCGACAAGACCGCGCTGACCTTCCTGCGCACCGGCGACCCGGCCGACGCGCCGATCCGCTGGTCCTACGCGCAGTTGCTGGCCGGCATCCACCAGACCGCGAACCTGCTGCACCGGCTCGGCGTCGGCCCCGACGACGCAGTGGCGGTGCTGCTGCCGGGCTGCCTCGACTACCACCTGGCGCTCTGGGGCGGCGAGGCGGCCGGCATCGTGCAGCCGCTCAATCCCCTGCTGACCGACGAGAAGCTGGTGGCGCTGATGACCGCGGGCCGGGCCAAGGTGCTGATCGCCTACGGCTCGGACGCCGAGTCCGGCATGTGGTCGAAGGCGATGCGCCTGCGCGGCCAGGTGCCCACGCTGACCACGGTGCTGCGGGTGGCGCCGCACGACGAGGCGCCCGGCAGCGCCGGCGACCTGCCCGATGGCGTGGCCGATTTCGGCGCCTTGCGCGCCGCCGAGCCCGACGACCGGCTGGCCAGCGGCCGCGACATCGCGCCGGGCGACATCGCCGCCTACTTCCATACCGGCGGCACGACCGGAGCGCCCAAGCTCGCGCGCCACAGCCATGGCGCGCAGGTGTTCACGGCCTGGGCCAGCGTCAACATGACGGGCCAGGGCCCGAACGACGCGTCGATCAATGGCTACCCGCTGTTCCACGTCGCCGGCGTGTTGCCGGCATCCCTGGCTTCGCTGTCGGCGGGCGTCGAAGTCATCATCCCGACCACCGCGCTGCTGCGCAACAAGCAGGTGCTGGCCAACTACTGGCGGCTGGTCGAGAAGTACCGGCCGACCTCGCTGTCGGCGGTGCCGACCGTGCTGGCGGCGCTGGCGAACGTGCCGCTGGACGGCGCCGACATCTCGTCGATCAACTACTGCCGCACCGGTGCCGCCGTGCTCGCGCCCGAACTCGCGGCCCGCTTCGAGCGGCTGTTCGGCCTGCACGTGCACGAGAGCCTCGGCATGACCGAGATGGCGGGCATCTCGACCATCACGCCGCCCGGCGTCGTCGGGCCGGCCGGCTGCGTCGGCTTCCGGCTGCCGTATTCGCAGCTGCGCGTCGTGAAACTGGACGCTGACGGCAACGCCAGCGACCGCGACCTGCCGGCGGGCGCGCAGGGCATGGTGCTGTTCAAGTCGCCGAACCTGTTCTCGGGCTTCGTCGACCCGGCCGACAACGCCAAGGCCTTCACCGCCGACGGCTGGCTGGCCACCGGCGACCTCGGCTGGCTCGACGGCGACGGCCGGCTGAACCTCAGCGGCCGCTCCAAGGACCTGATCATCCGCAGCGGCCACAACATCGATCCGAAGGTGATCGAGGACGCGCTCGGCGCCCACCCCGCAGTGCAGCTGTGCGCCGCGGTCGGCGCGCCCGATGCCTACGCCGGCGAGCTGCCGGTGGTGTTCGCGACCCTGATCCCCGGCGCTTCGGCCAGCGAGGCCGAACTGCTCGAGTTCGCCGCCGCGCGGGTCGACGAGGCACCCGCCAAGCCGCGTTCGGTGATCGTGATCGAGAGCATGCCGATGACCAATGTCGGCAAGATCTACAAGCCCGAGCTGCGCGCGATGGCCGCGCGCCGGGTGGCCGAGGCGATGGTCGGCGAAGCCTGCACCGAACTGGGCCTCGACGCCGCGGCGCGGCCGCTGGTCGAGGTCGATGGCGACAACGCGCTCAAGGTGCGGATCGACGCCGCGGCCGCGGGCGTGCAGGCCGAGCCGTTGCGCCAGCAGCTGCAGCAGGCCCTGGGCCGGCTGCCTTTCAAGACGCAGGTCATCCTGCAATAGCGACCGATCCCTGATAAACAAATGAACCCGGAGACACCCATGACCCACCCCACCACGAGCCGCCGAGCCTGGCTCTGTGCCGCTGCCTCGGCCGCCGCGCTGTGCGGCCTCTCGTCGGCCCAGGCGCAGCCAGCCTGGCCCAGCAAGCCGATCAAGATGGTCGTGCCCTTCGCCGCCGGCGGCGCCACCGACGTGCTGGCACGGGTGATCGGCGAGAAGCTGGCGGCCGGCCTGGGCCAGCCCGTGGTCATCGACAACAAGCCCGGTGCCGCCGGCATCATCGGCACCGACGCGGTCGCCAAGGCGGCGCCGGACGGCTACACCATCGTGCTGTCGCTGAGCAATTCGCTGCTGACCAACCAGTTCCTGTACGAGAAGCTGCCCTACGACACGCAGCGCGACCTCACGCTGGTCTACCAGATCGCGATGGCGCCGCTGGTGCTGGTGGTGCATCCGAGCGTGCCGGTCAAGACCGGCCCCGAGCTGCTGCAGTACGCCAGCGCCAACAAGGGCAAGCTGGCCTATGGCTCGTACGGCGTGGGCGCCTATCCACACCTGGCCGGCGCCCACATGAGCCTGACGCAGAAGGCCGACATGAACCATGTGGCCTACAAGGGCGAGGCGCCGATGCTGCAGGACCTGATCGGCGGCCAGATCCAGATGGCCTACGCCAGCGCGCTGGTGGCCAAGCCGCACATCGAGGCCGGCAAGCTCAAGGCCATCGGCGTCACCGGCGAACGCCGGATGAGCACCCTGCCCAACGTGCCGACGCTGGCCGAGCAGGGCCTGAAGGACGAGGCCTATCGGGTCACCGGCTGGCTGGCGATCGCGGCGCCGGCCAACACACCGAAGCCGATCGTGCAGCGGCTGGCCGACGAGGTGCGCAAGGCGACGCAGCAGCCCGACGTGCAGGCCAAGGTCGCAGCGATGGGCTTCGAAATCAAGGACAGCTCGCCCGAGGCCTTCGCGGCCGCGTACCAAAAGGAGCGCCCGATCTGGGAGCGCCTGATCAAGCAATCGGGCGCCAAGCTCGAGTGAGTTCAATTCAAGACTGAAGGAGTGCCAACCATGAAGATCCTGGTCCCCGTCAAGCGGGTCGTCGACTACAACGTCAAGGTGCGCGTGAAGAGCGACGGCACCGGCGTCGACATTGCCAACGTGAAGATGAGCATGAACCCCTTCGACGAGATCGCCGTCGAAGAAGCCGTGCGCTTGAAGGAGAAGGGCGCCGCCACCGAGATCATCGCGGTCTCGTGCGGCGACGCGAAGTGCCAGGAAACCCTGCGCACCGCGATGGCCATCGGCGCCGACCGCGGCATCCTGGTCGAGACCACCGAAGAGCTGCAGCCGCTGGCCGTCGCCAAGCTGCTGAAGGCGCTGGTCGACAAGGAGCAGCCCGGCTTGATCATCCTGGGCAAGCAGGCGATCGACGACGACGCCAACCAGACCGGCCAGATGCTGGCGGCGCTGGCCGATCTTCCGCAGGCGACCTTCGCCTCGAAGGTCGAAGTGGCGGGCGACAAGGTCAACGTGACACGTGAAGTCGACGGCGGCCTGGAGACCATTTCTCTTTCCGTGCCGGCCGTCATCACGACCGACCTGCGCCTGAACGAGCCGCGCTACGTGACCTTGCCCAACATCATGAAGGCCAAGAAGAAG
>NZ_JAUJZH010000022.1 GCF_030486595.1 Variovorax ginsengisoli | reverse complement strand
ATCAACCAGGCGATCACGCAGATGGACCAGGTGACGCAGCAGAACGCGGCGCTGGTGGAAGAGGCTGCGGCCGCTGCCGGGTCGCTGCAGGAGCAGGCGTCGAGCCTGGTGCAGGCGGTCAGCGTGTTCAAGATGGCCAGCGACGGCGAGGCCGCGCGGGTGATCGCGCAGGCGAAGTCGAAAGCGAAGGCGCAGCAGGTCGCCCGCAGGCCGGGCGCTTCGGCGCCGACGGCGAAGCGCCCGGCGGAGTCGGCGGCTCGCAGCGAGCCGAAGCTGGCCTCGTCCGGCGACTGGACCGAGTTCTAACAGCCCGTGCGGCGTACGGCCGCCATCCTAGGAGCAGCAATGCAGTGGTTTCAAAATCTTCGCGTCACCGTCAAGCTGGTCTTGAGTTTCCTCGTGGTCGCGGCCCTTGGCGCGCTCGTCAGCGCGCTCGGCATCTTCCACATGGGGCGCATCAGCGCGTCGACCGAGAGGCTCTACACCCACGAGCTGAGCGCTCTGCAGGCCGTGCAGCAGGCCAATATCGCGCTGCTCTATGCCAGCCGCTCGCAGATGACGCTGCTGTCGGCGGCCACCCGCGGTGAGCGCAACACGGGATCCAACGCGATCCGCCAATCGCTCGAGGCCCTCGAGGCGCGCACCGCCGAGGCCAAGCCGTTGTTCCTGGACAGCGAGGCCGGCACCAAGCTGTACCGGCAGTACGAGGCCTTGATGGCGCCGTTGAAGCTGCGCATGGCCGATTTCGTCACGCTGCTGGGCAAGCAATCGCTCGACAGTTCGCAATTCGACGGCCGGGTTGGTGACGACAGCGCGCAGCTGCTGAAGGACTCGCGCGCGCTCGAGGAGGTCCTGGAGGCCATGGTGGCCCACGCCAACACGCTCGCCAAGGCCAGCGCGGAGCGGGCCGCAGAGACCTACCAGGGCTCGCGCTGGCTCATGCTGGTGATCGCGGTCGTCGGTCTGCTGGCCAGCCTGGGCTTGGGCGCCGGGGTGGCCCGCTCGCTCGGGCGCCAGCTGGGCGGAGAGCCGGCCTACGCGGCCGAGGTGGTCGGCCGCATCGCGGCCGGCGACCTGGCGGTCGAGGTGGACACCGGCTCGGCCCGG
The DNA here is from genome assembly GCF_030486595.1 of Variovorax ginsengisoli. Lineage (GTDB taxonomy): Bacteria > Pseudomonadota > Gammaproteobacteria > Burkholderiales > Burkholderiaceae_C > Variovorax > Variovorax ginsengisoli_B. Next base: position 137,658 of record NZ_JAUJZH010000022.1, on the reverse strand, counting down.
CCCGGCAGCCTGCTGCATTCGATCCGGCTGATGCAGATCGAGCTGACCGAGGTGGTCGGCAAGATCAAGGCCTCCAGCGACACGATCGCGACTGCCTCAAACCAGATCGCGGCGGGCAACCAGGACCTGTCGTCGCGCACCGAAGAACAGGCGAGCTCGCTGGAGGAAACGGCCGCCTCGATGGAGGAACTCACCAGCACCGTCAAGCAAAACGCCGACAACGCGCGCCAGGCCAATCAACTCGCGGCTTCGGCCTCCGAAGTGGCGGTGAAGGGCGGCGAAGTCGTGAGCCAGGTGGTGGACACGATGGCGTCGATCAACGCCTCGTCGAAGAAGATCGTGGACATCATCGGCGTGATCGACGGCATCGCGTTCCAGACCAACATCCTGGCGTTGAACGCGGCGGTGGAAGCCGCACGCGCCGGCGAGCAGGGCCGCGGCTTCGCGGTGGTGGCGTCGGAAGTGCGCAGCCTGGCGCAGCGCTCGGCGGCGGCGGCCAAGGAGATCAAGGGCCTGATCGACGACTCGGTGGGCAAGGTGGGCGCGGGCAGCGCACTGGTGGCCGAGGCGGGCCGCACGATGGAAGAAATCGTGGGCAGCGTGAAGCGGGTGACCGACATCATGGGCGAGATCACGGCGGCGAGCCAGGAGCAGACCTCGGGCATCGAGCAGATCAACCAGGCGATCACGCAGATGGACCAGGTGACGCAGCAGAACGCGGCGCTGGTGGAAGAGGCCGCGGCTGCGGCGCAGTCGCTGCAGGGCCAGGCCGGCGGCCTGTCACAGGTGGTGGGGGTGTTCAAGCTTCGGGAGTCAGGCGCCGTTCAGCCTTCAACTTTCGGCTGAAGCGGCCGATATAGACCCTGAAGGCATTGCAGCGGCGATGCCGCAAGCAACACCCACCCACACCCAACCAGGTAATCGATCCCATGTCAGGAAACTTGTTCTTCACGGGTCTGAGCGGCCTCAATGTCGCGCGAACCTCGCTGATGACGACGGCCCACAACACGGCCAACGTCTACACCACCGGCTACAGCCGGCAGGTCGCGGAAGTCGCCACCAACGCGGCGGTCGCCACCGGCTCGGGCTATGTCGGCACCGGCGCCGGTGTCACCACGATCAGCCGCAGCTACGACCGTTACCTGACCGCGCAGCTGGCCACGGCCCAATCCTCCTCGGCGGCCTTGAATTCCTACGGCACCGAGATCAACCGTATCGACTCGCTGCTGGCCGACAAGACCTCCGGCATCAGCGTGCTGATGCAGACCTTCTTCACCGCGGTGCAGGGCGTCGCCAACACCCCGGCCGACTCGGCCGCGCGGCAGCAGCTCATCAGCTCGGCGCAGTCGCTGTCGAACAAGTTCCGCGCGACCGACCAGTACCTGAGCGACCTGAACGGATCGGTCAACGACCAGATCTCGGGCAGCGTCTCGCAGATCAATACCTATTCGAGCAAGATCGCCAGCCTCAACCAGCAGATCAGCATGATGACCGCCGTCGCCGGCGGCCAGCCGCCGAACGACTTGCTGGACCAGCGCGACCAGCTGGTCAGCGACCTGAGCCAGATCGTCGACGTCAAGGTGCTCGAGCAGGACAACGGCAAGTACAACGTGTTCATGGGCAATGGCCAGTCGCTGGTGACCGGCGACCAGGCCGCGACCATGAAGGCGGTGCCCTCGGCCGCCGACCCGACCCGCACCACGGTGGCGCTGGTCGGCCTGGCCGGCAACGTGTCGGAACTCGGCAGCGACGTCATCACCGGCGGCTCGCTGGGCGGCCTGATGAACTTCCGCACCCAGACCCTGATCCCGGCCCAGAACGCCATCGGCCGCCTGGCGATGGCGGTCTCGGGCGCCTTCAACGAGCAGCACGGCCTCGGCGTCGACCTCAACGGCGCGCTGGGCACCGACTTCTTCACCACCGCCACGCCCGCCGTGTTCTCGAACGCTAAGAACACCGGCAACATGGTGCTGTCGGGTGTCGTGACCGACACCAACAAGCTCAGCACCAGCGACTATTCGGTGCAGGTCAGCAACGTGGCGGGCACGCTGAACTACTCGGTGACCCGGCTGTCGGACAAGCAGTCGATGGGCACTTTCACGAGCTTCCCGATCAGCTTCGACGGCGTGAGCCTGACACAGGCGAGCGGCACGGCCCAGGCCGGCGACTCCTTCCTGGTGCAGCCCACCCGCACCGGTGCGCGCGACATGGACGTGCTGGTGCTCGACCCGGCCAAGGTGGCGGCGGCCTCGCCGATCGTGACCGGCAACGGCGCCGGCAACCAGGGCAGCGGCAAGCTGGGCAAGGCGACCGTCGACCCGACCTACCCGGCGACCCCGCTGGCCGCCAACCTGACGCTGAGCTACGACTCGGCGACCGGTACGCTGTCGGGCTTCCCCGCAACCTCCGCCGTCACCGTGACGCTGGCCAACGGCACCGCGACCACCTACGCAGCAGGCGCCCCGGTGCCCTACACGGCGGGCGCCCAGATCAGCTTCGACGGCCTCAGCATGGCGATGACCGGCATGCCGGCCAACGGCGACACTTTCACCATCGGCAAGAACTCGGGCGGCGTGTCGGACGGCAGCAACGCGCTGCTGCTGGGCGCCCTGCAGCGCCAGAGCACGATGGGCAACGGCACCACCACCTTCAATGGCGCCTACTCGCAGCTGGTCAGCGAGGTCGGCAACAAGGCGATGGAGATCAAGGTCGCGACCAAGACGCAGGAGAGCGTGACCAGCCAGATCAAGGCCAGCCAGCAGTCGATCTCGGGCGTCAACCAGGACGAGGAAACCGCCAACCTGCTGATGTTCCAGCAGATGTACCAGGCCAACGCGAAGGTCATCCAGACCGCCTCGACCATCTTCGACGCGATCCTCGGCATCCGCAGCTGATCGCGCCGACCCCACCCAATCCAAGGAGCCGTGATGCGTATCAGCACCAGTTCGTTCTACGAGCAGAACACCCTCGCGATGGGCCTGCAGCAGCAGAATCTCTTCAACGTCCAGCAGCGCCTGTCGGCGGGCACCAAGTTCCTGACCGCCGGCGACGACCCGGTGGGCGCGGCGCGGGTACTCGGCGTCGCCCAGACGCTGGCCGAGTCGGCCCAGTACGCCACCAGCCGCGAACGCGCGACCCTGTCCCTCAAGCGCGAGGAAACCGCGCTCGACAGCACCACCGTCATCCTGCAGAACATCAAGACCCTGACCGTGCAGGCCGGCAACGGCACCTTGTCGGATGCCGACCGCGTTTCGCTGGCGACCGCGATCCAGAGCAATCTGGACCAGCTGGTGGGCGTCGCGAACTCCGACGACGGCAACGGCCAGTTCCTGTTCGCCGGCTACAAGAGCGCCAGCCCGCCCTTCGCGGCCCAGGCCGGCGGCGGCGTGCAGTACGTCGGCGACCAGGGGCAGCGCCTGATGCAGGTCGACGTGGCGCGCCAGCTGTCGACCTCCGACGACGGCCGCACCGTGTTCCAGTCGGTACAGGGCGGCGCGGGCTACGTCACCTCGGGCGCCGCGGCCAACACCGGCACCGCCGTCTTCGGCGCGGTCAGCGTGGTCGATGCCACCGCGGCCAACTACAGCAAGGACTTCACGATCAGCTTCGCGGCCGGCAACTACACCGTGTCGACCAACGACACGCCCCCGGTGGTCGCCGCCAGCGGCGCCTTCACGGCCGGCTCGCCGATCGCCTTCGGCGGGCTGCAGATCAGCATGACGGGCACGCCGGCGAACGGCGACACCTTCAACGTCACGACCGCCAAGAACGCCGGCACCGACGTCTTCGCGACCATCGGCGAACTGGTCACGGCGTTGCGCACCCCGCTGACCGGCGGCGGCGCCGCAGCGCAGGCGAAGCTGCAGAATGCGCTGAGCACCGCCAATGTCAAGGTCACGAACGCGCACGACAACGTGCTCACCGTCCTGTCGTCGGTGGGCTCGCGCATGAACGAGGTCGACGCCCTCGACGACGGCGGCGCTTCGCGCGTGCTGATGGACAAGAGCTACATGTCCTCGATCGAGGACCTGGACCCGGCCAGCGCGATCTCGGAGTTCTACCAGCGGCAGACCTCGCTGCAGGCGACCCAGATGACCTTCGCCAAGCTGGCGTCGATCTCGCTCTTCAACTACCTTTGATGGACGACGGCCTGGGCGGCGGACGCGCCCGGGCCTCGTTCCTTCGGGGGCGTCCCGCTCCAACCGGCTTGGTTCGGCGTTAAAGTAGGTACAAAATCATTACATCGCTCAATTCTGGCGCGAGCATGAAACTTGTCCTGAACCATGGCGAACCTGGCCGATCTGGATCCATCGTTCTCGGTGCCCTGCAGGCGTTGTGCTGCCATGCTGCAGAAGGGGAACCGCTTTTGTCCCTTTTGTTTCGAGGATCAGCTGGCGCCCGCCGATACCGGCGATGGCGAACCGCCGGCCGTGTCCGGGCGCGGGCTCTCCGTGGCCAAGGAGGTGCCGGCCCCGATGGTCATCGACTTCAGGGACACGGTGCAGCCGGAAGCGGACGAAGTCATCCACATTCCCGGCCCCACGGGCACGGCCGGACAGGAGGCCGACGCCGAGATCGGCATGGTCCGGCCGGGCGCGTTCTGGCAGACGGAAGTGCTCGGCGGCGGCGGCAAGTCGAACTGGCTGACTCGCTTCGCGACCCCCCAGCGCATGGTGGCGGGCATTGCGCTTGCACTGGTCGTGGCCGGGGTCGCCGTCGTGGGGCTCGAGCGCGTCTATGTTGGCGGTGAGAACGAGGCCACCAGGGAGCGCGCGTTCAGGGACGACGTCGAGCGGGTCCAGGGCGCCCTGAAGCGCGGCGACCTGGGCACTGCCGAGCAGGTGCTCGAGGGCCTGGACGCCGACCATTCGGACGATCCGGCGGTGCAGGCGCTGTGGCAGGCCTTCGACAAGCGAGCGCAGGCGCAGGCCGCCGGCGGGGAGCCCCTTCCTGACGTTTCGCTGAAGCCGTCCAGGGCGATCCGGCTGGAACAGGCCGCTGCGCCGCCGGCCCCGGCCCCGGCGCGGCCGGAGGCGCCGCTTGCGTCCCCGCCCGCGCCGACCGCCGGTGCGGCCGGACCACAGGACAAGGAGTGCAGCGAGGCGCTGGCGGCGCTGGCCCTGTGCTCGAAGAAATAGAGAGTGCGCGCAAGAATGAGCCAGGCATCTCCTGGCAGTGTCAGCAACCTTCGACGGAGCCAGCATGCCAATAAGATCCCTGTCTATCGGGCTGTTGTGGATGGCCTTCCTCGCTTGCGCGGCCGCGGCGCCCCGGGCAGAGTACAAGATCGTGACCGCATCGAAAACCGGCACCTACATCCAGATCGGCCGGGACCTCGCGACCTGGGTCGCGGATCCGGCCGACATCGATCTCGAAGTCCTCGAGTCGAAGGGGTCGGCCGAAAACGTCCAGCGCATGCGCTTCGAGCCGGGCGTCAAGCTGGCGCTGGTGCAGTCCGACGTCTATCAGGCCTTCCTGGACGAGGCGAAGGCCGGCAACGCCGACGCCGGCAACATCATCCGGCCGCTGCGCCTGATCATGCCGCTCTACGACGAGGAGATCTACTTCGTCGTCCGCGCCGACTCGCCGCTCAACAGCATCCACGAGATCAAAAACCAGAAGATCGGGGTCGGCCCGCTGGGCAGCGGCACCGCGCTCACTTCTCGAACGCTCTACCAGCTGATGTTCGGCGAGCCGTTGCCGCCTGCCAACGCGCAGTACCTGACCAATGAAGAGGCGCTGGCCAGGCTCACGGTCGACAAGTCGATCGATGTCGCGATCATCGTCGCCGGGCAGCCGGCCAAGCTGTTCACGGACATGAAGGCCGAGGCGCGCAACTACATCAAGATCCTGAAGCTCGACGAGGCGGTGCCGGAGACGGCGCAGGCGAAGAAGACCTACTTCCCGGCGGTGATCCGCGCCTCCAGCTACTCGACATGGCTCAAGGCCGACGTGCCCACCCTGACCGTGAAGGCCTATCTGGTCACTTACGACTACGGCCTGCAGTCGACGGTCGGCGCGCTGAGCCGCTTCGCCGATTCCCTCTGCGCCAACTTCGACAAGCTGCAGGCCAACGGCCACCCCAAGTGGAAGCAGGTGCGCCTGGAACTGCCGCCCCTGAGCCAGGGATGGCGCTACTACGGGCCGATGGAAAAGCGCATGCGCAACTGCATCGCCCGCCGGACCGCCGTCGGTGCTGCAGCGGCGGCGCCGCCGCCGCTGCCGCGCAACTGCACCGAGCAGGAGCTGGTGCTGGGGATCTGCAGGCGCTGAGCCCGGCCCGCGCTCGGGGCCTCAGCCGACGCTGCAGGCCCGCCGCCGTCTTCCTGCCAGTTGCCGGATCAGAGGGGTTGTTTCCCTTCTGATCTGCGCTTTGCTTCCTGGCGCTACCGCCAACAATCCAGGCAAGCGGGCGCCTCCCACGGCGTTCTCGAAAACTCCTTTCTCATCGATGAACGCATCTCCTTCATCTCAGCAACTTGCCGGTCCGAGCGACAGCGACATGCCCGTGGTCGACGCCTTGGTTCACGCGCTGGACGAATCGCTGCGAATGGCCACGAACTTCCACCGGAGCGGCCAGCTGGAGCACGCCGAGACGCTCTACCGCGGCATTCTGGACGCCCAGCCGCAACATGCCCAGGCGAACTACGGCCTGGGCCGGTTGGCGGTGCGCGCAGGGCGGGCGAGCGAGGCACTGCCGCATTTCGTGGCGGCGCTGAGGGCGCAACCGGACAACCCGAACTACCAGCTTGGCTGCATCGATGCCCTGATGCAGGCCGATCAACTCGACGCCGCACGAGACCTGCTGGAGTCCGCCCTGCAGGACGGCTTGCAGGGCGAACTCGCACAGGCACTGGCCAGGCAGCTGGAAGTCCGAACGCGAATCGCCCGCTCGATTCGCGATACCCAGGCGCCCGCCGGGGTGCCGCCGGCGCCGCGGGTCCAGGCCGCGCCGAGCGATTTCAGCCGCACGGCGCAGCCGAGTGCTCGGGAACTCGGCCAGCTGACGACCTGCTTCGCCCAGAAGCGCTATGAGAAGGTCAAGGCACTGGCTCGCTCGCTGACCCGGCGCTTCCCAAGGCACCCGGCAGCCTGGAAGGTGTTGGGCGTGGCGATCTGCGCCGAAGGAGACCCTCGCGGCGCGTTGCAGCCGTTCGAGACGGCGGCAAGGCTGCTGCCACAGGATGCCGAGGCGCAATTCAATCTGGGCCTGACCCTGGCCACCGTCGGACGCCAGGACGAGGCCGAGGCGACCCTCCGCCGGGTGCTGGAGATCGATCCGATGCACGTCAAGGCGCACTGCACCCTGGGTTGGATGCTGCAGGGGCAGGCCCGGTTGTTCGAGGCCGAGCTGCATTGCCGGCGCGCCTTGGAGATCGACCCCTCCTATGTCGAGGCCCACCTCGAGTTGGGCGGCGTACTCAAGAACATGCGGAGGCTGGCGGAGGCCGAGGCGCAATACCGCACGGCACTCGACATCCGTCCGGCCAACACGGTCGGGCACAACCAGCTTGGCCTGCTGCTGCTGGAGCAGGACCGGTCGGCAGAGGCTGAAGCCGCGTTCCGGCGCGGCGTGGCGGCGAACCCGGCGTTGGGCTACCTTTTTGCCAACCTCGGCACCTCGCTCAGTGCCCAAGGCCGGCAATCCGAGGCCGAAGCCTGTTTCCGCCGCGCCCTGCAAATCCAGCCGGACGAAGCCAATTCGCACAGCGCCCTGCTGTTCAGTCTGACCCATGGACAGGCGCTGGACGCAGACACCGTGTTCGCCGAGCACCGCCGGTTCGGCGAGCGCTTCGAAACGCCGCTGCGGGCCTCGTGGAGGCCGCATGACAGGTCGCGCGAACCCGAGCGGGCGCTGCAGATCGGTTTCGTCTCAGGCGACCTGTACAACCATGCCGTCGCTTCATTTCTCGAGCCGGTGCTCGAGCATCTGGCGGCCGCACCCGCCCTGGTGCTGCACGCCTATTCGACCCGGCGCGCCGCGGAAGACCACGTCAGCCAACGCCTGCGCGGCCAGCTGAAGCACTGGCACACGGTCGGCGGGGTGGGCGATGTCGAACTGGCGGAGAAGATCCGCGCCGACGGCATCGACATCCTGATCGACCTCTCGGGCCACACCGCCGACAACCGCCTGCCGGTCTTCGCGCGCCGGCCGGCGCCGGTGCAGGTCACCTGGATGGGCTACCCCGGGACGACCGGCCTCGAAAGCATGGACTACTACCTGGCCGATCGCTTCATACTGCCGCCCGGACGCTTCGATGGCCAGTTCACGGAGAAGCTCGCGTACCTGCCGGCGAACGCCCCCTTCCGGCCGTCGGCCGAGGCGCCGCCGGTCAACGATCTGCCGGCACTCCGCGCGGGGCACCTGACCTTCGGCAGCTTCAACCGGCTGCACAAGATCAGCCGGGAAGTCGTCGCCCTGTGGTCGCGACTGCTGCGCGCCGTGCCCACCTCGCGCATGCTGCTGGCCGGCTTGCCGCGCCATGGGGAGTACGAGGCGCTGATCGGCTGGTTCGACGGCGAAGGCATCGAGCGCAGTCGACTGGACTTTCATCAGCGCGGCGCCATGCCGCACTACCTGGGGCTGCACCACCGGGTCGATGTCTGCCTGGACACCTTCCCCTACAACGGGGCGACCACTTCCTTGCATGCGTTGTGGATGGGCGTGCCCACGCTGACGCTCGCCGGCACCACGATGGCCGGCCGCGCCGGCGTCAGCGTGCTCGGGCATGTCGGTCTGGATGAATTCGTGGTGCAGGATGCCTCGGCATTCGAGGCGCAGGGCGCGTCGTTGGCGCAGCGCCTGCCCGAGCTGGCGCAACTGCGCGCCAGCCTGCGCGGTCGCCTTGCAGGCTCGGCCATCGGCCAGCCGCCGCTGATCGCAGCCGCACTGGAACGTGCCCTGCGCACGATGTGGCGGCGCTGGTGCGCGGGCCTGCCTGCTGCGTCCTTCGACGCCAGTCGCGACCCGGGAGGTTGCGCATGACCGCATCGCGCACGGATCCGATCTACGTGACGCAGCCCTACCTGCCGCCGCTGGACGAATTCATCCCCTATCTGGAAGAGATCTGGGCCAGCAAGACGCTGACCAACGGCGGTCCATTCCATCAACAGCTCGAGCAGGCCCTTTGCGACTACCTGGGGGTCAAGCATCTGGCCCTGTTCACCAACGGCACCATCGCGCTGGTCACGGCGTTGCAGGCCCTGCGCATCACGGGCGAGGTCATCACCACGCCGTACTCGTTCGTGGCGACGTCGCACTCGCTGCTCTGGAACGGCATCAAGCCGGTATTCGCGGACGTCGACCCGCTGACGCTCAACCTCGATCCGGCCAGGATCGAAGCGGCCATCACCCCGCAGACGACCGCGATCATGCCGGTGCACGTGTACGGACATCCCTGCGACGTCGAGGCCATCCAGACCATCGCCGACAACTACAACCTCAAGGTCATCTACGACGCGGCACATGCCTTCGGCGTCGAGGACGCGGGCGGCAGCATCCTCAGGCACGGTGATCTCTCGGTGCTGAGCTTTCATGCGACCAAGGTCTTCAACACTTTCGAAGGCGGCGCGATCGTCTGCCCCGACGCCAAGACCAAGCTGCGCATCGACCAGTTGAAGAACTTCGGCCATGTGGGAGAGGTCACGGTGGTCGCGTCCGGGATCAACGGCAAGATGAGCGAGGTCAATGCCGCGTTCGGGCTGCTGCAGCTCAAGCACGTCGACCAGGCGCTTGCGCGCCGCGAAGAGATCGATGCGCGCTATCGCGAACTGCTCAAGGGCACGCGAGGAATCCGCTGCCCGGAGGATGGCGGCGAACGGGTGGCCAATCACGCCTACTTTCCGATCCTGGTCGGCCCCGAGTACCCGCTGAGCCGCGATGCCCTCTACCAGAAGCTGCGCGACCACCACATACACGCCCGCCGGTATTTCTACCCGCTGATCTCGGACTTCCCGATGTACAGGAACCTGCCCTCGGCGCATCGCGACAACCTGCCGGTCGCGTCCGCCGCCGCCCAGCAGGTGCTCTGCCTGCCGATCTATCCCGCCTTGCAGGATGCGCAGGTGGAAGAGATCGCCGGGCTGATCGGGGCCTGGGCCGCGACGCGGGCGAGCGCGAAGGCGATGGCAGAGGCCTTCGCCTGAACCGGCCAGCATGCAAGCGCGGGCCTCACGCCACATGCCAGCCGAACGCCGGTTGGCGGTCATGCAACCCTATTTCCTTCCGTATCTCGGTTACTTCCAGCTGATGTCCAAAGTCGACGCGTTCGTCCTTTACGACGATGTCAACTTCATCAATCGCGGCTGGATCAACCGGAACCGGATCGACATCGACGGCGCGGCGCACATGTTGACCGTGCCGCTGCGCCAGGCCAGCCAGAACCGGCGTATCTGCGACATCGCCCTCGGCAACGACACGGCCTGGCGCGGCCGGATCGTCAAGTCGATCCGGCAGGCGTATGCCCGCGCATCGCAATTCGAGCGGGTCTTTCCGCTCATTGAACGCGTCGTTCAGCACCCGGCGGAAAACCTTGCCGACTACCTGCTGCACAGCCTGAACTGCCTGCGCGATCACCTCGGGCTGAAAACAGAAATCATCGCGACGTCGCGGCAGTATGGAAACGCCGATCTGAGAGCACAGGCCAGGATCATCGACATCTGTCTGCGTGAAAAAGCCGACCTGTACGTCAACTCGATCGGCGGCATCGAACTCTACGACCGCGCACGCTTCGAAGAGAACGGGTTGAGGCTGGAGTTCCTGACGCCATCGCTGCAACCTCACGCACACGGAGGTGCGGGGTTCATGCCAGGACTGTCGATGGTCGACGTGCTGATGCACAACGACGCGGCTTCCATCGACGCGCAGCTTCAGGGCGGAGTTCTGTCGTGAGTGGTCAATACCAGGCGATCATCCGCCACTATGAAGACTGCCTGGCGCAGTTCGGCGACTCCCACCGCGGGGTCGACTGGCCGAACGCAGCGGATGCGGCGAAGCGCTACCGGGTCATGCTCGACCTGATCAGGCCATCGACCACCGAGAAGACGCTGCTCGATCTGGGCTGCGGCGCGTCGCACCTCTATGCGTACATGCTCGATCACGATGTGGAGGGCTTGCGGTATGCAGGACTGGATGCATCGTCCGCATTCTGCGCACTGTCCCGGAAGAAGTATCCCCAGAACGAGTATCTATGCCTGGACGTGCTCGCGGACCCAACTCGACTGCGCGAATTCGACTACGTCGTCATGAACGGCGTATTCACCGAAAAGCGTGAGATGTCTTTCAGCGACATGTTCGACTATCTGCAGCGCATGCTTGCGGTGGTGTTCGAGAAGACGCGCTGCGGGATGGCGTTCAACGTGATGTCCAAGCAGGTCGACTGGGAACGCGATGACCTGTTCCATGTGTCGCTCGACCAGCTCACCGATTTCATCGCGAAGAAGCTCTCGCGGCACTACATCGTCCGAAACGACTATGGGTTGTACGAGTACACCGTGTATGTCTACAAGGAGCACAACGGATGGCCAACGTCGTAATTTTCGGCATGCAGGACTATGCCGAGCTTGCACACTTCTATCTCGAGAACGATTCCGAACATCGGGTTGCTGCCTTTTGCGTGAACCGCGCCTACTTGCCGGAGGGAGGGTGGTTCAAAGGCGTGCCGGTGGTCGCTTTCGAGGACGTCGAGCACACGCATCCGCCGGCGGACTTCAGCTTCTTTGCGCCGATGTCGCCGAAGCACATGAATCGCGATCGCGAGCGCGTCTTCGTCGACATCAAGACGAAGGGCTACCGCATGGTCAGCTACCTCAGCTCCAGGGCGACGTCGTTCAACAACGAGATTGGAGAGAACTGCTTCATTCTCGAAGACAACACGCTGCAGCCGTTCACGCGGATCGGGAACAACGTCGTCCTGTGGAGCGGCAACCACATCGGACACCATGGGCGGATTCAGGATCACGTGACGATCACTTCGCACGTCGTCATGTCCGGCCATTGCGACATCGGCGCCTACAGCTTCCTCGGCGTCAATGCGACCTTGCGGGATGGCATCTGCATCGGCGAGGGAACATTCGTCGCGATGGCCGCCGCAGTGATGAAGAACACCGAGCCATGGTCGGTCTACAAAGGCAATCCGGCCACGAAGCTCGAGATGCCCAGCACCAGGCTGAAGTTCTAGGAAGCACGATGGCAGCCATTCGATGGGAGAAGCGTGGGCTCGTCTATGCGGTCGACGACCGCCTGCCGTGGGCGAAGTCGCATGCGCAGATCCCGACGGTCGCGGGCGTGAAGGACAATGCGCTGGGGATCATGTTCAGCAGCCGTGATGCGCACAATCGCAGTTGGATCGCCCGACTCGACGTGTGCAGCCAAGACCCGTCGCACATCCTGCGGGTCGAATCGCAACCGGTGCTCCAGTTCGGCGCCACCGGCACATTCGATGATTGCGGAATGATGCCGTCGTCGGTCGTAGAGCACGATGGCGTCCACTATCTTTACTACATCGGCTGGAACGTGCGCAACACGGTGCCGTATCACAACTCGGTCGGACTTGCCGTCAGCGAGGACGGCGGCACCCGCTACCGGCGGCTGTTCGAAGGCCCGGTCATGGACCGCAGCGCCGAAGAGCCGTACTTTTGCGCAACGACCTGCGTGCGCATCGAGAACGGCATCTGGCGCAACTGGTATCTGTCGTGCACCGGCTGGGATCTGGTCAACGGCGTCGCCGAGCCGCGCTATCACCTCAAGTATGCGGAGTCGCGCGATGGCATCCACTGGGAGCGCCGAGGCCGGATCGCCATCGACTACGCGGACCGGGCCGAAGGCGGCATCGTCCGGGCGTCGGTGTGGAAGGACGGCGACAGATGGCGGATGTGGTACTCGTATCGAAAGCAGGGCGGGTATCGGGAAGATGCCGCAGCCAGCTATCGGATCGGGTACGCCGAGTCGTCGGACGGCATCGCGTGGTCCAGGATGGACAGCGAGGCGGGGATCGACGTTGCCGCGGAAGGCTGGGATTCGTTCATGGTCGCGTACCCGGAGGTGGTGACCGTCGGGAACCGGTTGTTGATGTTCTACAACGGCAACGGATTCGGCGCCAGCGGCTTCGGGTACGCCGAAGGCTTTCGAGAAGAATAGATGGAGTGCGCCATGGAAATCATCGCCGGAGACTTTCGCAGGCTCGGCTTTGCGATCGTCTCGACACCGGGTTCACGCGAATGGATGGACACGCTGCGGGCCCGATTCGAAAGGCGAGCGGCGACCCGCTTCACCGAAGATCCCGTTCGCAACCGGAACATCATCAAGCTGCTTGCCGAAGACCTCGAAATCAAGCGTTTCTTTTGCTCGCCGGCCATGGTCGGAGCCTTGAAGCTCGGCGTGGGCCTGGCCGAGCCGGTCCAGACCGGGCCGATCGTCACGCACTACACGGCAAGCAATGCGACCGGCAATGGCTACGGACTTCCCTATCACCAGGATTGGCCAAGCATGGGCACGTCCTCGAACGGCGTGATTGCCTGGACCTCGATCACCGATATCGGCGAGGACGGGCCGGGACTGCGCATCGTGCCCGGCAGTCACCAGCGCGGTCTGTGGCCCGGAGCGCAGACCGCCGCGGGATACGTGTTGCATGAACAGGAAATCGCCGGCTGCCTGGATGTGCAGATCGAGGCTGGCCACATTCTCTTGATGTCACCATTTCTGGTCCACAAGACCCGGACGTCGACCTCGACGGACTGGAAACTGTCACTTTCATGCCGTTTCGACGACATCGAATGCCCGCAATGGGACCGGCGGAATTTCGTCAGCGCCTACCGGACCGCCGTCGACCGCGACATCTATCTGACGGGCCTCGAAATTGCCGTTCCCCCACAACCCCCATGCAACGAAACCGCTCTCACATGAACCAGGTCGCACAAGCGCATCTCGAAGCGCTCGCCAACGAAGGCTACAGCGTGATCCGCGGCGGCATCCCGCCCGGGGAAGTCGACATGCTGCTGGCCAGCATGCGGGATCTGAATGCCAACCGCCCCCAGGCCGGCGATGACGATCAACCGTTCCTGAACCGGGGCCACGACACGCTCTACAACCTGCAGCGCGAGGATGTCGGGTTCTTCCGCGCGTTCACCGGCAAGCCGCTGCTGATGCGAATCCTCAGCGGCCTGCTCAACGATGCCTGGTACAGGCAGATTCCGGCGGATCAGCCGAACTTCATCCTGCGCGCGCTTGCCGGCCGCAGCAGCGGCGCGAAGCCGATGCCGCTGCATATCGATTCGTTCGTTCCGAGCAGCGGCAAGCACTGCATCGCCTGCCAGGTGGCGATCGTCCTCGAAGACCAGACGCAGCAGCGCGGCTGCACGGTGCTCGTGCCCGGGTCGCACCTGTCCGACCGCTACGCGGACCAGTCCGCGATGTCCGACGCGATACCGGTGGAGACGCGGGCCGGAGACATCGTGATCTGGGACAGTCGCATCTGGGACGGTGCGCTGGGAAACTCGACGGGCGCGAGTCGCTGGTCCCTGATCGCGACCTTCGTCCGCTGGTGGATGAAGCAGAACTTCGACATCACGGGGACTTTGCCGGAACCCATCTACGAAGTGCTGACCGACGACGAGAAGGCCGTTCTCGGCTACTGCTCGCTGCCGCCCCGCGACGAGCTGGAGCGCAGCGACATGAAAACCGGACATGACCAGCTCGAACCCACTGTCGCGGCGTATCGCAGCAGGGCTGTCGAAATCGACTTGCCTTCGGACATGCGCGGCCCCCGCACCTCGGTCGTCCGGCAACACCAAGAATCACCCTCCCGATGCCTCAACCCATGAAAACCTGGAAACCAGTTCCTCTCGAAAGTCTCGTCGCCCAGGATGTCCTCGCGCGTGCCGAGGCTTTCGATCCAGACGACTACTGCTACGAATCCGAAGTGCGCGGCCTGAGACTTCGCTGGCTTGCGCTCAGCAAGCGACTGCTATGGATGGCGGCCGGGATCGAGTACATCGAGCCCGAACTGCTGGACTGGATCGACCGGATTCCCGCGTCGTCGGTCTACTACGATTTCGGCGCCAGCAATGGCGTCTTCGCGCTCTATGCGGCGAAACGCAAGCTCAGGGTGGTCGCCATCGAGCCGGATCCGTCCAACTACTTCCTGCTGTCGTGGAACGCCTTTCTCAATCGGGGCGTCGAGGTCGACATTTCGGCATTCAACGTCGCGGTGTCGGATCGGTTCTCGGCCGACAAGCTCTACATTCACAAGATGGACCTCGGGAGTCACGAGAAGATCGTCGGCGCGCCCGTTGCGGTATTCGGTGACACCTTCGCGCCGCAGCACGTCCACGCGATCCAGCTCGTGCATTTCGACAGGTGGATCGAGCAGATGGGTCTGCCGAGGCCCGAGTACGTCAAGATCGACGTCGACGGGCACGAGATGGCCGCGATCAGGGGCGCCATGGAATCGCTGCGCGGCTGCAAGGAGGTCTTCATCGAGATCGACGATGCGAAGCTCGACGAGATTGCCGGCACGTTGCGTCAACTCGGCTTCGCCATGATCGAGAAGCACCAGGTCCAGAAGTACGAGGGACTCTGGAACTGCATCTTCGCCCGCTGAGTCGTCGCGGCGGAAAGTCCGCCTCGGCCGTCACCGGGGGCCGAGGGCTTCAGGGATGCAGCATCCGGGCCACCCGGACCATCGCTTCCAGCCCTTGCGCGAATCGGGGCTCCAGGAACACCGCGAGGTGCGGCGTAAGAAGCTGCAGCATCCCGATCCCGGCCAGCAGCGTCAGCGGGAAGCCGACGGCAAAGATGCTGAACTGGGGCGATGCGCGGTTCAGGATGCCCATCGCCAGGTTCAGGATCAGCAGGGCGGTCACCAGCGGCAGCGAGAGCATCATGCCGCTGGCGAAGATCTGGCTCGCGCCCGAGACCAGGAACATCCAGCCCTGCGCGGCCAGCGGCGCATCGGTGATCGGCAGGGCCTGGAAGCTCTCGGCCAGCGCGGCGATGATCAGCAGGTGGCCGTCGACCGCGATGAAGATCAGCATCGCCAGCATGTTCAGCAGCCGCGCCACCACCATCGTGGCGCCGCCGTTCATGGGATCGAAGAAGGAGGCGAATGACAGGCCCATCTGCAGGCCGATGTACTCGCCCGCGGCCAGCACGGCGGTGAACACCATGCGCATCGTGAAGCCCATGGCGACGCCGACCAGCACCTGCTGGAGGATGATCCAGACGCCGCCGGCGGAGACCACCGGCACGTCGGGCATCGGGCCCAGAGTCGGCGCCAGCACCAGCGCGAGCATCGCCGCGATCGCCGCCTTGACCCGGCGCGCCACCCACGTTTCGCCGAAGATCGGCGCCGTGCTGACCAGCGCCAGCATCCGCACGAACGGCCACAGGAAACCCACCAGCCAGGCGGTGAGCTGCGCCGACGTGACTTCGAAGACGGGTGGCATCAGGCTGCCGCCGGGCCGCCCCCTCGGGGGGCGGCGACACACGAAGTGAGGAGCGTGGGGGCCACGTTCAGCCGATCAGTTGGGGGATGCTCATGAACAAGGCGCGGATGTAGTCCAGCATCTGGCCGAGCATCCAGGGGCCGGCGATGACCATGGTCGCGAACACTGCCAGCAGCTTCGGGATGAAGGACAGCGTGGCTTCGTTGATCTGGGTCGCCGCCTGGAAGATGCTGATGACGAGGCCGACGACCAGCGCCACCAGCAGCAGCGGTGCGCCGAGCGCGAGCGACACCATGATCGCCTGGTTGCCCATCGACATGATGGTTTCGGGGGTCATGACGGTCCTTCAGGTGTAGAAGCTCTGCGCCAGCGCGCCGATCAGAAGTTGCCAGCCATCGGCCAGCACGAAAAGCATCAGCTTGAAGGGCAGGGCGATGCTGGCCGGCGGCACCATCATCATGCCCATCGACATCAGCACGCTCGCCACCACCAGGTCGATGATCAGGAACGGAATGAAGATGGTGAAGCCGATCTGGAAGGCGGTCTTCAGTTCGCTGATCACGAAGGAGGGCAGCAGGATGCGCAGCGGCACTTCCTCGGGGCCCTGCATGTCTGGCACCTTGGCCAGCTTCGCGAACAGCGCCAGGTCGTTCTCGCGGGTCTGGCGAAGCATGAAGGCCTTGAAGGGCTCGATGCCGCGTTCCAGGGCCTTGTCGGTGCTGATCTTGTTCTCGGAAAAGGGCTTGTAGGCCTCGGTGTAGACCTTGTCGAAGACCGGCGACATGACGAAGAAGGTCAGGAACAGCGACAGCCCGACCAGGATCTGGTTCGGCGGCGACGACTGGGTGCCGATCGCGGTGCGCAGCAGGCCCAGCACGATCAGGATCCGCGTGAAGCTGGTCATGCACAGCAGCAGGGCCGGCAGGAAGGACAGCGAGGTCAGCAGCACCAGCGTCTGGACGCTGAGCGACCAGGTCTGGCTTCCGCCGGGGCCGGGCGTGCTGATCAGCCCCGGCAGGCCCTGGGTCCAGGCGGCCATCGGCAGCGCAGCCGCGAGCAGCACCAGGCCGGCCTGCAGGCCGCGGCGAAGAGGCTTGCTCACCATGACGCGGGACGGGCCTTGCCGGTCAGCGATTCACGCAGCTTCTGCGCGAACAGGTCGACCGGGTTGCGGGCCATCGAAACCGGTTCGGCGGCGACGCTGGCCACCGCCTGCGCGGGCAGCGAATGCAGGGTGTTGACCTGGCTCGCCGTGACGCCCAGCACCAGCCAGGTGCCCGCGACCTCGACCACCACCACGCGTTCGCGCTGGCCGACGCTGGCGCTGGACACGACCTTGACCACCTGGCCGCCGCCGCCGAAGCGCTGCAGCCCGAAGCGGCGCGCCAGCCAGGCGCACCCGAAGATCAGGCCGAGCACCACCAGCATGCCGAGGCCGGCCTGCAGCAGGCCGGGGGCGCCGACTGCCGGCGCCATCTCGACCGCGTGCGAAGGCACCGTTGGAAGCGTCATGAGCGCGCCAGCTTCTGCATCCGCTCCGACGGCGTGATGATGTCGGTCAGCCGGATGCCGTATTTGTCGTTGACGACCACCACTTCGCCCTGGGCGATCAGGTAGCCGTTGATCAGCACGTCGAGCGGCTGGCCGGCCAGGCCGTCGAGCTCGACCACCGAGCCCTGCGACAGCTGCAGCAGGCTCTTGATGGTGATGCGCGTGCGGCCGATCTCGGCGGTCAGCTGCACCGGCACGTCCATCACGCGCGCGATGTCCACGGCGGAGACGCTGGCGGCGGCGGCCGGCTCCTGGATCTGCTGGAAGACCTGTGCCGCGGCGGGCGCCGGCACGGGTTCGGCTGCCGGTGGGGCGGGCGTGGCGGCGGTCTGCTCGGCCAGCGCGCTGGCCCAGTCGTCCGCGTCGCTGGCGGAGGAAATGTTGTCAGTCATGGTCGTTCTTCACATCGCTGTCTTGGTGGGAGATCATGTTTTGCACGCGCAGGGCGTAGCGGTCGTTCGAGGTGCCGAAGCCGCACTCCATCACCGGCACGCCGTCGACCCGGGCGATGACGGAGGACGGCAGCTCGATCGGCAGCACGTCGCCGACCTGGAGCTTGAGCACCTCGCCGATGGTCGAGGACATCTTCACGAAGTCCGCGGTCAGCTCGACGTCGGCGGCCTGCATCTGCCGGGACATCTGCTTGACCCAGCGCTTGTCGATCTCGACCTCGTCCTGGATCGGATTCGACAGCAGGTCGCGGATCGGCTCGATCATCGAGTAGGGGATGCACACGTGCAGGAAGCCGCCGATGGGGCCGAACTCGATCTGCAGCGTGGTGTTGACCACCACCTCGTTGGGCGCCACGATGTTGGCCAGCTTGCCGTGCATCTCGGCGCGCACGTAGTCGAAATCGAGCGGGTAGACCGGCTGCCAGGCCTCGCCGTAGCACTGCAGCGAGAGGTCGAGCAGGCGCTTGATGATGCGCTGCTCGGTGCGCGTGAAGTCGCGCCCCTCGACCCGCACGTGGTAGCGGCCGTCGCTGCCGAAGAGGTTGTCGACCACCAGGAAGACCAGCTTCGGATCGAACACGAAGAGCGCGGTGCCCCGCAGCGGCTTCATGTGCATCATGTTGATGTTGGCCGGCACCGGCAGGTGGCGCACGAACTCGGCGTACTGCTGGATCTGCACCGGCCCGACCGAGATGTCGGGGCTGCGGCGCATGAAGTTCAGCAGCGCGCTGCGCAGGCCGCGCGCGAAGCGTTCGTTGATGACTTCCAGCGTGTGCATGCGGCTGCGCACGACCCGGTCGGGCGCGCCGAGGTCGTAGGCCGGCAGGCCGTCCGACGGCTTGGCCGGCTTGGAGGTCTGGTCGACGCTGCCGCCGGTGACGCCTTGCAGCAGGGCATCGACCTCGTCCTGCGAGAGGACTTGTTCATAGGCCATGGGTGACTCGCCTGCTGGGGGTCACTGCACCACGAAGGTGTTGAAGGCGACGCTGGTGATGCCCTGCTCGGGCAGATCGGCGTTGAGCGGCCGGTTCAGCTCGGTGCGGATCTCTTCGGCCAGCTTGGCCTTGTCGTCGGGCGAGACCAGCGAGTCGGCGGTCCGGTTCGACAGCAGCATCAAGGCCCGGCTGCGCAGCTCGGGCATGAACTCGGTGATCTGCGCCTTCGACGGTTCGCCGCGCACCTTGAGCGCCATGCCGACGTGCAGGAACTTGGCGCGGCCCTCACCCTGCACGTTGACGGTGAACGGTTCCAGTGCCACGAAGATCGGCTTCTCGGGCGCCGGCTTGGCGGCTTCGGCCTGGTGCGCCGCGGCCTTGGGGCCGAGCAGGACGTAGGCGACCGCGCCGGCGGCCAGCAGGCTGACCCCGATCAGGAGGCCGATCAGCAGCTTCGAGGAGCGAGGCGCGGCGGCGGTGGGAGCGTTGGGTGAGGTGGCCATGGTGAGGTTCGATTGACTTGTTCGGTCTATTCTTTGCGAATTGAAGGCTTGGCGAACGGTCGATCAGGGATGGAAAAGCGCGTCAGATCCGTTCATTGCCTTCTGATCAGTTGAGGACAGAGCAACAAACTGCTTCGCAGTTTGTTGGTCTGTCCCGCAAGGTCTCAGGAAGTCGAGGACAGAGCAAAAACTGCTTCGCAGTTTGTTGGTCTGTCCCGCAAGGTCTCAGGCAAACGTGTCCAGGCCGGCGTTCGCTGTCCGCGAGGCGCGGGCCAGGGCCACGGGCTGCGGCGCGGCCGAGGCGGCGTCGACGCCCTGTCCGGCACCGGGGTAGGCCGGCTGGCCGGACGACCGTCCCGGGTTCTGCTGGGCGAACCCGCCTTGCGGCGAGGGCTGGCGGCTCTCGGCGCCGACCGAGGTGTGGCCCAGGCTGATGCCCTGGTCGGCCAGGGTGGTGCGCAGCTGGGGCAGGGCGGCCTCGACCGCCTTGCGCACGCCTTCGTGCGCCGAGACGAACATCGCCTGGGCCTGGTTGTCGCCCATCGTCAGCGTGACCTTGAGCGGGCCGAGACCGGCCGGGTTGAGGTTGAGCTCGGCCACCTGGTGGCCGCTGGCGCTCATCCGGATCATCTGCTGGCCGATCGCGGGACCCCATTCGTGGCTGCCCACGGGCGGGGCGACCGACAGCACTGGCGTGGCCTTCGAGGTGGCAGCGGCACGGTCGGCCGCGGCCGGCAGCGCCGAGGCGACCGGTTGCAGCGTCGGCGCGCTCGATGCAGCGTCGGCATCGAGCGGTTCGGCGGCCTTGGGCTCGGCCGCGGCGGCGATCGAAGTCGCGGCGCCGGCGGTGGCCTGGCCCGCGGCGGTCCTGGGCGTGTCGGTGGGCGCCGCGGCGGCTGCCGTCGCGGCCTCGCCGGCGCCCGGCGTCGCGGCCTTGGCGCCAGCCACCGGCGGCACGAACGAGGAGGTCACCGGGGTGGTGGCCGGCGGCGCGGCAGCCTCCGCTGCCTCGGCGGCAGGCGGCGACAGGGCGGTCCGGGTGGCCGGATCGATCGTGCCGGCGGTTCTGGCCGCACGGCCGGTGGCCGGGGCATCGGCCTTCGCCTCCGGGTCGGCGGCGGCCGGGGCCAGCGCCGCCTCTTCCGCGCCTGCGGCCTGCGAGGCCGTGGCGGCGGCGTCGGCGGCGGTCAATGAGGCGGCCGACGCGTCCGTTGCGGCGCAGTCCGGCAGAACGCCGGCGAGGGCGGTGTCGGTGGCGGCGGACGTCGCATTGCCGGCGACCGGGCGGCCATCGGCCGGGGTGCCGACGATCGGTGCCGCGATCGGCGCGGCCAGCGGTGCCAGCATGGCCAGCACGTCGGCGGCGCTGAGTTCGCTCTTGCGCTCGCCGTCGCGGCCCGGCCGCCGCGTCGCGGTGGCCTCGGGTGTGGCATCGGCATCGGCCGCCGACCGGGTGCCGCCGGCGGCGCGCGAGCGGTCCAGCATGGCGCCGAAGCTGCGGCCGTCGGGTTCCTCGGCACCGCGGCCACGGGACCCGGCCTGCGAGGCTTGGGGGCTGGCGAATTTGACGGAGGGCGAAATGAGTGTGGGCATGGGCGAATCCGGTCGGGATTTCAAAGGGTCGGATGGGCGGCGCGGTCGAAGAACTTCCGGGCCGCGCGTTCGTCGCTGTCGCGCTGCTCGCGCTTGGCCTGCGCCAGCATTTCCTGGCGCCGCACGCGCTCCGCCAGGGTGTCGAAGGAGTTGAGGCGGCGCTTGTGGTGCTGCCAGTCGCTGCGGCCATGGTCCAGCCGGCTCTCGGCCTGGGCCACGATCGCGCGCTGCTGCTCGATGGCGCCGTCGAGGGTGCCGAGGAAGGCCTGGAAGTTGCGCCACTGCGCGGTCGGCAGGCCCTTGTTCATGAGCTGGTGCAGCTGGTCGTAGTAGTCCTGGCGGTACTGCAGCAGCAGTTCGAGCTTCTGGCCGGCCCCGAGCCGGGCGCCCTGCAAGGCGCCGAGGCGGCGCGCGGCGTCGTCGGTCTGGGTCCGTGCGAGATCGGTCAGCGTGTCGAGCGGGAGTTTCTGGGCCATCGGTGTCCTTCCTCAGGTGGGTTCGAACAGCTTCGTCATGCGCGCGATCGACGCCGGATAGTCGGTGGGCTCTTCCATCGACTGCTGCAGGAAGGCCTCGATGCGCGGGTACATCGCGATCGCCTGGTCCAGCTGCAGGTCGTGTCCGGGCGCGTAGGCGCCGACGCTGATCAGGTCGCGGTTGCGCTGGTAGCGCGACAGCATCTGCTTGAAGCGGCGCACTGTGTCGAACTGCGAGGGCGGGATCAGCGCCGTCATCGCGCGGCTGATCGAGGCCTCGATGTCGATCGCCGGGTAGTGCCCGGCTTCGGCCAGCGTGCGCGACAGCACCACGTGGCCGTCGAGGATGGCGCGGGCCGAGTCGGCGATCGGGTCCTGCTGGTCGTCGCCTTCCGAGAGCACCGTGTAGAAGGCGGTGATCGAGCCGCCGCGCCCGTCGGCATCCCGGGCACCGTTGCCGGCGCGCTCGACCAGCGCCGGCAGCTTCGCGAACACCGAGGGCGGATAGCCCTTGGTGGCCGGCGGCTCCCCGACCGCCAGCGCGATCTCGCGCTGCGCCATCGCATAGCGCGTGAGCGAGTCCATGATCAGCAGCACGTCCTTGCCGAGGTCGCGGAAGTACTCGGCCAGGCAGGTCGCGTAGGCGGCACCCTGCAGCCGCAGCAGCGGCGAGTTGTCGGCCGGCGCGGCGACCACCACCGCCCGCGCCAGGCCTTCCTCGCCGAGCGTGTTCTCGATGAAGTCCTTGACTTCGCGGCCGCGCTCGCCGATCAGGCCGACCACGATCACCTCGGCGCTGGTGTAGCGGGCCATCATGCCCAGCAGCACGCTCTTGCCGACGCCCGAGCCGGCGAACAGGCCCATGCGCTGGCCGCGGCCGACCGTGAGCATCGAGTTGATGGCGCGCACGCCGACGTCCAGCACCGAGTCGATCGGCGCCCGAGTGAGCGGATTGATCGGCGGCGACGACAGCGGCACCTTGCGGCTGATGTCGAGCGGACCCAGGCCGTCGAGCGGCCGGCCCACGGCATCGACCACGCGGCCGAGCATGCCCTCGCCGACCGGCAGCCGCTTGGTGTGGGCCTCGCCGGCCAGGCCCGAGCCGGGCGCGCCGCTGCGCGGAAACACCTTGGCCCCGGGCACCAGCCCGGCCACTTCGGTCTGCGGCATCAGGAACAGCCGGTCGCCCGCGAAGCCGACCACTTCGGCTTCGGCATGGCGTTGCGGATGGCCGGGCGGCAGTTCGATCAGGCAGTCGCTGCCAACCGGCAGCTGCAGGCCGACGGCCTCCAGCACCAGGCCGACGGCGCGCGTCAGGCGGCCCGAATGGGCCGTCATCGCGCACTGGCTGACGTCGCTGCGGGCCTGCGCGAGCGTGCTCAGCCAGGACTTCAGGTGGGGATTGGCGGCCGCGGGTGCGTCGTCTTGCAGAAGGGGTGACATCCTAGGTGCTCCATCGCGCAGTGCGCGGCCCGCGACCCACGAAACTGGCGCAGCCAAGTGCCAGGGATACCGCGGAACCGGCTTTGCCGGGCCGCTGGTATCGCCCCCCTTGAGGGGGGAGGCGCCGCAGGCGCTTCGGGGGGTGTTTCATTTCAGACGTCCTGGGCGTCGACGTCGCGGTGCAGGGCCGCGGTGACGCTTTTCCATCGGGTTTCGAGGCTGGCGTCCATCTCGCCGGTGGCCGATTGCACGCGGCAGCCGCCGCGGGTCATCGTCTCGTCGGGCCGGACCTGCCAGCCGGCGGCCTGCAGCTCGTTGCCCAGGCTGTTGCGCACCAGCGCCACGTCGTCCGGATGCAGCAGCAGGCGCGGCTCGCCCTGCAGCGCCGGTTCGGCGTGCAGCAGGTCCTGCACCATCGGCAGCACCCATTCGGGTTCGGCGCGCAGGGTGCGATGCACCACCTGGCGCGCGACGTCGAGCGCCAGCGTGAGCACCGCGTCGGCCAGCTCGCTGTCGGCGCGCCGCAGCGCGGCGGGCAGGCTGGCAGCCAGCGCCCGCAATTGCTCGGCATGCGCGCTGGCCGCGGCCAGGCCGGCCGCCAGCCCTTCGGTGCGGCCTTGCGCGTAGCCTTCGGCATGGCCCTTGGCGTGGCCTTCGCGCCGGCCTTCGGCGTCGCCGGCGCTGCGCGCCTCGCGGCGCAGGCTCACCAGCTCGGCGGCATGCAGCAGCGCTACCGACGGCGGCGCTTCGACGGCCGGCGGGACGGTGCCGCGGCCGGCGGGGCCCGGGGCGGGGCGCGGGGCCGGGTCGTCCAGCGTGTCCATCTCCCAGCGCTGCCAGGCGGACAGCACCGGCTTGGCCGGCTTCGCGCTCGCGGTGCTGCGCACCGGCGGCGCGTAGGCGGTGGCCATGCGTGCCCGTGTGCCGAAGGGCGACAGGGCCGCGGTGGAGGGGTACTTAGACGAAGTCATCGGTGCCTGGCGCAGCAATCACGATTTCGCCGGCTTCCGCGAGGCGGCGCGCGACCTGCAGGATCGCCTTCTGTTCGGTCTCGACCTGCGAGACGCGCACCGGTCCGCTGAGCTCCATGTCCTCGCGCAGCGTCTCGGCGGCGCGCTGCGACATGTTGGCCAGGAACTTGTCGCGCAGCTCCTGCGGCGCGCCCTTGAGCGCGATGATGAGCGAGTCGGACTCGATATCCTTGAGCAGGCGCTGGATGCTGCGGTCTTCCAGGCTCAGCAGGTTCTCGAACACGAACATCTCGTCGATGATCCGCTGCGCCAGCGCCTCGTCGTGCTCGCGCACATGGGCGATCGCTTCCTCTTCCTGGGTGCTGTTCATCAGGTTGACGATCTCGGCCGCGGTCCGCACCCCGCCCAGGCGGCTGCGCTTCAGGCCCTGGCCCGAGAGCATCTCGGTCAGCACGTCGGTCAGCTCGTGGAGCGCCGAAGGCTGCACGCCGCCGAAGGTGGCCACCCGCATGATGACGTCGTGGCGCAGGCGCGTCGGCAGCTTCTCGAGCACCTCCGAGGCCTTCATGCGGTCCAGGTGGATCAGTACGGTCGCCAGGATCTGCGGATGCTCGTCGCGGATCAGCTCGGCCACTTCGCTGGCCTCGAGCTGGTTCAGCCGCTCGATACCGCTGTGCGGCTCGTCGTTCTGCAGGATGTCTTCCAGCAGGTTGCTGGCGCGGTCGTCGCCGAGCGCCTTCTTGAGCACGGCGCGGATGTAGCTGCTCGAGCCCAGGTGCAGCGCCGACAGCTGCTCGGTCTCGTGGCGGAACTCGGACAGCACCGTGTTCAGCTCGTTCTTGGAGACCGAGGCGAGCTTCGCCATCGCGAGGCCGAGGGTCTGCACCTCGCTGGTGGCGAGGTGCGCCAGCGCCGCGGCGGCGCGGTCTTCACCGAGGGCCATCAACAGGATGGCGCTCTTGCGGGTTCCGGTTTCACTGATCATGGGTGTTCATCCAGTGCTGGATCAGCGTGGCGACCAGCTTGGGATCCTGCTCGGCGAGTTGATGGGCATAGTCGAGGTCGACCTTCTGACGCAGGGCCTCGCGCTGGCGCAGGGCCTCTTCGGCCGAGATCGCCGGTTCGTCGGACTCGGCCGGCGGGTCGCCGGCGGCTTCTCCGTCGGCGCCGGGTTCGACCATGGCCGGTGCCGGAGCGGGGGGCGGCGCGAGGTGCTTGCGCAGCAGGGGCCGCAGCACCGCGAACCAGGCGAACAGGGCCAGGAAGGCGAGCAGCAGGTACTGGCCGAGGGTCTTGCCGAGATCGAGGTTGTCGCGGTCGCGCCAGAACGGCACGGCGGCAGCGGTCGGTTCCTTGTTGTCGTCCGCGAAGGCGCTGTTCACCACGTTGAGCGAATCGCCGCGGTCCTGGCTGAAGCCCATCGCCTCGCGCGCCAGGTTGCGGATCTGCTCGATCTCGACCGGGGTCAGCGCCCGCGGGCTGCTCTTGCCGGCGCCGTCGGTCGCGTCCTTGTAGTTCACCACCACCGCCACCGACAGACGCTTGATGCCGCCGGCACCCTGCTGCACGTGGCGGATCGAGCGGTCGAGCTCGTAGTTGGTGGTGACGTCCTTGCGCGTGTTGCTCGGCCCGGTGGCCACCGAGGTGGTCGTGCTCGCCGCGTTCGCGCTGCCAGGCGCCGCCGCCGGGGCGCCGGGCGTTCCGGGCCGGGGGGCGGTGGTGATCGGCGCGCTCGGGGTGCCCGGCGGCTGGTTCGACAGCGCCCCGGGGACGCCGCCGGGCGGCGTGCCTCCCTGCTGGTTCGACTCGCTCGACTGCTGGCTGCGCATCGCGGCCTTGCCGGGCTCCTGGTTGGGCTTGTACTTCTCGTCGGTGTGCTCCATCACCGAGAAGTCGATGTCGGCCGCGACCTGGGCGCGCACGTTGTTGGCGCCGACGATCGGCTGCAGGATGGCCTCGATGCGGCGGATGTAGCCCTGCTCGATCTCCTGCACGTACTTGAGCTGGCTCACGTCCAGGCCGCGGGCGCTGCTGTTGGCCGCCGACAGCAGGTTGCCGCGCTGGTCGACCACCGTGACGCTCTTGGGGTCGAGTTCCGGCACGCTGCTGGAGATCATGTGGACGATGGCGCTGACCTGGCCCTCGTCGATGCTGCGGCCGCGCTGCAGGGTCAGCACCACCGAGGCCGAGGGCTTCTTCTGCTCGCGCACGAACAGCGAGGGCTTGGGAAGCGCCAGGTGGACCCGCGCCGACTCCACCGTGCCGACCGATTCGATCGAGCGCGCGAGCTCGCCTTCGAGCGCGCGCTGGTAGTTGACCTGCTCGGCGAACTGGCTGGTGCCGAACTTCTGGTTGTCCATCAGTTCGAAGCCGACGCCGCCGGCCTTGGGCAGGCCCTGGGCCGCGAGCTTTAGCCGGACCTCGGGCACCTTGTCGCCGGCGATCAGGATCGCGCCGCCGCCCTCGGCGAACTTGTAGGGCACGTTCATCTGCTGCAGCGACGCGATGATCGCGCCGCCGTCGCGGTCCGAGACGTTGGTGTAGAGCACCTTGTAGTCAGGGCCGCGGTTCATCAGCGTGAACGCGGCCACGGCGGTCACCAGCACAGCGGCGCCGATGACGATCGGCAGCTTGGGCTGGGCCCGCAGGCGCTCGAGCATCGGCGGCAGCGAGGAGGCTGCGGGCGCGGCGATCGCGGGAGCGGTCGCACTCATTGTCGGATCCCCGCCATGGCCGGTGCGCCGGGACGGTGCTTGGTCATGCAGAGAGAGAAGATTTGTTGTTCAGAGGTCATGCCGTAGGCCGTGAAGTCGTCAGCGGGCTTGTCGTTTCGCGGTTGATTGTGAGCAGCCGTAACAAATTCGATGGACCGAACAGCGGTGGGTTTAGCCGTCTGTTGGCAGCTTTTATCGGGGTCTTCCCTTGCTACGCTGAAAGGACGACGGAGCGCCTGGGCGCTTCTATAGCAACACCAAAGTAAACAAAGGAAAGCCATGTCGATCACCGCCATCGAATCCGTCCTGCAGCAGATGCGGGCCACCGCCGTGCAGGCCGGGTTCTCGCCCGCCGCCGCCGCGCCCACCGAGGGGGGCGGCTTCGCGGCCGAACTCAAGCGCTCGCTGGACAACATCAGCGGCGCGCAGACCAAGGCCTACGGCCAGGCCGAATCCTTCGAACTGGGCAAGCCGGGCATCGCCCTGAACGACGTCATGGTCGACCTGCAGAAGGCCAACGTCGCGTTCCAGACCGGGCTGCAGGTACGCAACCGTCTGGTGAGCGCATATCAAGAGGTCATGAACCTGCCGGCGTGAATGTGGCTCGCCGCGCTTGTTCTCCGGCGGCGCGCAGCGCACGCCCCCTCGTGGGCAGCCGCGGAACCGGCTTTGCCGGGCCGCTGGCTGCGCCCCCTGAAAGGGGGTGGGCGGCTACACGCAGTGAGCCAACCTGGGGGTTTTTCAGGTTCTACCCTAAATGTTTCAAAGGGTGTGCCGATAACTGAACCAACGGTGGCCTGAGTCTCACGGCGAGAGAAGGTCCAACGTTACGGCCAGAGGCCGGAAGTAGTCCACAACCTTTGTAAACAGGAGTCGAGCATGGCGCAAGTCATCAATACCAACAGTCTCTCGCTGCTCACGCAGAACAACCTCAACAAGTCGCAATCGTCGCTGAACACCGCGATCGAGCGTCTGTCGTCCGGCATGCGCATCAACAGCGCGAAGGACGACGCCGCCGGCCAGGCCATCGCGAACCGCTTCACGGCCAACATCAAGGGCCTGACGCAAGCATCGCGCAACGCCAACGACGGCATCTCGATCGCTCAAACGACCGAAGGCGCGCTGACCGAAGTGAACAACAACCTGCAGCGCGTTCGCGAACTGTCGGTGCAAGCCGCCACCGGCACGAACTCGCAGAGCGACCTGGACTCGATCCAGGGTGAAATCACGCAGCGCCTCGACGAAATCAACCGCGTCTCGGAGCAGACCCAGTTCAACGGCGTGAAGGTGCTCTCGGCCGACGCTGGCAAGCTGACCGTGCAAGTCGGTGCGAACGATGGCGAGACCATCGACATCGACCTGCAAGAGATCAGCGCGAAGACGCTCGGCCTCGACGGTTTCAACGTCAACGGCAAGGGTGCAGCCAACAAGACGGCCGTCGAATCGGACCTGCTGGTCGCCGGCTGGTCCAAGGGCGCCACGACCAACGGCAACACCGCCTACACCAAGGTGCCGAGCCAGGCTGCAACGGCCAACGACGTCCTGGGCAAGATGCAGGACGGGGGCACCGTGGCGGTCGGCACCGCCACCTACACCTACAGCGCCGCTAGCAAGAGCTACACGACCGTCGACACCGCCCGCAGCGGCGCTGCCCTGACCAGTTCGCTCACGCCTCCGGCCGGCCAATCCATTGCTGCCACCGTCACGCTCGGCGGCAAGTCGATGGATGTCAAGATCGACAGCAACGGTGCACTCACCGATGCGGCCGACGGTTCGGCGCTGTACCTGGACGCCAGCAAGAACCTGACGAAGACCGGTGCGGGCGCGGTTGTTGCCGCCACGGTGTCTTCGTTGACCACGACCGCCACCGGCATGGGCAACGGCGACACGATCAAGATCGGTGCCACGGGCGCAACCTTCACCGGGACTGCGACGGCCAATACCCTCAGCGTCGCCGGCGAGCCGATCTCGGCCGCTGCGGTGGCCGCCAAGGTCAATTCGGGTGTCGCATCCACGATCGACGTCGACGGCGCAGGCGCGACGGGCGCCTATGCGGTGGCCGTGACCACGGGCGCGGTGACGCAAGCTGCCGCTGCGCAGTTCGTCGACATCAGCGGCGCGCTGGTGACCAACGCTTCGCAAACCATCACGCTGCACAGCAATGGCATCGTGACGGACGCGAACGCGAACACCGTGTATGCCGACTCCGCTTCGCCGGGCAAGCTGACGACCAACGCCGTCAGCAACGCAACGTCGACGGCCGATCCGCTCAAGGCCATCGACGCCGCCCTGTCGAAGGTCGACAAGCTGCGCTCCTCGCTGGGTGCGGTGCAGAACCGTTTCGACTCGACGATCGCCAACCTCGGCACCACCATCACCAACCTGTCGTCGTCGCGCTCGCGCATCGAAGACGCGGACTACGCGGTGGAAGTGTCGAACATGACGCGCGCCCAGATCCTGCAGCAAGCCGGTACCTCGGTGCTGTCGCAGGCCAACCAGACCACGCAAGGCGTGCTGTCCCTCCTGCGTTGATCAACTGACGGATAACGAAAGGAATGCCAGGTCCCTCCCGCAAGGGAAGGTCTTGGCGGCGCCAGGCCTCGCGGCCTGCGCTGTGCTCTGCGGCCATGCGCGAAGGCAAGGCCGCAGAGCACAGCGAACCCCGCAACCAAGGTGGAGAAGATGTCGAACCCGCTTGCCCCGATTCCCGCGAAGGACAGCCCATGGACGCAACTGCTCGTCGGCCGCGCCGCGGGTGCTGCGGCCGCGGACGAGGCGGCGGAGCCGGTCGAGGAAGCGACGCCGCCGCAGGTCGAGACCGCGGTGCAGGCCGTCAACGCCTCGCTCGAATTGCGTTCGGTCAGCCTGCAGTTCGAAATCGACAAGGACACCGACAAGGTCATCGTCAAGGTGGTCGACCAGACCAACGGCGTGGTGATCCGCCAGATCCCGACCGAAGAAGTGGTTCGCATCGCGAAGGTCATGGGCAAGGCGCCCGGGATGCTGGTGAGCCAGCAGGCCTGAGCCGGGTCCTTTCTCTTCAAACGTAATTCAGGAAAGCAACAAGATGGCAACGATCACCAGCCTGGGCGTCGGCTCCAACCTCGATTTGGCCACCCTTCTCACCCAGCTGCAGACGGCGGAAAGCCAGCCGCTGGTGGCCCTCGAGGCGAAGGCGAAGAGCTACACCAGCAAGCTGTCGGCCTACGGCACGGTGCAAAGCGCGCTCGGCGTGCTGCAGTCCGCGGCCAAGAAGCTGTCGGACCCGGCGCTGTTCCAGACGGTCACCGGCACCCCGACCGTGAGCGGCATCCTGGCCGCCTCGTCCACCGATGCCAGCTCGGCCGGCAACTACAGCATCACGGTGTCGCAGCTGGCGCAGTCGCAGTCGGCGATCGCGGCGGGGCAGGCGAGCACCACGACCGCGATCGGCAACGGCAAGATCACGATGGACTTCGGCACCATCACCGGCGGCACGCTGGACCCGGCGACCGGCCAGTACAGTGGCGCCACCTTCGCCGCCGACGCCACGCGCGTCGCCAAGCCGATCACGATCGACGCCAGCAACAACACGCTGGCAGGCATCCGCGACGCGATCAACGGGGCCGATGCCGGTGTCACGGCCAGCATCGTCAACGACGGCAGCGGCACGCCCAATCGACTGGTGCTGGTGTCGACCCAAACCGGCGAGGCTTCGAGCATGCGGATCTCGGTGGACGGCGACGCGGCCTTGCAGAACCTGCTGGGCAACGACCCGGCCGGTACCCAGAACCTGAAGCAGACCGTGGCGGCGCAGAACGCCAAGCTCACGGTCAACGGGATCGCGATCACCAGCGCCAGCAACACGGTCAAGGAAGCGATCCAGGGCAGCACGCTGACGCTGGTGAACACCGGCACCACCGGCCTGTCGATGAAGGCCAACACCACTTCGGTGACCGGCGCGATCAACGATTTCGTCAAGGCCTACAACAGCCTGCAGAGCACGGCGACCACCTTGACCGCCTATGACGCCGACACCAAGACCGGTGCCGCGTTGATGGGCGATTCGACCCTGCGGAACCTGCAGACCCGCATCCGCCAGGCGCTCACGACGCCACAGGCCGGCGGCACCGACGACTTCAAGGTGCTGACCGAGATCGGCGTCAGCTTCCAGAAGGACGGCACGCTGGCGGTCGATTCGACCAAGCTCGACAAGGCGCTCGGCAGCAACCTGGAAGGGGTGTCGAAGCTCTTCGCCAGCGCCACCGGCAGCACATCGGGCTACGGCAAGCAGATCGACGCCCTGGTGACCGACCTCAACAGCACCGGCGGCTCGCTCAAGGTGGCCTCGGACGGCGTCACGCAAACGATCAAGCAGCTCGACAAGCAGTACGACGCGATGCAGACCCGGGTCGACGACACGGTGGATCGCTACCGCAAGCAATTCAACCAGCTCGACGTGCTGGTCAACAGCATGAACAGCACCTTGAGCTACCTGAAGCAGCAGTTCGATGCGATGACCGCCAGCACCGGCAAGTAGACGCCCTTCACGGAAAGCCGACGATGTACACACCGCACACCTTCAGGACCGGCGCCGGCGCGTATGCGCGCGTCGGCGTCGAAACCGGCGCCATGAGCGCCTCGCCGCACCAGCTGATCTGCATGCTGTTCGACGGCGCCAGGTCGACCATCGGCATGGCCCGCCACCACATGTCGACCGGCGACATCGGCCCCAAGGGCCAGGCGATCTCCAAGGCGGTCGACATCGTCGACAACGGCCTCCGGGCGGTACTCGACGCCAAGGCCGCGGGCCCCGAAGGCGAGGCCCTGGTGGCCAACCTGTCGGCGCTCTACGGCTACATCATCCAGCGGCTGCTCCAAGCCAACCTGCGCAACGACACGCAGGCGCTCGACGAAGCCGACACGCTGCTCGAAAGCATCGCATCGGCATGGCGCGAGATCGACACCGGCCCGGCGCACGCCTGACCGGCAACAAAAGAACAAAAGGGAACACCATGGCGACCAGGAGTGAAGTCGTGCATTGCTACGGGCAACTGGCCTCGGGCGTTGCGCTCATGGCGGAACTGGCCCGCTCCAAGGAGTGGGGCCGGCTGCCGGCGCTCGAGGAGCAATGCGCCGCGATCGTCGAGCGACTCAAGGTGCTGGTGCCACTCGAAACGCTGGACCCGAGCCAGTTCGAGGAAGCGCTGCGCCTGATCGAGCGCATCCGCGTCGACCAGGACGAGGTCTGTGGGCTGGTCAAGCCGCAGATCGAACAACTGCTCTCCCGCATGGGTTACCTGCATCAGCAGCGCAACCTGGGCAAGGCCTACGGGCCGCCGCACTGAGACGCGAGGGAACTGGTCATGAGCGGACTCACCGGACTCATCGATGCGCTGCTGGCCGTCAAGGCTTCGCCGCGTCTGGACGTGCTCGGAATCAAGGCCGAGACCCGGATCGGTGCGCCCGGTGCGGTGGCGGAGGTGCTGAAGGTCGAGAACGAAGTTCGCCTGCCTTCGAAGGCGGCGCTCGACCGGGTGCTCCCGGGCGGCCCTTCGAGCCTGCCGCCGGCCGCCTCGGCGCAGCCAGCGCCGGAGGCGGAGCTGTCGGTGGCGGCGCGCGTCATCAGTGCGGTGCTGGCCGACCTCGAATCGGATCCCGGTCCGGTGCGTGGCGCCGCACCCGCATGGCCCTCGCGGCAGGCACCCTCGGCGCCGACGCTGGCCGGCGCGCTGGCGCAGACCGTGGCCCAGAGCGGCTTGTTCTACGAATCCCACCTGCTCGAGTTCGCCGCCGGCGCGCGTCCGCTGGTCCAGCTGATGCAGGAGCCGCAGGCGCGCTGGGCGACGCCGCTGGCGGCGCAGCGCGCCGCCGAGCCGGCGCCTGCCGTCGCGGCCACCGCGTCCGGCGAGGGCGCGCCCACCGCCGAAGAAGTCGTGCGTGCCGTCGCCGAGTCGACGCTGGATGAAGCCGGCGCCTTGCCGCGCAGCGCCCAGCCCGTGGTCGCCGCGGCTGCCGGCAACGGCGCCGCGCCAGCGCCCGGCCCCGCACTCGTGGACACGGCAGTTGCTGCCGACAGCGCCGCGACGGACGCCGGCCCGGCGCCGACGCCCGACGCCGCCCGGCTTCAGGCGGCGTATGGACGCGGGGAGGCGGCAGCCTCGGTGCCGGCAGCGCATGCACCTGCGGCCGAGCGCGTGGAGGAGGCCGGTGCCTCTCACCACGCGGCCGCGTTCGCTCCCAAGGCCGCGGTGCCGCTGGCCGAAGTGATTCACCCCCAGGCCGTGAACCTGGTGCATCAGCAACTCGACTTGCTCGCCACGGCGGTGTTCCGCTGGAGCGGCGAAGCCTGGCCGGGCGTGGCGATGAACTGGACGGTCGAGAAGCAAGCCGCCGACCCGTCGGACGAAGGATCGGGCGAGGACCCGCCGCAGCGATGGTCGACCACGGTCGCCATGAGCCTGCCGCGACTCGGCCAGGTCGACCTCCGGCTGAGCCTGGCGGGCCCTGGCGTGCAGGCCCGGCTGGCCGCCAGCGAGGCCGGCACGGTGGCGACCCTGCGCGCCGACGGCGGCACGCTGGTGCAGCGGATGGAAGCCGCCGGCCTGCGCTTGCAGGATCTGCAGGTGGCGCCGATGGCGCCGGCAGGAGGTGCGTCGTGAGCACGCCCATGGATGACCGGCACAGCGCGGTGGCGCTGTCGCATGCCGACAAGAACGGGGCTCCGGTGGTCGTGGCCAAGGGCTATGGCGTAGTGGCCGAATCGATCATGCGCGAAGCCCGGCGGAACGGCCTCTATGTCCATG
The DNA here is from genome assembly GCF_030486595.1 of Variovorax ginsengisoli. Classification (GTDB taxonomy): domain Bacteria; phylum Pseudomonadota; class Gammaproteobacteria; order Burkholderiales; family Burkholderiaceae_C; genus Variovorax; species Variovorax ginsengisoli_B. The sequence continues at coordinate 103,792 of NZ_JAUJZH010000022.1, read as the reverse complement.
CCTCGGCGGGCTTGGTCAAGCTGCTGATGCAGGTCGACCTCGACCAGCAGATCCCGCCGCAGCTCTACCGCGCCGTGGCCGAAGTCATGGCCTGGATCCACGAACTCGAAGCCCGGGCGGATATCGCCGGGGCCCCGCAGACATGACGATGGCATCGCCGATGTTTTCTAAATGATACGTTTTGTTTCAGCATCAATGAATCTTCATTGGATATTCGCGAACTTTAATGATTAGTACTTTGTAGTTCAATTGAATTTTTAATACTTTTTAATCACCCAATTGCACGCGGCGGCCCATTTTTCCGTAAGTAGTTTGAACTACTTTCCATTGGGAAAACCGACCGTATGTAAGCCGATTCCGACGGTACGTCAGATAAGTCTCACTTTTCGGAATGAGTGATCTTAGGGTGGTGAAGTTGTTAGAAATTGTGTATAGACTGCAGACTTGATTGAATGGAGTGGAGTGTGGAAATGGATATCGATGGCGGCGTAAATAATGGCGACATCTCGAAAGAGATCGGCGACATTAACCTGGCCTATATGCTGCTCGCTCAAAAGCTGGCCAAGCAGGATCGCGCCGCGGCAATGTACCGCCTCGGCGTCGGCCGTGAATTGGCGGATTTGCTGGCCAACATGTCCTTGACGCAGATTGTCAAATTGGCGACATCCAATTTCCTGCTCTGCAGCTTCAGGCTCGACGACCACCCGATGTTCGCGGTGTTCGGCGAAGGCAAGGACACCACGCTCCAGCAGGCCCACATGTCGATCCTGATGGCCGCCCGGCAGCTCCAGCCGCGCGATACGGACGCCCTGGCATGAGCTCGAAAAGCGTCCTCGGCGAAGTCCGGCAGGTCCGGCTGGCGGTCGAATTGATCGAACTCGGTGCCCGCCTTCAATTCCTGGAAGCCGAAGTCGAATTGAGCCGCGAACGGCTAATTCGCCTGTACAAGGAACTCAAGGGCGTTTCGCCGCCCAAAGGGCTGCTGCCGTTTTCGACCGACTGGTACATGACCTGGCTGGCCAACATCCATTCGTCGATGTTCTACAACATGTACCGCTTCATGCTGCACGAAGCCAATGAGCCCCGGCTGCAGGCGCTGATCAAGGCCTACCGCCTTTATTCGGAGCAGATCGAGGCCCATGGCGGCGAGATCGTGCTGGATTTCACACGTGCCTACACGATGGTCCGATTTTTCGACAGCGACATGCTGCAACTCAGCGCCTGCACCCGTTGCGGCGGGAATTTCGTTGCGCACGCGCATGACCACAAGCATGACTATGTCTGCGTGCTGTGCCGCCCGCCGTCGCGCGCCGGCAAGGTGCGCGGTTCGAAACGCGTCGACGAGTCGACCAAGGCGCCTCAAGTTGCGGCGGCTCCGATTCTGGCAGTGCATTCCGCGTTGGGCGCCAACGGAGTTCATTGAAAGCGGCAATTTTTCGCTTATTCGGCAATTTCTTGATTTGATGCCTGCGGGCAAAAGGGGACGCGCGTGCTCGTGCTGGTTGGATACCTGGTAGTCATAGGAGCCGTTTTCGGCGGCTACGCCCTCATGGGCGGGCATTTCGGCGTCCTGTTCCAGCCGGTCGAGTTGCTGATGATCGGCGGCTCCGCGCTCGGCGCCTTCATCGCTGGCAACAACGGCAAGACGATCAAGGCGACGATGAAGGAGCTGCCGCTGCTGCTGCGTTCGTCCAAGCACAACCGGCAGCTCTACATGGACCTGCTGGCCCTGCTGTACGAGCTGCTCGCCAAGGCCCGCAAGGACGGCATGATGAAGCTCGAGAACGACGTCGAGAATCCGGCCGAGAGCGAGATCTTCGGGCGCTACCCGGCGCTCATGGCCGACCACGAGCTGATGGAGTTTCTCTGCGACTACCTGCGCCTGGTCATCAGCGGCAACACCGACCCGTTCGAGATCGAGGCCCTGATGGACCACGAAATCGAGACCATCCGCCATGAGGCCGCGGTGCCCCAGCACAGCCTGGCCGGCGTGGCCGACGCGCTGCCCGCGCTGGGCATCGTGGCCGCCGTGATGGGCGTGGTCCATGCGCTGGCCTCGGCCAACCTGCCGCCCGACGAGATGGGCGCGCTGATCGCTCACGCGCTGGTTGGCACCTTCCTGGGCGTGCTGCTGGCCTACGGCTTCGTGGCGCCGCTGGCCTCGCTGATCGGCCAGAAGGTCGAGGAAGCCATGAAGATCTACCAGTGCGCCAAGGTCACGCTGCTGGCCAGCCTGAACGGCTATGCACCCCAGTTGGCCGTCGAGTTCGGCCGCAAGGTGCTGTTCTCGACCGAACGTCCTTCCTTCACCGAACTGGATGACCATGTTCGGGAAGTCAAGGCCCGCTGAGTTCCGGGACCGCAGCCATGAGCGCTGAAAAGCACCGCGTCGTCATCAAGCGGGTCGCCGCCCATGGGGGCGGCCACCACGGCGGCGCCTGGAAGATCGCCTACGCCGACTTCATGACCGCCATGATGGCCTTCTTCCTGGTCATGTGGCTGCTGGCGATCTCGACCCCGAAGCAGCGCGCCGGCATCGCCGAGCACTTTCGCATGCCGCTCAAGGTGGCACTCACGGGCGGCGAGAAAAGCAGCCTCAGCAGCAGCATGATCCCGGGCGGCGGCGCCGACGTCATGGCGACCGAGGGCGAGGTCAAGAAGGCCGACCCGAGCGAGGAAGAGCTCGACGCCCAGCGGCTGGCCGACATGAAGCAGAAGCTCGACACGCTGATCGAGAACAGCCCGGTCTTCAAGCAGTTCCGCTCGCAGATCCTGATCGACATCACCACCGAAGGCCTGCGGCTGCAGCTGGTCGACAGCGACAACCGCCCGATGTTCGACCTCGCCAGCGCGCGCGTGGTGCCGCACATGCGCGCCATCCTGCGCGAGCTCGGACCGAAGCTCAACGAACTGCCGAACAAGATGACCTTGTCGGGCCACACCGATGCCATCGTCTACACCAATGGAGACAAGGCCTACGGCAACTGGGAGCTGTCGGCCGACCGCGCCAACGCCTCGCGGCGCGAACTGGTGACCGGCGGCATGTCGGAGTCGAAGGTGCTGCGCGTGGTCGGCCTGTCCGACAGCATGCACCTGGACAACGCCGATCCGCGCAATCCGATCAATCGCCGCATCAGCATCATCCTGCTGAATCGCCAGACCCAGGAACGCATCGAGCGCGAGAACAGCGGCGACGGTGCCGCGGTGCGCGCCAGCGCGCTGAAGACCGGTGCCCCGGGCGCCGCCGGCACTTCCGCCGCCAGCAGCGAGATGAAGCCGACATCCCTCAAGCCCACCAGCCCGACGCAGTAACCAACGACAGACCCAACGCCAGTGTTTGCAGCGCCGGCACCGGAACACACAGATGGACCTCAGCCAGTTTTCCCAAGCCTTCTTTGTCGAAGCGATCGAGCTTCTGGCGCAGATGGAGCAACTGCTCCTCGAGCTCGACGTCGACTCGCCGGACAGCGAGCAGCTCAACGCGATCTTTCGTGCGGCCCATTCGATCAAGGGCGGTGCGGCCACTTTCGGCTTCACCGCGCTGACCGAGACGACGCACGTGCTGGAAACCCTTTTGGACCGGGCACGCCATGGCCAGCTGCGCCTGAGCGGTCCGATGATCGATGCCTTTTTGGAAACGAAGGACGCCTTGCAAGAACAACTCACTGCCTACCAGGCGGGCAAAGAGCCTGAAGCCGAACGTGTCGCGCACATCTGCGGCGTGCTGCAGCAACTCGCGCGGGAGAACGGCGAGGGCGCCGCGGCGCCCGCATCCGCACCCGCTGCGGCGCCGGTCGCTGTGGCCGTCGCCGCGCCCGCGCCTGCCGCCGCGACCCCATCGACCGGCGCCCTGCGCATCCGCTTCGCCCGCCTGTCGGACAGTGAATGCGAACTGCTCGCCGGCGAACTCGCCAACCTCGGCACGCTGAGCTCCCGCACCCGCAGCAACGACCAGTTCACGGTGATGCTGGAAACCACCTGCGACCCGGACGACATCATCGCCGTCTGCTGCTTCGTGATCGACGAGTCGCAGATCGACATTTCGCGCGAAATGCCCGAGGCGCAAGCCGCGGCCGCGCCGGCAGCCGCACCGGCCGCAGCCCCCGCAGCCGAGCCGGCCGCCAAGGCCGCCGGGCCGGCCTCGGCGGCACCGGCCGCAGCGCCCGCGGCCGCCGCCAAGGAGTCGAGCTCGATCCGCGTCGATGTCGAGAAGGTCGACCAGCTCATCAACCTGGTGGGCGAACTGGTGATCACGCAGTCGATGCTGACCCAGGCCGCCACGATGCTCGACCCGGTCGTCTACGAGCGCTTCCTGAGCGGCCTCGGCCACCTGGAGCGCAACGCGCGCGACATGCAGGAGTCGGTGATGTCGATCCGCATGATGCCGATGGACTATGTGTTCAGCCGCTTCCCGCGGGTGATCCGCGACGTCAGCGCCAAGCTCGGCAAGCAGGTTCGGCTCGATACCTTCGGCAAGGAGACCGAGCTCGACAAGGGCCTGATCGAACGGATCATCGACCCGCTCACGCACCTGGTGCGCAACAGCCTCGACCACGGCATCGAGACGCCCGACATCCGGCTCGCCAAGGGCAAGGAAGCCACCGGCCAGCTGCTGCTGTCGGCGCAGCACCATGGCGGCAACATCGTGATCGAGGTCAGCGACGACGGCGCCGGCCTGAACCGCGAGAAGATCCTGGCCAAGGCGATGCAGCAGGGCCTGGCGGTGAGCGAGACCATGCCCGACGAGGAAGTCTGGCAGCTCATCTTCGCGCCGGGCTTCTCGACCGCGGAGCAGGTCACGGACATCTCGGGCCGCGGCGTCGGGATGGACGTGGTCAAGCGCAACATCCAGGAGATGGGCGGCCACGTCGAGATCCAGTCGCGCGGCGGCCACGGCACCACCACCCGCATCGTGCTGCCGCTGACCCTGGCGATCTTGAACGGCATGTCGGTCAAGGTCGGCAGCGAGGCCTACATCCTGCCGCTGAGCTACGTGATCGAGTCGCTGCAGCCGCTCGCCGAGCACCTGCATTCGATCACCAGCGACGGCCACGTGATCAAGGTGCGCGGCGAGTACCTGCCGCTGATCGAGCTGCACCGGGTCTTCGACGTGGCGGGCGCGCAGGTCGACCCGACCCAGGGCATCCTGGTGATCGTCCAGGCCGACGATGCGCGCTTCGCGCTGCTGGTCGACGAACTGCTGGGCCAGCACCAGGTGGTGGTGAAGAACCTCGAGACCAACTACCGCAAGGTGCCGGGCATCTCGGCCGCGACGATCCTGGGCGACGGCAGCGTGGCTTTCATCATCGACGTCGCCGCCATGCCGCGCATCCAGCGCGCACAGGCGGCCAGCGCCGCGGCGCTGGCGGGTGCTGCCAGGCCGGCGGCGGTTGCCGCTTGAGCCCTGCATACGCCATGCCGCGGACATCGCGTCGCGCTGATCGCTTGATCCGACCCACAGACGGAGCCATCTGCCATGCGCTTTGACTTCTTTCGAACCACGGGCGCAAGCGCCGCGAAGGACAAGGCTGTCCCCGGCGCGCCGGCGCAAACCCGCGAGGAGCCGTCGGACGAGCTCGGCGGGCCGCGCGAGGCGAGCGGCTACGTGCGCCATGCGCTGCAGCTCGACCCGCAGCAGCGGGTCAAGGGCTATCGCATGGCCTGGCTCGCGACGCCGGGCACCGCGCCGGTGCCCGATGCGTCCAGCCAGTTCATCGCGCTGCTCGACAACATCGCCCGGCACCTGAATCCGCCGCGCACGGGCTGGCGGCTCGGGCGGCTGGTGCTGTTCCTCGACGTCACGGTCGACGGGCTGTTCCTGGCCGAGCTGCAGTCGCTGCCGCCGGAGAACGTGGTGCTGTGCATGGGCCTGGGCGACCTGAGCGATGTCGACACACGCTCGATGCTGCTCTTCCTGCGCGAGCAGGGCTTCGGCTTCATGCTGAAGGATGCCGACGGCCTGCCGGCCGATCCGGAGCTGCGCGAGATCATCACGCACCTCGACGTCGGCGACGGCGACCCCGAGCGGGTGGCGCGGGTGCGCGCCGAGGAGCAGCCGGGCCGGGCGCCAGTGCAGCTGGTCGCCTCGCGCATCGACACCTGGGCGCAGGCCGGGGCCTGCGCCGACCTGCGGGTCGACATCTTCGTCGACGGCGCGCTCGCGCACCCGCCGGTGAAGGAGGGCGGCGATGCGCTGCAGCCCGAGTCGGTGATGATCGTGCGGCTGATGCACATGATCCAGCGCAACGAGAACGTGCGCAGCATCGAATCGGCGCTCAAGCGCGACGCGGCCCTGACCTACCGGCTGCTGCGCCACATCAATTCGCCCGCCATCGGCGCGGGTGTCGAGATCCATTCCCTGCGCCACGCGGTGGCGATGCTGGGCTACGCGCCGCTGTTCCGCTGGCTGTCCGTGCTGCTGGCCACCAGCAACCGGGCCGCGGCGCCGTTCATGACCAAGAAGGCCATCACGCGCGGCCGCTTCGTCGAGCTGATGGGCCAGGGGATGCTGCCGCCCGGCGAGGCCGACAACCTCTTCGTGGTCGGCATGTTCTCGCTGATTGACCAGCTGCTCGGCGTGCCGATGGCGGAGGTTCTCGCCAAGGTGCAGCTCGCGGGGTCGGTGCAGCAGGCGATCCTGGCGCGCGAAGGCGTCTACGCGCCCTTCCTCGCGCTGGCGGAAGCCTGCGAAACCGACGCCGCCCAGGCCGCCCGGCTGTCGGAGGCCCTGTTCGTGGGATCGGGCCAGGTCAACGCAGCCCACCTGGCGGCGATGGTCTGGTCGCAGGAAGCCGACGCCCACGACGGTGCAGTCTGAGATGCAGCGCGAGCAGCAAGGTATTTGTCCCGTTGATCGAACCATTGGAAAAGAGGCTCGCTATGTACATTGAGACCCAGGCACCGAGGTCCACCGTGAGCACCGAATTTCTCTTCACCGACAGCGATTTCTCGAAGGTCCGCGCGATGATCCATCGGCGGGCCGGGATCGCGCTGGGCGAGCAGAAGCGGCAGATGGTCTACAGCCGCCTGTCGCGCCGGCTGCGCGAGCTGCGGATGCCGGAGTTCTCCTCCTACCTCGAGTTGCTGGAGTCGCGCCAGGACGGCGACGAGTGGCAGTCGTTCATCAATTCGCTGACCACCAACCTGACTTCGTTCTTCCGCGAGGCGCACCACTTTCCGGTGCTGGCCGAGCACGTGCGCAAGGCCAGGGAGCCGGTCACGATCTGGTGCTCGGCGGCCTCGACCGGCGAGGAGCCCTATTCGATCGCGATCACGCTGATCGAGGCGCTGGGCGACAAGGCCAACGCGGCCCGGGTGATCTCGACCGACATCGACACCGCGGTGCTGGCCAAGGCCCAGGCGGGTGTCTTCACCGCAGACCAGGTCAAGGCGCTGTCGCCCGAGCGGCTGCGCCGCTTCTTCAACAAGGGCACCGGGTCGAATGCCGGCAAGGTGCGCATCCGCCCCGAGGTCGCGCAGCTGGTGAAGTTCTCGCGCCTCAACCTGCTCGACCCGTCCTGGTCGGTCAAGGAGCCGCTGGATGCGATCTTCTGCCGCAACGTGATGATCTATTTCGACAAGCCGACGCAGAAGAAGGTGCTCGACCGCTTCGCGCCGCTGCTGAAGACCAACGGCCTGCTGTTCGCGGGCCATTCGGAGAACGCCTCGCTGGTCAACCAGACCTTCAGGCCGCTCGGGCAGACGGTGTACGAACTGGCGCGCGCGAAGGGCAAGGCTGGGGTGCCATGAATGCCGTCGTGCCGGGGTCGCTGGCCAACCATCACTATTTCGACCGCGACGTCGGCAGCATGGCAGTCAAGCTGCTGCCTTCCGAGTATTTCGTGACCACCACCGACACGGTGCTGACCACGGTGCTGGGGTCGTGCGTGTCGGCCTGCATCCTCGACACCGACAACGGCGTCGCCGGCATGAACCATTTCATGCTGCCGGAGGAGGGCGACTCGGTCGCCCGCGACGCCACCGAGTCGATGCGCTACGGCGCCTACGCGATGGACGTACTGATCCGGGAGCTGATCCGTTCCGGCGCCCGGCGCGAGCGGCTGCAGGCCAAGGTGTTCGGCGGCGCCGCGGTGCTGGCCAACATGACGACCCTCAACATCGGCGACCGCAATGCCGATTTCGTGCTGCGCTACCTGAAGTCCGAACGCATCAGCGTCGCGGCCCAGGACCTGCGCGGCCAGCATGCGCGCCGCGTCTGCTTCATGCCGGCGAGCGGCAAGGCGGTGGTGCGCAAGCTGCGGGGGCAGAACGACGTGCAGGCGATCCAGCGCGAGGAGGGCGAGCTGCTGCGCATGGCCCTGCCGCGACCGGCGCTCGACCTGCGCAAAACCAACGGCCCGGCCGGCGAGAGCCCGCCGTGGGCCAGAAGCAAAGGAAGCTGGTGAGCGCGAACAAGATCAAGGTGCTGTGCGTCGACGACTCGGCGTTGATACGCAGCGTGATGACCGAAATCATCAACAGCCAGCCGGACATGACGGTGGTGGGAACGGCCGCCGATCCGCTGGTGGGGCGCGACCTCATCAAGGTCACCAACCCCGACGTGCTGACGCTGGATGTCGAGATGCCGCGCATGGACGGCCTCGAATTCCTCGAGAAGCTGATGCGGCTGCGGCCGATGCCGGTGGTGATGGTGTCGTCGCTGACCGAGCGCGGTTCGGAGATCGCGTTGCGCGCGCTCGAACTGGGCGCGATCGACTTCGTGACCAAGCCGCGGCTGGGCGTGCGCGACGGCCTGCTCAACTACACCGAGCTGATCGCCGCCAAGATCCGCGCCGCCGCCAGTGCGCGGCTGCTGCCGTCGCGGCATGCCGCGTCGGCCCGGCCGGCGGGCGAGCACGCGCCCGAGGCACTGCTGCGCAGCCCGTTGCTGAGCACCGAGAAGCTGATCATCATCGGCGCCTCCACCGGCGGCACCGAGGCGATCCGCGAGGTGCTGACCCCGCTGCCGCCGGACAGTCCCGCCATCCTGATCGCGCAGCACATGCCCTCGGGCTTCACCAAGTCATTCGCCCAGCGGCTCGACGGCTTGTGCCGGATCACGGTCAAGGAAGCCGAGCACGGCGAGCGGGTGCTGCCGGGCTATGCCTACATCGCGCCGGGTGGCTTCCACCTGTCGCTCGGCCGCAGCGGCGCCAACTACGTGGCGCACCTCGACCAGGAGCCGCCGGTGAACCGGCACCGCCCCTCGATCGACGTGCTGTTCGACTCGGCGGCCAGGCATGCCGGCAAGAACGCGATCGGAATGATCCTCACCGGCATGGGCAAGGACGGCGCCGAGGGGCTGCTGCGCATGAAGCGCGCCGGCGCCCACACCTTTGCCCAGGACGAGGCGAGCTGCGTCGTCTTCGGCATGCCGAAGGAAGCCATCGCGATCGGCGCGGCCGACGAGGTGGCGCCGCTGGGCGAGATGGCGCGCCGCGTGCTGGCGCACCTGCGCACCTTCGGTGCGCGCACTAATCGGGTTTGACAACGAACTGTTTGAGTGGAGAGAAACGTGATTGACAAGAGCATCAAGATCCTGGTCGTGGATGACTTCCCGACCATGCGCCGCATCGTGCGCAACCTGTTGAAGGAGCTCGAGTTCCTCAACGTCGACGAGGCTGAGGACGGCGCCGCCGGTCTCGAGAAACTGCGCGGCGGCAGCTTCGGCTTCGTGGTGTCGGACTGGAACATGCCCAACATGGACGGACTGACCATGCTGCAGAACATCCGCGCCGATCCCGAGCTGGGCAAGCTGCCGGTGCTGATGGTCACGGCCGAAGCCAAGAAGGAAAACATCGTCGCGGCGGCCCAGGCCGGCGCGAACGGCTATGTGGTCAAGCCTTTCACGGCGGCCACGCTCGAAGAGAAGATCACCAAGATCTTCGAAAAACTGGCGAAGGGGTAAGGCCATGAGCAAGAACGCGTTCGACGCCGAACAAGGGAACACCGCTGAAGAGTTGCTGGGCCGCATCGGGCAGTTGACGCGTCAGTTGCGCGAAGGACTGCGCGAGCTGGGCCTCGACAAGGAAGTCGCCAAGGCGGCCCAGGCCATTCCCGATGCGCGCGACCGGCTGGCCTACGTCGCCGCGACCACCGAGCGGGCGGCCCATCGCGCGCTCAACGCCATCGATGTCGCGCAGCCGCTGCAGGAAGGGCTGGCGAGCGACGCCAAGGGCCTGAGCAAGCGCTGGGACGAATGGTTCGCCGACCCGATCGAGCTCGACCATGCGCGCGAGCTCGTGATGGACACGCGTGGCTTCCTGCAGGACGTGCCGCAGAAGGCCAATGCCATCAACTCGCAGCTGATGGAGATCCTGATGGCGCAGGACTTCCAGGACCTGACCGGCCAGGTCATCAAGAAGATGATGGAAGTGGTCAACGATGTCGAGACGCAGCTGCTGCAGGTGCTGATCGACAACACGCCGGCCGAGAAGCGGCAGGAGATCGTCACCAACAGCCTGCAGAACGGCCCCCAGATCGTGCCCGGCAATCCCGATGCGGTGGCCGACCAGTCGCAGGTCGACGATCTGCTGGAGAGCCTCGGCTTCTGAGGCCTCGATCGAGCGAGAAGGAGGGCGATTGCGCTCTTGATCGGGCGATTGTTCCGGCCCTTCGAATCGAATAATCAGTCATGTGCAGGCGTTCCTCGCCTGCTGCTCCAGGAGCATGAATGGCTGAGGAAAGCGATCTCGAAAAAACGGAACCCGCCTCCGAGCGGCGCCTCGAAAAGGCGCGCGAGGAAGGCAATGTGGCCCGCTCCCGCGAGCTGACCACGCTGGTGATGCTGTCGACGGCCATCGGCGGGCTCTGGTTCACCGCCGAGTCGCTCGGCGGCACCCTCAGCGCCGCCTTGCGCCGGGGCCTGCAGTTCGAGCGCGGCATCGCCTACGAGCCCCAGCAGATGCTGGCGCGCACCGCCTGGATGGTGATGCAGACGCTGCTGGCGATGGCCCCCCTGTTCGCGATGATGGTGGTGGCCGCGGTGGTGGCGCCGATGATGCTCGGCGGCTGGCTGCTGTCGGGCAAGGCGGTCTCGCCGAACTTCGGCAAGCTCGACCCGCTGGCCGGCATCGCGCGCATGTTCTCGACCCAGTCGCTGGCCGAGCTGGTCAAGGCCCTCGCCAAGTCGCTGCTGATCGGCGGCGTCGCCTACCTGGTCATCATGGACGACCTCGAGCATGTCATGGCGCTGCTCGGCCAGCCCGAGTCGACCGCCCTGCCGCACACCATCATGCTGGTCGGGCGCAGCTGCGCCCTGATCGCGGCGGCGCTGGTGCTGGTGGCGCTGGTCGACGTGCCCTGGCAGCTCTGGACCTACTACAAGAAGCTGCGCATGTCGCGCGAGGACGTGCGCCAGGAGCACAAGGAAAGCGAAGGCGACCCGCACATCAAGGCCCAGATCCGCCGCCAGCAGCAGGCGATCGCCAAGCGCCGGATGATGGCCGAGGTGCCGAAGGCGGACATCGTGGTCACCAACCCGACCCATTTCGCGGTCGCGCTGAAGTACATCGACGGCGACATGCGCGCCCCGCGCGTGGTGGCCAAGGGCACCGACCTGGTGGCGCAGCGCATCCGCGAGATCGCGGCCGACAACAAGGTCGCGATCCTCGAGGCGCCGCCGCTCACGCGGGCGCTCTACAAGCACACCCGCCTGGGCGACGAGATTCCCTCGGGCCTCTACACCGCCGTGGCCGAGGTGCTGGCGTGGGTCTATCAGCTCAAGCGCTGGAAATCCGAAGGCGGCGAGGCGCCGCGCACGCCGATCGACGTCGCCGTTCCTGACGAACTTCAATACACCGTGGCCGTATGAACGCGATGACCAACCTGATGCGTCTGCCGACGCAGTTCTTCTCCGGCAACCAGTTCAAGGGACTGGCCGGGCCGATTCTCATCATCATGATCCTGAGCATGATGGTGCTGCCGCTGCCGGCCTTCCTGCTCGACCTGCTGTTCACCTTCAACATCGCGCTGTCGGTGATGGTGCTGCTGGTCAGCATGTACACCATGAAGGCGCTCGACTTCGCCGCCTTCCCCGCCGTGCTGCTGTTCTCGACCCTGCTGCGGCTGTCGCTCAACGTGGCCTCCACCCGCGTGGTGCTGATGCACGGCCACACCGGCCCCGATGCCGCCGGCAAGGTGATCGAGGCCTTCGGCCACTTCCTGGTCGGCGGCAACTTCGCGGTCGGCGTGATGGTCTTCATCATCCTGGTGCTGATCAACTTCATGGTGATCACCAAGGGTGCGGGCCGGATCGCCGAGGTCGGCGCGCGCTTCATGCTCGACGCCATGCCCGGCAAGCAGATGGCGATCGACGCCGACCTCAACGCCGGGCTGATCGGCGAGGACATCGCCCGCAAGCGCCGCACCGAAGTCGCGCAGGAGGCCGACTTCTACGGCTCGATGGACGGTGCCAGCAAGTTCGTGCGCGGCGACGCGGTGGCCGGCCTCCTGATCATGGTCATCAACATCATCGGCGGCCTGGTGGTCGGCGTGGCGCAGCACGGGCTCGACTTCTCGACCGCCGGCAAGACCTACACGCTGCTGGCGATCGGCGACGGCCTGGTGGCGCAGATCCCGGCGCTGGTGATCTCGACCGCGGCCGGCGTGATCGTCTCGCGCGTGACCACCGACGAGGACGTCGGCAGCCAGCTCACGGGCCAGCTGTTCTCCAACCCGCAGGTGCTGTTCCTGACCGCCGGCATCATCGGCCTGATGGGCCTGATCCCGGGCATGCCGAACCTGGCCTTCCTGCTGATCGCCGGCGGCCTCGCCTGGCTCGGCCACAACCTGCTCAAGCGCAAGCCGAAGCAGGCGGCCGAAAAAGCCGCCGCCGTGGCCCAGGCCGCGCTGCCGGCAGCGCCCGAGGCGGCCGAAGCCAGCTGGGACGACATCGCGCTGGTCGATCCGCTCGGCATGGAGGTCGGCTACCGGCTGATCCCGCTGGTCGACCAGTCGCAGCAGGGCGAGTTGCTCGGCCGCATCAAGAGCATCCGCAAGAAGATCGCGCAGGAGATCGGCTTCCTGGTGCCGGTGGTCCACATCCGCGACAACCTCGAGATCAAGCCGAACACCTATGTCATCAGCCTGAAGGGCGTGGAGATCGGGCGCGGCGAGGCCTTCCCGAACCAGTGGATGGCGATCAACCCGGGCCAGGTCACGGGCAGCCTGCCCGGCACGCCGACCCAGGACCCGGCCTTCGGCCTGCCGGCGGTGTGGATCGACGGCAACCTGCGCCAGCAGGCGCAGATCCACGGCTACACGGTGGTCGATGCCTGCACCGTGATGGCGACCCACCTCAACCACCTGATCCAGACCCATGCCGCCGAGCTGCTGGGCCGCCAGGAAGTGCAGCAGTTGCTCGACCAGATCGCCAAGACGGCGCCGAAGCTGACCGAGGACCTGGTGCCGAAGCTGATCTCGCTGAGTACGCTGCACAAGGTGCTGCAGAACCTGCTCGAGGAAGAGGTGCCGATCCGCGACATGCGCACCATCCTCGACGTGCTGGCCGAGCATGCGCCGACCGTCAAGGACGCGACCGAACTCACGACGCTGGTCCGCCTGGCCCTGGGCCGCGCGATCACGCAGCAGCTGTTCCCGGGCGATGCCGAGCTGCAGGTGATCGGGCTCGACGGCTCGCTCGACAGCGTGCTGCAGCAGGCCATGACCAGCAGCAGCGGCATCGAGCCCGGCCTGGCCGACAACCTGCTGCGCCAGGCGCAGGCCGCCATCGTGCGCCAGGAGCAGATGGGCCTGGCGCCGGTGCTGGTCGTCCAACACGCATTGCGCGTGCTGCTGTCGCGCTTCCTGCGCCGCAGCCTGCCGCAACTCAAGGTGCTCTCCCATGCGGAGATCCCTGACTCTCGCAACATCAAGATCACCGCCACCATCGGAGGAAGAGTTTGAACATGTCTACAGACGTGCGGACCACGGCCCGCAAATTCGTCGCGGCGACCAGCCGCGAAGCCCTGCGCCTGGTCCGCGAGGCACTCGGTGCCGAAGCCATCGTGCTGAACCATCGCGCGACACCCGAGGGCGTCGAGATCGTCGCCATGGTCGAGGGCGAGATGACGCAGGCGGTGGCAAGTGCCGCGCCGGTCGTGCCTGTCAGGGCGCCGCTGTCGGCAGCGCCGGTCGCCCCGGTCGCCCCGGTGATGCCGGCGGTACCGGCGATGGCAATGCCTGTGGCCGCCCCGGCCGTCGCGCCGGCGTCCGCTGGCCCCGTGGCCCGCGCGCTCGCCGCTGCGCCCGCACCGGCCGCGCCGCCCGCGCCCGCCGACATGGTCATGAACGAACTCCATTCGATGCGCGGCATGCTCGAGGAGCAGCTCGCCAGCGTGGTCTGGAACGACCGTCAGCGCCAGGACCCGGTGCGCGGCCGCCTGCTGCGCACCTTGCTCGGTGCCGGCTTCAGCGCCAAGCTGTCGAAGGCCATGCTCGAGAAGCTCCCGACCGGCCAGAGCTATGCCGAAGGCATGGCCTTCGCGCGTGCCGAACTGATTCGCGCGGTGCCGGTGCACGAGGACGAGGACGCCCTGCTCGCGCAAGGCGGCGTGTATGCGCTCATGGGCCCGACCGGGGTCGGCAAGACCACCACCACCGCCAAGCTGGCGGCGCGCTGCGTGATGCGCTTCGGCGCCGACAAGCTGGCCCTGGTGACCACCGACAGCTACCGCATCGGCGCCTACGAGCAGTTGCGCATCTACGGCCAGATCCTCGACGTGCCGGTGTTCGCGGTCAAGGATGCGGCCGATCTGCACCTGGTGCTGCAGGACCTGCGCGACAAGCACATGGTGCTGATCGACACGGTCGGCATGAGCCAGCGCGACCGCTCGGTGTCGGACCAGATCGCGATGCTGTGCAACAGCCACCGCCCGGTCAAGCGGCTGCTGCTGCTCAACGCCACCAGCCACGGCGACACCCTCAACGAGGTGGTGCATGCCTATCGCAACGGCGGTGGCGGCAACGAGCTGGCGGGCTGCATCTTCACCAAGGTCGACGAGGCCACCCATCCCGGCGCGCTGATCGACACCGTCATCCGCCACCGGCTGCCGGTGCACTACATCTCCAGCGGCCAGAAGGTGCCCGAGAACCTCATGCTGGCGGATCGCGCGCAGCTGGTCGACAGCGTGTTCCAGCCGCGCCGCCACAACCCCCTGTTCGTGCCGGCCGAGGCCGACATGCAGGACGAGGCCGCGGGCGCGACGCCGTCGGCCCAGGTCGTGCAGGCCCAGGCCGAGGCCGAGCGGCTGCGGCTGCAATACCAGAACCTGATCCGCGCCATGGCGCACGATGCCCAGGAACTGGCGACCGCGGCCGGCGCGCTGGCCGGTGCCCAGATCGGCTTCGAGGGCGCACGCCGGCTGTGGCGCAACGCGGGTGACGAGGCGGTCGGCCAGAAGTCCGTGCTGGAGGACCTGATGGTGCAGGCGCGCAGCGAGGTCGCGGCCGGCTGCGAGACGCATGTGCTGGCCCTTTCGGGCCAGGTCGGCCTGCGCTCCGACGAGGGCGGCGACGCCTACGAGTGCCAGGGCAGCCTGCTGCTGTCGGACCGCAGCGGCCTGCCGTTGGCGGCGCCCAACCAGTGGCTGTCGACGGCGGCGGTGGCCGGGGGCGCGGAGACGCGGCGCAAGCCGGGGCTGCGCCAGGTCCAGTGGCTGCGCCAGCAGTCGCTCGGCCGCACGCTGGTGCACGTGCTGCCGCGCCTGCCGATGCCCGAGTCGATGGTCGAGTGGCAGGCCCAGGGCCAGCGCTGGCTGGCGCGCGCGCCCGGCTCGACCGCGGTGATCGACCCCGTGACCGAAGCGCCGGGCAAGCTGGCGCGGCTCGGCCTCGAATTCGGCCCGGCGCGTCCCGTGAGCTTCCGCGGCAAGCCGGCGCTGCAGTGCGAAGCACAGGCCGAGGTGCTGTTGCGCCTCGGCGCCTCGGCGACGATCGACCGGCGCGGGCTGCCGGTGCTGCGCTGCGTCGTCACCCGCATCCTCGATGCACGCGGCCAGAAGATCCTGGCCCAGAGCTACCTGCTGTCGAACCTCGGCAGCGAGGTGAGCGCGCAGCAGCTCGCGCAATGGCAGGGCTGGGCGGCCGAGGCCGATCCCTGCTTCCGCCTGCTGCGCCAGGGCGTGCAGCTGATCGGCGGCATGGGCGAACTGGGCGATCCGGACATGATGAAGCGGCTGCTGATCGCCGGCCAGGTGGGGACAACCGTGTGGCGGCTGCTGCAGGCCAGGGGCGAGTGGGCCGACCGCACGCGGGTGCTGCTGAACCAGCTCTCGGGCCGCCCGGCGCGCTCGAGCCGGCCGCTGACCGGCAACGCGCTGTATGTCGGCGTGGGCAAGCTTCTCATGCTGCTCGAGGCCCTGGGCACCGAGTCCACCGCGCCGACGCAGCCGGCCCGGGCGCTGGCGCCGCAAGGTTGAGGAGCCGCACATGACCAAGCTGGTTGCAGATCAGGCCGACGGATTGCGGCGCCTGCTGGCCCATACGCCCACGCGCGTCGTCGCGGTCGCGGCCATGGGCCCGGGCGGCGGCGCCACGGAGGCCGCCATGAACCTCGGCGCGGCCCTTGTCCAGCAGGGCAGGGACGTGCTGGTGCTCGACGAACACGGCGGGACGGCAGCGGCGATCTGCGCCGCCTGGGCCATCGATCCGCTCGGCGACCTGGCCGACGTGGCCGACCGGCGGCTGACCTGCGAGGGCGCGATCGCCCGGGCCGGCTGCGGTGTCGGCGTGCTGCCGGCGCCGCTCGGCGACCGGCATGCCGAGATCGATCCGCGCGTGCTGTGCCGCGGCGGCGTGGTGCTGATCGCCGCTCGGATCGACGGCGAAGGCCGGCTGTCGGCGCTGGCCCAGGCAGCCGACGAGCTGCTGCTGGTGCTGCAGCCGAACGCCGCGTCGATCACTTCGGCGTACGCGGGCATCAAGCGCCTGCACTATGCGCATGGACTGAAGCAGCTGCGCTTCCTGGTCGACGGCGTGGCCGGGCCCGAGGAGGCGCAGCAGATCACCACCAACCTCGCGAGCACCGGCAGCCGCTACCTCGCGGTGTCGCTGGAAGCGGCCGGGTGGGTGCGCGCCGACCCGCACTTGGCGGACGCCCGGCGGCTGCGCCAGAGCGTGGTCGAGGCCTTCCCGGCCAGCGCGGCGGCGGTCGACTTCCGCCGTGTCGCGGTCGACATGGGCGGCTGGCCCTGGCGCACGCGTGCGCCCGCGGTCCGTCCCGCCCGCGCCGTGGCGCCGCCATCGCACGGGCCGCGGGTCGAGCTGGCGCGGGCCCGTGCGCTGGCCGCGGCGCGCTCCGCCATCGCCTGAGCCGGCGAACCGAACAACCGACATGCAACGAAGGAGCGCACGTGTACACCGCACAGGGCACCATTGAGAAGTCTCACCTGCTGGAGCAGCACCAGCCGCTGGTCCGGCGCATCGCACTGCAGATGATCGCCAAGCTGCCCGCGAGCGTCGAGCTCGACGACCTGATCCAGGCCGGCATGCTGGGTCTGCTGGACGCATCGAGCCGCTACCAGGACAACAAGGGCGCGCAGTTCGAGACCTTCGTGAGCCAGCGCATCCGCGGCGCCATGCTCGACGAGCTGCGCGCGAGCGACTGGGGCTCGCGCGGGCTGCGCCAGTCGGCGCGGGCGGTCGAGAAGGCGGTCCATGCGCTCGAGCACCGGCTCGGCCGGGCGCCCACCGAAGGGGAGATCGCGAAGGAGATGAAGATCGATCTCGCGGCCTACCAGTCGCTGCTGCAGGAGATCCAGGGCTGCCAGCTGGTCTATGTCGAGGACTTCGCCAAGGGCGAGGCCGAGAACCCCTTCCTCGACCTGCACGCGCAACAGGCGCGCAAGGGCCAGGGCGCGAGCGACGACCCGCTCGAGCAGCTGATGGAGAGCGGCTTCCGCCACCAGCTGATCGATGCCATCTCGGCGCTGCCCGAGCGCGACCAGCTGCTGCTCAACCTGTATTACGAGGAGGAGCTGAACCTGCGCGAGATCGGCGCCATCCTCGAAGTGAGCCAGAGCCGGGTCTGCCAGCTGCACAGCCAGGCGATCAGCCGGCTGCGGGCCCGGCTGAAGGACATCCTCTAGGCTCGAAATCGCCTCCGGTGCGCATCGCTCGTCTATCATCGCCGGCGGAGCGGATGCGCAATGCGCAGAGGAGCAGCCCAATGAAGAGAGCCAGTCTTGCGGCCATCGCGGGGAGTGCCTTGTGCGCCTCGGGAGCGGCCTTCGCCCAGGCCAGCCAGGTGCAGGGCCCGGTCACGGGCAGCAGCGTCACGCTGTTCGGCGTGGCCGACGCGGCGGTGGCCTACGGCAGCGGCAGCATCGCCACCAAGACCCAGCTGATCAGCAGCGGCAACTCCGCCTCGCGCATCGGCTTTCGCGGCATCGAGGATCTGGGCGGCGGCCTGGGCGCGGGCTTCTGGCTCGAATCGGGCGTCAGCCTGGACACCGGCACCGGCGTCGCGGGCAACACCAACAACCAGGCGAGCGGTGCCACCTCGGCCGACGCCTTGAGCTTCAACCGGCGCTCCACGGTCAGCCTGATCGATCTCTGGGGCGAGCTGCGGCTGGGCCGCGATTTCACGGCCCACTACCGCAACCGCACCGACGTCGATCCCTTCGACAACAACGGCGTCGGCACGATCCAGCCGCAGGCCGGCTCGATCGCCGGGCCGACTTCGACCCGGGCCTCGAACATGCTTGGCTACTTTCTGCCGCCGGGCCTGGGCGGCCTCTTCGGCGAAGTGCAGTACTTCATGGGCGAGAACCAGAAGCACACGCCGGCCGCCGACGACGGCACCGGCCTCAGCGGCCGCGTGGGCTGGCGCTCGGGCCCCTTCGGGATCGCGGTCGCGACGGCCCGCACCGACTACCAGCAGACCGCGACCAACGGCGACATCCGATCGACCAATGTCGGCGCCAGCTACGACTTCCAGATCGTCGAGGTCTCGGCCGGCTACTACCGCGACAAGGTCGAGAGCTTCCAGCCCGTCACCGCGACCGGCTATGCGGTCGGCTTCATCGTGCCGGTCGGCATCGACCAGATCAAGTTCGCCTGGTCGCGCTACGGCACCGACGCCATCGGCGATCCGGCGGCGCGCAAGCTGTCCCTGGGCTATGTCTACAGTTTCTCGAAGCGTTCGGTGGCCTATGCGACCTACTCGCACCTGAGCAACAGCGGCGGCTCGGCGGTCGGCCTCAACGGCTCGATCACGGCGCCGGATCGCAGTTCGAACGGGTACGACCTGGGGTTGCGCCACAGCTTCTGATCGGCGCCGGTGTCGGCCGGGCAGGGCGATGCGCCGCCAGGATTCATCGGGTCCTGCAGCCTGAAGCCGAGCGGAACGCGTGCATAGCTGTGGGCGCCGCCGAGCATCAGCACGCGGCAGCGCGCGAAGTCTTGGGCAGATCGGGCGCTACATTGCCGTGTAGTTTGGGCCGCCGCCGCCCTCAGGGCTGCTCCAGATGATGTTCTGGGTCGGATCCTTGATGTCGCAGGTCTTGCAGTGCACGCAGTTTTGCGCATTGATCACGAATTGATCGGCGCCATGCGGGTCGCGGGTGAATTCGTAGACGCCTGCAGGGCAGTAGCGGGTCTCCGGGCCTGTGAACTTCGCCAGATTGACCGACACCGGAATGGCCGCATTCTTGATCAGCAGATGCGCGGGCTGGTTCTCTTCATGATTGGTGTTGCTGATGAACACCGACGACAGCTTGTCGAAGCTGATCGCGCCATCTGGCTTGGGATAGTCGATGACGACGCATTGGTCGGCAGGCCGCAGGCTCGCGTGATCGGGGCTGCGGTTGTGCAGCGTCCACGGCGGACTCGAAACGCCGATCTTCGGCAGCAACCATTGCTCGACGCCCGTCATCAGCTTGCCGACCAGGTCGCCCTTCTTGTGCCAGAGCTTGAAGTTGCGGGCCTGCTTCAACTCGGCCGCGAGCCAGCTGGCTTCGAACGCGGCCGGATAAGCGGCGAGTTCGTCGTGGGCGCGTCCTGCCGACAAGGCATCCGCGATCGCGTCGGCGCACAACATCCCCGATTTGATCGCGGCATGGCTGCCCTTGATGCGGGCGGCGTTCAAGTAGCCCGCATCGCAGCCGACCAGCGCGCCGCCGGGGAAGATGGTCTTCGGCAGGGCCTGCGGCGTGCCGTTGTTGATCGCGCGGGCGCCGTAGCCGATGCGCTTGGCGCCCCGCAGATGCGTGCGGATCGCCGGATGCGTTTTCCATCGCTGCATCTCGTCGAACGGGCTCATGAAAGGGTTCTGATAGTCGAGCCCGACCACCATGCCCAGTGTGAGCTTGTTGTCTTCGAGGTGGTAGAGGAATCCGCCACCGAAGGTGTCGGGATTCATGGGCCAGCCGGCCGTATGGACGACGAGCCCTGGCTCGGCCTTGGCGGGGTCCACCTCCCACAGCTCCTTGAGCCCGATGGCGAAGCTCTGGCAATCCTTGCCGTCGGCGAGCCGGTACTTCTCGATCAACTCCTTGCCCAGGTGCCCGCGGGCGCCTTCGGCGAACACGGTGTATTTGCCGCGCAGTTCCATGCCGAGCTGGAACTGTTCCGTCGGCTGGCCGTCCTTGCCGATGCCCACGTGGTTGGTCGCGACGCCGACGACGCGGTTCTGATCGTCACAGAGCAGCTCAGAGGCTGCGAAGCCCGAAAAGACCTCGACGCCGAGGTCTTCGGCCTGCTGTGCCAGCCACCGCACGACGCTGCCCAGGCTGATGACGTAGCAGCCTTGATTCTGGAAATTGCGTGGCATCAGCCATTGCGGCGTACTGACGAAGCTGGTTCGGGACAGCACCAGGAGCTGGTCGCGCGTGACCGGCTGCCTCAACGGCGCGCCGCGCTGCTGCCAGTCGGGGCAGAGTTCATGGATCGCGCGCGGGTCCATGACAGCACCCGAGAGGATGTGCGCGCCCGGCTCGGAGCCCTTCTCGAGCACCACCACCGAGATGTCGCTGTCGATCTGCTTGAGACGGATGGCGGTCGCCAGGCCGGCTGGCCCGGCGCCGACGATGACGACCTCGAAGTCCATCGAATCGCGAGGCCCGTGTGATTCCAGCAGCTGCGTGGGTGTTTTCATTGGAGCAGTCTAGAGAGATGGCTTGACCTCCCGCTTGCGCTTTTTCCATGGCGTTCATGCGAACATCGATTTGGGCTGTGGGAAATGTCCGGTAGCGCGGTGCGCCGACTACGCCGCCGCTCCCTCCCACCACCCGCTCATCAATCCCTCGGGCCGGCGCCCGGCGAACACCTTGGCGCTTGCCTCCCACGCATCGACCCGCACGTCCAGCCCGGCGAAGATCCCGTAGCCGGCGCCGGCGCGAATCTCATCCTCCGCATGCAGGCTCTCGCCGGCCTTGATCGCGCCTTCGGCCAGGATCGCGCCGCGCGAGCGGATGCCCCAGCCGGCCTCCAGGTGCCGGCCGCAGTCGATCGATTCGCCGGCCTCGATGCCGTGCCCGGCGTGCACCGTGTCGCGGGCGTCGATGACGCCGCCGGCGCGGATGCCCTTGCCACAGCGCACGGCCCCCTGCGCGATCAGGTCCTGCCCGATCTGGGCATTGCCCGCGACGTCGATCGCGTCGGCGCCGCGCAGGTCCCAGCCCGCGCGCAGGTTGCCGCCGCAGCGGATCGCGCCTTCGGCCTCGACGCCCCAGGCGGCCTTGACGTGGCCCCCGGCATCGAGCGTCGCACCGCCGAAGATGCCGGCGCCCGACTCGACGTCCTCGCCCGCGACGATCGCGCCGCCGGCGCGGATGCCGCCACCTGCGCGGATCATTCGCCCGGCGCGCAGCACGCCCGCAATGTCGATGCCGGCGCGCACCCGCAGCGAGCCGGCGAAGACGATCGCGTCGGCCTCCAGCCCGTCGAGTACGAGCAGCGCGTCGGTCGGCCCGAACTGCGTCAGCAGCCAGCAGGCGTCGTCGACGCGGCCGTCGGCGACCAGCGCGTCGAGCAGGTGCTGGTAGTCGCGGTTGTCGTGTCCGTGGCGGATGAACCAGCGGTAGCCGTCAGCGCAGGGGCGCTTGGCCTTGACGAATTTCTTTGTGAGTTCCATGGTGCTCCCGGGCGTGCAGGTTGAAACGCCGCGGAACGCTTCGCGGCGAATGGAGTGCAGAGCCGTGCGAGGGAGATCAGGAAGCGGCTTCTTCCCGCTTTCCCCGCACGGCGTGGGAAAGCAGGGCGGTCGAGCCGCAAGCCGTGCACGCGCGCAGCGCCGCGCCATGCGGTGCATGGATGCGGCTGGGGGCGTGCGGGATGTTCGGCATGGACGGACCTGGAAGGCCCGCGATTGTACCGGGGCGCCTTCGTCAGGCCGCCAGGAAGCGCTCGGCCAGCAGCGCCCAGTAGGCCGAGCCGATCGCCACGTTGTCGTCGTTGAAGTCGTAGCCCGGGTTGTGCACCATGCAGGCGCCGGCACTGTCGCCATCGCCGTTGCCGATGAACAGGTAGCTGCCCGGCAGCTTCTCGAGCATGAAGGCGAAGTCCTCGCTGCCCGGCAGCGCCGGGCCCTGCAGCGTGACCTGGTCGGCACCCACCAGCTCCAGCGCCACCTCGCGCGCGAACGCGGTCTCTTCGGGCGTGTTGACGAGCACCGAATAGCCCGGCCGCCAATCGACTTGCGCCCTGACACCGAAGCTCTCGGCCTGCGCGGCGATCAGTGCCTTCACGCGCCGTTCGAGCGTGGCGCGCACCTCGCGGTCGAGCGCGCGGATGCTGATCTCCAGTGTGGCCTGCTGCGGGATCACGTTGTTGGCCTTGCCGGCATGGATCGCGCCGACCGTGACCACCGCCATCTGCAGCGGATCGACGTTGCGCGAGACCACGGTCTGCAGCGCCATCACGATGCTGGCCGCGGCGACCACGGGGTCGGCCGCGCGGTGCGGCATCGCGCCATGGCCGCCGACGCCCGTGAGGGTGACCGTGGCGTAGTCCGACGAAGCCATCGTCGGGCCCTCGCGCAGCACCAGACGGCCCTGCGGCATGCCCGGCATGTTGTGCATCGCGAAGATGGCGTCGCACGGGTACTTGTCGAACAGGCCGTCTTCCATCATCTTGACCGCGCCGCCGCCGCCTTCCTCGGCCGGCTGGAAGATCAGGTTCAGCGTGCCCGAGAATCGGCCCCGCTCGGCGAGATGGCGCGCCGCGGCCAGCAGCATCGCGGTGTGGCCGTCGTGGCCGCACGCATGCATCACGCCGGCATTGCAGCTGGCATAGCCGAGCCCGGTGGCCTCGTCGATCGGCAGGGCGTCCATGTCGGCTCGCAGGCCGAGGCGTCGTCGTCCGTCACCGCGCACCAGCCGGCCGACGACGCCGGTGCCGCCGAGCCCGCGCTCGACCTCGTAGCCCCAGGCCTGCAGCTTCTCGGCCACCAGGGCCGAGGTGCGGTGCTCGTCGAAGGCGAGCTCGGGGTGGTGGTGGATGTCGCGCCGCAGCCCGATGAATTCATCCGACTGGCTGTGCATGTGATCGAGGAGTGCGCTCATCGGGGCCTCATTGCGGTTGCAGGTTGATCGACTTGGCGATCGCACGATAGCGCGCGGTCTCGGCTTCGTAAAACTTGGCCGCCTCGGCCAGCGTCATCGGCGGCGCTGCCAACTGGGTCTGGGCCGCCAGCTGCGCGCGCACGCCCGGGTCCTTCAAGGTGGCGCCGATGGCCTTGTGCAGGCGCTGCACCACGTCTTCGGGCGTGTTCTTCGGCACCATGAACCCGCTCCAGATCTGGAACGCGAAATCCTTCAGTTCCTTGCCTTCGCTGACCGTGGGCACGTTCTTCAAGAGCTCCGAGCGCTGGGCGCCGAGCTGGCCGATCACCTTGAGTCGGCCCTGGTCGGCCATTGCGCCCATGCCGGCGCTGTAGACCAGCACCGCGAAGTCGACCTGGCCGCCGCCGATGTCGGTCAGCAGCGGCGCGTTGCCCTTGTACGGCGCATGGATCAGCTGGATGCCGGTGCGTTTCTGGACGTCCTCGAGGATCAGGTGGTAGAGCGAGCCGATGCCCACGCTGCCGTAGGTCAGCGGCTTGTCGGCGTTCTTGCGCGCCAGCGCGATCAGCTCGTCGATGTTGTTGGCCGGGAGGTCCTTGCGCGCGACCACCACCATCACGGCGTCGGTCACCGGATGGACCAGGCGGAAGTCCTCGGCCTTGAGCTTGACCGCGGCGTTGGCCAGCGGTGCGAGGATGACCTCGTTGGGGGAGCCCTGGAACAGGTAGTAGCCGTCGGCGGGCGCCGCGAGCACCTTCTGCGCCGCCAGCGCGCCGGACACGCCGCCGAGGTTGTCGACGATCACCTGCTGGCCCAGCTCCTTGCCCAGCGGCGCGGTGAATATCCGGGCCGCGGCATCCGAAGGGCCGCCCGCGGGGTACGGCACCATCAGGCTGATCGGCTTGCTCGGGTAGTTCTGGGAGAACGCGGCGCCTGCGGCCAGCAGCAGCAGGCCGGCGATAGAACGTTGGAAGAAGGTCTTCATGGGGTTCCTGATGACGATGGGCTGTGGGGCCGTCCCTCGGAGCGGGGACGCGCTTGCATCGTAGGATCGCCGCGTGAGAACATCCAATGCATTGTTGTCCGCCAAATGATTACTTCAATGCATGCATCCCGCGGGGCCGCCCGATGACATTGGTCCAGCTCAGGCACCTGCTCGCGCTGGCCGAGAGCGGTTCGTTCAGCAAGTCGGCGCAGGCGATGTGCATCACGCAGCCGGCCTTCAGCCGCAGCATCCGCGCGCTCGAGGACGAACTCGGCATGCCGCTGTTCGACCGGATCGGCCGCCGCAGCGAGCTCACCCCTTTCGGCCGCGACGTGGTGCTGCGAGCCCGCCAGCTGGTGTCCGAGGCCGGCGAGCTGCGCGACAGCGGCCGGCAGATGCGCGAAGGGCAGGGCGGCGCGATCCGCGTCGGCATGGGCTCGGGGCCGGGCGCCATGCTGATGACGCCGCTGCTGATGCACATGGCGACCCACCATCCGAAGGTGCGGGTGGTGGTGGCGCGCGGCGGCACCGAGCTGCTGGCGCAGGCCTTGCGCGCCCGCGCGCTCGACGCGCTGGTGCTCGATGCGCGCTCGCTGGCGCCTGGTGCCGATCTCGAGATCAGCATGCTGCGCGAGATGCGCGGGGTCTTCATGTGCCGGCGCGGCCATCCGCTGGCGTGCAGGCGCAACGGCGTGGATTTCGAGGCGGTGCAGCGCTATCCGATCGCCTCGACGCCGCTGAGCGACGAGGTGGCGCGCAGCCTGATCGAGACCTACGGGCCCGAGGCGCATCCGGCGCAGTGCGTGACCTTGCAGTGCGAGGAGGTCGCCAGCCTGGTCGAGGTGGCGCGCCGGACCGATGCGGTGCTGCTGGCGATCCGTGCGGCGGCGCCCGACCTGGTCGAACTCAGGATGAACCCGCCGATGGAGCGCAGCGCGCGCTTTGGCCTGGTCACGCTGCGCCGGCGCACGGAGGCGCCGGGGCTGGCGATCGTGCGCGCGCTCATGCAGGAGCTGCTGCACGACTGAACGGCGCGGCCCCGGGGGCGCCGCGCCGCCTCGGCCGATCAGGGAGGGCAGGCGCCGCCGGGGCTGTTGACGATCAGGTTGCGCAGGGTGGCGGTGCTGACCGTCGTGTCGTCGATGCCGATCGTGTTGTTCGTGAAGGCACAGCCATAGGTCGTCGCGGCCACGGTCGCCGGCGTGACCACGTCGTCGCCTGCGGGCTTGGGTCCGCCGCCTTCCCACTTGATCATGGCGTCGAAGGCGGCGACCTGCTCGGCCACCGTGAAGTCGCAGTGAGTGGCGCCGCGGATGGCGCGCTGCACCAGCCAGCCGCTGTTGCCCTTGGCGGCCACGCGCTTCTGGTAGATCTGCTCCATGCTGAAGGGCACGTAGAGGTCGCCCAGCGTGTGCAGCGTCACGACCGGGATCTTGAACTCGCCGTTGGCCTTGGGAATCCAGCGCAGGCCGTCGGTACGCAGGCGGTTGGCATCGGCCACGGCCGTGAGCTTGAGCACCGAGGCGTTGATCTGGCTCGAAGTCGTTGCGTCGCCATCGACGATGTAGGTGAAGCGGTTGGTGTCGATCACGCTCTTGTTGAGGATGCCTGTGATCGTGCCGTCGCCGCCGAATACGCCCCAGACCGCCGAGAACGAGCCGCCGTAGGCGAGGCCGAGGCTGAATATCGGCCGCGGGCCGCCGGTGAGGTTCTGGATCACTGAGGCGTACTTGACGCCGGTCGGCGTCAGGGCGACCGGCGTGGCCATGCTCGTGAACAGCGCGCCCGTCACCTGCGCCGAGATGTCCGACCAGTTGATGAACGGATACTTCGGCACCCCGGCCAGTGCCTGCGCCGTGACCTGCGCCGCGGCGAAGTAGTCGAACAGCTCGGTGTCGCCGACCACGCCGCACATCGGCACCGCGCCGTTGTACCGGACCTTGTGGTTGGCGGTGGCGTAGGCCTCGTCCTCGATCGCCGCGGCCGTGATGTGGCCGCCCATCGAGTGGCCCGTGATGAAGATCTTGCTGGGCGCTGCCAACGTGCGGCCGGCGGCGGCGGCGATCTTGTTGAACTCGAGCGCCAGCGCGTTGGTGTCCTCGACGCCGACCCGCACGTCGTAGTAGTTCTTGCTGTAGCTGGATGCGGCCCAGGCGTAGCCGTTCTGGATCAGGTAGCGGCGGATCGACGGATTGTTGACGCCCAGCGCGTTGCCGGTGCCGGCGTAGCCGTGGGCGTACATGACGAGCTTGCCGTTCCAGTTGGCGGGCACTTCGACCCGGTACGCGGCACCGCCCAGCACGCCGGCCCAGCGGCTGGTGGTGCTGTTGTCGACCGTGTCGGCCGGGTCGGCCGCCATCGCAGCGAAGGTGGTCGCGCTCGGGTCCGCGGGCACGAAGCTGTTGCGGTTGTCCTGCTCGCGCTTTTCTTCCGCCACGGGCGCGGGCGCGGGCGCGGGTGCAGCGGCAGGCGCCGCCGCCGCGGCGGCCGGGGCCGGCGCGGGCGCCGCGGCGATGAACGGGACGGAATTGCCGCCCCCGCCGCAAGCCGCGAGGCTCAAGGTGGTGGCCAAGGCCAGGAACTGGACACGACTGGGTTGCATGGGGATTTGTCTCCGGGATTTCTTGGTTGATTTGTTGGCAAACACGGGGGACACGAAACGCCGGCGCGCCTTCGACCTGGACCGATCGACATCACCGGCGGTCGGAGCGTAGGGGCGCGCGCCGGCACGGCCCTGCGGAGTTACCCGCGACCGCTATCACGTTGGCGACAGGCGCATCCGGGTCAGAATCCGACGGCGCCATGGTCGGCGCAGAGGCTCCAGGTGGCGATATTCATTGACCAGTGCAAGCGGCTGGAGGCGGCGACGGAGATGGGGTCGGCCGGCGGGTCTGTGCTGTCGACCTTGATGGCCTGGCTCCAGTTCGTCTTCTTCCTGCCCGCCAAGCTGGCGATGCTGATTCCCGACGGCAACAGCGCGCTGGGGCGCTACTTCGAGCTCGACTGCAGCAGTGGCACGCACTGGGGCGGCGCGCTGTTCTCGGGTGTGGTCTGGGTGGCGCTGCTGGTCGGCGTCTCGTTTGCCTGGGACGGACGGGCCTCGAAGGCCGGCAAGAGCGAGCGCTAGCCGGCCCGCCTGCAGCCTCAGTTCGATGCCACGAACGGGTCGTTGACCAGCGCCTGGGCCCGGGCCGCGAGCTGGGTCCGGTTCTCGACCCGCAGCTTGCGGAAGGCGTTGGCCAGATGGAAGCGCACGGTCGGCAGCCCGACCGCCATGCGCTTGGCGATCAGCTTATCCGGGCAGCCCGAGAGCACCAGCGCGGCGGCTTCGGCTTCGCGCTGACTCAGGGCCGAGCGCCGCTGCAGCAGTTCGGTGACGCTCTCCCGGGCCTGCGGCGACAGCAGCGGGTCGGCCTCCCACTGGAAGCGCGCCAGCGCGGCCGCGAAGGCGGGCTCGACCAGGCGCAGCGCCTCGATCTCGTTGTTGTCGAAGTTGCCGCGCTCGCGCCGCCGCCAGATCCGCATGTCGCCGGTGCATTCGCCATGGGCGAAGACATAGACGTTGACGCCCCAGTGCATGTGGTCGCGGGCCAGGAAGTCGTTGAAGAACTCGGTCCGCGCCAGGTCGCTCTGGCACAGGATCTGGGTCGCGAGCGTCGGATGGCGGCGCTCCATCATCGGGAAGGTGAGCGGATCGACGAAGCGGTAGTACTCGTCCCAGCTGCGCAGGTTCTCCAGCGACATGTTGAGCGCCTTCGCACGGTCGAAGCGCCGGGCTGCCTTGTCCCAGGTCATCGAGACGTAGGTGTCGGCCCGCAGCAGGTCGAGCATCGGCAGCGCGAGGTCCCCGCGCAGGGTGTCGGGGTCGGTGGCCTCGGCCAGCAGACGCATGACGTCTCCGAGCGCGCGGGTCTGTGCCGTGGCGAGATACATGGCGTGGGTAAAGCAAAGACCGTGCAAAGGGGCGGAGGGCGATGCTAGCCCGCCGTGCGCCGGCCGGTATATCGGTGCCGACCCGTAGGGCCCCTATCAATCGTGATAGGTGTGCGCGCCGCCTGCGCTTCCTAGCATTCGCTGACTCGACCAAGGAACAGGCCATGAAGCTCACACAACTCGGTGTCTCCGAACTGCGGCGCCAACTCCAGGCGGGCGCCGTCACCAGCGTGGCGGTCGCCGACGCCCTGATCGCCCGCACCGAAGCCCATGCCGCGCTCAACGGCTACGTCGCCTTCGACGCCGAGGCGCTGCGGGCCCAGGCCCGGGCCGCCGATGCCCGCATCGCGGCGGGCGAGGACCTTCCGCTGCTCGGCGTGCCGGTGGCGCTCAAGGACAACATCGACGCCGTCGGGCTGCCCAGCGGCGCGGGCACCGGCGCCCTGCACGGCCTGCATCCGGCCCGCGACGCCGAAGTGGTGCGCCGCCTGCGCGCTGCCGGTGCGCTGGTGGCCGGCAAGACCAGCATGCACGAGCTGGCCTTCGGCATCACGACCAACAACAGCGTGACGGGTGCGGCGCGCAATCCCTGGGACCCGTCGCGGATTCCGGGTGGCAGCAGCGGCGGCTCGGGCGTGGTGGTGGCCGCCGGCCTGGTGCCGGCCGCGATCGGCACCGACACCGGCGGATCGGTGCGGGTGCCGGCCGCCCTGTGCGGCGTGGTCGGCCTGCGGCCGACGGTGGGGCGG
Source organism: Variovorax ginsengisoli (assembly GCF_030486595.1). Lineage (GTDB taxonomy): Bacteria > Pseudomonadota > Gammaproteobacteria > Burkholderiales > Burkholderiaceae_C > Variovorax > Variovorax ginsengisoli_B. Next base: position 74,624 of record NZ_JAUJZH010000022.1, on the reverse strand, counting down.
GTGCCGGGGCAGGGGATCGCGCCGATCTCCGCCACCCGCGACACCGCCGGCCCGATCGCCCGCAGCGTCGCCGATTGCGCGCTGCTCGACGGCGTGCTGGCCGATGGCGGCGCGCCGCTGGGCCCGGTGGCGCTCGCGGGGCTGCGGCTGGGCCTGCCGCGTTCGCCGTTCTGGGAGACGCTCGAACCTGGCGTGCAGGCCGTGGCGGACGCCGCCGTCGAGCGCCTGCGCGCGGCCGGCGTGCAATGCGTCGAGGTGGCGCTGCCGGGGCTGTCCGAACTCAACGGGGCGGCTGGATTCCCGATCGCGCTGTTCGAATTCGTGCGCGACATGGGCCGCTACTTGCACGAGGCCGGCCGCGGCATCGACCTCCAGCAGCTCGTCGACGGTATCGGCAGCCCCGACGTCGCCGCCATCGCGCGGCCCCTGCTGGCCGGCGGCGCGGTGCCCGAAGCGGCCTACCGCGAAGCCCTGCTGGCGCGCGTGAAACTGCAGGCGCTCTATGCCGATGCCTTCACCGCCTCGGGCGTGCAGGCCCTGCTGCTGCCGACCACGCCCCTGACCGCGGCGCCGGTGGGCGACGACGAGACGGTGCTGTTCAACGGCCAGCGCTGCCCGACCTTCCCGACCTTCATCCGCAACACCGACCCGGGCAGCAACGCCGGCATCCCGGGCGTCACGCTGCCGGCGGGGCTGGCGGCGGGCCTGCCGGTCGGGCTGGCGCTCGACGGCCCGGCCGGCAGCGACCGCCGGCTGCTGGCGGTCGCCGCGGCGATCGAGGCCATCCTGCCCACCGAGCCCTCCGCCCCCTGGCTGCGCTGAAGACGCGGCAGGCACCACCCCCGATCACAACAGAGGAGTTCTCATGGATCGTCGTACCTTTCTTCATGGCGCCGCGGCTGCCGCGGCCCTGGGCAGCGCGGGCGTGCGCGCGCAGTCGGCACTGAACGTGGCCGTGATGCTGCCGCTGAGCGGACCCGCGGGCCTGTTCGGCCCTTCGGCCAAGGCCTGCGCCGAACTCGCGGTGCAGACCCTGAATGCGAAGGGCGGGGTGCTGGGCCGCAACATCAACCTGCTGGTCGGCGATGCGGGGCTGCCGCCCGCCGAGGCCTCGCAGGCGGCGCTCAAGCTCTGGAAGGGCTCTGGCGCGCAGGTGGTGATCGGCATGCACGACAGTGCGGTGCGCGGCGCGCTGGTGGGGCTCTTCAAGGGCCAGGTGCCGTACTTCTACACACCAGTCTACGAGGGCGGCGAATGCGCCAAGGGCACCTACGTCAACGGCGAGACGCCGGCCCAGCAGCTGGCGCCCGTGATCCCGTGGCTGGCCTCGGAGCGCAAGCCGAAGAAGTGGTACATGATCGGCAACGACTACATCTGGGGCCGCAACACCAATGCCGCGGCCAAGGGCTACATCACCCAGACCGGGGCCCAGGTGGTGGGCGACGAATACCTGCCGTTCACGGTCGACAACTTCGATTCGAGCCTGGCCCGGATCCGCGACAGCGGCGCCGACGCGGTGCTGGTGTCGCTGGTGGGCGGCGCCTCGGTCGGCTTCAACAAGGCCTTCGCGAGCTTCGGCCTGGCGGACAAGGCGATCCGCCTCGGCACGCTGATCGAGGAGAACACGCTGGCCGGCATCGGTGTGGCGAACGCGCGCAACCTCTATTCGAGCGCGGGCTATTTCGCCAACATCCAGACCCCGGCGGCCAAGGCTTTCTCGGACGCCTACTTCAAGCAGTTCGGTGCCCAGGCGCCGGCCCTCAACGGCCTGGCCGAATCGGTGTACGAGGGCTTCCTGATGCTGAACGCGATCGCCGCCAAGGCCAAGTCGCTCGAGGTCGCCAAGATGGACCCGGCCAGCGAGGGCGCAAGCTACAACGGCCCGCGCGGCGCGGTCACGATGCATGCGCGGCACGTCGAGCAGGACATCTACCTGGCCGACGTCAACGACAAGGGCTTCCGGGTCGTGAAGACCTTCCCGCGCATCGCGTCGGGCCAGACCTGCAAGGTGTGACTCTGCGATGGACACCAGCTGGCTGCTCCATGCGCTGAACCTGGCCTACGAACTCTCGACCTTGGCGCTCACGACGCTGGGCCTGGCGGTGGTGTTCGGCCTGCTCGGCGTCATGAACATGGCGCACGGCGAGTTCGTGATGCTGGGCGCCTACGCGGTGGTCACGGTGCAGGCCTGGGGCTGGCCGATCGCCACCGCGATGCCGCTGGCGATCGTCGTCTGCGGCGTGCTGGGCTGGGTGGTCGAGCGCTGGCTGATCCGCCCGCTCTATGCCCGGCCCTTCGACACCCTGCTGGCGACCTGGGGCCTGGCGATGGTGCTGCGCAAGCTGGTCGAGGCGATCTACGGCCGCGGCTACCGCAACGTCGAGAGCAGCCTGGCGACCCCGGTCACGCTGGCCGGCGTGCAGTACCCCGGCTACCGGCTGGCGCTGATCGCCTTCGCGGTCCTGCTGATGCTCGGGCTGGCCTTCTGGTACCGGCGCAGCGTCATGGGCCTGCGCGTGCGGGCGATGACCGGCAACCCGATGCTGGCCCAGGCGCTGGGCATCGACACCCGCCGCCTGGCCTCGCAGACCTTCGTCATCGGCGTGGTGCTGGCGGGCGCAGCGGGCGTGCTGCTGGCGCCGCTGGTGCGCATCGAGCCCGGCATAGGAGTCGACTACCTGCTCGACGCCTTCTTCGTGCTGGTGGTGGGCGGCCTCGGCACGCTGGGCGGCTTCGCCGGCGGCGTCGGCGTGATCGGCGGCAGCCAGGCGGTCGTCAGCAGCCTTGCCGGCCAGACCAGCGGCTACGCGGTGGTGCTGATCCTTTCGATCCTCTTTCTCTGGCTGAAGCCGAATGGACTCCTTGGACGCCGTTGAACACCCTTCTTGCGCCGCCCTGTGCCGGCCGGCCCGACGCTGGCGCCTGCCGGGCAGCGAAGCGCTGTGGCTGGGCGCCGCCCTGGTGGTGCTGCCCTTCGCCAGCAACGACTTCGTCGCCTACCAGATCGCGTTGTTCCTGATCTACGGCATCGCGACCCAGGGCGTGGCGCTGTGCTGGGGCCGGTTGGGCTTCCTGCCGCTCGGGCATGCGCTGTTCTTCGGCCTCGGCGCCTACCTGGCGGGCGGCACGCTGAAGGCGGCGCAGCAGCAGCCGCTCTGGTATTTGGCGCTGCCGCTGGCGCTGCTGCTGCCCGCGGCCGTCGCCTATGTCACGGCCCGGCTGGTGTTCGCGCGCAGCCACCGCAGCGGCCCCTTCTTCTCGCTCATCACGCTGGCGATGACGATGCTGGGCTTCCTGGCGGCGCAGCAATGGAGCGCGGTCACCGGCGGCTTCAACGGCATGGCCGACATCCCCGAGCTGCCGGGCACCGAGCGCTACAGCAGCTTCTACTGGGTGGTCGCCGCCTGCGCGGTCGGCAGCACCGCCTTGCTGGGCCTGGTGCTGCGGCGGCCGCTGGGCATGCTGTGGAGCGCAGTGGCGCAGAACGAAGACCGGCTGCAGCTCTTCGGCTATGCGACCGACCGCATCAAGGCCTTCGCCTTCGGCTTCTCGGCGCTGCTGGCCGCCGCCGCGGGCGCGCTGTTCGCGCTGCACCAGGGCATCGTGACGCCGCTCACCATGGGCTTCGTGCTGTCGACCGAGTTCGTGATCTGGGCCGCGGTCGGCGGCAAGGCCAGCCCGCTCGGGGCGCTGCTCGGCGCCGTGTTCATCGGCTATGCCTCGTCGGAGCTGCGCGACCATTTCGCCTATTGGGAGGTCGCGGTGGGTGCGATCTTCATCGGGGTGGTGCGCTTCCTGCCCGAAGGGCTGGCGGGGCTGGGCCGGCCGTTGTGGCGGCGCGGGCCCGCCGCGGCGCCTGGCGTGCCGGCCACCGACGCGCCTGCGCGGCACGCACCGGACGGGCGCATCGGCTTGGCCTTCGAGCAGGTCCATGCCGCGCAGGGCGGCGTGCGGATCCTCGATGGGCTGGCGCTGGCGCTCGACGGCCCCGGTCTGCGCTGCGTGATCGGCCCGAACGGCGCCGGCAAGACCTCGGCCTTCAATGTCATGACCGGCCGGCTGCCGCTGCGTTCTGGGCGAATCCTGCTCGACGGCGCCGACATCTCGGGCGCGGCCGCCTGGCGGGTGGCGCGGCGCGACGTCGGGCGCAAGCTGCAGATTCCGTCGGTGTTCTCCGAGCTCAGCGTGAGCCAGAACCTGGACGTGGCGCTGTGGGCCGGGCGGCTCGGCCCGGCGATGTCGCTGGCGCGGGCGCCGCTGGGCTGGCGCAGTCCGCTGCGGGACGAACTGCTCGACCTGTTCCCGGCGCTGCGCGAGCAGCTCGCCACCCGCGCGGGCAGCCTCTCGCAGGGCCACCGCCAGGCGCTGGAGTTCGTGATGACCGTGCTGCCGCAACCCCGCCTGGTGCTGCTCGACGAGCCCTGCGCCGGCCTGTCCCCCGCCGAGACCCACCACATGATCGATGCCATCAAGACCGTCATCGACCGGCTGGGCGCGGCCGCGCTGGTGATCGAGCACGACATCAGCGCCGTGGCCGCGATCGGCGGCGACGTCTACGTGCTGCACCAGGGCCGGCTGCTGGCCCAGGGCTCGCTGGCCGAGATCCAGGGCGATCCGGCGGTGCGGGCGGTTTATGCGGGGGCGCGGAAATGAACGGCGTCCTGAGGTTCGATGCGTTGGTGTGCGGCTACGGCGACACCATGGTGCTGCGGGGCCTGAGCGGCAGCGCGGGCCCCGGCCGGGTGCTCGGCGTGCTCGGCCGCAATGGCGTCGGCAAGACCACGCTGATGCGCGCGCTGGCCGGCTTCCTGCCGCTGCGCGAAGGCACGCTGACGCTCGGCGGGCATGACCTTTCGCAGGTGGCGCCGCACCAGCGGCTGGCGCGCGGCATGGCCTACGCGCCGCAGGAGGACGTCGTGTTCGGCGACCTCAGCGTGCAGGAGAACCTGTGGCTGCACCTCGACGACCGCGACCCGCAGCGCTACGCGGCCTGCCTGCAGGCCTTCCCGCGCCTGGGCGAGCGGATGGCTCAGCGAGCGGGCTCGCTGAGCGGCGGCGAGCGCAAGCTGCTGTCCTTCACGCGCACCATGGGCCTGCGCGCCGCGCTCAGCCTCCTCGACGAGCCGACCGAAGGCGTCCAGCCCGAGAACATCGAGCGCATGGCCGCGCTGTTGCGGGCCCGCAAGGCCGAAGGCGCCGGGTTCGTGATCGTCGAGCAGAATCTGGAGTTCCTGCTCGCGGTGGCCGACGACCTGATGGCGATCGACCACGGCGAATGCCTGCTGAAAGGGGCGGCATCGGAATTCGGTCGCGCGGCGCTGGAGGCCCACCTGATGGTCTGATGCCGCGCGCCGTTCCAGGCAAAAGAACACAGAAGTCATGACCCACCTGGACCTCAACCTCATTCGCGTCTTCGTCGCCATCTACGAGACCCGCAGCGTCACGCAGGCGGCCGAGCGGCTCGACGTCACGCAGCCGACCATCAGCTACGGCCTGGCCAAGATGCGCGAGGTCTACGCCGACCGGTTGTTCTCGCGCGGCGCAGCGGGGCTGGTGCCGACCGGCCTGGCCGAGCAGTTGTTTGAGCGCTTCCGCGACGCGCTGGCCACGGTCGAGAGCACGCTGGAGCAGCAGCGCCTGTTCGACCCGGCGCTGTCGACCCGGCGCTTCCGGCTCGCGATGTCCGACATCGGCGTGCTGTACTTCGTGCCGCCGCTGTTGCGCCGCTTCCAGGAGTCGGCGCCGCGCATCGAGATCGACATCGTGCAGATCGCCGAAGCCGTCGGCGAAGACCTCGCAGCCGGACGAATCGACCTCGCGATCGGCCACATCCCCGCGCTGTCGCCACAGATCCGCAGCGCGCTGCTCTTTCGCGAGCACTACGTGTGCCTGATGTCCTCCGCCCATCCCACGATCGACGACACGATGAGCCTGAAGGAGTTCGCCGCGGCGCGGCACGTGATGGTGTCGTCGCCGCGCACCGGCCACTTTCTGGTCGACGAGGCGCTGGCCCAGCGCGGCGTCAACCGCAACATCGTGGCCCGGGTGCCGCAGTTCACGGTGCTGCCGCCGCTGCTGTCGCAGAGCGACCTGCTGGTGCTGCTGCCCTCGCGGGTGGCCGAGCTCTATGTCTCGCAGGGCGGCCTGAAGGCGCTGGCCCTGCCGGTCGAACTGCCGGACTTCCAGGTCCAGGCGTACTGGCATGTGCGGCACGAGTACGGCGCCGCGAACCGCTGGCTGATCGACGAGACCGTCCAGACCCTCAGCAAGCTCTGACCTCGAAGCGGCGCACCGCCTCCTCGTTCCAGGCGATGCCGGTGCCCGGCTGGGGCGGCGCGATGGCGCTGCCGTTCTCGAAGGCCAGCGGCTCGGTCAGCACCGGGCCCGCCAGGTCCATGCGTTCGAGCAGGTGGCAGGTCGGCGTGACCGCCAGCAGGTGCACGCTGACCTCGTGGAAGATGTGGCTGGACATCGGCAGGCCGCGGGCCTGTGCCAGCGCCGCCGCGCGCAGCCAGCCGGTCACGCCGCCGATCTTCATCGCGTCGGGCATCACCAGGTCGCAGGCGCCGGCCTCGAGCGCCTTGGCCATCTCGTCGGGCCCGCACCAGTTCTCGCCCATCTGGATCGGCAGCCGCACCTGCGCGCGGATGCGTGCGTGGCCCGCGTAGTCTTCCTGCAAGGTCGGTTCTTCGACCCAGCCGATGCCTTCGCCTTCGAGCGCGTGGATGCGGCGCACCGCCTCGGGCCCGGCCAGGCCCTGGTTGTAGTCGACCAGCAGCTGGGTGTCGTCGCCGATGGCCTGGCGCAGGGCGCGCACCACGCGCAGGTCCTCGGCCAGCGTGGCGTAGCCAACCTTGGTCTTGATGGCGCCGAAGCCCTGCGCCACGGCGCGCTCGGCGCGCTGCACGCCCAGTTCGACACCGTCCAGGCTGTGGCTGTCGTAGGCCGCGATCGGCCGGCGTCGGCCGCCCAGCAGTTCGACCAGCGGCAGGCCGCGCGCCACGGCCAGCGCGTCCCAGGCGGCCATGTCGAGGCCGGCACAGGCCATTCCCGCGAGGCCGGTGCGCCCGAGCAGCCGCAGGCGCTGGGCCAGCAGCCGGTCGAGGTCGAAGGGCGCTAGCGGCTGGCCCTTCAAGACCTCGCCGAGCGCCGTCACCATCTGCCGCGTGGCTTCGAGCGCCAGCGGCGTGTAGGTGAAGAGGTAGGCGCGGCCGATGCTGCCGTCGCTGGCGTGGAGGTCGATCAGCACCAGCGGCGCGGTGGCGATCACGCCGACGCTGGTGCGGACCGGGTATTCGAGGGGGACGTTGACGGCGCGGGCGTGGACCGCGGCGATCAGGATCGAGGGGTCTGTCGGGTGGTTCATGGCATGCCTCTAGTCAGTTGAGGACAGAGCAAAAACTGCTGCGCAGTTTCTTGGTCTGTCCCGCAAGGTCTCAGGAAGTCGAGGACAGAGCAAAAACTGCTGCGCAGTTTCTTGGTCTGTCCCGCAAGGTCTTCATATGTCTCCTCACAGTCCCAGATACGCGGCCTTGATCCGCTCGTCCCGCAGCAGCTCGCCGGCCGGCCCGCCGAGCGCGATGCGGCCGGTCTCCAGCACGTAGCCGACGTCGGCCACCGACAGCGCCGCATGCGCATTCTGTTCCACCAGCAGGATCGGGATGCCCTCGGCCTTGAGCCGCGCGATGACCGCGAAGATCTCGCGCACCAGCAGCGGCGCCAGGCCCATCGACGGCTCGTCGAGCAGCAGCACCTTGGGTTCGCTCATCAGCGCACGGGCGATCGCCAGCATCTGCTGCTGGCCGCCCGACAGCGTACCGGCGGCCAGCAGGCGCTTTTCCTTCAGCACCGGGAACAGCGCGTACATGGCGGCTAGGCTTTCGTCGCGGCGCTCGGGGCGGGTGTAGCCGCCCAGCAGCAGGTTGTCCTGCACCGACATCGGGCCGAAGACCTGCCGGCCCTCGAGCACCTGCGACAGCCCTGCCCGCACGCGCGCGTCCGCGCTGTCGCGCACGATCTCGCGGCCGAACAGGCGGACGCTGCCGCTGGCCTTGATGAGGCCCGAGACCGCGCGCAGCAGCGTGGTCTTGCCGGCGCCGTTGGCGCCGACCAGCGCCACCAGCTGGCCCTTGCCGACGGCCAGGTCGATGCCGTGCAGGGCCTCGATGCGCCCGTAGCCGGCAACCAGGCCGCGCACCTCCAGCACGTTGGCGCCTTCGCTGCTGCTCATGCCAAAGCCTCCTCGGCCACCGCCTCGGTGCCCAGGTAGGCCGCGATCACCTGTGGATTGGCCCGCACCTCGGCGGCGCTGCCCTCGGCCAGCTTGCGGCCGTAGTCGAGCACCAGGATGTGGTCGGAGATGTTCATCACCAGCTTCATGTCGTGTTCCACCAGCAGCACCGTGATGCCCGAGGCCGCGATGCTGCGGATGAGCTCGGTGATCTCGTGGGTCTCGGTGTCGTTGAGACCGGCCGCGGGCTCGTCCAGCAGCAGGATGCGCGGCTTGCTGGCGAGCGCCCGTGCGATCTCGAGCCGCTTGAGCAGCCCGAATGAGAGCTGGGTCGCGTGGGCATGCGCATGGTGTCCGACGCCGACATAGTCGATCAGCCGCAGCGCCTCCTCGCGCAGCGCCGCGTCGGCGCGGCGGGTGGCGCCCAGCATGCCGCCCAGCAGCGAACTGCGGCTGTGCAGGTGGGCGCCGAGCATGACGTTCTCGCAGGCCGTCATGTTCATGCAGACCTGCAGGTTCTGGAAGGTCCGGCTCATGCCGCGGCGCGCCAAGGCGTCGGGCGCACGGCCGCCGACGCTTTCGCCGTCGAGCAGGATCTCGCCGCGCGTGGGTTCGTAGACGCCGCTGATCAGATTGAACAGCGTGGTCTTGCCGGCGCCGTTGGGGCCGATCACGGAGTGCACCGAGCCGCCGCGCACCGTGAAGCTCACGTCCTGCATCGCGTGCACGCCGCCGAAGGACTTGGAGAGGTTCTTGACTTCTAGCATGTCAGCTCTTGTTCGGGTGCGGGTGCGGGGTCATGTTCGGGGCGCGTGCCGAGGGCACCGGGTGGCCCCCTCCGCTCATGTCCCCCGGCTTCGCCTCCTCCTTTACTTCGCTGCGGGGGCCACCCGGTGCCCTCGGCACGGGAAACGCCGTGTGGCGCTGGCCGGAGATGAACCACCGCCGTGACGGCTCACGCCGATGGTGTGCTCTGCGCAGTGAAATAAAGGAGGAGCCCGAAGGGCGGGGGACATTCGCGGAGCAGAGTACGCCGTCGGCGTGAGCCCGCCCCACCTCGCATCGAAGAAGCTTCATCTCAGCCCTTCCTTCTCAACTTGAGCGCGATCGAAGGCACCAGCCCCTTCGGCAGGAAGATCATCGTCAGCATCAACACCAATCCGAAGAACACCATCTCATAACCGTGCAAACCGCCCAGCAATTGGGGCAGCGCGGTCATCAGCGCAGCGCCCAGCACGGCGCCGAAGGTCGAGGCCATGCCGCCGAGCACCACCATCGTGGCCAGTTCCACCGAATGCGTGAAGGCCGCGATCGAGGGACTGATGAAGCCGAGGTAGTGCGCCGTCAGGCTGCCCGAGGCCGCCGCGAACACGGCCGAGGCGACGAAGGCCCGGACCTTGAAGCGCGCCACGTCCACACCCATCACGCGGGCCGCGACCTCGGAGCCGTTGAGCCCGCGCAGCGCGCGGCCGGCCGGCGATTGGTACAGGTTGAGCGACAGCAGCACCGACAGCCACAGCAGCACCGCCGCCAGCGCATACCAGTGCCGCACCTTGGCGAAGGCGAAGCCGGCCACCTCCAGCGGCGGCACCGGCATGCCGTCGGGCCCGCCGGTCCAGTCGACCTCGTTGATCAGCACGATGTTGACGATCACGCCCAGGCCCAGCGTGGCCATGGTCAGCGAGTGACCCTTCAGGCGCAGGATGGGCTTGGCGATCAGCCAGGCCACCACGGCGGCGCCGACCGCGGCGCCACCGATGGCGGCCAGCGGCGGCCAGCCGAAGCGCGCGGTGACGATGCCGCTGACATAGGCGCCGATGGCGACGAAGGCCGCGTGGCCGATGCTGATCTGGCCGGCGAAGCCCATCAGCAGGTTGAGCCCGATGGCCGCGATCGCGGCCAGCGCGATGCGCACCGCGATGTCGACCACGTAGTTGTTCGGCAAGGCGAAAGGGAGCAGCGCCAGCACCAGGGCCAGCGCCAGCAGGGAAGGGCGGAACAGGGCCTTCATACGCGGTCCGAAGTCTTGGCGCCGAACAGCCCGTGCGGCATGACCAGCAGGATCACGACGATCATCACGAAGGGCACGGCGTCCTTGTAGGCCGACGAGATGTAGCCGGCCACCAGCGCCTCTAGCAGGCCGACGATCAGGCCGCCGACCACCGCGCCGAGTCCGCTGCCGAGGCCGCCGAGCGTGGCCGCGACGAAGCCCTTCATGCCGAGCATCAGGCCGATGTCGTAGACCGTGGTGGTGACCGGTGCCGCCACCACGCCGGCCACCGCGCCGAGCAGCGCCGACAGGCCGAAGGACAGCTGCAGAACCCGTGCCGTCGGAATGCCGACCGCGCGCGCCGCCAGCGCGTTGGCCGCCACCGCCAGCATCGCCTTGCCGACCATCGTGAAGCGGAAGAAGCCGAAGCACAGCGCCACCAGCACGGCGGCCGTGCCCAGCACCCACAGGCTCTGCGGCAGCACGTAGGCGCCCATGATCTGCAGCGCGCGGTCGCCGCTGAAGGGCGGCAGCGTCTGCTGGTTCTTGCCGAGCACGATCTGCACCACGCCCTGGATGAAGATCGAGGCGCCGATCGTGATGATGATCAGCGACACCACGCTGGCTTCGCCGGCCGGCCGGATCGCCAGCCGGTACAGCAGCAGGCCGACGATGACCGTGGCGGCCACGCCGCCGACCATCGCCAGGCCGTACGGCATCTGGTGGGCCAGCAGTGCGGCCGTGACCATGCCGCCCAGCATCAGGAAGTCGCCCTGGGCGAAGTTGATCACGCCGCTCGCGTTGTAGATCAGCGAGAAGCCCAGGGCCGCCAGCGCGTAGATCGCGCCGGTGGTCAGCCCCGAGAAGACGAACTGCATGAAGTCAGACAAGGCTGCCTCCCGGAAGGATGGAACGCGCCGCCAGGTGGTCGGCGCAGACGTCGGCGGTGCTGTCGGCGCCGATCAGGATCTGGGTGCGCGCGACCTCGTCGCGCAGGGTCGCGAGCACGCTGCGGCAGCCGGCCTCGGCGCCGCTGGCCATGCCCCAGACCGCGGCCCGTCCGACCAAGGCCGCGGTGGCGCCGCAGGCCAGCGCCTTGACGACGTCGCTGCCGCGGCGGAAGCCGCTGTCGACGAACACCGGCATGCGGCCTGCCACGGCATCGACGATGCGCGGCAGCACCGAGATGGTGGAGGGCCCCGCGTCGAGCTGCCGGCCGCCGTGGTTCGACACCACGATGCCGTCGATGCCGCTGCGCGCCGCGCGCTCGGCATCGGCCGGATGGAGCACGCCCTTGAGCAGCAGTGGACCGTCCCACAGACGGCGCAGCCAGTCCAGCTGTTCCCAGGCCAGCGTGCGGTCCATCGCGCGCGACAGCAGCGCGGCCTGCAGCTGCGCCGATTGGCCGCCGCCTTCCGATTCGCTCAGGTTCACGAAGGAGGGAGAGCGGCCCTGCCGTGCCATCGACAGCGACCAGGCCGGATGGCGCGCCAGGTCGAGCAGGGTCGAAGGCGTGAACCGGAACGGCAGCTTGAAGCCGTTGCGCACGTCGCGTTCGCGCATCCCGCTGACCGCCACGTCGACCGTCAGCACCAGCGCGCCGAAGCCGGCGCTGCGGGCGCGCCGCACCAGCTGCTCGGCGATCGAGCGATCGGACATCACGTAGAGCTGCAGCCACTGCTGGGCCTGCGGGTTGCGTTCGAGCCCGGCCGCGCGCACCGCTTCGAGTCGGTCGTTGGAGGCGGTCGACAGCACGAAGGGAACGCCTTCGGCCGCCGCCGCACGCGCCAGCAGCAGGTCGCCGTGCGGCCGTACCAGGCCGGAGAAGCCGATCGGCGCGATGCCCGCCGGCATGGTCCAGCGCTGGCCGAAGGCCTTGACCGAGGTGTCTGCGTTGCGCGTGTCGCGCAGCACCTGGGGCAGCAGGTGCAGCGCGGCCAGGTCGTCGCCGTTGCGGCGCAGGCAGCGTTCGTCTTCCGCGCCGCCATCGACATAGTCGAAGACGAAGCGCGGCAGGCGCCGGGCGGCGTGGCGCCGGTGGTCGTGGGTGTTCAAGTTCATGCGTTGCTCCGGGGCCGGGGCGGCCGCCGGCTCAACGAACTTCCTTGAACGCGCCTCCCTGGACTTCCACCATCCGGAAGGCCGACACGTCCAGGCCCATGTGGTCGGTCGGCGACATCTTGTAGATGCCGCTCACACCGACGAAGCCGCTGGTCGCCTCGATGGCGTCGCGCAGCTTCTGCTTGTCGGTGCCGCCGGCGCGCTTGACCGCGTCCACCACCATGAACAGCGCGTCATGCGCATAGCCGCCGAAAGTCGACACGTCCATCTTGGCCTGGGTCTCGAACTCCTTGGCGTAGTCGACGCTGACCTTCTTCTGCGGATCGGCGGCCGGCAGCGCGGACGCGATCAGCAGCGCGGGCGAAGGCATGCGGATGCCCTCCGAGGACTTGCCGGCGATCCGGATGAACTCGGTCGAGGCCTGCCCGTGGGTGGTGTAGAGCGGCTGCTTCATCGCCAGCTGCTGGTAGTTGCGCGCCACGATCGCCGGCGCCTGGCCGGTGCCGAAGACCAGGATCGCCTGTGCCGGCGAGGACTTGATCTTCGTCAGCTGCGGCGTGATGTCGGTGTCTTTCTCGCCGTAGGTCTGGTCCTCGACCGCCTTCATGCCCATGGCCTCGGCCAGCTTGAGGGTCTCGGTGCGGCCCGACTTGCCGAAGCCGCCGGTGTCCGACAGCAGCGCGAACTGCGTGAAGCCGCGCGTCTTCATCTCGGCGAGCACCTTCTGCGCCGCCATGCGGTCGGAGTGCGGCATCTTGAACACGTAGGGTTTGACCGGCTCGACGATCACCGAGGCGGCGGCCAGCGAGACCAGCGGCACCTTGGCCGCCTCGGCCTGCGGCGCCATCGCCATCGTGGAGCCGGTGGTCGATGCGCCGAGGATGACGTCGACCTCGTCCTGCATGATCAGGCGGCGCGTGAAGGCGTTGGCCTTGTTGGCGTCGCTGGCATCGTCGTAGAGCACCAGTTCGAGCTTGCGGCCGAGCACGCCGCCGCCGTCGTTGATCTTCTTCACGTACATCTCGAGCGTCTTCTGCTGCGGATCGCCCAGGAACGAGGCCGGGCCGGTGGCCGAGACCACCGCGCCGATCTTGATCGGGTCGGCGGCCAGCGCGCCGCCCCCGAAGGACAGCAGCGCGGTGCCGGCCAGCCAAGCGGTGGCGGCGCGGCGGCCGATGCGGAAACGGGCGGTGCGTTGGGCTTCGAGTTTCATCTTGTCTCCTGTGGTTCTTGCTTGAGGGAAAACGGGGGGCGTTCAGCCGGCCGGCTTGCGTCGGACGATGCGGATCGGATGGGACTTCGGCTCCGGCGGCGCGAGCCCCAGCGCGCGTGCCAGCGTGCGGCCTTCGGGGTCGTCCAGGGCTGCCGCGCGCGCCGAGCGCACGCGCGCTGCCGCGTCGTCGAGCGAAGGGTCCTGCGGCGCGTGCGCGAGCGCCGGCTGGATGTCGTCGAGCAGGCCCGCCAGGTTGCGGTGGCCGCGTTCGCTGGTCTCGCCGTAGCCCTTCACGAGGTTGCCGCACAGCGCGAGCTCGTAGCCCATGCGCGGGCTGATCGCGAGTGCGCGGCGGACGGCATCGAGCCAGCGCTCGATCATGGCCTGCTCGGCTGCGTAGCGCGAGGTGCGGCGGCGCAGCGGCCGCAGCGCGCGCAGCCCGCACAGCATGGCGAAGCCGAGCACGGTGTCGGTGCGCATGTGCAGGCCTACATTGAGCTTGTTCGCCTTGTGGCCCAGACGGCGTCGCAGCCAGTGCGCGGCCGGCGTCGGCAGCACCGAGCAGATCTCGTCGAGCCCCGGCTTGAGGTATTCGGTCAGCCGCAGCGGCTCGCCGGCCTTGGCGCCGACTTCCTGGCGCACGCGCTGCAGGCGGTCGCTGCGGGTCTTCAGATCGGCGACGCGGATCACGTCCTCGTAGCTCATCCAGAGCGCGAGGTAGCGCGCGGTCTCGCGCGTCACCGGGAAGTCGCCCCCGGTGGCCCGTTCGATGTCGCGCAGCGCCTCGACGCGCGACAGGTAGAGGTCGGCGTAGCGGGCGTCCTGGTAGTCGGCCACCTGCCGCAGTCCGCTGCCGACGATCGCGCGCAGCGGCTCGGGCAGCGCCCGCACACGGGCATCGGCCGACGCCCTGGCTTCGGCGTCCTGCGCAGCGGCGGTGGCCGCACCGCGGCCCGCCACATGCTCGAAGCCGGCCGCGAAGCCCTTCAGGCTGGCCTCGACCGCCTTGCCCGATGCGCGGATCGCCTGCTCGCAGGCTTCGCGCGAGAAGGGCAGCGCGCCGCTTGCGGCCATGGCGCCGAACATCACGGTGTTGATCACCGTGCCGTGCTTCCAGGCCAGCGAGCGCATGTCGAACAGGAAGGCACGCAGGGCGAGTTGCTGCGCCGCCTCGACCACCCGCTGGCCTTCGTAGCGGCCGTCGCCCATCGCGGTCTTCTCGGACACCGCGTACTCGCGGTGCAGCGAGGCCACCAGCGTGGTGCGGCGCGGATGCACGAAGCCGCCTTGCAGCACGCGCCCCGCTTCCACCAGTTCGGAGGCCGCGACGATGTCGACGTCGCCCGGGTTCGGCGTCAGCGAGAACACCGGCTGCGCGCCGCCGAGCTCCGCGCGCGCCACCGGATAGATCTCGATGTAGTAGTTGGTCGCGCCGGTGCGCTGCGCCACGCCCGGCACCGAGGTGCTCTGCACCGGGAAGTCCTGCGCGGCCGCGGCCGAGATCAGCCAGTCGGCCAGCACCCCGCCGCCTTCGCCGCCCATCGCGGCCACCAGCACGGTGACGATGCGCGGGCCCTGGCCGGCGCCAGGGAAGGTCGAATCGCTCATGCCGCCACCGCCTCGAAGTCGTTGCGCGCCTTGCCGGCCATCATCCCGATCACGCCATTGCGCAGCCGGTGCAGCAGCCGCTCCCAGGTGCCGGCGTTCTGCACGATCTCGGCCTTGTAGAAGGACGGGCAAAGGATCGCGGCATGGGCGTTCTCGCCGCACAGGCCGCAGCCGACGCAGCCCTGGTTGACCGTCGCCACCGGGTCGGTGCGCAGCGGGCTCGGGTTCGGCTTGACTGTCAGCGACGGGCAGCCCGACAAGCGGATGCACGAGTGGTCGCCGGTGCAGACATCGTCGTCGATGCCGAAGCGGGTGCGCACCACGCGCTCGCCGCGCTTGAGCTTCGCGGCATTGACCGGCTTGATGCGGCGCTGGCGCTCGAGCTGGCATTCGCCGTCGGCGATGATGACCTTGAGCCCGCCCTCGGCGGTCGTCATGGCCTCGTTGAGCGTCTCGCGCATGCGGCCGACGTTGTAGCTGGGCACCTTGCGCACCCAGCCCACGCCGACGCCCTTGAGCGCGGCCTCGATGTCCAGCGTCAGCGGCTTGGCCGCCGGCTGGGTCGGCGACGACGGGATCGCCTGCGTGCCGGTGGCCGAGGTGTAGCCGTTCTTGAGGATCACCAGCACCGAATCCTGCGCGTTGTAGACCGCGTTCACGATGCCGCTGGTGAAGCCGTTGTGCCAGAAGCCGCCGTCGCCCATGATGCTGACGACCCGGTTGCCCATCAGCGGCCCGACCCCCGAGGAGCTCGCGAGCCCGAGGCCGTAGCCGAGCACCGTGCTGCCCACGTTGAAGGGCGGCAAGGTGCCGAAGGTGTGGCAGCCGATGTCGGCGCTGACGTGGATCGCGCCCAGGTCCTTCTGGATCAGCTTGATGGCCGCGAACACCGGCCGCTCGGGGCAGCCGATGCAGAAGCCCGGCGGCCGGTTCGGGACCGGCATGCCGAGGGCTTCGATCGCCTGCGGCTTGAGTGTCGCCAGCGGCGCCGCGGCCTCGCCGACCCGCGCCACGCCCTCGGCCGCGAGCGCCTCGGGCGCCGAGCGCCGCACGAACTCGGCCAGCGCGCGCACCAGCACTTCACCGGTGTATTCGCCGGCCATCGGGAAGATGTCCTTGCCGTGCAGCGTGGTGTCGCTGCCGGCGCGCCGCAGGATCGCGTGCAGCGCATCCTCGATGTAGTTGGGCTGGCCTTCCTCGATCAGCAGCACCGCGCGCTTGCCGGCGCAGAAATCCACCAGCTCGTCGGGCACCAGCGGGTACACCACGTTGAGGACCTGCAGCGGGATGCGGCTGTTGCCGAAGGCGTCGGCCAGGCCCAGCTGCTGCAGCGCCCGCAAGGTGCCGTTGTAGAGGCCGCCGGGCAGCACCAGGCCGATGTCGCTGCAGTCGCCGTCGAAGCGCTCGTTGAGGCCCTCGCGGCGGATGAAGTCCAGCGCCGCCGGCCAGCGCGATTCGATCTTCATGCGCTCCTGGGCGTAGATCGAGGGGGGCAGGTTGATGGTGCCGAAGTCGAACACGGGCCGCTCGATGAGGTCGCGGGTCGACACCGCAGGCGCGCGGTTGTCCTTGCACACGAAGCTGCCGTGCACGTGGCAGGCACGGATGCGCAACTGCAGCATCACGGGCGTCTGGCTGGCCTCCGACAGCTCGAAGCTGCGCTCCACCGCGTCGACGATCGAGGTCAGGTTGGGCCGTGGGTCCATCAGCCACATCTGCGACTTCATCGCGAAGGCGTGGGTGCGCTCCTGGATGATGCTGGAGCCTTCGCCGTAGTCCTCGCCGAGGATCACCAGCGCGCCGCCCTTGACACCGGCCGAGGCCAGGTTCGACAGCGCGTCGGAGGCCACGTTGGTGCCGACGGTGGACTTCCAGGTCACGGCACCGCGCACCGGGTAGTTGATCGAGGCGCCAAGCATCGCGGCCGCGCCGGCCTCGGAGGCGCTGTTCTCGAAGTAGATGCCCAGCTCGTCGAGCAGGCCGCGGGCATCGCCCAGCACGTCGATCAGGTGCGAGACCGGCGCGCCCTGGTACCCGCCGATGTAGCTGACGCCCGACTGCAGCAGCGCCTTGGTGACGGCGAGGATGCCCTCGCCGTGGAATACCTCGTCGGCGCCCAGCGAAAGGCGTTTGACTTCTTCGGCGAATGATCGCTCCATCTCTTCGTGTCTCCGTGGCTGGCTTGTTGGCTGGCGGACGAAGAATAGAAGCGGAGTCTTAGTTATCCAATCGATGCAGCCTGCGTTACATATAGATGAATTCGATGGGGCCGCCGGGCTCAACGCGCCGCGCGCGCCGCCTCCGCCACGCGCCGCGGCACCTGCACCGTCGCATCCAGAAGCATCTGCGCCATGCCCTTGCCCAGCGGGTCCATGCGCATCGACGACGGGCCGCCGCCATCGAGCGCATCGTGCAGCAGCAGGTTCATCGATGCGATGCCGGGCAGATGGAAGCGTTCGACCTTGCCGTGCACCAAGTGGGCGAAGTAGTCCCCGACGAACTGCGGCGTGACACGCGACCACAGCAGCGGCAGCCACTCCGGCCGGCGCGCGATCAGGCCGATGTTCGACAGGTTGCCCTTGTCGCCGCTGCGGGCCCAGGCGAGCTCGATGAGGCGAACCTCGACCTGCTCGCCGCCGTCCTCCTCGAAGGGCGGCGGCTCGGTGGCCGGCGAGGCCGCCGCGCCGTCGACATCGGCGGGAATCTCCACCGCATGCCGTTCGCCTCCGAGCACGAAGGCCACCGGCACCGCGGCCTTGGCCAGCGTGAACGCGAAGGGCTTGATCAGCGGCGACACCGCCGGCCGTCCGCCGCCGGGGCTGGTGGTGCCCGGCGCCCACGAGGTGCCCGACGGCGCGATCTCGCGCGCGAACATCGCCAGCGCCGCCTTCTGCGGATGATTGGCGACCACCCGCATCGTGACCTCGCGCACTTGCCGCGTGCGCGCGTGCGGGCCGTACAGCCATTCGGAGCCGATCACCTCGATGTAGGTCGAGGTGAAGGGTGGCAGGCCCATCTGCTGCAGGATCTCGCCGGTGCGCTCGATGATCGCCTCGGCGGTGCGTACCGCCTTCTTCTCGGCGTCGATGCCGACGAAGACCATGCTGCCGGCGCACCGGAAGCCGTCGAGCTGCGTGGCCGAGACCTTGTAGCTGGGGGAGGGCGCGCGTCCGCGTGCGGGGCCCACCCGCACGCGGTCGGCGCCGAGCTGTTCGATCACGACCTCGCGGAAATCGCAGCTGACGTCGGGCAGCAGGTAGGCCCCGGGGTCGCCGATCTCGTAGAGCAGCTGCTCGGCCACGTTGGCGCGGATCACCTTGCCGCCGGTGCCCTCGGGCTTGGTGACGACGAAACTGCCGTCGGCATGGCATTCGACGATCGGGTAGCCCATGTGGGCCCAGTCCGGGATGTCTTCCCAGTCGGTGTGCAGCCCGCCGGTGGCCTGGCAGCCGCACTCGATGATGTGGCCCGCGAGGCTGCCCGAGGCCAGCAGGTCGTGGTCGCCGGGCTGCCAGCCGAATTCATGCATCAGCGGCCCGAGCGTGACCGCGCTGTCGACGCAGCGCCCGGTGATGACGACGTCGGCGCCAGCCGCCAGCGCAGCCGCGATCGGCAGCGCGCCCAGGTAGGCGTTGGCGCTCAGCACCTTCTCGGGCAGTGCCTCGCCGGTGAACATGTCGCGGGTGCCGGCCTCGCGCAGCTGCGGCATCTGCGTGCTGACGTCGTCGCCCTCGACCACCGCGATGCGCAGCGCCACGCCTTCGGCATCGGCCAGCGCCTGCAGCGCGGCGGCGCAGCCGTGGGGGTTGATGCCGCCGGCATTGCTCACCACCTTGATGCCCTGGCGCTTGACCTCGGCCAACACGGATTTCATCGCGATGTCGACGAAGTCGGTGGCATAGCCGAGTTCGGGTTTCTTGGCCCGGGCCGAGGCCAGGATCGACATCGTGGTCTCGGCCAGGAAGTCGAACACCAGATAGTCGAGCCGGCCGAGCTTCACGAGCTGCGGCGCCGCCACCATGCTGTCGCCCCAGAAGCCGGAGGCGCCTCCGATGCGGACGGTTTTCTGCGGGGTCGGGGGGGTGGTCATGGTGGTCTCGCTCCTCGGTGTCGACGGGGTGTCGCTGGAGCAGGAGCTTAGCCAGCCGCTCCGCCCGAGGCTTGCGCCAACTCGCTGACGAGGCGCAGCCATTGGGCGCAAGACGGGCGCTACCCGTCGATGGCATCATCGACGCTCCTGCCATGCCATTGCCGCCTTCTTCCGCCGAACGCACCGAGGTGCACGCCCGCACCATCACCATCCGCGGCCATCGCCGTGCCGATGGCCTCTGGGATGTCGATGGCCACCTCGAGGACGTGCGCGCCCACGACTTCCGCTTTCCGGGCGGCGAGCGGCGCGGCGGGGCGCCGATCCATTCGATGTGGTTGCGGCTCACGGTCGATGCCACCGCGTTGATCGTCGATGCGGTGGCCGCCACCGACGCGGCGCCGTTCGACGAGGTCTGCGGCAGGATCGCGCCCGACTATGCGGCGCTGGTCGGATTGCGTGTGGGGCCTGGCTTCAACCGCGCCGCCGTGCGGCTGTTCGGCGGCGTGCGCGGCTGCACCCACATGTCGGAGCTGCTGCGGACCATGGCCACCGGCGTGCTGCAGACGCTGGCGGGCGCCGACCTCGCGGTCTCGCAGACCCAGAAGCCCTTCCAGCTCGACGGCTGCCACGCATTGGCCACCGACGGGCCCCAGGTGGCCAAGTTCTATCCGACCTGGTACCGCGCGAAGGGCGAGGACGAGCCGTCGTCCTGAAGCGGGTCAGGCCCGCACGAACGTGAGTCGCGCCTCGTGCGCCAGGCCGTCGCGAACGATGTCGCGGGCCTCGTCGTCCGCGAAGTCGAACAGGGCGTCGGGGATCTCGTCTTCCTCGAGCGCGAAGAGGATCTCGATCGCCTCCTGCTGGGCTTCGGAAAAGGTCTTGCCCCGGGCCAGCCGATCGAACTTCGCGGCGGTCTCCTTCGGTGCCAGCTGCCGCAGCTCGAGCAGCTCGAGCACGAGCTTGATCTGCGACGGGGTCAGGGGCTTGGGGGCGGCGGCGGAAGGCTTCATGGCGTTCGATCCTTTTCGGTGGGGCAAGGGACTTTTCCTTTGCCTCGGAACCAGTCTCTTCGTCGATCCTTAAGCGTGGCTGAAAAGGCCGCCGAAGTGCTTTCCCGCGCGCCAAAACATCGCCTGCGCGTGAGGAAAGTCTCGGTTGTCCGATCGGCCGTCGTCATGGATGCGACACCTGCGGGGCCGGCACCGGGCTGCCCGCTGCATGGATATCGGCCGCGGGCGCGCGTTCTTTAGCCTGCCGCCGCGGCTTCCGGCGGGGCCAGCAGACCGGCCACCTTGGTAGGCACGTCCCGGATCAGGTCCAGTGCCTCCTGGTTGCAGCCGCGCAGCCGGTCCTCGGCGTCGAGGTCCTTCTCCATCGACGCCCGCAACGCCGCATAGGTGTTGCCGCCCAGGGCGATCACCTGGCCGATGTAGGGCGTGACCCGGGCGTAGAGCGCGTGGTCGAGCGCCGCGAGCTGCATCTGGGCACCGACCAGGGTCGCCACCTCGCCGTGGAACTCGACCTCGAAGGAGGCCAGCGCCTCGCGGCTCGCCTTGCCCGAGGTCAGGACCTTGAAGGTGGCCCACATCATCGAATGGGCGGTAGAGGCCAGCGTTCGGGCCACGGTCGCCACCGCCTCCCGCGTGTCGCGGCGATGCTGGTCTTCGCGCGAGCGCGACCATTTCTCCAGCGCCAGCTTCGACTGGCGCCAGGCCGCAAGCGCCCCGCCCACGATGCCGGCGAGGGCGCCGACGGCCACGCCGAGCACGACGGCCAAGCCGGTGTCGAGCGTCATGAGGGCCACCTGTTCGAGGGGTCGTGTCGAAGTCTTGTCATTGGGTTCGCTGGGTCGCTATCGAAAAACGTCTTTGCGGTCGCCGAGTTCGACGACCAAGATGCGTATCTGTTGGTCCTGGATATCGCAGATCACCCTGCAGTCACCGACCCGGTAGCGCCAAAAGGCGCCGAGCAACGGCCCCGTCAGTGCCTTGCCGGAAGCCCGCGGGTCCTGCTGGTTCGCGATGCGCTCATCCATGAAGTCGACGATGCGTCGGGCCGTCTGCTTGTCGAGCTTGCGCAGTTGCTTGAGCGCGGTGTCGGTGTAGTCAATGGTCCAGGCCAAGCTTCGTCCTCACCGCTTGCGCGCTGTGAACCTTCTCTTCGCCCTTGCGCACGCGCTCGAGGGTGGCCGCTGCCAGGTAGTAGTCTTCGAGGTCGGACAATCCTCTTTCCACCAATTCGCGCAGATAGAAGGCCTTGGTCCGGCCCGTTTGCGAAGCAAGAAAATCGAGCCGGCTTTCCAGCGCCGGGTCGAGGCGGATCGAAGTGGCCATGGCCAGGCTCCTTTGAATACGTGTATTCATTGTATCCATTTCGCCTGAATCCTGGCCGCGTCGCTTACGCAGGAGCGCTCCGGTACGGTCTCGCAGCCAGTCGGCGCAAGACCATTCCCGTCCGCGCCGCTAGCCTCATGCCAGACAGGAGACACCATGGAATTCCTCGAGGCACCGCCGCTGCCCTTCTATTTCACGCCCGAGCACGAACAGTTTCGCGCCACCCTGCGCGAATTCATATCGCGCGAGATCACGCCCTTCGTCGCCGAGTGGGACGAGGCCGAAACCTTCCCGCGCGAACTGTACGCGCGCGCCGCCGAGCTCGGCGTGCAGGGCCTGGGCTACCCGGAGGCCTACGGTGGCACGCCGGCCGACGTCTTCTTCCAGCTGATCGTGGCGGAGGAGTTCGCGCGCTGCGGCGGGGGCGGGCTGCAGGCCTCGCTGAACTCGCACAGCATCGCACTGCCGCCGATCCTGCACGCGGGCAGCGAGGCGCTCAAGCAGCGGGTCATTCCGCCGGTGCTGGCCGGCGAGAAGATCGCGGCGCTGGCGGTCACCGAGCCCTCGGGCGGTTCCGACGTGGCGGCGCTCAAGACCACCGCGGTGCGCGACGGCGATCACTATGTCGTCAACGGCGAGAAGACCTTCATCACATCGGGCATGCGGGCCGACTTCATCACCACCGCGGTGCGCACCGATCCGGCCATCAAGGGTGCGGGCGGCATCTCGGTGCTGCTGATCGACGGCGACACGCCCGGTCTCACGCGGACCGCGCTCAAGAAGATGGGGTGGTGGAGCTCCGACACGGCGCACCTGCGCTTCGACGACTGCCGGGTGCCGGTCGCCAACCTGGTCGGGATCGAGAACAAGGGCTTCAAGACCTTCATGAACAACTTCAACACCGAGCGTCTGTTCATGTCGGCGCTGGCCTGCGGTTTTGCCGAGGTCTGCCTGAAGGAAGCGGTCGACTGGACGCGCCAGCGCGTCTCCTTCGGCATGCCCCTGTCCGAGCGCCAGGTGGTGCGCCACAAGCTGATGGACATGACCATGCGCATCGATGCATCGCGCACGCTGGTCTACGACCTGGCCTACCGCATCGAGCACAAGCTGGCCGATCCGGCGCGCCTGGTGGCGCGCGTCTGCCTGGCCAAGGTGCAGGCCACGCAGGCGATGCAGTTCTGCGCCGACCAGGCGGTGCAGCTGCTTGGCGGCATGGGCTTCATGCGCGGCACGCAGAGCGAGCGCATCTACCGCGAGGTCAAGGTGATGATGATCGGCGGCGGCTCCGAGGAGGTCATGAAGGACCTCGCGGCGCGGCAGCTCGGCCTTTGAGACCACGAAGCAGGAAGCACGATGAAAGACACTGCCGACGACCTGCGCGCCGAGTACCGCGAACTCGCCGACCTCTGCCGCAGCCTCACGCCCGCGCAATGGCGCCTGAAGAGCGACTTCTACGGTTGGACGCCCTGGGACGAGGTGGCGCACCTGTGCTACTTCGACCAGACGGCGACCCTCTCCGCAACCGACGCCGAGGCGTTCGCGCGCGACACCGCGGCGCTGACCGAGGTGCTGGCCACCGGCAAGGAGATCAGCGCCATTGCACGCGAGAAGTACGGCCACCTCGACGGCGCCGCGCTGCTCGCGCACTGGGAGCCGATCGCGATGCGGCTCACCGACCTGCTGGCCGTGCTCGACCCGAAGGCGCGGCTGCCTTGGTACGGCCCGAGCATGAGCGCACGCTCCTTTGCGTCGGCGCGGCTGATGGAGACCTGGGCGCATGGGCAGGACGTGTGGGACGTGGTCGGCCGCGAGCGCGCCGCCACGCTGCGGCTCAAGCACATCGCCCACATCGGCGTCACCACCTTCGGCTGGAGCTTCGTCAACCGCAAGCTGCCGGTGCCGCCGGTGGTTCCATTCATCTCGCTCGATGCGCCCGGCAACGACAGCTGGCACTGGGGCGATCCCGCCTCGCCCGAATTCGTGCGCGGCAGCGCGCTCGATTTCTGCCTGCTGGTGACGCAGCGACGCAACCTGGCCGACACCGGGCTGCGCTACAGCCAGGGCTCGGCCCGCGAGTGGCTCTCGATCGCCCAGTGCTTCGCGGGACCCCCGGCGGATGCGCCTGCGCCCGGCGTGCGCAAGGTGGCGCGCCCGGCTGCATGAGCGGCTTGCCGCTCACGCTGGCGCTGCAGGCGCCGATCGAGGCGGCGCTGATGCGGCTGCGCGAAGGCAGCGCCGAGCATTGCCTGTCGGACCATGCCTTTTCGAACCTCTATCTCTTTCGGCAGGCGCACGACTACCGCTACCTGCCCGGCGACTGGCCCAGCATCTCGGGCCGCGCCTACGACGGCACGCGGCACCTGATGCCGCTGTTCGCCTTGCACGAGGCGCCGCTCGACGTGCTGCGCCGGCTGCTCGACGGCCACGACTGCCTGTACCCGATCGCGCAGCGTCACGTCGACAGGCTCTCGCCGTCGCAGTTCCGCCACTGGACTTCGGCCGACGATGCCGACTACCTGTTCGAGGCCCGGCAGTTCAGCGACTATCCGGGCCGCGCGCTCGCCAGGAAGCGCAACCAGGTCCGGCAACTGCTGGCGACCTGCGTGCCGCGCAGCGTTCCATTCGGCGTCGAAGCGGCCGACGCCGCGCGGGAGGTGCTGCGGGGCTGGATGGCGCAGAAGGGCAAGGCCCACGGCGAGGCCGACGAGTCCGCCTGCCTCGAGGCCATTGCCGAGGCCTCGACCTTCGGCCTCGAAGGCTTCATCCATTTCGAGGGCGACCAGCCGCTGGGCTTCGTGCTGGCGCAGGAGCTTCAGCCCAGTGTCTTCGTGATGCGCTTCGCGAAGGGGCTGGACAGCCATGTCGGTATCTATCCCTACATGTTCCAGCACTTCTGCCGCAGCTTCGCGCGCCCGGTGCAATGGCTCAACTTCGAGCAGGACATGGGGCTGCCTGGGTTCCGTCGCAGCAAGCGCTCGTACGGGCCCGCGGGGCTGATTCCGAAGCTGCGGGTGGCGTTGCGGGAGTGAGGCGCGGGACGGTCAGCTCAGCGCAGGCCGCCTGCCCGCCGCACACCGTGCGCAAGACGTTCGGGAGCGAGGCGGCGCTGTCCGACAGCTACCCCCGCTTGTTCCGTATCGGCAGCTTGATCTCCGATGCCGGAATCTCCCGCACCAGTTCGAGGATGTCCCACTCGTCCCCCTGCTGCGCCCGCTTCTTCATCTTGAAGTGGTACATCGGCATCATGGCCTGGTGGTCTTCCGCGCGGAAGGTCATCGTGCCCTTGGGGGTCTCGAAGTCCATGCCCTCCATCGCCGCGATCAGCTTCTCGGTGTCGGTCGAGCGAGCCTTGCGAATCGCGGTCACGACCGCGCTGGCGGCCGAGAAGCCGCCGCAGACGAAGAAGTCCGGCGGCATCTTGTAGCGCTTCATGTGCTCGGTCACCAGCCAGTCGTTGGCCTTGTTGCGCGGGAACTTGTAGTGGTAGTAGGTGCCCCCCTCCAGGCCCTCGAACTCGCGCCAGGTCTGCATCACGCTCAGCAGCGAGCCACCGGGCGACAGCTCGATGCCGAAACGCTCGGGGTTCATGCCGGCCAGCTTGCGGATCGGGTGCTCGCCGCCCCACGGGATCACCAGCACCTTGCGCCCGGTCGTGCCCTTGAGCGAGTCGGCGATGCGCTGGAACGGCGCCGTGAAGTCGGTCGTGCCCTGCGGCACGAATTCCTCGTGGCCCATCCTGGCCTGCGGATTGAGCCGCGCGAAGGCCTCCTTGTAGGCCGTGACGTTGTCGCGGCCGAAGACGTTGTCCTGGGCCAGGAAGGCCACCGTCACCGGGCCGCCGAAGGCCGACACCGAGGCGGTGGCGTCCAGGCTGGTGGTGCGCGCGACGCGGAAAACGTAGCGGTTCCACTTGTCACCCGTGATCGAGTCGGCCGCAGACGGCTCGACGATCAGGATCTTCTTGTACTCCTCGGCGATCGG
The DNA here is from genome assembly GCF_030486595.1 of Variovorax ginsengisoli. GTDB lineage: Bacteria > Pseudomonadota > Gammaproteobacteria > Burkholderiales > Burkholderiaceae_C > Variovorax > Variovorax ginsengisoli_B. The sequence goes on along the minus strand of NZ_JAUJZH010000022.1, from coordinate 49,118 downwards.
CAGCGCCGCCACCGTGCCCGACGATCCGCCGGCGCCGACCGCGATGTCGACCTTGTCGTCGGCATAGGCCTCGGCCAGCAGCGCCTTCGACAGGTCGGGCCGCAGCTGGTCGTCCTTGACGATGATCTGCACCTTGCGGCCGTCGATCGCCATGCTGCCGCCGGTGAGGTATTCGAGCCCCATGCGGAAGCCCAGCTCGTCCTGCTTGGCATAGGCCTCGAAGGGGCCGGTCTTGGCGACGATCAGCGCCACCTTGATGTCGCCGGTCTGGGCCAGCAGGGCGCCGCCCGCGGGCAGCAGCAGGCCGGCGGCGGTCGCCTGGCTGAATCTTCTTCTCGAAATCATGCGTGTTGTCTCCTGGTGAATGAGGGGTCAGCCGACCGTGCTGCGCACCTGCAGCGCGAGTCCGGCGCAAAGTTCGGCCACGCGGGCGCGTGCGGCCTCGTCGGCCACCCCCACCACGGCGACGACGCCGTGCGTGCGGTCGTCGCGCACCTCGATGCCGGCGTGCTGCAGATCCCCTTCGGCAAACAGCTCGCGCAGGGTGCGCGCGATCGCGTGCTTGCGCAGCGTCGGCTTGAAGATCTTGCCGACCGCGGTGACCGGCATGCTGTCGATGCACTCGACCCAGTTGGGCGCGGCGGCGCGCTCGGTGACATGCGCCTTGGCAAAGGCCTTGAGTTCTTCCGCATCGGCGCGCGCGCCGTGGCGCAGCTTGACGTAGGCGACCGGCAGCTCGCCCGCATAGGCATCGGGGCGGCCGACTGCGGCCACCAGCTCGACCTCGGGGTGCCTGGCCAGGGCTTCCTCGATCATCGACGGATCGATGTTGTGGCCGCCGCGGATGATCAGGTCCTTGGCCCGGCCCACCAGCCAGAAGTAGCCGTCGGCATCGCGCCGGCCGAGGTCGCCCGAGTTGAGCCAGCCGCCCGGCAGCCAGAGGCCGGCGTCGTGCCGCGGGTCCCGGTAGCCCGGCGTCAGGTGCGGCCCCAGGATCGCGACCACGCCGATCTCGTCGGTGGCGGCATCGCGCACATGGGCGCCGCGCTCGTCGAGGATCACGGTCTTCATGCGGCCGTACGGCACCGGCAGGCCGATCGAGCCGACCCGGCGCTCGCCGTCGCGTGGGTTCACCGAGGCGCAGGCGGTGGTCTCGGTCATGCCGAAGCCTTCGAGCAGCCGGATGCCGGTGGCGCGCTCGAAGCGCCGGAACAGTTCGACCGGCATCGGCGCCGCGCCGCAGATGCCGAAGCGCAGCGAAGAGACGTCGGCGCCCGCGAGCGGCACGTTGAGCAGCGCCGCGTAGACCGTCGGCACGCCCGAGAAGGTGGTGACGCGGAAGCGCTCCACCAGCCGCCAGAAGCCGGCCACCAGCTTCGGATTGCGAAACCCCTCCCGGCCCGCGAGCAGCACCCGCGCGCCGTGCATGAAGGGCGCGAGCCCGGTGACGACGACGCCGTTGACGTGGAACAGCGGCAGGCCGCAGACGATGACGTCGCTGGGCCGGATGTCGAACATCTCGCCCAGCATCCAGCTGTTGACCACCAGCGCGCGGTGCGAGAGCTGGGCGATCTTCGGCGTGCCGGTGGTGCCGCCCGTGTGAAAGCAGGCGGCCAGGGCGGCCGGGTCGCGCAGGGCCTCGAACACGGGCTCGGCGGGCTGCGCGGCCAGGACGTCGTCGAAGCGGCGCACGCCCGGCGGCAGGGCGGCCGGATCGGCGGCGCCGACCCACAGCGTCTCGCGCAGGCCCGGCAGTCCGGCCAGCACAGGCCCCAGCTTGGCCCACAGCGCCGGCGCCTCGGCGGGCGAGGCGGTGACCACCACCCGGGCGTCCAGCGCCTGTAGCAGGTCGGCGATCTGCGCCGACTCCAGGAAGTGGTTGACCGCCGCCACCCGGCAGACGGCCTGGGCGCCCCAGATGCAGAAATGTGCCTCGGGCAGGTTCGGCAGCAGGTAGGCGACGCAGTCGTCGCGCCGCAGCCCGAGGGAGGCCAGGTGGTTGGCGGTGCGGACGATGTGCTCGTGCAGCCGGGCATAGCTGACGTCGACCGGCGCGGCCTCGGCGTTGCCGTCGGGAACGAAAGTCAGCGCCGGGCGATCGGGCCAGGCTGCGGCGGCGAGGCGAAAGACGTCGAGGGTCGAGTCGATGCCGGCGAAACGCGCGTCGAGTCCGACCGACTCGCGCGCCAGCAGGTCGCCGCCGTCGCGTACCGGCTTGCGCGTCGGCCGTTGGTCGGAGGGGTGGGGAAGGATGGACATGGCTTTCGATTCGGGCCCGCGGGGATGCCGGTGAAGGCTAGCGGGCGGGGGCGCGGAACGCTTGCGTCCAGGCGCTGAATGACGGTTCGAGGCAGGCCGCGTGCGCAGCGAGTTTGCGCAAGACCTCGCCGTGGCCGATGCCTAAGCTTGCCGGACACACACCATCGACCCGCTCCAGCGCGACGGGCACAGCGCACATGGCAACCATCGAATCGACCATTTCCCCCGGCAGCGAGGCCTTCCAGGCCAACCGCGACGGCATGCTCGCGCTGATCGAGCGCGTCCACGGCTACGAGCGGCGCAGCGTCGCCACTTCGGCCAGGTCGCGCGAGCGCTTCGAGAAGCGCGGCCAGCTGCTGCCGCGCGAGCGCCTGTCGCTGCTGCTCGACCCGGGCACGCCCTTTCTCGAGATCTCTTCGCTGGCGGGTCTGGGCCTCGACAACCCCGACCTCGAGAAGAGCGTGCCGGGCGGCGGCGTGATCGGCGGCATCGGCTGGGTCTCGGGGGTGCGTGTGATGATCAACGCCTCCGACTCGGGCATCGACGCCGGGGCGCTGCAGCCGATGGGCATCCCCAAGCAGCTGCGCATGCAGGAGCTGGCACTGGAAAACAAGCTGCCCTACATCCAGCTGGTCGAGAGCGCTGGCGCCAACCTCATGACCTACAAGGTCGAGGAGTTCGTGACCGGCGGCAACCTGTTCCGCAACATCGCGCGCATCTCGGCCGCCGGGCTGCCGGTGCTCACCGTGACGCACGGCTCGTCCACGGCGGGTGGGGCCTACCAGACCGGCCTGTCGGACTACATCGTGATGGTCCGGGGCCGCTCGCGGGCCTTCCTGGCCGGCCCGCCGCTGCTCAAGGCCGCCACCGGCGAGATCGCCACCGAAGAGGAGCTCGGCGGCGCCGTGATGCACACCTCGATCTCGGGCCTGGGCGACTACCTGGCCGAGGACGACCGCGACGCGATCCGCATCGCCCGCGAGATCATGGCCAACATCGACTGGAACCGCGATCTGCCGGCCGAGCCGCCGCGCCGCTTCAAGCCGCCGCGCTACGACGCCGAGGAGTTGCTGGGCATCATGCCGATGGACCACAAGCGCCCGGTCGACATGAAGCAGGTCATCGCCCGCATCGCCGACGACTCCGAGTTCCTCGAATTCGGCGAGAACTACGGCGGGGCCACCGTGGTCGGCCACATCAAGATCGAAGGACTGCCGCTGGGCATCGTCACCAACAACGGTCCGATCGACCCGGCCGGCGCCACCAAGGCGACCCACTTCATCCAGGCCTGCTGCCAGTCGAAGACGCCGATCCTCTATCTCAACAACACGACCGGCTTCATGGTCGGACGGGACTACGAGGAGGCCGGCATCATCAAGCACGGCTCCAAGATGATCCAGGCCGTGACCAACGCCACGGTGCCGCAGATCACCATCTACTGCGGCGCTTCCTTCGGCGCCGGCAACTACGGCATGTGCGGCCGCGGCTTCCATCCGCGCTTCTGCTTCTCGTGGCCGAATGCCAAGACGGCCGTGATGGGAGGCGAGCAGGCCGCCAAGACCATGGTCATCGTGACCGAGGCCGCAATGAAGCGAAAGGGCGAGGTCGACCAGGCCAAGCTCGACGATCTGGAGCGCCGCATCATCGACCGCTTCGACAGCCAGATGAGCGTCTTCACGACCAGCGCGCGCCTGCTCGACGACGGCGTGATCGACCCGCGCGACACCCGCGCCGTGCTGTCCAAGGTGTTGTCGATCTGCCGCGAGGCCGAGCTGCGCGAGCCGCAGAAGATGCAGTTCTCGGTCGCCCGTCCCTGAGGTTCACGGCATGCAACTCACCCCCGAACACGAGGCCCTGCGCGACACGCTGAACCGCTTCATCGACAAGGAGATCAATCCCCATGTCGACGAATGGGAGCGCGAGGAGATCTTCCCGGCCCACCAGGTCTTCCGGCAGCTCGGCGCGCTCGGCCTGCTGGGCCTGACCAAGCCGGTCGAGAACGGTGGCTCGGGCCTCGACCATTCCTACGGCGCGGTTCTGGCCGAGGGCCTGGCGCGCATGAACTGCGGCGGCATCCCGATGGCCATCGGCGTGCAGACCGACATGGCGACCCCGGCGCTCGCGCACCGCGGCAGCAAGGAACAGCGCGAAGAATTCCTGGCGCCGGCGATCACCGGCGAGTACGTGGCCTGCCTCGGCGTCTCGGAAGTCGGCAGCGGCTCCGACGTGGCCTCGATCAAAACCACGGCGCGCAAGGACGGCGGCGACTACGTCATCAACGGCGGCAAGATGTGGACCACCAACGGCACCCAGGCCGACTTCTGCTGCGTGCTCGCCAACACCTCCGACGGCGCGGCGCACCGCAACAAGTCGCTGATCATCGTGCCGATGAAGACCAGGGGCGTGACGGTGGCGCGCAAGCTGCGCAAGATGGGCATGCATGCGTCGGACACCGCCCAGCTGCACTTCGACGACGTGCGCGTGCCGCAGCGCCACCGCATCGGCGAGGAGGGCATGGGCTTCATCTACCAGATGGAGCAGTTCCAGATCGAGCGGCTGTGGGGCGCGCTCAACACCGCCGGCATGGCGCAGCGCGCGATCGACACCACCATCGGCTATACCCGCGACCGCCAGGCCTTCGGCCGCTCGGTGCTCGACAACCAGTGGGTGCACTACCGGTTGGCCGAGCTGCAGACCGAGGTCGCCTGCTTGCGCGCGATCTGCTGGCAGGGCGTGGCCGAGGTCACGGCCGGCCAGGACGCGACCCGCACCGCCACCATGGCCAAGCTCAAGGCCGGACGGGTGATCCGCGAAGTGGCCGACAGCTGCCTGCAGTTCTGGGGCGGCATGGGCTTCATGGACGAAAGCCCGATCTCGCGCATCTTCCGCGACGGCCGCCTGACCTCGATCGGCGGCGGCGCCGACGAGGTGATGCTGCAGATCCTCAGCAAGTTCATGGGCATCTTTCCCCAGCCGGCCTGACCACAGGCCTTCATCCGGATCCACTCTCATGACTGCCAAGACTGTTTCTACCCCTTCCGCCACGCCTTTCCACAAGGTGCTGGTCGCCAACCGCGGCGAAATCGCGCTGCGCGTGATCCGCAGCGCGCGCGCCATGGGCTACCGCACGGTGGCCGTGTATTCCACCGCCGATGCCGGCGCCCGCCATGTGCAGGAGGCCGACCAGGCGGTCTGCATCGGGGAGCCGCTGCCGGCCCAGTCCTACCTGCGCATCCCGGCCATCGTCGAAGCCGCGAAGCTCAGCGGCGCCGACGCGGTGCATCCGGGCTACGGCTTCCTGGCCGAGAACGAGGACTTCGCGCAGGCTTGCAAGGACGCGGGGCTGGTCTTCATCGGCCCTTCGGCTGAAGCCATCGTGTCGATGGGCAACAAGGCCGGCGCCAAGACGCTGATGCAGGCGGCCGGCGTGCCGTGCATCCCGGGCTACCAGGGCGAAGACCAGAGCGAGAGCCGACTGGCCGAGGAGTCCGCCCGCATCGGCTTCCCCGTGATGATCAAGGCCACCGCCGGCGGCGGCGGCCGCGGCATGCGGCTGGTGCCTTCGGCGAAGGAATTTCCCGAGCTGCTGCGCAGCGCGAGGTCCGAGGCGCAGAGTGCCTTCGGCGACCCGGAGGTGATCCTCGAGCGCGCCATCGTCGAGCCGCGCCACATCGAGATCCAGATCTTCGCCGACCGCCATGGCAACGCGATCCATCTCGGCGAGCGCGACTGTTCGGTGCAGCGCCGGCACCAGAAGCTGATCGAGGAAGCGCCGTCGCCCGCCGTCGATGCGGCCCTGCGCGAACGCATGGGCGCGACGGCGGTGGCGGCCGTGAAGGCGATCCGCTACGAAGGTGCGGGCACGCTCGAATTCCTGCTCGACCGCGAAGGCAATTTCTATTTCATGGAGATGAACACGCGCCTGCAGGTCGAGCACCCGGTGACCGAGGCCGTGACCGGCCTCGACCTGGTCGAACTGCAGCTGCGCGTGGCGGCCGGCGAGGCCCTGCCGCTGACCCAGGCGCAGGTGCGTTTCGAGGGCCATGCGATCGAGGTTCGGTTGTGCGCCGAAGATGCCGACCAGGGCTTCATGCCGCAGAGCGGAACGGTGGCGCTGTGGAAGATGCCGGCCCAGCTGCGGGTCGAGGACGCATTGTGTTCGGGCGCCGAGATCCCGCCGTACTACGACTCGATGATCGCCAAGATCATCAGCCACGGCCGCACCCGCGACGAGGCGCGGCGCAAACTGGCGGCCGGCCTGGAAGACGCGGTGGCGCTTGGCGTGACCACCAACCAGGCCTTCCTGCGCAGCTGCCTCGCGCATCCGGTGTTCGCCGCGGGCGCCGCCACGACCGCGTTCATCGGCCAGCATCAGGAAGCCTTGCTGGCGCCCGATGAAGCCGTGCAGGCGCGTGCCGCGGCGCTGGCGGCCGTGCTGCTCTACGAAACCACGGGCGAGCGCCGGCAGCGCGCGGCGGGCCGGCGCCTGTCGCACAACCTGCCGATCTCGCTGCGCTTCGACATCGGCGGCAAGGCGCAGAACGCGAGCGTGACCTTGCCGCGCCAGCACCGCTTCGAGGTCGCGCTCGGGGAGCGCAGTTTCGCGATCGATGTGGTGGCACTCGGCTCCGACACGGTCCGCTTCGTCTGCGATGGCCTGCACGAGCACGCGACCTGGTTCCGCGACGGTGCGACCCTGCTGCTGCAGTACCGCGGCCTGGCGCTGCGCGTCGAGGACAAGACCCGCGCCGCCTCGGCAAGGCAAGGCGAATCGGGTGGCGACGGAAAACTGCGCGCCTCCATGAACGGCCGCGTCGTCGCAGTGCTCGCGGCGGTCGGCGACATGGTGGAGGCGGGGCAGCCGATCGTCACCCTGGAGGCGATGAAGATGGAGCACGTGCATGCGGCGCCCGTCGCCGGGCGGTTGACGGCGGTGCATGTGTCGAACGGGGAGCAGGTGGCGGCCAGCCGCGTGGTGGCTGAGATCGAAGTGGCCGTGGCTGGGCCCGCGTGATCCGATGGTGATGCTGTTCTCCCATGGAAAGGCGCCCGGCAAGCGGTGCGGGCCAGTCGACCCCACTGCGCCGGCCGGCCCAGGGCATACCACCTGCCATCGCCGCCCACAACCGCAACAGAAGACCAGGAGACATCAATGACCGAACCCAACCCGTCCATCCTGCACGAGAGGCGCGACAGAGCCTTCTGGATCACCATCAACCGTCCCGACAAGCGCAACGCGATCAACAAGGACGTGATCGAAGGCATCCGCGAGGGCTACCGCCGTGCCCATGCCGACCCCGAGGTGCGCGTGATCGTGCTCACGGCCACCGGCGACAAGGCCTTCTGCGCCGGTGGCGACCTGCAGCCCGGCGCGGGCTTCGCCTTCGACCTGTCGCGGCCCAACATCGACTACGCCGACATGCTGCGCGAGGCGCAGGACTCGACCTTGCCGAGCATCGCGCGGATCAACGGCGTCTGCATGGCCGGCGGACTCGGCCTGCTCTGCATGACCGACATGGCGATCGCCGCCGATCATGTGCAGTTCGGCCTGCCCGAGGTCAAGATCGGCCTGTTCCCGATGCAGGTGCTGAGCCTGCTGCAGCGCATCGCGCCGCGCCGCACGGTGCGCGAATGGTGCCTGTCGGGCGAACCCTTCGACGCGGCCGAAGCCCAGGCCAACGGCCTGCTCAACCACGTGGTGCCGGCCGCCGAACTCGACGCCAAGACCCAGTGGCTGATCGACCGTCTCGTCAACAAGTCCCCGACCGCGATCCGCCGCGGCAAATACGCGATGCGCGCCCTCGAAGCCATGTCCTTCGACGAAGGCATCGCCTACACCGAGAGCCAGATCGCACTGCTCGCGATGACCGAGGACGCCAAGGAGGGCCTGGCCTCCTTCAACGAAAAGCGGAGGCCGACGTGGACGGGACGCTGACCGGCGCGCCCACCGACCGCAGCGCCCATGCGGTCGGCCTGCACGAATGGCTCTCCCGCCGCGCGGGGAGGGTGCCTGGTCGGCCGGCGCTCAGCTGCGGCGAGGTGCGCTGGAGCTACGGCGAACTGCAACGACGCATCCAAGCCATGTCGGCGGTGCTGGCAGCCGGCGGTGTCGCGGCGGGCGACCGGGTGGGCTACCTGGGCCTGAACGACCCGATGTTCGTGGTCGTGATGTTCGCGACCTCGCGGCTGGGCGGCGTCTTCGTGCCGCTCAACTTTCGCCTGAGCGGCCCCGAACTGGCCTGGATCATCGGCGACGCCGGCATCCACACGCTGGTCGCGGGCGAGGAGCACGTGCCGGTGATCGACGGCGTGCGCGCCACGCTGGCCTGCAAGCGGTTCATCCACCGGGCGGCCGGCGCGCCGGGCTGGGAGCCCGCCGATGCGTTGATGGCCCAGCCCGGCGCGGTGCCGGCGGCGGTGCCGGCCACCGCCGATGCGCTGGCCGTCATCATGTACACCTCGGGCACCACCGGCCACCCGAAAGGCGCGATGCTCACGCACGGCAACTTCTGGGCCAACAACCTCAACGAGATGCTGTTGTGGGACATGGTCTCGACCGACGTCACGCTCAATTTCGCACCGATGTTCCATGTCGGCGGCCTGCTGTGCGGCAGCCTCTCGACGCTGCTGGCGGGCGGCCACCTGGTGCTGCAGCGCGCCTTCGACGTCGCCGCGATGCTGCAGGCGGTGCGCGAACACCGCATCACCGTCAGCTTCGCGGTGCCTGCGATGCTGCTGTTCATCAGCCAGCACCCCGACTTCGCCGAGGCCGACCTGAGTTCATTGCGGTTGATCGCCGTCGGCGGCGCGCCGATGCCCGAGCCGCTGCTGCGACTCTATGCGGCCCGCGGCATTCCGGTGCACCAGGGCTACGGCATGACGGAGACCGCCTCGATGATCACCTTCCTGAGTCCCGACCGGGCGACCGACAAGCTCGGCTCCAGCGGTACGCCGCCCCTCTTGACCGAGATCCGGCTGATCGACGCAGTGGGCGATGCGATCACCGAGCCTGGTGTCGCCGGCGAGGTCTGCGTGCGCGGCGCCAACGTCATGGCGGGCTACTGGAGGCAGCCCGAGGCCACGGCCGCGGTGTTCACGCGCGATGGCTGGTTCCGCAGCGGCGATGTGGGCTATCGCGACGCCGAGGGCTTCCTCTACATCTGCGACCGGCTCAAGGACATGGTCATCAGCGGCGGCGAGAACATCTACCCGGCCGAGGTCGAGAGCGTGCTCTACGACCACCCCGACATCGCCGAGGTGGCGGTGGTCGGTGCGCCCGACGAACGCTGGGGCGAACGCGTGGTGGCGGTGGTCGCGGTCAAGCCGGGCAGGACGATCACGCTCGAAGCCTTGCAGGCCTTCGCTGAGACCCGGCTCGCGCGCTACAAGCTGCCGAGGGAACTGAGGATCGTGGATGCGCTGCCGCGCAATCCGACCGGCAAGGTGCTCAAGGCCAAGCTGCGTGTCCCCAAGGAGGGCACCTGACATGAAGCACCCCCACGCTCATCACTTCGTGTATCGCTGCCCCCCGAGGGGGCGCTCAGTGCCCTTCGGGCGGCCGGGCGGGCACTGACATGGCCGGCCCCGACGCAGCCTTCTGGCAAGCCCGCTTCGAGACCGGCACCACGCCGTGGGACCGCGGCGCCGCCAGCCCGCAACTTCTGCGCTGGCGCGACGAGGGCGTCTTCACGGCTGGCAGCACCGTGCTGGTGCCTGGCTGCGGCAGCGGCTGGGAGGTGGCCGAGTTGGCGGCGGCCGGTGTCGAAGTCACCGGCCTGGACTACGCTGCGGCGGCGGTCGATCGCAGCAAGCAGCATCTGGCCGAGCGCGGCCTGCAGGCCCAGGTGCTGCAGGCCGACGTGCTGCAGTGGTCGCCGACGGCGCCGGTCGATGCGGTCTACGAGCAGACCTGCCTGTGTGCGCTGCATCCCGACCACTGGACCGCCTATGCGGCGCAGCTGCATGCCTGGCTGAAGCCCGGCGGCCGACTGCTGGCGCTCTTCATGCAGGCCCCCGCGGCGGGTGCGCCCGACGGCTTCGTGACCGGGCCGCCGTACCACTGCGACATCCACGCCATGCGGGCGCTGTTTCCGTCATCCCGCTGGTCATGGCCCAAGCCGCCCTACGCGCGCGTCAACCATCCGCTGGGCGCACACGAACTCGCGCTGGCGCTGACACGCCTCTGAGCAAGGACACCCGATGGACTTCACCCATTCCGAGCGCTCGCTGGCGCTCCAGCGGCGCGTCGAGGACTTCATGCAGCAGCATGTCTACCCGGTCGAGAACGCCTACTACGACGAGGTGCGTGAGAGCAGCCACCCGTACCGCACGCCGCAGGTGCTGCAGGCGTTGAAGGCCAGGGCGCGCGATGCCGGGTTGTGGAATCTGTTCCTTTCGGGCGCGCACGGCAGCGGCCTCAGCAACCTCGAATACGCGCCGGTCAAGGAGATCATGGGCCGGGTGCTGTGGGCGCCCGAGATCTTCAACTGCTCGGCGCCCGACACCGGCAACATGGAGGTGCTGGCCAACTACGGCACCGAGGTTCAGCAGGCGCAGTGGCTGGCGCCGCTGATGGCCGGCACGATCCGCTCGGCCTTCTCGATGACCGAACCGGCGGTGGCGTCGAGCGACGCGACCAACATCCAGTGCGAGATCCGGCGCGACGGCGACGACTACGTCATCAACGGCCGCAAGTGGTTCACCTCGGGCGCGCTCAACGAGGACTGCACCTTGCTGATCGTGATGGGCAAGTCCGCGCCCGACCATCCCGAGCGGCACAAGCAGCAGTCGATGATCCTGGTGCCCAAGGCCACACCGGGGGTGCGCATCGTGCGCGACATCACGGCCTTCGGCTACGACGACGCGCCGGTCGGCCACCCCGAGATCGTCTACGACAACGTCCGCGTTCCGGCCTCGAACATCCTGCTCGGCGAAGGCCGAGGCTTCGAGATCGCCCAGGGCCGGCTCGGGCCCGGGCGCATCCACCACTGCATGCGGCTGATCGGCTGCGCGCAGCGCGCGCTCGAGCTGATGTGCCAGCGCGCCAGCACGCGCGTGGCCTTCGGCAGGACCCTGGGCGAGCAGGGCTCGGTGCGCGAGGACATCGCGCATTCCTACTGCGAGATCGAGCAGGCCCGTCTGCTGACGCTGAAGGCGGCCGACAAGATGGACCGCGAGGGCAACAAGGCGGCGCGCGACCTCATCGCCGCGGCCAAGATCGTGGTTCCGAGCATGGCGGCGCGCGTGATCGACCGCGCGATCCAGGTCTTCGGCGGCGCCGGCGTGTCGCAAGATACCTTCCTGCCGCGGGCCTACGTCTATGCGCGCTTCATCCGCATCGGCGACGGGCCTGACCAGGTGCATCTTTCGGCGGTGGGCAAGCAGATGCTGCAACGGCACGGCGCGCAGCGATGACCCACGCCGTCGTCAGCGCACCGCCGCTGGACCTGGATCGGCTGGGCGCCTGGCTGCAGACCCAGGTGCCCACCTTCCACGGCCTGCGGGACGCGCAGCGCCTGGTCGGCGGCAACTCGAATCCGATCTGGCAGCTGCGCGCCGACAGCGGCCGCTACATCCTGCGCACCCAGCCGGCCGGCGAGTTGCTGAAGTCGGCCCATGCGCTGGACCGTGAATTCCGGCTGCTGACGGCGCTGCATGGCAGCGCGCTGCCGGTGCCGAAGATCCATGTGCTGTGCAATGACCTCGAGGTGGTCGGCGTGCAGTTCTACCTGATGGATTTCATCGAGGGCGTGGTGCATCGGCACGTGGCACTGCCCGAGCTGCCAATCGGGCGTCGCCGTGCGGTCTATGGCGCGGCCATCGATGCGCTGGCTGCGATTCACTGCAGCGATATTGATGCCCTCGGCCTGGCCGACTTCGGCCGGCCCGGCAACTACTTCGAGCGCCAGTTCCACCGCTGGCGCCAGCAATACCGCACCGCGATGCCAGAAGGCGACCCCGAGATGGAGCGGCTGATCGCCGCGCTCGAGCGCACGATGCCGCACGGCGAACATCCGGTGGTGCTGCTGCATGGCGACTCGCGGCTCGACAACCTGATGTTCTCTGACGACGTCGAGGCCGCGCCGCGCGTGATCGCAGTGCTCGACTGGGAACTGTCGACCCTGGGCCATTCGCTGGCGGACCTGGGCCAGTTCCTCGCGGTGCAGGAACTGCCGGCCGACTACCTGCTGCCCGGACTGGCCGGCGTTGACCGTGCGGCGCAGGGCCTGCCGAGCGAAGCCGAGCTGCGGGAGCGCTACTTCCGCGCCATGGGCGAAAGCCCGGTGGCCGACCTGCGCTTCTTCAAGGCCTTCGCGATGTTCCGCCAGGCCGCGATGTCGGCCGGCCTGCGCCGTCGCGCTGCCCTGGGCACCGCGGTGGCCGAGAGTGCGCTGCACTTCGGCAACACGATGGCGGTGTTTGCGCGCGTCGGGCTCGACATCCTCGACCGCCCCGGTCGATCCGACTGAACACCAAGGACAGACATGCCCGCTCCCGCCACCCCCTTCGACCTGCACGGCAAGGTCGCGCTGGTCACCGGCTCCACGCACGGCATCGGCGCCGCCACGGCCCGCGTGCTGGCCCAGGCCGGCGCCCACGTGCTGGTCAGCAGCCGCAAGTCAGACGAGTGCGAACGCGTGGCCCAGGCCCTGCGCGACGAGGGCCTGAGTGCCGAGGCGCGGGCCTGCCACATCGGCCGCATGGAGGATATCGCGGCGATGTCGGCGCATTTGCTGGCGTCCCACGGAGGCCTCGACATCTTGGTCAACAACGCGGTGCTGAGCCCGTGGCGCAGCATCGACGACACCGACCCGGCGCTGTTCATGAAGACCGTCGAAGTCAACCTGCGCGGCTACTGGTACCTGTCGGTGGAAGCAACCCGGCTCATGAAGCCGCGCGGCGGCGGCAGCATCGTCAACATCTCCTCGCTGTCGGCCTGGCATCCGGAGAAGATGCTGGGCTTGTACGGCACCCTCAAGACCGCGCTGCTCGGCATGAGCCGGGTCTTCGCGCTCGAATACGGCGAATTCGGCATCCGCGCCAACACCGTGCTGCCCGGCGTCATCGACACCCGGCTGGCGCAGGCCTTCGACGGCGAGGCTCGCGAGCGCATCCTGAAGAAGACGCCGGTGCACCGGCTCGGCCTGCCCGAGGAGATCGGCTATGCCGTGCTGTACCTGAGCTCGCCGGCCGGCGCCTTCGTCACCGGCGCCAGCCTGGCGGTCGACGGCGGCATGTCGATCTCGATGATCTGAACCCACCTCCTCCAAGGAATCCCTCCATGAAAGCAGTGCTCGCAAAGCGCCACGGCCCGCCCGAATCGCTGGTGTTCGAAGACGTCGCCTCGCCGGTGCCCGGCCCCGGCGAGGTGCTGGTGTCGGTGCATGCCAGCGCGGTCAATTTCCCCGACACGCTGATCATCGAGAACAAGTACCAGTTCAAGCCGGCGCTGCCTTTCTCGCCAGGCGGCGAGGTGGCGGGCACGGTCAAGGCGGTGGGGCCGGGCGTCGAGGGCTTCGCGCCGGGCGACCGCGTGATCGCCGTCTGCGGCTGGGGCGGCTACGCCGAGGAGGTGCTGACCGACGCCCGCAAGCTGGTGCGGCTGCCGGCCGGCATCGCGATGGAAGCGGCCGCGGCGCTGGTCATCACCTACGGCACCTCGCACTATGCGCTCAAGGAGCGCGCCGACATCCGGCCTGGCGAGACGCTGCTGGTGCTCGGCGCGGCCGGCGGCACCGGCATCTCGGCGATCGAACTGGGCAAGCTGATGGGTGCGCGCGTGATCGCGGCGGCCTCTTCCGACGAGAAGCTCGCCCTGTGCCGGCAGGCCGGCGCCGACGAGACCATCAACTACGCCAGCGAAGACCTGCGCGAGCGGCTCAAGGCGATCACGGGCGGACGCGGCGTCGACGTGGTCTACGACCCCGTGGGCGGCCAATACACCGAGCCGGCGCTGCGCAGCATGGCCTGGAAGGGCCGCTACCTGGTGATCGGCTTCACCACCGGCGAGATCCCGCGGCCGCCGCTCAACCTGGCGCTGCTCAAGGGCTGCGCCATCGTCGGCGTGTTCTACGGCGGTTTTGCTCAGGCCGAGCCGAAGCGCTACGACGAGTTGATGCAGGAACTGCTGGGCTGGCTGGCCGAAGGCCGCATCCGTCCGGTGATCACCGGGCGCTATCCGCTTGAGCGCGCGGCCGAGGCGCTGCGGCTGGTGGCGGACCGGCGGGCGACCGGGAAGATCATGCTGACGACGGCGCTGGGGCGGGGGTTGTCGAAAACCTGAAGGAAGAGCAATCCGTCTATATGGAGACTACAATTGGTCTCTTTGTAGACAAGAGGTCCGCCATGTCCGCTCCCAGTGTTCTGGTCTACCGCAGTGCCGATGGCGTCGATGCTTACGTGCGCGCCGTCTCCAGTGCCACGCCAATGGAAATCGTCGAGATCGAGCGGCTGGGCGTGCAGGGCAGCTTCATCAAGGACCTGTCCAAGCGCATGGACGTGGCGACCTCGCGATTCTTCACGATTCTGGGCGTGCCCAAGGCCACGGCCGAGAAGAAGGCCGCGGCCGGCGAACGTGTGACCGGACGCGGTGGCCAGGCGGCGGTCGGCATGATCAGGCTGCTTGGCATCGCGCAAGCCATTGCAGACAACAGCTTGGCGCCGGAAGCCAAGGGCTTCGATGCCGCTCGCTGGCTGGGGCAATGGATCGAACGGCCGCAGCCGGCCCTCGGAGGCCGCAAGCCCGCGGACCTGATCGACACGCCCACCGGCGTGGAAGTCGTTGCTCGCCTGTTGGGTTCCATCGAGAGCGGCGCCTACCAGTGAAGCTGTGGCGCATTGCGGCCGACACGCGCAAATACCGTGCAGATGATCTCAGCGGCGCCGGAGCCGCGAAGAACCCCGGGCGCTGGAACGACGCTGGCGAGCCGGTGCTCTACACGGCACCCACCATCTCCCTTGCCGTGCTCGAAACCGCTGCCCACATCGACGACGGCGGCTTGCCGTTGAACAGATATCTTCTCGAGCTCGATGTGCCGGGCGGTGTCTGGGCTCGCCGCGAAGAAATCGACATCGCCACGCTGCCGCCCACCTGGTCGGCCATCCCGGCAGGGCGCGCGAGCGTGAAGCTGGGCTCGACCTGGCTGGCGTCGCTGCGCTCGCCGATCCTGCTGGTGCCTTCGGTGGTGGTGCCGGAGGAGCGCGCGGCGCTCGTCAACCCTTCGCATCCGCAGTGCCATCGGATCACCTGCCGCGTGATTCGAGCCTTCGAATACAACCGGCTCTTCAGGTCGTAGTCGAAGAGATCGTCACGAGCGGCGTTCTTATCCCTCCAACGCACCCTGCCAGCGCCGCATCCCCCGCAGCCAGCGCTCGGGGTCGGCCGCCTTGCGCTGCATCTGCTCGCGGATGAAGTCCTGCGGCAGGATCAGGAAGCGCTCCTCGCGCAGGCCATCGACCACCGCCTGGGCGACCGCGTCCGCGCTCACGATGCCTTCGGCCATCAGCGCGCGGCGTTCCGGCGTCTCGGCATCGAGCAGCGGCGTGTCGACGCCGCCCGGGCACAGGCAGCTGACGCCGATGCCGCGCCCGCCGTAGCTGATCGACAGCCATTCGGCAAAGGCCACCGCCGCGTGCTTGCTGACCGCATAAGGCGCATCGAACTGCGACAGCAACCCGGCTGCCGAAGCGGTCTGCAGCAGGTAGCCGCCGCCGCGCGCCAGCATGCGCGGCAGCAGCGCGCGGGCGGCGTGCACATGGGCCATCAGGTTGACCGCCATCACGCGCTGCCAGTCGGAGTCGGGCAGCTCGGGCCCGCCGCGTGCCGTGATGCCGGCGTTGGAGCAGAACAGGTCGATGGCGCCGTGGCGGGCCTCGGTGTCGTCGATCAGGCGCAGCAGCTCGGCTTCGACCGTGACATCGACCCCGGCCGCCTCGGCGCCGATCGCGGCGGCCAGTTCGGCGGCCTGGCCGGCGTGGCGGTCCGCCACCACGACGGCGCGTGCGCCCTCCCGGGCGAAGCGCCGCGCCATCGCGGCCCCGATGCCGCTGGCACCACCGGTGACCACCACCACCTTGTCCTTGAGTTCCATGGGTTGCTCCGTCGTCGTCCAGAGGGTTTGCCCTGAGGCTAGGCGCGCAGCGCGCCGGCGTCTTGCGCCCAGCGGCTGCACGTCAGCGGCTGGACGCAAGAACTTTGCGGCCTGCGCCACCAGACTGCGGCGATGCCCCGTCGCGGCGCTCGCCAATCCTGCTGGTGCCTTCGGTGCTGGTGCCGGAGGAGCGGGCGGCGCTCGTCAACCCATCGCATCGGCAGTGCCATCGGATCACCTGCCGCGTGATTCGAGCCTTCGAATACAACCGGCTTTTTAGGTTGCAGCAAGAAAATCAGATCGGCGCGGCCCGTCCGAGTGCCTACATCTGCTCCCAGGGGTTCACCAGCTTGATGCCGGTCCCTTCGAAATCTCGCACGTTGCGCGTGACCAGCGTGAATCCATGTTCCAGCGTCGTGGCCGCGATCATCGAGTCGCGGAAGGCCCTTCGGTTGGGGACATGCATCGCCGCGCAGCGCATGGCGACCTCGCCTGTGAATGGCAGTACCCTGCCATCGAAGGCCTTCCACATGGCCTCGAACCAGGCGCGCAGCGCGCTGCCCTCTGGCGGGGTGCGTCGCTCCAGTTGCAGGATGCCCATTTCCTGTTCGAGGATGGTGACGGCCGAAACGAAGAATTGGCTGTGCGGGAACCCGGCAGCCCAGGCTCGAACCTCCTGCGACTGCTGGGCCTTGCCGGGCCGCAACTCCGACAAGACGTTGGTGTCGAGCACGTACATCAGCCGAACTCGGCCGGCTTGAACTCGATGTCGACGCGCGACGGCTCGAAATCGATGCCTTCGGTACTCGGCAAGCTGTCCATCAGGTCCAGCAGCGATTTTTCTGGCTCACCCGTGATGCGGTAGTAGTCCTCGATCTTGAGCAGCGCGAAGGCGGGCCGACCACGATCGGTGATGAAAACAGGACCCTCGGCCGCCGCTCGCTTGGCAGCGCCTACATCGCGCGTGAAGTCGCGGCTCGAGAACGTGTGTACAGAGGTCATATTGAAGCGGCGGGGCACTTGCTTGGATTTTGATGTCTGTACGTTATGACATTTTCCGCCAACCGTCAACCGACTCCGACCAACACTTGGCCCTTCAGTTCCATCGGCCGAGCCTAGACGGGTCAGCGTGGCCTCGTCTTGCGCCCAGCGGCTGCACGTCAGCGGCTGGACGCAAGAACTTTGCGGCCTGCGCCACCAGACTGCGGCCATGCCCGCCCGCCCCATAACCTCCGCCCCATGAAAGCCGCCGTCTTCCGCGGCAGCGACCGTCTGCTGGCCATCGAGGAACTGCCGCTGCCCCAGGCCGGCGCCGGCGAACTGGTGCTGCGGGTGCACTACTGCGGCGTCTGCGGCTCCGACCTTCACGCCACCCATCCGGGCCTGTTCACGGTCAAGGAGGGCACGGTGCTGGGCCACGAGTTCGCCGGCGAGATCGTCGAAAGCGGCGCCACCGCCTGGAAGGTCGGCGAGCGCGCCACGGCCCTGCCCAACAACGCCTGCCGCGCCTGCACCGACGAGGGCTTTCGCGAATGCCGCGACGGCCTCGGCATGATCTGCCCGCACAACCGCCTGACCGGCTTCAGCCCGAACCGCCCCGGCGCCCTGGCCGAGTACGTCAAGGTGCCGGCCGGCCAGGCGATCCGGCTGCCGGGCGCGGTGAACGCCCGCGAGGGCGCCATGATCGAGCCGCTGGCGGTCGGGCTGCACGCGGTGCAGTCGGGCCAGGTCGGCCTTGGCTGCAAGGTGCTGGTGATCGGCGCCGGGCCCATCGGCCTGGCCGTGACCGCCTTCGCGCGCCAGGCCGGCGCCACCCGGGTGGCGGTCAGCGAACGGGCACCCGGCCGGCGCGAGGTCGCCGCACGCTTCGGCGCCACGGCGCTGATCGATCCGGCGGCGGAGGAGGTCGGCCCGGCCTTCGCCCGCCACGCCGGCGGTCCGCCGGACGTCATCTTTGAATGCGTGGGCGTGGCCGGCCTGATCCAGCAGTGCATCGAACTGGCGCCGCCGCGCGGGCGCATCGTGGTGGTGGGCGTCTGCGCCACCGAGGACCGCGTCGTGCCGCAGCGCGCCATGGCCAAGGAACTGAACCTTCAGTTCGTCATGGGCTACGCCAAGGCCGACTGGCGGCGGGTGCTGGACCTGCTCGACGCCGGGCGCGTCGATCCGCAGGCGATGCTGACCGACGTCGTCGGGCTCGACGAACTGCCCGCCGCCTTCGAGGCGCTGCGGCGTCCCACCACGCAGATCAAGCTGCTGGTGGCGCCGGGCGGCGACCTCCCGGTCAGCCTGTAGACGCAAGAGATTTGAATGCCCCTTTGCTACCTTCGGCTGAGTCCTCGAACCCCCCGAACGCACCACCAGACGCCATGAATTCCCCCGTGACTTTGAACCGCCATGGCGACATCGCGCTGCTGCGCATCGACAACCCGCCGGTCAATGCGCTGTCGCCGGCGGTCGTGGCCGGCCTGGTGGCCGCCATCGACGCCTTCGAGGCCGACACCAGCTGCAAGGCCCTGCTGCTGCATGGCGAGGGCCGCACCTTCGTCGCCGGCGGCGACATCTCCTCTTTCGACCTGCCGGACTTCACGACCCAGCCCTTCAACGGCACGCTGGCCCGGATCGAGGCATTGGGCCGCCCGGTGGTGGCGGCGCTGCACGGCACGGTGCTCGGCGGCGGCCTGGAACTGGCGCTCGCCTGCCACTGGCGCGTCGCCCATCCCAAGACCCAGCTGGGCCTGCCCGAGGTCAAGCTCGGCATCCTGCCGGGCTCGCTGGGCACCCAGCGCCTGCCGCGCGTGGTCGGCGCCGAACTGGCGCTCGACCTGATCGCCAGCGGCCGCAGCATCGGCGCCGCCGAGGCGCGGCAACTCGGGCTGGTCGACGAAATGAGCGATGCCGCGCCGCTGCAAGCCGGCATCGCCTTCATTGAGGCCCTGCTCGCGCGCGGCGCCGGTCCGCGCCGCATCAGCGAGCGCGCGGTCGCGACCGAGTCGCTGGCGCCGGACTTCTTCGAGCGTGCGCTGGCCGACGCGGCGCGCCGCAAGCCCTTCCATCCGTCGGCGCGCAACATCGTGCGCGCGGTGCAAGCTTCGTTGCTGCCCTTCGCCGAGGGCGAGGCGGCCGAGGCACGTCTCTTCGAGGAACTTCGCGTCTCGCCCGAATCGAAGGCTATGCGCCACCTGTTCTTCGCCGAGCGGCTGGCCTCCAAGATTCCCGGGCTGCCGCGCGACACCACGCTCAGGCCGGTGCGCTCGGTCGGCGTGCTGGGTGCCGGCACCATGGGCGGCGGCATCGCGATGAACTTCGCCAACGCCGGCATCCCGACCGTGCTGGTCGAGACCTCGCAGGCGGCGCTCGATCGCGGGCTCGGCATCATCCGCGCCAACTACGAGGCCAGCGCCGCCAAGGGCCGGCTCACGGCCGAGCAGGTCGAGGCGCGCATGGCGCTGCTGCGCGGCTCGCTCGACGACGCGGCATTGGCCGATTGCGACCTGGTGATCGAGGCCGTGTTCGAGAACATGGACCTCAAGAAGCAGGTCTGCGCCCGGCTCGGCGCGGTCTGCAAGCCCGGCGCCATCATCGCGACCAACACCTCGACACTGGATGTCGATGTGCTGGCCGAGGCCACGGGCCGTCCGGCCGACATGGTCGGCATGCATTTCTTCAGCCCCGCCAACGTGATGCGCCTGCTCGAAGTGGTGCGCGGCGCCAAGACCGCGCCCGAGGTGCTGGCCACCGTGATGCAGCTGGCCCGCACGATCGGCAAGGTGGCGGTGGTCTCGGGCGTCTGCTATGGCTTCATCGGCAACCGCATGGCCGAGGTCTACATGCGCGAGGCCGAGTTCCTGATGATGGAAGGCGCCAGCCCGGCGCAGATCGACGGCGCGGTCGAGGCCCTCGGCATGGCGATGGGCCCCTGCCGCATGCTCGACATGGCCGGCATCGACGTCGGCGCCAAGACCGTCATCGAATACGGCAAGGCCGGCGGCCTGCCGCCTGACGACAGCTACCGCGCGGTGGTGCGCAAGATGTTCGAGCTCGGCCGCTTCGGCCAGAAGACCGGCGCCGGCTACTACCGCTACGACGGCCGCAAGCCGGTCGACGACCCCGAGACCGCGCGCATCGCCGCCGAACTCGCGGCGCAGCACGGCATCGCGCGGCGCGGCGACATCCCGCCGCAGGAGATCGTCGAGCGCCTGCTGTATCCGCTGATCAACGAGGGCGCGCGCATCCTCGAAGAGGGCATCGCCTACCGCCCCGGCGACATCGACATGGTGTGGGTCGCCGGCTACGGCTTCCCCGACCACCGCGGCGGCCCGATCCATATGGCCGATGCGATCGGCCTGCCGCAGATCGCCGTGCGCCTGGCGCACTACGCGAAGACGCGCGGCAATCCGCACGGCTACTGGACCATTTCGCCGCTGCTGGCCTCGCTGGCCGGGCAGGGCAAGCGCCTGTCCGACTGGCAAGCCGCCTGAACCCTCTCACTGGAAAGCCCATGAAAGAAGCCGTCATCGTCTCCACCGCCCGCACGGGCATCGGCCGCGCCTACAAGGGCGCCCTCAACCACACGAAATCGCCAACCATGCTGGCGCACGCGATCGCCCATGCGGTGCAGCGCGCCGGCGTCGACGGCGCCGAGATCGAGGACGCGGTGATCGGCTGCGTGCTCTCGGCCGGCACCGCCGGCATGAACCTGGCACGCAACGCGGTGCTGGCCGCGGGCCTGCCCGACACCGTCTCGGGCCAGACGATGGACCGCCAGTGCGCCTCGGGCCTGATGGCGATCGCCACCGCGGCCAAGCAGGTGATGGTCGACGGCATGGACGTCGTGATCGCCGGCGGGCACGACAACATCACGGCGGTGCAGGAGGCCTACATGGGCTGGGTCGCGAAGGAGAAAGACCCGAACGTGATCGCGCGCGCCGCCCATGCCTACATGCCGATGCTGCAGACCGCCGAGTTCGTGGCGAAGAAGTACGGCATCAGCCGCGAGGCGCAGGACCGCTATTCGCTGGCCTCGCAGCAGCGCACCGCCGATGCGCAGCAGGCCGGCCGCTTCGATGCCGAGATCGTGGCCTTCGAGACCACCATGGCGGTGGTCGACAAGAACACCAAGGAGGTCTCGTTCAAGGACGTGACGCTCACGCGCGACGAAGGCAACCGCCCCGAGACCACGCTCGAAGGCCTGGCCTCGCTCAAGCCCGTGATCGAAGGCGGCGTGGTCACCGCCGGCAACGCGAGCCAGTTGTCGGACGGTGCCTCGGCCTGCGTGATCATGGAACGGGGCCTCGCCGAGCGCCGCGGGCTGGCGCCGCTGGGCATCTACCGCGGCATGGCGGTGGCCGGCTGTGCGCCCGAGGAGATGGGCATCGGCCCGGTGTACGCGATTCCCAAGCTGCTCAAGCAGCACGGCCTGAAGGTCTCGGACATCGGCCTGTGGGAACTCAACGAGGCCTTCGCCTGCCAGGCGATCTATTGCCGCGACCACCTGGGCATCGATCCGGCGATCTACAACGTCGACGGCGGCGGCATCTCGATCGGCCATCCCTACGGCATGACCGGCGCCCGCGTGGTCGGCCATGCGCTCATCGAAGGCAAGCGCCGCGGCGTGAAATACGTGGTGGCGACGATGTGCGTCGGCGGCGGCATGGGGGCCGCGGCACTGTTCGAAGTGGCATGAACATGGACGACCGCACCCTGATCGACAGCCTGCGGCGCCAGCTGCGCGAGCGCCCCGACGCGCTGGCCTACCGCCGCGGCGAGCGCAAGCTCAGCTTCGCCGACGTGGAACGCGCCACCAACCGCATCGCCAACGCGCTGGCCGCGATGGGCGTGGGCCGCGACAGCCGCGTCGCGGTGCTCACCAAGCACCACATCGAGACCTTGCTGCTGACCCTGGCCGCCTGCAAGCTCGGCGCGGTCTGCATGCCGGTCAACTGGCGGCTGGCGGCACCCGAGATCGCCTACATCCTCAAGAATGGCGAAGCGCCTTTCCTGATGGCCGACCAGGCCTTCATCGCCACCGTGCGGGCCGCCGGACTCGACAGTGTCCGCACGCTGGTCTGCACCGAGCAGGCGCACGATGGCCTGCAGTCCTTCGAAGACTGGTACGCGGGCCACGACGACAGCTTCAAGCCGGTCGATGCCGACACCCATGACGCCGCGCTGCAGCTCTATTCATCCGGCACCACCGGCCTGCCCAAGGGCATCGTGCTGAGCCATGCCGGGCTGCTGTCGACCTCGCGCGTGGTCGCGAAGGAGTGGGAGTTTGACCAGCGCCGCGTGCTGGGCAACCCGCTGCCGGTGTTCCACGTCGCCGGCATGACCATGCTGCTGCTGACGCTCTACACCGGCGGCCAGACCAGCGCTTATTCGGAGTTCGACCCGGCCGGCTACATCCGGGCCATCGGCGAGCACGGCATCACCCACACCTTCATCGTGCCGGCGATGATCCTCTTCATGCTGCAGTCGCCCGAGGTGAAGCAGGGCGACTACGGCCGCCTGCAGCTGATCGCCTACGGCGGCTCGCCGGTCAGCGAAACCACCCTGCAGCAGGCCTTCGAGGCCTTCGGCTGCAACTTCCTGCAGGTCTACGGCCTGACCGAAGTCTCGGGCCCGGCCACCTTCCTGATGCCCGCGGACCATCGCGCGGGCGATGCCGAGCTGCTGCGCTCGGCGGGCCGGCCGATCGGCGGCGGCCGCCTGCGCATCGTCGACCCGGTGACGCTGCAGGACCTGCCCGAGGGCGAGGTCGGCGAGATCTGGATCGAATCGGACCGCAACCTGAAAGAGTACTGGCGCAATCCCGAAGCCACGGCCGCGGCCTACCCCGAGGGCCGCAACGCCAACGGCGGCTGGTTCCGCTCGGGCGACGGCGGCTACCTCAAGGGCGGCTACCTCTACATCAACGACCGCATCAAGGACATGATCCTGTCGGGCGGCGAGAACATCTACCCGGCCGAGGTCGAGAACGTCCTGATGAAGCACCCGGCCGTGGCCGACGGCGCCATCATCGGCGTGCCCGATGCGACCTGGGGCGAGGCCGTGAAGGCCTGCGTCGTGCCGCGCCCCGGCATGGCAGTGACCGAGCGCGAGATCATCGATTTCATGCGTGCCAACCTGGCCCACTACAAGTGCCCGAAGTCGATCGACATCGTCGCCGAGCTGCCGCGCAACCCGAGCGGCAAGGTGCTCAAGCGCCTGCTGCGCGAACCCTACTGGCGTGGCCGCACGCGCGCCATCGCCTGAATTTTCGAAACCGAGAAACGGCCCGGCGAGGTCGTCCCGCCCCATCCACCTGGAGACATGACATGCCTTTGAAGAAACTGATCGCCGCCGCCTTCGGCGCCCTCGCATTGCTGGGAGTGGTGTCCGCCGTGCAGGCGCAGGACAAGCCCATCAAGATCGCGCTGATCGCGAGCAAGACCGGCCCGTCGGAAGCCTATGCGCGCGACACCGAGCGCGGCCTGCGCCTGGGCCTCGAATACCTCACGCAGGGCTCGATGACCGTGCTCGGCCGCAAGATCGAGGTGATCGTCAAGGACGACCAGATGAAGCCCGAGCTGTCGAAGGCGATGCTCACCGAGGCCCTGTCGGACGACAAGGCCGACATCGCGGTCGGCACCTCGTGGTCGGGCGGCGCGCTGTCGATGGCGCCGGTGGCCGAGGAATACAAGAAGGTGCTGATGGTCGAACCCGCCATCGCCGACTCGCTGACCGGCTCGGCCTGGAACCGCTACCTGTTCCGCGCCAGCCGCAACTCCTTCCAGGATGCGCTGGCCAGCGCCGCCGGCCTGAAGGAGGGCGACAACCTGGCCTTCCTGGCACCCGACTACGTCTACGGGCGCGATGGCGTCAAGGCTTTCAAGGACGCGATGGCCGCGACCCAGAGCAAGGCCAAGATCCTGCACGAGGAGTTCATCCCGTTGTCGACCACCGACTTCACGGCGCCGATGCAGCGCATCTTCGACGGCATGAAGAACGCCACCGGCCGCAAGTACCTGGTCGTGATCTGGGGCGCGCCGAATCCGATCCGCAAAATCTCCGAGCTGAACCCGGGCCGCTACGGCATCGAGTTCCTGTCGATCGGCGGCGCCAACCTCGAGAACACCAAGCCCTGGAAGGGCCTGGACGTGACCGGCGGCACCTTCTACTACTACGGCTTCCCGAAGAACCCGATGAACGACTGGCTGGTGACCGAGCACCAGAAGCGCTTCAAGATGCCGCCGGACCTGTTCACCGCGGGCGGCTTCGTGACCGCGAGCGCGATCATCGCGGGCCTCAAGAAGGCCGGCTCGGCCGACTCCGAGAAGCTGATCGCCGCGATGGAGGGCATGGAGTTCGACACGCCCAAGGGCAAGATGACCTTCCGCAAGGAAGACCACCAGGCGATGCAGGCCCAGTACCAGTTCAAGATGAAGAAGGCGCCCGCCAGCGAGTGGGACCTGCTCGAACTGGTGCGCGAGATCCCGGCGTCGGAGATGCCGGTGCCGATCACAGTGAAGCACTGAGCATGGCGGCGACCCGCGCGCCGGTGCTCTCGAGCACCGGGCTCAGCATCCAGTTCGGCGGCCACGTGGCGGTCAACGCGGTGACGACCCAGTTCGACGCCGGCACCCTGACGGCCATCGTCGGCCCCAATGGCGCCGGCAAGACGACCTACTTCAACCTGCTGTCGGGCCAGTTGCACGCCAGCGCCGGCAGCGTGCACTTCAAGGGCGAGGACATCACGCGGCTGAGCGCGCCGCAGCGCACCAGCAAGGGCATCGGCCGCGCCTTCCAGCTGACCAACCTGTTCCCGAAGCTCTCGGTGCTCGAGAACGTGCGCCTGGCGGTGCAGAGCCGCCACAGCGCCGGCTTCAACATGCTGTCGGTTTGGCGCAGCCGCCGCGACCTGATCGACCAGGCCGCGCACTACGTGGCGCAGGTCGGGCTGGCGGCGCGCGCCGGCGACCTCGCGGCCAAGCTGCCGCACGGCGACAAGCGCAAGCTCGAGGTCGCGATCCTGATGGCGCTGGAGCCCGAGATCCTGATGTTCGACGAGCCCACCGCGGGCATGAGCGTGGACGAAGTGCCGGTCATCCTCGAACTGATCGGCCGACTCAAGACGCAGGGCGACAAGACGATCCTGCTGGTGGAGCACAAGATGGACGTGATTCATTCCCTGGCCGACCGCATCATCGTGCTGCACAACGGCCGGCTGGTGGCCGACGGCCTGCCGGCCGAGGTGATGGCCTCGCCGATCGTGCAGGAGGCCTACCTGGGCAAGCGCAGCGCGCCGCGGGCGGCGAAGGCGGTGGCCCATGCCTGAGCCCGCACGCAACGATGCCGCCGGCATGCTCCTGACGCTCGCCGGCGTCCACACCCACATCGGCGAGTACCACATCCTGCAGGGCGTCGACCTGCAGGTGCCGCGCTCGGGCCTCACGGTGCTGCTGGGCCGCAACGGCGCCGGCAAGAGCACCACGCTGCGCACCATCATGGGCCTGTGGCATGCGAGCGCCGGGCGCATCGTGTTCGACGGCCAGGACATCACGGCGGCCGAGACGCCCGCGATCTCGCGCAGCGGCATCGCCTTCGTGCCCGAGGACATGGGCATCTTCTCGGGCCTCACGGTGCAGGAAAACCTGCGCCTGGCGGCCATCGGCGGCGCCTTCGACGAAGAGCGGCTCGAATGGATCTTCGGCCTGTTTCCCGCGCTCAAGCGATTCTGGCTGCGCCCCGGCGGCACGCTCTCGGGCGGCCAGAAGCAGATGGTCGCGATCGCCCGCGCGATCATCGAGCCGCGCAAGCTGCTCTTGATCGACGAGCCGACCAAGGGTCTCGCGCCCGCGATCGTCGACAACCTGGCCGAGGCCTTCGAGCAGCTCAAGGCGCGCGACACCACGATCCTGCTGGTCGAGCAGAACTTCAACTTCGTGCGCTCGCTGGGCGACCATGTGGCGGTGATGGACGACGGCCGCATGGTGCACAGCGGGTCGATGGAGCAATTGTCCGAAGACGAAGGCCTGCAGGCGCGCCTGCTCGGCCTGCATGCAGGAGCCGTGCATTGAACGCCGCCACCCACCCTTCCGCCCCCGCC
This sequence comes from Variovorax ginsengisoli, assembly GCF_030486595.1. Classification (GTDB taxonomy): domain Bacteria; phylum Pseudomonadota; class Gammaproteobacteria; order Burkholderiales; family Burkholderiaceae_C; genus Variovorax; species Variovorax ginsengisoli_B. The sequence goes on along the minus strand of NZ_JAUJZH010000022.1, from coordinate 22,682 downwards.
GTGCCGGCCGCCGATGCGTCGCAGGCGCTCGAGGCACTGCCCGGCCGCCGCCGTGACCTGGTTCCGGGCCTGCTGATCCTGGCCTTCATCGGCTTGGCGCTGCCGGTCATCGGCAGCTTCCCGACCTGGGTCACGCTGACCGTGGCCGCGCTGGCCATGGGCATGATGCTGTTCATCATGGCCAGCGGCCTGACGCTGGTGTTCGGCCTGATGGACGTCATGAACCTCGGCCACGCGGCCTTCGTCGCGGTCGGGGCCTACACCGCCACCTTGCTGGTCGGGCCGCTCAAGGGCCTGCTCGAGTCCGAATCGGTGTGGGCCAGCCTGGCGGCCATCACGGCGGTCATCGCGCTGTCGATGGTCGTCACGGCCGCGCTCGGCTGGGTCTACGAGCGCCTGTTCGTGCGGCCGGTCTACGGCGACCACCTGAAGCAGATCCTGATCACCATCGGCGCGATGATCATCATCGAGCAGATCGTGCTGGTGCTGTTCGGCGCCAACCAGATGATGCTGCCCATGCCCGAGGCGCTGCGCGGCTCGCTGCTGCTCGGCGACGTCGCCATCGAGCGCTACCGGCTGGTGGCGGTGGCGGTGGGGCTGGTGGTGTATGCGGGGCTCACGCTGCTGCTGACGCGCACGCGGGTCGGCCTCCTGATCCGCGCCGGCGTCGAGAACCGCTCGATGGTCGAGGCCCTGGGCTACCGCATCCGCAACGTCTTCATTGCGGTCTTCGTCGGCGGCTCGGCGCTGGCCGGCCTGGGCGGCGTGATGTGGGGCTTCTACCGCGAGCAGTTCACGGTCGCCATCGGCGCCGAGGTGCTGGTGCAGATGCTGATCATCGTGATCATCGGCGGGCTCGGCTCGGTCACCGGCTGCTTCGCCGGCGCGATGCTGATCGCGCTCAGCACCAACTACGTGAGCTTCCTCTTGCCCGACATGGCGCTGGTCTCCAACATCCTCGTGATGATGGCGGTGCTGCTGTGGCGGCCGCAGGGTCTCTATCCGGTCAACAAGCACTAGGCGGGCGCGATGTTCAATTCGATTCTCTCGGGCGACCTGCCGCGCAGCCGCTGGCTCACGGCGCTGCTGGTGCTGGTGGTGGCCTACCTCGCCACGGCGCCCTTCCTGTTCTCGGGCGCGCGCTCGCTCAACGTGGCGGCGACCATCTGCGTCTTCGTGGTGCTGGTGGCTTCCTTCGACCTGCTGCTGGGCTACTGCGGCGTGGTGTCGTTCGCGCACGCGATGTTCTACGGCATCGGCGCCTACGGCGTCGCGATCGCGATGTACAAGCTCGGCCCGACCTGGACCGCCATGCTCGTCGGCGCGCTGTCGGGGCTGGGACTTTCGCTGGTGCTGTCGCTGCTGATCGCTCTGGTGTCGCTGCGCGTGAAGGCCATCTTCTACACCATGATGACGCTGGCGGTGGCGGCCGCCTTCGGCGCGCTGGTGACCCGCATGAGCGGCCTCACCGGCGGCGACGACGGCCGCACCTTCAAGCTGCCCGAGTCGCTGTCGCCGGGCTTCCGCCTGTTCGAGAACGACATCCTCGGCACCACGGTGAACGGCAAGGTGCTGACCTACTACCTGGTGTTCGCAAGCGCGGTGCTGCTGTTCCTGCTGATGCTCCGGGTCGTCAACTCGCGCTTCGGCCGCGTGCTGGAGGCCATCCGCGAGAACGAGTTCCGGGCCGAGGCGATCGGCTACCGGACCCTCTACTACCGCGTGGCGATCAACTGCCTGGCGGCCGCGCTCGCGACCTGCGCCGGCATCCTCATGGCGCTGTGGCTGCGCTACGTCGGGCCGCAAACCACGGTCGGCTTCAACGTGATGCTCAACATCCTGCTGATGGCGGTGATCGGCGGCCTCGGCACGGTCTACGGCTCGGTGGTCGGCGTGGCGCTGTTCGTGGTGGCCGAGAACTACCTGCAGAGCCTGATGGGCGGCATGAGCGGCTCGCTCGGCGGGGTGCCGCTCTTGGCGGCGCTGTTCCACCCCGACCGCTGGCTGCTGTGGTTCGGCACCGCCTTCGTGCTGTCGGTCTATTTCTTCCCGAGCGGCATCGTCGGCAAGCTGCGGGCGTCCACCAAGGAGGTGCTGTGAATCCACCCGTCGTGCTCGTCGAAGTGCGGGGCAGCGTGCAGATCATCACGATCAACCGTCCGGCGGTGCGCAATGCGATCAACAAGGACGTGGCGGTCGCGCTCGCGGCGGCGTTGTCGGAACTCGATGCGCGGCCCGAACTGCACGTGGGCATCCTCACCGGCGCCGGCGGCTCCTTCTGCGCCGGCATGGACCTGAAGGCCTTCGCGGCCGGCGGCGACGAGCCGATCGTCGCGGGCAGGGGCTTTGCCGGCATGTGCGAAGCGCCGCCGCGCAAGCCGCTCATCGCGGCCGTGGAGGGCCATGCGGTCGCCGGCGGCTTCGAGATCGCGCTGGCCTGCGACCTGATCGTGGCGGCGCGCGGCGCCAGCTTCGGCCTGCCCGAGGTCAAGCGCGGCCTGGTCGCATCGTCGGGCGGCCTGATGCGGCTGCCGCACCGGGTCTCGCGCAACCTCGCGATGGAGCTGGCGATCGTCGGCGACCCGGTCACGGCCGAGCAGGCGGCCGCCTGCGGGCTGGTCAACCGGCTGGTCGAGAACGGCGGCGCGCTCGATTCGGCGCTCGAACTGGCCCGGCGCATCGACGCCAACGCGCCGCTCGCGGTCGCGGCCAGCAAGCAGATCGTGGATGCTTCGCGCACCTGGACCGACGACGAGATGTTCGAGCGCCAGCGGCCTGTGGCACGCAAGGTCAATGGCTCCTCGGATGCGCGCGAGGGCGCGACCGCCTTCGCCGAGAAGCGCGCCGCGGTCTGGCAAGGCCGCTGAGGCTGGCCCTCAGGCCAGCGCGAACGCACTCATCCGCGGCAGCGTGCGCTCGCCGGTCTTCTGCAGGTGCCGCCGCATGCGGCTCTCGGCCTTGGACTCGTCGCCTTCGAGGATGGCTTCGGTGATGGCGCGGTATTCGGCCACCATCGCCTTCAGGTCGGCGGTGGTCAGCGAGTGATAGAACTGGGCCCGGAACAGATGCGCCCGCGCCTGTGGCAGCACGCGGTCGAGTTCGCTGCTGTCGGCGATCTCGAACATCACCTTGTAGTAGTTGGCGCGTTCGTCGAGCACGCGGTCGAGCGCCTCCGGCGTGCGGGCGCTGACCAGCTTCTGCGCCGCGGCCTCGAAGCGCTTCGCATTGCCCTCGCGGTGGATATTGGCCGCCGCCAGCCTTGCGGCCAGGCCCGACAGCACCTCCAGCACGCCGAGCAGGCTGGCGGCGTCTTCGCGCGTGAGCGAGCGGATCACGGCGCCGCGGTGCGGCGTGAGGTCGACCACGCCGCTAGACGCCAGGATGCGCAGGGCTTCGCGCACGGTGCTGCGGCTCACGCCCAGATCACGTGTGAGATCGGCCTCGACCAGCCGCTGGCCGACCGTGAAGCGCCGCATCAGGATGCCCTTGCTGATCGCGTCGGCCACGCGGTCGGGCGTGCTGCGCGGATGCGGCGTCTCGGGCGCCGGCCGGGCGCGGGCGGGCGTTCTGGTTAAGACGGTCTTGAGGGCGGTGGTCATGCAGCTTCGCGCGCTTGGGGCGGGATTGTTGACGTAATTGTCAGGCAATACGCATCGGCCACAAGGGCTTTGCCCTCGGATGAACCCTCGAAAAGCCAAAGTCGCAGCGAGTTGGCACAAGACGCAGGACAGGGCCTTGCCTACGCTCGGCCATCGTCGCGGCGCCGCCGCGTTCAAAGAGGTCCTGGATTGTCCGACTCCGTACTGCTGGAGCGTGAGGGCGCCGTCGCACTGCTCACGCTCAACCGCCCCGAACGGGCCAATGTGCTCGACCTCGAGACCGGTCGCGCGCTGGTCGACTGCATCGAGCGGCTGGCGGCCGACGTGGGCGTGCGCGCGGTGTTGCTGCGGGCCCGCGGCCGGCAGTTCTGCGCCGGCGGCGACATCGCCGACTTCGTCGATGCGGGCGGCGACCTGTCCGGCCTGCTCGACCGCGCGATCCCGCCGCTGCACCGCGCGATCCACACGCTGGCGACGCTGCCGGTGCCGGTGGTCAGCGCACTCAACGGCCCGGTCGGCGGCGGCGGCATCGGCCTCGCGCTTTGTGCCGACATCGTGCTCGCGGCCGAGTCGATGAAGCTGCGCGGCGGCTATACGGCGATCGGCCTCACACCCGACGCCGGGTCGTCCTGGCTGCTGGCGCGCCGCGTGGGTGCCGCGCGTGCCAAGGAGATCTTCCTCACCAACCAGCCATTGACGGCGCGCGAGTGCCTGGCGATCGGCGCCGTGTCGCAGGTCCATCCGGATGCCGAACTGGAAGCCCGTGCGCGCGAACTGGTCGAGGCACTCGCCGCCGGCGCCACCGCCGCGCTGGCGCGGACCAAGGCCCTGCTCGACGGCGCGGCCGGCCGCCCGCTCGAAGCCCAACTCGAGATCGAGCACCGCGGCATGGTCGCCTCGGGCGCCACGGCCGATGCCGAGGAGGGTGTCAAAGCCTTCTCGGCCAAGAGAAACCCCCTGTTCATCGGGCGATAGTGTCGGACAAACCCTGATGTATTGTCAGACAATGTGGCCTACGATGGGCCGCATGCAAGGACCTTCCTCGTGAGCGCGATTTCTCCGGAAACGGCCCCGCGGCCGCTGGACACGGTCCGCCTGGCCGCCTGGCTCGCAGGCCGGCTGCCCGGCCTGCGCGGCCCGCTGAGCGCCACCCGCTTCAAGGGCGGCCAGTCCAATCCCACCTATCTGCTGAGCGATGCCGCCGGTGCCCGCTACGTGCTGCGCAAGCAACCCGACGGCGTGCTGCTGCCCTCCGCGCATGCGGTCGACCGCGAGTACCGGGTGCTGCATGCCCTGGGCGGCACCGACGTGCCGGTGGCGCGCGTGCATTGCTTTTGCGACGACCCGCAGGTCGTCGGCACGCCGTTCTACGTGATGGAATTCGTCGACGGCCGCGTGCTCTGGGACCCGGCGCTGCCCGGCATGCCGGTGGCCGCGCGCGGCGCCATCTACGAGGAGATGAACCGCGTGGTCGCCGCGCTGCATCGGGTCGACGTGGGTGCGGCCGGACTGGCCGACTACGGCCGGCCCGGGGCCTTCTTCGAGCGCCAGATCGCGCGCTGGACCCGCCAGTACCAGGCGACGGTCGAAGGCCCGGGCGGCGTCGACGCGATTCCCGCAATGGAGCGGCTGATCGAGTGGCTGCCGGCGAATGTCCCCGTCACGCCGGCGGGTCGGGACGAAAGCTGCATCTTCCACGGCGACCTGCGCATCGACAACATGATCTTCCACCCGAGCGAGCCGCGCGTGCTGGCGCTGCTCGACTGGGAGCTGTCCACGCTCGGCCACCCGCTGGCCGACTTCGCCTACCACGCGCTGCCCTGGCGCCTGGGCGCGCAGCAGTTCCGCGGCATGGCCGGCGCCGACTTCGCAGCCCTCGGCATTCCGGGCGAGCGCGCCTACCTCGATGCCTATTGCCGCCGGGTCGACCGCGAGCCGGTCGATCCGGCGCATTGGGAGTTCTACCTGGCCTACGCCATGTTCCGGCTCGCCGCCATCCTGCAGGGCATTCTCAAGCGCTCGCACGACGGCACGGCGTCGAGCGCCGAGGCGCGCGAGACCGGTGCCCGCGCCCGGCCCATCGCCGAGGCCGCCTGGCGCCAGGTCGAGGCCCACTTCCCCAGGACCGCGCGCTAGTTGCGGCTCTCATCCATTCCATCCGAAAGTCACCCGTGTTCGAGTTCTCCCCCAAGGTCCAGGATCTGCAGCAACGCCTCGTCGCCTTCATGGACGAGCACATCTATCCGAACGAGAAGCGCTACTACCGCGAGGCCGAAGAACTGGGCCCGTGGAAGGTCGCCCCGGTGCTCGAGGAGCTCAAGCCCAAGGCCCGTGCCGCCGGCCTGTGGAACCTGTTCCTGCCGGAGTCCGAGCACGGCGCCGGCTTGAGCAACTTCGAATACGCGCCGCTGTGCGAGATCATGGGCCGCTCCCACCTGGCGCCCGAGGTCTTCAACTGCTCCGCGCCCGACACCGGCAACATGGAGGTGCTGGCCCGCTACGGCACGCCCGAGCAGCAGGCGCAATGGCTGGTGCCGCTGCTGGCCGGCGAGATCCGCTCCTGTTTCGCGATGACCGAGCCCGACGTGGCCTCCAGCGACGCCACCAACATCGAGTCGAGCATCGTGCGCGACGGCGACCACTACGTGATCAACGGCCGCAAGTGGTACACCACCAATGCCACCGACCCGCGCTGCAAGATCTGCATCTTCATGGGCAAGTCCGACCCCGACAATGCGGACCGCCACAAGCAGCAGTCGATGATCCTGGTGCCGCTGGACACGCCCGGCGTCACGGTGGTGCGGCCGATCGCGGTGTTCGGCTTCTACGGCGTGCCCGACCGGGCATCCGAAGTCACTTTCGAGAACGTGCGCGTGCCGGCCTCGAACATGCTGCTCGGCGAGGGCCGCGGCTTCGAGATCGCCCAGGGCCGGCTCGGCCCGGGACGCATCCACCACTGCATGCGGCTGGTCGGCCTGGCCGAGAAGATGCTCGAGCTGATGTGCCGGCGCAGCCTGTCGCGGGTGGCCTTCGGCAAGCCCGTGGCGCAGCAGGGCGTGACGGTCGAGCGCATCGCCGAGTCGCGCATCCTGATCGAGCAGGCCCGGCTGCTGACCTTGAACGCGGCGCATCGCATGGACACCGTGGGCAACAAGATCGCCAAGGCCGAGATCGCGATGATCAAGGTGGCGGCGCCCAAGATGGCCTGCCAGGTGATCGACTGGACCATCCAGGCCTTCGGCGGCGGCGGCACCAACAACGACGTCGGCATCGCCTCGGCCTATGCCACCGCGCGCCTGCTGCGGCTGGCCGACGGGCCCGACGAAGTGCACCGCAACCAGATCGGGCAGCTGGAGCTCAGGAAGTATCGCTAGCCCCAGGCATCCGGCCTGCGGCAACCCGAACGGCAGAACAGAAGCAAGGAGACAAGCATGCACATCGAACTCGAATCTTCCGCATCCACGATCGCCGTGCGCGGCAGCGCCCCCGCGCGGCAGGAGCCGCTCATGTGGCTGAACGCGGATCGAGTGCTCTACGTGGGCCTGCTCGGCGAGCCCTCGGTGCGCACCTTCGGCGCCTATTCGATCTACGTCTCGCTCAGCAAGCCGCACCGCATCAGCGTCGCGGGCGGCGCCTGGGAGGAGGCCGAGGTGTCTGTGATTCCGCCCTACGTGCCGCACCGCATCGCCTCGGGCGAACGCATGATCTGCAACATCCTCATCGAGGCCGACAGCGTGGAGAGCAAGCGCCTGCCGATCTTCATCGCGCAGGGGCGCGGCCTCGTGTTCGACGACGAGGTGCTGCGTGCCTTGCGTGCCGCGCTCGAGCGCTTCCGTTGCAGCAGCACGCGGCAGTTCCCGCAGACAGCCGACTTCGACCGCAGCTTCTTCGGCGACGCGCTGCCGCCGCGTGCCATCGACCGGCGCATCCGCGCCACGCTCGCGCGCATCAAGGACGACCCCAACAGCCACACCTCGGCGCAAGACTGCGCCGACGCTTCGCACTTGTCGGTGTCGCGTTTCCTGCACCTGTTCAAGGCCGAAGTGGGCACGCCGTTCCGCAGCTTTCGCACCTGGCAGCGGGCCCGCAGCGTTCTCTACTACGTGACGCAGAACGCCAACCTCGCGAACATCGCGCTCGACGTCGGCTACCCCGACTCGACCCATTTCAGCCACTCGATCCGGCAGGTCTACGGCCTGACGCCGAAATCGATCTTCGCCGGCAGCCGCAGGCTCGAGCTCTACGGCCGGGCCGCCGCGGGCTCGCCGCGCTACCAGTTCGCCTGATTCTTTTTCGAGGACCCATGCAAGTAGATTTCGATTTCACAGGCCGGCACGTCGTCGTGTTCGGCGGCACCACGGGCATCAACTTCGGCATCGCGCACGCGTTCGCACGCCAGGGCGCGGGGCTCACGGTGGCCAGCCGCAAGCCCGAGAACGTCGAGGCCGCGGTCGCCGAACTGCGCGGTCACGGCGGCGAGGTGCATGGCGTGTGCGCCGACGTGCGCGACTTCGACGCGGTGGGTCGGGCCCTGCAGGAATCGGTCGACCGCTTCGGCCCCATCGACGTGCTGGTGTCTGGCGCGGCCGGCAACTTTCTCTGCGAGGCCAAGGACATGTCGTCCAACGGCTTCAAGGTGGTGGTCGACATCGACCTGGTCGGCAGCTTCCACGTGCTGCGCCAGGCGCATGCGCACCTGCGCAAGCCCGGCGCATCGGTGATCAGCATCACGGCGCCGCAGTCCTTCGTGCCGATGCGCTACCAGGCGCATGCCTGCGCAGCCAAGGCCGGCGTCGACCAGCTCACGCGGGTGCTGGCGCTCGAATGGGGCGGCGAGGGCGTGCGCATCAACTCGATCTCGCCCGGGCCGATCGACGGCACCGAAGGCTTCCGCAAGCTGATGGCGCCTTCGGCTGCCGAACGCGCTTACGCGCAGGACGCGGTGCCGCTGAAGCGCTTCGGCAGCCTGGACGACATCGCCAACCTGGCGCTGTTCCTGGCCTCGCCGTATGCTGGCTACATCTCGGGCGCGCTGATCCCCTGCGACGGCGGCGGCGCGTTCGAGAGCGTCAAGCCGGCGCTGGAAGCGGCCGGGCAGGCCATGGCGGCGGCAGGCGCCGGTTAGCGCCGCGCGGCGCGCCGGCCGCGCAGCGGCTTCGCCCGCAGCTCCTCCGGGCGCAGGAAGTAGCGGTCGTTCCCGGTCAGCCGCTCGGCTGCGAGGTCGATGAAGGCCCGCACCCGCGCCGGCTGGGCGACCCGGCTGCCGTAATACACGTAGAGACCGAGGTGATCGGTGACGTGCTCGGTCAGCAGCGGCACCAGCTGGCCCGAGCGCACCAGCGGCGCCGCGGTGGCGCCCACCAGCTGGCCGACGGCCTGCCCGGCCACCACGGCCAGCGCCTCGAGGTCGACGTCGTTGGTGCATAGCGCCGGTGCGAAGGCACGCGAGACGATCTCCTGGCCGCGCTTGAATTCCCATGGCATCACCTTGCCCGAGGTCGGGTGCCGGAAGCAGCTGCAGCGGTGGTTCGACAGGTCGTCGATGCTCGACGGCGCGCCGAATCGCGCCAGGTAGGCCGGCGCCGCGCACACCACCAGCTGGACCGGCATCAGCCGGCGTGCGATCAGACCTTCCTCGGGCGCCGCGCCGACGCGGAAGCCGACATCGACCCGGTCCTCGACCCAGTTGCCGATGCGGTCGTCGAGTTGCACGTCGGGCTCGACCTGCGGATGCAGGCGGCAGAACGCTTCGAGCACCGGCCACAGCACCTGCAGCATCGTGGCCCGCGGCGCGACGATGCGCAGCGGGCCGGCGATCTCCTCGCGCCCGCGGCGCGCGCCCTGCAGCGCGCGCTGCAGCGTGGCCAGGCCCGGCTGCGCGGCCTCGAGGAACTGGCTGCCTTCCTCGGTGAGGCTCAGGCGCCGGGTGGTCCGGTGGAACAGCCGCACGCCCAGGTGCGCCTCGAGCTGGCCCAGCGCCTGGCTCGCGGCCTGCGGCGTGATCGCCTGAGCGGCGGCGGCCTGGCGCAGGCTGCCGAGCTCAGCCGCCTGGATGAAGGTGGAGATCGCGCGCAGCTGGTTGAAGGCCATGCGCGGATTATCACGAATAACTTGTGAATGAATAAGGTGATTGATGGCTAGTGCAATGCCGGTGCAAAACCTACATTGCATCCACGCAAGGCATTCATCCACTTCCATTCAAAGGAGCAGCACCATGACTCAACCCCACGACTTCAAGCGCGTCTGGTTCATCACGGGCGCATCGCGCGGCATCGGCGCGCGCATCGCCGAGGCGGCCCTGGCCCAGGGCGACGCGGTCGTCGCGACCGCCCGCGATCCGGCCTCGCTGCGCCTCGGCGACACGCCGGCGCTGCTGGCAGTGGCGCTCGACGTCACCAGCGAAGCCCAGGCCGCCGCCGCGGTCGAGGCCGCGCTCCAGCGCTTCGGACGCATCGACGTCCTCGTCAACAACGCCGGCTTCGGGCTGCTCGGCGCCATCGAGGAGGCTACGGGCGACGAAGTGCGCAGGCTCTACGAGACCAACGTCTTCGGCCTGCTCAACGTCACGCGCGCGGCGCTGCCATCGATGCGGGAGCGGCGCCGGGGCCATGTGATCAACATCTCGTCGCTGGGCGGCTACCAGTCGGGTGCCGGCTTCGGCGTCTACTGCTCGACCAAGTTCGCGGTCGAGGGCCTCACCGAGGGCCTGCATGCCGAACTCGCGCCGCTCGGTATCCATGCGACGGTGGTCGAGCCCGGCTACTTCCGCACCGACTTCCTGGACGGCGCTTCGCTCGGCATCTCGCCGCGCGTGATCGACGACTACGCCCCCACTGCGGGCCGCGTGCGCGAAGCTGCGAAGCAGATCAGCCACAACCAGCCCGGCGATCCGCGGCGCCTGGCGCAGGCAGTGATGGCGCTGGTCGAAGCGCCGCGGCCGCCGCTGCGGCTGCCGCTGGGCACCGACACGCTGGCGGTGATCCGCAACAAGCACGTCTTCGTCGAGCAGGAGACGGCGGCCTGGCAGGCGCTGGCCGCGTCGACCGATTTCCCACCGGGCGAATGAAGCCCTGTCAATGCGGCCGGCGGATTGTCGAGACAACCGGGAGAAGTTGCATTTCCCGCCTGACGGAGTAAAAGAGCCCTCCGGACCGGACGGGGCGCTGGTTCGCCCGGCCGTTCCGACCGGTCTCGCTTCCGCCTCGATTTCAAGGAAATGGAGACGCGTATGCCGACCTACATGACGTGCTTCAGCTACAACACCGAAGGCTGGCAGAAGCTGGCGAAGAACCCGGAGGACCGCAGCGTGCCGGTCAAGGCGCTGATGGAAAAGCTGGGCGGAAAACTGGTCTGCATGTATTACATGGCGGGCGACTACGACGGCTTCATCGTCTACGAGGCGCCCGACGCCAAGGTGGCGGCCACCGCCATCGTCGCGGTCGAGCTCGCGGGCCATATCCGCACGCTCAAGACCTCGCAGCTGTTCACCGTGGCCGAGACGATGGAGGTGCTGGGCAGCGCCGGCAAGCTGGCTTATCCCGCGCCCAAGGGCTGAGCCCGGCGGTCAGCCCGCCGCCTTGCCCCGGGCGGCCTTCCTGGGGCTCTCAGGCGCCGCCGTGGCGGCGCCGGCGCCCGCTTGGTCGAGCCATAGCAGGGTGTCGACATACGCCATGAACCGGTTGAGGTACTCGGGCGACAGGTCGCGCATCAGGGTCAGCGATCGATGCACGAGATGGTGCGAGTTGAGGGGGCCGGCGTTTTCCGGCATCTTGGCCAGCGACTGCGTGAGCCGCCGCTCGGCGCTGAGCTTCGCCCAGGTGCTGCGGAAGTAGCCGAGCGTCTTCAGCTCGCCGGCCGCCGGGCCGTCGCCCGTGGACGTTGCCTGTCGGGCCACCTGCTCGACCAGCAGAGCAAGCGGGCCACGACCTGCGGGCAGCTTCCCGGTCGGCAGCGCGTCGACGTTGGGGCCCTGGGCGGCTGCCAGCGCTGCGCCATAGTCCGCCACCAGCCTGGCGACACGGTCGTCGAGGAGGCGGCGTGCCTCGCCGTCGTGGGCGGCCGAGCGTCCGGCCAGCGCCTCGATGAAATGGAAGCGCACGGGATCGAAGCGGTGGTCGCCGCATTCGCGCCAGGCGGCGATCCGGGCGCCGGCTTCGCTGCTAGCCACGGGGTCGGGCCTGCGCGTTGGAGGGCCTCGGCGTGGGCGACATCTCCACCCGGCGGTTCTTCGATCGGCCATCGGCATCGGCGTTCGACGCCACCGCCTGCTCGGAGCCGAAGGCCGCGGCGAACACCGACGAAGAGGGCAGGCCTTCTTCGATCAGCGCCCGCGTCACCGTCAGGGAGCGCTGGGCCGACAGCTCCCAGTTGTCGGCGAAGCGGCGCGCACCGTCGCGCATCTGGCGGTCGTCGGTGAAGCCGCTCACCATCAGGATCTCGTCGCGGGCCCGCAGGTAGGCGGCCAGCGGGGCGGTCAGGCTGCGCAGCAGCTGCCGGCCCTCGGGCTGCAGCTCGGCCGAGTTGAAGGCGAACAGCACGCTGCCGCTGATGCCGATGCGCCCGTTGGTCAACGTCACGCGGCCGGCGGCCAGGGGGCCGGCCAGGGCCTGTTCGAGCGTCTGCAGCCGTTGCGCGGCTTCCTGCCGCTGCTTGACCTCGGCTTCGAGCTGGCTCGCGAGATCGATCTGCATGCCGAGCACGCAGACCAGGATCAGCACGAAGGCGCCCAGCAGCCCCGACATCAGGTCGCCGAAGACGGCCCACACCGGCACCGTCGGCTCCATGCCGCCGTCGAGCTCTTCGGTCGTCACGCTTCGCTGCCTTCGGTGGCGCGCTGGCTGGCGATGCGCTGCAGGTCCTCGACGATCTGTTTCTGCGACATGATGCTCAGGTCGATGACCTCGCGCGCCTGCGCCACGTAGTACTCCAGCTGCTCGTCGCTGCGTGCGATCGACTTGCTGAGCGCGCCTTCGACGCGCTGCAGGTGGGCCGCCAGCTTGTCGTTCGACTGGCTGAACAGCTGCACGCCGGCGCCGAAGGCCTCGCCCAGGCTCGCGACCTCGACCGCACTGCCGGTGACCTGGGCGGCGATGCCGGCCATCTTGCCGGCTTCGGCGTCGACCGTTTCGGTGAAGCGCGTGCCGACGCGCTCCAGCAGGTCGGCCGAGGTGGCGACCAGGGAGTCGATCGCGCCGCGCTGTTCGGTGGAGGCATGGTTCACCGCGCCCAGCAGCGTGTCGAGCGTCGCCAGGATGCGGGTGCGTTCGTCGAGCATCGCGTTGTCGCGCGCCATGCTGTCGGACAGCTTCTGGCGCAGCTCGGCGATCACTTCGGCGGCGGCGCGAGGGGCTTCGGCGGCGGTCTGCATGAGCCCGGCGATCTCGGCGATCGTGCCCTTCGCGTGCGCTTCGGTCTGCGCCGAGATCTCGCGTGCAGTCTCGGCCAGCGTCTGGCAGATCGCCTGCTGCTGCTGCTCGCTGCGGGCGCCGGCCTGCTGCCATTCCTGTTGCAGCGCGGCGGCCATGGCCTCCAGCGCCTGGGTCCAGGCCGCGAGCCGCTGCTGGTCGCGCGAGGCGATCTCGGCCTGCAGCCCTGCATGCGACTGGGCCACCGTGCCCAGCAGCGAAGCCGCGTGCTGCTCGAAGGTGGCGGCCGCCGCTGCGAGCGCGCCCTGCGTGTCGTCCGACAGCTTTTCGCTCACGCGCTGCTGTTGCGCCAGGGCGCCGCTCCAGCCCTCCGACATCTGGCCGACCGTGCTTTCCAGCCGGCCGGAGACGCTGTCGACGAGTGCGGCCGAGCGTTGTTCGAAGGTCTGGGCGAAGCGGTCGAGCGCAGCGCGCAGGTCTTGGGACTGCGCCTCGCTGGTGCGCTGCTGCCCGGCGAGTGCGCCCTGCCAGAGTTCGGCCACGGTGGCGGTGCTGGCCTCGAAGCGGGTCGACAGCCCGTCGAGCTGCCGCTGCACGCCGTGCTCGACCGTCTGGTGCAGCGCGGCCGCCTCGCGGGCGATCCCGGCCATGGTGGCCTCGACCACCGGCTGGATCGTGGCGCTGGCGGCGCGGGCGCTTTCGATCAGGCTCTGCTCCAGCGAGCGGCCGACCGTGGCGGCGAGGCCGGCATAGGCGGTCTCGGCCTTGCCGTGGAATGTGTCCTGGCTGGCGGCCAGCCGTTCGTGCAGGGCCTGGCTCTGGCGCTCCATCGTCGCCATCATGGCCTGCAGCCGGTCGACCAGTTGGGGCATCGCCTCGCTCTGCCGCTGCAGCAGCTCGAAGGTTTGCTCGCGCTGATGAGACTGCGAGAAGACGCGCAGGCTGGTCGCGATCCGCGTGTCGAGCCGCTGCCCGGCCTGCAGCCGGTCGCGGCGGCACAAGGCCGACAGGAGGCCCAGCATCGCCGACGCCGCCACACCCGCGAGCGAGGTGCCGAAGGCCAGTCCCAGGCCCTTCACCGGGGCCGCCAGCGACGAGCGGATGGCCTGCAGGTCCGACGCGCTCTCCAGTGCCGTGCCGGTGCCGCTCAGGGTCACCACCATGCCGAGGAAGGTGCCGAGCATGCCGAGCAGCACCAGCAGGCCCGTGAGGTAGGGCGTCAGGGCCGGGCCGGGCAGGGCGGCGCGCTCGCCTTCGACCCGCAGGCGCACCGCGTTCTGCAGCGAAGGGTGGAGCGTGTCCAGCCACGGCCCCAGGCTCGCCGGCGGCGCCGACAGGCCCGCCACGGCGCTCGCCAGGGTGGCGGTGGCCTGGTGGTAGCGGCGCAGTTCCAGCGCGCCCATCAGATAGAAGGCGCCGATCAGCAGCGTGATCGCCAGCGCCAGCGGGTTCGAGCCGATGTAGCCGGCACCCACCCAGCACACGGCGGCGAGGCCGACGAAGAAGGCGGCGTAGTGAAGAAATCTGGTCATGAAGGCCTGTCAGCGGTCAGCTCTTGCGAAGGGCGTCGAGCAGCCCTTCGATCGGTTGCAATCGAATATCCAGTTCGGCCAGCAGCACGCCCTGCATGTCGCGGCAGAAAACGTCCAGCCAGGCGCCGGGTGCGGCGCCGCCGTCGCTTTCGTCGGCCGGCCGCTCGGCCGCCTGGCGCAGGCGCTCGAAGTGCTTTTCGAGCAGCCCGGGCACGGTCGCCAGCAGGCGGTGCTCCTGCGACCCGAGCACCTGCTCCATGACCACGTCCAGCGCGGCCAGCCGGGCCATCTCGGGCGACGCGGACGCGAGCTTGGCGCGCAGCCGGCCGCGCAGGGGACCGATGGCGGTCTCCATGGCCTGTTGCCGGGCGAGGTAGCGTCGACGGTGCGATGCGAAGTCGGACGCAAAGGCGCCGCGTTCGGCGATGGCTTTCGCCAATGCCGCCCGCACGCCATCGACTTCGGGTCGTTCGGCGTCGGCCGGGCCGCGCGCGCGCCTTGGCGTCGCCGCCGGACTGCCATCCAGCGCCGCCGAGAGCGAAATCGCGTCGGTCCAGCCGAACCACTGACTCAAGCGGTCCGCGAAGCCCTGGCGGGATTCGGGATGCGTGATGTCGGTCAGTCGAGCGAGCAAGCGAACCAGCGCCGAGTCGGTGAAACCTGTGCGCCTTGACACTTGCACCTACTGGAAAAACCGGCGATTTTACATCGGTGCCCGCAAAGCGGGTCCCCACATCAGCCCGCCATGAGCCCGATGACGACGGCGTTGACCAGGTCGATGAAGAAGCCGCAGACCAGCGGCACCACGATGAAGGCGCGCGGCGCGGCGCCGTGTTCGCGGGTCACGGCGCTCATGTTGGCGATGGCCGTGGCGGTGGAGCCGAGCGCGATGCCGCCGAAGCCGGCCGAGACCACCGCCGCCTCGTAGTCGCGCCCCATGCAGAGAAAGACCACGAACACGGCGAAGGCGATCGCCATCAGGATCTGCAGCGACACGGCCGTCAGCACGAAGACCGCCACGCCATGCATCTGCCACAGCTGCAGCCCCATCAGGGCCATGGTCAGGAAGACACCGAGGCAGATGTCCGAGAGCAGCGCCACGCCGGCCTGCATGCGCTCCCAGTGCCACAACTGGCCCTTCTGCTTGGTGAACAGCGCGCTGACGTTGCGCAGCACGATGCCGGCGATCAGGGCGCCGACGAATCCTGGCAGCCGCAGGCGGGTCAGCGCGATGGCGTCGCTGACGATGCGGCCCAGGATCAGCGCCAGGTTGAGCCAGAGCAGCGCCAGCAGCACGCTGTTGTAGTCCAGGCGGCTGCGGTTCTCGTCCTCGTAGTGGGCGCCGGCCGGCAGCGCCGCTTCGGCCGACGACTTGAGCCGGTGCCGGCGCATCAGCCAGGCGGCGATCGGGCCGCCGATCGCGCAGGCCGAGATCAGGCCCGCCATGTTGCTGGCCAGGCCGATGGCCTCGGCGTTGGCGATGCCCAGCTGCACGAAATGCGGCGCCCAGGCCAGCGTCGTGCCGACGCCGCCGGTGAGCGACACCGAGCCGGTCAGCAGCCCGGCGCGGCGGTCGAGGCCGAAGCCGCTGGCCACCGCCATGCCGGCCAGGTTCTGCAGCACCATGAAGCCGGTGGCCAGCGCGACCAGGATCACCAGCGGCCGGCCGCCCTGGCGCAAGGTCCGGACGTCGGAGCCGAGCCCGATGGCGGCGAAGAAATAGAGCAGCAGCACGTCGCGCACCCCGAGCTGGAAGTCCACCTTGAGCCCGAGCACCAGGTAGAGCGTGCTGACCACCACGATGCTGACCAGCCCGCCGATGACCGGCTCGGGAATGCTGTAGCGGCGCAGCAGCTCGAAGTGGCGGGTGCAGGCCTTGCCGACGAACAACAGCAGGATCGCCAGCGTGAAGCTGACGTAGGCGTCGAGGTGCAGGTCGTGTTGCAGCAAGGCGGTGGTTCCGGTGGAGGGGAGGGGGCGCCGGCCAGAGCATAACGGCCCGGTTACGTAATTCCCCTCACCCGGGCGTCAGATTCCGATCAGCGAGCAGGAAACAACATCGGGTTGTCCCAGCAACCCTGCATGGGGCGGAAGGCGGTCCGGCAGCGGGCCGCTTTCACGACCGGAAACAAACCATCTTGCGCGTATGAATAGAAATCTAGTCCGAGGCCTGTTCCTCGTGGCGATCTCGCTGGCCTTCGGCCTGCAGGCGCTGCGATATCCCATTGGTGACTTCAGCCGCGCGGGGCCGGGATTGTTTCCCGCCATGGTGAGCGGCATCCTGCTCGTGATCGGCGCGGCGACCGTGGTCCGCTCGTTCTTCGTCGAGCGCGTGCGGCTCAGCATCAACTTCAGGAACATCGCGATCATCCTGGGCAGCCTCTGCGGCCTGGCGCTGATCTCGACCTACGTGAACATGATCGCCGGGATCGTCTTCATGGTGTTCTTCTCCACCTTGGCCGGCAGTTCCTACTCGTGGGTACGCAACGTCAAGATTTCCCTCGGGCTGGTCGCTATGGCCCTGGCACTCCAGAAACTTCTCGGCCTGAACCTGCCGCTCTACTGATCGATCATGGAAGCCTTGAACAACCTGGCGTTTGGGTTCTCCCACGCCCTGACCCTCAACAACCTGATGTTCTGCGCCATCGGCTGCACGGTGGGCACGCTGGTCGGCCTGCTGCCCGGCCTGGGCCCGCTGGCCACCATCAGCCTGCTGCTGCCGCTGACCTATTCGATCCCGACCACCGGTGCGCTCATCATGCTGGCCGGCATCTACTACGGGGCGCAGTACGGCGACAGCGTGAGCGCGATCACGATGAAGATCCCGCACGCCAGCAGTATCGTGGCCTGTATCGACGGCTATGCGATGACGCTCAAGGGCCAGACCGGCCTGGCGCTGTTCACGGCGGGCTTCTCGAGCTTCATCGGCGGCACGGTCGCCATCCTGGTGCTGACCTTCCTGGCGCCCATGCTGGGCGAGGTGGCCTTCCTGTTCGGCCCGGCCGACTACGTGGCGATGATGCTGGTCGGCTTCGTGTGCGTGAGCTTCGTCACCACCGGCAGCCTGCTCAACGGGCTGGCCATGTGCATGATCGGCGTGCTGCTCGGCACCATCGGCACCGACGTCAACAGCGGCGCGCAGCGCTTCACCCTGGATCTGCCCTTCCTGGTCGACGGCGTCGGCATCGTCAGCATCGCGCTGGGCTGCTTCGGCATCGCCGAAATCACCAAGAACCTCGATTCGCGCGAAGAGCGGTCGCCCTTCAACGGCAAGATCAACCTGATCCCGACCTGGTCGGAGTTCAAGCGGATCATCCCGAGCGCCCTGCGCGGCAGCGTGGTCGGCTCCTTCCTGGGCATCCTACCGGGCGGCGGACCGACCATCGCGCAGTTCGCGGCCTACGCGATCGACAAGAAGGTCAGCAAGTACAAGCACGAGATCGGCACCGGCTGCATCGAGGGTGTGGCCGGCCAGGCCGCGGCCGACGAAGCGGCAGCGCGCACCAGCTTCATCCCGCTGATGAGCATCGGCATCCCCGAGAACGCCGTCATGGCGCTGATGCTGGCGGCATTCATCATCAAGGGCATCCAGCCGGGCCCGAACATGATCGCCAGCCACCCCGAACTGTTCTGGGGCCTGGTGGCCAGCATGTGGATCGGCAACGTCTTCCTGCTGGTGTTGAACGTGCCGCTGGTGCGCTACTGGCTGTCGGTGTTCAAGATCCCCTACAGCGTGCTGTTCCCGTCGATCCTGTTCTTCTGCTGCATCGGTACCTACAGCGTCAACAACAACCTCGAGGACATCTACATCACGGCGGCCTTCGGCTTCCTGGGCTACATGTTCATGCGGCTGGAACTCGATGCCGCACCGCTGATGCTCGGCTTCATCCTCGGGCCGATGCTGGAAGAGAACTTCCGCCGCGCGCTTCTGATCAGCCGGGGCAGCTTCGGCATCTTCGTCACGCGGCCGATCAGCGGCACCTTGCTGAGCCTGGTCGCGGTGTTCGTCGTCTGGCAGCTGGTGGCCTTCGGCCTGAAGGTCTGGAAGCGCAACGCACCGCAGGCGCAGGCGGCCTGAGCCAGCTGCACGGCGGCGCGGTGCGCTGCCGTTTTGGCGGGCACCGTGTCGCAAGCCGCGCCAGGCAACGATTCCGCTCGCAATCCGGGCGGTTTTCCCCAAGGTTGTCCCCCGCCCACAGGGAGAACTTCGGGGCGTTGGCGCTTCAGGCGCCCTAGTCCAAAGAGATGTTGCGGTACTCGGCCAGCATCGTGCGGCGGAACTCGGTCACCGGGATGACGCGCTCGCCCAGATCCGGAAAAAGGGCCCGGACATAGGATTTCTCGCGGACCCAGCAGCCATTCGAAGTGCCGCCATCCCTGAAGGTCAGGTAGCACACGCGGCGAGGGGCCGGGCAGCCCTGCTCGGCGTCGGTCAGCTGCAGCATCTGGAACGGGTTGCTTTCGGTCACGAACAGCACGTCTGGTTGCACGTCGCAGCCAAGAAGAGGGGTGCAGAGGGTGACGACTGCCATGATGGACAACGTCTTCATGCCTGCCTTCCTGGACGCTTGCTGGAGCTTCAATTGAGCTCTTTAGTATTACCTGCGTCAACTCCCCAAGAGGGGGGTGACGGGCCCATCGCCGAGGCGCACGACGGGCCGCGGCAGGTGAGTTGCCGCTCGCATCACGCTGTGGAAAAGATCGAGACGACGCACCAAGCTGGCGTGCTGCGTTTTTCGGGCCGGACGCACCGAAGGTGTGCTCTTCCCAATGAGCGATGCCATTGTGCACTGCACCAAAACACGAAAGTCAAGGCCCTGTTTTCCCCTTGGGCGGTGCATGACTCTGTGGATAACCGAGTGGGCAACCGGTCGGAGCCGCATCCTGCTTGGGCTCCATTGCGATGCTCATGGAACGGGCAGTCGGAGGCGGCGGCCAGGTTTATTTGCCGGCTCCGCGGCCGCGGCTCGCCGACTCAGTGGCAGGCGTCGCTGGTTGGGCTTTCGCCCTTGCGCATGGTGATCACATGGAAGGGGCAGGCGACGGCGCAGTCGCTGCAGCCCGTGCACCGAACTGCGTCGTTCAGCACGGCGTGCTTCTTCCATTGCGCGACCTCGAGGCTGAGCAGGTGGGAGTCGCAGGCGGCGACGCACCAGCCGCAGCCAGTGCAGCGCGAGGTGTCGATGGCGGGCGTCCAGCCGGGGCGGGGGCGCCCGGCGGGCCGGAGCGGCATCACCAGAATCGCCACCACGGCCGACGGCGCAGGCGCAACGCCAGCGGGCGGGTATCGAGCCGGTCGAGGATGCTGGCGGCCGCGCCGAATCGGCTCTCGGGGTCGCCGGGCGAGCCCGTCGCCGTCCGGGTCCGGTCGTCCACAGGCATGCCGTCGCGCGGCTGGCGGGTCGGCGCGGGGGCATTGCTGGCAGGGAGGGCGCCATAGTCGGTCATGGGGCTCATTCTGGCGGTATTCGGGTTTGGGGTGCGCGGCGGCGGGAAAAGCCCGTCGGCGGCGTGGGCAGCATTCGCGCTCCGGCCGGTGGTTGTCGTCCAGACGATCTGCGTCGATCAGAGCCACGCGATGCAGCGGGCGGATATGGGGCACCAGGTCTTTGACGGCCATGGGTGCAGCCGCCGGCGCCGGCTAGCGTCTGAAGGTGAACACCGCCGACAGATACGTCACCGGCTGCGTGCCGATGTCCTCGATGCCGTGCAAGGCCGAAGCGTCGAACAGCAGCGAATCGCCGACACCAAGCCTCACGACCCGGGTGCCGTACTGATAGCCGATGTCGCCCGACAACAGGTAGATGAATTTCAGCCCGGGATGCTGGAAGCTCGTGTAGGGCTCGGCCCCTGTGAGCAGCGTGACCAGATAGGGCTCGACGAACAGGTTGCCCGAGAGCAGGTGGCCGAGCAGCTCGTAGCGGTAGTCGGTCACCGCGCCGATGCGGTCGACCACGATGCCCGTGCCGGCGCGCACGTGGCAGAAATCGGAGCGGTCGGGCTGGTCGGAAAAGAAGCGCGGGATCGGCACATCCAGGCCGGCGCGGCGAACGGCCTTCGGTGGGGCGGGGCGCGGGAGTGCGAGTGATGGTGGGAGCTTGAAGGGCTTGGCGGTGGGGAAGGAGGAGGCGATTTGTCTCTTCATGAGGCTGCACCTCCCCAGTGCGCTGCTGCGCGCGAACCGCTTGGCATGGGCGACGCATGGAACCCAGGCGCCGAACGAGGGCAATGGTTTGCCTTACACATCTTCGTCCTCCCGCGCCCATCGGAAGTAGGCATATATGCCCATTAGTCTACTGCAAACTTCTTTTCCGCCAAGAGTGGCGTATTGAAAGAGGATGTTTGGCAGATCGGATAGTTTTGTTCGGTGCGGCGATTCAGATGCGGCGCAAAGAGCGCGGCCTCAGTCAAGCCGAACTCGCGGCCAAGGCCGCGTTGTCTCCGAGCTTCGTGTCGCGTATCGAGCGTGGGGTCAGTCCGCCTGCCTTGGACACGATCTGCGCATTGGCTGACGCGCTTCGCGTGAAGCCATCCGTCTTGGTTCTCGAGATGGAGAGGCTGGCTGAATCAAAGGCCGCTCGAAGCTAGCGCCAGCGGATCACGACAAAGCAAAGAAGCCCGACGTCTTTCGACAGCGGGCTTTTTCACGTTTGGTGCCGGGGAGATGCTTGGTGACACCTCCCGCTATCGCCGAGTTGTCGCTCACCGACCGCATGGCCGTGCTCAGAGATAAAGGCGAGGCTGTGAATCGCGGCGACATGCGCGACCGCGAAGCGATTCTTGCAGCCCAGGCCGTCGCGTTGAATGCCATCTTTGGCGAGTTGCCCGCCGCGCTGCAGTCACATGGGCGAGCACATCGGCGCGATGGAAACCTATGCACGGTTGGCGATGAAGGCGCAGTGCCAATGCCGCACGACGGCAGAGATGAAGAATCCGCCTGTGGTGTTCGCTCGACAAGCCAACATCAGCAACGGGCCACAGCAACTGAACAACGGCGTTCCAGCAGGTGACGCTGAGCGCGCCGCGCAGGCGCACGCGGGAGAAGACAATATTGTGCCCGACCGAACTATTGCGGACGCAACAAGGCAACCATGCCACTGAAGCGGCAGTCCGCCAATAGCGCGTCCGCGTGTGCAGACCTAACTCGACAAGAGGGCGCAAATATCAGTTGAGTTCCCGTGAGTCCCTTGAATCGTCCAGTTGCCCGCAGCATCAATCTGGTATACGACTCGACCCACATATAGCGTGGTGGTGGGGCCCGCTGGTACGTCAGTCGGATAAAGGATGATGACGTTGTGCCCCCCCGTGGTGACAGTTTGAGAACCGCCGGTGTTGTTTGTTGTTTGAAGAACTGACCCATTCCCTTTGAATGAATAGGTAGCGTTGTTGGTTGGATTGGTGAACGTGAGTTGTGACCCTACGCCAGCAAGAAGTGTCCGCACTGGCTTGCCTTGCTTATCCAAGAATTCCTTGTAATGCTGATTGCCGCCAGTAGAGTCGACATACAGGTCAAATTTGCACGCCTGCCCGGCGGGGAACACTTGCGTCGCCGCAGTGGCTAGACTCAGCGGCCCTATGACTAGGACGAGCCCGAATATGGTAGCGCGAACGAGGCGCGCAGCAAGTGAATCTGACATGGGGATTCCTCTCAGCGTTGATGGATTCATCGCCCCCTGTGTCGAAGCAATCTCCTCATGTTGCTTTAATTCATTCTGGACCTTCATTAGTCTTCAGTGTGGGCTTTTCTTAGAAATCTTGTAACGTGCGCACGACTGGTGCGTCTCGGAGATGAACGTCACTAAACAGTGACGAATGTGCTGGCGTACTTTAAAGAGGATGCACTAATTGGCTGCACGCAACTGGACACCCGAGCAACGCCGGCGACAGGCCGAAGCGACAAGGCGCTGGAACCCGTGGGAGCAATCAACCGGCCCGCGCACTGCAGGACCAAAGAGGCGTACTCGCCGAAACATGGTGGTTAATGCCTTTCGGCAGGCCTCATTGGCCTAGTCCAACGAGCTGTTCCGGTACTCACCCAATGTTGTACGGCGGAACTCACCCAGCGGGACGAGCTTGGGTCGTGTCCCATTCCGTGGTGTAGGTCCACAGCCCGGAGAAGGCTGAGCTGCACGGTACTCAGCGTGCCACTGCGGACAGCCGAGTGGGCGCAGTATCGCTCAGGGTCT
>NZ_JAUJZH010000021.1 GCF_030486595.1 Variovorax ginsengisoli | reverse complement strand
TTGATGAGGTAACTTCCCATCGTGGCACTTTGATGCCGTTTGCCGCAACGCCCAAGGGGCACTCCGCGGATAGCTCGGGACGGGGAAGTCCCTTTCATTCACATCGGCGTGGATGCCACGTCGGGGCTGGTGCACACGGTGGTGGGTACGTCGGCCAATGTGAGCGACATCAACGTCGCCGGAGCGCTGCTGCACGGCGAGGAGCACGCGGCCTCCGGCGACTCGGGCTATCAGGGGGTGCACAAGCGAGCGGAAGCTGTAGGGCCGACCTGGCATGTGGCGATGCGCCCGGGCAAGCGCAGGCTGCTCAACCCGTTCATCGAACCGGAGTTCGTAGCCGCGCGTGTCGAGAAGATGAAGGCCAGCATCCGAGCCAAGGTCGAGCACCCATTCCGGGTCATCAAGCAGCAGTTCGGGTTCACGAAGGTGCGCTACCGTGGCTTGGCGAAGAACACGGCGCAGATCGTCACGCTGTTCGCGCTGTCGAACCTGGGGATGGCGCGGCGTAAGTTGATGGAGGTCAGGGGATGAGTGCGTCTGCGAGGCCCGAGTCGGGCCGGCAAGGCGGCCGCAGCGGCTGCCCCACGCAGCAAATCGTTGCCGACCTTGCTCGATCGAGCCATCTGATTGCAGCGACATCATCTTGTTCAATCAGCCGTGATTGCAGAACGTGTTCTGCAGACCATCCCTAGGTCAATTTAAGGGTTGTCCGACACCTGCCCGTGTGACGCCGCGAGTCGGCGCTTTGAGTGGCGAGCGACGTAGCAAGCGGCGCGGAGCAAACCGGACCTGCTCATACATACGATCCGGCGAGCACCTCGTTGATTTCTTGCCAAGTTGGCGCCGAACGGACGAGAAGAGCCTGGCTTTGCTCCTGCGCAACCGCCTTCGTCAAAGCATCCAAAGCCAGGAGGATCGAAGGCCTGCGATTTTCCCTGTCCCGCGCTGCTCCGGTTCCCAAGAGGACGGTTGTTTCTCAATGTCCCGTCGGCATCACCCTCCGTTTCCTGAACAATTTTCGGCCGGCGTCAACAGCCAACACGCAACTCATGAAGCGGGGACAGCTGTCAACCTCTTCAATCAGGCCGGCTGGACGATCTCAATCCAATAGCCATCCGGGTCCTAGACGAAAGCGACGTCCTCCATCTTGCCTTGGTTGGGTCGGTTGACTTAGGGAACAGCTGGCTGGTCGAACCAAGCTCTGGCGGCGTCGAGATCGGGCACCGGGCAGATGTGGAATCCTTGGGGATGGGCGTTGCCATCGGGATAGCGAAAGATTGCACCGCTCTCGGTTCATCAGTTTCAATTGGGACGAGTTCGAAAATTCCACGCTGTGAGGAGAACCTCACCGTGATCGCCATCGTCTTCAGGCACATCGTTGCCCTCGGGCAATGCGTCAAAAAAAAGAGTGAGGCCTCACCTCGTGGAAATCGACCTTGCGCAAGACTCACATGTTCGGAGTTTGTCACTTCATTGTGTCGGATCGGGCGCGCTCGCGGTACTCACGAGGATTCATGCCGAACTGCTGCTTGAATGCGCGACTGAAGTGCGTTGGGTCGCTGAAGCCCCATGCGTAAGCAATCTCAGCCACGCCGGTATCCCGGTACGCCCGGCTGCGCAGGTCTTCGCCGCAGCGGGCGAGCCTCTGCGCCTTGATCCAAGAAGAAACGCTAGCCCCGGTCTGCGCAAAGAGCATGTGCACGTACCGCGGCGACATGCGATTGGCTGCCGCAATGCTCGTTGGCGTCATTTTCTCGTCCTGCAAGTTCAAAAGAACGTAGTCTTGAAGCTGCTTCAAGTACCTCTTCGCCAGGCCCTGAGGCGGGGCATCGACGCGATGATTCATCGCCGCGGAGAGAAGTTCGAGCGTCGCTCGACGCACAGCGGCTTGATCCGTATCGCCCAGAACGTCCATTTGCTCCGCGAGGGTCGCCACGTGTCCGAAGAGGACGGCCCCGATCCCACGGCGACTGTCGATCATGGTCCCGTTGAACCGTGCACCTCGGGGCAGGCGATCCTGGACGGCATTCCATGGAAGCACGAGCGACACCTTGTGGAGCTTTTCGATGACGGTGAATTCCATCGGTTGGTCGCTGGTCCAGATAAGTAAGTCGCCCGGTCCAACTTCGACCACATCGCTGCCGATCTGAAACTTCTCGCTGCCTGCCTTCGTGATCTGGACGCCGATGTACGCTTGGTCGTCCTTAGCGATCAGCTGCGGCAACCGCCTTCCAGTACATGGATCGCAGACGCACTCCACGACGCGAACTCCGCAGAAATTTCGATTCTTCACATTTGCCGTGAACTGTGGAGCGACCGTCCGGTGCACCTGCCACGGGCCATAGTTGTCAGTCAGTACAGCCTGCCATGCGTCCGTGACGTCGGTTCGATGAATGTCTCGGGTGGTCCAACTGGAGAGGGCTGCAGAAGTGGCATCGGGCTCGATCATATTTCTCTCCGGTCTCTCGGGCGCTCGATGGTGCCCGCACAATCAGAATATCCTCAATGCCTCGCCTTGACATGTTCTCAGAGTGAATACAAGTCGTCCACACGGAAGTGACCGCGAGACCATAGGGTAAACACTCGGCAGTGGGACTGGAGGACCCAGCCAAGGACGCTCTCGTCGAATGTTTAGTCGTCGAGGGGGGTGCCATTTACCCGATCCTATTCTCCCCTCACTCGATGCAGCCATCGCGCTCGACCGAATCGAGCCGCGACCGGGCGGCGGCTACTGCGAGAAAGGTGTGAATGTTTGGATGAGGATCTTCCCCCTGCGAACGTTCGGTCGGGAAGCTGAACGACCGATTCGTCGCAATCGTCGGACACCAGCGCATCCAAGCCTAGCCTTGTGCAAATGATTGAACGTGGTGGTCAAGAATCTGATGGGTGTTGGGCATTTTCTTAGTGGACGTGGTGTCGGCAGGCACGGAGCTTCGCCTTTAAGTGAAAGGCTCCAATATGTGTTGGGAAATGTTTTGCGAGTCGTGCAGTTCCGACGCGTGGTCGGCCAGCATCGCGTCTGCTGTACGGTCAGCCCCAGGCGCTTTGAACCTCTTCCCAACCGACCACCGCGATCGGACTGCCGTCCGGCTTGACGAAGGTTAGCGGCCCAAGGAATGTCATGTAGAACTCGCTGTCGATCGGAAAAGTCGTCTTGTCGTGCCTGGCGCCGGATGACTCGAAGCCGTAGCCCGGCGCGATGGCGGTGGCACCACCATTCGCCTTGCCCCCTCGAACATCCATCTTTCCTTTTGTGAGCAGGTATTCGCCCGGACCCGCGTGAATGTGCGGCGCAAACGATGAGTGCGCGGGGCAATCAAAGATTGCGCTCCACGAACCCTGTCCAGGTGAAACATTGAGCAGCTTCCAGCGAATGCCCCCGGTCGAGAAGGCTGCGGGAAACGGCTTCCACTGAACCTCGTCAATCTGGACATACTCTTCGTTCGTCTTCGGCTTCATCTAGTGTCTCCTATGGCAAAGAAATGAGTTGTTCGCGCGGAGCCCTTATCCGCCGCGCCGGCTTGGTGAATTCCATTTGCCAAGCCGTACTGAACATTAGGTGTTGTGACGCGCGTCGTGCACGGCTGGCGGGAAGGCCTGCTTGACTCACCGCGAAGATCAGGGAAAATCCTTAGGGCGCAAGTTGCCGAGGTCAGTTTCAGGACACGCTGAACGAAGGCGCCCGCTAACCAACGCGACTGCTGATGCGCCCCTGCCGCGAGGGAGCGGATGGTGCCACGCCTGCAGTTTTTCAAGGCAATCGAGGGGAGGCGTAGTCCGTCGTTGCGAAGTCTCGCATCGTTGCGCGCTTCACGAGTCCAACTTCAAGTCCACTCTTCGCGGCGTTGGACATCGACACCGGATCGATCATCGGGGACTTGCATCGCCGCCATCGAAGCACCGAGTTCTTGCAGTTCCTGCGCACCATCGAGGCCAACGTGCCGGCAGTGCTGAACATCCACCTCGTGATGGACAAATACGGAACACACAAGACTCCCGCCATCAGGAACTGGCTTGCCCGACATCCGCGCTTCCAGATGCACTTCACGCCGACCTCCACGTCCTGGCTGAACCAAGTCGAACGCTGGTTCGCCATCCTGACGCAGAAGTACATCCGTCGCGGCACGCATCGCTCCACGCGCCAGCTCGAACAAGCCATCAGGCACTGCCATCAGGCGGGCACATCCAATTTCAATGCTTCAGTGGTCGGAACAGCAGGCAACAGCACACCCTGGCCCGGCCGTACCCGCCCCCTCTGCCCGTTCCCCCAAACGGCCAAGTACAACGGCATAGGCAACACCGAACTCGAAAGCAGCTTTACCTGTCAATAGCGGGGTGAACCCTCAATTCTCGAATCTTGGGAGATCATGGGGCCTTGCATCGGGCTTATGGACTCGAGCAAGGTCGCAGTCTGGCGTTGCGTGGATTCGATCGTGAACGTCGAGCAGGCCTCGAAAAGGCTAGTGCGGAAGCCGACCCGGGTGAAATTTGAGGAAGGCAAACGTCGAGCGGGGAAGTGAGCGACAGCACCCATCGATTCCGCTGGAGGAACGATGGCATGGCACACACGAAAGAAGACGATAGTGCAACACGGGGGCACTGAAGGTGCGGCCGTGCGCACGGCCAACTGGCGCTCCGCGAGGAGCTGAGGCGGCCATGATGGGGCGGCGGAGCGGCGGAGGGGTGCGTAGTACCGATGAAGCCGGTCTTCATCCCGTGCGCCAGTTCCCCGGGCCAGCGTTCTACCCACCGTACGCCTCGATGTCCTCGACCCTCCGCCCGTTTACCCCTTGTTGGCCTTGCAGCATCGGTAGGCGTACTCCAGCACGTCGCCCGGTACACCTTGTTGTGCAGCAGGTAGAACCTGTACCCGGGTTCTGGCTTCGCTTTCGCATGTAACACGCTCTGCAACTTCTGACCGCTTGGTGGAGTTGTCAGGTTTCCCGATCTCCGGCTCCTTGTCGCTTCCTGCGTCTCTTGAACCAGGGCACTTTTCCCGCCACCGCTTCCGAAGACCGGCCCCGCCGGGCCGATTTTCCGAAGGATGGCGCAACGCTCGGAAAAGACGCGCTACATGCGCGACAACACGGTCGATAGCGCGTTGCGTACATTGGTGGGGTACGACACGAAGGAGCAGATCACGGGGCATGGTTTCAGGGCTACTGCCCGCACGCAGTTCCGCGAACTGCTGGGATGGGACCGCGAGGTCATTGAGCGGCATCTGGCCCACGTGTCCGATGAGGAGTTGGGGCTGCAGCTATGACCGCACCACGCATCCCGCCCAGCGCTGCCGGATGATTCAGCTGTGGGCTTGCCTGCTGGACGATCTTGCTGGTGGCAATGTTGTCGTGCCGGCGGACGACGTGCGACGGCCGAATGCTTTGCATGCGCGGTCTTGGGTGACCGGAAGCCCCACCGCAGACGTAGGCAGCGAAGTGTGGTTCACGGTTGCGGCATGGCCGTCCGATAGCCCTTCCGGATCGTCTACCCACGCCTGAAGCGCCGCGCTCGGCCAAGCGGACGCGCGTCCGCCAAGGTCGATGGGCGTAGGAACTCCCCTCCTCAATGAGCCGGTAAACTTTCGAGCGGCTGAGCGAGGTGATGCGCGCATCACCTCGCGCAACCAATAGAAGGTAGGCGGCGCCTTGGATTGCTTTGGCATTGGGTAGGGGTTGGTGGAAGAGCATGGCTGTTCCGTGTCGAGCGATGCTGGAAGGATGCATTCCGCGAAGGCTCAAACAAACCCACAGCGTGCACCGTAGCGTGTTTCGGTACAAACGCCCGCGTGCAATGTCGGGCTTTCGGCCACCGACGCCACAGAGAACTGACACCGGCGGCCCGTGCTGGATCGTCAGCGTTGGCTGGATGCTCAGTTGCGCTTCGTGATCTCCTGCCCCACTCGATTCACCGTCTCCTGCGCTCGCTCGCGCCCGGCGATGACGATGCGATTGCCATCGGTGCGGCGCTCAGGCGCCGCCGGCAACGGCCCCGATGGCCAGCAGTTGACCGCGCAGCGCCGGCCAGGATGCCGTCCCAATGCCAATCGACGCAATCCTCTAACCCGCATATCCCGCAGGGTCGTCGAAACCGTGCAGATAGTCGAGCGCAACCGACAACGTGTCCAGCATGATCAATCCGCACCGGGGGCAGCACGCGCTGATGTCGCGCGAGCACGCGAAAGTAATGCTGAAATGATAGGTTCGTTCGCGGGCGAAACCAGCACCTCCGTAGGCGGACGAGCGTTCTGCTGAGTTCAGACCGGTGACGCAAGGACGTCGATGCGCGGTCGTGCCGCAAGGGCGTTCTCCATCGCAGCGATCCGCGTCTTGTTGATTTCAAGCTGCTTGGCAGTGAAGACAGTGGTCCACGTCGATCCGTCGACGCTCCAGGTGCCGCTTGGTATTTCTTCGATGATGCAGAAGACGCGCGGACCGCTCGCGTCACCATTCGACCCATCGGCCTCAAGAACCGCGTTCGTAAGTTCGCGGGCCATGCCGTCGATTCGCACTTGGTCCATGAATCCGACCATCACCCGCACGTTGATACGGTAGATGTTCTGTGTGATTGGCTTCCCGCCAGCGCTCACGCTTTGGCGCGGTCGCTCGTCCAGATAAGCCCAGGCGACCGATGCAGAGGTGGCGTTCGCTTCGATTGCTTCCCATTTGAGGGCTTTCTCCCACAGAGTGCTCTCAAGCTTCTTGAGCGCGGGTGCGCTCAGTGCACCTTGCGGGTAGATCACATCGATCAGTGGCATGTTCAACTCCTGTCCGTCCGGACCGACGGTAGTGGCGTCGCGATGCGCGACAGGTCAAATCGTAGGTGGACTTGGCCGCAGCCACTTGCGTGTCCGTGCAATCAGAATTGCCTGTCAGTGCAATGAAGCCACCCGGGATCAGCGTTTCAACGACCTAACTCTAGATGCTATGAAGGACTGTCGCAGGCGAGGCCCGTTGAGCTAGAACGGGAACTCCCAGGTAGCGAACCGAAGGAGCACGGCCATGACTGCACCCGAGACAGCCCTTCAAGGCAAGGTTAGGGCGAATGCGCACGATTTGTACATGAGTTTGGAGCTGAGCGACAAGCGTTGGAACCTGACGTTCGGCGACGCATACGGAACCCCAGCCGGTGCGCTGTGGCCGCTGGCGATCAGGGGGCCGTGCTGGAACGCCTAGGCAAGGCCCGACTGCGCTTTGGGATTCCTGCCGACGCGACGGTTCACGCGTGCTACGAAGCGGGCCGCGATGGCTGGCGGCTGCACCGCTGGCTGGTCGAGCAGGGCATCAACAACATCGTGGTCGACTCGGCCAGCATCGAGGTCAACCGGCACGCCAGGCATGCCAAGACCGATCGACTCGATGGCGACAAGCTGCTGGCGATGCTGCAGCGCTACCACGCGGGCGAGGCTCGCGTATGGTCGGTGCTGCGCGAGCCCACGGCGCAGCAGGAGGACGCGCGCCGGCTGCACCGCGAGCTGCTGCGGCTGTCGCAGGGGCGCACCGCGCACACCAACCGCATCGGCTCGTTGCTGGTGCTGCACAACCTGCGAGTGCATTCCATCGCTGGGCGAGACTGGCAGCCGCAGGTGGCGCAACTCGCCAAGCTGCGCTCGATCGGGGTCGGCAGCGCCTGGTTACTGGTCAAGGAACTGTTCGGCTGGCGGCGCTTCGCCAACCGGCGCGAGCTGGCCGGCTGCGTTGGGTTGGCACCCACACCGTATGCCAGCGGCGGCAGCCAGGTCGAGCAAGGCATCAGCAAGGCCGGCAACAAGCGAGCGCGTGTCTTGCTGATCGAACTGGCATGGAGCTGGCTGCGCTATCAGCCCGACAGCGCCCTGAGCCAGTGGTTCAACCGGCGCTTCGCCGCGGCGCGCAAGCGCATGCGACGCGTGGGCATCGTGGCCCTGACGCGCCGCCTGGCCGTGGCGCTGTGGCGCTATCTCGAGCACGGCGAGATTCCGTCCGGTGCCGCGCTCAAGCCGGCGGTGTAGATCACCGGCTTGGACCGGCAAGGCTGCTCAACAGACGAAGGCAAAGGTGGCTTCATGATCACAGGTCTACGCGCCCGCAACAGGTCCGGGTCACCGCAAAGGGACCGTTTTTCTAGATGGGGCGCGTCGGTCAACAGGGGTAAGCCAAGCGCATTGCGCGCATGTTGCATGTGGTGCCGGATGCGTGCATCCGGCACGGATAGAAGGTTGTCCGGGCCTTGGCTCGAACGCTCGTCACACCCCGACCTCGGATCACGACCGCCTGACCTCACCCGAGTGCTTCGCGCATCCACACAACTATTCGTACCCCCATCAGCAGCAAGCATCCACACCCACCACATACGACTTGACAAATTCAGTCCTCATAGAAGGGCCTGTTCACACTATTTCCGGGGTCGCGTAGGGTTGCCGGAAATAGTGTGAACAGGCCCTGATATGGCCGCCCCTGTCAATAGGCGCCCGGTTCTGAGGTTGGATGCGACACAAGTCTGCTGCTGCAACGATGGATCAGTCTGATATCCGTGGGTTGGCTGCCGCCGCATCACCAACTGCTGACGCCGAGTGGGCCTCAATTCGGGGGGCTTGGAGGTCGCCATTCATCGTGGCATTTGCCGGGTAAGGGGCAGTTCGTTGCGTCACATGCAGTCCTGTTGATCAATCGCCGGCAGGAGCCGCCAGCCTTGCTCCTCGTCGCGCTTCTCGTGCGACACATATTCGGGTACCTCGCTCGATGCACCGGTCGCTGTCAGCGGAACATCAGCGACTTTGGGCGCCGTAGCCTCAGCACTCGCCGCACTGCAAACAACCGCACCGTCCTGCGAAGCGGTGCGTTCAGCTCGCTTCCGGAACTCGTAGATTCCCGAGCGAAGTCCTCGCGTGAATTCGATCACGGTCTCATTCGCATGCTGCAGGGTCGCCTCATCGATCTCGTCGCCCTCCTCAATCTTCACGAGGAGCGCGTCGCACTCATTCACCGCGGCGAGCAGCTCCTCGGCATCCTTGGCTAGGTAATGCGCGAACTCGACCGCCTTCGTCAGGGCGTCTGGGTTGCTACCGGTCTCGTGGACACCTAAGCTTTTTGAGCTTTCTCGAACTGTATCGGACTGACGTAGCCGAGCGTCGAATGACGACGCGTCGGGTTGTAGAATCTCTCGATGTAGTCGAACACATCGGCTCGCGCCTGTTCCCTGGTCCTGTAGACCTTTCTGGCTGTTCGCTCCATCTTCAATGAACTGAAGAAGCTCTCCATGGCCGAGTTGTCCCAGACCTCGCCCGCGCGGCTCATGCTGCAGGTGATGCCTTGTTCCTTGAGCAACTCCTGGAAGTGCTCGCTGCTGTATTGGACCCAGACGGCCGAGGTGCCAGATGAGTGCCTGGACGCTCTCCGGGAGGAAGCGGATACTCCGAGGGCATGTGTATGCGCCTGAACCGAATCGTCAGCATGGCAGCCGTCGTCCTCGCTGGTGGCTTGAGCGCCATGCACGCGACGAGCGCCGAGGTGAGCCCTCCCACGAGTGAGGAAGCCCAGGCTGCCTATGCGCGCTTCGTCACGTCCTTTGCCGGACGGCTGTACTCCGCTGGATCGGCGACGCTCAGCGGCGGCAAGGTCGCGGAGATCAACGAATTCGCCCACCGCCAACCCTTGCGCGGTTGCGACGAGCGGCGCGAGCCCGGCGCGGACCCATTTGCCCCAGCGGATGCCGCGCCGCCGCCGGTGGTCTTCAACTGCACCTGGGAGAACGGCGAGCGCATCAGCCTGACCCGAGTGGCCAATACCGGCGTTTGGATGGTGAGCAACGACGCCGCGGCTGCCGCCGGCGCCGGGATGATGCTGGTCGGGCCGCTACGAAAGGAGCCACAGGTGGTGGCGATCCCAGCGGCACCGAGCAAGGCCGCGCCTCCGGACGCGCCTCCGGACGCGCCCGCAGTTCCAGCGGTGGCCGCGACCAGTGCGCCAGCGCCGACCATCTTCACCGGGGCAAACATGCAGGCGATGCCGAGCCCATTCGTGCCGCCCGCGCGCGCTGAGCCGGTGCGCAGCAGCACGCCAGCGCCAGCGATCGGGCCTATGCCTGCGCCCTACTCCGCGGGAGGTCGATGAGCGCCCGTGGGCCGGGCGGCGCCGCTAGGCTTCCTGGCCGCCGCGGATCGCCGACGTCGATCGCTGAATCTGCGCGGCCATCAGTCGCTCCAGGCGCGATGGCGGCTCGCGATGCACGAGCAGATCGATGATCCAGCCGGCCGACACCAGGACGGCCAGTGCGCCGAGGGTGAAGATCGCTGATTCCATGGTCCGCTCCTGAGTCGAGAAGGCGGCAACTTTGCCGCCGCCTGGCAGCCCTGTGAACCCTCCAGATGGACTGCGTGGTATTTGCGCACTTTGTGACGTAGTTCCTTTTCCCGCGACGATCGCGTGGTTGGGGAACCCGCCCGCCGTGGACAACCTGCTGCCCACACACGTGTGGACAGGCCCTTCGGGCTGCCAGGTTTGCCCACCGCTCCCCGCGCGCTTGCCTTCGGCCTGACGCCCTGCCCACCGGCTTCGCCCGTGGACAGGTTGCCCGGACGGTGGCCCGTCCGCCCCTTGCGGCCTTTGGCCGGGGGCCCCACCTCGGACCTACAACGGAACTCCCACCGCTTCGCGGTCAATTGCGGGGCCCCTGCATTGCAGAATCGGTATTCGCCGTCGCCCCGGCACTCCGCTACAGTTCACGCCGTTCGTGCGCCTGACGGCCGCTTGCCATGACTTCTTCTGCCCTGTCCGACCCCGACCCCATGCCTCAGGCCCCCGAGGCGCCCGACCTGGACGCCTGCTGCGGCAACGGCTGCGAGCCCTGCATCTTCGACCTGCACGACATGGCCATGGACCGCTACCGGCAGGAGTTGAGGGCATGGAAGGCCAGGCACCCGGAGGCGGCCGGCTGACGCCGACGCCTGGTGGCGCCTGCCACGCTCGCCTACCGCCGGCGCGCCGCCATCAGCGGGTAGATGCCGCCGCGGCTGATCCGCGCGCCGATCTCGCGGTACCGCCGCGCCGTGCGGCCGGCCAGGCGCAGCCGGCTCTCGAAGTATTCGGCCCGCCTGCCGGGCACTTCCGCGCCGTCGCGCAGTAGCGGATTCAGGAGGATCGGCCAGGCCGGTGAGCCCCATCGCGCGAGCGCGGCAAGATCCTCGTCGGAGTCGTTCACTCCGTCCTGCAGCACCACGTTGAGCTCGATGCTCGAGAACCGGCCCTGGTGGAGCTGGATCGCGGCCAGGATCGTAGGCAACGGGGCGCTGTTCCTGACCAGGCGGTCGCGCACGGGCTGGCGCGCGGCGTGCAGGGAAAGTTGGAGCCTGGTCGGAAACGACCCGCCGTCGAGCTTGCCCAGGAGGCGATCGGCGCCCAGGCCGGAAAAGCAGTACCGCACCGAGTCGAAGTCCGCGCTGATGCCCGGGAGCGCCTCGCACACCGCGGCCGCCTGGCGCCAGTTCAGCGCGGGTTCGCCCTCGCGGGTGAAGGACAGCTCGAGCGGGCGACCGTCTGGCGGCGCGGCTCGCAGTGCCTCTTCCACCAGGTGGAGGATCTCGGGAGAGGTCAGGTTGCGCGCGAGCGGGCCTTCGCCGGACACGCAGAAAGTGCAGCCGATCCGGCAGCCCAGTTGGGTCGGGACGCTGATGATCCGGCGCGCGGCCAGGCTGATGTCCAGCGCGCCGGTGCGGTAGCCGGTCATGCGGAAGTTGGAAAAGTTGTGACGGGACGTTGCGAGGCGTTTTATTATCCGTGTCAATCTTCTCTTACAAACCAATGATTGCGCAAGGCAACAGAGTGAATACTGTTCAACGCTTCGTTCCGGGCGTTCGCCAGGGTGCCGCCTCGGCTGCTGCGGGCGCGCCGGCGATGCTGGTCCTGCAGGCCGAAACGTCCGCCGAAGTGCGTACCGCGCTGTTGGTGGCCACCATGCGTGGCACCCCGGTCCGCCGGGTGTCGCTCAAGGATCTTCAGTCCAACCTGGATGTCAGCGGCATCCTGGCCGCGCACCTGGGCGAGATCCCGCCGGTGGGCACGGTCGAGTACGTGCGCGCCGTGATGGGCATCCGGGGCGTCCCGGAGCCGGACGGCATGGGCTACGGCCCCATCGGCGACTTCCTGCGCCGCGAGGTCCGCGAGGGCGTGCTCTATGAGTTGAAGGCTGCCGAGGGACCGGTCTTCGTGAAGCCCGTGGCCACCAAGACGTTCTCAGGCTTCGTCTACGACCCGCGCCCGGGCGCCAAGCAATCCGAATACCAGCTCGAGCAGCTCAAGGCGATCGCCTCGCTTAAGACAGCCACCCGCGTGTGGCTGTCCGAAGTGGTCGAGTTCGCCTGCGAATGGCGCTACTACGTGGACGCCTCAGGCCACATCCTTGCCAAGGCCCGCTATGACGCCGACGGCGACGATGACGCGCCGGAGCCCACCGCCGAGGTCGTGCAAAGCGCGATCGACAGCACGGTGATCTACCTCGAATCCCGGGGCAACGCCCATCCCCTTGCCATCGATGTGGGCGTCCTCACCAACGGGCGCACCGCCGTCGTGGAGCTATCCGACGCCTGGGCCCTCGGGCTTTATGGCCACGCCCGCACGCCGGGCGGCACGGACTGGAAGGCCGAGGACTACGTGGACTTCCTGCTGCAGCGCTGGCGCTCGATCGTCGCGTACGCGCAGCTGCGTGCGGCCCGCGAGGCTGCCGAGCGCCTGGCGAAGGTCGAGAAGATGGAGCCCCCGCCGCCGAAGGTTCCGGCACCGCGCGGCCGCCCCCGGAAGGTTCCGCTCCAGGCAGCAGCAGGGGCCTGAAAAAGATCTCACCCGGATCGGGTTTCTTGCGGTATATCATGAAGAAGCCCCTCCGCGCCCGCCCCTTCGTCCCGACCTCACCCCCGTCGACCCTCGCTCCCACCGGAACCCGACCCCCGCAAGGCCTTGGTTCCGCGCCGGCACGCATCCCCACATAGCCTGATCCCCGCGGGCTCGATCCTGCTGGGTTCCATTCCTCTCGAACACATTCCCCGCGCAGCATGCCCCCCGTCGATCTGTCCGAAGTGAGCGACGCCGACTTGGTCGCCGAGCTGGAGCGGCGGCGGTTTCGGCGCGAGCGGCCACCCAAGCTGCGCCACGTCTACTCGTGCACCAGGTGCTCGAATGTCTACCGCGCCGGCAACACGCCCGTCACGATCTACGCCCAGTCGGGCGCCGCCTGGTGCAGCAACTGCAACGTGCAAACGACCGAGTCGACCGAGCCCTGGGAGAGCCTTGTTCGGTCGGGAAATGCTCGATCGGGACACGGATCTGTCCGCCCGTCCGGCACGGGCTACACCGTCGGTACCGGCCCCCACGGGACAGGCCCGCAGCGCCAGGTGTCCGCCTAGTGTGGTTTTGTCGGGACCGCCCGCCGAGCACCGCTCCCCTCCTCCCGTCGCGTGGGGATAGCTCCGTCTGGATCAATTTCCCGTCGGATCGACTCTCCATCGAGTGGGATTCGAGCAGGGCATGGTGCGTGCGGGTAGATCCCGCGGGGGCTTGTTCGTGCGGGGATCTGAACGGGTGGTGATGTGCCCCACGGGGCACAGAGCCAGGAGGGAGGGAGGGAGGGGCTGGCAGGTGCGCTGAC
Source organism: Variovorax ginsengisoli (assembly GCF_030486595.1). Classification (GTDB taxonomy): domain Bacteria; phylum Pseudomonadota; class Gammaproteobacteria; order Burkholderiales; family Burkholderiaceae_C; genus Variovorax; species Variovorax ginsengisoli_B. The sequence goes on along the minus strand of NZ_JAUJZH010000021.1, from coordinate 129,531 downwards.
TCATGATATACCGCGTGCCCCTCGTCCTGGGGTGAAGTAGGGCCTCGCATGGCCTGCGCGGTGGGGGTTGCGGCCGGCGTGCTGTTGGGCTCGTCCGGCTAGCTTTTCGTGGGGTGAGTATCGTCGCGTTCTCGGAATCCTTGAGAGATTGTTTATCTGTAGAGTACTATTCTTGCGAAACGAATAGGCATGAACAGTTCATGTCTGCGAATTCACACACAAGACCGAGAAAAGATGCTTGCCGGACTGATCTCCCTGGGTGCCTGCCACGCGCTGACCGCGCTGCGCGAACGCGCCGCCGAGTGCGGCTGGCCCGAACTGTTCGGCCGGGCGATCGACCACGCAGGCGACACAGTGGGCCTGCTCTGCATGGGCCTGGTCGGCTGCGCCGCGCTCGTCCTGTGCGCCGTCTTCCTCTTGCCCTTCAGCGTCCTGGCCACGCTCGTCGTGGCGGTGCGCTTCGGCCGGGTGCTCGCCGGAAACGCGATGGCCCGAACCGCAACGTCCCGGAAGGCGGCGCGATGAGAGCGCCCTCCATCCACGACGCCCCCGTCTCCAAGACGCACCGGATCGCCGACGTCACCGAGTCCGCCGGGGACCGGGCGACGCGCAGCGCGCCGATGAGCCCCATGAGGCCCACGACGCTGTGGAGCGCGCAGGAGCTGGATGCGTACCAGGGCCAGAAGGCCCCGCAAAGCCCCGCGCCCCAGAGCGCCCGCGGCTTCACGATCAAGGCAGCGATCAACCAGGGCTCGGTGGACTTCCGTGTGAGCGGCAAGTCCACCGCCGTCACCTTCGAGGAGCTGGCCGCCGCCTGCCACGAGCAGCTGCCGGGCGTTGTGCTCGAGCGCCGCACGAAGTGGCTGCAGTACACGTTCGACCTCTGGTCGCACGCCGGCCAGTGCCTCTATTCGATCCCCATCCTCAGCATTGCAGAGCCGCAGCCGTCTGCCCCGCTCGTGCGCAAGCCGCGCCGCCACCCATCCGAGCTGGCGCCACACCACCCGCGGGGATAGCCCTCGAGGAACCACCTAGTTCAAGCCCCCCGAAGCACCTATGAAGACATTCATCGCCGCCGTCGCCCTGAGCCCATGGATCGCCTACCGCCTGCTGAGCCTCCTGGCCAGCGAGGACGCGGCATGGCAATTTGTGAGCGCCAGCCTCTGGGTCGGCACACCCATCCTGGTCGTGGCCGCCGCCCTGCGCGCGTACGGCGAAGGTCTCAAGCGCGGTGCGCGCGGTTCCCAGCCGAGCGCTACCGACCGCCCCGCATTCCAGTCCACCCAACTCGGACAACTGAATTGAGCTCCGCAGCTGACCTCCTCGCCCGCCATCTCTTCGGGCGCATCCCCATGGCGCCGACTGCGCCGGCCGACTCGACCTGCACGATCCGCAGCATGGACGGCCTGCCGCCCGCGCGCCGTCAGCGGCCCGGCCTGCACCGTCACCCGGCCACCGAGATCACGCCTGCGATGCGGTCCCTGAACTGCGCGAGCGTGCGCGGCGCGGGCGTCCCCGAGGCCGGCACCCAGATGAAGCCCGAGATCACAGCCCTGTGGGCCGACGCGCTCGAATCGGGCAAGTACAAGCGTGGGGCTCGCCGCCTGAAGGACCGGCTCGGCCGCCACTCGGCCGTCGGCGTCCTGTGCGAATTGCACCGCTCGCTGCACCCGACCATGCGAGCCCTGGAGCCCGAAGGCGCCAGCTACCTCGGCGAGAGCGCCCTGCTGCCGCGCATGGTGCTGGCCTGGGCCAGCATGGACCTCTTCGCGAGCCAAGGTCCGGAGATCGCGATCAAGTCCAAGCTGACCCGCCAGTGGCGTTCATTCGCAGTGGACGTGCACGACTTCATGGGCGCGTCCTGGCCCGAGATTGCGCGCGCGCTGCGCAGCCAGATCTGATGAGACGCGCAGCCGCTCCCTTCGACGCCGCGCGCTTCGGGGCCTGCCTGAAGCAGCGCCGCCTGGCCAGATCGCTCACGCTGCAGGAGCTGTCCGCTCAAACCGGCTTCTCGGTGACCTCGCTCTCCGAGATGGAGACGGCAAAAAGCCCACCTTCCCGAAGGCCGCCGGCGTCTGCCAAGCGCTCGGCGTGCGCCTCTCCCGTGTGTTGCTGGATGCCGAGCGACAAGCTGTTGCGGCCCGTGCCGCGAACTGAGTCCGTAGAGAAAGAGTCACCCCATGGTCCGAGACCCCTTGCGCACCCTCGCCCTTGCCGAAGCCCTCACGAAGGGCGAGTTCCGGGGGCTCGAATGGGCCGTGAGCCGCGCGCGCCGCGACAGTGATGCCTATGGCTCGAGGCCCGAGAACGCGCTGAGCGCCATCAAAAAGTTGAAGCAGCACCTGGGCACCCCTCTCGCCGAAGCCGACCTGATGTCGGTGAAGGAGCAACGGGGCCTCACGTGGGCCGTCGGGCGCGCCACCAAGGATGCGGATGGCTACGCCTCGGAGACGCTTGCCGCGCGCAGCGCCATCGCCAGGCTGCACGCCACGATCGAGTTCGAGCAGGAGGCGCGTCTGGCCGGCCATCGCGACTGGGCCTACAAGCTGGAGGAACGCCAGGCCGCCGGTGGACACGTGAGCCAGGTGGCGATGCTCGCGGCCCGGGAGACGCTCGGGCGCCGGTTCGAAGTGCGCGACCTGCCGCCGCACCCAGCGCCACGGCCGGCACGATCGCCTCCGCCTGACCCAAATCCGCGTCAAGCCCCGTCGTTCAGGACGGGGAAGGAAGCCTTATTTTCTTTGTGTCCTTGCGTGAATCGTTGCTGATTGCCCATACTGTTTTTGCATGTCTACCGAATCTTCTCGCCGTGCCTTCCGCTTCCAGCTTCGTCCTCGACCAGCGCAGGAGAAGCAATTGGCGCGCTACGCGGGCATGATGCGTTGGGTCTGGAACCGCGCGCTAGCCGAGCAGCAAGCAGCGAGGGAGCGCGGTGAGAAGTACGCAGCCTTTGCCAGCATGTGCAAGTGGCTCACAGCTTGGCGCGCAGCGCCGGATACTCGGTGGCTGGCAGATGGCCCCGTGCATCCGCAGCAGCAGGTCTTAAAGCGCCTGGACGCCGCGTTCCAGACCTTCTTCGCGAACATGCAGGCGGGCATGAAGCCCGGCTACCCCCGCTTCAAGAAGCGAGGTGACGAGCCCGGCATTCGTTTCCCGGATCCCAAGCAATTCAAGCTGGACGCGGCCAATGGGCTCGTCCAGCTTCCAAAGCTTGGCTGGGTGCGCGTGCGCATGAGCCGACAGGTCGCCGGAGAACTGCGCAATGCCAGCGTCACCCGAGAGGGGAAGCGCTGGTATGTCGCGATCCAGACGCATCAGCCCGGCGTGCTGCCGGCGGCCGGCGTCGCGCCGACGCTCGGTATCGACCTGGGCGTCGCGAACTTCGCGGGCCTTTCGGATGGGCGCCTGATCGAGCCGCTCGCGGCGCTGAAGGAACTGCAGCGGCGCCTGCGGCGCTACCAGCGCAGCGTCAGCCGCAAGGTCAAGGGCTCGTGCAACCGCAAGAAGGCGGTCGTGAAGCTGCGCGCGCTGCATAAGCGCATTGCGCAGCAGCGCAACGACTGGCTGCACAAGCTCACGAGCGACCTCGCGGCCCAGCATCCCGTGATCGCGATCGAGGACCTGCGCATTGCGGCGATGAGCGCCTCCGCGCGCGGCAGCGCGCAGAAGCCGGGCAAGAAGGTGTGTCAGAAGGCTGGCCTCAATCGCGGCATCCTCGATGCCGCCTGGGGCGAGTTCAGGCGCCAGCTGGAGTACAAGCTAGCCGCGAACGGCGGCCAGGTGGTGGCCGTGAACCCGGCCTACACGAGCCGCACGTGCCGCGTCTGCGGACACGAGGCGGTCGAGAACAGAAAGAGCCAGGCGCTCTTCGCCTGCGTGGCCTGCGGCCACACAGAAAATGCGGACATCAACGCCGCAAAGAACATTCTGGCCGCGGGACACGCGGTCTGGACCTCTTCCTCGAAGCCCGCTGCCTGTGGAGGGGTGGTCAGACGCGCGGCGTCCGCAAGGACGAAGCGCGCAGCCCCGGCGAAGCAGGAACCCACCGAAGAGGCTGGCCGTGCGTGAGGTGCAGTCCAGCAGCAGGAATCCCCGTCCTGGGCGGGGAGGATGTCAACAAGATCCCGAGTGGCAACGTCTACGCCGCGACCGAGAAGCTCCTCTGGATCGAGATGCACCGAGCTGCATGACCGCGTGCGTGATCATCACGTCCGACAAGGGATGCGTGGGCAAGCAGCGCGACTTCCTGATCGACGACCACCCGGAATGGACGAACGCCGACCAGTTCCCCGGCACGATCATCACCTTCACGGGCGACTGGCCATCGGTGGTCGAGCAGATCCGCTTCGGGCTGCGCATCCGCCAGGCCATGGCCAGCGCGTTCAGCCCCGCCACCGCCTCCATCGCCCCGGTACCATCGCCAGCAGCGTCACCTGAGCCTGCGGCGGTGCCCGCCTCGCGCTTCCGGGCGGGGATGTGGATCGCCAACGAGCACAGCCTCGGGCGCGTCCGGTACGTGCACCCGGAAGGCACGCTCGACATCGTGCTGTTCGAGCGCGACGGGCGCCAGATCGGTCGCGTGTCTCCGGCCATGGGCGGCCCCCGCGGGTTCGAGCCGTGCGCCAGCCCCGAAGGCTGGGCGGAGATCGCCCGGCCCGCTTTTCCCACGACGAAGTTCGCCTTCCTTCACGATCTAGCGCCTTCTGCGTCCGTGACGCGATAGCGGCCCGAGCAGAATCCCTGCTCAACAAAAACGCAAGCCCACACGGACCTGAACCAGCAACTTACGACCGGCTACATCGCCGCACTTGAGGCAACCGACCGCGATTTCATCGTCACCCTGAACGCCTACTCAGCCAGAACAATCAGGCTTCCGCTTCCTGAAGTCATCTGTAGGGAAGTACTCGCGGAGCCATCTTCAAGCTATATGACCAAGAAAATCACCTTTGCCGCCCTCGCCATGGGCCTCACAACATGCATCGCCTCGGCCCAGCCCTCGGACGAGATGTCCGATTTCAAGAAGCGCGCAGAGATCGCCGATTTCAAAGCGCGGACCGAACGAATGATTGACGCGGTGGGACGGGAGGCGTGCGAGGAGTTCAATGCCCAAGCCACTGCAACTTCGTTCTGGGTGTGCGTGAGGGGCGCACGCGGGACAGCAGAGGACATGACGCGCCGCATGATTGAGATGGGGGCTATGCTGCCTCCATCCAAGGAACGTCCCGAGTTCGTTGACAAGGCGCTGTACACGCACTGCAAGACCGCTCTCGAGAAGCCTTTCATGCCCAACGACTATTCGGTCTGCAAGCAAGGCGTCGAAGCCGCGGTTGCCATCGTCGCGAAATCCACCGCGGTGAAACCGAAGCAATCCAGCCGCTCAAAGTGACGCCTTCGTAGCGCCTGCAGCGTTGCCGCAACGCCAAGATCGGGTCGGAAGGGTTCGAAGCGAAGAGGGCCCTTATCCTCGGGTCACATGGCCCGCACCATCACGACCTCCTCCGCACGCAGCCTCCCGTGGCTGCAGAACCCGCTCCAAGCGCACAAGGAGTGGCGCGCCACGCTGACTTGGAGCCACGCAGGGGACGAGAACACCAGGGACGCGCTCTACACCGACCACAGCAACAAGCTCTACCAGTCGTTCTGGGGCAAGTTCTGCCGGTGGCTCGCTGCCAAGTCGCTCAAGCTCGACCAGGTCAAGCAGGCCCACATCGAGGATTTCCTCGGATCGTTGCGCGGCCGCAAGAACGCGCCGGCGAGCGTGCGCACCATGCGCACCTACTTGGCCGAGATCAACCGCGTGTTCACGCACCTCGAGGCATCGGGGATCCTGCGCGCCAACCCGGCAGCGGTCGTGCTCGAAGGCAAGCGCAAGAAGGCCGAGAGCCGCATCGAGACCGACCCGCCTCTGCCTCCAGGCCCGACGTTCCTGGCCGCCTACGAGAAGATGGCCGCCCGGATGTTTGCCGAGGAGCGCGCACAGCTGCGCCAAGGGTGGACGCCGGCGCGCAACCTGGCGCTGCGGCTGCTGGTCGCCGAAAGCGGGCTGAAGCTGTCGGAGGTCTGCAAGCTCATTCCGCGCAACATCTCCTTCCTGGACGGCGGCACCGTGGTGATCCGCTCGCCCGGCCACCGCCAGGTCGCCGCGCGCACGCTCGTCGGGAAGCGCCAGCTCGCCAACGCCCTCGCGCGCTGGATCGAGATGCGCTCCGAGCTGCGGATCGTGCGGTCCCGGCGGGCGATCGCGGAAGGCGCCCGCACGTCGAATCGCCTCTTCCTTGGCCAGGTCGACATCGCACCGGCAGCGGACCTGGTCGCCGGCGGCCTCGGGGCGGCGCGCAGCCCAATCGCCCCGGATCTGGCCGAGCGCGTGGTCACCAGCTGCGTGAAGCGAACCCTTGAAGCGCTGGGCCACCAGGCTGCGTTCCATGGACCGCAGTTCGTGCGCAACGCCTACGCGGCGCGCCTGATCCATCGCGGGATGAACGATGCGGATGTCTCAGATCAGCTGGGGATGAAAACGACGTTCACGGCGCGGGCGATCAGGGAAAAGCTTCAGGCGGGGTAGGCGGAATGCTCAGTCAGCAAGAGATCCGCGCCACCGCGACGCCGCCGGCGAGCATGCCCAGCTTCAAGGGACTCGACGCCGTGCTTCTCAATGAGGCGCTGCAGGAGGCCCATTGTCGGATCGTCACGCCTTCAGCGCTCGCACCGCTCCTGGGATTGCCGGGCCGCTCGGGCGTGTTCCTTCCCCAGGCTTCCCTCGCCTACTGCCAGAGTTTTGGCCGAATCGTAGTTGTGGGGCGCGCGCCGAAGGGGTGGCTGAACAAGGTCGATCTGTCCAGCACGCCGATAGCCGACTATGTCCGTCGCTCCGCAGACGCCCACCTGGGGGTGCTGTTGGCGAAGCCGGGGAAGCACAAGTTCCTTCAGTTTTTGAAGCGCGGCAACCAGCGCATGGGCGGTGCCGCCGGTGCTCTAGGCTGGTGCAACCTATTCGCGGCCAGCCATGCCCGAGCCTCGCCAACGACCATAGCGAAGGACTTTCCCGACGCGTACCAGGCCATCAAGCGCCTCTCCAGAGAGCTTCTGGACGCCCAGTTGAGGATTCTTCAGCCGCACGTCATCTGCTTTGCAACGAACCCGTCTTTCGACAAGCAGCTCAAGAGCCACTTCGGTGAGCGAATGGGTCCGATCTCCGTTGAGAATAAAGGCGCCCGGCTGCGCTTCGAGCTTGATAGCATTCCTGCCTGGCGCATCAACCACCCCATGCACCTGACGAAGCTCGATCGCGAAACAGCGCTCACGGACATGATCGCGGTCGCAAAGGCCGCCGCCACACCCGGCGAGAAACGGCCTAGCCAGATCTCGGCCTGATTCCCACGTCCGGGTCTGCGTCAAACGGCCACCCCAGCTCGTAGCTGCCCAGCGGCGCCGGGGCGCTGAATCATTTGCGGCGCGGCGGTCCCCTTCCCTGCGAACGATCGGTAGATAGGCGTCCCAGCGCACGGCGGCCATCACCATCTCGTCGACCTTCTCGCGCGTCGCACTCGCAGGGACCAGGAGCTTGAAGCGCTCGAGGGTCGAACCCTCCAACGCTGGCGAGCTCGACATCTTCAGGAACGCCTTGTCGGCGTCCTCGACCGTCGAGAACCAGCACGCAGAGGCACCCGTCACGGCACGCGGGTCCACCGCAATGCCGTGCACTGCCTTGATCGCCGTGGAGCCGCCGGCGGCCGGAGCCGGAGCGTGCGGAGCCCGCGCGCCAGCATGGGGTGGAACGTCGGAAGAGGGATGTTGAAAGGTTTCGTCACAGTCTGCCTTGCCTAATTCGGGTTCGTGTCGGTATTCTGTTACGAACTAGGAATTTCACGAGATATTTCTGAAATCGAGCAGAATCCCCGAGGGATCTCGATCGAAGGAAGCCCTTCCCCACATCGAATCTCGAAAGCTCGTATGACCATCTTCAACATCGCAATCACCATGGACATCGTCTGCGCCGCCATCAGCATGGCCGGCAGCCTGCTCGTGGCGCGCTATGACCGCTGGTCGTACCTGGGCTGGCTGGCCTGGCTGTTGGCCAACGTCCTCTGGATCGTCTGGGCGTTCACCGCACCCACCGCGCCCGTGTGGGGCGTCGTCGTCCAAAACGTGTTCTTCTTCTATACGAGCGCGAAGGGTTATCTGGCCTGCCGCAACTCTCTGAAGGCAGCGGCGCCCTCGCCTGCAGCCTCGTGCCAAACGGCTCCGACCTGAGCGCCCGTCCCCTTTTCCGAATCACATGACCTCTCTGAATCTGGACCTCCGCAGGCTTCCCACTCCCAAGATCGAAGCTCTTCGCGCCACCTTTGAAGGCCATCTCGTAGCGCCCTGTTTCAGGGCCGTCCGGAAGAAACCGTGCGCCAACTCCTTGAGCGCGCGGGCACCGGCTACGTCGAGGGCCATATAGACGCCGCATGGAACGGCTTCCAATGGGGCGGTGATCACGTGCGAACCCTGGTTCAGGAAGCGCTGCATCAGCTCGACGACGAACACACGCCGGCCGAGGTTCGCAAAATCGGCGCAGACCCGGCGGACCCAGCCCGGCCAAATGCTGAGGCGGTGGCCGCTTCCCACTACCCTTCGACCAACGGCGAGGAGATCGACTGGGCTCTCCCGCTTTTCGACAGCGACGGGTATCCGCACCGACTCGTCGAGCTCGGGGGCTCCAGGTGGTCACCCGCCACTCGTTCGCCTTCGTCATCTGGGATCGCAAGTCGCTCTCGATGGTCTACAACCCCGACGAAACGCCGTTGACCATCGGAAACACGCCCATGTCGCAACAGGAACGCGAGCGCCGGCGCCAGGTTGGCGCGGCGATTCTGGGCGACCTGCATGCTCAAGCCGCAGCCCAGCGGGCTGAAGAGGACCTGGACGACGACCGCAGCTCGGCTCCGCGCGGCTGACCTGATGATCGACATCCCCGTCATTGGCCTCTTCGTGGCCGCCATCGTGAGCGGCTTCATCGGCGCGTTCGTCGGGGCGGCGTTCGTCATCCGGTCGCTCGCCACTGGCCGCATCGCGGCCCGGGCGGTCGAGCTGCCACGGCGGGTGGTCGCGCTTGACAGCCTGAAGGTCATGGTCGCGTTCAAGGAGGAAGCCGGCCGAATCGTCATGGAGACCAGCAAGGAGATCCGCACAAAGGAGCTCGAGGCGATCGTGATCGAAAGCTGGCTCGACGACAACGACCTGGTCGCCCAGTTCAAGGGGCGCGATTTCAAGGTCCCCGCTCCGACGTCCTCCCCGTGGAAGGAGACCCGGTGAGCGCCTTGCCCGGCGCGGCATTCGAACGAATGACCGCAGCGCAGTACCGCGCCCAATTGGGTCTGGCTCCTGCAGGTACACCCGACTCCGAGGTCCTGCGATCGGCAGGATCGGGGCGCCCGCGAGTTCGCGGCGGCTCCCTGACGCCAGCCGCGGCCGCACGATCGAACGCGCTGGCGCCCGAGCTCGAAGCGCCCACGCCGCCAGCGCGCGCCAGGAAGCCACGGAAGCTCACGGTGGCCGGCGGACACCCCACCGAGGACCTGATCCACAGAGCCTGCGCGGAATGGGTCTTCGCTCACGAGGGGCGCTATCCCTTCCTGCGATGGCTCATGCACGTGCCCAACGGCGGCCTGCGCAGCCGCGGCGAGGCGGGAAAGATGCGCGCCATGGGCGTACGCAAGGGCGTCGTGGACTGGATCCTTCCATTTCCAAGCCCGACCTGCCGATATACCGGGCTGGCGATCGAAGTGAAGTCCCACCAAGGCACGGTGAGCGATGAGCAGCAAGATTTTCTGGACGACGCGGCTGCCGCCGGCTGGCTCACCGCGGTCGTCCGTTCCAGTGATGAATTTGTGAAGGTGGTAGAGAGCAATGGATCCGAGACAGACCCTGAATGATGAGCACGCGCGAAGGCGCATCGGCGAGGCCATGGGCGAACCAGCGGAGATTGTTTGGCGCGTGATGGACCACGAGGAAACCAACTGGGCCAAGGAGTTCAACCGCAGCAATTCCAGGAATCCGGAGCGGGACTGCAGGGCCTGGATCGTCGAGCGCAACAAGCTCCATCCCGAGCTCGAGCACCAAGGCCGGCTACCAGCCGCGCCCCTACGAGGTCTTCCCCAACTACCTCGGCCTGACGAACGCTGGTGCGCGCTTCGTCAACTGGGGCCTCATGCAGCTCGACGAGCCCGGCCGCGAGAACCTTGGCACGCGCATGCTCGGCGGCGAGACCGTCGTGATCGCGTTGGCCGCCATCCTTTTCCCTGAACCCACCTGATCGCACCTGACGCGACGCGAACGATGTCCACTCTCGAACACGCCCCCGAATCCAGCTTCCTCTTCTACACCGGCAACGGCTCCGACAAGGTCTACCAGGCACACCTGCGGCAGAAGGAAGCCGGCTGGGTGGTCGACTATGGCAACGGCCCGCGCGGCGGCACCCTGCGCACCGGCACCAAGACGGCAACTCCCATCGCCTACGAGGCGGCCAGGAAGATCTACGACAAGCTGGTGCGCGAGAAGACCTCGGGCGGCTACACCCCGGACCAGTCGGGCACGCTCTACACCGCAAGCGACCTCGCTGGGCGCAAGAGCGGCGAGCTGCCGCAGCTGCCGACGGCGATCACGGAAGAAGAGGCCGAGCGCCTTCTGTCCGATTCGGCCTGGGGCCTGCAGCGGAAGGAGGACGGCGAGAACCGCATCCTGATCTGCGAGGGCACCACGATCCGCGGCACCAACCGGCGCGGACTCTTCGTGGACATCCCACAGCACTGGGTCGGCCCGACCTCCAATGGACGCACCATCATTCCCGGCGAGCACGTCGGGGACCGATTCAAGGCGTTCGACCTGCTGGAGTTCATGGGCCAGGACTACCGTCCGATGCCCTACCTGGAGCGCTTCAACCAGCTCGAGAAGATCACCAGAGACATTCCCTGGCTGGACGTCATCCCGCTCGACCTCACGACCGAGGCGAAGCGTCGACGGGCAGAGTGGATCCGCTTCGCGGATGGTGAGGGGCTCGTGTACAAGCGCCTGGACGCTCCATTCGAAACCGGCCGCAGCGAGAACAGCTTGAAGTCCAAGTTCACCGAGACGGCAACCTGCCTGGTGTTGCGCCAGAACGCCCAGCGCTCGGTCGCGGTGGGCCTGCGGGACGACACCGGCGCCATGATCGATCTCGGCAACGTGACGATTCCGCCGAGCGAGGCGCTGCCCGCCGTGGGCAGCCTGGTGGAAGTCCGATACCTCTACCGCTTCGATGGCGGCAAGTTCGAGCAACCCGTCTTCAAGATGCCGCGCCCGGACATGATCGAGGAGGCTGCGGTGCTATCGCAGGTGACGCGGATCAAGGTGCGAGGCGATTCCGAGAGCTCGGAGCACGCTGCCGAGGAGGAGGCCGAGGAAAGCGCCGAAGGGAATCGCCCTCGCGGTTGACGTGTCAAGCCCCCCTTTTCCCCGGGGCCTGTGCACAGCTCTGTGGAAAAGGGCCTGAGCAACCCCTCGGAGCTGCGCCTGGCGTGGCTTCCGTTGCGGTGCCCAAACAATAGGCAGCGTGATTATTTATTTTTTTGGCGTTACCTGCCGGGCAAGCCTGTCCATCAGACGCCGCATCTCCAGCAGCCCAGCCTCCTCTTGGAGCCCGCCGTCGGCCACTTCGCCTCCGATCCAGCTGCGTTCGAAGATCACCTTGATCCAGTCCTCGCCAAACCCCTTGTAGAGCGGCAGCCTGCGCACCATCGGATGCGCCAGCATCGTGCTGACGAACTCCCGCGGCCGCTGGCGCAGGAACGGGCGCATCGTGAGCTGGCGCGGCAGCGGGACGCCGGCGGGATGCGAGATCCCGGTCGTCAGGTCAGTGCGCATGGACTTCGCGACCAGGTGGCCGAACTCGGGGAAAGGGCAAACCGGCTTCGCGTCGAAGTTGAAGGACAGGTAGGCGAGGTTCCACGCCTCCAGGTCGTGCTTGAGGGCAGGCAGGGTGCTTGGGCCGCGGAACTCACCGTCGACGACCCGCCCGTAATCCTCGATCGGCTTTGCTGAATATCTCACTCGAACGCCTCTTTCATGGGCGTCGAGGCTACCAGTTCGCGCGGAGCGCCCGGCTCGCCTGCGCGACCTCAGCGACTGGGGACGCCAGTCTCCCCTTCGGCGGCTTCACTCGCGTCCTCGTCATCGTCCTCATCCGGCTCCCAGGGAAGGCCCGCGAAGATATCGTCGTCGCTCCAGGCCTCGTCTTCTGGGTCGCTGGGCGTGGTCATTCCAGCGCTGAGGGCAACCACGCGCTGATAGAACTCGACGCCCATCTCTTCGGCGATGAGCGCCCACACACCCGGGGAACGCCCGGCGGCAAGGGCGCATACCTTCTCCGACCAGTAGCTCGTTGGCAGGAAGGTGATCGCGCGACCGGCTATCTGGACGGCCCGCTCAAGCTGCTCCGTGGTCAGTTGCGGAAAGTGCAGGACCGCGCGACCACCGCTTGCCTTGATCAGCAAGTCGAAAAGCTCCGATCTGAAGAACTCGTCATGGATGTGCTTCACCGCTCGCCCGCTTCGAAAGAGCTGCTTCACATTCGACGGGGCAACTGACTTGAGAACGCGTTGCTGCGCTGAACGATCACTGGCAACCACCATCGCGTTGACGCACGCGTTGAACGTGCGCCTTTCTTCGGCAACCTTGAGCAATCCCGCACTCGTCCACCCACGATCGACAGCATCCAACACGCCAGGGCGGGTGGCATGCAATCGTAGGGCCGGGTCCCGGGATAGAGCCTTCATCTCGATGCGAGTCGTCCTTCGATCGATTGGAATCAGGCGCAGCGAGCGAGGGTCGCCAGCAATAGCCCGCAGACACGTAGGTTCATCCAAGCACGCCTTGGGCACGTGCTCGAACACCGAAGCCGCGCCCATGGAACTCACCATCGCTATCTCGCACAGGCTGTAGCTGCGCAAAGCCTCAGGAACAAGGGCGAGGAGTTCCGGGTAGCGCCGTACGATGGCACCACAATCCGTTCGCGGCGGGGACTCCGCGACCATCGCCCTGGCCTCCTCCAGCGAAACTCCCGGCTTGAGCGGGACCGCGCTAGAAACCCCACGATCTCGCAGCTTCGACAACACGTAAGCCCGTGCATGAACAGGGCTGGCCGCACGCGGACTATCGTTGGTCGCCTGCGACATCGGAGTGACCGGGAGGCCGCCAAAGCGGATTCCCTTTGTAATCGTCGCCTCCATCGCCGCGATTTTCTCTGCGCGCGCACGAAGGGCCTCCTGCCTCCCGGGTGAGAGGGCCACCGTCTTCGATTTCGCCATTGCCATCCGATTCGCTGTCCAACTTGATTGATGCGCCAGGGCTGTTCCGGCGGGGCTGTTGCGCCAGAGAAACAGTTTCCTGGAGAGAGGTTCTCGAGCGTACAGAGGGAGCACGTAGACGCGTTTCCCTGAATCTCTTCCATTCCGCTACGATACTCTAATGCGAACGAAAGAGGCGAACAGATCCGCCAGACATCGGGCGTTCGAAAGACTTTCATGACACCCTCCAGCCTCGACCTCTTCAGCGAGCCCGATACCGCCAGCGCGCCAGCTCCCAAGGCCGGCATGCCCACCTCGATCACGGCGACCAGTTCGGGCATGCCTCCCGAATGGGGCCCGTACGCCCTCGATATCGTCTTCGCCGACCGCAAGCAGTATCGCAAGGCCCGCCTCACCCCGGCCGCCTCCGCCGAGCTGGTGCGGGCGCTCTGGACATACGCGCTCGCTCGCCATGAAGCACTGATGGCCCGGCGCGCAGCCGACAGCTCGGTCCTACTTGGGAACCGCTCACGCACCGACAAGCTGAACGAGGCCCTTCGCATCATCGAAAGCCACAGCATCGCAGGAGAAGACATTCCCCACGCACGCGAGTTCGGGCCGCGGTTTGATCTTCGACACCTTGCCGGCACTTCGCCCTTCCCGATCCCCGACGAGGAGGAGGAGACGGCGTGATGGAGCGCTTCACACGCGCCCAGCTCGAAAAGCTGCGCCTCGAGCTCACGGAGATCGCCACCACCTCGCCGCGAATCGTTAGGCAGGAGCGCAACCGGGCCGGCCGCGACTTCGTGATCGGAGACGTGCATGGGGCCTACGATTCCGTCTGGAACGCAATGCAGCTCGCCGGCTTCGCACGCACCCGAGACCGCCTTTTCAGCGTCGGCGACCTGGTGGACCGGGGCGCCGGCTCCCACCGGGCCGGCCGCTTCCTCGCGCAGCCCTATGTCTATGCCGTTCGAGGCAACCACGAGGCCGATCTGATCGATCTCCACCTGGACAACGACGATCCGGACGAGACCCTTGAAGTGCTCTCGCGGATCAACTTCAACGGGATGGGCTGGATCGCCAAGCTCACCGCGCCGGAGCGGGCCGAGCTCCTGAAGCGATTCGCCGCCCTCCCCTATGCGATGGAAGTCCAGAGCACACGCGGCACCGTCGGCGTCCTTCACGGCGAGGTTCCCCGCGGCATGGACTGGGAGGATTTTGTCGCCGGCCTGGAGGACGGCGATGCAGAAGTCCTGGAATCGTGCCTGCGCGGTCGCGAGCGCCTGAAACGCGGAGACGCGCGGGGCGTCCCTGGCATCGGCCGGATCTTCGCCGGCCATACACCCCACCAGTCGCCACGCGCCTGGGCAACGTCTACGCGATCGACTCCGGAGCAGTCTTCGCCGAACTGTCGGATCGGCCTGGCGCGGCGCTCACGATCGCCAACATGGCCTTCCAGACGAGTGTGCTCGCGAGCCCTCGCGAAGAGGGCAAGGTCCGCCTGCACGACCAGGTCACCGACGCACCGTTCGGAGCACATGCCGAAGTCGAACAGGCTGCCCCGCGCGGCTAGCACTCCACACAGCCCGCTTTCCTGCCGATAGATCCTCATGAGCACCTTGGATTCGACGCCCTACGCCTCCTACGCGGAACACCAGACCAACGCGGACGGCACGCGCTTCATCAGCAAGCCAACGGGATCCCAGTTCGCCGGCACCGGCGGTACCTACCTGCGTTCCTGCCTCGTCTGCAGCAAGCACAGGCCAGTCACCGGAGGCCAGTTCCGCAGGATCGCAGGCCGCTCGCAATTCGTCTGCGACGATGAGTGCGCAGCCAGGATTGGCTTCAAGCCCAAGGCCCCTGCGGCGCATTGACAACACCGGCACGCCCAGGGTGCTTGAAACTAACACGAACTGAATCAGCGACGAACGTGTCCGCGGTACGTGTTTGCAGTCGGCATCAACTTTTTTTCGAGTTGCACTAGCGCGATTTGAGTCCGCATCGATACGATGAATTGTCACTAATTCATTCGGACGTACTCATGAAGAAAAAGGTTCTCTCCCCGATCGCTCTTGCTCTGGTCGCAATCGCCTTGGCTGGCTGCGGTGGCGGTGGTGGCGGTGGTGGTGGCGGCGGCGCAGCTTTCCCGGTGGCCACCGGCGGCACCACCGATACGACGGCCGGAACCGGCAACACGGGTGGCGTTACGCAACCCCCCGTTGTCGTCGCACCGACGCAGCCAGCCACCGATGGTGGAAACCTGGTGACGACCGTCGGCACGCCCAGCTACTCGTCCTCGACCGAAGAACTCGCCGCGTTCACCCTGCTGAATGCCGAGCGCCAGCGCTGCGGGTTCGGTCTGCTTGCCCAGAACACGATGCTCGACACCGCCGCGGCCGGCCACGCGAACTATCTGCTGCGCAACAACATGGCAGGTCACTTCCAGAACATGTCGGACCCCTACTCGACCGGCGCCAATGCATGGGATCGAGTGGTCGCTGCCGGCTACGCTCCGGCCGTGATCCTGGACGACAACACCGACACGACCGGCGGCGGCGCGAACAACATCACTGGCCGAGGCGCAAGCTCCGTGCGCGGGCTGCTCAGCGCTCCTTACCACGCCGTCAGCCTGCTGATGCCAGAGCTCGACATCGGCATCTCGATCAAGAGTAGCGATTCGACCGGGACGACCGGCACCTACGGACCGCGGGCAATTGCCCAGTTCAACATCGCGCTCGCACAAGGCAGCTACTCGCAGAAGCCGGGCGGCGCGGCGGTGCAGACCTATCCTTGCGACGGCACGGTCGGCACCGCTCACACGCTGAGCAACGAGTCGCCCAACCCGATCGCGGGCCGCAACCTTGCTGTGAATCCGATCGGCCAACCAATCATCGTGGCGGTCACCCCTGGCCAGATGATCGACGTGACCACCGCAACCCTGAAGATCAAGAGTTCTGGCGTCGCTGCCGCCCTGCTCCCCGCCCTCACCAAGGCCTCGGACGCGAACAGCATGATCGATGTCAGCCACCTCGTGCTGATGCCTGATCTGCCGCTCTCGCCCAACACGGAGTACGAAGTGACCATCAAGGGCACCAACACGACCACCACGTTCGACGGCACCAACTGGCACAGCACCGGCACCAACCCGGCAATCACCGACAACGCCACCGGCGCCTTCACCAAGACCTTCAGCTTCACGACCGGCAGCTAAGCTGCCCTCCCAACAAAAAAGGCGCCCTCGGCGCCTTTTTTCGTTGCGGCGGAATCCCGCTCAACTCATGGATGCGGACGCTGCTGCGCCTCGCAGTAGGGACGCCACATCGCTCCGCCCATGGTGGCGGCGCAGGACGCCGACGCAGCTTCCCAGGCATACCACCAGGCCGCGTCACCGTAGTAGACGCCCTTGTCGGCGGTTGCTTGTGCGTTCTGAGCCACGGCGTTCGCGTTGTTGGCCGTGCTCTGGGCGTTCCATGCCGCGTTGTTTGCGACGTTCGCCACGTTGTTCGCGACATTGGCCGTGTTCTGCGCACTCCAGATGTTCGAGTTGAGCGTGGACACGATCGCGTTGATCGGCGCCAGTGCCACCTGGCTGCCGCCGGTCGAGTTTGCAACCTGCAGCTGCGCGAACGCAGGGACGGCGCAAGCAGCCGCGATGGCAGCGACGGCGAACGGGCGGGCAATGAGCTTCTTGAACATCCTGGTTCCTCTGCATTTGGTCCCAGACGAACTGGGCTGAATCTTTCACTTCGCAACGATAGGTACCTACGGCTGCAATCGTGCTCGAATTTCTGAAGTTTATCGTCTTCACAACGAAGGCGTTGATTTTTGTTGACTTCAGGCCTGATGGGCGGCGGGGGCCGGCGGCGGCGCGGCGGCTGGTGAGCCGCTGGTGATTTACGCGAAATAGCAGTAGACGTGACCGATCGCGCTGGCTTGCGGGTTGCCGGTCAGCGCGCCTCCAGACCCGTTCATCAGGCGCACCGTCCAGTTCGTCCCGTTCACCTGCGCGAACCGCGTGAAGCCACCGTCCGCCGAAGATTCAGTTTTGGGAATGAGCTGGATGATGGGGGTGCCCACTGGCGAGCTGCCACAGGTCGGCATGGACACGAACTGGTTGTCGGTGACCTCGATCGATTTCACGAACACGAGATTGGTCGTGACGTCTTCCAGGCGCTTCCAGACCGGCGAGCCGGGGGCCTGCGGGTTGTCTCGGCAGAGCATGGCCTTCTTCACGCCGGCGACGGCCACCGAGTAGCCCAACTGCCCCGCAACGCAGCCCCCGACGCTGTCCGCGGCGATCGGCAGGAACTGGGTCATCGGCGTCCAGATGTTCCCGGTGCAGTAGAGCGTCAGGCCATTCGGATCCGAGGCGCCCTGTCCTTCTGTCGAACACGCGCCGCCGGCGATCGCCGAGGTCATGAGCGGAACCCAGCGACCCGAGGAGCAGACCACGATCGACCCCGAGGCCTCGGTGGCGGACAGCCCGAAGGCACCTGGCTCCACGCAGGCCGTGCCTTTGGTGTAGGTACCAGTGGGGATCAGTCGATTGCCCGCCATCCGGCCCGAGGTGACAACCGCAGCCTCGCCGCCGCTGTTGGTGGTCATCGCTACGTAGTTGCCATTGTTTCCAGCGAAGCCGGCGCCCTGGTCGGTCGCAACGATGTTCCCCGCCGCGAAAATGTCTTGGGAATTGACGCCCTTCATGCCGGCGGGCACGGCCACGGGATCGGCCCCGCCGAATCCGCCGCTTCCAACGACGCTGACATTGCCTGCGGCAGCCACGTTGCCCGTCAGGGTCGAAGTTCCGCCGATCGACAGGTTGCCCACCGCGCTCAGGTCGCCCTGCAGGTCGGGATTTCGTGGATCCCTCACCCGGACGAATTGCTGGAACATGGCCGTGTTCAAGGTCGCGCTCGAGCAAACCGTGCCGGCGATGGCGCCGTTCGGATTCGCGATGTTGAGCGACGGCCCCTTGATCAGTGCCGGAGTCACATACCCCGACTGTCCGCCGGCCCCGCCCTGCTGGTCCACCATGACCTGCGCCAGGTCGTAGCGGATGTTGGTCCCGCCGAGCGTCACGCCAGTGGTGGTGCACACGTTGGTGACGATCGCGCAGCCGAGGCCAGGGCAATTGGTCTTGACCACGTCGATCCTCAGGCTCTGGCGCGTGGGCATCGCCCCGACGCCCGAGGGGAACCCACCCGGCAGCTTGTTGTCGGCCACGAGCTCGGCAATGGTAGGCGCGATGTCATTTGCGACACCTGGAATGTCCACGCCGTTGCCCAGATCGTCGAAGTGGCTCAGCGCGTACTGCTCGGCAGCGCCAGCGACCTGCTTGAGGTAGCTGCCGGCCGACACCCCGATCTGCTCCTCGGAAAGCTTTGCGAGCTGGGACTGTCCATAAATCGACAGGATCGCGATGATGCTGATCGTGACGATCAGCTCGACAAGGCTGAAGCCTTGCTGCGCGCGGCGCGCATGCCCGGTCGGCGGTGAAATGCGTTGGGTCATGTTTCGAGGATGAAGTGAGCGGGGTCCGGTCGGCGCGGTTGGCGTACGCGGCGTGGCCAGACTCGCGTGAGCCCGGCCAGGCCTGATCAGCGGAACGTGAAGATGAAGGTGTTCGTGTCACCTTCGGTGCAGGCGTTCTGGGCGATGCCGCCGTTGTAGGTGCCGCCAACGGCCTTCGCGGCGGCACCGTTGATGGTGATCACCTCGGCCACTCGCGACAGCTGCGCGGCGAGGCCGGGGCATGCAGCGTTGTTCACGGTCGGCAGGTTCACGCTGAACGAGTCGCCTGGGGTGGTGATCGTGGCAGACGCCACCGTGATTTCCGAGCCGGTTTCGCCCAGGTCGTGCTGTACGGTCGCCGAAGCGCCGCTGCCGGCCACGGTGAGCGCAGACGACAAGCCGCGGGCGGTGTTCGCAAAGATCGCGGTCGCCGCGGCGCCGACCCCCAGGTTGTTGTACGGAGTCACGCCCTGGCCCGCGAAGTTGCCTCGGATCGAGGTCACGGTCTTGTTGATGTCGTTGGCGGTCGGCTCCACCTTGCCGTTGATGATCACGCCGCGGGCGTATGGGACGGCGAAGAGCGCCAGCAGCGCGCCGATGGCGATCACGACGATCAGTTCGACCAGGGTGAAGCCCTTGGCCTTCTTCAGCGAAGCGGTGCGGTTGTTGCGAGTGTTCATCTTGGTGAGGTCCTTCAGGTTGATTTCGGTTTGGATTCGGTGGGATCAGGTCACTTGGTGCTGTAGTAGGCGGACATGACGCCCTTCATTTCGTAGATGACGCCGAACTGGGTGGCCATCACGCCGATCACACAGACGACCGCGGTGATCAGGATTGCCCAGCGGTAGATCTGCATGCGCTTCAGGATCTTCGCGAGCATGGTCTTCTCGACGTAGCGGCCGGTCTCCTCGAAGCCCTCGGAGAAGCCGCGCGCCTCCTGCATGTCCTGCAAGAAGTAGTACATCTCCATCGAGAGCAGATTCGTGCGGAATGCGTCGGTACCGACTGCGCCGGTGGCGTCCACTCCCTCGGCAATCTGCTCGACGCGCCAGCGCAGCCACGGCGAGCGCACGGAGCGCGCGAACGTGCTGAGCGATTCGCTCAGGGTGAACATCGTGTTGCCTCGCTTGCGGGTGAGCGTGGACATCGTGGCCAGGAAGAGCGCGCCCTTCACGTCGCGCACCACGCGATACAGGGCCACGTGCTCGTCAAGCCAGTCACGCAGGCGCCCGGTGAGGTTGTTCACGGTCCAATGCAGGGTCACGATCACACAGATCAGCGCCAGCACCGCGTAGAGGCCGTAGCCCTGCACGTTGGCGGCCCAGGCATTGAAGAACGTCCCCTTCGGCCCCCACTGCTCCAGCGGGATGAACGAGTAGATCTCCTGGAGCTTGTTTGCCGAGAACCACGGGAAAATGGTCAGCATCACGATGGCGATCGTGATCCCCACCGCCGCGGCTGCCAGCGTGCCGATCGACTCGTTGCGCACCTGGTCGGAGAGGCGGGCGATCCGCGACACGTCGCGCAGCGCCGCCAGCAGCGCGCCGGCGCCTGCGTCCTGCGCCACATCGATGATGGCCACTTCGTCGTCGGGGAGCGTTCCGCGCCAAGCCGCCGACAGGTTCGCACCGTTGGTCGAATATTCCTCGGCCCAGTAGGCCGAGAGCTTGGCACGGGCGGTCTTTCCGTAGCGATCGGCGTCCTTCTCAAAGATGCCGAGGAGCTTGATGTCGCCCTTGCCACCATCGAGCTTGTCGGCGATGTAGGTGTAGTAGTCCGCGCGCTGCCGGCGGAACTTGGCCCCCGCCTGGCGGACGGAAAATGGAACTTTGACGGTCATTTACGCACCCTCCCGTGCGGCAGCCGAAGCGTGAATGGGGACCACGGCAGCCGACGGCGTGCGCAGGAGCGTTCCGGCTGGTGGGGCCTCGACGGCGTAGCTCGCCGGCACGGAAGCCGTGCTCGTGTTGCGGCGCGCGGCCACGGCACGCTCATGGTCGCGTCGACTCTCGACCGTCTCGAAGCTCATGAAGCGAGGCTCGATCTCGCGCGGGTCGATCAACCCGACGTACTTGCCGTCGTCGGTCGTGCCGCGCACAGCCTTGTAGATCGCGCACTCCATCGTGTTCTTGCCGACCATGTTCTCGTCATCGAACCGATTGGAGGCCATCGAGCGCCAGTACTTGTAGAGCTTCAGGGCTCCGTCGGGTGCGCCGATGTACTCGAGCATCTGCTCGTCGGGCTCGACCATCTCGCTGACCACCGTGCGGCCCGAGAAACCGTTCAACTCGGGCAGCTCGTCCTTGATGCAGAACTTGCAGCCGCGGGAATTGCGCATGCGGTACTGGTCGCGGCTGATGTCGTAGAGACGCTCCAGGCGATCGAAGTAGCGGTTGTGCTCGGCGAGCTTCTCGGGGTTGAGTGTGAACGCGTGGGAATAGTCGTTCGGCGAGAGAGCGCAATGCGGACAGTTCGTCGGCAGGAGAGCCTGGTACACCATCAGTTTCAAGATGCCGGGCGTGGCCAGGACTTCCCGGTTGATGGCGATCGCCGGCGATGCAAATCGTTCGGCAATGCCGAGGCTCGAGCGCGCGTGGGTGGTCGTATAGACGCTGTGGCCGGACTCGACCACCTGACGCGCGACCAGGCCCGTCTCGCGGTCACGGATCTCGCCCAGATAGAGCGCATCGAGCGCAGAACGGTAGAGCGCGCGGGTGGCCGAAAGGAAGGACTTGTCGTCGCCGGACTGCGCGAGGTCGCGCGTGATGGTCTTCTGGTAGGCGTTCTTGAGCTCGAGCTCGACCGGATCCTCGAACGACTGGATCTTGATATCGGTGGGCAGCATGTTGATCATCTGCACGAGCGAGGTCGACTTGCCCGACCCCACCACGCCAGCGAGCACCACCATCCCGCCTTCGGAGTTGATCACCCGGCGGATGATGTCCATCTGGCTGGTCAGGTATCCCGCTTCGTCCAGCGAGCGGATCGCCGCAGACTCGCCCAGGCGCTGAATCCGCGTGGTCACCACCACGCCCTTGTCAATGGCCATGCCGCTCCAGCGCAGACGCACACGCGCCCCGTCAGGGATGGCAGGGCTACGCGGGAGGTTGATCTTCACCAGCGCCTGTTGCTCGACCTTCATGTCGAACTGCGGCGAGGCGCCGCCGCCGGACTTCTGCCATGCGATGCCGAGCATCGCGATCACCGTGTCGGTCGGATAGAGGAAACGCTCGGGGCGGATGTAGCGGCCGCCAATCTTGAAGCAGATCTGGCTCTTCGCAGCCTCGCGATCGACCGCGAAGTCGATGTCGTCTGCCTTGTTGGCGTACGCCCAGGACACGACGTCGGTGAAGGCGGACATCAGCGCGTTCTTGGTCGGGTCCCGCGACACATCACGCTCGAACTGGAGGCTCGACTGGGTGATGTCGCCCTGGGAGAGCGCCATGACCAGGCCAGAGCCTGCGAAGTGCCCCTGAACATGGGCGTCGACCAGCTGGTAGTTGCGCTTGGCGAGCTGATTGACGACGGCCTCGACTTCCTCGCGCTTGGCCTTCTCCTTGTCCACGAACAGCATCACGACCTTGTCGGTCGCCCGCACTTTTGCGACGGCGATCGAGGCGTAGAGGTGAGGCGCGAGCTTCACTTCCTCGTTGATCACCTTGTCGAACAGGATCTTGGCGAGGTCGTCGGCCATCGCGATGGGCGTGCGGCTGAAGCGGACGCCGCCCCAGTTCGCGATGTCGGAACCGTCTGCTGCAGGCCCAGCGCCGGCGCCGGCCGGCTGCCCAGGTTGCACAGGCGAAACGATGCGGCGGGGCGCGCCACCGGCAGCCGGCGCCTTTGCAACCGTACGGGGCCCCGTGGTCGGGCGCGCGGCCGGCGCTGGAGCCGCCTTCTTCGATTTTCCGAATCCGAACATTGGGTGGGTCCGATCGTGATCAGTTGGCAGCGGCCGGTTGCTGCAGGCGCTCGTCCTGCACTGCCTCAAGCTGGGGCGGAATCAACGGCACAGCCGTCTGACCAGGGGCCACAGGCCCGCCCGGGATGAGCTGGATCGTCGGCTGGCTCACCTTGAGGGGCGCCGGCCCGCTGGAGACGGGCTGCAGGGGCCTGGAGGGGGTGCTGGTGGAGCTGAAGGGCGTGGGGATGGCGGGCGATGCAAGCGCGGCTCCGCCTGGCCTGCCGCTTTCCGCAGGGCTTGCCAAACCGGGAGCCGGCTGGAAATAGTTGACGCCCGTCCACTTCCCCGTCGGACAGGTTGCTGGCGGCACTCCCTTGCGCGACGGCTTCAGGACGACCTTGTTGCCCGTGATCTCCGAGATCACACAGCTGCCCATACGGGCGCCCACGCGCACACGTTCGTAGCCTTCGCCGTTGAAGCTCATGTGCGCTCTCAAGTCGTTGCCGATGCCGAAGATCGACAGGATGAAGATCTGACCGGCAGGCGGGCCCGAAGGCGCCGCGGGCTTGGCTGGCTGAATCAGGCCGGAGGCCACCGACTGCTCCATCGAGCGCGCCAACGCCTGTTGGTTTTCGTTCTTGACGAGCGTGTCCACGGTGACCACGCTGTTGCGCATCGCCTCCGACTGGGGAGCGCTGTCGAGCGCAGCTGAGACGTCAGCCGCAAGCGCACCGGAAGTGAGGGCCAGGCCGGCGAGCACGGTGACAGCCAGTGCTGTCGCTTGACGAAGACGAAGGTTTTTCATGGGCGAGGTGCCTTTGAGAGATTGAGGTCCGAAGCGGGTCACGGCTTGGCGTAGATGACGGCCTTGACGTCCGCGGTCAGGGCCGAGGTCTTGATGTCGACCTTTTCGCCGTCGGCCCGCTTGAAATACATGTTGATCTGCAGCCAGTCCGCCTCGACGCCGGCGTCAATGAGGGCATCGATGCTCCGCAACGGCGCCTTCAACGTGAAGGTGGCGGCCCGCACCTGGGGGACGGAGGCCACCATGGCGACAGCGGTGCCATCACCCTTGCGTGGCGGCTTGATCTCGACCGGCACGAAGGTGAGGTCGCCGACTTGGCCGAACGCGGCGCTGAGCTTCTGCAACCGGCTGACGGTCTCCACCATGTGGTTCTCGACCGAGCGCAGCGCCTCGAACTTGAAGGGCTGGGAAGCATGCGTGACGTTCCAGCTCCCCACGAGCGTGTCCAGGCCCTTGTACTGGACCGTCCAGCCATCGGGGGTACTTTGCTTCATCTCGCGGTTCACACGCCCGAACTGGCTGCGGGTGTAGATCGCAGAGCAACCCCAATGACGGTCGCCTTGGGCGGCCGCACCGGGCTGGGATGCTGCCGGTGGCACCGCAGTGCAGGTGGCGCTTTGCACCTCCCACCCGCCCCAGACGAGCGGAACCGACCCCAGCGACACCCGCACCGCGGAGAGGCCTTGCGGATCCGCAGCGCGGTGGCCGTCTGCCCACGCTTGCATCGCGAGCGCCCAGGCTTGCTCAGGAGGCTCCTCGACGGACGCATTGATCCGAGCCAAGCGCTTGCGCTCCTTCTCCTGGTACATGCCCCAGCCCTTGTTGCCAGCGGCGAGCAGGACGGCCACGCCGACGACCGCGATCACGGGTTTGGGGATATCGCCGCTCTTCTTGGGCAGCGGCTGCAGCACATCCTCTTCGCCCGACGCAGCGAGCATCAGGTCCTGGGCCGTCAGGCCGCGAGCCTTGTCGCTCAGATCATGGTCTTCGAGGTTCGTGAAGACGGCGTACGAGATGTCATCCTCGAGCCCGCTCTCGATCTCCTTGCGGGCGGCTTCGATGAGCTCCATGTCGTTGTCCGACAGGATCACTCGGTCGATCGAAGACGGCTGGCCGCCGCGGATCACCGCGAACCAATATTCGTTGCCTTCCGGGAAGAGCTTCAGCGCATAGATTGCATCGCCGCCATGCTGGCGCGCCGCAACCCGAGCAGCTGCGAAGACCCTGGTGCCTGCCGGAGCAGCGTCTGCGGGCACGAGGCCATAGCCGAATTGCTGCAACGTGGAGATCAGATGGGTCGCACCGCCCGAACGAGCGATCTTGATGGCGTCGGCACGGGTCGACGAGCGCGACGCTACTGCGCGCCAGCTCACGCCAAAGGCGACGGCCTTAGGCTCGACATCGTCAACCGCTACCACCAGCGGCAAGCGGCCGCCGTCCTGGTTCGATTTCGTCTTCTTCTTGAAAAATGCCACAGAGGATTCCTGGTTCGCTGGAGATCTGGTCAGGCAAGCAGAACGGTCACGGGGACCGCGCCGGCGAGCTTCAGACGCCCTCCTCCGCGATCGCCGTCACGAGCAAGACCATGCGGCTCTTGGTATTTCGGCCCTGGTCGGAGCCACCGAGCGCCAGCGGGAGGTTTGCGCCAAGGCGCCGGTTGGTGACCGAGTTCGAGTTCGACTCGATGCCACCGATCACGACCGTCTGACCCGAGCGAACCGGAACTTCCTGAATGACGCCCTGGCCGTCGATAGTCTTTTGCTGGACGGTCACAGCCGAGTCGCCCGAGCCGACCGTGAACGCCTTCAACGGCTGCGCGCTCGTCACGTCGAAGCTCACCGACAGGAAGATCGTGCCGTCGGCCTTTGCGGTCGGCACCAGGGTCACGAACGTGCCCACGGTTTCTTCCTTCTGGGTCACGGTCGGCGCCTGCGCGCTGGTGCTGATGATCGAAGAGCTGACCGCGGTCGCCTGCACCTGGTCGACGTAGTTGAAGGTCGTGCGGATCGCCTGGGTGACCGGGCGGCCCGAGGTGGTCGTGAACGGGAACGAGCGACGATTCACCACGGTGCCGACCTCGTTCAAGGCCTGCACCACCGCGTCGCTACCCGTCATCGTGCCGGCGGTGCGTGCCCAGCTGGTCGTGCCAACCTGGCTGGCCACCAGCGATGCCGGCGAAGCGACCGAGATGGCACTGTTCGCCGCCTTGTAGATCAGGTTCCAGTCCATCCCGTAGTCGTTGTCATCCCGGGTGGTGACTTCGATCGACTCGATCAGGACCCGCACGCGGCGCGACATCAGCTTGTTCTGGTCTTCGACGTACTTGGCAACCCGCGCGAGCGCCTTCGCGGTGTCGGTCACCACGAGGGTCTGGCTCTCCTGGCTGATCACCGCCTTGCCGCTCATCGTGAGCAGGGCGTCGATGGTGTCCCGCATGCCAACGATCATGTTCTGATCCTTGGTGGAAAAGCCCGTCTTGCTCTGCGACTCGAACACCGTGTTGGAGCCACCGTTGCGCCCGAGCGTTGCCGAGGTTGTCGCCACCTGCGGAATGGCCTGCAAGTGGAAAATCTGCGTCTTGACGCGGTAGAACTCGGCGCCGGTCGCCACCGGCCGCCAGGACACGTCGGCCTGACGCGCGATGTCGTCGAGCAACTGCCAGAGGGGCACGTTCGACGCCTGGAGCTGCACACGCGAAGGGCCCATGATCGGGGCGTCCTTGGCGGCCATCTTTGCGGAGAATTGGCTCGGCGGAAGCAGCGCGTCGGGGGTCGCCGTGATGATCAGGCCCGAGGCCTCCGCCACCTGGTTGAGCGCGGTCTGCAGGTCGACCGCGCCGCGCTGGAAGTTGGCGGTGATCGGCACCGAGCGACGCAGGGCCGATGGCATCTTCATCTCTCGCGCCAAAGGCTCCTGGTTGCCAGCAATGAAGGGGCGCGCCACGTCCTGGGCAGCGATCCGCACCCGTTCCGAATCCTTGATCTGGTCGACCATGGCATTGCGCTTTGCGGCGATGTCCTTGTCGGCGGATGCAGCGTCGACCCGGACTCGCTCCTGGTAGGCGCAGCCCGCGAGGGCGGCGAAGGCCACGGGAAGAAGAGCGAGGCGAATGGATTTCATGAGCTTTAAGTCCTAAGTTCGTGTTCGGCGGCTACACGCTCGAATCAGTTAGCCATCCGGTCGCAGAGTTCCGCCTTGGGAACGACGCGCAGCACCTTGTTCGAATAGAAGCAGGGTTGGAGAGGCATGTTCGTGAGGTCCGTGCTGGCCAGAAGCGCACGCACGGCGCCCTTGAAGTCGGTTCCGAGATCCGCGGAAGAGAGCACCGGCAGGTCGAAGGGGACAGTCCAATGCTCGGTGTCGTGCGTCCAGCCGGCACGGCGCGACCAGGTCACAAGCGCCTCTCGAATGGTCTTGTCGCTGCGCGAGATCGTGAAGGACTGCGCCACCGGTGCCGCCGGTGCGGCAGGAGCCGCCACCTCGCCACCCACGGGCATCGCCACCGCGCCGCTCTTCACCGCCGCGCCAGCTTCCGCCGCCACTGGAGCCACTAGAGCTGGGGCGGGTCGGCTATCCACGAAGCCAGCCAGGGCACTGCCTGCGGAGACACCCAGGACGAGTGCGAGGAGGGCTGCGCGGGGTGCGCTGCTGCTTGCCAGCGAGGAGGCGCGTCGAGGTGCGTTCTTGAACATGCTTGAGAGGTAAAGGCCGAGGGTGGTGGCGGTTGGATGGGTGGGGCGACGTGTGAGAAATGCGGTTCTCGTCACCCCCCGTTGGGCCACCGATCACCGATGCGTAACAGTTTTTCGCACTGTCTCGCAGTTTCCTTTTTTCCTCGTTAAGACGTCTCTACAAACACAATGTTCTAATTAAAACATGCTGCGACTTTTTGGCGCAAGGATACGATCAACTTTCGCGATGCAATTTTGCAAATCCGTTTTTTACGATCGCTGCGAACATGAGCCACCCGTGGAGAGCACGCACATTTCGATGTCCGAAGGAAGTCCATGACCCAAACCCGCGTCAAGGCCTTCGGGGCGGGCGGTGAAAGGAAGCAGGTATTTTTCTTCACGCCCTTGCGCATAGCGCTCGCGCCTCCCCATACTGTTCGTAGATGTCCGACGCTTCGACCCTTCGAGCCCACCGCTTCCAGCTTCGCCCACGGCCGCTGCAGGAAAAGCAGCTGGCCCGCTATGCGGGCATGATGCGTTGGGTCTGGAACCGCGCGCTAGCCGAGCAGCAGGGTCGCCGCGAGCGTGGCGAGAAGAACGCAAGCTACGCGAGCATGTGCAAATGGCTCACGGCCTGGCGCAACGCGCCGGAGACCTCGTGGCTGGCCGAAGGGCCTGTGCATCCCCAGCAGCAGGTGTTGAAGCGCCTGGACGCCGCCTTCCAAGCCTTCTTTGCGAATGTGAAAGCGGGCAAGAAGCCCGGCTACCCTCACATCAAGAGGAGGGGTGAGGAGCCCTGCATCCGGTTCCCGGACAAGGCCCAATTCAAGCTGGATGCAGCAAATGGGCGCATTCATCTGCCGAAACTTGGATGGGTGCGCTTGCGTATGAGCCGCGAAGTCACTGGCGAGCTTCGCAACGCCAGCGTTACACGCGAAGGGGGCCGCTGGTATGTGGCCATCCAGACAGCGCAGGCGGCCGTCGTGGCGGCCGCTGGGCTCGCTCCGACGCTCGGCGTCGATCTGGGCGTTGCAAACTTCGCGGGTCTTTCGGATGGACGACTCATCGTTCCGCTCGCCGCGCTGAAAGCACAGCAGGTGCGGTTGCGGCGCTATCAGCGCAGCGTGAGCCGGAAGGTCAAGGGCTCGTGCAACCGGAAGAAGGCGATTGTCAAGCTGCGCGCTCTTCACAAGCGCATCGCGCAGCAGCGTCTGGACTGGCTGCACAAGCTCACGAGCGGCCTCGCGGCCGAGCATCCCGTCATCGTGATCGAGGACCTGCGGGTCGCCGCGATGACCGCATCGGCGCGAGGCAACGCGCAAAAGCCGGGCAGGAACGTGCGCCAGAAGGCCGGCCTGAACCGCGCGATCCTCGATGCTGCCTGGAGCGAATTTGGGAGGCAGCTCGAATACAAGACAGCCGCCGTGGGCGGCGCTGCTGTACGGGTCAACCCGGCCTACACGAGCCGTACGTGCCGGATGTGCGAGCACGAATCGGCGGAGAACAGGAAGACGCAAAGCGTCTTCGCCTGCGTGGCCTGCGGCCACACAGAACATGCGGACATCCATGCCGCAAAAAACATTCTGGCCGCGGGGCACGCGGCCTGGATCTCGGGCGCAAGCGCTGGATCCGATGCCTGTGGAGGGGTAGTCAGACGCGCAGCGTCCACAAGGACAAAGCGCGCAGCCCCTGCGAAGCAGGAACCCTCCGAAGGAGTGGCCTGTGCGTAGAACGCAGTCCGCCTCAGCAGGAATCCTCGTCCTTCAAGACGGGGAGGATGTCAAGATGCAATTTTGCGAATCCGTGTTTAGTGGCTTCGCGGTCATGAAGCCAGCAGACGGGGCCGAATCCCGTTTCGTAAAGGCAGCGAGGGGCGAGGGTCAGCGACCGGAGATCTTGTAGTTCTGGCCGAACTCTCGCACATCGTCCCAGTTGTCCGAAACCTTCATCACCTTCTTCGCCCCGGCGGAAACCTGTTCGCGCAACGCGGCGTCACGCACCAGGGGGTGGTTAGGGTCCACTCTCATTAGCTCACGCAGCGCAAGATACTTCATCGCGAGGTTGCCGGCATTGGCCTCCTTCAACGTGTCGATGATCTTGTTTGCCCGCTGTTGGTTTCGCAATGCGAGTTCGGCGTCGTCAGCCTGAGCCTTCGCGGCCCGGATCTCGCTACCGATTCTGGCTGCGTCCGCAAAAAATCCGTCAAGTTGGCTCATCGCTTCCTCTATTCAACTTCGCCGCCGCCTTGGCCGCGTTTCCCGCTAGCTCCGCCACCCTGCATCATTGCCCTGGCGTTCGCCGCCCGCATCTGCTGCGCGCCCTTGGCGACTTCCCCCATGCCCTGTTGACCGAACCGGCCGAACGCCATGAACGTTCCTCGGGTCTGCTGGTCCGCATCTCGACCGAGGGTCGCGCCGATGGCCTTGCCAGCCCACGCGAGCGCCTGATCCGGCAACAGCACCGACATGTTGCTCAAGGTCGTCACGAGGGTGTGCATCAGCACCCAGAAGATGATCAGGAAGCCGATGATCGAGGCGACACCAGTGACAGAGTTCCCCTGAACGTTGCCCATCACCGATGGATATAGCCAGAACAGGAAACTGCCCATCACGATCATAAGGGCAGCCGCAGCAACGAAGCCCAGGAGCATGAGGAACGGCCGGAACAGCATATTGATAATGAAAAGGTATCCAGTTTCCGTGCGCTGGCCCATCCCCTCGCCGTTTGCGTCCAAGTGAACGAACGCCCAGATCGGCCCCGCGGCAATGCCTTCGAAGAAGATGGTGAGGTACTGCACCAGCCCGCCCCACCAGTTCACGAAGGGCACCATAGGAAGCCAGAGGCTCATGATCGCGCCAAGAATGAACATGGCCCCGAGAAGCGTCGGGAGGACGGCCATGAGGGATTCGAACGCACTGATCAGGCCGCTCATCGGCGTGAACTTCGCCACCTTGGAGAGCACCGTTCCCGCGACCGACTTCACGGCGGACATTGCGCCACCGCTCTTGTCCTCGTCGCCCTCCTCATCCTCCGGGTTGTATCGCTTGACGTACGAATAGATGACGAAGCCGGATTCAGCGGCAACCATGAGGTAGTCCCCCATGTTCTTCATGGCGATGATCGGGTCGATCAGGCGCAGGCCGCCAGCGGTGGATGCTGTCGCTCCGCCGGCGCCCGAGGTCGACAGGTCGATCAGCTTCATCGCGAACGACTGGCCGAAGCTGCAGTTGCCTGTGGGCGCCGTCGTTGCATCTGCCAACGAACTCGACAGGAGCGCGCAAAGTGCCTGAGGGCCTGACGAGTTGCCCTTGGCCTGGGCGTTCTCCGGCGCGCTCTGCGCCTTCTCGGTCGACGCGACCAGACCATTCAGCGCTTCGTTCAGTTTCGTGTTGTTCCCACCCGAGTTGACGAGCATCGGAAACGCACGGAAGTTGACGCTTTGGGCCGCCTGAGCCATCGCTGCGTTGACCTCTGCCAGCGTTGCGTACCAGGCGCCGGCGCCAAACCAACCGTACTTCCTCGTCGACTCAATGGCCGACGAGTTCAGCGCCTGGGTCTGCTGTTGAGGATTGCCGGCCGCAGCCTTGATGCCGGCGTAGTAGTTCGCCGCGATGCCCTCGAGTTCCAGTCTTGGCAGTACCGCCGCGGGTCCTCCATTCTGGCTTGCGATGAAGCTCGTGTACCAGTTGCGCGCCAAGTTCTCGACCTGGGTCGTGTAGTTGGGGAAATTGGATGACGCGCGCTGCTGCATCGCCCGCGCGATGTTGTCGTAGTTGACCGATGCCACGCGGTAGCCGCCCATGGAGTCCGCGCTACGGCCCTCAGAGGTGACGTTGGTCGCATCTACGCCTACGCCACCGCAGTAGGTAGGTGAGCCGGGCTTCCCGTAGGATACGGCGGCCATGCTGCCGCTTGTACCGTCGATCCGGGAGACCCGCTCGGCAGTCATATTCAACCCCTCACGCTCGTGCGCTTCGACGTAGGCGTTCTGCGCAAGCATGCAAACCTGCGAGCGGAATAGATCGAACGTCGCCTGTTCCAGCGTTGCCGCACCCTGGGCCTTCGGGGTGACGAACGACGGCGCCACGACGGTGGTCAGGTTGTTCGTCCCATCGATCATCGCGTTGAAGCCGAGGTTCGCGGCCCCGATGCCGAGCGTGGTCGCAAAGACCAACACGGCCTGCGAAAGCGAGAAGCCACCGAACGCAGGGATCAGACTGGCCACGCCAGTCACCATCCGGATCGGGAGCCACACCTGGGAAAGCTTCTTGCCCATGAGCTGCCCTTCGTGAGCAGTCTGGACGATGGCCACGCCGATTCCATAGGTCGCCCAGATCGTGCCGGCCACCAGGATAAACGTGTTGAAAACGAGGAACATGCTCCCGAGGAGCGTCGACGCTGTCCCGATCGCCGAGAAAGGGTTCGTGAAGAACGTGCCAAGCAAGGCGGTGAACGCCTGGGTGGACATGTCGTTGGTCCCGGTCGCATCGATGTAGGGCTGCGTGAGCTGGCCCGTGCCGGTGCTCTGCGCGGCGGCCACGCCCGCCATGAGCATCGACGTCAGCGCGGCGAACAGACCTCCGACGGTATGCAGGACGGATCGGGCCCGCGAGCGCGACGCTGACCGCGGTGCGCCTGGCGCGGAACCTGTAGAGAGTGTCGATGTAGCGTGGGCGGAACGCATGGGAAATCCTGACCTGATCCATTGCTTGCGGCAACCTCCGAGCAACGAGATTCTGCCCTGCGTGCCGCGACTACTGCCGTTTCAATCCGCGAGTTGATATTACTACGGATGAACGACCATTACGGCGATGGTATCAGTGAGAGTTTCAAAGGCTGGATCTTTTTTGGAGAATCGTGCGGGCACTGCGCAACAACGCCCCGTCCGAGCGAATCGGAGGCACCGCTGAGGGGGAGAAGATGGTTGCTATCGAGTGTCGCACTGGGCCCAGGCTGCGTCGCACGGCCGGCCCGCTGGAACCAAACAACGAACTGCGGCCCGCTACCACGACGGCCGGCCCGGCGCGGCGGGCCGAGTGCAATGGACAGCCGGATTCGGCTGCGGATTCAACCGGTCGATGCAACGATCTGACTGAACATCTCAGCCGGTGTTTGGAAGTCGAGAGTCTTCCTGGGACGCTCGTTCAACTTCCGCGCCAATGCATTGAGTTTGGCCTGTGAGAATGCCGAGACATCGATACCTTTGGGAAGGTACTGCCTCAGCAGCCCGTTCGAATTCTCGTTGGTTCCGCGCTGCCAAGGATTCTGAGGATCGCAGAAGAAGACCTGGATGTCGGTCGCCAAGGTGAACTGCTTGTGGCCCGCCATCTCTTTGCCTCGATCCCAGGTGAGCGACTCGTAGAGCTCCTGCGGTAGCTTGCGAGCATTCTTGATCAGCGCGTTGACGACGGTCTCCGTGTCCTTGCCGGTGACC
Source organism: Variovorax ginsengisoli (assembly GCF_030486595.1). GTDB lineage: Bacteria > Pseudomonadota > Gammaproteobacteria > Burkholderiales > Burkholderiaceae_C > Variovorax > Variovorax ginsengisoli_B. Next base: position 96,899 of record NZ_JAUJZH010000021.1, on the reverse strand, counting down.
TTCACGAGCATCACGTAGCGCGTCTGACGCTCAACCAGCGTGGCGATCTGGCTGTTGGAGCTTCCGAACAGCAAGTCGCCTTCCCAGTGACCAGGGACTGCTCGGTCCTCAACCGTGGCCGGTCGCTCGCTGATCGAGACGGCGTCGACGATTCTCCCGTGGGCGTCGGTCTTCTGCGTGTGATGGCGCGAGCGGCGCATGCCTCGCGTTCGTCTCAGGTGCTGCAGCAACTCCTTCTTCAAGGCCCCGCGGGCTTGAATGAACAGGCTGCGGTAGATGGTCTCGTGTGACACGTGGCAGGTCTCGTCGCAAGGGTAAGTGTGTTTGAGCCACCCCGCAATCTGCTCCGGGGACCATTGCAGGCCAAGTTTGTCCGTGACGATGCGCGCCAAGATCCGGTTCTCGGCCAGCTTGCAGCGCTTGGGCCGATGAGCCCGGTCCCAGGCTGCCTGGTCGGCCTGGGTCGCCCGATAGCATCCCGGACCACCATTGCGCTTGATCTCGCGGCTGATGGTGGACGCGGCTCGACCAAGGATCACGGCGATCGCGCGAATCGAGAAGCCAGCCACCATGGCACGCGAGATCTCCTCGCGCTCGGCCAGCGTCAGTGCCATCGATGAACGGCTTCGCTCCGGCGGCCGAATGCCGCCGGTACGCGACAGGATTCCCTGTACCGACGTGTGAGGCCGATTGAACAGCTGAGCGATCTGATGGAGGGTCCATCCCTGCCTCCATCGCTCCCACATCAATGCCTTCTGGCTGTCTGTGTAGTAGGTTCTTGTCCTGTACGCCATCTGCAACACTCCTTCTGCCTACGGCAGCTTCAGTGTGTTGCATCGACCGGTTGAATCCGCAGCCCATACCGGCGGTACAGGGCGCTCGCCCGCCAGTGCCCAGCGGACCAACGAAGCGCGTCGTGCCTTTACCCCGGCCGGCAGCCGCCGCAGCCTTCAAGGAAGGTCGCAAAACCCTTCATCCAGGCCAGATACTTGTCCGCGGCGAACTTCTCTTCTTTCGGCGTGCCCATTGCTTCCAGAAGCGCCTGATCGCCGAAATGTCGTTCGCAGGAGCCGTCAGCCAGCGCACCGCGAATGGCGGTGGCCAGGATCTTTGCATCCCTCGGGCCGATCGTCGGAAAAAAGGGAAGGTCGGGGTACAGGTCTGAGGTGATGCACTCGTGCAAGGCCACCCAAACATCGCACGTCGGAAAACGGATTTCCTTGCCGGCCTCGTTCGTCGGGGCGTCGCCAATGAAAATTTGCTCAGCCATCGAGGCATTTGACCAGCGAGCGTCCCGCAATACAAGAGCCAGCCCGGGCGACCTGGCGAGGCGCGTGCTTTTAAGTAGCCAGGCGAACTTCGCCGCAGCTGCAACTGGCGAGCCCGACTCGCTCCCGCGAGCGCGGCTCTGCGATCAACCGATGCGCTCGCCGTGATTGGCGGCGGCAGCCCGAGCTTCGTAGGTCGCGAGGGCCTGGCTGTTGAACGGTCGGCCGGCCTTTTGCGCGGTGCGGATCGCGCTCTCGTGGGCGAGCGCCACCAGATGATCGGAATCGACGGATCGCAGGCGCTGCTCGTCGGCGAACAGGACCATGCAAACGCTGCCCAGGCGCGCGAACCAGTGAAGGCCCGGCTTGGTGCAGACGCCGGCGGCCTGCGCCTCCTCGATGAGCGAACGCGCCGCCGTGTTCAGGTAGACGTCGACCATCGTCGGCGACGACAGCTCGATATGCCCCAGGTTCTCGACATGGGCCAGCAGACAGTCGCGAAGCCGCTCCAGATCGCTTTCCGCGAGCGAAACATGCTTCACCGGCGGCGCACCGAGGCGGCGTTCCTCTTTGGCCCTCGCCGCCAGGACCAGGGTCTGTTCCAGCGCCTCTTCGGCGCTCATCATTGCGAAATCCAGCATCGTCGTCTCTAGAGCGTTACCTTGATCCCTGCGTCCTGTCGCACGGACGCCTCGACGACCCGCTTCGGATCCGGGCGGAACGTGATGACATTCAGGCGCGCCCCCACTGCTTCGCGCTTGTCGTTCTTCTCGGCAACTCGCACCACCGCCTGGTGGACGAACGCCTTCACATACGGGCGCTCGCGCATGAACCGCCAGACAGCCGAAGGGAACTGCACCAACAGCTGCTGCAGGCTGAGCGTCGACACCACGGCGAAGTCCTTCTTCGTGATGCGTCCCTCCACGTACGAGAGCACGATGTCCTTGAGTTCCTGCTCGTAGTCAGCGCGAAGCCGCGTCGAGGTGAGGAGGCCCGAGTTGCGCACCGACTGTTCGGTCACCGAGGTCGTCGACTCCTTGAGGTGGTCGAAGGCCATCCAGAGCTCGACCTCGTAGAGGAGCTTGCCCTCATCGATTGAGGCCTTCGAGAAATAGATGCTCGCGTCAGCGATCGACCGGGTACCGTGGACAGCCCAGACGAGATCCTCGGGCAGGTCCCGAGGATTTGTCCCTTCCAGACCCACGAGGGTCTCGCGAAAGTCGATGACGGACGGACGGCGGTCGGCCAGCAGGAAGGAGCGGAAGAACGTCGCGCCATTGGCACGACCGATGCGCTTTTCGTCTCGCGGCGGAAGAACAACAGGTTGCTTCATTTCGACACCGATCAGAGGGTAAGTGGGCGGATGGGCAGCGGCATCGCCGAGCCGCGGCGAGCGGCGCTACGCCCCGATGCGCGGCCGCGCTTGCTGCGCGGGGCACCTGGCACGGGAGCGGGCCCGCGGGTCTCGAAATCGCCACCACGAACACGGTGCACGACGGTCGAGAGACGTTCGAGCGCTTCCCGAGGGTTGGGCATCGACATGATCTTGCGCAGAAGCAGATCGATCACCAGTCGGGCACCGCTGCCTTCGGTCTTCTCCATCCAGCGGTATGCGGTCGATGAGGAGCGATCGAGCGCGGATGTGAAGCGCTTCGAGTACTGCATCTCGATGTAGTCGCGATCCTCGTTGACGCCGTGCTTGCAGACGTGGTCGATCAACGAGCCGTACATCGCCTTGAACACCTCGTCCGCCTCGTACTTGCGCCAAGGCGCAGGCGAGGGGCTCTCGTCGTAGAGCCGGCACAGCATTTCAACGTCGAAGGGGATGACCTTGCTCGATCGCAGCAGCTTGGCGAACGCGAAGCGATTCTGCAGGCCCAGCGCCGAGGCGAACTCCGAGGCGTTCAGCTCGAAGCGCTTGCACAGAGTATCCACGTCGCGACCGGTAAGGGGGCGCTCCGTCCACGGCTTGAGCAGCTCGGCGTGGTCGATCTCCATGTCCTTCTTGATCGTGGGCACGCCAGGCCGCCCGGCCTTGCGAGCGAGCTTCAGGGCTGCCTTTGCTTCCTTGCGGGCGAGGCGCTCTGCGAGCTTGGCGGCTTCGCGCTGCTTCTTCCGCTCCTCACGCGCGATCAGGCGCGCCTTCTTCTCCAGTTCCTTCTGGAGAACGCGCTTGGCGCTGCGATCGGCCCGCTCCGCTTCTCGCTGCTCGCGGCGCTCTTGACGCGCCAGCAGCTGCTTCTGGGAGGGAACGCGAGGCTTGCTCACACGCTTCTTGGCAGGAGCGGACGCGGCGGGCTTTTTCACCCGGGTCGTCTTGGCCCCTGCCTTCTTAGCCGCGGGGGCGATCGTTTTCGTGTTCGTGCTCATTGTCGTTGGAAACGTTTGAATTCAGTGCTGCCTTCAGGCTGGCCACCCGCTGCGGGCTCGGCTCGGTGGGGCCGACCTCCAGTTCGGGATCGACATCGAGCGCCAGTTCCCGGCGTTCGGCAGGAGTCAGGGCGGCGGGCGCCTGGTCGCCCGGCAGAGCGATCTTCGCCCTCCAGTCCGGCAGAGCCTCGTCGACCTTCGCGAGAGTCGCGATTTCCACGACGTCCAGGCCCTGCTGCTTCACATTCATCAGGGACGATTCGATCGTCCGTTGAAGCGACGCCGCCCGCTGCTCGCAGGCCACTCGTTCAGCGTGCATCCGCCGGATCTCGGCACCCGGCAAGCCTCCGAGCTCATCGCTCGCCAGCACCTGGGCCAGCAACTGGTCGGCCGGCGTGTCGCTCAGGGCGGCCAGCGCCACCAGCTGGGTGTTGATCTGCACGTCCAGCGACCGCGCATGGGCCATGGCCTGGGTCGCATCGGACACGCATTGTTCAAGCAGACCGATTGCAGCGATGACGGGCAGCTTGCTCTCGTCCACGGCGCTCAGATCTGGGACCTTCTCATTCAGACGCTTCATCGCGCCGACGATCGTGTCCGCGCCGAGGGGAAGATCGCCCTCGGGCTTCTTGCCGGCGAATCCCGCGGGGAACGCGAACTTCACTGGCTTCTTCAGGCCAGGCACCGGAGTATCGGACTCTTGGTCCTGGCCAAGATAGTCCTCGGGAATGCCCTTGCCGCCGTCCGCCCCCAAGGCCTCACCTGGCGCGTTGCTGTCGGCGTCACCTTCAGGACCATCGGTCATACGATTGACATCGGCCGGACTACCCGCGCCAGCGCCCTGTCCGTCGGCCGGAGCACCAGTTCCATTCGCCTGGCCAGCACGGAACGGACGAGTGATCCAGCGGAAGAAATTGACCAGCATCTGCCACAGGCCCGAGGCGACAGCCTTCGATCCCGCCCAGAGCTTCGCGGCCGTGTCGCGGATGAGGCGCGCGGCGTCTTCCAGTTTCAGTGAATCTTCCTTGGGCGCGGCGCCATGGACCAAGCCAGCCTCCGCCATGCGCGCTTCACTGCCGGCCGCGGCAGCGGTCGGAGTGATTGCAAAGGAAGGTGAATCGTTGGTCAGGATGGACATGGCGTGGTGCAGTTTCTGGGTAAAAAGCATCGATCGGTCGATCCGATCCATTCGATTCAATTTTCCACGGAATAACTGCTACACGAACATTTATATCAAGGCCAGCAGATTGTAACCAGTAGGACTTCGCCCCTTTTCACAAGGAAACGACACCCTCAGCGCGAAAAAGTCACGCCTCACATGCTTCCACCCAGACTCGCCAGGAAATCGTCCACGCTCTGTTCCTTGCCGTCCGGCACCTCGTCGTCCTCAACCGGCGTCACCTGGGCAGCGACGATCCGCTCAGTGATCTGCGCCGCCGCCACCGGGTCAGGCCCGCCCAGAGCCGCCTCGACCGAAACCACCAGCTCGCGGGTACGATCATTGAAGCCGATCGCGTCAGGACCGACCTTCTTCAGCGTCGTCTCCGCGCCTGCCAGCGCGTTCGTCACCCATCCGGGGTTCTGTCCGAGCGTCGCCGAAGCTGTCGCCTTTGGTACTACTGCCGGCGCCGCTGCATTATCAGTGGGAACTGCGGATTTTCCGGACGCGCCGCGACTATTTTGTTCGTAGACCACCTCTCCTGTGGAAAGTAGCGCGGCGATGGTGGCTTTCACCGCCGTCGACAGGATGTCCGGGGCGAAGATGTCCGACGCCGCCACGAGCGGCTCGCCCGCGGGGGCCTGCGCAGCGTCCGTCGCCGCCGATACACCGCCCTCCCCGTCCAGGTCGGCAAACAGGGCCGCTGGGTCGCTGGGAGCCGTCGTCGGGGCGACCAAGGGCCGGGCCGGAGCGGCAGCGCCACCGCCCAGCGCCCCGTCGATGAAGGCGTCCACGTCGATCGCGCCTGGCTGTGCAGCTGCCGGCGGCGAGGTCGGTGCGGGAGCTGGCGCCGCAGCCTTCGCAGGCGAGACGGGGAACGCAGGAGGCGCGCGGCGGGTGGGCGAGGTGACCGCCTCCACGGGCATGCGCTCGAAGATTGCATCGTCCAGGTAGGCAAACGGGTCGTCGCTCACCTCCGGCGTGAGCGCCGGCGCACCCGCTTCCACGGCTGCATCAGCGGATGCTGGCGCTCCTCCCGGCCTGGTGAACGATGCGAACTCGCCTGACGACGGCAGGCCCACGCTCTCTTCCGGATCGCCGCCGGCGGTCGCCGCCGCGGCCCCAGCGCCAGGCTGGGCCGTGTTTCCAACGGCAGCATCCGTGAGCGGACGGTCGCCGCCGCTGAGCGAACCAGCATCGGCACCGGTCGCGGCGCCCTTGATCAGTCCCAGATCCTCGGCAGCGCGGCGAGCCGCCACGTAGAGGGCTGCGCCACGCTCGGCACCGGTGATGCTCGCCGGGAGGCCCTGCGCGACCATCGAGACCCGCCCGATCAGCATGTCGTCTTCGACCTGCAGGTTGGGGCTCGTCTTGTAGGTGAGCATGTCGATGAGCTTCAGGCCCTTGGAGACCTTGTCCTCGAGCGCGTCCGCTTTGATGGCGTTCGCCTCGACCTCTGCCATTGAGACAGGCCGCACTTGAAGGAACCGGTTCAACCGGAACGTCTTCATCTTGTACTTGTCGAGGTAGTTGCCGACATAGAAGCCAGCGATGCCGAAGGTCTTGCCGCGCGTGTTGATCAAGCCCTGGCCGGTCTTCATGCTCTGCATGTCGTCGATCGTCACGCGCTCGACGGTCTCCACCGACACCGACATGTCGCGACGGAAGCCGCCGGCGTTGAGCGCGTACTGGTTGTAGACCGCGACGCGGGCCTTGCCCACGTAGTCCGAGATCAGCTTCTGCGTCTTCTGCGCGTCGTCGATCCGCATGAAGTACTTGGCCACGGCGTTGGCGAGCATCGCGCCCGCTTCGGAGGCGCGGCTGCCTTCGGTGAGCTTCTCGATGTCCTGCGCCGCGGCGATCATGCTCATGCCCAGGCTGCGCGCCTGCGCGAACATCACGGCAATACCGTCCGAGAAGTAGTAGCCCAGCTCGTCCAGCGCCACCAGGAACGGGTAGTTCGCCTCGGTTGCCTTCGAGTCCAGCACCATCGAGCGGTCGCCTTCGATGTCGGCGCCCAAGTTGCGGCCCATCATCACGCGAAGGCACGCGATCGCCAGCTTGCCCAAGTTCTCGGCTTCCGACGCCGACTTTTCGAGCGACGGGATCATCATGACCAGCACGCGGTTGTTCAGCGCCACGTCGACCATGTCGATCTCGGAGTACTTCGCCCGGAAGATGTGCCCGTAGGTCTTGTCCAGCAGGTTGAGCGCCGGCATGAGCTGGCCGATGCGATAGCCGTGCTGGTCGTAGGTCGCCTGATCCTGCTCGGTCTTCTGTGCTGGCTTGCCCGCGGCTGACGCCGGCGCGCCGCGGCCACCCAAGCCCCGATCTGTTGGCAGGCCCGTGCGGCTCGCCGAGTTCGGGTCGGGCGGAAGGTTGTACTTGGCAATCACGCGATCGACCATGAAGCCCGGGCAGCCGCCCGACTCGCAGTAGCTCTTGATGCCCACGAAGCCGTAGGACCACTCACCCTTCTCGATGTACTCGCGATAGCCCTCTGCGTAGAGCTCCTCGACCTTCGGCAGGCCCATGTAGTCGATGTAGGCCCCCACCGAGATCTCGAAGCCTTGCGTGTCGCGCTTGTAGCAAAGCGCGGCCACCAGCGAGCGCCAGAAGTTCAGAGCCTTCTCCTGCCAGCTCTTGCCATCACCTTCCGCCTTCGGCAGCAGGTTGGCACCCATCTGGATCTGCGTGTCGGCGTCCGAATCGGAGAACGTGTTGATCATGTTCGTGCGCCGGCGGCGCGACGCGCGGATCTTCTCGGGCGAACTGCCGCCGATCAGGAAGTTGAGCGCCAGGAAGTCATCGTCCGCACCCAGCATCCGGCACATGGCCATCAGGTCCAGCGGCATCTTGTTGTCCGCCTTGCCGTCGGCCAGGAAGAAGCCCGAGCCCCAGCACAGCGCGTTGTAGAACATGCCCTTGAGGGTTTCGGACTTGCCGGAGCCGGTGGACCCCAGGATCAAGAAGTGGGTACGCAGGTCCGAGTCGGCCATCCACACTTCACGGAAATTCTCATACGGATTAGTCGAGCGCATGTGGCCCACGTACATGATGCCGTCGCCATCCTTGCCCTTCTCGTCCACACCGTCCGGCGGGTAGCGAAGCGGCAGGATCACGCGGTAGCTCAAGTGCGTGAAGAACAGGAAGAGGAAGGCCACTATCCACACGGGAAAGAGCGGCTTGATCGCGACCATCGCCAGCACGACCGCCAGGACATTGACGGCCAGGAACTCGGGCTTCGAGAGCTTCTCGGCGTACTTGTCGCCCCAGCCGCGCGTATCGGCGATGTTGCGTGAGAGCTTTACTTCCTGGTGCTGTTCGATGAGAGCCATGAGGGGTCCGGTTCAGCGCTGGCGCTGGACGTTTGAATGGAAAGGGGCCGGGTTCAGGAGTGGGCGATCAGGACTTGGCGCCAGAGCCGGCACCGGCAGGATCTGCCTCTCCGACTGCATCCGCGGCTGCTTCGGCCGCCTCGCGTGCCGCGAACTCGAACCCGGCCACCTGAAGGCCGAGCACGGAGCGAGGCGTCTCCTGCAGCATCTTGGTGATCTGCAGCGCGACGCCGAGCGGCCCGACCATGCCAACGCGCACCATCGCGGCCGCCTGCTCGTCGCTGCCCTCGAGGATGTCGGAGGCGATCTTGCAAAGGACGTCGTTCGCCGCCTCCAACTCCTTCGGGTCCGAACCTGGCGCCGAGCACTGCCGGTACAGCGGCCGGGCGATCCAGTTGCGCGTGCGATCCAGGAGCGCGCTGGCCTGGAGGATGCCGGGACGGTGAGCCTTCTCGACGTCGACGATGGCGGCCATCACAGCGCCCATCACCCCGCGTACGAACTGTTCGCGCATCACGTTGTTGGTCGCCGTCACGGCCGAGACTGGGGACACAGCGTTATCAGGCGCGGCGATCTCCACGACAAGCGCCGAGATCGTCAGCGTCTCGCGCGATGCCAGCGCCTCGAGCACACGTTCCACGCGCCGGGGATTCACCTTGGGCAGCAGCGCACCGCTCGACCAGGCCCTGGCCGCCGCGCGCAAGCCGTCATCGAATGCCGTGACGCAATCGGCGACCTCTGGAGACAGGGCAGGAAGCACCTCCTGGGGGGCGGGCCCCGGTTCAGGAGGCTGGCGGTTCACCAGGCCACGCACGCGAGCGAGCAGGCCATTGAGGTAGGAGACAGTCATACGGCGGTTCAGTGGCCAGGAGCGGGGAACGGGCGCACGCGGTTCAGCGCGCGGCGCCATCCTTCAGGCCACCGTTCTCGGCGAGCCACTTGTTGATATCGTCGAGCGACCCCGAGCCGGCGATCACCTTGCCAGTCGCCGACACCAGGGTCGGGGTGCCGGTGAAGTTCAGCGCGACGAAGGCGCCGTTTGCCTTCATCGCCTTGTCCTCGGCGCCAGCACATTTGCCGTCGCTCACAGCGTCGCCGGTGGGCCCATAGCCGCCGATCGCCGCTGACCAGGCCGAAACCGTGTCCTTCGCGCACAGCACGCTCTTGACCAGCTCCTCCGAACCGACCTTGAAGGAAACCGGAACGATGACGGGCACGAAGCGCGGGTCAATCTGGGACAGCTTCGGCTCCAGGTCCTTGCACGAGGGGCAGTTCGGGTCGCTGAAGATCACGAAGGGCTGGCCGGACGGGCGCATCTGGATGCCCATCTCGCGCGCCGCATTCGCCACGACCTGCATCTCCGTCGCCGAAAGGGCGTCACCGAGCGTGCGATCGCGCATTTCCGGAGGGACTTCACTCTTCGCCGCGACAGGTTCGCGGGACGGTGCTGTCACCCCGTAGTGCGACCCGGGAGGCAGATTGCCGGAGCTGCGCGCGCGCAACTGCGAGCACATCGTCACCAGCAGCACGAGGCCCATGAGCATCAGGAACCACCGCACCAGTGCCAGCGCCGTCCGCCCGAGAGCGCGCGGCGTGTTGACGCGCTCGATCAGCCCCTTGCGTGCTCGGCTGAGGAAGCTCGACCCCGCCGTGCCGGCCTGCGTCGAACCCGTGAACTGGTCGACGATCTGCCGGTACGCCGGCAGATCACGCAGGCGTCCGGGCAGCGGATAGACCTGCGAAGCCCAGAGGGTCGTTTCGTTGAAGCGCAGCTCGAGCTCGGACTTGTGGCCGTTCCACCAGATCTTCCACACCTCACCAGGGCGCACCGCGGTCCAAAGAGGCACGAAATCGGCGCTCTCCACGTCGCGCCCGCCGGTTTCGATGAAGTTGAAGGACGAGCCGGCCAGCGAAAGCGTCGGGACTGGGTTCGCCGCGCTCGGCTGGGTGTTGTGTTCGTTCATGTGTCGCTCAGGTTGAAATCAGAAATCAAGGCCGCCAGAAGCCGCGCCGGCACGGCCAGCCGCTCCTGCGCGGCCGGCAGCCGCGGCCAGCGCCGCGAAGTCCGCCATCGACTCGCCGGTGCCCATCAGGGATTCGGCGCCGTCGCGCGACTTGGCATTGAAGCGTCGGGCGGACTCTTCGCGTTCGCCACGCGCCTCGTCGTCGAACCGGGTATCCGCGTTCGCGACCTCCAGGGCCTCGGCCGGCGGCAGCGGGGGCGCTTGCAACTTCACGTTGTTCGCCCGGCGCCACACCTGGCCCTCGGCCCACCACTTGTCCTCGTCGTCGTCGGTGCCGTTGACGTGGTGGTTCCACGCCTCGACCATCGCCTCCTCCGCCGGTTGCACGACGATCTGCGGATGCCCCTGGGGACTGACCGGCACGAGCCCGGCCTTGGCCGCCTTGCGCTCGAAGTCGAACTGGCACCAGACGGCAGCCGATTCCGTGTGAGGCACCTTGCGAAGCACCGTGTTCAGCACGTAGAACAGGATGCGGTCCTGCGGCTTGAGCCAGATCCACTGGCGGTGCGTGACCTTGCCCTGGCGCTTGGCCATGAAGAACAGCGCGTAGAGGTAGGTGTACTCCCAGTGGTGCACGGCGAAGAGATTCGCCGCCTTCTCGTGGGTGCGGTACTTGTCGAAGATCCACTGCGCCACGGTCAGATTGGGCAGGCCATCCGGGTGAGCCGTGCACGAGTAGTTGAGCTCGTTCATCGCGCGTTCGTAGTCCTTCTTGCCATCCTTGCCGCCAAATGCGTGCGCGACCAGCAGCGCGTACATGACCTTGCACGTCGGGCTCATGCGATCGGGATAGATCACCTTCTTGCCACGGTCGTGCAGGACGGAGACCAGCTGGATGCCCAGCATATGGCTCTTCAGGCGGTTCGTGCCCTTGATGACCTTCGGCTCGCCCTGGAAGTACAGCCGGATCTGGTCGAGGTTGACCTTGTTGTCCGTCAGCATGGGCTTGCCGTTGATCTTGTGCTTCATGAGCACCTCCTCCGGCCAGACCTGGCGGCGCCACTTCGGCAGTTGGTCGAGGATCAACTGCGAGCCCAGGTGCATGACGGGCACGACGCCAGAGAAGCGCCGCGACAGGATCTGCGTGAGCGACTCGGGTGTCGGCTTGCGGGCCAGCTTGTTCCCCTTACGCGTGAAGGTCCACGCGACCAGGCCGACCATGGCGACCGCCGTCAGGACGACCAGCGGCAGAAGCGCCATGTCCACGAAGCGCAGGAAGTCGAAGATCGACACGTCCTTCGGCCGTGCCCGAAAGGCGTCATGCAGGTAGCTGAGCCTTCCCCACGTCACGCCACCGCCGGGCACCAGGTTGTACAGCCACGCGATCGCCTTGAAGAACGGGGTGAAGTAGTAGACGATGCGATTGGAGCCGGTGAACCAGAGCGCTGCGCCCAGGATCAGGACGACCAGCCCCATGCCCAGCACCATCTGGATGGCTTGGCTCTCCGCGCTGGCCGCGTTCGACGTTGCACTGTTTCCCTTAGCCATCAGAAAGCTCCTCGCTGCAAGATTCCAAGGTGCGCGTCCCACACCCGGGCGATGTACTTCTGCTGCAGCTCGGTCGAGTTGGGCGAGTGATAGCGCGCGGCGCCGCACCACAGGTCCCCCTTGCACTGCTCGGCCAGCGATTCCTTGCGCAGGATGTACGACTGCGCCATCAAAGCCTGGCAGTTGTCATTGAGCAGGCGCTCGGGCGCGATGCCATAGTTCTTCATCAGATGCGGCGCCCACCACTTGGTGTTGATCTGCGCGATGCCCAGATCGCATCCGCCGCCGGCGTTGTTGCAGTTCACGGCCTGCTTGCCGCGCGACTCCCATTTCACGATGGCGAGCAGCAGCATTGCGGGCACGTCGTACCGATTGGCAGCCGCCTGCACGCAGTTCGCAGGCAGTTGCTCCGGAAGTGCCACCTTGACTTGATTGGTCTGGGCGGGCTGACCCATGCCGAGCGACCCGGCCAGCACTGTGATCAGCAGAAAATCCATCGGAAGAATTTCGGCTGGACGATGAACGTCTTGAAGTTGATGAGGGAGCGCCGCGTGTACTGGTACTCGACCAGCGCCCAGCGGAATGTGGTCGCGGCGCCGACTGCCAGAATCGTCAGGCTCGTTGGGATCAGCAGGAAGGCGATCCACATCGGCACGTTGAAGATCATGAAGCAGACCAGCGCGAAGGAGAGGATCGTCATCACGATCGAGCCGTACTTGGCCCGGCGCGCGGCGCTGATCTGGCTGGCGTGGTGTGCGGGGCTCCAATCCATCACGCGATACAGGAATTCGAACCGCTCAGCCGGGTCCGTGGGAAGGTCGTGCTCGGTGCCATCCTTCAAGATCACGGTCTTGATCGGAAGCTTGGACTCGTTGAGCAAGCGCTGGCGCGTCTCGCGCGCCGCTTGCCACGCCTCGCTCAGGTTAGCCTTCGACCTGCCGAACTGGCCGACCGCCAGGCCTACGCCCTTGGGGACCAGCGCGCTGTTCGCAACCTTGGCGGCGCGGCGCAACTTGGTGGGGGATTGCCCGCTTTCGTGGTCAGTCATGCTCAGCTTCCGCTCGACGTCGTCGAGCCGCTCTGGTTGTCCATCTCGAGTGCGAGACGGAACCGTTCAAGGGGGCCTGGCTGGTACAGAGAGTTGTAGCCCACGGCGCGCGTCATCGCGGTGGCGTATCGCGTCACCTTGGGCATGAGGCCGCCAACGCTTGCGGCGTTCTCGGCGAACCACTTCACGACCACCCGAAGGTGCTCGCCGTGAAGCTTTGAAACGAGCTGCCGATCCACCTCGCACGCGTGGCGCGCGATCACGATCGAAGGTGTCGACTCAAGCCATCGCAGGAGCTTCTCAGCGCATTCTTTCTGCTGCTCGGAGGAAAGCGGCCCGCGCTGGCGGGTGACGTCGTCGCCAAAGACGACCTTCGCCAACTTGCTGTCGAAAGTGCCCTTGGGCATGCTTGAGAGGGAGGAGGTCATCGGCGGGACGTCGAATCTCGGGAGGTCTCAGTTCGTTGGGATTGCCGTGCTGCGAGGCCGCTCAGCCGCCTGATAGCAGCTCGGCCGCCAAGGGGACGGCTGAACCCTCACGCAACGACTGCGGCAAGGGTCCAGCCATGCGCGGCATCAGCCTGCGTAGGCTCGGATCGAATCTCCCGAACCATGCGAGTCGTCAGCTTCATCGCTGGCGGAATCGGCGACGGGGGGAACGAGAGCGAAGGGAACGCGAGGGGCGGCGGCCGGGGCCACCGGAGCGCTGGCGGGAGCTTCGGCAGCAGGCGCAACAGCGAAGGCGACTTCGGGCTGCGCGGCTGCGGGAGCCGATTCGTCATTGATCGCCGGGACGAGCGCTGCAGCGGCCGCGTAGCCGGCATGGGGCGCAATGGCGCGGACTGGGGCATTGAAGGAGCGTGCGGCGCTGCGAGCATGCTCGATGGCGGCGCGGCGTTCCTTTGCGCGATCGAGTTCCTTGCCCAGCAGCGCCTCGATGCGCTCGGTGACCTCGCCAGTCGCAAGCATGCCCATCTGGGCGCTCATGAAACCGCCGCGCTCGTAGTTCATGCAGCCAGCGGCCACGGTCACTTCGCTGGCGGTGATGCGCGAGGTGCCGTGCACCACCAGATTTGCAGCCAGGATCTCGCCGTCGGGCGCATCGACCACACCGTGGACTTCGAGGTGCGAAGCAAAGATGGAGCCGAGCACGATGCCCGATTCGGCAACCACGACCTTGCCGCCGTGGAAGACATTGCCCACCACGCAGCCTTCGATGTGCAGGTCCTGGCCTTCGCTGATGCTCAGGTCCCCGATGAAGTTCGATTCGGTCCCGATCACGGTCGGGGCGGACCCGTTCTTCGCAAGAAATGCGGGGATCTCTGCCCGTTCGCTCGCGGCGCTGGAAACGTTGCTGATGCTGTTCATACTCAAACCCTCGTTGAACTTATTTAACCCGTACTATGATATCGGCACGAATTTCTAACGGTCAATGACAGCGACGACGATCGCAACGCGAATGCGGCGCAATCGACACGACGCCTCAGCTGAGTAGCTAAAAAGATGTCCATTGCGAGCCGCGCCCTCCTGATCGGAACCGACCTGCATCCCCTTGCCGGGGATGACCCGGTCGCCGCAGCCGTCGAACTCCTCCGGGACCTCGGCGGCGAAGAGGTGGTCGAGGGCTGCAGATTGATCGAATTGAACGAGGCCGGCGAAGAGGTCGGCGACCGCACCGAAGAGCTGGCCTACACGCTGAGCCACAGCTCGAAGCGCTACGCCTACTAGCCCCACCCTTCCCCACACGAGCACTGAACAGATGGACGCCCACACCCCGCCTCCCCGCCGCCCTTCCCTCATGGAGGCGCTCGGCCTCGCCCGCGCAAATGCCTCCGGTGCGGCGGCTGCCGGAAGTGGGGCCGGCTCGGCCTCTGGTTCGGGGACCGGCGGCGGCGCCACGGGCGCTGGCCAGGATGCGGCCGCGGGGCTCGGCGTCGACGAGTTCGTCGATCCCATGGCCGGCACGGAAGCTGGCGCAGGCGCCGGCCGCGATGGCAGCAGACACACGGACTTGAAGCACCTGCCGGGCAACGCCCTCAATATGGTCGAGATGTACCAGTTGCGGGAGCGCAATCACGTCCTCGCCCAGAAGTCGGCACAGCGATCAGGCGACCGGCGAAGCGTTCAGCTGGACGCGGTCGGGCTCGAGCTGCTCCAGGAGATCCAGCGCGAGGTCGAGCGCGCCCACTTCAGCCAGGCCGCCACCTCGACGCGGGGAAGGCCGAAAGACGTCGCCGAGCAACGTTTCACCACGAACGCAGAGAGCATCACGCCCCGGAGGGACGAGCCTCGGCTCGAGCTCCGGCACGAGGACGCTCCCTTGCCCGACGAGGAAGCCCCTCCGCTGGATTCAGACCCGGATCGACCGATGACCAGCGTGGCCCGAGAGCACGCGGCATTCCAGTGCGAGGTGCTGCTTGACCGGTGCGCCGACGCCCATGCCCTGGCGCTCTCCGACCTGGCCGAGCTCAACCAGGCCGAAGGTCGCACCGACGAACTGCGCGGGCGCCAGGCGCAACACCGCGACGACGATTCGCCCCAGAAGGACAGTGCAGACGAGCTGCGCGCGGACAGCGCAGAGCAGTTCGAGGCCGTCGCACGCCAGCGGTTCGCCGCCTCCAACGCCCGGGCAGTGCAGCTGGCCGGCGCCGCACAGGGCCTGCGGATCGGCTTGAACAAGATGCTCCGGGACAAAGCGCCCGGCACCCCTCGCTGAGAAGGAGAACGAGATCATGGGAACCCAACGCTCACCCATCCGAATCGCATCGGCGCTCTACTCGCCCTACGCGAGCGACTTCACCCTCCCGATCGAGCGGCAGCTTCTGCAGGTGGACTGCATCTTCTCGGTCATGAACATCGACGGCGTGGATCTGGGCTGGATCGACGGCATCGACCAGGACGACCCGATCCTGGTGCCGGTGCACTCGATGGAAGGGCATCGCGATCTCGGTACGGTGGAGGACTACCTCAGCGAGGAGTACCACACGAGCATCGGGCCTGAGCTCCAGGCACTATTGCGAATCGCCAGCCAGGAAGAGCTGACGCCTACGGTGCTGGTGCGCGCGCTGGCCATCATGCACCTCGACGGGACGATCGACGCGGCGCACGCCGTGAAGCAGTCGTTCGACTGGGGATTCACGATGCTGCGCGCCGGCGTCCTGGATCGCTACACGTTCGGGTTGAGCGAAATGCTACGTCACCAGCCTCCCAGCCTCGCACGGTTTCGCAGTGCCTAGCGTGCGCAAGAAAACGTAGCCTGCGCCGCCACGTTGACCTGAGACGTGTCCACAATTCGGCTCTAGCCGGAAGGCCCAGCTTCATTTCCCGTCAGGGGGCTCCCATCCTTAGGATTGAGGATGCATCCCAGGCTCCTCGCCGATAACACTCGTGGCCTGCCTCGAGCACACAGCGACCCCTTGGGCTTGCTCGCAGCTCATCGAAAAGGAGAAGGGCATGAAGCGAACTTGCTACGCCTTTGCGCTCATGGCGTTCACGCTTTCGATGGGGACGATGTTTGGTTGCACGCCGCTCGCCGTGCGGGCCATACACGAGCCCTTCCATCCATCCAGTACGCAGCAAATCACATTAAGCGCGGAGGCTGAGTCAACACGCGGTATCGCGGAGATCTCAATCGTCCAGCGGACCCTTACGCGTGATCGCTATTGCGCTCCCTACGTCGCAGGCGAGTGCCTACCTTTGCCAACCATCAAAGAGACAACGGTACAAACCTGTCAGATCGAACCGCCCAGCTCACCTGCGAGTTGCAGGGCGTTAGTTGGCCCATTTCAGGACGGGAGCTTTGTGACCTACGGCGCACGGGCCAAGGACGCAACCGGAATGGTCGCAGGGGATCAATGGATCGGGTTCGGCGTGGGTGCTCAGGCAGATCCGTCCGAGCCAATTGCGGTGTATGTGCGCTCAGACGCGGCGAAGGCTGTCGACGTTGTCATGGTGCCAGTTGACTACAACGGAACGCCCGGAAGAGGCCCAGCTGACTTCGCGAGTGACGCTCGTCGACTCATCGTTGATGGCTACCTGGCTCACGCACAGATCACAGGCAACCGAAGCAAATGGAACTTCTATCTGAACCCGGCAACCGGAGGGCTAGTCAGGTCGAACATTAGCGGAACCGAACAGCGTAGCATTACGCAGCCGGCCAACTGGACAAGAATTGCCGCCACGGCCAACGCAGCTGCGTACGTGCACCATGACGCCACATGGCGCGACTTCGGCAACTTTGGGGGTGCTAATGGCGTGGGGCAGCTCACGATTCAAGCGGGCACTCCAGGAACAATCGTGCACGAGACCGGACATGCCGTATTCGGTCTGTCCGACGAGTACTGCTGCGACGGCGGGATCATCTCCACGAGTTGGCCTCACGAAAACATGTTCACTTCTTTAGCGGCGTGCCAAGCTAGCGCAACAGCACACGGTTTGCCCACCGCTTCTTGCACGCAGCTGACCACGACCAACGGTTTTTGCGGCGGAGCCGACGCGAGCGGAACACCCATCCTTGGGTCTACCGATCTCAAATGGCGCCAAGACACTGCATCAGATTTGATGGGGTGCGGTGGCAACAACGGTGCGGCAGGGGGCATCCTCGATAGCGAACGCATACAGTGGTACTACAACACGCTCTGAGGCAAGGGGTAGACATGTCTCCAAGATTCACCTTCACGACTCTAGGGCTGCTCGGTGCCCTGCTACTCAGCGCTGGGGGATGTTCAACAGCTGCAGATACGCCCCCTCCAAGTGGCTGGTTCGGCAATGTCTTTCTCGGAGCCAAGGGCGACGCTGCCGACCTATCGAAAGTGTTCATCGTGACCTTTCGATTTGGCCCAGCCGGCGTTTCGGCAGGAGACGTGGCCGTCTCCTATGGCACCGCATCGAGGTTGCCGAACGCACGCCGGGATTACGTTCTGGAGCTCGTTGACGCCGACGGTCGAACGTTGGACTCCCAGGCGGTCCCCGACCCCTTAGCGATCGTCGTTGAAAAGCAGGGGAATGCGAGGCTAAGCGAAGGGCTTCTCACAATGCGCTTCGCCTTTTCGATGACTGGCCAAAAAGTCCGCTTGAGCGACGCATCGGGGCGCCTACTGGCAGAGGCTCAGGTCGAAAGCGCCATCGTTGACTTTTGCAAGCGAAACACTCGCGACTCCGACTGCATCGCCAAGATGAGGCGATGATGGCCCGCATGGGGCCGGTCGATGCCCGGCGCATTGGTGCGCAAGGAAGGCACGTCTTGACCCTAGGCAAAGGCTTTCTCATCTTTGTCAGACGTCTCTGAACCCTCGCTTGACAGCAGCCCCTCGTTCTGGGCGCGCACGATCAACCGCCCCGCTACGTCCATCGAGACAGACTCCTCGCTCACGTCGAACTCGCCCTTCTCGGCCATGAGCGCCGCGATCATCGGCTTGGCAGTGCCGGCGGGAAGCATCTTGGCCAGCAGCCGCAGCGCCTGCCAGTAGCTGTCGTCGGTACCGCCCAGCTTGAGTGCGAGTGCGGCGCGCACCGGCGCGTCGGCGGCATTCGTCGTGAAGGCCCACTTGTCGAGCGGGCTGGCAGTGGTCTTCAGGATCTGGGCCAGAACGCCCTCGGTGGTCGCGAAGCGCGCGAACAGCGTGCCGGGCCGGCGGCAGTGCGTGCTGATCGCCTGCATCTCGGCATCGCTCAGCTTGAACGCCGCCTTCACCTGGTCGGCCATGCTGCCATCGCCGAGGCCGAAAATGTAGAAGTTGGTCGAGTTGGCCATGACCGCCTCCGGGAAGTCGGAGGGTAGTTGACTCATCATCATCGTGACGAGGTTGAACTTGCGGCCCACCCGCAAGTCCTGCTGCAGCAGCATCTGGAACGATTCAGCGCCCGAAGCGTAGTGGACCTCGTCGTACTCGAGGAACTTCATCTGCTCCCACATCTTCTCGACGCGGTCCTTCTGGTAGCGGCGGAACAGGTCGGGCACGAGCGGTGCGATCTCCTCCCAGCGCGCGAAGAAGTTCTTGGCGCCCAGGCGTCTCGCGAACAGGAACATCAGGGCGGAGCGCCGGCGGCCCTCCTCCGAGGTCGTCGAGCCCACCACCTCCTCGAGGTCGATCGAGATGGCGCGCGCCGAGCCGAGATTCGCCTGGGTGTAGCTGCTCAGCAGCGTGTAGGTGCCCGTCGAGGCTGCGCTGAGGTTCCGCTGGAACACCTTGATCATCGTCTCGACGCCATTGGCAGCCAACGCCTCGCCGTACATCAGCATGATGTCCGCCTGGGAGACGACCTTCGACAGATCCTTCAGGATCGGCATCGCAAAGCGCTGCGCGCGCTCGGCCATGACGATATTGCCGGCCTTGAACAGCGCATCCACGACGTCCCACACCCGGGTGCGGCCGTCGACGATCTCGTGGCCCAGCTGCTGGTACAGCGCGCCGACCTCGGGATCCATGGCGTTCTGCCAGGGCTTCGCGTCCGAGGACGCGCGCGAGAAGCGCTCATAAGCCGCGGCGATCAGCTTCTGGAAGAACTTGTCGGCCTCAGGGCCAAGGCCCGGCGAGATGGTGCCCAGCACCGCGACGATGAAGTCCCGGTCCTGCTCGGTGCACTGGTCCAGGCCCAGGAAGGTGTCGAACGGGTTGACCGTGTATTCGGGGGAGTTCTTGATCCGGATGGAGACGACCTGGTCGCGCTTGCTCGCCGGCAGCATTGCCCGGTAGAGATCCATGATGAGCTTCGAGCTCGGGCCCACGTCGGCCACCGTCACGTACGGCACGTCCTGCGCGCCTGGCGCCATGAGCAGCCCCGAATTGAGCAGGTTCATGAAGAACGACTTGCCCGAGCCCGTCGGCGCGAAGCCCACCGTCGCCCAGGAGACCTGCAAGGACGAGCCCAGTGCGATCGGATACGGCCGGCCTTCGAGGGTCGATGCGATCAGCTGCCCCGTCTTCCAGATCGACGCCGCTCGAACGACCGGCGACATGCGGGTGATCTCGCCGATGGGCGCCGGCAGGTAGGGTGCCGAGCTGGCGCGCGAGAAGCCGGCCGCGGTCGAGATGGCCGCGAGGGCCGGCTCGCCTGTTTCGTTGGAGCAGACGGTCGAGCCCCACGCTTCGATGGAGCTGCGCAGGTATTCCACCTGGAACTGCAACTGCTCTTCGGTCTTGGCCCAGGTGGTGAGTGTCATGCGCGTCGCTGCGATGTAGCCGCCCTCCTTTTCGATGTGCTTGAGCTCGTCCCAGCCACGCTTGATGCCCTTGTTGAAGTCGCCCATGGCGGCCATGAAGCTACCGAAGAACTGGTCCGACTTGCGGAACTCGAGGCCCGAGGGGATCACATCCTGCGAATAGGCCAGTGGGATCGTGCGGCCCAGCTTCTCCATCAGCTTGTTGAAGGGCTTGGAGCCCTCCTCCGGCAGCACCTCGACGACCACGCTTGCCGAGAGGTTGGAGCCCTGGCGGGCGAACTCGAAGGACTTGAATTCCTCCTTGAAGCTGGCAGGGATCATCTGGCGCGAGAGCGCCACGGGCATCACCGCCGCTTCGTCGGCGCGGCGCACGGGGCTCGCCCCCATCGCGCCCTTGTCTCCGAGGAACCGCGGCGACCAGGTGGATAGAAAATCCGTGTGGTCGAACACCCGGCGCACCATGTTCGCAGCCTCGCGCACGGTCATCGTGTTCGCGAGCAGATACGTTCCGCCGCTGTTGATTTCGACGGACAGGTCCTTCACTAGGTTCTCGACCATCGACTTGTGACGGGTCACGAGCAGGTTGGAGGGCTGCGCCATCGACTGAGAGAAGGTGTCGTTGTAGGCGACGCTCACCTTGCGCTTGCTCAGTTCGGCGGCCGCCTTTTTCTGGCGTTCCACCAGGTTGGCCTGCTCGTTGGAGTTCATGCCGGCGCGGTGGGTGAAAACGGCCAGGTATACAGCCTCGTCGGTACAGGCCCGCGCCAGCTCCTCGACGCGAGCGTCGAAGAAGGCCGTTTCCGTCATGCCGAGGCGCTTCGCAGTCGTCGACATGGGCGCCATGAGTTCGCGCGCCAGGCGGACGGAACCTGCGGGGTCGCTACGAAAGCAGAACGACATGCTGTGGTTGCGCCCGTTGCCCGCCTTCATCCGGTTCGAAAGGATCGTGGCCAGGTTCTGGGCCAGGTGTTCGAACTCCTTGTCGCCGACGTAGCGCCGGATGCCCTTGATCTCGATGAAGGACACCACGCTGCCACTCTTGAGCGCCATGATCTCGGCCGGGGCATCAGCCTCCGTCTGGATCGGCGCGCGCCAGTCGCAGGCCAGATCGGTATCGCCGAGGGAGAGCTGGGAGCCCGCCCAGTAGATGAAAGACTCGATTGCGTTGATGAGCATGAGATCCTCGATGTCTGGTGCGCTCGATGCGCGTGGAAAGTGGAGCGCGGACCGCTCAGCCCGCGGGCCGGCGGAACCCGAAGCCGAGCGGCTTGTCAGCCGTTGGCGCTGTCTTGGACCTGGTCGGCTCGGCATGTGCCTCATCGGGTTGCTGCGCGCCCGGCGCACCGGCGCGGAAGGCCAGACGTCCGGGGCGCTCCGACGGGAGAGCAACCGCGTGTTCAGGGACCGGCTCGCGGCTCGCGCCGGTCGCGCTCGACGCCGCGGAGACACCACTCCCGACCCGCGGCTTCTCGGCCGCCTGGCGCCGGGTGTATTCCTTGCGCAGCCACGTACTCGCCGCGGCGTTGAAGGCTCGCTCCGACGCATCGCCCGCGATCCCAAGCAGATCTCGCATCACCTGCTCACGCGCGATCCCCCGCAGCCGTGCGATCTCCTGTTCGGCCTCCTCGGAGTCTTCAATGTGGAAGCCCCGCATGACCTCATTGACGTGCAGCGGGCTCACATAGGCCGTCGCCGACCCTTGATCGCTCGCGTTGGTCACCGACGGCTGCTCGGACTGGACCTTGAGGTACTCGACCAGCGAGCGCATGCGCATGAAGCCCGAGCCCTGGCGGCAGATCTCCGCGAATGCCATCGGCGCGCCCGGATGGTGGGAGAGCAGCCTGCGCATCGGCAGCAGGTTGTCCTCGTCCAGAACGTCGAGCGGCCTCCGGTCCTTTCGGAGCATGAAACGGAAAGGCTGCGCCGGCGCATCGCCTTCGTTGCGCGCTCCGCTCTGGCACCACATCGTGAGCCATTCTGCGTAATCGGGCCCGGCCACCGGTGCCTGTGCGAGCATTTGCGCGAGGCGCGACCCGCTGTCTGTGGTTACTGCGTTCAAGAATCCCCCCTCTCCCGGCCAACGACCTCGGACGCCAAGCACGGATGGCTGGCGCCGACGGCATCGGCCACTTCAAGCAATTGCTGTACTGACAAGTTCTCCATGCGCACCTGCACGCCGCCTGAGCCGTAGCCGGTCACGTTGCCGCCCAACTCCTTCGCCGCGAGGGCCATCTGGAATGAAATCGCGCGATCCATCGCCCGGTACCAGACAGACGTCGTGGTGACCTCGGACTGACGCTTCATGCGGTTGTACTGCGGCCTGGCCAGGCCCGCCCAATGCGCCTCGGCGACAAGACCGTGCGGGATCGACAGCTGGTAGATCGGATCGCCGGCGATCACGCTTGGAAGCTGCAGCTGCGCGGGCAGCGGTGCGGCCGCGTTGGCCTGGTAGGCCGACAGCACCGAGATCCGGGCGTACTTCAGGAGCCACGTCAATTCGATCTGAGAGACCCACCGGCGAATATGCGGCGTGTTTCCGGCATCAGCACCGAACGCGATCAATGAAACCGTGTCAGCGTCGGCGTTGCGCCACTCGATCGCCACCTCGACAAGTGTGGGCTGGCCGGCGTCCAGCAGGTTGTCAAGGTCCAGGAAAGGCTGCTTGTACCAACCGCTGGTCGGGAGCGGTGTGCGCATGATGTCCAGAGCGTGCTCGACACGGTTGCGGCGGAAGTAGATCATCCGCGAGCCGCGGTCGTACATCATCTTCTGCTGCATCTGCGGGCTGGACCACGATTGGTACGCCCCGCGCAGTGCCACTTCGATCTGAGGCACCGAGCGCTCCACCGAGGGCAGCAGCTCGGCGATGCACTCGCTCAAGCGGGGCTTGTTCCACTCCCGATCAGGCGCCTTCCACGGGTAGGCGGCCACGACCAGGTCGCGGGTGTGATTCAGCACACGTGCGACGTCGACCATCCCGCCTTTGTCGACCCCGTTCACCTGCTTGAAGCCCGTGAGCTCGACACCGAGATCCTCGGCCAGCGTGGTGAGCTTGGTCTGAAGGAACTTGTTCGAACGCAGGCTGGGAAGCTGCTTGGGCACCATGTCCAGGTTCGTCACCCAGATGAGATTCATCAGGTCGCCGCCAGACTGGAAACGTCGGAAGCCGCCATTGGTCGAATAGCAGATGCCACCAGAGGTGACGTCCTGCAGGTCGAAGTGCGCCACGCCGAACTCCGGGGCGGTACCGACGGCCGTGGGCAACTCCTCCTCGGTGGGCTGGGAGCTGCGGTGGGAACCTTGGCGGGCCTGGGTGATTGCCATCTTGTGCGTCCGTTTCTTGGACTCAGGCCTGGGAGGCCAGCGCCTCTTCCACGAGCTCGCCGTAGGAGGCGTGCCACGAGCTCGGCTTCAACGACGGGTGGTCCTCGAGCATGTCGGCACCGGCCTTCTTGAGCACGTCCGCCTTCCACACGATCCGCAGATCGAAGACAGCGTCGCCGCGCGCCGCGTAGTCGACCGAGTTGAGCTTGGACATGGCGCCGGCGAAGTCCAGCGCCTTGGACGTACCGAACGCCTTGCGAACGGGCAGAACGCGCTCGCACAGCACGTCGTAGATCTGCTTGGCCACTGCCGCCTCGTTGGGATCGGACATCGCCGCCCCGATGGCGCGCAGCAGGTTGTTCAGGTCGGCCGCCGCAAGCTCGGGGATCGCCGCCAGCTGCGCGTCAGATGCAAGGCCTCCGCCGCCACCCGTCGAGGCCGTCTTGCAGCCCAGATGCGGGTAGCCGTGACACAGGCCGCAGATCGGCGCCAGGTTGCTGTCGTCGTTGTTGTGGTGGTCGTCGTCCTGGTGATGCACCTGAAGCTTGGTCGGCTTCTTCGCGGTCTGCATCGAACGGTACAGGCACCCCTGGCACGTGTACCGTGACTTCTCAAGCACCTGGGGCCGGCGCGCGACAAAGACCGCGTCGGCCTGCTTGGCCCGCGGGTCGTTGTCTCGAAAGACGCTGCGCTTGATACCAGGGATGAGTTTGAACATTCTTCGAGGGCAAAAAAATGGCCGACTGCAGGGAGAGACGAATCCTCCCCGACGTCGACCAGCATGGTGCGCCCTAGGGCGCCGGAACATTCTCGCTCTAGCTACTACATTTTAAACACTGCGGTAGTAGTTTTTCGCGGATTATTCTTTTCGGCGATTTAATCGCTAGAAACTTTGAACTTTCCCGATATCTCCAGTGCTACCGCCGGCGGCGGTCACCGCGAACTCGACGATCGCCCAGATGCAGATCATCGCGGCGCCAGCAGAGATCGGCATCCAGATCTGACGTGCCTCGACCTGGTCGCCGCCGTTGTCCTGGCCCTTCTTCTTCCACTTCAGGAGGCCGTAGCAGATCGAGGCCATGCCGCCCAGGACCATCGCCCACTGGAACAGCGTGATGCCCTGCTTGAAGAGGTTGATCAACGAATTGACCGAGGTGTTCGCGTCGAGCGCGAAGGCGCTGCTTGCGAGCGCGGTGGTTACGACGGCTACTGCGGCGTTGCGGCCCAGTGCAGCGTGGTTCGCAAGGCCCATGGCGATGCGGACGTTCAGGTTGGCGATCAGGTTTTTCAAGTTAGCTCCTGCAGGGACTGGTGGTTGACAAGTTAGAACGAAAGGCGTATGCCTACCGTGGCAATTAATTGGCGCGAACGCCAGAGTGGTGGAAAATGAAGCGGAGTTCAATGTGTTGCAATGTTCACGAGAATCGCTCCCCCGAGGATGTGCCAGAAGCCACGCCAGAACCCGTCGCCCTCTTGGGCGTGGCCTTGCGCAGCACGATTGAAGAGCAGGAATGCGCGGAAGATTGCGCACACACCCAGTAGGAAGAGCCAGGCGTAGATCGCGTTCCACAGCGGCTTCAGCGAACCGGCGCTTCCGTCGCGCATGTAGGCCATCTGCGATGCAACGCCCTCGCCTATGCCGCCGTAGTCCCTCGTGAGGGACTCAACCCAGGCCGAGAGCATCGTGGCCCCGATGGTCACCAGCAGATTGCCGCCCACGCCAGCCCAAGTGGGCTGCTGGCCGCCAGCTTGGTCGTGACCCATCTTGGCGATCTTGTGCAGGGCTGAACCCGCGAAGAAGAAGCCGATCAGCAGCGCCGCCCAGTAGACGAGCGGTACGAACGCCTTTCCGAGCGCGGCGAACTCGTTCAGGAAACCGCCGAAATCTGGCATGGCTTAGTACCTCAGGGAAGGATCAGGCCGGCAGAGGTCTGCACCACCTCGCCGCGCTTGCCGATGGACAGGACGCGAGCGCCCGCCACGGTTGCGCCAACGGAAACCGTCGTCAGGCGGCCTTGCTCGTCGGCGACCCAGGCCAGCTGGCTCGGACCGTGATTCGGCCAGGTGCCGCGCAGCTTCCAACCGGCCAGCACTTCCTTCGACTCGGGCGTCGAATCCTTCTCGACGGCGCGACGAGCCTTGCCGCTCGCCTTGGGAGGCTTGCGGGCATCGGCAAGTCGGACGATGCGCGCGGGCTTGTCCGCCACCACGCGCGGCGCCACGGCCTTTGCCGGCGTCGACACCTTCGCCGTGGCAACGCGAGCTCGCTTCGCCGGCTTGGGGCTTTCTGCCTTGGCGCCAGTTGCGTCAGCCGTCGGGACGGCCTTCGGCGTCGCCTTGGCAACTTCCACTGGCGCCGGCGCAGCTGGGGCGATCTTCTGAACTTCGTTCACGCGCGCAGGAGGCGGTGCAATCGGTGCCGGTGCCGGTGCCGGTGCCGGCGCTGGAGCCTGCGCCACCACTGCCGGAGCCACCTCGGGCGCCTTCGGGGCGGACTGGGCAACCTCGACAGCCGCAGGAGCGGGCGGAGCAGCAGCAGGCGCAGGACCCTTGTCCGCGAGAAGATCTGCCTCAGCATCGAACGCAGGCGCCGACTTCGAACCGTTTTCTCCGAACAGATCCGAGCTGGTCAGCTTGCCGGCGCTGGCCGCGTCGAGCATGCCATCGGGCTTCCTCGCCTTATCGCCTGCCGTTTGGGTGTCCATTGCCGAAGCAATGACGGGCTCGATCGGTTTTCGCGACGGCCCCCCGATCAGGCCAGTCTTGTACCCAACCAGGCCGGCCGCGACGAGCACGACCGCCCCTACCGCGCCATAGAACGGCAAGCTGGAGCTCTTCTTCGGTGATGGTTCAGGATCGCTCCCGGGATCGCGAGGAATGGCGTCCACCGGATCCTCCAGCGACTCGCTCAGGGTGTCCCGTGCTTCGCTGTTGTCGAACCCGGGTTCATCGGCGCCGTGAAGGACGGAGCCCTCGGGACCGCCCTCCGCCGCCCAAAGGTCGTCGAGAGCCTCGTCGTTGCCCTGCGCGCCGGTGCGGTCTTCTTCGAAATTGCTCATCAGTAGCGCACCTGGACTTGATTGATCGGGGGCACGGTCGGAGCGAACGTGCCGTAGTTCATGCCAGTCGCCAGGTTGAACGACGAGACAGCCGGCTGGGCCTGTTGCGCCTGGCGCTGCGCCTGCTCGGGCTGGGCCTGGACTTGCTGCTGCTGCGGTGCAGGCGTCGTGGAGGACGCCGTCTGGACGGTGTTGAACAGAACACCGATGAGGGTGTTCGCCGGCAGTCTCACCGTGTTCTTCTGCTGAGCCAGCGACTGCACCAGCTGCTGGCCGACTTGGGTGGCCGAGGAAAGGCCAGCAGCCGCGGCCTGCTTGTCCGTCGCTTCAGGCAGGACCACCGAGGTCGAGAGCCCATTCGTCACGACCTGCGAGCTGCGCTGCGCGATCGCACTGGCCGCACCGCTCACCGTGGCGAACGTGATCGGGAGGACGTAGCGCGACAGGATGTGCCGATCGATGCTGCCATTCAGCGCGTCGGCCGAGGTCTGTTCATCCAGCGCGACAGCATTGATCTTGGCGACCTTGCCGTTGAAGCGGATGTCGGTGAAAGTCACTTGGAGGCCTTCGCCCTGATTCAGCACAGCCGTGCCCTTGAGGAACGCGCCAGCGAACTTGCCGCCGAGGACCTCTGCCGAGACATACGGCGACTTCTCGGTGTCGATCGGCGACGTGGTGCGCGCGGCGTGAATGGTCAGCGGGCCGGGGAGGTCGAGATCCTCGGTCGCGATGCTCGCAGCGGCAACGCCCTGGCCCTGGACAGCCAGTACCTGCTGAGCCTTTTCGGTCGCCTTCGGATCCTGGTAGGCGGCAACCCGAGCAATGGGGGCGCCAGTTGGCGCGTCGGCCAGAAGCAGGCCGAGCTGGCGATTCAAGCCCTCCTGAATGGCCTGCTGGCGCACGGGATCCTGATAGGAGCCAGGCTGGATAGCAACTTGCGGCGGCGTCACGTACGTCTGGTACGAGCTCGCGCCTGGGCCGGTCGGTCCGCCCAGGCCTTCGGGGCCAGCATGCGTCACGGGCGCGCCCGCGGGTGGCGGGACGTACACGCCTCCCGCTTTGCGGCTCGCCTCGGCCTTTTGCTCCTGAAGCTCGGCAAGGCGACCTTGCTCATAGTCGGTCTGGACCACATCCGTCTGCGTTCCCGAGTTCGTACGAGCCGGCAGGTCGACTTTGGCCTTCATTTCCTTCTTGCCGCTGGCCATGAAGACCAGACCGACAACGGCGAGGAGGGCGACGGCGAATGCGCCGCCCACCCACTTCATCACGCGCTTGGCGCCGGGGTCGAGACGCTTGCCTTTACCGTTCACGGCTTCAGGCCCAGCGATCGCCGCGCTCTCGGCGGTTTCCACATCAGCGAACTCGAGTTCGCCGTCGTTGTTTTGGTTCTCGTTGCTCATTTGCGCTTCTGCCGTCACTTGGTGAAACCCTGATTCCGTGCGCTCGACAAGATGGCGCCCGAAACTGTGGTCGCGTTTGACCCGACCGGCTCGACGCTGATGCCGCCAAGGGCGACATTGCGAAGTTCACCGCCTTGCGAAATCACTACCACCGGAGTGATCGGGAGTTGGTAGACGAAGACCCCATCGGGCGAGCCCTGGCGGCGCATCCAGGCCGGAGAAAGGATCTGGGCGGACGTGCGAAGCGCCATGCTTGTTGGGGAGATCTGCCACGCCATGATCTCGTCCGTGCCACTGCCGGCCACCTGGAGGCGGCGCGCCTCACGCGGTGGCGTGCGATAGAGGTACGGCATCAGTTCGTCGGACATGTGCGATGGCGCGGGCGATGCGCTTGCCATGGCCGTAGGGGGCACGCCGCCCACGAACTTGGGGATGACCAGGTCGAGGCTGTAGTCCGTTGCATCCTGGGCCGGCATGACGGTCACCGTGATCGGCCGGGCGATGTCCTTGAGCTTGAACGCTATATTGCCGATTTGCGGCTGAATCATCCCGACCGAATAGACGTGCTCCGCCATCGCGGACACGCCGTAGCCGGCCACGTTGAAGTTGTCAGCGGCCTCGACGGGCCATGGGCGACCTGCCGCATCGATGAACGTGATCGACGCGCCCTGCCGGGGAGAGACACGCACGACCGGTGGGGTAGCACCGGGCGACAGGTCCACCGTCGTCTGCGTGCTCGTCGGCCGCGCAGGCGGGCGACCGGAGATGTTCTCCGTGAATGCATCCTTGCGCTCGTCGATCTGCTTGCGCAGGTTCACGATCTCCTTCGGCGTCAGCGGCGCGATTTTGTCCAGCACGGCCTGTGTCGTCGCCACGTAAGGCGTTGGCATGGCCGCCGAGGCGGACTGGGCCGGCGGCGTCGCCGGGGACGGCAGCGCTCCTGCCGGCTGACCGGGCGTGGGTCCGTTCTGGGCGAAGGGGCTCGCAGCCGAGGGTCCCGGGGCTTGCTGAGTCGGCGCCGGGCCGCTCGGGGCCGCCGGATTGGAGACGCGAGACACGCCTTGTGCAGTCGCACCAAAGGACAGGCATCCAAGCAGGGCCATCAGGACGGCTGCAGTTGCCGGGCGCATGCTCACGCTGGGTGCGCCTCGCTTTTTCGATCGCGGCGCGGCGTCGGTTTTTTCGTTCATAGCAATATTGTCCTGCAAACTTTTCGTTTGAACGCGATTAGCGCATCAACCGCGTGGCGTGATTCAAACGAAAGGAATGCCGGTGTGCGCTGCGATCTCCAGGCGCATCGTGAACTTGCCGTAGATCAGGGCGTTGGCGAACGGCGTCGGCGCGGTGGCCCACAGTTCGGCGAGCTCGGCGCGGCTGGCCAGCGAGTCGGGCAGCACATCGTTGTACATCGCATACCACTCGGGGTGGCTCGTTTCCAGTGCGTCCATCTCTGCGGTGGCAAAGGACATTCCGATCGATTCGTGGTCGACGTTCTGCTGGGGTTGATTCGCGCTCATGTGATTTCTCGCCTCGTTGTCAAAAGAATGGGGTTGGGGGGATGGCACCTGCCGGCTAGTTCCTGGACGAATCCGGGACCAGCTGGAGGCTGTCGATCGCAATGCCGCGCGGGTTCTGGTCGAGCCCCACGCGCCGCACGACCACATGCAGGATGAATGGCCGCGGCATATCGCTCACCTTCGTCCCCCGACGAAACAGTGAGATCGGCGCCTGGACGCGCCAGGCAAACTTCCCGTCGAACTCACCGCGCTTTGCAATCACAGGCGTGTCCGACAGGCTCACGGACATGGTCAACTCACGGTCGACGATGTCCTTTACCCAGGGAGCGAGTGCCTCTTCGACAGCATCGCCACCCTTTTCGGTAAAGCAGGTCTTCGAGCCCTGAAGCGTGGTGCGCCAGTGAAGGAAGTCGTGGCTGAAGACCATGCGGGCGCATTCGTCCACATAGCCGAGGACGCGCGCGTCGCTCACGTAGGGCTTGTCCAGCGGGACGATCGGAATCAGGCGACCCTCCGGCGTCGCAGCAATCACCTCGCGGTGCGTCCTAGTCAGGAACACGAACGCGATGATCAGCGCCACCAGCAGGGCAACCACCGCGATGGAGAGCCAGACGACCAGGCGCGTGAGCTTGCTCACTTGGGCGGCAGCACCGCCCGCCTTGTGGCTCGGACCGGCGGCGGCGACGGCCGCCTTTTTGGCCGCATTGGCCTTGTTCAACACTGCGCTCATTCTTTGCTGCTTTCCCGCTTGCGCGGGGTTGGGTTGGTCTGCGTCGCCCTCGCGGCGTGGCTGTCGAGACCGGGCGCCACCGGCGCGGCCGCCCCTGGGCTGGCCTGCCCGCTCGGCGCATTCGCCGCGAGCCGGGCCCGGATGGATTCCTCGTTCTTCTTGTCGAGCTGATCCAAGGGGACCAGTGCGCCGGCGGGGGTGACCGCGATGACCTCGTAGTCCAGTTGAACTGCCCAGATCACGGCCCCCAGCAGGCACAGCGACAAGGCCGCCACGACGATGCCCACCCATTCAGCGATGGTCGTGAGCGCACCCGTCATCGCGGGGGCGATCACGTCCGCAAGGGCGAGGGCGTCGGAGCCCACTGGATTCAGCGTCCTGGCGTCCATTGCTCAGCCTCTAGGCGCGCTGCCAGCGTCGGTCAGTAGCAGGTCGGCCTCGGTTCGTGACGCCCTCATGCTGATCTCGTGCAACCCCTTTGGCGTCGGCAAGGCCGGGCGCCGCTCGGGCGGCAAGAGGGAATCCTGGAATTCCTGCGTGCGAGCCGTACCGAAAGCGGTCGCGAACCGTTCCGCGAAGGCGTTCCAGGCGAACCGATCCTCTGCGCGGTCAGGCATCATTTCGTTGATCCGAGCCCATCCGCCCATGTTCTCGATGGCACGACTGAGCATCGGGCCGGTCGTCTCCACCTTCGGTGCGTCGTAGGGGCCCACGCGGCACACCAGGAGATACAGGCGCTCGAGCGCGGTCTCTTCCTCGACGAACGTCGGGTCAAGCGCCTTGCGCAGATCTGCCACCGTGGGCGCCTTCCGGCTGTTGGTCGACACCCAGTTGAGGAGGAACTTGGTGGTCGGGGCCGGGCCGAACGACTCGATCGCCGCCAACCAGGCGGTGACCTCCAGGTCGTTGAGTTCGTGCCGGCACGCGGCGCAGGCCTGAACGGCCGTCTCGAGGACGCTTGCAATCTCTGCCTGCGTGCTCATGCCGCGGCTCCCGGTGCTGCGCCACGGTTGCGGGCGAAGCCGAATCCAAATCCACCCTGGGTGAAGGCCGCGGAAGTACCTGCCGCCGGCTTGACATCTGCGTCCTGGACATCGTTCTGGGCGCCGAAACGCTTGGCAAGCACCCGGTCGACGGAGGACTTGCTGCCGTTCAGGGCCGCGGACTCGAACGACTGCGGACCGGAGCGCACCGGCGCCGACGGCGCGCCAAGGGCGGGCATGAGTCGGGTCTTGCTGTCACGGGGCCAGTAACCGAAGTTGGATAAGAAGTCTCGCTGCGTGATGGAGCTGGTGAAGAAGTTGCGCGCGGTAGCGTCCCAGTTCGAATAGAGGCGCCCGCTCGACGTCGCGAAGTCCTTGAACTTCTGCAGCAGCCATGCTTTGTGCTCGTCGGTGATGAAGCCGGCCTCCTCCGCCTTTGCCACCAGACCTTCGTTGAACTGGTAGTCCTTCGGGAGCGCACGCTTTCCCTTGCTACGGCCTGCGGGCTTCACCTCGCCGACGAGGGGGAACTCTTCCACAGCCAAGCTCGCAAGCGCGGACGAGGCAACGAGTTCCTTGATCTGCGCCCCGAACCGCTCGTTCACGGCATCGAACAGCTCGGCCATCTTGGTGTGGCGCCATGCGCCTCCCTCGACCTGCTCGAACCCCTGAAGGAGGGTCGCGCCGTTCTCGGCCCAAACATTTGCGCTCAAACCGCTCAAACGAGAGAGGATCAGCGGGTCGCAAGGGATCGTCGCCGGCTGGGTCGAGCGAAACGCCGCCTCGAGCAAGAGCACACCGGCGCGCACCACCGTCGCATCGGACGAGTGGAACCACGTGGACTCGGTGAACCAGCGAATGTCGAGCGCAGAGTGGGTAAGAGTTTGGATCATGGTTTTTTCGTCCGCGATGGTAGTCTGATGTAGAAAGATTCAGAAATCTTTTTGCACTTGCATTGACGGTTGTTGCTTGTTGTCTCCAGAATATCAACACGAACTGCGATCCGTAAGTGCAGTTTTCTAGAAACTGAAATCTTTAGGTTCCGGTTTCAGAATGTTTAGTACGAAATATTTTCATGACCGCAACAACCGCACCGTTTGGCTTCCCACGTACACAGCAGCCGGCCCCAGCAGAGGCTGCGAACGAAGCAGTGGCGTCCCCGACGGCGAGCGACCCCCTCGTCTCGCAGATCAGTGAGCGCACGGTGCTGTGCTCGCTCATGCAGGACGGCCGCGAAGATCTGTCGGGCCAGATCGCAGCGACCCTGAACGCGCAGGACTTCGGCGAAGAGATCCACGTCAACCTGTTCCGCCTCTGGCAGCAATTGGGTCAATCCGGCCAGGCCCGCGACCTGGCGGCCCTGGTGGACGCCTCGCTCACGCACAATGTGTTCACGGGCGGCGAGGACTACCTCATCAACCTCGCGACGAACCCCACCTATCTGACGGCCAGCGTGGAGGCCATCCAGGCCGCGGCGACCCGGATCAAGGACCTGAGCGTGACCCGCACGGTGCTCGCCTCGGCCAAGCTCGTGGTGGAGAAGGCCGCCCTCGGACAGACCTCGGTGGAGGCGCTGACCACCATGCTCGAAGACGCCGCCGGCAACGCCCGGACCTCGGCAAAGTCGTCGCGCACCGGCCCCGAGCACGTGGTCGGGTTCATCGCCGTCGTGCTCGAGCAGATCGAGCAGCGCCTGGAAGGCAAAGAGGTCGATTCGGGCGTCACGACCGGATTCCCGAGCCTGGACAGGCTTCTCGGTGGCTATGGCATGGTCGACGAGGATCTGATCGTGCTCGCCGCACGGCCCTCGATGGGCAAGACCGCCATGGAGGTGAACTTCATGCTCGCCGCGGCCGAAGCGGGTCGCGCTGCCCTCCTCTACTCGATGGAAATGCGCGGCACGTCCATGGCCAAGCGGATGATCTCGCGCGCGGGCCGGGTGCCCGGTTCGGTGTTCAACAGCTCGGAGCAGTTGCCCGATCGTCTGGAAGCGATTTACGAGGCGGCGCAGAAGCTCGGGAACCAGCACATCTACATCGACGAGTCGCCAGGCCTGTCGCTGGCCGAGATCCGGACGCGCTCGCGCCTCTTCGCCGCGCAGAACGCGGGCAAGAAGCTGATCATCGGCGTGGACTACCTGCAGCTCATCGCCGCCGGCGCCGCGGCCAAGCCGGGTGCCGATGCTCGCGTGGTCGTGGGTGACGCATCCAAGGGCCTCAAGCAGCTCGCACGCGAACTGAAATGCCCCGTCGTTGCTCTGGCTCAGCTCAGCCGGACGGTGGAACAACGCGCGAACAAGCGTCCCATGATGTCCGACCTGAAGGAATCGGGCCAGATAGAGCAGGACGCGGACGTGATCATGTTCCTGTATCGCGACGAGGCCTACAACCCCGAGACGGCGGAACCCGGGATCACCGAAGTGATCGTCGCCAAGCAGCGCGAGGGCGCCACCGGCACGGTCAAGCTCGCCCACCAATTGGCATCCTCCCTCTACGAGGACCACCTGCAATGATCTCGCCCACCCCATCACCACAGCCGCGCAAGCCGAACAAGCGGCGCACCCGCTACAGCGCCAACGCCGTCGTTCGCAAGGAGGCCGAGCTGCTGAACATGTCGCCCGAGTTCGGCGTGGCCTTCTTCTTCAACCTGATGAACCGTGTCGTCAGCAGCGCCATGGTCAACGGTGAATGCTGGATCCAAGGCATCGGGACCTTCAAGCGCACCGAGTACGCCGCGCGGCGGCGCCACAACCCTCGCACGGGCCAGATCGATCTCATACCCGGTGGCGAGAAGATCACATTCCATCCCATCAAGCCGCGCAAGGCGAAGGACGGGTCGCCTGCAGCCGCCGAACCCAGCCCGGGCGCCCGCCAGCGCCCCCAGGCAGTCACGTCCTCAGTGCACAGGTTGAAGTAGCCATGGATCTCGGCAGCATCAAGTCACGCACAGAACTCCTGCTCATCACCGCCGGCTGGCTCTGGACCTTTTCCCTCGCGGGCTTCAACCGCCCTGCGCAGGCCTGGCACATGGCCGTGGCCGCCGCGATCGGCCTGGCGCTGTCGCTGGGCTTTCGGCGCGCTGTCATGGGCTTCTTTCGCGCAGATCTCGACAACCTGGGCGATCGGATCACCGATGCATACCTCTGGACGATCGTCGCATTCGTGATCGGCCTGGTCGCGGCTGGGTATGTGCTCGCCGGTGGGCCAGTGCCGTTCCGCCATTGAGCCGCCTCGCATCCCCACGCGCACTGAGTCCGCAGGAAGTTTCTGCGCTGCCTTGCGCGATCGTCGCTGCGACCGGTATCTTGATTTGATGAAAAACGAACACCAGTTCTGGCAAGACCTCGCTCGCACCATCAACCCCGGCTGGGCAGTGCGAGTCGATCCGCTTTCGAACAATCCATCAGGCAACACGCTGGCGGGGAAGGATGTCTTCATCTACGTCGTCGACGTCGCGAACGCCTGGTTCGGCGCGGGCGCCCTGCTGTCTTCCGACGCACCAAAGATCGCCACCTGGGCGAACGATCAACTCGCCGCTGAAAGCAGCATCCTCACCGTCGGCTCCCTCAACACAGCCGATGTCGCTGGAAAGGCCATTGCGCTCTGCGGTGCACTTGGCGCCGACGCCGCTGATCCCGAGGTGGGCGCGGCCGTCAGCATGACGACCGCTGCGCTGCAGGCTACGCAAACATACGCGCGAGCCGTTCCAGCGAACCGCCAGCGAAGTGAGAGCGACATGGCCGGACACTGGATCTATCTCGCCTACCGAACGCGCAACGGCCAGGGGATCATCACGCGCCCGGTCTGGGTGAGCACCGTGCACCCCGGGATCGGGCGTGCTGGGCGCTTCCTGGACCCGTCAGACCTTATGCAGCTGGTCCGCACCGTGGTCCAAAGCGAGACGACTTCCTCCCAGACGATGGTCGGGCGTGCCCTCGCCGCTGACGGCGGCGCGATCGTGTCCCCAAAAATCCTCACGTATTGATCCAACGCGGAAGTTGTGCGCGTGGTGGGCCATGGCGTCGACGTAGTGGCCGTCTCGCTCAACCACATCTACAGCTTGGTCGGCGCCGTATCGATCGCCTCGACTGACGCGAATGCATGCGGCGCTACGACCGGCCGCACACGCTGTTCCACTTGGCAGACGGACAAGCTTCATCTGGTTTGGGAGTGCTCGGTTTCGCGCACGGCCATCAACATGGTTTGCGCGGGCCGCGATGCACGCATGGTCCACCCATCTGCGCTATGGTCTCCGCGTGCCCGCGCTCCCTTGCCTGCTCCAGCAGCCAAGCTTCCAACCCAAAAGGATCTGTATAGACAGACCTTTTGCCGCTAGGCTCGTCATCCACGAGGAGCATGCCACCAAACACTTCCACCTTTCGCGGGATTTCCTCGACCTTGCGTCGATTGAAAATCACGAAGCCCCTATAGCCGAGATAGGGTGGCTCTGCGGCGACATCGACCCGCGCGTGCAGTGAAGCCGCGAGCAGCGCGCGCAACTCTTGGATTTGTGGTTCCGACAGGGCCCAAAGCGGGTTCGGCCGTCCCGAAAAGACATCCAGCATTACTTCGACATTTGGATCAGGGGCGCTCGACATATTGCGTTCCTTCAAAATGCACCATGGTCAACAATTGCATCCTGGGCCGCTGATCGACACTTCCGGCTTGTAGACACAAAAGTAGCCACAGAAGTTCGAGTAGGGTCCGCGGTCCGCCGTACTTGGGTCGGTGATGGGGTTATTGGACTCGTCGACGTCTTTCGCCGCTTGGCAACCGCGCTTGTGAGTCCAGAGCCCATCGGCCCCCTGACGATACCAATGGTAGTCAATGCCAGGATTGATGACCAACGCAACCCGGTGATGGCAAGGGTGGCAATGACCGGTTGTACACACGTGCAGCCCGTCCGATATCGCTGCCTTGCCTACGTCATTGCAGTTCACCTCAGACACCCCCCCTCCCGGTTGCGCGAAGTTGTCCGTCTGAATATCGCAAGCATAGTTGTAGCAGTTGTTGCATCCCTGATGGGGAGCAACGTTCCACTTTCCTGGATTGAAGGCCAGGGGACCTTCGCAAGGGGCACCCCGTACTGCTGGGCGTGGTGGCGAGGGGCGAGATTCCCCCTGGCAAAGCGCCTGTGTCGCCGTGAGGATGGCTCCATCGGGTACTGCCCACCAGAGACCAAGACCTCCATCTTCGCCCGGAAGGCTTCCACTTCCGACCGGAGTCCCGCGGTTAAAGACACGGAGATGCGCCCCAGGCACGACGCCTGAAAGCCAAACCGATGTGTCGCCAACTTTGACCGGTCCTTCGATTGTGGGAGGAAGTAGGTCCGTCCTCGGCGTCGCTGGTACCCATGGCGCCCGGTCGCTGAGGATGCTACCAACCTTCTGGTAGGCGGTTACGTTGGCGCCGGGGTTCAGGGCGGGAAACACTTCGATCTGCACTGAAGTGCCGGTTGACCATTTCTGGCCAATTGGATACTCCGGAGAGAGTGGTGGGAGCAGGTATGGCAGTGTCTGTCGAATGTAAACTGTTGCGCCCGGAAGCACGTCATCCACGACCACGATCTGTCCGCAACCGAAGAGCGGCTTGCGCACTTTCGGCGGGTCTACCTTTGGCGGCGGCCCCTGCACGACAACCGCGTCCGAGAACTCCTCGACGCCACACAACTCCTGTTTGATCCGGAGCACTTGTCCAGCGTGAATCCTCGGTTTGGGCAGTGGAACCTCAGGGAACCGAGAACTCGGACGGCTTCCGATCTCTTCTTCCGGGTCTGATAAAGACGCGCGCGAAAGTAAAGTAATCGTTCCGCCTTCTATTTGATTTGTTACGTGTAAGACGGGGTCGCCTTCATACACTTTCTCTTCAATCTTTGGCTTGATGTGCGAGTCGGGTGGAACCACTGCAACGTCGGGGCTCTCCTTGCCACGCAGGCCACACTGCCATCGGTCATTAATCATGCTCTGCGTTGCCTTTATACGGTCGCCGGGCTTCATATGGCGACCGACATTGGCGTCGACCCGGCTCGTACAAGCGCAGAAGGTGCCCAGTGAGGCGGTGACCCCGCCTGCGTCCGTTACAAAGATCTCGACCGAAGCCCCCGGCAAAAGCCCAGAGAGGCCGACAGTGCTTTGACATTCAAAAACTGGCTCGATGATGACGGGCGGCGGGAGCGGCTCCAAAGGGGTGTACACCCCTACCGCGCCCAGCCGTGGACTGGTCGAGCCGCAAGTGGTGGCGGATGACTGCATCGCCGGAGGGGGCTTCACCTTGACTGTCATGCATGCCAGTCCGTCGCGCCCGATCTCGCCTTCAGCAACCACTAGGTGACTTTGGGTGATGGCCACGTGGCTTCCGGGTGCGACGCCCCATGCCGACATGCACTGCGCACAGGTTGGGATAGTCGCTTCGGTCAAGGGAGGGGGAGGCGGAAGGAGAACATCTTCGACAACGACGACGTTTCCCCAGTCGCTGACCTCTGCACCAACCCGCTGGCGTGCGCGTACCTTCTGGCTTTGTGCCAGGCCGGGAACATTAAAGGTCGTGGCAGTTGCCGGGCCGGAGATGGTTTGTGTAGCCCCGTCAACTGCCAAGGTGACGTCCGCGCCAGGCGTAATTCCCCATACATCCACATGAATTCCACAACGGGCAAGACGTTCACCCACTGTGGGCGGTAGTGGCTTTGCCATGTATGTTTCCTCCTATGCGTCCGGGCATTCGCGAGAGAGGCGAATGCGCGCATACATCAAACGTTGGGCATCGTGGGAGAGACTGCCGGCGAGACCTCACGAACGGACCTGCACCCGTAGCCCATCAGTATTGTTTGTAGCGGTAATCGCAATAGCGTGGAGTGCTGGTTTGACTGTCGTCCCATCGCGTGCCCACTGTCCTGCAGACCTTGCCGCTTGTCATCCTTTATTGGGAGGAGTTGGGGCGGTGGGAGTGTGAGTGCCAGCAACGACGCGCTCGGCGCCTGCACCAACTGGATCCCGGTTCGGGTGAATGCCCAGGGCGCTCTGTCCGATCAATGACCGACGCCTAGCGACTCACGGGCACGGCTTTGCCCGTCGTTGCCGCCTGAATGAACGCCTGCGTCGCCTCCACATCCGCTCCGCTGGCCGAGATCTGCGCGCGCAGATCGCCGAGGGCGACCTCTGCCGAGATCTCCTGCGCATCGGTCAAAGGGCGCACGTCGCCCTTCTCGTTCGCACCGAAGCGCTGCCCAAAGTAGGCGCCGCTGGCAGCCCGCCCCAACGCCAGCCAGGTGAGCTTCTCGCCAGCCACCGGCTTCGTTGACAGCAGAGTGGCCGTCGCGCCCACCAGTTCGCGGCGGGCGCCGTCCTTCATGAGGAGGACGCTCTTCGAATCCACGAACGCCTGGACGAGCTTGCCGGCCGCGATCTGCGCGGTGCGCTCGGCCCGCTCGCTGGCGATCTCCTCGCCTCGCTGGTTCGCCAGGTAGACGACAGCGCCAGCCGTGACGACCAGGACCACCGCCGCGGCCGCGCCCAATGCCAGCCACCTCGACTTACCTTTGGCAGCCGGCTGCGGTGTCGCAACTGCAGGGCGGATAGCGGGTCGGTTCAATTGTGGGTTCGTCATGTCTTCAGACTGCACTCAGGAAGGCGAGCTTGCGCCCGCGCGGCAGTTTCTTGATCGCGTATTCCGCCTTGGAGGCCTCAGATCGATCGGCGTAGGGCCTGGCGCCAAGGATGCGCAACGGTGGGTTCGCCCGGGTGAACTTCGCACCCTTGCCGGCCTGGTGCGCGGGGAAGCGCTCTGCCAGCTTGTTGGTGATTCCTGCGTACATGACGCCGCCGCGGCATTCGAGCAAGTAGAGGCACCAGCCGTCCACTATGACTTCGTGGTTCATCGTCGTCTCAGAACAGCGCCGCTTGCGGCGCCGGGGGCGCCGCGCGCTTCGCGGGGACATGATTGCGAGCGAAGGCTTGTGCTTCGCGTGCAGCCGCCAGGTAGGCGGCGCTGGGCGTCTTTGTGATCTCTTGCCCGGGTACATAGGCCGCCCAGATGCGATCGCGAAGGTCCTTGGGCAAAGTGAACCAGTGGGCACGGCACATGAACCTCGCGGGTGGCACCTGCTTCAAGCAGTTCGGCCAATGACACGCATGGGGGCGCGCTAGCCCCTGCGATAGCGCGTCGGCAGCGTGGCTTGTCATGCATGAGCCTCCAGGTAGGCAAGCGCCTTGGCGAGGAACTCGGCGTCTTCAACGACCCCGAGTGCTGTATTGCAACGGTGACAAAGCAGGTCGCGCATCTTTCCCGTCTGATGGTTGTGATCGACGACCAGCGCCGCGTTTTGGCCATAGAGCACCCTACTCTCGGGCTGCTGGCATATAGCGCAGACACCGCCCTGTCGGGCCAGCATGGCATCGAAATCCTCCACCGTAATGCCGTACATCCGGATCAGCTTCTTGCGCCTGAAATAGAGGGGATCCTTCGCGAGTCTGGCGGCGACCTCCTTGTTACGATTGGCCTGCCGCAATCGATCTCGGGCACGACGGCACTCCTTGCAGAAGCCGTCTCTCCCGCCGCCCGGCCGACCTTTGGAGGCATAAAACTCAGCGACAGGCTTCACCTGGCAGCAGTCGGCGCACTTCTTGACAACGTGGGGGTATCCCATGACGCTTCAGTAACCCCACTTATCTGGCGCCACGGATTGATGGCAGCCGGGCCAGTGGCAGGTGTGGGCTTCGCTCATTGGTGCACCGCGCTCAAGAGGTTCCAGCCCGTGGCCTTCACAAACGACTCGTAGTCCATCGGCGCCTCGATCCGCGCATCAGCAGTGTTGGGGAGGATGTAGGCCCACGAGCGGCCCGAGGCCTCGTCGTAGACCAGCTTGAAGAGGTGCGAAGGCACCCACACACGATTGGGGCCGATCGTGCGGCGCGGCGCGTTGAAGATGGGGCCAGAGAAGACGTAGACATCGCCCTTGGCGCGGCGCACGAACTTGCGCACGTCTCCCTCGACCTTCGACCAGATCTTCCGGTTGTTGGTCTGGTCCTGCGGGACCATGTTCGACAGGGCGAACGACTGCGCCATCGATTCCGGATCAGGTTGATCGCCGGCTGGGGCAAGGTGCCCACGGTCCAGGCCACTGCCTCGATAGTCCTCGAGCTCGGCGCGCGCCCCGCGCGGCAGGCGCGGATCAGGGAAGAACTGGTCCGTGCGTTGCTCGTCCTTCGCGTCGGCAATCTGTTCGCGATTCAGCCGCTCGAAGGTGACCAAGGGGGTCTTGCTCAGACCAGAGTAGAGGACGGCGAATTGATTCGAGCAGAGCGCGATCGGCTTCCAGTCGGCGCTCACCGAAGCAACGTTCAGGGGATTCTTCTGGGGGAACAGGCTCGCGCACGAGCTGAAGCCGCGACCGCTGGGCAGCGCCACCGGTGCGGCGGCCTGGTCCTGGAACGCTGCACGCGAATGCTTCGCGACCGCACCGGAGACTGCATGCTCGGCCGCGGCGCCGAGGCTCCACGCGCCAGCGACCTGGGACGCAAGCGCCAGCAGCGCGGCGCCTGCGAGCTTCGCGGCGAGTAGGAAAGACTTATGTTTGTAGGAGAGCTGCATTGCGGAGATCATTTTCACTCCACGATACAGGAGCCGATTGGATTTCCGCTAGGGCGCCTCGTGGAAACGCATCTTCACCCGTGTCAACCCTTTGTGGGTTTGCCGCATCTAGGCTACGGCCACGGTAGCTGGGCAGAGCTGTGGCATGCAGCGGTTGCGTTTGGAACGGCCCTTTGCAATCAGACGCCGAGCGTCTGTGGGTTCCCGATTCGCAGAGGGCGTGAAGGCGCCGACAAAATACAACCATCACAAGTGCACTAGAGAGACAACATGGCGTTGGACGACAAGCTCACGGATTTGCACAAACTGCACGCCGCAGGCCAGGAGAAGTACACCTACTTTGTTCTCGCCGCTTCAGGCGCGTCCATCGCCTTCGCTGTGCAGAAGACCGAGGGGCTTCCGCTCTCGTGGTGGCTAGTTCCTGCTGGACTTGCCGTCCTGTCCTGGGCGGCCAGCTTCTGGCTCGGCGTTCGAGCAATCGACCGGGTGCAAGCAACCGTGGTCGCGAATCACGCGCTGCTACAGCTACAGCAGGGAACTCACCCTACACAGCCCGACCACCCTCAACTCGTCCAGGCCGCCAAGGAAGGCGTTTTGCAGGCCATGACGGTCAACAGCTATCAGGCCAACACCGCCTACGTCTGGCAGTTCAGGATGTTGCTCGCAGGCGCTGCGTTTTTCGTGGCTTGGCGCGCGTTGGAGATGTACCGGATTACCCCCGCCTCCTAGCCCGATCATGAACAACGAGGTGTAGATGGGAGCCACTAGGACATACAAGCGTGGTACCGAGTTTCCACATGAGGGGTTCGTGCAGCTAGCAATCGAGGCACACTTTCGCAACGCTGGCTTCACTGTCGATTCCGACGGTCGAGTCGATTTGCTGTGCCGCCATGCGCGAACTGGCGGGACATGGCAGATCGAAGCGA
The DNA here is from genome assembly GCF_030486595.1 of Variovorax ginsengisoli. Taxonomy (GTDB): domain Bacteria; phylum Pseudomonadota; class Gammaproteobacteria; order Burkholderiales; family Burkholderiaceae_C; genus Variovorax; species Variovorax ginsengisoli_B. The sequence goes on along the minus strand of NZ_JAUJZH010000021.1, from coordinate 55,520 downwards.
AAGGTGTGACAACCCAGATTGGGCTGGACTTTAGGACCGGGATGGGCCAACTCGTGCAAGGCATGACCGATCAAGGCTCGCGCCACGGTCTCGCCGTGCCTGACACCCCGGCCTTCCATGCGCAGATCAATAAGGTGAGCGCTTGGGTGGTCCAGCGCTTGGACATTTATTGGTTGTTTGTATCGGAAGACGCCTCCGTTCGGATCGTCGCCCCAGGCGAACGGACACCCCCGTAGGGTCCACTTCGATGCCTACGCTCCGCCCTCGGGCTTCGAGCTCGTAAGGGCGCCGACCTGCGCGCCGAACCGATCCAGAACACTCGCCCGGCTCGCAACGCGCGGCGGCTGCTGCTCGAACAGGTAATACCGCACGGCCTCTTCCACGACCGTCCTGGTCGAGGTGCCCGGCTCGAAGACGGTGCCGTGCACCTGGGCTTTCTCGGTGAGCGCCGGCCAGGCCTGGGCCGGCAGATCGTCTGGCGCGGCCAGCGCGGAAGCCAGGATCCGCAGCGCCGCGGCGACGCCAGGCGGAACATCTTGGCCTTCCAGGTGCGCGACCGCCGCGAGGGCGTCGGCGCGCCAGCCGGCGGCAGGCATCTGATCGTTCGAAGGCTGGTCCATGACCGAGAGTATCGGGGGTTTCGCGGACTGCCGCGAGGGGGTCGATGACCCGGCAAACAGCCTCATTGCACCGCTCCAGCGCCTGCCTCGACCTCGTCATTGACCGGGATGCAGTGGCCCACGCAGACACAGCCCGCCTTACCCTCGAGCCAGACCACGGCCGTGTGCCCACTGAGGATCTGAGCTTCGGTGCGGGTCTTGTACCGCTTGAGGGGCGCGCCCTCGTACTCGAAGAAGTCGACCGTGCCGCCAATGGGCAGCTGCGCGTTGAAGGCGTCGACCTGGGCCTGCAGGCGCTGTTGGGTCTTGATCTGGGTTTTGGTTGGAGTGCTCATGATTGGCCTGATGGTGGTTCTCGTCGCTCAGGCGGCGACAGCTTCTCGTAGTTGATACTGACCCGGCGCCGTGCGCTCAAAGGCGCTTGCATGACGCTGGAGGACCTGGCGCACCTTTGCGCGCCAGTGGGGATTCGCGGTCGGGCGCATTGTTTGGATCGAGCCGTAGATCTGCTCGAGGTCGGCTGAGCCGCCAAGCGCCCGAAGGATCTCGCGCACGACTGGGAACCAGACGCCGCGGCTGTCGCGGCCGGTGGCCACCGCCTCTTTCCAGCGCCTGTCGATCGCTGCGATCTCCTGGGCTTCCCGGTACAGCATGAATCCGTGCAGCCGGCGCTGGCGCTCCTTCGTGAAGGTGGCAAAGCACAAGGGCAGGGACAGGCCCGGGAAGAGGTTGCGCGGGATCATGGCCTGATGGATGCTGAAGAGCGAGTGGATCCGCTCCACGCTGCTGCTCGTCTGCAGAATGTACGCCGGCAGGATGAATCCGGCCTGGCCGCCCTCCTCCAGGATCTCGTGCGACTTGCGCAGGAACGCGGCCACCGTGTCCGACTGGAAAGGCGGGTTGCCGATGACAGCCTGCACGCGGCCCAGGTCCTCCGCCGGAACCTCGAGGAAGTCCCCCACGATCACATGGCGCCCGGACGCGCGGCGCGCGCGCTCGGCCTGGACTGGATCGATCTCAACCCCGACGACATCCAGCGAGCCGGGCAACGCGCATAGGAAAGCGCCGTCGCCGCACGGCGGCTCAGCTACGCGATCGCCGGGCTGGAGCCATCCGAAGGCCTCCTCGACGATGCCCTCGGCCGCCCAGGCGGGGGTGAACCATTGGTGCAGGCGCTGCTGCGTGGATTCCACTGGCATGGCCGCACCTAAATCGACAGCGGGTAACGGGTGGCGAGCCAGGAGACCTGTGCCGGCGTGAGCTTGACTAGGATGGGAATCAATCGTCACGGTATGCCCTGCCTCCCGAAAACGGCGGGCGACGCGGGCAGCCGACGCGCGAGGCAGAAGACGGCACTTATGACCTACCTGCACCCCGAAAGTGTGACCGGGGCGGTGGATGCGGATCTGGAAGAGCTTGCGGGTTCTGTACTTGTTGGTGGCGGTCATATCTGCTTGATCTGATGCGTCTCAGATCAAGGTACAGGATCCGCGCGTGATTCGTAAGGGCAGATCCTCGATAAGTGCACAGCACTCTCGCTAGGATGGTCGCTGTCATGGCAGACGTCCCACCACCGCCGCGCGATCCCTACTGGCCGTTTCCACCGTGGCCCAATCCTCTCGATTCGGACGATGAGAGCACGCGGGCGAATGCACGGGCCCCTGCGGCCTTCGAGGAAGAAAAGGAAGCGGAAATCGAAGCGGAGACCTCACGCTTGTGGGCAAAATACCTCGAACTGCAACGCCGACCCGGTAAGAAGTCCTGACGCTGCAGCGCCGTCCGATCGTTGGGCTACAGATGCGCAACTGATTTCAGCAGTTTGGCCCTCCAACCCAAGTAGCAGCGATCGGGCTGGTGATCAGCCCATCGGCGCCGGCGCGCGCTCTTCCTCGTCCTCTTCCTCCTCTTCGATCCCATCGTCGTAGAACATGCTGACACCGCCCAGATCCACCAGCGCATCCTCATCGAACAGCGCTGCCTGCGAAGGCTGCACCGCGGGCGCGACAAGCTCGGGCGTCGCCAATCCCTCGCGGCCCTGCTCCGCCACCATCTCGAGCAGCCGCTCGCGCGCTGCTGCCGAAGGTGACATCCACGCCTTGGCGCACCGCGCAGTGGCCCAGTGCCTGCGCCAGATGGCTTTTGCCGGTGCCACACGGCCCAACGATCAGCACCGGCGCGCGCTCGTCGAGATAGCGCCCGGTGGCCAGCTCGTGCACCAACGCGCGGTTGAGTTGCGGCAGGCGGTCGAAGTCGAACTGGTCCAGTGTCTTGTTGCTGCGGAACGCCGCGCGTCGCAGCCGGCAGGTGAACTGCTTTTGTTCGCGGCGCGCGACCTCGTCCTCGATGAGCCGCGCGAGGAACTCGGTGTAGGCGAGCTTCGAATCGATGGCCTGGCGGTTGCGCGCCTCCAGCGAGTCGAGGATGCCCGACAGGCGCAGTTGCTTCAGGTGCGGGCTGAGGGCCGGCATGGGATTCATGATGAGCACTCCTCGGGTCAGTGACGCGGGGCGTCGGGGTTGAACAGCAGTTGCGCGCTGCGCGCGAAGCGCGCGCCCGGGGCATGGATGTGAGCGACGTCGGCGGCATCCATCGGTTGTTGGTCGAAGCCCCCGGTGAGGATCGTCTTGACAGTGCGGTAATACGGGCTCGCGTGAAGCAGCGCTCGGGCACATGCGGCCTCCAGGCGCGCGGCGCCGAACCTGTCGCGTAGCCGCAGTACGCCCTGGGCCGCGCGCACGCGCTCCAGGATGCGGTCGGCCAGCAACCGCTCGACGAGCTCGGCACACGCAGCGCCGACTTCACGTGCCTGCTGCAGGCACCACGCACGGTCATGGGCGAAGAACTGGCGCGCCGCCGGTGGCAGGTGGTCGCGCACGCTCACGCTTTGGCCCGGGCGCTGGCCTCGCGGGTGGCTGGCCACCAACTGGTGGTCCTTGTACAGGAACACAGTGGAGTCGGTGGCGCGCATCCACAGCGTCTTGCCCACCAGCGTGAACGGCACGGAGTACAGCACCCGGTCATGCGCGACATGGCAGTCGCGGTGCACCGACACCTTGTGCCAGGTGCCCAGATCCGGCGCGACCGCGGGCAGTGTCTGCAGCTGCGTGCGCTCCAGTTCGAACAGCGCCAGTGGCGCCCGGCGGGTCGTGCCGTGCACGCGCACGCCGGCTTGCTGCATGACCCAGGTGCGCGCCTATGCATTGAGGTCGGCCAGGTCGCGGAACTCGCGCAGCGGCACGAAGCTGCCTTTGACGTATTTGACCCCGGCTTCGACGACCCCCTTCTTCTTCGGGTCCCTCGGGGCACACGGGTCGATCTTGAAGCTGTACCCCTCGGCACACTCGGCATACGCGCGCTGCACGACGGGGTCGTAGATGCACGCCTTCACGATCGCGCACTTGGCGTTGTCGATGATCAGGCGCCTCGGAACGGCGTTGAACCATTCGAAGGCGCGCCGGTGGCAGCCCAGCCAGGTCGCCACGGTCTGATCCCACACGAACACGACGTACTGGTGGCGACTGAAGCACAGCGTCATCACGAACGCCCAGGTACGCCGCAGAGTGCCCGCCGGATGCATGAGCACGGGGCCGGCGCCGAAGTCGACCTGCGCCGCCTCGCCCGGGGCGAAGCTCAACGGCACGGTCGCATCGGGCAATCGATCGCCGCGGATCGAAACGATCATGCGATACACCGACGAGTAGCTGCCCCGGTAGCCGTGATTGCGCTGCAGCGCCTCCAGGATCGTGGTGCCCTGCACGCCCTGATCGAGCCAGCCGGCGATGCGTTCGCGATGCGCCTCCAGGGTCGAGACGGTGGAGGCGGCCAGCTTGGGCGCGCCAAGAGCGGCGGCGATCTCGGCGTCCTCGGGGAAACGAGTTTGCGCGTCGAGCCACCCGTGCTGCTCGGCCAACGCGCGCAGGTCCGCCACCTTATGCCGGCCCATGCAATGACTTCGCGCGATCTCTCGCTCGGAGGCGCCCCGGCGCATCTGCGCAAGGGCGATTCGGTACTGGAACATCTCGATTCTCCTTCGGCTCATCGCTGCCTCCGTGGGGGCTTCATCAAGTCGCCCACTTCAGCACGCAACAACCCATTCAGATCGAGGTGTCCTTCAACTCAAGTGGCTCCAATATGCCGCAAACGCAGTGGCTCCACTACGCCGGATACGAACTGGCTCCTATGTGCAGGAAGATGACACAGTGGCGCAGCGGACATGCCGAACGCGCGTGTGCGACTGACCGGTGGCGAGCCTTACCTCACCCTTCGGCCATGTACAGCGAACTGACATTGACGGCCACAAGCCAATCGGCCGCGTGCCTGCCTGCTACAACCGGCCGGCCTTCCCCGCAGATCTGCCAGTGGGCGATTGACGGCACCCGGAGCCGACGCAATTTCGAACGATTCCTCATCGAGGGGCGGCGCCATGCGCAAGCAAGCATGCAGTGCTCGCACATGCGGCGGCGGCCTTCAACAGAGTTCGATGCGCGCTTGTCTCATGCATGCAACATGGACGTTTAGGTCGCTCGCTTTGCATGATTGTTGGTCAACTTTGCATGATGGGCCGATCCCTCATTTGAAGGCTTGGTGGAATGTCTCACCCTCCGGATTTGGAGGTTGACATCGGACCGGTCGGAGGCGCGATGGGGTGCCGCCGACACCGTGGTTCATGTCTAACCCTAGTGAGACTCACATGAGAAGATCCTTGGTTGGCTTAGCAACTTTGATGGTCGTGGGCGCTGCCTCTGCGCAGTCATCCGTAACCCTCTTCGGGGTCATTGACATGGCCGTAAGCGGCTACAAAAACCAGTCCGTCACGCCTTCAGGCTTGGCCGTCGACGTTTCCAAAACCGCTCTTTCGAGCAGCGGCTACACGACCAGCCGGCTTGGCTTTCGCGGAACCGAAGACCTGGGCGGGGGGTTCGCAGCAAGCTTCTGGCTCGAGGCGGGCATGTCGCCAGATACTGGGAGTGGCGCTGCAACCGGAGGCGGCATTGCTTTCAATCGGAGATCCACGGTGAGTCTGTCGAGTGGCCTCGGTGAGATTCGTCTCGGCCGCGACTACACGCCGACCTATTGGAACGACGCCGTGTTTGATCCCTTTGGCAATCTTGGCGTGGGAGGCAGCCTGATCTACACAGCCAGCGGCGGCGCCGCGCTTGGCGTGCCGGGCAGCGGCTTTCAATCGAATCCAAACTATATTCGCGCTTCCAACTCAATCGGCTACCTCCTGCCGCCCAATCTGGGAGGCATCTATGGCCAGTTTCTATATGCCCTCAACGAGAAGACCAACTACGACCCGGGCGGCCTGACGCCACCTGGCGTCGCGGCGGTGGTGGCAAACCCAGCGCTTGCAACGGCCGACAACGCGCGCGCTGGCCGCTATATCGGGGGTCGGCTTGGCTACATGTCAGGCCCGCTCGACACCGCGGTTGCATTTGCGAGAAGCACAATCGCATCGAACTTCTTCGTTGGCACGACGACCAACCTCGACATCTGGAGCATCGGCGCATCGTACGACTTCGGCATGGTGAAGCTATTTGGCGAGTATTCGAACAACAAGCAGGATGTCAACTTCGCCACCAACACCTTCAATCCTGTCGGAACCACTAAACCTGGGGCGAACGGCGCCCTCCTTGGATTCAGCATCCCGGTCGGCGCATCGTTGATCCGCGCTTCGTGGTCTGAGGTCAGATATAACAATTTGCCAGTTGGTGTTTTTGCCTCCCAGCCCGAGGCTGACCAGTTCGCCATCGGATACGTCTACAACCTCTCCAAACGGTCTGCGCTGTACGCCAGCGCCTCTTACCTCGACAACAAGAATGGCGCCGCCCTTGCTGTCGGGGGCGCGCCTGGGTTCTACACCGCGACTGCTCCGGGTGGAGTAGGCAACGCTGTACCGAACAAGTCGATGGGATACGACCTCGGCTTCCGTCACATATTCTGATCAGAACACGCCAGGGTTCCTGGAAACGATGACAAAGGGCAATCGACGATGGACGGTTGCCCTTGTCGTCCCTGCTCTGGTTCGCGAGGTTCTGCTTGACCTTTATTGCCGCGCTAGGAGTTCGCAAGCGGTCAGTTTTGGGTGCCAGGATAGAGAGAAGAGGCTGCCAATGGACGAGAGCATCCAATCGCAATTGACAGCGGAAAGATTGATCGGCCTCAACGATCTCAGAGTGTTTGCCCATGTGGCTTCTCTAACCAACTTCTCCCTGGCAGCGGCCGCACTGAACGTGCATAGGTCCAGTGTGAGCAGGAGCGTCTCGCGACTTGAGTCGGCGTTGAGGGTGTCACTGTTGCACCGTCCCGCTCGGAAAATTCATCTGACCCGCTCCGGCATCGCGCTCAACGAACGCTGCGTCGAGATTTCTGTCTCTCATCAACGACATCATCGCAACGGAAGATGACGCGTTCGATCATCGACCTTGCCCAGACTCTCACGGGTGTTGGACGCCTTTGAACTCTTGACGCATTCGACTTGGAGCAACAAGGTACCAGCACTTGAACTTGCGGCCAAAATTCGTGGGATCGGCGTATCCAAGATGCGACGCGATGGTTTCGATCGAAAGATCGGTATGTTGGAGGTACCAGGCCGCTTGGCTCTTGCGTACTTCGTCCTTGATACCAGAGAAGCTGGCCCCAGACTGCGCGAGCCGGCGAGCTAGCCTTCGCGGCGAGACGCCCAGGTCCGACGCGACCACCGCGGCTACGGGGTTGTGCGCGAGTTGCTTGAGAAGCGAGCGACGAACTCTTTCCGCGAACGCTCCGAAGCCGAATTCCGACCTTTGTCTCAGGCAATCTTGCGCGGCGTTTTTGAAGGCCTCTTGATCGGCAAAGAGACACCGACGATCGATCATCCCCACGGGCAACTGAAGCATCAGGCAAGCCTGGTCGAAGACCAGTTTTTTGGCGAACAGCGACGACGAAACGTCGTGTCCCGACGGTTGAGGATAGGGCAGGCCGACAACGACTTCGTCCGGAGAGTTCCCGATCATTGCTTTCAGCAAATGGAGGGACCAGCCGAGGATGGAGTGCAACGCGAAGACATGTGCGTCGCACATCGGCCCGAGCGGTCGAATTCTCAATGTGCTTGAGGTGGGCCCGTGTTGGACCTGAAAATCAAAAGTTGGAAACAGCAGATCGGCGTGCGCGCTCAGAAAGTCTAGACCCTCACGCACGCTTCCTCCCGACACCGCGGCGATGCCGACGGGTGTGTGGTACGGCTGCAGCATCGAACCCGCCAGGTACCCCAAGGAGGATTCTCCGCTCCGCTGAATCGCCCTGTAGGCGAACTGGCGGAAGGCAAGGAGGTCAATCATTCCAAGGTCGTTCGAGAGGTCCTGCCACGACAAGCCAGCGTCGGTGAGCAGCGTCACCGAGTCCACGCCCCGGCCATTGAGGCAGTCAACAATGGTCCGGACATAGACTGGATGTGCAAATGCGACGGTTGTCATGGAACGCGGCATCGCTCGCAGTGTGGCGTTCGATGGTTCAGTGACGGGGTCGAGCCAGAGGCTGCGACGCAGGGTTCGGGCGTGCAACCTGTCCGCCGCGCGCTTCTGCGTTCTTGCACTGATCGACTGGATTCATCGAACCATCTCCTTCGTTCGTGCCGATGCCAACGATCGGCTCAGACTGACTCGAAGTCTTCGGAGAGCATCTCATCGTGGTGAGATTCGAGGATGCCCTTAAGCATCCCCGCCTTACCGGAACGATGTCTCCTGAAGAAGCCGTAAGGCGCCTTGGTTTGGCTAAACGAAGTTCTTTGCAATGAGGCCGAGCTGCACTTCAGCCGCACCACCGAAGATGGTGTACGCGCGACTGTTGCAGTATTCAGGAACCAGCGTCCCTGCCGTGTTGCGGCCGTCTGCTGGATCGCTGCGCCAGCGCAGGCTGTCGCCGCCCAATGCTTCTACCCCTAATTCCCCGATGAGTTGCTTGATTCGGCTCGCACGTAGCTTGAGGATGGAGGACGCCGGCCCTGGATTCGTTCCCGGCGCGAGGTTTCCCATCGTACGCAACTCGAGCCATTCGAAGGTGTCGACGTCCGTGGCCACCTCGGCGAAGCGGCGCAGCAGTTCATCGTTCGGCCGGGCCGCCGAGTGCAGCACTTCACCGATCCGCTTGAGCTGCGAGCGTAGGCGTGGACTGAAGATGCCGGCGCCGCGCTCGAACTCGAGCAGGTACTTGGCACACTCCCAACCTGCGTTCTCCTCTCCCACGCGATCTGCTTGCGGGACGCGTACATCCTCAAAATGCACTTCATTGACCTCGTGGTCGCCGCCAATCGTTTGGATCGGGTGCACCTTGATCCCGGGCAACGTCATGTCGACCAGCAGGAAGCTGATGCCCTGCTGCTTTTTGCCTTCATTGCTCGTTCGGACCAGGGCGAACATGCGATTGGCGTGGTGCGCAAAGCTGGTCCAGATCTTGGTGCCGTTCAGCACGTAGTCGCTTCCGTCAGATCGGGCGCGCAGCGACAGGGACGCGAGGTCCGAGCCCGCGTTGGCTTCGGAGAATCCCTGGCACCAATAGTCCTCGCTCGACAGGATCCGAGGCAGGTAACGCCGCTTCTGCTCGCCCGTTCCGTAGCGAATGATGACGGGGCCGACCAGTCGCACCCCCATCGGATGCACCAAAGGTGCGCCGGCGAGTGCACATTCGGTCTCGAAGATGAATCGCTGGAGGGAGGACCAACCGGTGCCGCCCCACTCCTTCGGCCACAGGGGGACGAGCCATCCGCGCGCCTGCAGCTTTTGCTGCCAAGGCGTGGAGAACTCAGGCTCTGGATACATCGAGGTCGTGCTGGACTGACCCTGGCGCAAGGCCTCGGTCAGGTTGTCGGCGAGGAATGCGCGGACTTCATCGCGAAAGGCGAGTTCAGCGGGTTGCAATTCGAGGTTCATACGGTGGCTGTGGTCCTGGAAGGCGCTGTCGCCTCGCGCAGCGTCTGGCTGTAGACGTAGTCCTTGTCACTCAGCAACAGGTCACCGAGCCACGTGGCGTGTGAGGGCGCATCGCCATCCTGTTGTCCGAAGGCGAGAAGCGCTCGGAACATGGCGGCCACCGGCAACTCCTCGCAGACGCCCATGGCGCCATGCAACTGGACGGCCTCCTGGCCGACGAAGCGTGCGGCTCGTCCGACCTTCGTCTTGACGAAGTCGGCCATGGCGATCGCGCTAGACCCGTCGAGAGCGACGCGCATGGCCGCCAACTCACAGGCCGCCTGCGCCTCGGTGCATTGCACGGCCATTTCCGCCAACCGATGCTGAATCACTTGGAACTGGGAGAGGCTTTGACCGAATTGGCGGCGCTGTTGCGTGTACGCGGCGGTCTGGGCCAACGCCGCTTGCATGGTGCCCGTTGCTTCCCAGGCGCGAGCCAAGATGCCTTCGGCGATGACCTCGTGCAGCAGTGCGACGGTATCCGCGCTGGAAGTAGCGGGTTCGCATTCTTCGGCTGAGGCCCCATCGAAGACGATATCCGCCGCACGTCCGCCTGTGGTTGTATCGTAGGCGTCGACCCGAACGCCTTCGGCTGCCGGGTCCACCAGGAAGAGACGTGTGCCATTTTCCGCCGCGGCGGAAACTATCCATCGCGATGCGCCGGCCCCCCCGACGACCTGCCGCTTCTCGCCTTGAAGACGCCAGCCAGAGGCGGTCTTCGCGGCTTTGGTCTGACGAGAGGTCCACGGCAACCGGTCTCCCGGCTCCATGTGCGCAAGCGCCAACCTCGACTCGCCAGCCACTAGGCCGGGCAGCAGGTCAGCGCGCTGCTCCGGTGTGCCCACGAGAGCCAACAACCTTCCGGCCTGCAGCACGCAGGCGTGCCACGGCTCGGTCACCAGGTGCCGGCCGAATGCCTGCATCAGCAGGCCCGTCTCGAGGGGTCCCATGCCCAAGCCACCGGCTTCCTCCGGAATCGGAAGACCCAACCAGCCCATCTCGGCGAAAGCGGTCCAGGTTTCAGGAGAGCCGCCATCGCGGTGCAAGCTCGCTTCGCGCTGCCGGAAGTCATAGCAGCCCGCAAGCCAGTCCAACGCGCTGGATTGGATCAGGGTCTGCTCGTCGGTCAGGGTGAGCCTCATGCGCAGGCCTCCGCTTCATCAAGTTGTCGCATCAGTCGGCCTTGATCTTGGCGCTCGAGATCACCCGAGACCATTGGTCGATGTCGCGACGCAAAAAGCTCGTGAACTCTGCGGGCGTGTTGCCGATGATGTCGAGACCCCAGCCCTTGAATCGCTCGCGCAGTTCAGGTTCTTTGAGCACCTCGACCACTTCGCGATAGATGCGGTCGATCACCGGTTGGGGAGTCCCAGCGGGCGCGACCAGTCCCAGCCATGGCATCGCTTCATAGCCCGGCAGGCCGGATTCGGACACTGTCGGGAGTTCAGGGACTGATTGCGAACGCTTGGCCGTGGTCACTGCCAACGCACGCAGCTTGCCGGATTTGATGAAAGGCCCCGATGAGCCGAGTGCATCGATCATGACGCCAACCTGCCCACCCACCACGTCCGTCAACGCTGGGCCGCTACCTTTGTAGGGGATGTGCACCATGTAGGTCTTGGACATGCTCTTGAAGAGTTCGCCCTCGAGGTGGGTGGAGGTGCCCGTGCCCGTCGAGGCGTAGTTCAGCTTGCCAGGGTGCAGCTTCGCATACGTGACGAGCTCCGCCACCGACTTGATCGGAAGTTCCTGGTTGACCACAAGAACATGCACCACCGACGCGACCTGCGTGATGGGTGCGAAGCTCTTGATCGCGTCGTAGCCCACCTTGTCATAGAGCAGGGGCGCGGTGCCGAGCGAGGATGCTGCCAGCAAGAGCGTGTAGCCATCTGCCGGTGCACGCGCGACGTAGTCGGAGGCCAGCACAGTGCCGGCACCTGGCTTGTTGTCGACGATGACCGGCTGGCCCAGTCGCGGCGAGAGCTTCTCGGCGAGTGCGCGGGCCAGGATGTCGGTTACACCGCCGGGAGGGAACGGCAGCACCATCCGAATGGGCTTTTCGGGAAAGGCCTGCGCCGACGCACCCACCGGCGAAATCAAGAATGCCGCAGCGACGGACGCCGCGGTGCACATGGCCTTCATCAGAGAGGTTTTCATGTCTGGTCCTGAAAAATTCAAGCAAGTGGCCGAGTCACGACGAGCGCGTCGAGCGCCACCGCACCCTTGCCGTGTGCACGCACTTGGATCGGATTGATTTCGATCTCCTGCGCCTGTTCGCCCAGTGCGGCCGAAGCTGCGGAAAGTGCCGCGATACTGGCGCAGGCAGCTGCCACATCGGCCGTCGAGCGGCCTCGGAATCCATCGAGGAGGGGCCATGCTTTCAACGAACGCAGCATGTCGCCCACCATTTCGGTGTCGACGGGCAGCAGGCGATGGCTCGTGTCGCGGTACAGCTCGGTGAGCACGCCGCCCAGGCCCACGGTGAGCGCCGGACCAAACACGGGATCATGGGTGACGCCGGCGATGAGTTCAGCCACGCCGCCGCTGGCCATCGGCTGCACGAGGAGGCCGTCTATGCGGGCGGCGGGATCGTATCGGTGGGCCGCTTCGAGCACTTCCGCGCAAGCCGTGCGCAGCGACGCCGGGTCGGCGATGTTCAAGCGTACGCCTCCAGCCTCGGTCTTGTGTGCAATGTCAGCGCTGAGGATCTTCAGGGCTACTGGGTAGCCGATCTCTTCGGCCGCCTGCACTGCCGCCAGCGCGTCTTCACAGACCTTCTCTGGAAGCGACGCGACGCCATATTGCGCGAGCAACGCTTTCGTGTCGTGCTCGTTGAGCCTGGCGGGCAACTGCGGTGCACGGTCGTGCCGGGGCGGCATCTTCCGCAACTCGGCCCAGCGGGCCACCGCGGCACGCCGTGCCAGCCAGAGGCAATACGGCGCCAGCGCCTGGGTCGCACGTCCCAGGTCGTCGAAAACCGGGATGCCCGCGTCGGCCAGGCGCGAACGGCACTGCGCGGCGCCGGTGTCGATCGCGACGAAAAGACGAGGGTGACGCGCGCAGATGTCGACCAGGGTATCAGCCATGCGGTCGAGCAGGTAGCCCGGGGCGTAAACGATGACGGTGTCGACTGCGTCGCATTCGGCCAGCGCGGTGAAGATAGACCGCACGAACTCCGGCGTGTTGACCAGATTCCCGGTCACGTCGACAGGGTTCGACACCATGCCGTAGTCTGGAATTCCTTTGCGCAGTGCCTCCTGCACGTCCTGCGGCAGTGTCGGAACGTCGAGGCCGGCGCCAATCAGCTTGTCGGCCAGGATAGCGCCGAGCGCACCAGACATGGTGACGATCGCCACCCGACGGCCGCCTTCGCGGTGGCGAAATCCGCTCAAATAGGCCAGGTCCGCCATCTGCGCAAAGTCGGTGCCGCGAATCACGTTGAGTTGCTCGAAGCCTGCCTGGTAAAGCGCGAGATCGCCTGCCAATGCCGAGGTGTGCGAGCGCACCGCTTCCGAGCCCTTTTCGGTCTCGCCGGCCTTGTAGATCACCAGCGGTTTGCCCTGCTCGGCAAACGACAACGCGGCATCGATGAAGCGTTGACCATGGCGAAGTTGCTCCACATATCCGATCACGCAGTCGGTTTGCGGATCCTGCGCCAGGAATTCCAGATACTCCGAGAACTCCAGCGATGCCTCGTTGCCAGTGTTGATGAACTGGCTCACCGGTGTCCCGAGCTTGCGGACCAGGGCAAAGACGGCCGAGCAGACGTTGCCGCTCTGCGTCAGGATGCTCACGCGCCCGGGCTGCTCTTGGGGCGGTGCGCTGCGGAACACGGAAGCGAAGGCCGTGTGCGCCTGCAGATTCAGGTTGGCGAAGCCCATGCAGTTCGGGCCTGCCACCACCATGCCGCTGCGAGTGACGAAGGCCTCGAGCGGCTTCTGCAGCGCGGCACCAGCCTCGCCCGCTTCAGCGAAGCCCGCGGCGTACACAATGGCTGCGGGAACGCCCTTGGCATGGCAGCGCTCCAGCATGGGCGTCACGTCCTCGGCGCCGATCGCCAGCACCACCAGGTCCGGTGTCTCCGGCACCGATTCAATGTCCGGATAGCAGGTGTAGCCAAACACCTCTTCGTACTTCGGATTGATCGGGAAAACCCTGCCGGCATAGCCGAAGTGGCGCAGCAGGTCGAGCGGCATGCCGCCGATGCGGCCTGCCTGGTTGCTGGCGCCCACCATTGCTATCGATCGCGGTCGCAGCAGAGGGTCCAGTCGGTGCGTGCGCGCTTCGTTCATGGGCGTGCTCCCTTCTGGATCGCGTTGGCCAGTCCTGCGTCTTTGGTCTGGCGGTACTCCTCACTCACATGGCTCAGCTGATGGACGTCGAAGTGAGCAGACAGGGCCTCCCGCATGCCCTGTACGTCGACCGATCGATTGAGCGACTTCTTCAGCACCCGAAGCGCAAACGGCGGCGCCTCGGCGATCCGCTGTGCGAGCTCGATCGCGTCTTCATCCAGCCGTTCGGTCGTCGACACCCGGTTGACCATGCCCATAGCCTTCGCGTCGGCGGCCGTGATCCGCTCGCCCGTGAACAGGAACTCCTTGGCCTGCCGCAGGCCCATCACCCAGGGGTGAATCAGGACTTCTGTGGCGGCTGCTCCCATGGTGTGGGTGACAGGATCGGAGAAGAATGCGTCTTCGGAAGCGACCACCAGGTCGCACATGTTGGCGAGCATGAACCCAGCCGCGACGCAGGCGCCTTGCACCTGGGCAATGGTCGGCTTCGGAAAGTCCCAGATGTGCATGCAGTAGTTGAAGTAGCGCTGCTCTTCGTAGGCCCAGCGCTCTTCCACCGTGAATTCCGCACGCTCGGCCTGTGCCTGCTTGAGATCGTGGCCCGCAGAGAAGTGCGCACCCTTGGCCGCGAGCACCACGACTCGGGTGGCGCTATCGTTGCGCGCAGCCTCGAAGGCATCGTCGAGCGCGTCAAGCATCTGCTGGCTCTGCGCATTTCGCGCCTGCGGGCGATTGAGCCAGATTCGGCGCACCGCGCCAAGCTGTTCGATGAGAAGAAGGGGGTCGCTCATGAATGGTTCCGGATTTCAGTGGTGTTCGATCTTCTCGCTGCTATGCTCACAGTGCGAGCAAAACATGAAAAGGATCCCATACTGTGAGCAAACCTATGGAAACCCCGGGGGCACAAGCCATGCGCCGGTCGCTACAGGTGCTGCGGGCACTTGGCGCGCATCATGAGGATGGACTTGGTGTCAACGAGGTCGTGGCGATCACCCACCTCGAGCGGTCGACTGCGCACCGCCTCTTGACCTGCTTGGTCGAGGAACAGTTCGCAGAGCGAGACACCATCACGCGTCGCTATCGCCTCGGCCTTGAAGCCATGCGGCTCGGTTTCGCGTCGCTCAAGCGGGCGCCGCTGGTGGCGACCTTCCAGCCGGTTCTGCAACGGTTGGCCCGCATTTCGGAAGACACGGTGTTCCTTCTTGCTCGCCAAGGCGACTACACAGTTTGCCTGGCGCGTGAAGAAGGCGCTTTTCCGGTGAAGATCTTCAGCACCCGCGTGGGCGACATTCGACCGCTCGGTGTGGGCGTCGCGGGCATGGCGATCCTGGCGACTGCTCCAGACGAAGAAATCGCCCGCATCCGAACGCAGCACGCAGCGGCATTCGACGCAGCTGGGCTGACCCCGGCACAGATGAGCAAGGTGATTGCCCGCACCAGGCGAACGGGCTACTCCGAGATGGTCGATACCGTCACCCAAGGAGTGGCCGGCGTAGGCGCTGTCATTCCGGACCCAGCCGCACCTTTCGCGGCGATCTCCATCGCGTCGATCAAGCCCCGGATGTCTTCCAGCCGCAGGGCTGAACTGGGTCAGCTTCTCTTGAAGACGCTCGCCGAGCAAATTGCAAAGTGACTCCATGTGTCCCGTTAGGAGGCAATGAGCGTGGCTTGGTAGTGACGTAGCGCCCATGCACCGTCGGCCATTGTCCAAGTCGCCAGGGCACGGCAATGGATAGTCTTGACCAAGCCTGACGATAGCACCGACATCTTGAGGTCGGACCACTGCACTGCGAAGCCGTCGAAGACGTCGACGCTGGCATGCAGGAGTTCGATCTCCCGATAACGCAACGCGCCGGTCGAGACCTTGCGCATCAGGGAATCCCGGTCATCGACGGCCGCCGTCGTGTGCACGAAGCGAAGTTCAGGAGACAGCAGGGCGCCGAGTGCTTCGACGTCCGCGGCAACGAGCGCATTGCGCCTGAGCTCGTCGGCCAGCAGGATTTGCCGAACGATCTCGGTCACGGTTTGGAGGGCGTTTCGAAGGCGAAGTCCTCGGGGTCGATCGTCGCGGTCAGGTCACGGTACTCCGCAAGGCGCCACGGCGAGTTCATGATCACCCGACCCTTCTTGTTCTTGTACCAGTTCGTCACACCCGGGTGGGCCCACACCATAGTGCGCAGCTTGTCATCGACCTTCGCGTTGTAGTCGTTGAAGGGGGACTCGCGGCATTCCATCCAGGCGGCACCACGCTCCAGCATCTCGCGCAGTGCCTGCATGATGTAGCGCACCTGGCACTCGGAGTGGAAGATCGCGCTGCCACCGTGCGCAAGATTCGTGTTGGGCCCATAGATCATGAAGAAGTTGGGAAACTTCGGGACCGTGATGCCGAGGTAGGCCCGTGGATCATCCTCGCCCCACAGATCGCGAAGCGTCGCGCCATCGCGGCCGATCACCTGCAGTGGGGCGATCATCTTGGCTGCCTCGAATCCAGTGGCCAGGATGATGACATCGACGTCGTGACGCGAACCGTCCTTCATGACGATGGCACCGGGCTCGACATGATCGATGTCGTCAGTGACAAGATCGACGTTGCTGCGCTCCAGCATCTCGAACCAGTTTGTATCGCGGAGCATGCGCTTGCCGAACGGCGGATAGCACGGGATCACCTTCTTCATGAGGTCAGGGCGATGGCCGATCTTGCTTTCATAGTAGGCGATCAGGTCTTCCCGCATCTTGTGGTTCGCGGGATTGAGCGACAACTCTGGCTTGGTCCAATCCGGATCGATCTTCAGCGTGGCGTGGAAGCCATCCGATGCGGCCCAGAAGAGCATGAAGCGGAACCATTTCATGTAGCCGGGGATGTTCGACATGGCCCAGTGCACGTCCGGTCCCAGCTCGGAAAAGTAAAGGGGATGTTTGATGATCCAGTGCGGCGACCGCTGGAAGATGCTGAGCTTGGCGACCGTCGGAGCGATCTTCGGTGCCACCTGGATACCACTGGCGCCTGTGCCGATCAGCGCCACTCGCTTTCCTTCGAGCGAGACGTCCTCGCGCCAACGGGCGGTATGGAAGACCGGACCATCGAAGGTGTCGAGCCCGGGGATCTTCGGAATGGATGGGCGATTCAGCGCGCCTACTGCGGATACCACCGCATTGGCGCTCAACGTTGTGCTCGAGCCATCTTTGGCTTTGGTGACGATGTTCCAGCGCGCGGCAGGCTCGTTGTAGTCGGCTGCCACGACCTCTTCTCCAAATCGGATGCGGTCACGGATGCCGAAGCGCTCGACACACTCCAGGATGTATTTCTGAATCTCACCGCCCGTGGCGAAGTAGCGTGACCAATTGGGATTGGGCGCAAACGAATAGGAATAGAAATGGTTTGGCGTGTCGACTGCGATGCCCGGATAGATGTTCTCGAACCAGGTGCCGCCAACTTCGCTGTTTTTCTCAATGATCGTGTACGGAATACCAGCTTCTGCGAGGCGGATCGCCATCGCGATGCCGGACAGGCCGGCGCCGATGATGAGCACATGGTATTCCTTCGATCGAGACGGCGTCTCGGCATCGCGCCACTCGACACGCCGCGGATCGACGCCGTCGAATTGTGCCTCCTCGGAAAGGATCGGCCGGTACTCGGGCGGCACTTCCTGCCCGACTGCGGTGTTCATGATGCGTATCAGGAGTGCTTCGCTTGGTCGGTGAGGAGTCCTCACGCCGGCGGCGATGTCGAGGATTACTTCTTGCAGTTCGGAGCGGATTGCCGCAGCCATTGCCTCTGGGATGGTGACAAGAAAGCTCCATCCACCCTTGATGTAAGGCGCTGTCTTGTCGAGCCAGGTCTCATCTCCCGTCAGGTGGACCAGAGATGCCATGAGTGGCACCACGTCCGCGGCAGCGAGTGACTGGGTCAACTGGCTGCGATCGGCCGCGGCGCGCTGACACTGTTCGAGAGTATTCACGAGTGGACTCCTGTGATGAAAATGCGGGTTAAACGGTTGCGATAGGCGTCACGGGCGAGCCGGCGGCGCCGGGCAGCCGAAGGGGCGGCGCGGTGAGTAGGAATGCGCTTCGCTGGTGCGCTCTCAGCCAGTCGGCGAGATCGCTGAGGTGGAACATCTCGCCCAGATGAATGCCTAGCTTGAACAAGCAGTGCTCGTGCAAGGGGAAGTGCGAACCGTGCTTGCTCGGCGTCACGCACGGAAGGATCTCCACGCCTTCGTTGTCGCATGCGATGGCAGCGATGCCGGCATCGTCGATCCAGCGCAGCAGGCGTTCGTCGCTTCCATCGAGTCCGACTCCAACACTTGACGCCACGCCCGGTGGCGGATCGCCAGCACAACCGATCAGGACGCGGTCAAAGCCCGTTCTCACACAGAGGATGTCACCGTGCAGGATTTCAAGCTTGTCGGCCTCAATCACCCGCATCACATCGTCGTACCCGATGGCGCGCCACGTGTCGCCGAAATGGGCGAACAGATCGAGCATCACCCCCCGGCCCTGAACGCCGGCGGCCGCCATGTTCTCGATCCCGAGTGCGCGCAGCCCGTAGGGGCCGTCCTGCGGCTTGCGGCCATCAAGGTAGTCGAACGGACCGCGCACATCCTCGTTGGCCCGGAAACCGTTGTAGTAGACGACCTGCGGTTTGCCGGTGTCCTGCGCGTCGAACACCGAGCCGATATGGGCCAAGCTGTCCCACTGCGTGGAGTACTGGGTGCTGAGCGTGACCTTGTCATCGCAGACAACATCCGCCTGCCCCGGATTGACGAGCCCGACCGGGTAGTTGATCACCGGGTCGTCTCCCCGCATGGAGTATTCAATGCGAGGTGGAAAACGCCGTGGGTTGAGGACGTTCTTGCCAGGAAGATCGAGGGGTAGCGAAAGGCAAAACACGCGACCTTCCACCACCTCCTGCACGGCGCGCCGAACAACGGCCGGTGTCAGCAGGTTCAGGCGACCACGCTGATCGTCTGCGCCGAAGGCGCCCCAATTCGAGCCCTCTGGTCTGATCTTCCATCGTTCGGCCATAAGTGTTCCTTGATTCAGTGTGGCATCCGAAATAGATAACGACTGAGCGCAGCAGATGCTCTGCTTGGCAGCCGCTTACGACGACCTACAACTCCTGTCGCGACCGCTTGGCGATGGTGCCGACGATGCCGGCCCGGAACGCCATGACGCAGATGGCGAAGATCACGCCCTGGATGACGGTGACCCATTCGCCCAGCCCAGCCAAGAAGTTCTGCAAGGTCACCACGATGAGCGCCCCAGCGACCGGGCCGAAGAGCGTCCCCAGGCCTCCCAGGAGCGTCATCAGAATGACCTCGCTCGACAAGGTCCAATGGACGTCGGCCAGTGTCGCGAGTTGGAAGACCAGCGCCTTCATCCCACCGGCCAACCCGGCCACTGCCGCAGACAGCGTGAACAGCAGGATCTTGTAGCGCGTCACGCGATAGCCCAGGGAAATGGCGCGCGCCTCGTTGTCGCGAATCGCCCTGCACGTCTGCCCGAAGGGGGAATGGACGATGCGGATGACCAGCGCCAAGGTAGCGATGAAAAGCACTGCAACGACGGCATACAACACCATGTCGTTGCTCAGGTCCAACAACCCGAACAAGCGCCCTCGGGGCACGGCCTGGATGCCGTTCTCGCCGCCGGTGAGATCAGAATTGCGGACTGCGATGAAATACACGAGTTGCGCCAGGGCAAGCGTGATCATGGCGAAGTAGATGCCGTCACGCCGCACAGCGATGGCGCCGAATGCGGCGCCCATCACGGTCGATATAGAAACGGCGGCGAGCAACGAAAGTTCGGGCGGTGCACCCCACTGGGTGGCGAGATAGGCAACGGCATAGCTGCCTCCGCCGAAGTACGCCGCATGCCCGAAAGAAAGCATCCCGCCGAAGCCCAGCAGCAAGTTGAACGAAAGCGCGAACAACGCGAAACACAGCACCTTCATCAGAAACACCGGATACAGCAGCGCCGGTGCGATCATCAGCGCCACTGCGAGCCCGACCAGCACCCATTGCTGAACCTTGTACTGTGCGAACGCTTTTTGTCGTTCGATCTGGAGGCTGTCAGATGCGGGAGATTGAAGTATGGACGTTTGGTTCATCTGAATTCCTAGGTGCTCAGGACTTGCGGCCGAACAGACCCGCAGGGCGCATGAACAAGACCATTCCCATCACCAGGAAGATCACGATCTCCGAGGCGGGCGGGTAGACAATCTTGGTGAGCCCTTCGATCAATCCCAGACCGAAGCCACTGACGACCGCGCCAGCGATCGATCCCATGCCTCCGATCACGACCACCGCGAAGACAACGATGATGAGATCAGCGCCCATGTTCGGACTCGCGGAATAGATCGGCGCCGCCAACACGCCAGCGAAGGCCGCGAGCGCGACCCCAACTGCGTAGGTCGCCGTCACGAACACGGGTACGTTGATGCCGAAGGCTTGCGTGAGCGCCGGGTTCTCGGTCGCCGCCCGGAGGTAGCTGCCCAGCCGTGTCTTCTCGATGATGTACCAGGTCGCAGCGCAAACGCTGGCAGAGGCAACGATGACCCAGACGCGGTAACGCGGCAGGATCAGGAAGCCGAAATCCACGCCGCCACGCAATTCCTCCGGCACGGGATAGTTGACGCTCGACGAGCCGAATTTGATGCGAAAGAGGCCCTGCAGGATCAGTGCGATTGAGAATGTGAGCAACAGCCCGTACAGGTGATCGAGATGAGCGATCCTGGAGAGCATGAGCCTTTCGACCAGCGCGCCGAAGAGTCCCCCCAGCAGAGGCGAGAGCAACAGAGCGCCCCAGTAGCCCACGCCCAGGTAGGTCAGGCCGAACCAGGAGATGAACGCACCCATCATGTACTGGGCGCCGTGGGTGAAGTTTGCGATATTCAACATTCCGTAAATGACCGCCAACCCGAGGCTCAGGATCGCGTAGAAGGAGCCGTTCATGAGCCCAAGCAACAGCTGCGCCATGATCGCCTGAGGTGGCATTTCGAATATGTTGTTCACTTCAGACCCCAAGATAGCGAAGCACTCGTTGCTCGTCGCGCAGGAGCTCGGCGTTGTCAAACTCGTCGACGATGGCGCCCTGCTCAACGATGTAGTGACGGTCGGCCAGCGTCGTGGCAAAGCGAAAGTTCTGCTCGACCAGAATGATCGTGAACCCTCGCGCCTTCAGGCGTTGAATCAAGCCATGGATCTGCTCGATGATCACCGGAGCAAGCCCTTCGGTTGGTTCGTCGAGGAGGAGGATCTTGGCGCCTGTACGAAGGACGCGGGCGATTGCCAACATTTGCTGCTCGCCGCCTGAGAGCTTGGTTCCCTGGCTGTCCAGGCGTGCCCTTAAGTTCGGAAACAGCTCGAAGATCTCTTCGAGCTTCATGCCGCCTTCGGCGATCACTGGCGGCAGCAGGAGGTTCTCTCGCACGTTCATGCTCGAATAGATGCCGCGTTCTTCGGGCACATAGCCAAGACCGATGCGGGCGATCTTGCGCGAAGGCAATGCGATCGTCTCGACGCCATCAATGACGATCGAGCCTGTGCGATGTGCGACCAGGCCCATGATGCATTTCATCGTCGTCGTTTTGCCGGCACCATTTCGACCCAGCAAGGTCACCAGCTCGCCTTGCCCGACGCGAATGCCGATGCCCTGCAGCACATGGGATTCGCCGTACCAGGCGTGGAGCTTCTCGATCTTTAGCACGTTGTTGTCAGACATGGGCAGCGGACCCCAGGTAGGCTTCAATCACGCGTTCGTCGTTCGACACCGTGGCGTAGTCGCCGTGCGCGAGCACCTCGCCCCGGGCGAGAACCGTGATGTGATCCGACAAGCGCGAGACGACGGACAGGTTGTGTTCCACCATCAGAACCGTTCGCCCGCGCGCGATGCGCCGGATGATCTCCGCCACCCTCTCGATGTCCTCGCGCCCCAGGCCAGCCATCGGCTCGTCGAGCAGCAGCATCCTCGGGTTGACAGCTATCGTGGTCGCCAACTCGAGCGCACGTTTGCGGCCGTAGGCCAGCTCAGCCGCCGGAACGCCCGAGAATGCGCTGAGCCCGAAGGCTTCAAGCAGGCTCATGGCTTCATCCTCCAGTGCCGACAGGCATCGCTCGGCACGCCAGAAGTCGAAGGAATCGCCCCGTGTACGGCGTTGCAGTGCCACGCGCACATTCTTCAGGGCTGTCAGCTGCGGGAAGACGGCCGAGATCTGGAATGACCGCACGAGCCCCAGGCGCGCAATGTCCGCCGGCGCCCGACGTGTGATGTCAATGCCATCGAAGTGGATCGTGCCACCTGTGGGCTGGAGGAATTTGGTCAACAGGTTGAAGCAGGTTGTCTTTCCTGCGCCATTCGGGCCGATGACGGCATGGATGTGTCCGCGCCGCACATTGATGTCGACCTCGTTGACGGCCGTGAAGCCACGAAAAGTCTTAGTAAGTTTGCTAGCACGGAGGATGAAATCCTCGTTGGCCGTCTGTGGTGCGTTGCCCATGGATGTGTTTTGCGCGCTTCAAGTCTTGAGCAGCGTGCAGACGCTTTCGCCGGGGGGACGGAACGCCTGGTCACCCGGAATCTCGGCAACGACCTTGAGCAAGTCCCACTGGCCTTTGATCTCACCGGGACTCTTCACTTCAACAAGATGCGTGGGACGGATCAGCCGCCCGTCGGCGCGGACCTTGCCATTGCGTGTTACCAAGTCCTCGACGGGCATCGAATGCAGCGCTTTTAGGACCGCACCGGTCTCCTTCGTGCCGGCGGCCTTGACCGCCTTGAGATATTGGGTCACCGCACTGTAGTTGACGGCATGCGTCTCGGCGGGCGGCTTTCCGTTTCGCTTCAAGAAGCGCTGGGCCAGGTCGCGCGTCTTGTCGTCCCGGTCCCAGTAGTAGATGCTGTTATGGACCATCCCTTGCATGTTGGCGGGGCCAATGCCCGGGATGTAGTAGAGCTGCATGCCAAAAGAGGCGGCCTTCTGCTTGCGCCAGATTCCGAACTCCTGGCCCTGTTTGACGATGCGCTCCATGTCCTCGCCCGTCGTTGCGAGGCCAATCACCTTGGCGCCAGAGCTTTGCGCCTGGAGAAGGAACGAGGACATGTCCATCGTGTTGGCGGGGTGCTTCACGCCACCCAGCACCTTGCCTCCAGCTTCGAGGACCTTCTTTCGAGCATCGGCCTCGAGCGCTTGGCCATACGCATAGTCCGCGCTGAGGAAGAACCAGCTGTTGTCACCGCCCTTCGTCATATTGCCCGCCAGGGCGGCGCTCTGCATGTAGGTGTCGTATCCCCAGTGGAACGAGTGGCTGTTGCAGAACTTGTTCGTGATGTCTGAGCTCGACGCGCCCGTGACGATGATGATCTTGTTCTTGTCCTTCGCGATCGTCTGACAGGCGATCGCAACCGCGGAATTGCCAAGGTCCAACAGCATGTCGACTTGCTCCTCGTCGAACCAGCGCCGCGCAATGGCGGCGCCAACGTCAGGCTTGTTTTGGTGGTCAGCGAAGACGAGTTCAACCGGCATACCGGCAACGGTCGATCCGAAATCCTCGATTGCCATTCGCGCGCCATCGACCGAGCCCTTGCCCAATACGGACGACAAGGCCCCGGACATGTCGGTCAGGACGCCGATCTTGAGCTTTGGCGCCTGCGCAAACGCCAGTGGAGCGGCGGCTTGGGCCGCCGTGAGCGCTGAGAAAAAGCTAAAGGAACGGCGCGAAAGGGTCATGTTGGCTCCTGTGGATTGAATCTACGTTGTTATCTAATTTGGGGACAACTCTATTTTATGAGACACTTTCAGCAAATTGAATCGCGTCTTCCCGGTTGCCGAGTGTCCGCCTGTTGAGATATGATTGGGTACGGTGCTCACAATGTGGGATTTGCTTTAAGTGATCCGGGAAAGTCAAAGTGAGCGTCAAATCTGCCGAGGGGGTTTTCAGCGTGTTGCACGCGCTGGCTGCGGCCGCCGAACCCAAGAGCGCTAGCGAACTCGCGCACACCGCCAGGTTGCCACTGACCAGCGCCAGTCGAGCCATCGCGACGCTCGAGGCTGCGGGGTTCGCACGACGAGTGAACGGTGCCGCACGCTTCGAACTTGGCAACGCTGCTCAAGTACTGGCCTACGCCTTCATGTCGCAGTTCCCAATCCGCGATGCGGCGTTGCCTTATCTGCAGCAACTCGTGACTGTGTCCGGCGTGAGCACGTCGCTGTTCGTGCGATTGGGGAGGTATGCGGTTCGCGTTGCGTTCATCGCCGGGACCAATTCGGTCATCAACGTGAATGCGCTCGGTGAGGCGCGTCTTCTCTCGGAGGGGGCGGCCGGACTCGCGATGCTCGCCCACTGCGATCTTCTGGAGAGCAGCTTGATGCCGTCGGATTCAAGCCGCGAAAGTATCGAAGCGAGGCTCGAGGAGATTCGATCTCGAGGTCATGCGTGGGAAGAAAGTACGCTCGAGCAGGGGGGCCATGACCTCGGCGTGGCGCTGTTGGACAGCGCCTCAAAGCCTCTCGCGTGTGTGGTTCTCGAGGGCGTGACTGCTGAACAGAGCACCTTCCTTACCCCACCATTGCAAGCCGTCTTTTTGGAGCTTCAGCGGCGCCTCGAGGGGGATAGTGAGCTGCTGCAGTCGCACTATGCGCACGTCGAGCACACGCGGATTGAGCTGGGCCCCGACTTGTCCCTCAGAGCCGGATGAGAGGCACCGCGGGCATCATTCGGCTGTGCTGATTGAGGTCCGCGAGAATGTTCCGGATCTCAGGAATATATGAATCCGCAACAGCCTGCGTGAATCTGAAAATTGGTCCGCCTACGGTAATGGCTGCCAGCGGGCGATTCATCGGTCCGAAAACCGGAAACGACAGATAGGTGGCGCCTGTCGAAAAATCCTCGTAGCCGCAAGCGTAGCCGCGCGAACGAATCAACGCGATCTCCGCCCACAGCGCCTTGGGATCGCTGATGGTCGTGGGTGTGAATTTACGCAACGGAGATTCGAGCCTGATGTACTGCTCGATCTCCGAATCATCAAGGTAGGCAAGCAACAGGCGCGAGCCGGCGCCTGCATGCAAAGGCAGGGGCTGGCTCAACGGTGAATAGCCGACGGTAACGCCCTTGCCCTGAACGCTTTCGATGCAGACGTTGCGTCGCCCGACCAGAATACTCAGGAACACGCTCTCGCCGGTGAGCCGCTGG
This sequence comes from Variovorax ginsengisoli, assembly GCF_030486595.1. Taxonomy (GTDB): domain Bacteria; phylum Pseudomonadota; class Gammaproteobacteria; order Burkholderiales; family Burkholderiaceae_C; genus Variovorax; species Variovorax ginsengisoli_B. The sequence goes on along the minus strand of NZ_JAUJZH010000021.1, from coordinate 30,474 downwards.
ATGGCATGGACATAGGGGCTGGAGAGCGAGCGAATGTCCACGGCTTCCATCCCACGGGCATAGGAGAGAACCTTGTGGCTCAGCTGGTAGCGGCTGCCTGTTGTGTCCCTGACGAGCAGACCTTCCTTCAGCAGAGTGTCCAGCGCCTGGAAGGCCGTGTTTTTGGAGCATTCAAGCTTCTTACTGATCTGCGTGACGCCCCAAACCGGTTGCTGGCTGAAGAGCGAGAGCACCTGCAGAACGCGCAGGGTTCCCTTGTTCGTTCCGGCAGCGGACTGGATCATCGTTTCGGCCACGTTTAGTCGTTCCCTTGCGCCAAGCCCGTCGAAGATGAATTGCATGTGCTGGCCGCGCCATTTTCCACGATTCCGCCAATACTGCGCGGGCCTAGGTTGCAGATCCTCTTGTCTTCTGGAACTGGACGCAAGCTGCGACCTACCCATTAATGGCGCGCTGCTGAGAGCTTGATGAGCTCTACCTTGCGGGAAAGTTGCGCAGCACCAGAAAGCAGGCGTTCGCGAAAAGGAGCCTACTGAAAGCCACGTGGACCGCGGCGAGCCGGTGATCTGTCCGCGCCGAAGTAGAAGTGAGCCACCGCGCCGATCGAATCGCGAGCCAGGGGTGGAAGCCGACCTTGTGTTGGCCGGCTGTGGATAAGTGTATGTCCTACCTTGTTCGTTGACCTCCTGATCGGGTGATGGATGCGCGTGGCAAGGCGCGAAGGGCGTAGCCCGCAGCGCCTTGCCACGCGCGGCGGCCGTCAGTCGGTGACGTCAGTTGGATCGGCTTTGACGCCGCCCATGCGGGCCTGTTCCCTGGCCTTGATACGCTTCTTCGCTGTGGCGCTGCTGTGAAGGAAGCGATGGCTTTCGTTGCCGGTCTCTACGATGTGGCAGTGGTGAGTGAGGCGGTCGTCATCTTTGCATCTCCGAACACCGTCGACCATTCGGCGAAGTCAAGGTTGGTGGTGATCACCACGCTGGTGTGTTCGTACAGCTTTGAGAGCAGATGGAACAGCAGCGCGCCGCCGGCCTGGCTGAACGGCAGGTAACCCAACTCGTCCAGGATCACCATGTCCATGCGCAGCAGGCCGCTGGCGATGCGCCCGGCCTTGCCCTGGGCCTTCTCTTGCTCCAGTGCATTGACCAGGTCGACTGTCGAGTAGAACCGCACACGCTTGCCTCGGCGCGTGATGCCCGACACGCCCGGAGCCGTCGCCAGATGCGTCTTGCCCGTACCCGGTCCGCCGACCAACACGGCGTTGTGCGCGGCCTCGGTGAACTCCAGCGTTGCGAGCTGTTGGATCAGCTTCTGGTCGACCACCGAGGCATCGAAGTCGAAGCCCGCCAGATCCCGGTGCACGGGGAAGCGCGCCGATGTCATCTGGTACTGAACCGAGCGCCACACCGCTCAACGCTGCGAACGACCTCGTGTGGGCGTCGAACAGCATCTCGTGGCCTTGGCTCGGGTATGCCACCAGCCAGAACGCACGGCTCGCGCACAGCTTCAGGTGCGACACCTGCATGCGGTAGTAGATGCCACCGACGACCAGGCCTTCTTCGCTCCAATCGAACTGGAATGCCTCGCCGAGCTCGAAGTTCAGCGGCACGAACGCCGTGACGTTGACTGCCTGCCCCTCGCCCTGGCGCCAGGCCCGAACGAAGTCGGTGACGGCCGAGTACCCGCCGCCGTAGCCCGCCGCCCTGATCTCGGCGTGCAGCGCACGTGCCGTGCGTCGTTCGTGCTTGGGCTGCCGGTTTTCTCGGCGCAGCCGCACGAGCTCATCGCGCTCGACGCTGCTCAAGACATCCTTGCCGCGTACGGGCTTGCCACTGTCAGCGGCGGCTTGCGCCACCCAAGTCGAGATGCTCTGGGCAGTGCAGCCGAACTCACGCGCGAGCTGTGACGGCGTGCGGGCCGCCTGGACCAGTTCGACCATCTGTCGGCGGAACTCCGCCGGGTACGGAGGCTTCGGTGTAGGCATATCGGACTGACGTCGTTGCGGCTGGCCGAGTCGGGTACGCCGGTGGTCGATGTGTGCCGCCAGATTGGCGTGTCTGAGGCGACGTACTACACCTGGAAGAAGAAGTTCGGTGACTTGGGCGTGACCGAGCTCAAGCGCTTGAAGATGCTCGAGGACGAGGACACCAGGCTGAAGCGCATCGTGGCGGACCTGACACTGGACAAGCAGATCCTGCAGGAGGTCGTCCGAAAAAAGCTCTGAAGACTACCAACGGCGTGAGCTGGCAGCCTGGATGCAGGAGCGCTTCAAAGTGAATGTGCGCAGGTCGTGTCGATTGGCGCTGCTGAGGCCCTCGGTCTGGTATCAGAAGAGCGAGGCGCGCGATCAAAGTGCGTTGCGGTTGCGCATTCGGGAGATCGCCATGGACCGACCGCGATTCGGGTATCTGCGCGTCCTGGTCATGCTCAAACGCGAGGGCTGGTCGGTGGGCAAGAAGCGGGTCTATCGCCTGTACCGGCTGGAAGGGCTGCAGTTGCGCATGAAGGTCAACCGCCGCAAGCGCATCAGCCTGCAGCGCGGTCGACCGGTGCCCGCGACCGAGCCGAATCAGCACTGGAGCATGGACTTTGTCCACGACCAGATGCTCGATGGCTGGGCATTCCGTGTGCTCACGGTGATCGATCAATGGAGTCGCGAGAGCGTGTCTCTAGAGGCCAACTTCTGTCTCACGGGCAATGCGTCGGGAAGGCCCTGGACGAGGCCGCGCAGCAGCGTGGATGGCCCAAGGCGATCACGGCGGACAACGGCACCGAGTTCACTCCGAAGCGCTCGACGAATGGGCCTGACGGCGTTGCGTGAAGCTCGACTACACGCGCCCCGGCAAGCCCACGGACAACGGGCTGATCGAGTCGTTCAACGGTCGGTTACGCGACGAGTCCCTGAACGTCAACGAGTTCATTACGATGCAGGACGCGCGCGAGAAGTTGAAGGCATGGCAGCATGACTACAACCATCACCGCCCACAAGGATCACTTGGCCACCTGACCCCCAGTGAGTTCGTCAAAAAGAGGTCAGATCAACAAGCCGAAAACCGCCCAGCTCCAGTTTAGAACTGACCGGATAAGGGGGAGACGTCAGAACTCCTTCATCCATAAGGATCGGGTGTCCGCGAAATCGGGTCAACTTCATCCTGCCAATCACGTCCATGGTGATCACTCCTCGAACCCCACTGCTTAAATAAACAGCAGGGTAGGTTGAACACCTGGCTCACTTTTACTTCGGCGCTACCCGCAGAACTGGCTCAGTTTCCGGTCGGCGCCAACAATCTGTTCTCTTGAGGTGCGGCCATCCCCCTGTTGGGGCGGCTTCGGGGAGTCCCGCAACCAGACGCGCTCCTATAGACGCGAGTTATCCACAATCGTTGACCCAAATTTGGGTATCCACAAATAAGAAGTGGGTGCCCGCCATCTTCTAGTGGCTACCCTGCTCAAAATGCAAAAAGAGAGCTTGACTACATAGCTTCGAGCAGTCTTCTTTTCCGGTTGGGAATGAAGGCAGGGCACGGCCGCCGATCACGCGCACAGGCCACGAGGTGTAGAGGCTGGGTTTCCCGACTCGAATCTGTAGCGGCAGACCATTGGCGCGCGCGAACTCGCCCATCTTCGCCAACTCACCGTCCGCCAGGATCCTCACCGCGGGAGACTCGACGCCGGTGTCGGTGTGAACGACCAGCATCGGAGGCACCGGCAGGCCCGCCTTCCTGCGCTCGACCGCTACGGTCAACACCAGTCTCACCAGCACCGACGAGTCCTTGCCCGAGCTCCAGCCCATGACCGTGGGCGATTCCGAGTCCATCAGGCCGTCGATCACTCGCATGGCCGCGGCGGCCAGGGGGTGAAACTCGGCGATCGCGGCGATGCGTGCCTCGATCGTGGAGGTGGTCGACGCTTGTTGTGCGTCCTGTGCGGCGGGTTGGTTCAACTTGAATCGGTCGTTGTGCCGATTCAAGATATCGAGGGAGACTCAGATCACGACGGATGAATGAATTCCCGCGACCTCGCGGTTTTGTGGTTGCGCCGTGGCCCTGTCGTGGAGCCTATTGCGATGGGGTCCTGGGGCCCGGACGCCGATATTCGTCATGCACCTTCGAATCGTCCGACTCCACCACACTCCGGGGAGCGCTCCGCAACGCCTCCTTCAGTGTCGAAGGGAAGCAGCTTGCAAGCTTGTCCATTGCCCTCTCATCGAGACCGCTCTGATCGAAGCACTTGCGCCAGTTCTGGCGGACCGTCGTCTGGATGTGATCGTAGATCTCCGCGGCCGCCTTCGGGGTTAAGCCGTACGGCTCGACGTTGCTCAGTATGTTCTCGCGCGTGGGTGCGGCGGTCTTCCCTACAAGCATTGCCTGCACGCGGCGACGGGTGGTTGGTACACGCGGAACCATGTCGTAGGCGCTCGAGAGCCGGTAGCCAACGGCAAGATCATCTCCAACGAAGCCATGATTGCGCTCGTGATCGTCACTGTTTGACACCAGGCAATTGAAGACCATCCGACGGAAGAGTTCCGGCTTGTCGGAGCCAGGCTTAGTGCTCCATCGGATCATGTCTCGGGCCACGTTCGCGTAGCTTCCGCTCTCGGAATAGTCATTCACCGGGGACGAGTACAGCACTGTTCGCGCGCTCACGAACGCGTTCCGGCCCCAGGTCGTCACGCCGCCATTCTTCAGCGCGGTGCGGTCGAACCGCCGGACCAGAAGGATGTCATGACCGTCCACCGAATGGACCTCTGAATGCACCGTATCGATGCCGCAGAGCTTCGCCAATGCGTGGGTGGCGTGCTCCAGTCGTGCAATGGACACCTCAGGGTCGTCGAGACGCGACGGGAATTTTGCGATCCATTGGTAGTTGTCGTCTGCAATCGTCAACTTCGGACGGGCTCCGCCCATCGCCGTGTTAGGACGCACCCAGTGTTCGAGGGCGGGCTCTTCCTTCTGTCCCCTCTCGATCCCGGCGAGCACCCCAACTGCCGATGACAGGATTTCTCGGCTTGGCAGGGGACGCTGCACCGGTGGCTTTTCGGCCGATACGCTGAATCCAAGATTGCCTACGCGGTCATCTTGCGAGCGCAACAGGTAACCGACCGGCGAATCTGGCTTTCCGTACATGAGCTCGATCACGCCCCTCCCCCAGCTGTCCGGAGACGAGTCCGCGAACACCCCGAAGAACCCGAGTTGCTGCGTGGTCGTGTATTCCCTGGGGCTCAGCGGCAGCGTGATTGGATCAATCGCGAGCTTGTGCTCGAGCGCGAGATAGGACTTCGCGTAGACGAACTTTCCAACCATACCGGCCGCGGTCCTCTCATTCGTGAACCGACCGCACACCGTGGGCTCGCTATCCCCGGGCATGTAGATCCAGACGAAAGCTTGGTTGGTCAGCGCCCTAGAAGTCATTGTCGACCTTCGATTGCACGCGCACGCGCTTGGTGACCGCCGACAACTCGAGCGCCAGACCATCACGATCGAGCCCAGGGTCGGCAATCAGGTCCAACTCTTGGTCGAGCCCCATAGCCCAAAGAGCCCTGACGTAGGCGCCGATGCCGGTGGTGAGCTCACCTCGTTCAATCGCCTCGAGCGTCGATCTCGACACACCTGCGCGCTGCGCCAGATCCTCCCTACGCAACTTCCGGCGGGTTCGCGCAGATCGGATCCGCTGCCCCAGTTGGGAGACGCGATCCGCGACAGCACCTGGTGTGGTTCCGGGGTTTGTTGTGCTTGCCATAGCATGCATTATATGCAGTTAACGCCTGCTATGGCACCAACGCCGCCCCATGCAGATACCCACTCTACGCGCCGGGCCGGCCGAGGCATGCGAGGGGTGACCTACCCCTCCCGAGGCCCCTTAAACAGTCGATTCCGCCACGGACTCGGCACCGGCGAGCGCGGATGCCCACCGGACACGGAAATCACCCCACACAGCCTCGTTTGCATCGCGCGACAGCTTCGAGGACCAGACCACCTCCTCGGCGAGCTCGACGCGCGCCAGCCGTGGCCAGATGGTCTCCCCATCCACCTCAACCTCTTTGCGCGACTCGTCGGGAACGTCCGCCCATTGGGACTTATGGCCCTGAGGCTTCGTGAGGTTGTACTTCCGGGCCTCCCCAGTCTCGACCACCGGACGCTGAAAGACGCGGGACACGATCTCGACCACCAGCGAACTATCCGCGGTGACTCGGTAAGTCTCGATCGCGCGCCGGGCATCGCCATCGAGTCCCTGCGCCGCGGTGAGGTAGCCGTAGTAGTCGTTGTGGGTCGACTCGTGCTGCAATTCCTCTCCGCCATGGACGAAGCGAAGGACGGCCTCGGATTCCTGCAGCCAATGGATCTCCCGCTCGAACTCGAAACGGCGGCGCTCACCACCAATGGTGGTCCACTCAGCAAAGGTTTCGGTGGAGCGGCGAACGACGGGACAGGAGCTGTAGAAGAGATTCTGCATGGGACAACGTCAGTTGTGCGCGGCACAGGCCGAGCGGGTGGGTGAACGGTTCAGCCCCGGGACGGGAACGCCCGCCGTGGAGGAAAGCCAGGAACCGCGGCCGGATCGGCCTTTGCGGTGGGCGCGGGCAGCGGCTCAGCGGCGGAGAAGTCGAATCCCGCCCTAATGCGCTCGATCGCGCCTGGCGGCAACGGGGGCGGCGCAACGGGCGTGCGACTCGCATGCGCTGGGAACCGGCCCACGACAGGCGTGGGGCTCGCCGGCGCGCGCACCTCGGGGCGGGCCGGCAACAGCCGGAATCCCAGCTGCTGCCCGGGCTGTCCTGCTGGCGCTGGGCGCGGTTGGGGCGCCGCATGCGCGGGCCGCGGCGCGGGAGCTGGCGGGCGGGGCTTGAAGGATCCTGGAGGGGTGGAGAGCCTGGCCGGCGGGGCCGGTTCGGCTCGCGCGGCCGGGCTCACTGGGCTCTCGCCGGCGGCCACCGCCTGGCGCAGCTTCTCGACCTCCTTGCGCACACGCCGCATCAGCGCATCCGCCTCGTTGGCGTCCTCGACGTCTGCAGCACCAGGTTCACCCGCCGCCGCCGTCGCGGTCGCGATGCCCAGAAAGTCAGCCGGAGCGATTTTGGTCAGCCTGAACACGCCCTGCGAGGAACCTGTCTGGCTGTCATCCACATACGAGCCGAAGCCTCGATGCTTCATGTCGATCTCTGCCAGGCGGAAACCGTTGGTGGTCAGCTTGCAGGCCATGAGGCGCTCGAGGGCCGCATCTTCCAGCGCGTCGATCGATTCCACCATCATGAAGAAGTCGGCCGCGCCGCCGTTGCGCACCAGCCGGCCGCGCAGCTGGTGTAGCTGGGACAGGCCGAGCCGGTCCGCATCGCGGATGACGACCAGGCCGATGTCCGGAATGTCGATGCCGGTCTCAACGACCACCGAGGCCACGGCGAGCGGCTTCTCCAGGCTCGTGATCTGCTGGATCGCCACGTCCTTCTCGTCGTCGGAGAGGAGACCGTGCAGCGCCACGACCTTGCCGGGAAAGGCCTGCTCGAAGGTCGCCGCCGCATCCACGACGCCCTGCGCCGTGCGGGTGGTGTCTTCCGTGGTCGCGCCCAGCTCGAGCTGCGCGCCCTCCTTCGAGGCCTTGGCCTTCTTCGTGACCTCGGCGCTGTCCACGCGCGGATAGATGACCAGCACGCGCCTGCGGGCAGCGATCGTCTCGCGGATCGCACGGGTCACGGCGCCGCGGCTGCGCACGTCGACGATGTGGCTCGTGATCGAGCGCTCCACCGGCGCTTGGCGCAGCGTGAAGACCTGCATTCCGTCAAAGAACACGGTCGCCAGGGAGCGCGGGATTGGGGTGGCCGTCGCCTCGATGACATGGGTGGCCGGGCCGACCAGCGCGCCGCGCGTCTGCACCGAGAGCTTGTGCTGCTCGTCCATCACCAGCACGTTGGGGACGATGCCCGCCTTCGAACACGCGCTCGTCAGGCCGCTGGTGCCGACCAGGATGTGATCCTTGTTGCGAATCTTCTTGCCAGCCTCGACTCGCTCCACGCCGCGGATCCCACCGGCGAAGCGCCGCACGATCTGCTTGGCGATCTGGTTCGCAAGGATGATGGTGGGCGCCATGATGACCACGCTGGCGCCGTTCTGGTGGGCCACGATGGCGGGCAGCAGGAAGGTGAGCGTCTTGCCGGTACCGACATCGCCGGGAATGAGACCATTCATCGGCACCGGCGAGCGCAGTGCGCTGGCGATGCCCAGGATGGCAGTGCGCTGGTCGTCCGTGAGCGTCTCTGCCTGCTTGGCGGCCAGGTCGAGCACCTGCTGGTCCGGCACGATGAGGGGCGCATCACGGTGGGGCTGCCGCTTGCTCTGGGTGCGCGCGGCCGTGCGGATCGAGGCCGCATCGATTCGCTGCGCCAGCTGGAGGGCACGCTCGCCGGCTGTAACCGACACAGGCCGGTGCAAGGCGACCAGCAGTTCGCGAAGGGTCGAGAAGACGGGCAGGCCCTCGGCGAGCTCATCCAGGTCGTACTGGACGCATGCGAGCACGCCCGCCTCGTCCAGTTGCATGGCGGCGACGATATGGCGCTCGGACTTCAGGTAGGCGGCTTCCTTGTCCAGCACCGCGTGCACGGCGCCGGTGACAGCTTCTCCTGTGACGCGGCCCGGCATGCCCAGGTAGCGCGCCCAGATCCCGCCGATCGCACCGCTGTGTGGCTGCTCGGCGCCGGGCTCGACATAGAGCTTGTCACCGAAGCGCTTCACGGTACCGAGGAAGTGGACCTTCGAGCCGATCTGCGTAGTGCGCCAACCCCAGGGAGCGAACGAATTCAGGTAGGCGACGCGGCCGGTGTCGTCCGCGACTTCGATCTGGAGGCGACCGATGTTCTTCCAGAACGGGTACTGCTTCTCCTGCAGCTCCGCCATGGACGTGATGACCCTTCCGCCCCAGACCGCCGGGGACTTGTCCTTGTTGACCGCCATGACGCGATCGGTCACCACCAGGCTCAGAAGATGGGAGGTCTTGCCCGAGTGATCCGCCTCATCCAGATCGGTGATCGAGCTCGTACAGTCGATGTACGCCGCCGGCACGCAAAGGAGCGCCAGATCCGGATCGGATAGCTTGAGGCGGGACAGGAAAGTCGGGGTGGAGGCCATGTTCGTGCCGTCGATAGGCAATTCGGAATTCTCCGCAGAAGGATATCGGCACAAAGCCTGTTTCCGCAAGGCAACGACTGCGATTGGTGCGAGAACAGATATGGAGGATGGCGGGTAAGCGTCAGTCGGCCAGCTTCTTCAGGCGCAACCGGACGATGACAGGCCGATGGTCGGAGCCAAGGTCTGGTCCTGTCGTCGAGCCGAGAGTTGTCCACGCTGGCGTCGCCAACACGTGGTCGAGCGGAAGCAGCGACAACCAACCGCCGGCATTGGGCCAGGTCGAAGCAAGGCCCGTGGCCCGGGTCATCCAGGGGCGGCCCCTCGAATCCCGACGCTGTAGTTGGCAGAACCGAGTGGAGCCGGTCGGGGACAGCTGTTGAAGTTCGTCCAAAAGTACTATTTAATGTCATGGCCGTCGCTGCCGGCCATAGGAGTCCTCAAGTAGGCGGCCAGAACCGGAGCGCGGTAGACCAATGCTTGATTGCGCCATCGAATCGTGCGACTCCTTGCGACTCGGAATCGTGGTCAACTTTCTGTTTTTCGTCTTGGGATCGGCTGTGCTGATCGCCTTGCATATCGCATGGGATGCACACGAGGCACTCGGCGGAAAGGTAAGGAACGAAATCCAGGGGCAACTGCACCATTCGGGCTATGCGCTGCACCTGATCGCCGGATGCGCCTTCTTCGGCGCGTTTTCACCTGCCGAAGCCATTTCAGGGCCGCACATAGCATTTGCACTACTCTGGATAGTGCTGCTCCAGAGCTTGTTGCTCTTCGAGTTTCTTCGATCGAACACGAGCAAGAAGAGGGAATCATTCAGCTGGTCACGCAAGGCGGCGATCCCAACCTCAGTCTTCTTTGTGTGGTGGGCATGGGCCGGGGCAACACCTTGAAAGGCCTGAGATGAGCTATGGTCTTCCGGCTATTCTGGCGACAGCAGGGACCGTGATCACGCTGGCACTCGGTGTCACAGAGGTCATCCTATCGCGGAGGCAGGCCAAGATCGAGTCTTCCGCGCACGCAACGATGGTCGACGGTGTCCTCGATCTGGAGAGGGAGGAGCCGACTTTGAGCGGAGAGGGATGGCCCGCACGCACGCTAGTCTTGATGGCAATCATCGTCCCAGCGCTGGCGCTCGCCGTCGTCTTGGTCGGCTCCATGACCCGCCAGCCTCCTGATTGGCTCCACCTGCGCGGACCGTTCGGGACGACAAGTCTGCTTGCCTTTGGTACCGTTTATGGTGGGACGGCGATCCTGTCCTTCGCGTTTGCCGCTTGGGCGATCCCATGGCAGATAGGGGCTGGCGAACTGGCATTTCAACGCCAAGCAAATGCGTCGAACTGGGTATTCGGAATCGGATGCGTAGCTCTGCTATCCGCGACAACGGCGGAGCTATTCTTTGACAGCTACCGTTCGATCTTGGTCGCCCTGTCCATTGCTGTCCTCTGCATGGCGGCCTTCTCCATTCACTTCGCAATCCGGCTGATCGTTTCGATCCTCAACACTCGCGCGCCAGGCATGACATTGGCAAAGATGCCTCTGAATTGCTGGGCATGGCTCGTTGCTGCGTATGTGATGCTCGCAGCGAACAGTCTGGCCGTGGGCTATCTCGGCATCCTGCTCATAAACCCTCCCTCGGCCATTCCTGTTGTTACTCAGTGGCGAGGGCTTCTCCGTTTGTCGATCGGAGCGTTCCTTCTAGTCTCCCTCCTAACTGCGACCGGCGCTGTTGGGCCCATTTTCTATCGAGCAACAAAGGGAAACCATTGGCGGTACTGGTCAAGCTTGATGTTTATCGTGGCCATTGCCGGCATCTGCGTTTGGCTGCTGCTATCCCTGTGGCTCGCCCAACTGCTTGGATTCAACGGTTCCATCGTCACTAGCCTAGTCAGCGGAAGCTCTGGTTCGCTCGCACTCCTCATGGTCATCTTCTGCGTCATGTGCGCAGCGGCAGTACGCCCGTCTAATCCTTCTGCAATCTTTGCGGCGACCGCCTTCGCTCTGTACGCAATCGGCTTAGCTGCAGTGGCACGCTCCGCCAATGTCGGCGTCCTGGGATACTTCTTCGTGTTTGCCAGCGCCTTCGCCTTGTGGGCTAGCGGCTACGACTGGCTCTCCAGGCTGATCGATGCCCCACCGAATCATTCTGTCGCCTGGATCCACTTCCTTCTAAGCTCGCTACTGTCGGCGCCGGGATTGCTCAACGAGGCAGCGTACTTCACTCCACTCAACATACTGGACTGGGCGCCCGAGACCCGCCTCGTCCTGCGCTTGTTTTCAATTGCTGGATTGGGATTGATCCAAATAGGGTTCGCCATCTACGTGTTGGCGCCTTCGAATCGATCCCACAGGACAGCACCGGCAGCCGGACCATTCGATCAAGCCGGAGTCAATTTGCTCCATTCGTAGAGCACCGGCCGATTGAGGAAGCTGAGCGCTACTCGGGCCGGTCATCGAAGGATGGGTTCAGCGGGCGGGCGAGTCGCCGGTGCAGTTCTGCATCTCAGCGCTCGCGCCCTTCGTCGACAGGCCTTGCGGCCGCAATTGCCATTGCTGGGAGCGGATTCTGCACGCGCGCTCGCGAAGCCACAAGTAGATGAGGCCTGAAAACCGCGCGCGCGTTCGCCGGACCGATGCAGCTGGCCCGTCAGTGGCGATGCCGGATGCCGTCGGGCTGAAGCACGAATCCTCCGCTTCGTGACAGACTCCGTCGATCCATGTCGCCACTCCACAGGCTCAGAACGCAGGATGAGTGAAAGCTTCGCACCTTCCCTTGCCCCCGAACTCGATGCGCGTCGGCGCTCGATCTACGAGGAAATGATGTGACTGGCGCACCGGCCCGACACCACAGCGTCCATGGCGCGCGTCCGCACCGGCACCGAGGTGCCGTTCGATCAGCTTCGTGAGCGTTGTCTGGATGCGCTTGAAGTGCACCAGGCGCCAGGTGACGCCCTCTTCGGCGATCGCAGCCTTTGATACCAGCCCGGAGAACGATGCCGCCGAGTTCATTCGGACCATCGTGGAATGCGAGCAGGTGCACCTAGTTTCGTTCCACGAGAACTATGCCGCCATGGTCGCGCGCGGCGATTACTCCGCGGCCGGCATTGACCTGGTCGAGTGGGCTGAAGTGCCACTCGAGTTGCGGAGGCACCTCTGGGCGAAGATCCTCAGGGGCCGGGTGGCAAACGCGTCCGCATTCGCTCCTCCAGCCTGACCATCACACCATCCGCGGACTCGAACCCTCGAGCTCCTCCAGCTCCACCGGGAGCAGCCAACCCAGACGCTCCTCTCCGTCGGACCCACCCAAGGCGCTCAGGCCCGGGATCCTGTCCCAAACGTCGTCTGGGTCGATGGTCAGGAGGTCGGCTTCAGCTTCGGGGGCCGGCTTCGGGGCCGGGGCCCGGGCAAGCATGCTGACGCCAACCCAGGCGCCGCGAGAGGTCCGCGCCGGCCGCGACTTCCCATTCGCAAGCGGCGGGCGATCGTCCTCGAACTCGACGCTGCCCCTTCAGTGCTGCAAGCGGCTCGATGAGTCTGCCATCTGAAAGGCCGGCGAAATTTGCAATGCCCAGATCGATGCCGAGCGTCGGCGCGACGCCGGCCGCCGACATGACTGATAGCTCACCGCGCCGCAGTGCTCAGCCATTTGGCGCAACTCGCCGCGCACCACGTCCGGAAGGTTCAGCTCTGCCGCGTCCGCCAGGGGCTCGCGCTTGCGTGTGCGCCACTCGACCTCGACGCCCCGGAGGCCTTCGGCTGGGATGAGCTGGCGCATGAGCACCAGGCGCTGGACGGCGCGCTCGTAGGACTCCCGGTAGTGCGAGGCCTCGCGACCCTGGGCAACTCGGTTCAGAACCTCGTGCATGCGGGCCAGCCGGTCCGCCTTGTCTGCGAAGCCGCTGCTGCGGACCAGCTCTTCCACGTAGTCGAGCGTCTCGAGATCCTGCTCGGAGACAACGACGGGATCGGGAGTGGTCACCGGTGCGGCCTGCGCCCGGAGGCGCTTGAGCTCGTGGAGCACCAGCGACAGCGATTCGCCTTCGGATTGAGAGAGCGGCTCGCTGGTCTCGCGCGCGTCGAAGGCCTCGAGCTCAGCGACCGATGCATCGAGAGCCGACGGCTCGACCTGCGTGAATGGGGGTTTCGTGGCATTCATTCTGGGTGGTGTCCATGCGTTGTGAAGCGGCCCTCAGGGCAACGTCGCTTCGAAGGTCTCGTGTTGCTCACCGACCAGGCGGATGCGATCAGCGTTCTCGCAGGAATGAAGCCGAATGCGCAGACCGATGTTGTTGCCGGGTCCGGCCTGATTCGCCAGCCAGCCCACGCAATGGGCGTCCTCCAGCTCGTGGCAGGCCATCATCCGTAGCGGGCCGAAGAGGTTCGAGAGGTCCCCTTCGACGGCAATGGTGTCGACCAGCGCGCGGTGCTTCGTTTCGCAGTACCCGTTAGGGATGTCATGCGGATCGACGTCCTTGCGCCACGGGCACTTGGCACACTGCGCGGTGCGCTTGAGCTTCCAGCCTCTCATGGCGCCACCGCCGTATCCGGCTCGCCCATGCGCTCAGGGTGTTGCTTCGCGAAGGCGGAGAACTCGTCGAAACGCTTCAGCACAGCCTCTCGGTGCGGGCCCGGCGGGCAATCCAGCGCGTAGTTGTAGATCGCGCCCGCGGCGAACTTGTCGCGGGCCCGCATGATGAACACCGGCTCGTCGGCCGGGATGCGGTGGTGGCTAGCGCGGTTGACGATGCTGTCGCCATCCACCGTGTACTTCGGTTCCTGGTTGAGCGGCAGGCCCGACGAGGATGCTGCAGCCGGAGCCTCCAGGGTTTCCCGCACCTCGGTTGCGAGACCGAAGATCTGAGCCTTGCAGAGCCTGTCGTAGACCCTTTCGAGAAGGTCCCGACTCGAGGCGGACAAGTTCGCCGGGGGAACTGCAGGAGCGTTGGTCTCATCCATGGGGCAACCTGATCTTGATTCGAAGGGTGAAGGATCAGCGCGCGCGGCGAGCTGCCGCGCGCGCAATGGCCGAGATGGCCACCGCAAATGCCGAGGGGCTCTCCTTGAGCAACGCCTGGCGCTCAGGCGTCCAGTTCAACAGGGTGGTGGCAATGCGATGTGCTGGATCTCGGGCAGCTTGATGCGCTCCATCCATAACGCGGAGCAGCTTCTCCGCAGCGCGCGAATGAGCAAGCTCGCCACGCTCCAACATGTTCACCAGGGACTGCGAGACGCCGGCGTGCCTGGCCAGCTCCGCTTGGGTCCAACGCCTCTCGATTCGGAGCTCTCGCAAGCGGGCGCCGGTTGTCGAAGCGGCGGGCTGCGCAGGCATCCGGCCACGCAGCTTCGACGGGCCACCGGATCTCTCGAACGGGTATGGGTTGCCAGGAGGAGAGTTGGAGGTCATGCATTCAAAATAGCAGGCGCGAAGCGAATCGCGCAAGGCAACCACGGACTATCTGCACGAAGCAGCACCGGGCCGGGCCGGCCTTCACGGGCTGCCCTCCCAGCTACATGCCCATGCGCTCGGCCGGCTCGCTGGCGTCCTCTGGCTGCTCGTCGACCAGGTGATCGACGCCTTGCATGGCGAGATACCGCCGCGCTACGTTCGCCTCAAGGCGATCGCGTACGGCGAGTTCCCTCTCGATCAGCTCTCCCACTGCGCGGCCGGTGACGCTCGCACTGCCCTGCAGGACGGGCTTCACATAGACGTTGTCGGCGGTCTGGGTCAGCGTCACGCTGCGCTGATCGGGCGCGGCTTGCTCCACGATCCTGAGCAGCTCCGCGTAGCTGAGCGTGATCTGCGCGATCGGGCGGCGTTGCGCGGGCGCTGAAGGCGGCGCCGAGCTGGTGGTGGTCGCCGGCTGCGCGGCGGCGCGGCGCGCGCGCTGCGAGTCCAGCCGCTGGCGCAAGCCCATGCGGACGGAGTCCAGGTGCTCAGCCGGGTTCCACTGGCGCGTGTCGAGGTCGATCGCCTGCGCGATGTCACGCTCAGCCACGGGGTGCCTCCGCTGCCTCGAGCTCTTCCTGCTCTGGCTGCTCTTCGTGCTCGTGCTGGGCCTGCTCCACGATCGCATCCGAAAGCGCTTCTGGCGCGCTTGGAGCCATCCGCGCGCCTGCCTCGCCCAGTGAGCCGCTCATGTGCAGCTTCGAGTTGATGTAGATGAACTTTTCCGGGTCCGAGTAGTGGCTGCGCGGGCGGATGATGCGGAAGTACGAGCTCACCCCTCCGTGCGCGATCTCGATACCCCCCTCGACAGCGCCTCGCACCTCCTCGGCGATTGGCGACTTCCGGGAGACGACGATCGTGTCGGCGATCGCGTCGGCCATCGGATCGTCGATCCCTCGATACGGCTCCTGCTTGACCACTTTCCCGTCGATGACGACTGTGCGTGCGACAGGCTTTGCGCTCGACTCGGGCGCGGCCTTGCGCGGCACCCTGAGCAGCGCCGACCGGACGGGGTTCCCCACCTGCACCTCGACGACGACGTGTCCCGTTGGGAGCTCTGCGTCGGGCTCACGCGCGTTGGCCCATTCCTCCGGCGTGTAGCGGCTGCCAGCGGGCAGATCGTTGCTGGGCCACACCTTCGGTGCCGGGTAGGTGGTTGGCATGCCGTCGTCGCCGTACTGCGGCTCGTCGAAGAGCTTGGCGAAATCGTGGGACTGGCCATTGACCTTCGCCTGGTCCGTGGAGAGGCGAGCCGGCGCACCAAACCCCAAGGGCTTCGAAGGGAGCACAGCCGGCTTGCGCACCGAGAACCCTGCGGGCGCCGCCGCTGGTCGAGCTGGCGCGCCTGGTGCCGGAGGCGTTGCGGCCCGGTTGAAGCCGAACCCTCGGGCTGGCGCCGCGGCAGGAGATCCCGGTTTGGTGCCCCGGGCGAACGCCAGCACCGGTGGCGTTTTCGAGGAGGCGACGGCTGGAGCAGTGACCGGTGCGGGACTTGCCGGCGGATGTCCTACCACTGGCGCGTCGCCGTCAGCGAACGAATCCAGGTAGCCATCGTCGAGATCCGGCATCCCAGCCCGCTCGGGGTCGTCCGCGGAGCCGCCACCCCACGACTCGAGCAGATCCGGGGGAATCACGCTCGTCGCGATGGTCGCTGGGCCCGCAGGCCCGGCTTCAACAGGCGGCGAAGCAGAACCGTCGATCACCGGATCGTTTGCACTTGCCGGCAACGCATCCTTGGACTGGGCTTTGCGGGCCTTATCCAGCAGTGCCCGCTTGGACGTCTTCTTTGCCGCACTGGCAACAGCGGTCGGTTCGACTGGGCTCGATGGCGAAACGGGTAGCGGGTTCATGATCGACGGAGAATCCTTGATTGGTGGATTTTCCCGCAGGCGACCTATTTCGCGAAATATTGTTTTCGTCATGGACTCGACCTCAGGCGATACGGGCAGGTCGTTGTTGTCGTCGCCGTCGAGGCCTCGATCGGAGGGCACCGGCCTGGCGGGTGCGACCTGCAATGGCGACGGGGCGGGAGACTCCTGAATGGTGCCGTCGGCGATCTGATCGAGAACATCGGGCACGCCGGCGCCTTCCCTCACGTGGCGCATCAGGCGCTCCAACTGCGCATTCATGTTGCGCACGCCCTCCTCTTGCTTCGCGCGAGATTCCTCCGCGGCGGCTGCGGCGTTCCGCGCCATCTCGGCTTGGAAGGCAGCCTTCTTCGAATCGAACCAGGCCTGGACATCCTCCGGGCTGCCGTCGCCCTCGTATCCGTTCTTGCGGATTCCCGCCACCAGACGCGCGTGCTTGCGCTTCGCATTGAGCCGGTTCCGCTCCTCGAGCTGCTCTGGGCTGAGGTCTGCTGGCTTCCGATAGGCTCGCGGTGGCGCTTTCCCCGCCTTTCGAGCTTCCTTGAGGGCCGCCGCGCCGTCGTGCCTGCGCAAGAACTCCCGAACGGTGCGGGGGACGAGACCCAGCGCCTGCGCGATCGTTGCGCAGACCTTCTGCTCGGGAACCGCATCCTTGTCACCGGCCTGGCGTGCCGCGGCCTGCTCGTCGCGCATACGGAGCGCCTCGGCATTCCAGGACTTGCGCGCATCGCGACGCTCGGCGCGGCCCTCGACTTTTCGGTCGGACCGGGCCAGCTTCTCGTCCTGATCGATGAGGGTGCGCAAACCTCTCATCTCTTCGTTCGTGACGCGGAACAAGTTGATGAGGTAGTCGTTCGATGGGGTGTACTTCGGATCCCACAGGCCCCCACCATACTGGTAGCGCTGGCCGGCCTCGCTCGCCTTGATTCGATGAAGGAGCGTGTTCAGCGCGCCAGACTTCATTGGGTGCTCGAACCCGTGTGGACCCGGATACCCGACTCCATCAAACGCCCGCAGAAGCGAATCGATCTCCTGATGAACGTTGCGCGAGTTGACGACGCCTGCCTGAGCGAGGAAGTTCACCATCCACATGAGGGTCAGGTCTCGACATCCTTCCGGAATTCCAGTTCCCCCCCCGGACTCGACCCGGCTTTGCAGCAGATCCCGAATGTCGAGCCATCGGTACCAGGCCAGCGTCCTGGCGGATAGCCCGCGCTTCCCCTCTGCTTTGCTCATCTGCTCGAGGTCGAAACTGGGCTGTCGCATCACCCCGTAGTCCCGAAGGAGCACGATACTGCCGCGGGCCGACTCGGGAAGAGTGAAGTCGACGAGAGCAATGCCGGCTCCGACCTGGTGAGCGACCTTCGCTCCCGCCTTCTTGATGTCCGTTGCGATCTGGTTGTCGAGGAGGCTGGCAGCCCTGAGCAAGCTTTCGAACGAGTAGCGCTGGCCACCCTCCCACGTCACCCGCACGAGGCCGGATCGGTCACTGCCGTCCTGGCCTCCTACCTTGCTGTTGACCGTGTTCACGACGCGCAGAACGCGGGCAGAGTCCCTCGCGGCGATGTCGGCGCCGACATCTTCATAGAGCTGGTTCAACCGGAGCTGCACCAGTTCCCACATCTCCAGGTGGCTGTCGGGCACGGGGGCGTCGAGGAGCCACTTGATGTAGAGCCCACGCCCGGAATGAACGATGTGCGTCGGTCGCGGGATGCCTGCAAAAACAGCCCGGTCAACCAGCCTCTCGACGAAGTCGTCCGTGGGCACGATGCCATTCTTGTAGCAATCGAGGTCGACCCAGCACACCTGAAGGGACTTGACGTTCGACTTGCTTCGCGACGCCTTGCTCCTGAAGAGAGCAGCTGCTGAATAGAAGTCTCGCTCGCGGCTTTGCTCCGCTGCGGCGACGATTTCACCGTGCATGGAGGCATGGCGGATCATCTGGCGCTTCTTGGCGGCCGGATTCAGGTTGAAGTAGACCGTATAGCCGGCTGATGCGAGCTGGAGGTCGCTCATCCCCAAGATGCCAAGACAAGAGGATGACTCGTGCACGCCGTCCATTTCGAGGTGGCGGAGCGAGGACCGAACATCCAGCTCGGGCTCATCTTCAAACAGAACACCGTTCTCTTGCACTGATCGCACGCAAACGAGCGAGCGCCGGTGGCCCTGAAGGCCATCTTCGAGAGTGCCGGGCCCGAGGCCCGCATCCATCTATCGACTTGCACCGAGCCCCCCGCACGAGGAGGTCATCGTGGAAATCAGCTCAGGTTAACTTTTCTACTAATTGGTAGAAGTCTGGCCTAAGTCTGACCTAAGTCGCAGTGGATGACGCCACAGATGACTCGTTGAGAGCCGATCTGGACGGAAAAAGTCGCCGTGAGACGAGAGTCGCGTTGACACCTGGTCGAAGTCTCTACCATAATTGCGACAAGTTAAGCCCTTTGGTGTTTTTCACACTCTGGTGGTGGCGCGTTGTGGTAGAGACTTCTTCACTATCCCGCACCGCTATCTGGTACTGAGAGACCGCCTTAAGGCATCTTCCTCGGTACCGAGGCAACGGTTGGTGATCAGTTTTGGTGTCAAGCGCGGTTTTTCTCCGCTCTCGATTTCCTCTTCTGTCCTGATCGGTGACTTGGTCACCTGCAGCGAGCATCTGGATTTATCCGGTGCTCGCTTTTTTTTGCCCTTCTGTTTCTGGCTCACCTGACAGCAGGCGCACAACTGCTCCGTACCACACCGCGCCGGGGCCGAAGCCGCTCCAAGGTCGTGGTGCGCGGGCCCGGCTCCCCACTGTCTCTCGATGCCGAAGCCCCTTTTGAATTTCTACCTCTGGATGGCCCCGAAGGGCTGTCCTTGCGCACCATTGTCTATTGAAGCGCGTATTTTCCGCAAGGTTTTGAGCGGTTTTTACATTCGCGGTAATTACTCGCCACGGGCCCCTAAATCAAAAGGATTCAAGCGCAGACCGTGACGAGCAACCCCGCTTTCGGGTCAGCGCGGGGCGTCGGCCGTTGCGCTCTCGTCCTCGAGCAACGGGCCGGACAGGACGTACGGCTGGCCGTTCACCATCACATCGCCGGCGCTCATCGCAGTGCGGGTCATGAGGCCTTCCGGCACCAGTGCCTGCACCTTCACCGCGTTCTCGGCGGTGTCGGCCAGGACCGTGAAGTGTTCGATGTGGGTATAGGTCAGCGTGTCGCCTTCTTGGCGGCCGCCACAGGCGCTCGCGAACGTTTCCATCCCCACCGCTGCATCGGCCACTTCACCGGCCACCGCGGTCACCACAGGCGACCCTGCAACGGCCTGGGGCACGCCCGAGAGCTCGCGGTCGTATTCGTCGTAGTCGTCGCCGGCGATCATCATGAAGCGCAGCTCCTTCGGCTCGGCAACCTGCACCGTGAACACCTCGCCACCGGTGCGGGCGATCTGCGCGACGGCTTCGCGAGCCACACGGGCTTCGTTGTTGAGCGCGAACTTGACCATCGAGTTGACGCTGGCGCCGGCCTGTTCGTAGAGCTGCTGCCAGCGGGCGCCGCTCAGATTGGCGAGCGTCGCCTTGAACGAGGCGGCCAGGTCGGTCGGCACCGAGACCGTGACCGTCTCGGGCATGCCGCCCATTTGCTCCAGCATCTCGCCGTGCTCGTCGTCGCGACCAGCGCCCGGCACGCCGCCCGGCACGGCGCCGTCGATTAGCTCGAGCAGGTAGATGGCCTTGAGCAGCGGGTCGGTGCGGAACTTGTCGCCTTCCATGCGCCCGAAGACACCACCAAAGACCTGGCCCTGGCGGCCGCCGGTCGACAGCATGATCGTGATGTCTTCCGTGGGGACTGCAGCCTGGGTTGCTTCACCGGCTGCGCCTTCGACGGCCTGGGCAGCCAGGGTGGCGACAGGGGCTTCCTGGACAGGCGCGGTGCTGGTGGCGATCGACTGGGCGACGGGCGCGGCGACTGGCGCCGACGCGACGGGAGCAGCGGCAGGCGCAGCGGTGGGTGCTGCGGCGGGGGCTGCAGCGCGCGGCGCGAAGCCGAATCTGAGAGTGGACGTGGTGGTGGTCATGATGCTGTCGCTCCTGGGTGAATGGCTCTTGTGGTGCCGTGTTGCTGATGGGAAAACTGCGATCAGGCGCGGGGCGCCTGGTCGGACTCGGGGGATTGCTGGGAAGCCGATCGGGCCACTGCCAGCCGGATGCGCTCGCCAATGACCTGGGCGTCGGGCGTCTCTTCGAGGTCGGCGGCCAGCTCGCCGTCCGGCAAGGCCGTGAATTGATGCTTGACCTCGCCAGAGAGGACGTCGTCGTAGATGTAGACCCGCGGCGCACCGCCATTGATCTCGACGCCCAGCAGCAACTGGGGCAGTCCCTCGAGCTGCTCGTTGCTCACGCCGGCGGGGCGGATCTCGACCACGCCCTTCGCTGGATCCATGGTCATGGTGTAGGTGGGCTCGGCCTCGATCGCCTCGGAAGAGCCGTCCAGAACGTCCCAGCGTCGAATGGTGCTCTGCACCGGCTCGGTGGCGGCGCGCTCAAGCTGAGCAATTCGGTCTTGCTGATCGCGCAGTTGCTGGAACATCGCCAGCATCAGGTTGTCGCCGTCGGAGGACATGTCCCGCCATGGCAGCCCATTGCGCAGCGCGGTGAAGGAGAAACGGCCATTCTTGTGGCCCAGCTCGACGGTGTACTTGCCGCCGTCGACCTTGATCGTGTCGATGGTGTCGGTCATAGGGTTCAGTGGGCGGGACGCGCCGTGCCGGCGCTGTTCATGAGTTCGATCGCGCGCATGCGCTCGGCCTGCAGCTGGGGCAGTTCCTTGAGCCATTGCTCGGTCTCGTCGTTCAGCTTGCACATGCCGCGGGCGCGGGTGATGCCGACATACAGAAGGTTGACCTCCTGCTCGGTGGCCTTGGACAGCTCGCCGGTCTCGCAGATCTCCTTCTCGGCCTCGAAGAGGAACTCGAAGTCGTTGCCGATTCGAACGCAGTCCCACTCCATGCCCTTCGACTTGTGGAGCGTGGTCAGGGTGAGCTCGGCGGCCGCCGGATCCTTCACTTCGTTCTTCTTGACCTGGGCGACGAGCTGCGGGATCTTGTGTTCGTGGCGCTCGACCACCTTGATGAGCATGCGGGTCTCGGCGTCGCGCGACGACTCGGAGTAGTCCACGAACTCGCTCCACGAGCGGAACCGCTTCATGAAGGGCGCACGGACCGCATGGAGCGAACGGGCCCAGATGTTGTAGGCGTCGACGATGACGTCCAGGTTGTAGTTCTCCACCCCACCCAGCCAGTGGACGCCGCGGCCCTGACGGGAGACGGCTTCCTCGAAGAGACCGGAGTTCGTGCGTGTGAGCAGCGTCGATTGCCGGCCCCAACCGGTGTCCTTGCCCATGCCCAGGATCTCGATCGACTCGCCCTTCAGGTTCTGCAAGATCTTGTTGGCCACATCCGCCGTCCGCGGTCCGAAGCGCCAGGTACGGGGCATCGTTACGACGCGGCTGCCTTCGATCGCGCGAAGGTTCTGCATGGCGTTTGTGGCGCCACGGAAACCGAAGATCGACTGGTGACGGTCACCAATGGCCAGGAGGCGGCAGTGATCGAGTTGCGCCATGACCAGTTGCTCGGTGAGCGGATTCGTGTCCTGCGCCTCGTCCAGGATCATGCAAGCGTAGTTGAGGCGCGGCCCAGACATCGTCCAGAGCTTCAGGTACGTGTCGTGCGTCACCGGCATCGTCGAACCGGGGGCGATGATCTTCTGCCAGGCCCTGCGGGCGTGGCCGAGGACGAGCTCCTCCTCCAGCGGCGTCAGGCCCCAATCGGCCACGACCGCCAGGTGCGACTCGTTGATCTCGGAGTCCACACTGGAGTAGAACGAGGCGAGCGTTTTCCCGATGCAGCCGGCAATGCGGTTCGCCACTCCAAGCTGCTCGGCAATGTCGCGCGGGCGCCAGGACTTGACCAGGCGGTCCTTGAACTTGTGCCCGATCGCGTTGAAGGCGAGGCTGTGCACGTTGAACACGTCCACGTTCGACGGGAATCGCTGCCGGGCTTCGTCGGCGTTCGCACGGCCGAAGCACAGGTAGATCATCTTCTCGTGCGGACGCGCCGCCGCGTAGCCCACAGCGGTGGTCGTCTTTCCCGAGCCGGCGACGGCTTCGCCGATGACGATGTGGTCCTTGGCGTCGATCAGCTGCTGCTGGTTCTCGTCGTATTTGACCGTGCGCCTCGCTGCGCCCGGCGTGGTGACGGCGGCGGCATCGGCTGCAGCGCGGGCCGCCTGGAACACGACCGACTGGGCTCGAGCCTTCTGGTCGAACTGAAAGCGCAGCGTGCGCGCACGCTCGATGAGCGCAGCGGTCCCGCCGCCGCCCGATTGCTCCGCTGGTTGCGGGCGAGCCACCGCGGCAGGCTTCGCCGAGCCGGGTGGTGGAGGAAGGATCGCCATGTTGCCTTTAGTTCGCCTGAACTGGCACGGCGCAAACATTTAGTTTGCGCTGCACTATTGCTGCGGTGTTTGTTTCGTTGCGCAACAATACCCGAAACGATCACGACGACGACTTTTTTTGTTTGCCTGGCGCGGATCGGATCGACGCGACGTCTTCATCCTTGACGACCCGCCCTCCCCTCTGCGCACAATGCTTTTATGCACACCGACATCGCTCTCTTCACCATCGACGCCGAGCATTCCCGCGACCTGGACGACGCGATCGGGATCGCCAGGAGCGATTCCGGCTGGACAGTGCGCGTGGCCATCGCAAACCCTTCGGGCTACGTTCCGATCGGAAGCGCCGAGGACCTCGTGGCCCGCAAACAGGGCGCGACGATCTACCGCGGGCGCCAGGCCACCATGCCCATGCTTCCGCGCTCGATCTCCGAGGACCAGGCGACGCTGACAGCCGGTGTTCCCCGAGCGGCCGTCGTCCTCGACCTCGAGCTCGACCAGGCCGGCCAGCACGTCGGCACCCGACCTTCCCTGGGCGAGATCACCGTGGTGCAGCGCCTCTCATACAAGGATGTGCCGTCCATCGCTTCCGACCGATCCCACCCGCATCACCAGGCCATGGTGGATGCGATCGCGATTGCTCGAGGCTTCCTGAGGCAGCGTCGTGCGCGCGGCGCCCTCGCCTTCTTCGACCAGCAGCAGATGCTCCTGACCGACGAAGAAGGCAGGGTCCAGCACTTCGCCGCCGGCGAGATGGTCGGGCACCTGCTGGTCCAGGAGATGATGCTCGCGGCCAACTCCGCCGTAGCCGAGCTCGCCGCCAGGAGCGACATCCCCTTCCTATATAGATGCCACGAACCGCGCGGATCTCTGCGCCACGAGGCCTCGCCGCGGCGGAATCCTTCGAGGCGTGGATCGCCGGCGGCCAGGCCACCACTGCTGCCGCGCTGGAGCGGCTCAACCTCATCAGGCAGAAGGCGCGCTACACGAGCACCCTGACGGGCCACTACGGGCTGAACGTTCCTGCCTACGCGCACATCACCTCGCCGCTGCGCCGCTACGCCGACCTGGCCGTCCAGCGCCAGCTCGTCGCGATGATCCAGAGCACCGCCCTGCCCTATTCCCAGGACGAAATGACGGCGATCGGCGACGAGCTGTTCGAGGTCTCGGAGGCGGTTGCCGTGGAGACGTCCGACTTCTTCAAGGCTCCAGTGCTCGCCAAGGCGCAGGCCGCCCTGGAGACCGGTGCCCAGCACGCGCTGCGCGCCCTTGCCGACAACGAACTGGGCCAGGCGGTGAAAGCGGGCCTTGCGGGCACGTTCGCGCCGGCGTTGGTCGACGAGCTGCTTCGCCGCATGGCCGCCGGCGCGCTGGCCGACAAGATCTCAGTGCGCTTCATCGAAGGCCGCGCCGCCCTCCCTGCGGCCGTCGCCGAGGGCTTCATTGCGATGGTCGGTGCAAAGCCCGCCACCGCGGTGTCCTTCTTGAATCACGCGGGCGCGATCAACGCGATCAGCGACTTCGAGGTCCAGTTCGAGGAGATCGCCGGCCGGACGGGGCCCACCTTTCGAGCGACCGCGACGATGCGTGACGCCGAGCGCGGGGCGACCTACCGCGCGGTTGCCAAGGATTTGCGGAAAAAAAGCGGCCGAGCAGGCAGCAGCCCTTCTGACCCTCTGCGATCTGATGGGAGTAGCGCGCCCGGTGGCCAGCGGCGCCGAGGACCAAGCGCCCTCCCCGGCCCCAGGCTCCGCAGCTCGCGATTTGCCGGCCCCTCCGCCCTCCCAACTCGCGAACCCGAAGGGTGCGTTGCTCGAGCACTGCCAGAAGAACAAGCTGGGCACGCCGACCTTCACAAGCACGTCCACCGGCCCGTCGAACGCGCCGACGTTCCTGTGCCAGGTCGAATTGACCGCCGCCGGCGGCCGCGTGCATGCGCGCTCTGCCGAGGCCTCGACGAAGCGCCAGGCCGAAGCCCTTGCCGCGCAGGCGCTACTCGATCAGCTGGGGGCGCGCCGGGATGCGGTCGACCAGGTCGATGGCACAGCAGCGACCGCACCCCTCGCTCAGAGCAGCACTGCCGGCCCGACACCGGTGGCGAGCGATCGGGGCCGCACGATCCAGCTCCTTTTGGAATACGCGCAGAAGGCCCGCCTGTCCGCGCCGACCTTTGAGTTCGTCGAGCTCTCGAAGACGCCGAGCTCGTTCGAGTGCCGCGCTTGCCTGGCGCTGGCCGAAGGCCCGATCGAGCTGCGCGCCACGGACGCGTCGAAGCAAGGGTCCAAGGCCGCGGCCGCTGCGCTCGTCCTCGAGCATCTTGCGACGAACCTCGTTGCCTGACACCCTGATTGCGGGCGCTTTGTTTCGATCTTTGTTGCGCGGCGAAACAATAAACGCAACAAGGACGGGTGGGTGGCCGTTGGGAGCCCAAGGCATCCCGGCCTGGCTTCAAGGGGCCGTCGCGCTAGCCTGGTCGAGTGGGTACCGGCAGTGAACTTTGCGCAAGCTGCAGGCCGAGCAGCGAGGTGAGTCAAGGCACACGCCCTGAGTGATGCCGTAGGCGGTGGCACTGGCCTGTCCGTACAGGACGAACACAATGTCGATGTACCGGATAGGCAACCCTGTGGCGGCGGCGAACTTCTGCCCATGCAGGACCGTCTTGAGTAGCTGCCGCTTGTCCTCAATCAGCCCCAGCCGCAGAAACATGCGCGTGATCACGCGATCCGGCTTAAGCACAGGGAGGCCGACATCCGTCATGAAGTGGTACACCGTGACTCCCCCCAGGTAGCCGAACTTCGCCTCGAGCGTCTCCTTCAGCAGCAGCACGTCCTCGAGCGCCTTGAGCTGCCCGAATGACAGTAGAAAGCTGCGGAAGGACCCATGCTCTTGAATCAGCGCCTGCATCACCCGAGCGTTGTCGACGCACGCCTGGATCTTGCGCTCGTTGCGGATCATCGCGGTATCGAGCAGGACGCGCTTCACATCCTTCTTGCCGTGCCCAGCAACGGTGTCCAGGTCGGGGAAGTGTCCGAAGATCACCGCCTCTTTCGCCTTGACCGTCTCGGCACGAAAACCCGAGTAGAAGACCACCTTCACCATGATGGCGAAGTAGTCGTCATCGGAGAGCTTGCGCGTGGCGTAGTTCTTGAACATATCGAGCTTCTCGCGCTGCACCTTCGCTTCGACGTCGGGCGAGCGCATGTCGAATAGCGCGCGCTCGACTGCCTCGAACACCTTCTTGTAGGGGTATGCCATAGAGCTTCTCTTTCAGAACGGCCTGCTGGCCTTTTTAGACCCGGGCATCAGCCGAGGGGGACACTAACCCGCATGGTGCCGCGAGCGAGCCGCTCGTCTTCGCACGCTCCCCAAAGGATGAAAGTGTCTGGGTCCATATGTTCGCGAACAGCCGCGAATGCGATCTTTGGCTCTGCAAATCGCCGGTCTCACGGTGGAAATGCGAGAACGATCAGCGCGTGCGCAGCAGCACGGCCGCCTGCCTCACGGAAGGCCTGCTGCGCCGCCAGCTTCGCCCGACGCTCGCCTGCTGCAGTCCCCACCCTCAGGGCAGGCGATTGCACGCCGCGAAACACTACCTCCAAGTCCTCCAGGTCGAGGGTGACGTGCTGGCACCTGTGGCTGCGCGCCACGTCATCCAGAAACCGGCCGCGCACGCCGCGCCCCTGAGATGAGCTGGCCAATGGCAGGGCAGCCCTGACCACGGCGGCGAAGTCGGGGCAATTGCCCTGAGGGGGTCGTGCTGCATGGATTGCTGTCTTGTCCGCAGTTGGCGGCCGGATTCTGACCGACGCTCAGACCTCTTGCAGCTGCTCGACCAGCACGACAAAGTTGCTGCTTCCGGCGGTGGACTCGACTCCCCAAGGCTTCGTCGTCGAAGCACGGACCAACGACCGGCCCGCGGCGTCAACCCACTCCAATTCGACCTCGCAAGCCAGAACGCCCGGCCGAGGGAGCCCATCGACGGTGACCGGGGTGGAACTCACGATGGCGTCTTTTTCAACGAACCGGTGTGCCTGGCCTTGCGCGTCGACCAAGAGGCATTCCACGAGGGGCGGATAGGCACTGTCATCGACAAGCCGTGTGATTTCGACGGTGATGGCTTTCAACGGGCACCTATTTCTGTGGCTTGGGTGAACGGATTGAAAGGAGGGTTCGAACGTCCTCAGTTGGCCGACTGCCGCCTACCGCGACGAGGACCATCGGACGGTGAGCATACATGCCGGCTGCGAGTCTCTGAAGAGCGAGCACCACGGGTCGTAGGTCCTTCGCATCGACTTGAAGCTCATCGGTGTCAAGGGCCCATACCCGGGACTCCTCGGCCACCGCTGGCTTCGGCTTGATCAGAGGAACGGCGGCAGCCCTGTCACGGCCGCACGCGCCGCGCCGTGCCGAACCGATGTTTGAAACACCGCCATCGGCGGCTTTAGGAAAAGGACAAAAGTGACCAAGGCAGTCAACGTGTTCCGCTCGAAACCTACCTTCTCGAGCGAATCGGTGCGGCGTTTGCTGACCTACGGCGTCATCGCGTGCGGCGCATCCACTGGATTGATCGCGTGTGGCGGGGCGCCCTACAAAGCTTCGGCTGGGAAAGACCCGAACAAAATAGTGCTCAGCACATGCACGTCCTTTGCAGGTCGGGTCATCGAGGGGGGGCTGTAATCATCTCCGCGAAGTTGGTTCCGAGCATCGCCGACGTGCCTGAGTATTGCGCGGTTCGAGGAGAGATGCCGCTTCAGGAGCTTGGAGGCCACGCGCGCCTTCTTCATGGACAGCGGACTTTTGCAGAACCTGGGCAACTTTGATATCGCGCTCTGTCAAGGTATCTCGATCGGCCAGCTAACCATCTTAATCTTCGCTTGCGGCCTCCTGGCGCATGGTCGCCATGCGCCAGGAGGCCGGTGGTGCCTTGGAAGCCGCGCCCTGGAGCCCGCTTATTCCCTGATGAATGCCAGCAGGTCGTTGTTGAGCCGGTCCTTGTGCGTGTCGGCGAGTCCGTGCGGTGCGCCTGCATAGACGATCAGCTTGGCGTTCTTGATCAGCTTGGCGGAAGCCCGGCCGGATGCGTCGATCGGCACGATCTGGTCGTCGTCGCCGTGGACGACGAGGGTTGGCACGTCGAAGCGCTTCAGGTCTTCGGTGAAGTCGGTGGCCGAGAACGCCGCAATCGAGTCGTAGGTGCTCTTGTGGCCGCCCTGCATGCCCTGTGCCCAGAACGACTGGATGGAGCCCTGCGAGACCTTCGCGCCAGGCCGGTTGAAGCCGAAGAATGGACCCGAGGCAATGTCGAGATACAGCTGCGAGCGGTTCTCCAGCTCGCCCTTGCGGATGCCGTCGAACACCTCGATCGGGAGGCCGCCCGGGTTCTTGTCGGTCTTCAGCATCAACGGCGGAACCGCGCTTACCAGCGCAGCCTTCTTGACGCGGCTGGTGCCATAGCGGCCGATGTAGCGCGCCACCTCGCCGCCGCCGGTGGAGAAGCCGACCAGCGTCACGTCCTTCACGCCGAGCGTGTTGATCACGGTTGCCAGGTCGTCGGCATAGTGGTCCATGTCGTTGCCTTCCCAGGGCTGGCTGGAGCGGCCATGGCCGCGGCGGTCATGCGCAATCACGCGATAGCCCTTGGAAGCCAGGAAGATCATCTGGGATTCCCAGCTGTCCGAGCTCAGCGGCCAGCCGTGGCTGAAGGTGACGACCGGACCGTTCCTCGGGCCCCAGTCCTTGTAGTAGAGCTGCACGCCGTCCTTGGTGGTGATGTAGCTGGCGGTTTTTGCAACCGCCGCCGCCGGCTGGCGAATGGCCAACTTGTCGGCCGCGAACACGGCGTTGGCGGCGACAGCCAGGGCGGCCACGGCGAAGATGCGGGTAACGGCGTTCATGTTCTTTCCTTTGATGCGGGTTGGGGTTTCAGGTCGGAATCGACAGAACGAACTTTACGTGCGTGATGAAACGATTGGTGATAAAACGTCCTGATAACTTGACTTGGAGTATTTGATGGCCGATCGACTGGAAGCCCTGCTGACGCACTTCTCCGTCACCGCTCGGGTGTTCCAAACCGGGGCGCTGTGCGGAATCAATGACGTGGACGGGGAGGGCACGACCGGCCAGCTGCATCTGGTGCGCCGCGGTGAAGTAGGCGTCAGCCACGGCGGCGCGGAGGTGCTGCGCATCCGGCGGCCGAGCCTTCTGCTGTACCCGCGGCCGATGGCGCACAGGTTCATCACCGAGGCTGGGCACGGCGCCGACTTTGCCTGCGCGCACCTGCAATTCGAAGGCGGCGCCGCGAACCCGATCCTGGCCGCACTGCCGGCGTTCGTCTGTCTGCCGCTGGAGGAGATCGACGGCACGGAGGGCGTCCTGGAACTGCTGTTCGAAGAAGCCTTCGAGCAGCGCTGCGGCAAGCAGGTGCTGCTGAATCGCCTGTTCGACGTTGTTCTCATCCAGGTGCTTCGACATCTGATGGAGCAGGGGCAAACCCGCTCGGGCCTGCTCGCAGGGTTGTCGCACCCGCGGTTGCGCAACGCCGTGGTGGCCATGCACGAGCGGCCGGCGCTGGAATGGACGCTCGACGCCCTTTCAGCCGAGGCGGGCATGTCGCGCAGCGTCTTTGCCACCCAGTTCCGCCACACCGTGGGATGCACGCCGGGGGTCTACCTGCAGCGCTGGCGCGTCGGCCTCGCGCAGCTGGCTTTGCGCCAGGGGCGTCCGCTCAAGCTCATTGCGCAGGAGGTCGGCTACGGGAGCGAAGCCGCGTTGTCGCGCGCCTTCAAGGCGCAAAGCGGCGTGTCGCCCCGGGAGTGGAAGCAGGCCGCGTGAGGCCGGGACCCGAGGGCCCGTCTCAAGTCCGCCGACTAGCACCCCAGAGCAGCACCACGAGCGCGATGCTCAACAGGAAGGTGGTGCATCCCTAGGGATGGTCTGCAGAACACGCGCAGCGCGGACGGTTGAATGAATATGGCGATGTCGATGCATCCGAACATCTCAATCGAGCTGTCAAGGCGTCGATTTGCCGCGCGGCGCAGCCTTCAAGCGGATCTTGTGGGCCCGATTCCGGCCCTGCAGACGCACTCATCCCTCGATCCCGATCAAACGCCGCCGGGCCATCCACAGGTTAGACAGCGCGAACAGCGTGACGATCTGCGCCGTGTTCTTCGCCAGCCCGCGATAGCGCACCTTGGTGAAGCCGAACTGCTGCTTGATCACACGGAACGGGTTCTCGACCTTGGCTCGGATGCTGGCCTTCATCTTCTCTATACGCTCGGCCACGAACTCCGGCCCGATGAAGGGGTTGAGCATCCTGCGCTTGCCCGGACGCATCGCCACGTGCCAGGTCGGCCCTTGGGCCTCGCCACGCTTGTGCACGCCTTGGTAGCCGGCGTCGCCGAAGGCCGCCTGCTCTTCACCATGCAGCAGTGCGCCGGCGACGCTGATGTCGCTCACGTTGGCTGCGCTGCCCACCACCGTGTGCACGAGGCCAGAGGCAGCATTCACGCCGATGTGAATGAAAGGGACTTCCCCGTCCCGAGCTATCCGCGGAGTGCCCCTTGGGCGTTGCGGCAAACGGCATCAAAGTGCCACGATGGGAAGTTACCTCATCAA
>NZ_JAUJZH010000020.1 GCF_030486595.1 Variovorax ginsengisoli | reverse complement strand
CGCTGAGGAGCGCAGCTTCAGGCGGAAAAAGGGCCGCGCGTGTTTGAGCGCAGCGAGTTTGCGCGGACCCCGCCTGAAGCGAGCACCGCAAGGAAGCCCGAAGGGCCGGCGTAGTGGGGTCGTTCGGCCCGTACCGCGTGCCGGGCGCCCGCCCCGAAGACCAGGAAGTCCTCATGCCGCCACCGGCAAATGATGATCGCCCCCACCCATGTGCGCACCCAGGACATGACGCTCAGCGGTAGACGCATCCGTCTCGTAAACCACCCGCCCCTCGCTCATCACCACGATCCGGTCCGCCATCTCCAGCAGTTCGTCGAGGTCCTCGCTGATCAGCAGCACCGCACCCCCGCGTGCCCGCACCTGCACGATGCGGCTGTGGATTTCCGCCACCGCCGCGAAGTCCAGCCCGAACACCGGATTGGCCGCGATCAGCACGTTGATGTCACCGGCCAACTCGCGCGCCAGCACCGCGCGCTGCACGTTGCCGCCCGACAGGCTGCGAATCGGCGCGCCCTCGCCCTGGGTCTTGACGCCGTACTCGGCGATCCACTCGCGGGCCCGGCTGCGCCACAGCGGGAAGTTCAGCACGTCGGCACCGAACGCCGGCCAGGCCAGCGGCGGCTGGTCGAAGTCGCGCAGCGCCATGTTCTCGGCGACGCTGAGGTCGCCGACGCAGGCGTTGCGCAGCGGCTCCTCGGGCAGGCTCCGGACCTTGAGGCGACGGTTCTCCTCGCGCCTGGCCTCGTAGGGCTCGCCCATCACGGTGACACGTCCCGCGAGCCGCGGCCGCTGGCCGACCAGGGCCTCCACCAACTCGCGCTGGCCGTTGCCCGACACACCCGCGACGCCGAGGATCTCGCCCGAGCGCACCGACAGGCTCAGGTCGTGCACCGCCAGCGTGCCACGGTCGCCCAGCGCTCGCAGACCCTCGACCTGCAGCGCAATGGCAGCGTTGGCCGCGGTCGGCTGCATCGCGTGCAGCGCACGGCCGGTCGGCGCGGCAGTATCGCCTTCGGCAGGCGGCGGCGCCTCGCCTTCGCCCATCATCGCCGCCGCGAGCCGCGCCGGGTTGGTGTCGGCCACCTGGCAGTGGTGCACCGCCTTGCCGCGCCGCAGCACCGTGACGCTGTCGGCATAGGCCATCACCTCGCGGAACTTGTGGGTGATGATCAGCACCGTGCACAGACCGCTCTTCGCGAACTCGCGCACATGGCCCAGCACCTCGTCGGCCTCCTGCGGCGTCAGCACCGAGGTCGGCTCGTCGAGGATCAGCAGACGCGGCTTCAGGTAGAGCTGCTTCAGCAGTTCGAGCTTCTGCTTCTCGCCGGCCGCGAGCTCCGAGGGCCGCACGTCGAGGTCGAGGCTGAAGGGCGTGGTCGCGAGGAAATCCTTGAGTTCGGCGCGCTTGCGCTTCCAGTCGATCAGCGCCGGCGTCTTGCCGCCGGCCAGCAGCAGGTTCTCGGCCACCGTCATGCCAGGGGCCAGCGTGAAGTGCTGGTAGACCATGCCGATGCCGAGCATGCGCGCCACCACCGGGTTGGCGATGTCCTGCTCGCGGCCGTCGATCAGGATCGCGCCCTCCTCGGCGCGCTGGAAGCCGGCCACGCACTTCACCAGCGTGCTCTTGCCGGCGCCGTTCTCGCCGAGCAGCGCGTGCACCGTGCCGGGCGCCACGTGCATGGTCACGCGGTCCATCGCGGTGAAGCTGCCGAAGCGCTTGGTCAGCTCGTAGGTGTCGAGCGCCAGCGCGCCGGTGGCGGCGGGCGCGGGGTGGACCGGTGCGATCATCGTGCGGCTCTCCGTTCTACTGGGCGGGCAGCGCGTGGAGCAGCGCCGCCGACGTCGCATGGGCGCCGAACACGCCGCCCTGCATCGTGATCATCTTCAGCGCCGCCAGGTGGTTGCCGTGGTCGGTGGCCGCGGTGCAGTCCGACAGCAGCAGGCATTCGAAGCCGCGGTCGTTGGCGTCGCGCATCGTGGTGTGGACGCAGACGTCGGTCGTGATGCCGGCCAGGATCAGGTTCTCGATGCCGCGTGTACGCAGCACCAGTTCGAGGTCGGTCGCATAGAACGAACCTTTGCCGGGCTTGTCGATCACCACCTCGCCGGCCAGCGGCGCCAGCGCCGGGATGATCTCCCAGCCCGGCTCGCCGCGCACCAGGATCCGTCCGCACGGGCCGTCATCGCCGATGCCCACGCCGCCGGCGCCGATCTGCCGCGAGCGCCAGCGCTTGTTGGCCGGCAGGTCGGCGAGGTCGGGGCGATGCCCTTCGCGCGTGTGGATGATGTGGAAGCCGAGCGGCCGCAGCCGCGCCAGCGTGCGTGCGATCGGCTCGATCGGCGCCTGCACCAGCGACAGGTCGTAGCCCATCACGTCGACATAGCCGCCCTTGCCGCAGAAATCGGTCTGCATGTCGATCACGATCAGCGCCGTGTTGTCGGGCCGGAGCGCGCCGTTGTAGGGCCAGCGGTAGGGGTCGGCGGAAACGTAGGTGGTGCTCATGACGATGAATCCGGTGTCAGCGGCGCCTGCGGCACCAGGGGATGCACCTCCGGGCCCTTGTAGCTGCGGACCGGCGCCGCGAAGCCGAAGCCGCTGCCGTCGGTGACCTTGACCTGCTCGCCCCAGGGCAGCCGGTAGCGGCCGGCCGCCATGTCCCGCATGTAGGTGTAGGGGCAGTCCTGCGCGCCGCCCTTCACCGCCACGTAGCCGCGGTGATAGAGCTGGTAGATGTTGTTCTCGACGCCCCAGCCGATGCGGGCCTCGCGCACCAGGTCGGGCCGCAGTTCGGCCGTGACGATCTCGTCGGGCCGGCCACCGCCCTCGACCAGCACGGTGCCGTCGAAGTTGCAGAACATGGCTTCGCCCATCGAGTCGAAGGTGCCGTCGCTGCCGCACATGCAGACGCTCGCCGTATACGCCAGGTTGCAGAAGGCATTGGCCTGGTTGGTGACGCTCCAGGCGTGACGGATCGGGGCCGTGTAGCCCGCTGTGCGGATGATGATCTCGGCCCCCTTGTACGCGGCCTCGCGCGCCATCTCGGGCAGCATGCCGTCGTGGCAGATGATCAGCGCCAGCTTGCTGCCGTTGGGCCCGTCGCACACCGGAATGCCGAGGTTGCCCGGCTCCCAGGGCTCGACCGGCACCCACGGATGCATCTTGCGGTAGTAGAGCCGGATGGCGCCGTGGTCGTCGATGACCAGGCCGCTGTTGTACGGGTTGCCCTCGGGGTTGGCTTCCATGATCGAGAAGCAGCCCCAGATCCGGTTGTCGACGCAGGCCTGCCGGAAGGCCGCGACCTCGGGGCCGTCGAGCGAGCACATGATCTCGGGCGAGGTGTCCATCGACAGGCCGTGCAGCGCGTACTCGGGGAACACGACCAGATCCATCGTGCTCTGGTTGCGGCGCGCCTTGGCGACCAGCTCGCAGATGCGCCGGGTCTGCGCCGCCAGGTCGGCCGCGGTCTTGACCACCGGCAGCTGCAGCTGCACCAGGCCGACGACCACGCCGTGCGCCGATTTGTTGAGACCACCGAGACCGCTCATCGATCAGTTTCCTTGTGTGTTCATCGCGTGGACGACAGTTCGCCCGGGCTGCCGACCGCCACGCTGCCCGGCTTGCAGGTCAGCACCAGGATCACCAGCGTGAGCACGTAGGGCACGGTGTTGAAGAGGTGGTAGCCCCAGCCGACGCCGATCGATTGCAGGGCCGGCCCGATCGCGCCGGCGCCGCCGAACAGCAGCGCCGCGCCGATGCAGCGCAGCGGGCTCCAGCGCGCGAAGATCACCAGCGCCACCGCGATCAGGCCCTGCCCGCTCGATATGCCCTCGTTCCAGCTGCCCGGATAGAACAGCGTGAGCGAGGCGCCGCCGAGCCCGGCGATGAAGCCGCCCGCGGTGGTGGCCGCGATGCGCAGGCCGGCCACCGAGTAGCCGAGCGCCCGCGTCGCATTGGCCGAATCGCCCGCCATGCGCACCAGCAGGCCGGCGCGGGTGCGCGCGAAGCCCCACCACAGGAACACCGCCAGCACGATGCCGACCGGCACCAGCGAGTTGACCTGCAGCGCCGAGCGGATCACCGGGTTGTCGCTCCAGTCGCCGAGCGGGATCGCGGGCAGCTGCGGGGCCTGCGGCTGGATCAGCGGCTTGCCCAGATAGAAGGCCAGGCCGGTGCCGAACAGCATCAGCGCGATGCCGGTGGCGACGTCGTTGACGCGGTCGAGCGAGCACAAGAGGCCGTGCAGCAGCGCGAGCAGCGCGCCCGCGGCGCCGCCGATCAGCACGCCGAGCCAGGCCGAGCCGGTGAGCCAGGAACCGCCGAAGGACGCCATCGCCGAGAGCACCAGCACGCCTTCGAGGCCGAGGTTGATGCGGCCGGACTTCTCGGTCAGGCACTCGCCGAGGCTGACGAAGAGGAACGGCGCGCCGACGCGCAAGGCGCCCCCGACGATCCCCGCCACGAGCGCGATCCACTGGTCGGCGGTCATGTGGCTTCCTTGGTCATGCGCGGCTGCACGGCGCGCGGCATGCGGTTCTTCAGCAGCGTCTTCCAGTCGATCATGCGCAGCCCTTCGCTGGCGAGGATCAGCACGAAGGCCATGCCCTGCAGCACCAGCACCGAGGCATCGGGCAGGCCGAGGCGGCGCTGCAGCAGGCTGCCCGCGGCGCCGAAGCCGCCGAACAGGATCGCCACCGGGATCACCGCCACCGGGTTGTGGCGCGCAATGAAGGACACCAGGATGCCGGCATAGCCATAGCCCGCGATCAGCGAGGCGTTGGCGTTGGTGTGGACCGCTGCCACCTCGACCGCACCGGCCACGCCCGCGCAGGCGCCGCCGATCCCGCAGGCGGTCAGGATCAG
The DNA here is from genome assembly GCF_030486595.1 of Variovorax ginsengisoli. Taxonomy (GTDB): domain Bacteria; phylum Pseudomonadota; class Gammaproteobacteria; order Burkholderiales; family Burkholderiaceae_C; genus Variovorax; species Variovorax ginsengisoli_B. The sequence continues at coordinate 143,203 of NZ_JAUJZH010000020.1, read as the reverse complement.
CCCGCTGGCCGGCAGGCCCACCAATTGCGCGGTGCGCGGATTGCCGCCGACCACCCGCACCGAGAATCCCGATGCGGTGGCGCGCAGCCAGAGTCCGGAGACCAGGCAGGCGACGATGCCGATCACCAGCCCCCAGTGCACGTCGGAGCCGCCGATGCCGCCGATCCCCAGGCCCTCGGCGATCGAGCGCGTGGCCGGCTTGTTGAGGCTGGCCGGATCGCGCAGCACGCCCTCGACCAGGTGCTTGAAGAGCCCGATCGCGATGTAGGCCAGCAGCAGGCTGCTGATGGTCTCGTTGATGCCGCGGTACTGGCGCAGCCAGCCCGCCAGCGCGATCCAGGCGGCGCCGGCCATGGCGCCGGCCACGCACAGGGCCAGCGTGCCGACGAGGTTCGCAGGCAGCGGCAGCGCATAGGGCAGCGCCGCGGCGGCCAGCCCGCCGAGCACCAGCGCGCCCTCGCCGCCGATGATCACCAGCCCGGCGCGCGCCGGAATCGCGACGCACAGCGCGGTCAGCATCAGCGGCGCGGCGCGCTGCAGCGTGTTCTGCCACGAGAACCAGTCGCCGAAGGCTCCCTTGAAGAGGATGACCCAGACCTCCAGCGGACTCACGCCGGCGAACCAGACGAAGACGCCGAAGAGCAGCAGTGCCGCCGCAATGGCGAACACCGGCAGCGCGATCTCTTTCAATGCGTTGCGCATCGTCGGCTCGCGGGGTGAAAGCGGTCGCCGGTCAGCCGACCGAGCCCACCACGCCTTCGACGAGGTAGTTCATCTTTTCCAGTTCGAGGTCGGTCTGCTTGAGTGCCTTGCCGGCCGGGATCACGACCACGCCCTTGTTGTCCTTGAGCCCGCCGGTGAAGATGTCGAAGCTGCCCGCCAGCATCTTGGCCTTGATGTCGTCGGCGTTCTTCTTCGCCGCGTCGGTCACCATGGCGCCGTAGGGCGACATCTTCACGTAGCCTTCCTTGAGGCCGCCGCGCAGGAAGTTCGGATGCGGCTTGTCGGCCTGGGCCGCGTCGACGATGGTCTTGTAGGCCGTGATCCAGTTCCATTCGGCGCCGGTCAGGTAGGCATTGGGCGCCAGCTTGGCCTGGCTGGCGTGGTAGCCGCAGACCATCTTGCCGCGCTTGGCCGCCGTCTCGACCACCACCTTGGGGCCGTCGACGTGCATCGTGAAGACGTCGCAGCCCTGGTCGGCCAGGCTGTTCGTGGCCTCGGCCTCCTTCACCGCCATCGACCAGTCGCCCGTGAAGATCACGCTGCAGGTGATGCCCGGCTTGACCGAGCGCGCACCGAGCGTGAAGGCGTTGATGTTGCGCAGCACCTGCGGGATCGGCTTGGCGGCGACGAAGGCGATCTTGTTGCTCTTGGTCATGTGGCCGGCGATCACGCCATTGAGGAACTGGCACTCGTCGATGTAGCCGAAGAAGCTGCCGACGTTCTTCGGGTGCTTGCCCTCGGTCCACATGCCGCCGCAGTGCGAGAAGCGAACGTCGGGATTCTTCGGCGCCACGGCCAGGATGTGCGGATCGAAGTAGCCGAACGAGGTCGGGAACAGCAGCTTGGCGCCGTCCTGCGAGATCATCCCGGTCATGGTCTTCTGCACCGCCGCGGTCTCGGGCACGTTCTCTTCCTCGACCACCTTGAGGCCCGGCATCTTCTTGAGCTCGGCCGCCGCCAGCGCATGCGACTGGTTGTAGCCGTAGTCGTCGCGCGGGCCGACGTAGATCACGCCGACGGTCAGCGGCTTCTGGGCATTGGCCAGCGCGCTCCAGCCGCCCAGCGTGGTGGCGGAGGCCAGGGCGGCCAGGGACTTGAGGGAATCGCGACGGTTGAACTGGCTCATGGTGCTTACTCCAGGTGATGGGTGAGGAATCAAGGGGCCGGGATGTCCTGTCTTGGATACAAGATGGTGTGCATAAACCGTACCAGCGCTTGGGCGGCCAAATCAGCCTGCGGCGCGCCAGCCTTGTGCGGCGCGCGCGCCACCGCGGCCCCGGCGCCCCGTCTTTGTGCTCGCGGGGCGCTTCGCATGTCAGGCCAGCGCCGCCACGGGCGCATGCACGAGCCCGGCGGATTCGAGCGCCGCGGCCACCCGCAGCACCAGGTCTTCGCGCCAGGGCGCGGCGATCACCTGGACCCCGATCGGCAGGTCGGGGTGGGCGCCCCAGACCGGCACCGCGCAAACCGGCAGCCCGATGCACGAGATCGGCTGGGTCAGCAGGCCCATGTTGGGCCGCACCGGCAGCCGGTGGCCGTTGATCTCGAAGAACTCGGCGCCGATCGGCGTCGCCGCCGAGGGCGTCGCGGCGGCCAGCAGGACGTCGTACTGCTCGAACACCCGCGCCACCTGCTCGGCATAGAGCCGCCGCACCCGCTGCGCGCGCGCCACCCACGCGGCCGGCAGCAGCGCGCCGGCGAGGAAGCGGTCGCGCGACAGCGGCTCGAAGTCCTGCGCGCGGCGGCGCAGGTCGGGCAGGTGCAGCGCCGCGCCTTCGGAATTGGTGATCAGGAAGGCCGCCGCCCGGCCGGCCTCGACCATCGGCAACTCGACCGTGCGGCTGGCGCCCAGCGCCTGGGCCACGGCATCGACCGCGGTCAGCGCCTCGGGCTGCGCATGCTGGCGGAAGTAGCCGCCGAGCACGCCGATGCGCAGGCCCTGCGTGCCCAACGCCAGCGCCGCGCCGACCGGCTCGACCGCCCGCTGCGCGCAGCCCGGATCGTGCGGGCCGCGGCCCTCAGGGCCCTGCATCGCGTCGTAGGCCAGGGCCAGGTCGCGCGCCGAACGCGCGAACGGCCCCAGGTGGTCGAGGCTGGAGACGAACGGGAAGCTGCCGGTGCGCGGCAGCCGCCCGAACGTGGGCTTGAGCCCGAACACGCCGCACAGCGACGAGGGCACGCGGATCGAGCCGTTGGTGTCGGATCCCAGCGTGAGCGGCACTTGGCCGGCAGCGACCGCGGCGCCCGAACCGCCCGACGAGCCGCCCGCAATGCGGGTCAGGTCGTGCGGGTTGTGGCAGGGACCGACGTGAGTGTTCTCGGTCGTGAAGCCGTAGGCGTACTCGTCCATGTTGAGCGCGCCGACCAGCACCGCGCCGGCACTCTCGAGCCGCCGCACCAAGGCCGCGTCGTCGCGCGGGGGCGTGTGCTCGCGCTCGATCTTGGAGCCCGCGAGGGTCGTGAGTCCGGCGATGTCGAACAGGTTCTTGACCGCGAAGGGCACGCCCAGCAGCGGCAGTTCGCGCGTTCGCGGGCCGTTGGCCGAGGCCAGCGAGGCATCGACCTGCGCCGCGCGCCGCAGCGCCCGCTCGCGCAGCACCGCGGTGAAGGCATTCACGCGGCGATCGGTGGCCTCGATACGGTCCAGGCTGGCCTGCACCAGCGCCACCGCGCTGACCACGTTGCCGCGCACCGCGTCGGCCATCGCGGAAGCATCCTGGCGCAGCAGATCAGAGGCGCTCATTGCTCTTTCTCCCGCGGCGACACCGGCGCAAAGCTCAGCGCCGGCTCGTCGCGCTCGCTGAGCGGCACGGCATCGACCAGCGCGGCGAACTCGGCCGCCAGCGCGAAGTAGCGCAGCACGCCGGGCCGCTGGTCGGACCTGAGCTTCAGGCCGAGCGCGGCCGCCGATGCATCGACATAGGCTTCGATCTCCGAAGGTGTCATGGCGGGTCTCCTAGCGGCGTACTTCGCGCTGGAAGATCTCCAGGCTGAGTTTCTTCATGGCCACGAAGCTGGCGGAGCTCAAGGTCTCGAGCGTGCGCGGGCGCTGGTCGCGGTAGTCGAGGATCTCGGCCACCCTGGTCGGCCGCTTGGTCAGCAGCAGCACCTGGTCGGCGAGATACACCGCTTCCTCGAGGTCGTGCGACACCAGCAGCATCGTGGTGCCGGTCTTCATGAACACCTCCTGCAGCTTCTCGCGGATGAAGAGGGTCATCTCGAAGTCGAGCGCCGAGAAGGGCTCGTCGAGGAACAGCACCTCGGGGTTCGGCGCCAGCGCCCGCATGATCGATGCCGTCTGCTGCTGGCCGCCCGAGAGTTCGTAGGGATAGCGCTTGAGGTCGAACTTGACGTCGAAGGAGGCCACCAGCTCTTCCATGCGGCGATCGACCTCGGCCTTGGAGCGGCCTTCGAGCTTGAGCGGATAGGCGATGTTGTCGATGGTCCGCATCCACGGGAACATCGCCTCGCGGTAGTTCTGGAACACGTAGCCGATCTTGGTGTCCTTGAGCGACTTGCCGTCGAACAGGATCTCGCCCGAGTCGATCGGGATCAGGCCGGCGATCATGTTGATCAGGGTCGACTTGCCGCAGCCGTTGGGGCCGAACACCGAGACGATCTTCTGCTTCGGGATGTCGAGGTCGAAGTTCTCGTACAGCGGCCAGCCGGCGAAGTACTTGGTCAGCCCGCGGATCGTGATGTGGGTGCCGGCAGGGCCCGGGACGAAGGCCGGCTTCGGCACGTCGGCATAGACCGGGCCGTTGATGACGTTCTCGACGGTGGCTCTCATCTTCCGCTCCAGTGCACGATGCGGCGCTCGGCCACGAGGAAAAGGATGTTGAGCGCATAGCCCAGCGCGCCCGCCGCGATGATCGAGGCGTACATGTCCTTGACGTTCATCACCTGCTGCGAGTTGATGATGCGATGGCCGAGGCCGCTGTCGGAGCCGATGAACATCTCGGCCACGATCACGATCACCAGCGCCATCGAGACCGCCGAGCGCAGGCCGACGAAGGTCGGCTGCAGGCTTTCCCAGACCAGCACGTCGCGGAAGATCTGCCAGCGCGAGGCCCCCATCACCTTGGCCGCCATGACCCGCTGCTTGCGCGCGTTCATCACGCCGTAGGCGCTGTTGAAGACCACGATCAGCAAGGCGCCGAAGGCCGCGATCGCCACCTTGTTGACGTCCGAGACGCCGAAGATCATGAGGAACAGCGGGATCAGCGCCGACGAGGGCGTGGAGCGGAAGAAGTCGATCAGGAACTCGACGCTGCGGTAGGCCCGCTCGTTGCTGCCGAGCAGCACGCCCAGCGGTACGCCGACGACGGCGGCGATCAGGAAGGCCTGCAGCGTGCGCCAGACCGTGACCGCGAAGTCGCCCAGCAGCGCGCCGCCGGCCAGGCCCGACAGCAGCGTCTGCAGCGTGGCGCCCGGCATCGGCAGCAAGATGGCCTTGATGAGCCCGAAGCGCACCACCAGGTCCCACACGATGAACAGCACCACCGGGCCGATGAAGGGCAGCGCCTTGACCCAGTGCGATTCGCGCGGCGGCGCGGAGGCGGCAGCGTTGGCAGCCGGAGGCGACCAGGGCGCCGCTGATGAAGGCGTGCTCATGGCCTCAGCCCTTGTAGAGAATCGAGTCGACCATCAGGCGCGACGAGAAGATGCCCTTGTCCGAGAACAGGTCGAAGAACTTCTGGAAGTAGGCGATGTCGCCGGGTGTGAACTCGTTGTACATGGTGTAGGCCGCCAGCGGCACCTCGCCGGTCAGCGGGCCCTCGATCGCGGTGTAGCCCTTGAGGTACTGGCGCGCATCGGCCGGCTTGCTGCGCACGAAGGCCACGCCCTGGCCGTAGGCGCCGATGAACTTCTTCGCCGCCTCGGGGTTCTTCTTGATCAGCGCCGAGGTCAGCGAGGCCGAGCCGCCGAACCACGGTGCCATCGGATCGCCGAGCACGTACTTGGCGATCACGCCGGCCTCGAGCACCCGCGTGCTGCCATTGAGGCGGCCGATGGTGCCGGTCGGCTCCAGCGTGTAGCAGCCGTCGACCTGGCCGGCGGCGAGCGCTGCCACATGCTGGCCGATCGGCAGCTCGACCACCGTGGCGCCGGTGGCGCCGCCGCGCTCGAGCACCGCCTTGGCCAGCGTCACGTTCTGGATGCCCGGGCCCGAGGCGACCCGCTTGCCCTTGAGGTCGGCCATGACCTTGGCGGTGCTGGCGGTCGGCACCAGCACCTGGTCGAGCACGTTCTTCACGTTGCTGGGGTTGGAGCAGAAGATCTTGAAGCTGCCCGGCGCCGCAATCTCGCCGATCGCGATGTTGGCCGAGCCGGTGCCGTTGGCGCTGCCGTCGCAGCGGTCGGCCAGCATCGCCTCCATGATCTGTTGCGCGCCGGCGTAGCGCTGCACCTCGACGTCGAGGCCCGCGGCCTTGAAGTAGCCCAGCTCGACGGCCGAGTAGAAAGGCAGGCCGGCCGCGATCGGCCAGTAGCCGATGCGGATCTTCGGTGCGCCCTGGGCCCGCACGATCGCAGGCGCGGCGAGCACGGCCAGGCCGGCCGCGCCGGCCTGCAGCAGCTGCCGCCGCGAGGCCGGGGTGGCGAGGGTCAGGGGTTTCTTGCTGAGGGCCATGGCGTACTCCGGATGAAAGATTGACGAAGAGATTCAGGTAGCCGCTGCGCTGCGCGCCGCGATGTAGGCGCGCCAGCCGCCGAGCGCGGTGATGTCGTCGGCGCCGGCCACCGCCAGCGCCTCGCAGACGAAGCCCTGGACGCTGCGGCCGTCGGCCAGCCGCAGGCTGCCGATGCCGAGCGGCGCCGGGATCAGGGCGACGAAGCTGCCGTAGTGCGCGAGCGGCATCTCCCAGATCTCGAGTGCGATCGCCGCGCCCTCGCCGGCCGCCACACGCAGCAGGCCGGGCTTGGGCGGCACGGTGCCTGGCAATGCATAGAGGCGGTAGTCTGGCGAGGTGTGGGTGGCGGCGACCAGCCGGGCGCCGCGCTCGGTGAGCTGGCTGTTGAGCGGCATGCCCGACAGGTGGGCGCCGACCACCGCGACCTGCACCGTGGGCGGCGCCGCGACCAGCGGCAGCGGCTCGATCGCGGGCAGCGGCTCGCGGGTCGCGCCGAGCGGCAGCCCGGTGGCGTGGTGGAAGCGCTGGCCCAGCTCGGCCAGCTGGAAGTCGCTGCCGGCGCGGCCGATCAGCGTGATGCCGAAGGGCAGGCCGTCGGCGCGCAAGCTGGCCGGCACCGAGATCGCCGCGTAGTCGAGCAGGTTCACGAAGTTGGTGTATTCGCCCAGGTTGCGATTGAGCATCACCGGGTCGGCCTGCATCGCCTCGATCGTGTAGTGGGCCGGCGCCGTCGGCACCGCCAGCACGTCGATGTCGTTCCACATCGCCGCGGCCTGCTGGCCCAGCGCATGCAGCCGGGTGCGGGCATCGACGAAATCGGCGGCGCTGTAGGCGCGGCCCTGCGCCAGGATGCTGCGCACCGGCTCCACTACCTCGGCCTCGTGGGTGTCGAAGAACCCGCGCACAGCGGCGTAGCGCTCGGCGACCAGCGCACTGTCGTAGAGCAGCGCCGCGGCTTCGGCCAGCGGCCGATAGTCGATCTCGATCGGTTCGCCGCCAAGCACGCACAGCTGGCCGACGGCCTGCTCGAAGGCCGCCCGCGACAGCGTATCGCCGAAGAAGTTCAGCGTCGAAGGCACGCCGAAGCGGAAGCCCGCGGGCAGCGGCGCGGTGGCGAGCGCCAGGCTGCGGCCGTAGGGGTCCTCGGGGTCGAAGCCCATCGCCGCCTGCAGCACCCGGGCCGCCACCGCCACCGTGCGGGCGAAGATCGAGACGCAGTCGACGCTCTGCGCCGCCGGCACCACGCCGCGGGCGCTGAGCAGGCCGCGCGAGGGCTTGATGCCGACGATGTTGTTGAGCCCGGCCGGCACCCGGCCCGAGCCCGCGGTGTCGGTGCCGAGCGCGAAGTCGGCCTGCGCGGTGGCCACCACATAGGCCGACCCCGAACTCGACCCGCCCGAGACATAGCGCGGATCGAAGCTGTTGGGCACCGGCCCGTAGGGCGAGCGGGTGCCGTTCAGGCCGCAGGCGAACTGGTCGAGGTTGGTCTTGCCGAGCAGCGACGCACCGGCGTCGAGCAGGCGCTGCACCACGTGGGCGTGGGCGGTCGGCGTGCGGGCGAAGGCGAGGCAGGCCGCCGTGGTCGGCACGCCGGCGACGTCGATGTTGTCCTTGGCGGCAAAGCGCAGGCCGGCCAGCGGCCCCGCGCCGGCACCGGCCAGCGGCGACGCGAGCCGCGTGATCCACGCCGCACTCGCCCGTCCTTCCACCCGCGGCCCGGCATCGCCCGGACGCACCGCCTGTTCATGCACCATCATCAAGCATCCTGTCTTGTGTACAAGATGCCTTGCAAAGGATGTGCCAGCCGCAGCCGCTACCGGCGCGCGGCAACCTTAGTCGTGGCTGCCTTCGGGGTCTTGTGGTGGCCGCGCCTGGCCTGCGCGGGCGCGTGGTTGAATGCGATGACGCAAATCCTTGGAGCGAGCGTGGCGACAGCAAATCCCGACAACGTGCTTTTCTTCATCCCGGACATCAGCGGTTTCACGAAGTTCGTGACCGAGACCGAAGTGAGCCATAGCCAGCACATCATCCAGGAACTGCTGGAGCTGATCGTGGACGCCAACCAGCTCGGGCTGGAGGTGTCCGAGTTCGAAGGCGACGCGGTGCTGTTCGTTCGTCCCGGTGCGCCGCCGTCGCTGGACGAGCTTCTGGCGCAGGCACGGAAGATGTTCGTGGACTTCCATTCACACATCAAGCGGATCGAGATCTTGCGCACCTGCACGTGCGGCGCGTGTTCCAGCGTCCATTGCCTGTCGCTCAAGTTCGTCGCCCATTGCGGACCAGCCAAGACCATGCAGGTCAAGGGACATTCGAAATTCATCGGCAAGAGCATCATCGTCGCGCACCGGCTGTTGAAGAATCAGGTGCCCGAGTCCGAGTACCTGCTGGTGAGCGAGGAGACGCTGAACCAGCTGGCCGACGGCACCGCGACGGCCTCGTCGTTCGAGTGCGGAAACTGCAGCTACGACGAGATCGGGGAAGTGGCGTATCGGCACCATTCGATGGCGCCGTACCTGGCCGAGGCGAAGGCCACGGTCACCGCTTCCCCCACATGAAAAGCGCTTCGCCAGGCGCGAAGGCCCACCGGAGAAAGGCTTCGGTCCCGCAGCCGCCCCCGCGCATGCGGGAATAATGCGAGGCCTCAACCTCCGCACCCGAATGTCCGCACCCCAGGCTGCCGAAGCCCCTCCTTCCCTGCCCTGGCGCGATGCGCTCAAGGTCTATCTCGAACCCGCCTCGCTGCGGATGCTGGCGCTCGGCTTCTCGGCCGGCCTGCCGCTGCTGCTGGTGCTGGGCACGCTGAGCTTCCGGCTGCGCGAAGCCGGCGTCGACCGCTCGACCATCGGTTTCCTGAGCTGGGTCGGCCTCGCCTACGGCTTCAAGTGGGTCTGGGCGCCGCTGGTCGACCGCCTGCCCATACCGCCGCTGACCACCCTGCTCGGGCGCCGTCGCGGCTGGCTGCTGCTGGCGCAGCTGGCGGTGGTCGCCGGCCTGGCCGGCATGGCCTTCAACGACCCGCGCGACGGCCTGCCGCCGCTGGTCTGGTGCGCGCTGCTGACGGCCTTCGGCTCTGCCACCCAGGACATCGCGCTGGACGCCTTCCGCATCGAGTCGGCCGCCACCCGCAAGCAGGCCGCGCTGGCCGCCTGCTACCAGACCGGCTACCGGCTGGCGATGATCTGGGCCGGCGCCGGCGTGCTGTGGGTCGCTGCCTGGGCCGAGCTGCCCGGCCTCGCGGGCTACCAGAACGGCGCCTGGAAGACCGCCTACCTCGTCATGGCGGCATCGATGGCGATCGGGGTCGTCACGGTGCTGCTGTCGCCCGAACCGGTGCGCGTCGCGCTGCCGAAACCGAAGAACGCCGGCGAATGGCTGCAGAGCGTGCTGATCGAGCCGTTCGCCGACTTCATCCGCCGCTATCGCTGGCAGGCGGCGCTGATCCTGTCGCTGATCGCGGTCTACCGCATCAGCGACGTCGTGATGGGCATCATGGCCAACCCGTTCTACGTCGACATGGGCTTCACCAAGGACGAGGTCGCGACGGTCAGCAAGATCTATGGCGTCGTGATGACGCTGGCCGGCGCCTTCGTCGGCGGCGTGCTGTCCATGAAGCTGGGCGTGATGCGGGTGCTGATGCTGGGCGCAGTGCTGAGCGCCGCCAGCAACCTCCTGTTCGCCGGGCTGGCCTCGCGCGGGCACGACCTCACGGCGCTGGTGCTGGTGGTGTCGGCCGACAACCTGGCCGGTGGCATCGCCTCGGCGGCCTTCATCGCCTACCTGTCGAGCCTGACCAACATCAGCTATTCGGCGACCCAGTACGCCCTCTTCAGCTCGCTGATGCTGCTGCTGCCGAAATTCATCGCCGGCTACTCGGGGGTCTTCGTCGATGCCTACGGCTACAAGGCGTTCTTCATCGGCACCGCAGCGCTGGGGCTGCCGGTGCTTGTGCTCGTGGCACTGGCATCGCGAGCGGCCGCGAACGGCAAGACCGCCGGCCAGACATCTGCGCCAAGATCTGAATTGGCGCCATAATGGCGCCAATTTGGAGGGAATTGCATGGCCAACCTTTCGGTCAAGGACGTTCCGGATGACCTGGCCGAGCGCCTGCGCCAGCGTGCGGCCCGCAACCATCGCTCGCTGCAGGGCGAACTGATGGCGATCATCGAGCAGGCGGTGCGCGACGCGGATGACGCGCCGCGGCCTGCATCCGCGCCGGCACAGGAGGTGGGCATGGGCTGGGGCGGCCGGCCCATCGTGCGGCGCGGCGGCAAGCCGATCGAGCAGATCGCCGCCGAGCACCGCGCCCGCTTCCCGTCGCCGAACGACGCCGGCCCGCTCGGGGTCGACATCGTCCGCGCCGACCGGGACGCCCGTTGAGCGCGCCTGCGTTGCACGTGGCCGAGCCGCCGGCCGCCTATCGCCTGCGCCCGCCGATGGTGGTGGACTGCAGCGCGATCGTCGCCATCTTGTTCGACGAACCGGCGCGCGACGCCGCGCTGGCGCGCCTGGCCGGCCATGCGCTGCATGCGCCCAACCTGCTCGACCACGAGATCGTCAGCGTCGCGCTCAAGAAGCGGCGGCATTCCTGGCCCGCCGACTCCCTGGCGCTGGCGCTGGCCGACTACGCCGGCTACGCCATCGACCTGCACCCGGTCGATCTCGGCGCGCAGTACGAACTGGCCGTGCGCTATCAGCTTTCCGCCTATGACGCCGCCTACCTCTGGCTCGCAGCCGAGCTCAAAGCGCCACTGGCCACCTTCGACGCCAAGCTCGCCGCCGCCGCGCAGGCGCACCTGAGCGCCCTGCCCTGAACCGCCCGGCGGTGCAGGGTCGAGGCCTTGGCCGACTGCGGTGGGCGCCGTGCTGCTGGTAGGCTGTCGTGTTTTGGCCATCACACCCCGCCCAACGTGACACCTTCACGCATCCCCCCCTTGAAGATCAGCGCCTTCACCGCGACCTCGGCCGTCGGTGTGGGCAAGACCGCCCTCGCCGACGCGCTCGCGCAATCGCGCAGCGGCCTGCGGGCCAATGACTTCGGCGCCTCGCCGCTGCCGACCTGGATCGGCCGCGTCGACGGCCTCGAAGAACTGCGCCTGCCCGAGGAACTCGCCGCCTGGGATTGCCGCAACAACCGGCTCGCCTGGCTCGGCCTGCAGGCCGACGGCTTCATGGAAGCAGTCGCGGCCGCCCGCAAGCGCTACGGCCCGACCCGCATCGCGCTGATCCTCGGCACCTCGACCTCCAGCATCGGCGAGACTGAGCTGGCCTACACGCAGCTGGCCGATGGCGCCTTCCCCGCCGACCAGCAGCGCCCCAAGGTGCACACGCCGCATTCGCTCTCGCTCTTCGTGCAGCAGGCGCTGGGCCTCGAAGGCCCGTCCGAGACGATCTCCACCGCCTGTTCGTCCAGCGCCAAGGTGTTCGCCTCGGCCGAACGGCTGATCCGCCTGGGCCTGGTCGACGCGGCCGTGGTCGGCGGCGTCGACACGCTGTGCGGCAGCGTGCTGTTCGGCTTCAACTCGCTCGAACTGGTGTCGCCCGAGCCTTGCCGGCCCTTCGACGCCACGCGCAACGGCATCAGCCTCGGCGAAGCCGCGGGATTCGCGCTGCTCGAGCGCGGCCGCGGCCCGCTCGAGCTGCTGGGCTACGGCGAGGCCAGCGACGCCCACCACATGTCGACCCCGCATCCCGAAGGCCTGGGCGCCGAAAAGGCGCTCGACGATGCGCTGGCCCGCGCCGGCCTGGCCGCCGCCGCCATCGACTACATCAACATGCACGGCACCGCCAGCACCAAGAACGACGAGGTCGAAGGGGCCCTGGTGGCACGCCGCTTTCCCGACACCACGCACGCCAGCTCGACCAAGGGCTTCACCGGCCACACGCTGGGTGCGGCCGGGATCGTCGAGGCCGTGATCAGCCTGCTGGCGATCGAGACCGGCCTCAAGCCGGGCAACGTCAACACCACCACGCTCGACGCCGAGTGCGGCCCGCAGATCAAGCTGCGGCCGGCCCGCGGCGAGGTGCGCCATGCACTGAGCAACTCCTTCGGCTTCGGCGGCAACAACTGCTCGCTGGTCTTCGGCAAGGGAGCCGCAGAATGACCACCACCAACAAGACACCCACGCTCTACATCGAAGGCCCGGCCTTCTGGGCTGCGACATTGCCGGGCTGGGAGATCGCCAGCGCGGTCTTCCGCGGCGACGGTGCGCCGTCCGACCCACCGGCCAAGCGGCCATCGCCGCAACTGCTGGCACCGGCCGAGCGCCGCCGCGCGCCCGACACGGTGGCGCTGGCGCTCGAGGTGGCGGGCGCCGCGGTCGCGGCCTCCGGCCGCAACGCGGCCGACCTGCCCTGCGTCTTCGCCTCGGCCCACGGCGACCTCGGCATCAACGACTACATGTGCGGCACGCTGGCGGCCGACCCGCTGCTGCTGTCGCCGATCAAGTTCCACAACTCGGTGCACAACGCCGCGGTCGGCTACTGGACCATCGGCACCGGCTGCATGGCGGCCAGCAATTCGCTCGCCGCCTACGAGAGCAGCTTCGCCTCGGGACTGCTCGAGGCGGCGGCGCAGTGCGCGGCCGACCAGCGCGCCGTGCTGCTGGCCGGCTACGACATGCCGGCGGTAGGCGCGCTGGCCTCGGTGACCACCAGCCGCGAGATGCTGGCCGTGGCCCTGGTGATTTCGCCGACGCGCAGCGCGCGCACCGTGGCGTCCTTCGAATGGTCGCTGGCGGCCGGCGCGCAGCCGGCGACGCCGGTGCGCAGCGACGCGGCGCGCGCGCTGCAGGTCAACGCGATGGCCGACGCGCTGCCGCTGTTCGAGGCACTGGCGCGCGGCGAATCCGAATCGCTGACGCTGCCGCTGTCGGCCACGCTGTCGCTGCAGGTCCAGCTGCAACCCGAACTCCAGCTCGAAGCGCTGAGCTGACGGCCATGGACCCGAGCAGCCCCGCGCACGACGTCGCCATCATGGGCGGCGGTCTGGCGGGGCTGACGCTGGCGCTGCAGCTGCGCCAGCGCTTTCCCGGCATCGATGTCGTGGTGCTCGAGCGGCGCGCCCATCCGGTGCCGCACGCGGCCCACAAGGTGGGCGAGTCCTCGGTCGAGATCGGGGCCCACTACTTCGACACGGTGCTGGGCCTCAAGCCGCACCTGCACGGCGCCCAGTTGCGCAAGTTCGGCTTCCGCTTCTTCTTCAGCGAAGGCCGGCGCGACATCGACCAGGTGACCGAGATCGGCGCCAGCCGCTACCTCTCGGTGCCGAGCTACCAGATCGACCGCGGCATCTTCGAGAACTTCCTGGCCGAGGAGGCCGCGCGACAGGGCGTGCGCTTCATCGACGGCGCGACCGTGCGCCGCATCGACCTGGCCGACGACGCCAGCGCGCCGCACCGCCTCGAATGGTCTGACGGCGAGCGCACGCAGGCGTTGCACACCCGCTGGCTGGTCGACGCCTGCGGCCGCGCCGGCATGCTCAAGCGCAAGCTCGGCCTGCAACAGCCCAACGCGCACGAATGCAACGCGGTGTGGTTCCGCATCGGCGAACGCATCGCGATCGACGACTGGTCCGACGACCCCGGCTGGCGGGCACGCTGCGAACCCGGTTCGCGCTGGCTGTCGACCAACCACCTGGTCGGCGCCGGCTACTGGGTGTGGCTGATCCCGCTGGCCTCGGGCTCGCATTCGGTCGGCATCGTGGCCGACCCGCGGCTGCATCCGCTCGAACGCATGGACAGCTTCGAGCGCGCGATGCAGTGGCTCGAGACCTGGCAGCCGCGCCTGCACGATGCGCTCGCCGACAAGCGCCACCTGCTGCAGGACTTCGCCTTCATGCGCAACTTCTCGTACGGCTGCAAGCAGGTGTTCTCGGGCCGGCGCTGGGCGCTCACCGGCGAGGCCGGGCTGTTCCTCGACCCCTTCTATTCGCCGGGCAGCGACTTCATCGCGGTCGGCAACACCTACATCTGCGACCTGGTCGCGCACGACCGCGCCGGCCACGCGCTGGAGGCCCGGGCCCGGCTCTACGACCAGATCTACCACTCGTTCTACGAGAGCACGCTGGCGCTCTACACCGACCAGTACCCGCTGTTCGGCGACCCGGAGGTGCTGCCGCCCAAGGTCATCTGGGACTACACCTACTACTGGGGCGTGCTGGCGCAGATCTTCTTCCAGCAGCGGCTCACCGACCTGCCCGTGCTGGGGCGGGTGCGCGACGAGCTCCAGCACTGCCAGCAGCTCAACCTCGCGGTGCAGGCCTTCTTTCGCGCCTGGTCGGCCGTCAGCCATCGGCGCAACCCGGCCGTGATGCTCGACCACGCCGCGCTGCCGTGGTTCGCGGAGCTCAACCGCAGCCTCAACGACAGGCTGGACGACGACGCCTTCGTGCGCCGCATGCGCCAGTCGGTCGACCGGCTGACGGCCCTGGCCGCCGAGCTGCTGGGGCGCGCGACCCGCGATCATCCGGGCCTGGACGGGGCGGCGCTGGCCGCCCTGCTGGCGCGGGCGCCCGCGGCGGCCGAGGGCACTCAGACCGAGACGCTGCTGTTTGCACCCGCATGAAAGTGAAATCGCCGTCACCAAGGTTTACCCAACTTTACGAAGCGTTCAAGCCCACGCGACCGCGTGGGACCAAGCTACCCACCTGAGTACAACCACCGTGGCACGCCGCACGGAAAACTACCGATGAGCACCCCCCAACTCCTGATGATCGAAGACGACGCCCGCCTGGCGCAGATGGTGGGCGAATACCTGACCCAGTCGGGCTTCGGTTTCGCGCATGCCCTCGACGGCGCGAGCGGACTCGAGCTGCTGCAGCAGCGCTCGCCCGACCTCGTGATCCTCGACCTGATGCTGCCGGACACCGACGGCCTCGAAGTCTGCCGCCGCATCCGTGCGCTGCCCGGCAGCCAGGCCAAGGTGTCGGTGCTGATGCTGACCGCCAAGGGCGACCCGATGGACCGCATCATCGGCCTGGAGATCGGCGCCGACGACTACCTGCCCAAGCCCTTCGAGCCGCGCGAGCTGCTGGCGCGCATCCGCGCCGTGCTGCGGCGCCGCGGCGAGACCCCGAGCGAGACCGAAGGCCCGGCCGTCATGCACTTCGGCTCGCTGGACATCGATCGCAACGCCCGCAGCGTCACGGTCGCCGGCGAGCCGGCCGACCTCACCTCCTACCAGTTCGACCTGCTGGTGGCGATGGCCGAGCGCGCCGGCCGCGTGCTCACCCGCGACCAGATCATGGAGGCCGTGCGCGGCCGCGAACTCGAGGCCTTCGACCGCTCGATCGACGTCCACATGGGCCGCATCCGCGCCGCGATCGAGGTTGACGCCAAGAACCCCAAGCGCATCCTCACCGTGCGCGGCGTCGGCTACGTCTTCGCCAAGCAGCAGGACTAGAGCGCGGGCGCCGCCATGCTGCTCACCCTCTACCGCCGCCACCTCTACGTCCGTATCTGGCTGGCGGTGGTGGCCGGCGTCTTCATCCTCACGCTGACCGCCAACTGGATCGTGCGCGAGGCGGCCGAGAGCGAGCGCGAGCGGCTGGCGCCCCTGCCGCGCGAAGTCGCGGTGCTCGATTCGAACGACAAGCAGATCGGCTCGGGCACAGCCACCCGCGTGCCGGGCGCCGGGCTCACCTTCGACGTCACGCTCGACGACGGCCGCGCCCTCACCATGCAGGTGGCACCGCGCAGCCGTCCGCCGGGCGGCCCGCCGCCGGGCATCCTGGCCTGGCGCACGCCCTTCGGCCTCGGCTGGATGGTGGCGATCGTTGGCTTCATCGTGGCGCTCGGCGTCTATCCGATCGTCCGCCGGCTCACCAAGCGGCTCGAACTGCTGCAGCGCGGTGTCCAGCGCTGGGGCGAAGGCGACCTGTCGGTGCGCGTGCCCGAGGAGGGGCAGGACGAAGTGGCCGACCTCTCGAACGGCTTCAATGCCGCGGCGGCCCGCATCGAACAGTTGGTGCGATCGCACAAGTCGCTGCTGGCCAATGCCTCGCACGAACTGCGCTCGCCGCTGACCCGCATCCGCATGAGCCTCGAGCTCATGGGCGAGCGGCCCAACCCGGGCGCGCGCGAAGAGATCTCGCGCAACATCGCCGAGCTGGACCAGCTGATCGACGAGATCCTGCTGGCCAGCCGGCTCGATGCCAAGGAGGCCGACATGGGCACCGTCGAGACAGTCGACCTGACCGGCCTCGCGGCCGAGGAGTGCGCCCGCGTCGATGCCGACCTCGAGGTCAAGGAAGGCACCGACAGCAGCGCCCTGACGGTGCTCGGCGTGCCGCGCCTGCTGCGCCGCGCGATCCGCAACCTGCTCGAGAACGCCGGGCGCTACGGCGCCGGACAGACCAGCGTCGAGATCGGCAGCCACGCCGGCCAGACCGAGATCCGCGTCAACGACCGCGGGCCCGGCGTGCCGGTGACGCAGCGCGAGCGCATCTTCGAGCCGTTCTACCGGCTGCCGGGCGCCAGCGAGCGCAACGGCGGCGTCGGCCTCGGCCTGGCGCTGGTGAAATCGATCACCGAGCGCCACGGCGGCAGCGTGCGCTGCGAGGACCGGCCGGGCGGCGGCGCGAGCTTCGTCATCACCTTGCCGCATTAGGCTCGCCCCCCAGCCTCCTCACTTCGTGTAGTTCGGGCACCCCCCTACCGGGGGGCAACGCCAGCGGCCCGGCGAAGCCGGTTCCGCGGCGTTCCACGAAGGGGCCGGGCTGCGCCGGCCACGCGATGAAGGCCGGGCGGCGAGCAACGGACCTTCTAAAATCCGCCCCCTATGCAGAGATCGCACATCGTTCGCGCCGCAGCCATGTTCTGGGGGCTCACGGTGTTCATGCCGGTCGGCGTGACCTATGTGTCCTTCCTGCTGCTGATGGTCGCGCTGCTGGTCGCCGGCGGCTGGCGCGAGCGGGCCCTTCGCTTGCGCGGCAACCCGATGTGGTGGCCGGTGATGGCCTACGTGGTCTGGACGCTGGCGGTGCTGGCGCTGGAGCCGCACTACCCCGAGACCGGCTCCAACCTGTTCCATGGGCTGCGCATCGCGGCCACCATCCTGATGGCCCTGGCCCTGACCCGCGACGAGGCGATCTGGGCCGTGCGCGGCTTCTGGATCATCGGGCTGGTCAACATCGTGATGATCGCGCTGTACTACTCGGTGGGCTTCCCGATGCTGGAGCCCTGGCGCGGCGTGCTCATCCTGCTCGGCAACAAGTCGATCAGCAACGCGCTCCTGTTCACGATCATGGCCGCCACGGCCGCGGTGTACGGACTCGAGGCGCTCGCCGGGCATCGCCGCTGGCAGGCCATCGCCGCGTTCGCGCTGGTGCCCGCCGTGATGGCGATCATCACTTTCAGCCTGCCCTCGCGGACCTCGATGCTGGCGCTGCTGCTGGCGATCATGGCCGCCTGCGTCCACCAGTGGCGCCGCCAGCTCAAGGTGCTGGCACTGGTGCTGATGGGCTGCGGCGTGATTGCGGCCGGCGTGCTGTGGAACTCACCCGTGGTGCAGCAGAAATTCGCGGTCGGCATCCAGGAGATCGAGGCCGCGCAGGCCGGCGAGATCTCGGAAGCCAGCTGGGTGGTGCGCTACTACATGTACCGCGACACCACCCGCATGATGATCGACCGGCCCTTCGCCGGCTGGGGCATCGGCGGCTGGACCGAGCAATGGCACCTGCGCGGCCCCAAGTTGCTCGACTACAAGAACATGCCCCACAACGACTTCCTGTGGATGGGCGCCCAGAGCGGCTTTCCCGGCGCGCTGAGCCTGCTCGTCATCATGGGGGTGGCGGTCTGGATCGCCTGGCGACGGGACGACTTCGCCGGCCGGCAGGCCTTCGTCGCGACCCTCGTGATGCTGATCGCCACCAGCGTGAACTCGGCCTTGCGCGATGCCCAGATCGGGCTCGCGCTGCTGTGGGTGGCGATGGTCTACCTGCGGCTGGCGCAGGCGCCGGGGGATTCGTGGCGCGGGCTGCTGCCCTCGGGCGTACGCTCGTAGCCCACGAAGGGGCCGAAGAAGACCATCTCGCGCTCGAGGCCGGCCTCGATGTCGTCCTGCTTCGGGAGTTCGTCGATGAACTCGGGCCACGACTGCGCGACATGGCGCGACCACTCGCGCGGGTCGAGGCGGCTGATCGGGCCCTGGGTGGCCAGGAACTCGAAGCCCTTCGCGGTCAGCCTGGTGACCGCAAGCCGGACTGCGGACTCAGGGTCGGCGGCCGTCGCGTAGGCCGACACATAGGCCCCCGCGAGGGTCGAAGGCAGGGTGCCGTTCGAGCCACGGCCGAGCTTGACGTTGACCAGGAACAAGCCCCGCACGGACCCCCCGAAGGCTCAGTGGTGGCTGCCGGCGGCCTCGCCCGCCTTGAGGCGATAGACGGTGCCGCAATAGGGGCACTTGGCCTCGCCGGTGCGCGCGACGTCGAGGTAGACCTTCGGATGCGCGCTCCAGAGCTGCATGTCGGCCTTGGGGTTCGGGCAGAACACGCCGCCCTGGTCGTTCAGGTCCTTGGCGAGGAGTTCGATGGTGCTCTTGGGGGTGGACATCGTTTTTTCAGACCTTGGTGAGCCAGTGGGCGTACTTGGGATTGCGGCCGTTAACGATGTCGAAGAAGGCGCTCTGGATCTTCTCGGTGATGGGCCCACGCGACCCGATGCCGATCTCGACGCGGTCGAGCTCGCGGATCGGCGTGACCTCGGCCGCGGTGCCCGTGAAGAAGGCTTCTTCGGCGATGTAGACCTCGTCGCGCGTGATGCGCTTCTGCACGACTTCGATGCCGAGGTCCTTGCAGATGTGCAGGATGGTGTTGCGCGTGATGCCGTTGAGCGCGCCGGCCGACAGGTCGGGCGTGTAGACCACGCCGCCCTTGACCACGAAGATGTTCTCGCCCGCGCCTTCGGAGACGAAGCCGCTGGCATCGAGCAGCAGCGCTTCGTCGTAGCCGTCGTCGAGCGCTTCCATGTTGGCCAGGATCGAGTTGCTGTAGTTGCTGACCGCCTTGGCCTGCGTCATCGTGATGTTGACGTGATGCCGCGTGTAGCTCGAGGTCTTGACGCGGATGCCGCGCTTCATGCCCTCGTCGCCCAGGTAGGCGCCCCATGCCCAGGCCGCGACCATGGCGTGGATCTTGTTGCCCTTGGGGCTGACGCCGAGCTTCTCGGAGCCGATCCAGACCAGCGGCCGCAGGTAGCAGCTGTCGAGCTTGTTCTCGCGCACCACCTGCTTCTGGGCCTCGTTGACCTGTTCCTGGCTGAACGGGATCTTCATGCGCAGGATCTTGGCGCTGTTGAACAGCCGCTCGGTGTGCTCGGCCAGCCGGAAGATGGCGGTGCCGTTGACCGTGTTGTAGGCGCGCACGCCCTCGAAGACGCCGCAGCCGTAGTGCAGCGTGTGGCTCAGCACGTGGATCTTGGCGTCGCGCCAGTCCACGAGCTCGCCATCCATCCAGATCTTGCCGTCACGGTCGTCCAGTGCGGGGGGCAGTGCGCTCATGTCTTTGTCCTTCAACCGGGGGGGTATGTCGCAAAAGCTTTCGATTTTACGGCGGCGGGCCGCCAGCGTCGGGCCGACAATGGTGGGTTTTGCCAACCAGCCAGATAAAAGGGTTTCAGTGTCCGTCTTCAAGAACGTCATCGTCTACCGCATCGAAGCCACGTGGTCGCAGTCGCTCGACCAGGTCGAGCAGGGGCTGGCCACGCAGCGCTTCGTCCCCTGCAGCCCGTCGCAGGAAAAGGCCACCGGCTGGGTCGAGCCCCGTGGCCAGGAACACGGCCCGCTGGCCGAATCGGTGGGCGGCCAGTGGCTGCTCGAATACATGGTCGAGACCAAGACCCTGCCGGCCTCGGTGGTGCGCCGCAAGGTCGATGAGCGCGCCGCCCAGATCGAGGCCACCACCGGCCGCAAGCCCGGCAAGAAGGAAAAGAAGGAACTCAAGGAAGACGTCACCCACGAACTGCTGCCGCTGGCCTTCACGCGCCATGCGCGGGTCGCGGTGTGGATCGACCCCAAGGCCCGGCGCTTGGTCGTGAATTCGAGCAATGCCGCACGCGCCGACGAAGTGGTCACCAGCCTCGTGAAGTCGCTCGACGGCTTCGCGGTGGCGCTGGTCAACTCGCAGGTCGAGCCGGCGGCGGCGATGTCCGAATGGCTGTCCAGCCAGGAGCCGCCGGCGGGTTTCACGATCGACCGCGAGTGCGAGCTCAAGGCCACCGACGAATCGAAGGCCGTGGTGCGCTACGCCAAGCACCCGCTGGACATCGACGAGGTGCGCGAGCACATCGCCGCCGGCAAGCGCCCGACCCGGCTCGCGATGACCTGGGACGACCGGGTCTCGTTCGAGCTCACCGAGGGGCTCCAGATCCGCAAGATCGTGTTCCTCGAAGGCACGTTGGACGATGCGCCGGCCTCGGCGGGCAAGGAAGACGATTTCGATGCCAACGCGGCGATCGCGACCGGCGAGTTGGGGCAGCTGGTGCCCGAACTGCTGGAGGCCCTGGGCGGTGAGATGAAGCTGGGGACCGCGGCCGCGGAACCGGCCGCCGCAGCGCCCGCCAAGGCCGGCGCCGAAGAAGCGCTGGTCGACGACTCAGCGCCGTTCTAAGGCCGGCAAGCTCACACCGGCGGGCGCAGCGCGTCCGCCGCGCCGGGCTTGACCGCATCCGCGCTCGGTGCGTCCGCCGCGGCTTCGTCCTCGGCCACCTCCGGCCGGGTCAGCTTCCACTCGACGAGCTTGCCGCCCGCGAAGGTGCAATCGACCCAGGAGCCGCCGGCATCGGTCCAGCGGAACAGCTCGGGCTGCGTGTCCTTCGGCGAACGCAGCTCGCCGAGCGCGCGCGTCATCGCGATCACGTGCAGCAAGGTCGCCTTGGGCTTGAGCTTGGCATTGAGCATCACGGCGCTGGCGACGGTGCCGATCGGCCGGTCGGCCGCGCGCTTCAGGACCTGCATCGTGCGGTTGAAATGCATCAGCAGGAACATGACGATCGCGCCACCGACCAGTGCCACGCCGCCCCAGCCGTAACTGCGCCAGGCCAGGCCGAGCAGCACCAGGCCGCCGACGGGAACGAGGAGTCTTCCGAAATTCATGGGGTGGATTGTCGCTCGGTCGCCCGGCGGCTTGACCGATGCGCCGGCGCGCAGGCGCGGCAGGCGACTCAGCGCCGACGCAGGATCACGTGCGTCGCGCGTTCGCCGGCGATGCTCTCGGCGACCTCATAGCCCAGGGCCGGCAGGTCGAGCCCCTGGAACAGTGCCTCGCCGGCGCCGAGCAGCACCGGCCGGACGGCCAGGTGCAGTTCGTCGAGCAGACCGGCGGCCAGGTACTGCCGCACGGTCGACACGCCGCCGCCGACGCGGACATCCAGGCCGCCCGCGGCCGCCCTGGCCTGCTCGAGCGCGGCGTGGATGCCTTCGGTGACGAAGCGGAACTCGGTGCCACCGGCCATCGCCAGCGGCGCGCGCGGATGGTGCGTGAGCACGAACACCGGCGTGTGGTACGGGGGCTCGTCGCCCCACCAGCCCTTCCAGCTGTCGTCCGGCCACGGGCCACGCACCGGCCCGAACATGTTGCGCCCGAGGATCCAGGCGCCGATGCCCTCGAAGCCCTGCTCGGCCATGCGGTTGTCGATGCCGGTCTCGCCGCCGGCCTGGCCGCCCTGCATGGTCTGCCACAGGCGCGTGGGGAAGAACCACTCCATCAGCTCGGGGCCGCGCAGCCCGAGCGGATGCTGGAGATCCTGGCTCGGTCCGGCGCCGTAGCCGTCGAGGGACACCGCGAAACTGCGGACGCAAAGCTTGGCCATGGATGTTTCCTCGGGTTCAGGCGCGCGAGACTTCGATGCTGTAGAGGCCCCAGGGGCACAGGGCAAAGCGCTCCTTGAGCGGCTTGTCCTTGAAGGCGGCCAGCGTGTCGGCCTCGTAGATGGCCCATTGCGGGCCCAGCCCGCCCAGGGCGAGCGGCTTGCCGTCCATCTCGGTGGCCACGATCATGCGCCAGCTGCGCGCGTCGGCCAGGCGCAGCGGCACCACGTAGCCGTCGACCGCCCGCAGGCCCAGCATCACGTCGCCGGTGACGCCCGCGACCTCCAGCACGCTGGCCAGCAGCGGCCCGGCGAGCGCATGCAGCCTGGCGTCGTATTCGAGCGTGGCCTTGATGCCGACCGCCGGCAGGCGGCCCAGCGCCTCGGCGTCCAGCACATAGGCCCGGTCGAACTTGACGCCGTGCTTGACCATCAGCTGGTCGAGCGCCGGATCGACCGGCCCCCGGTTGGTCTTGCCGACCATTCCGCTGACGGTCAGCAGGCCCGGGCCGCCTCGCGCCGGCTCCGCCGCCGACACGCCGGCCACGGGCCAAAGCCCGGCGAGCGCCGCGCTGCCCAGGAAATGTCGTTTGTCCATCGGACGATTGTGAAGCGATGCGCCCGCCGCCGTCCACCACGATCGCGGTAGCCTGTCGCCATGGATTCCCTGATTTCCGCTTCGGCGCGGGCGCTCGCCGCCGGCGATGCGCTCGGTGCCCTCAAGCGGATCGCGCTGCGCGACGACCCGCCCGCGCTGGCACTGCGCGGCATCGCCATGGCCCAGCTCGGCGAGCACCCGCGGGCGCGCGAGCTGCTCCGGCTGGCGGCCCGCGGCTTCGGCGCCCACGAAGCGCTGGCGCGGGCCCGCTGCGTGGTCGCCGAGGCCGAAGTGGCGCTGGCGATGCGGGACCTCGGCGGCTCGACGCGCGCGCTGGCGGCGGCGGCGGCCACGCTCGACGCGCATGCCGACCCCGCCAACGCCCTGCAGGCGCGGCTGATCGCGGCGCGCCGGATGCTGCTGCTCGGCCGCCTCGACGAAGCGACGGCGGCACTGGCGCAGCTGGATGCCCAGGGCCTGCCGGCGTCGCTGGCGGCCGTGGCCGAGCTGGCCATCGCCGAGCTGGCGCTGCGCTCGCTGCGCATCGGCCCGGCGCAGGCGGCGCTGGCGCGCGCCCACGAGGCGGCCGCCCGCGCGCGCGTGCCGGCACTGCTGGCCGAGGTGGCGGAGGCGCGGGCGGCGCTCGAACATCCGGCCGCCCGGCGCCTTTCCCGCGACGGCGAAGAGGCGCTGCGCCTCGGCGAGGTCGCGGCCTTGCTGGCCTCCGGCGCGCT
This sequence comes from Variovorax ginsengisoli, assembly GCF_030486595.1. Lineage (GTDB taxonomy): Bacteria > Pseudomonadota > Gammaproteobacteria > Burkholderiales > Burkholderiaceae_C > Variovorax > Variovorax ginsengisoli_B. The sequence goes on along the minus strand of NZ_JAUJZH010000020.1, from coordinate 119,715 downwards.
GATGATCGATGCCTGCCGTCACGGACTGCGCACCCGCGACGCCTGGCTGCCGCTGGCGCGCCGGCCGGTGCTGTTCGCGCTGGCGCGCACGCTCGCCGAAGCCTGGCCCGACGCCGCCGATCGGGAAGCCCTGATCGCGGATGCGTTCCGCACCCGCCACCCCGACGAGACGCACCGGGCTCGGCTGCGGGTCGAGATCGGGCGCCTGCGGGCACTGGTCGCGGCACTGGCGCAGATCGAGGCCACCCCGCGCGGTTTCGTCCTGAAGCCGCGCGACCAGCGCCCGGCCGTCGTGCTGGCACCGCCCATCGACGGCGACCAGGCCTCGCTGCTGGCGCTGCTGTCCGACGGCGCGGCCTGGTCGACCTCGGCCCTGGCGCTGGCGCTCGGGGCCAGCCAGCGCACCGTCCAGCGCGCCTTGGCCGAGCTGGAGGCCGAAGGCCGTGTGCGCTCGATCGGGCAGGCCCGGGCGCGGCGCTGGCTGTCGCCGCCGCTGGCGGGTTTCACGACGATCTTGTTACTCCCCACCGCGCTCCCGATTGAATAGAGTCGTCCCAAGGCCCCGGTTCGAGGCCCTTCACAAGGAGCCAGAGCGATGACCCGCCAGACAGGCAACGACAGTCCCCAGGCCACGGTGGCCGAGATCGTGCGCGAGTACGGCCCGTTCCCCGGTGCCGACAAGGTGAACGGCGTCACCCACGACGGCCGCCACGTGTGGGCCGCCACCGGCGCCCGGCTGGTCGCCTTCGACCCCGCCAGCGGCGAACCCGCGCGCACGCTGGACCACGCCTGCGATGCCGGCACCGCCTTCGACGGCACCTACCTCTACCAGATCGCCGAGTCGCGCATCGACAAGATCGACCCGGCCACCGGCGAGGTGGTGGCGTCGATCCCGGCCCCCGGCCATGGCTACGACTCGGGGCTCACATGGGCCGAGGGCAGCCTGTGGGTAGGGCAGTACCGCGATCGCAAGATCCACCAGATCGACCCGGCGACCGGCGCGGTCAAGCGCACCATCGAGTCGAACCGCTTCGTCACCGGCGTGACCTGGGTCGACGGCGAGCTCTGGCATGCCACCTGGGAAGGCGACGAGAGCGAGCTGCGCCGCATCCACCCGCAGAGCGGCGCCGTGCTCGAGCGGCTCGAGATGCCGCACGGCGTCGGCATCAGCGGGCTCGAGTCCGACGGTGCGGATCTCTTCTATTGCGGCGGCGGCAATAGCGGCAAGGTCCGCGCCGTGCGCCGCCCGGCGTCCACGCGCAAGGCCGGGACGGCCGCCAACTGAACCCCCAGGAGCACACCATGAACACCGCCACCGCCGAGATCAGCACCACCCACCATCCCGTCGTGTCGAGGGACCGATGGCTCGCCGAGCGCAAGCTGCTGCTGGCGCGCGAGAAGGAAATCACCCGGCTGCGCGATCAGCTCGCCCGCGAGCGCCGCGCGCTGCCCTGGGTACGCATCCAGAAGGACTACGCCTTCGACACGCCCGATGGCCGGCGCACGCTGGCCGAGCTGTTCGAAGGCCGCCGGCAGCTGCTGGTTCAGCACTTCATGCTCGGCCCGGGCTGGGCCGAGGGCTGCCCGAGCTGCTCGTACATGGCCGACCACCTCGACGGCATGCAGGTGCACCTGATGCAGCGCGACGTCACGCTGCGGGTGGTGTCGCGGGCACCGCTGGCCGAGATCGAGCGCTTCCGCGCCCGCATGGGCTGGCGATTCCAGTGGGTGTCTTCGCACGGCAGCGACTTCAACCGCGACTTCGGCGTCTCGTTCACGCAGGAAGAGATCGCCAGCGGCAAGGTCCGCTACAACTACGTGACGCAGGCCTTCCCGGCCGAGGAGGCACCCGGCATCAGCGTGTTCTACAAGGACGACGCGGACCAGGTCTTCCACACCTACTCGACCTACGGGCGCGGGGTGGAAGTGATGATGGGGACCTACGACCTGCTGGACCTCACGCCCAAGGGCCGCGACGAACACAACCCGGGCCACACCATGGACTGGGTGCGCCACCACGACCGCTACGAAACCGCCGCGGCCGGCTCGTGCTGCGGGTCGCACTCCTGAACAGGCGAGCGGCTCATGGCAAGCCTCTGGCCATGGCTGGCGATCGCCGGCATCGGCGCGCTGCACGGCCTGAACCCGGCCAACGGCTGGATGCTCGCGGCCGCCTGGGGCCTGCGTTCGCATGACCGGACGCAGGCGCTGCGGGCCCTGCTGCCGATCGCGGCCGGTCACGCCGCATCGGTCGCGCTGGTGGCCGCGGCGGTGGCGTTCGGCCTGTCCCTGGACCGCCAGCTGCTGCAGGCCCTGGCGGGCGGCGCGCTGGTGCTGGTCGCGGGGCTTCGGCTCTGGCGCCGCCGGCCCGCCCGGGCCTGGGCGCCCGCCGGGCATGCCGGGCTGGCGCTGTGGTCGTTCATGATGTCCACCGCCCATGGCGCCGGCCTGATGCTGGTGCCGGCGCTGATGCCGCTGTGCATCGGCGCCGCGCCAGGCAGTGGCAGTGGCAGTGGCAGTGGCGCGACCGGGCCGCTGGCGCTGGCCCTGGCCGCCGTCGGCGTCCACGGCGCCGCGATGCTGGCCGTCACCGGTCTGCTGGCCAGCGGGGCCTGCCGCGGCTACGACACCGCGGCCGGCTGGCTTCGGCCCCTCTTCAACCGGGTTGCTTGGTGGTGCGCAGGTAGGGCTTGATGGTCTTGAAGCCGGGGAAGGCCTTCTCGGCCTCTTCGTTCGTGACCGCGGTCGTGATGATCACGTCCTCGCCGTTCTTCCAGTTGACCGGCGTCGCCACCCTGTGCTTGACGGTCAGCTGCATCGAGTCGAGCACGCGCAGGATCTCGTCAAAGTTGCGGCCGGTGGTCATCGGGTAGGTCAGCATCAGCTTGATCTTCTTGTCCGGCCCGATGATGAACACCGAGCGCACCGTGGCGTTGGTGGCGGCCGTCCGGCCATCGGAGGTGCCCGGCTCCTCGGCCGGCAGCATGTTGTAGAGCTTGGCCACCGCCAGGTCGGTGTCGCCGATCATCGGGTACTTGACGACCGCGCCCTGGGTCTCCTCGATGTCCGCGACCCACTTGCCATGGCTGTCGACCGGATCGACCGACAGGCCGATGAGCTTGCAGTTGCGCTTGGTGAACTCCGGCTCGATCTTGGCCATGTAGCCCAGCTCGGTGGTGCACACCGGCGTGAAATCCTTGGGATGCGAGAACAGGATCGCCCAGCTGTCGCCGATCCACTCGTGGAAGTCGATGCTGCCTTGCGTGGTGAGGGCCGTGAAGTTGGGGGCGGTGTCGTTGATGCGAAGGGACATGGCGGGCTCCAGTGGTTCGGGTTCGAATGGGGGACCGAATCGAAGCATAGCGCGACGGCGGGCGACGGGAAACCCGTCCTTTGCTTGCTAGCCGAAGGTGAACACGTACGCCTGCGCACCCCGCTCGATGAACTCGATCTCGAAGCTGCGCTCCGCGCTGCCCGCGCGCTGGCGCACGAGCTGGTAGAGCCGCTGGCGGTCGATCGTGCCGCGCCCTTGCGCGTCGGTGTCGAAGCCATGGTCCGCGAGCGGCGGCCGGCCGTCGACGCGCACCTGGAAATGCACCGGCCGGCCGTCGGCCGCGGGACCCAGCACGAGGTGGAGGTCCCGGGCCCGGAAGCGATAGGCGATGCGCCCGTGCGCCGCAGCCGAGACGACGCGATCGCGTTCGGCGGTCCACTGGCCGTCGAGCGTCCAATGGTCCCGCGCCAGCGATGCGACGCCGCTGTAGGCACGCGTGCGATCGCGTTCGAGCCGCCCGGGCGACGCGAAGCCGTCGGCACGCTCGTACCCCAGGTACGACTCTTCCGAGAGCGCTGGTGTCGGCGCCGCGGCCGCCTCGACGCCCTGCCCCTGCGGCGACACCACGCCGGACGGAACCACGCCCCCGGCTTCGGCCAGCAGCTGCTGGATCAGCTGCTCCGCGCGCTGGTAGCCGCCCTCGCCAAACTGATGGTCGCGCACCCGGCCTTGCGCATCGATGAAATAGAACGCCGGCCAGTACTGGTTGCCGAAGGCGCGCCACACCGCATGGTCGCTGTCGACGGCGACGGGAAAGCCGATGTCCAGGTCGGCGACCGCGCGGCGCACGTTCTCCGGGCGCTTCTCGAAGGCGAACTCGGGCGCATGGACGCCGACGACCACCAGGCCGGCATCGCGGTACTTCTGCGCCCAGGCCCGCACGTACGGCAAGGTGCGCAGGCAGTTGATGCACGAGTAGGTCCAGAAATCGACCAGCACCACCTTGCCGCGCAGGCTCTCGGGCGTCAGCGGCTCGGAGCCGATCCACTCGGTCGCCCCGGCCAGCGAAGGAAAGGCGCCTTCGGACAGGACGCGCGGGGCGGACAGGTCGACGCGCTGCGCCACGGGCGACGCTGGGGGCGGGCCCGGCCGCACCCGTTCGACCAGCGCCTGCTCCAGCCCGGCGGGCGCCGCGAACGAGATCCGGCTCAGCAGGCGGGTGTCGATGCCGGTCGCGATCAGCGCCACGCCGACCAGGATGCCGGCGCCGGCAACGCGCCGGATCGCGGCACTCGACAAGGCCGTCCTCTTGACCAGCGGGCGCAGGCGACCGCCGAGCACCAGCGCGGCCGCCAGGGAAGTGCAGGCGCCGGCGGCATAGGCGAGCAGCAGCAGCGAGGTGGTGGCGCTGGCGCCGTTCAGGGTCGCGCTGGCCAGGATCAGGCCGAGGATCGGACCCGCGCAGGGCGTCCACAGCAGGCCGGTCGCAAGGCCCAGCAGCGCCGACGACAGCATGCCGGAGCGCCGTGCCGGATCGCCTTGCGGCCCCGCGGACAGGCGCTGGCCGAGCGCGACGAAGGGCCGGCTCAGCGCGTCGGCCAGCGGCGGCCACAGCAGCGCGCAGCCGCACAGGGCGATCCAGGCAATGGCCACGAAGCGACCGTACTCGTTGAGGGCGACCGCCCAGGCGCCGCCGATCGCCGCCAGCGACGCCACGCCCGCGAAGGCGAGCGCCATGCCGGCCAGCATCGGCAGGCCGTGCGATGCGAACGGCCGCCCGGCGCGCGAGAACACGAACGGCAGCACCGGCCACACACAGGGGCTGGCGATGGTGAGCACGCCGCCGAGATAGGCCACGGCGGCGAGGGTCACGCTCACACGTGCCCCGCGGCGAGCGCCAGGACAGCGTCGGCGAAGGCCTGCGGCGCTTCCTGCGGCAGGTTGTGACCGCCCTGCACCACCCGGTGCGAACGCGGCCCGCTGAATTTCGCCGCCTGCGCCCGGCCATCGCCGGCCGGCACGATGCCATTGGTGGCGCCGTCCATCGTGATCGTGGGCACGGTGATCACCGGCTGCGTGGCGAGCCGTCGCTCCCACGCCTCGTACTGCGGCTGGCCGGGCGCCAGGCCCAGGCGCCAGCGGTAGTTATGGATCACGATGTCGACGTAGTCCGGGTTGTCGAACGAGGCCGCGCTGCGCAGGAAGGTCGCCTCGTCGTAGTTCCACTTCGGCGAGTTGTTCGTCCACAGGATCCGGGCGATGTCGCGCCGGTTCGCCTGCAGGCCGGCGCGGCCGCGCTCCAGCGCGAAGTAGTACTGGTACCACCAGTCGTGCTCGGCCTTGGCCGGCAAGGGCATCGCGGCGGCGGCGAGGTTGGTCACGATGTAGCCGCCGACCGTGAGCAGGCCCAGGCAGCGCTCAGGCCACAGGGCGGCGATCACGCAGGCCGTGCGCGCACCCCAGTCGTAGCCGACCATCAGCGCACGCTCGATGCCGAGGGCGTCGAGCAGCGCGATCTGGTCGAGCGCCACCGCCGATTGCTGGGCATTGCGCGGCGCCTGCGGGTCGATGAAACGGGTCGTTCCGTGGCCGCGCAGGTGCGGCACGATCACGCGGAATCCGCGCGCCGCGAGCAGCGGCGCGACCTCCGCATAGCTGTGGATGTCGTAGGGATAGCCGTGCATCAGCAGCACCGGCGTGCCGTCCCGCGGGCCGGCTTCGTAGTAGCCGACATCGAGTTCACCGGCGCGGATCTGCCGGATCGGCTCGAGCTGCCGGGGCGCGGCGCCGGGGCCCGCCGCCGGCTTGCCCGGCGGCGGCGTGGCGGCCTCGGCGAATGCCGGGAGAAGGGATTCCGCGAGGGCGATGCCGGCGGCGGCGCTGCCGAGGAAGGCCCGGCGTTGCAGTTGGAAGGCTTCGGACATGAGGTTCTCTCCGTGATTCGACGAAGCGAATTCTTCGCCTTTCCATCTGTTCTACCAACAGCATTTTTTTAACCACTTCGTTGCCTGTTGGGCAACACTACGGCGATGCGAGAAATCAACCAGAAACGACTACGCTACTTCCGCGAGGTGCTCGTCCACGGCTCGATCCGCGGCGCCGCGGACGCCCTCGGCACCGCCCCCTCGGTGATCACCCGGCAGGTCGCTCTGCTGGAGGAAGAACTCGGTCTGACCCTGTTCGAGCGGCAGGCGCGGGGCGTGGCGCCGACCGACGCCGCGCAGCACCTGCTCGAATACTGGCGTGGCTGCCAAGCCCACCAGGAGCAGTTGGCCGAGCGGCTGCGCGCGATCGAATCGCTCGAAGCCGGCAACGTCAGGATCGTCGCCAGCGAGGGCTTCATCGACGGCTTGATGGAGCAGGTCGTCGCCGCCTTCTGCGCCGCGCATCCCAAGCTGGCGGTGATGGTCGACGCCTCGCCCGCCAACGAGCTGGTGCGCGCCGTCGTCGACGACGAGGCCCACATCGGCATCGCCTACAACCCGCCGGCCGATCCCGCGCTCGAGACCGTCGCAAGCGCGCCGGCGCCGGCCAGGCTGCTGGTGCGCGCGGGGCATCCGCTGACCCGGTTGTCCGGGCCGCTCCACCTGCGGCAGATCGCCGGCTATCCGCTCGGCCTCATGCCGCCCGGCTACGGGGTCGGCCTGCTGGTGGAGATGCTCGAATACGCCGAGAACCTGAAGCTGCACATCACGCTGCGCAGCAACTCGGTGGTCGGCCTCAAGCGCTTCGTGCGCAGCACCGACGGCGTCACGATCATCGGCGCCGGGCTGGCCGCGGCTCCGGAGATCGCGGCCGGGCACCTGGTGGCGCTGGAGCTGGCCCACCCGCTGTGCCGCTCGGCACAGGTCAGGCTGGTGGTGCGCCGCGGTCGGCCGCTGTCGGTCGCGGCGGGCAGCCTGCTGGGCGAGATCCGGACCGGGTTCTCCGCCTTCCAGGGCCGGCCGACACGCGCGCGGGCCTGAGCCAGGTCACCAGCTGTTGCGCAATTCGCGCAGCTTGGTGAACACCGTCTTCGGGTCCGGCTGGTCGGGAAGATCGGGGAAGGCCTCGCGCAGCGCAGCGATGACGCTCGGGCTGCTCAGGCGCAGGAAGGTGTTGATCTGCTTTTCTTCCTGCAGCGTCGTGACCCGGGCCGTCGCCGGGTCCTGCGCGGCCACCTGCGGCAGCAGCGCATGGGCGGCCGCGTTGTCGGGCTCGCGCGCGAGCGTGAAGCGCAGGTTGTTCTCGATGTAGTCGTGGCCCGGGTAGACGCGCGTGTCGGCGGGCAGCTTGGCGAGTTGGTCGACGAAGCTGGCGTACAAGTCCTCGACGTTGCCGCCGTTGTGGCAGTTGCCCGCTCCGGCGTTGAACAGCGTGTCGCCCGAGAACAGGGCCGGGCTGTCGGTGTGGGAGCGCAGGCAGATGTGGCACATGGTGTGGCCGGGCGTGTCGAGGCATTCGAGCTCGACGGTCCGGCCGACCTTGATCACGTCGCCGGCCTTGACGCCGCGGTCCACGCCGGCGATGCGCGAGCCCGACTGGTGGTGCGCGATCAGCTTGGCCCCGGTCGCCGCCACCACGGCCGCATTGCCGCCGGTGTGGTCGTGGTGCTCGTGCGTGTTGAGGATCTGCGTGATCTGCCAGCCCTTGTCCTTGGCGGCGGCCAGGCATTTCTGGTGGTCCAGCGGATCGATGGCCAGGGCTTCGCCGCTCTCCGGGCAGACGATGAGGTAGTTGTAGTTGCGGTAGGCGTTGCCGGTCCAGATGCGCTCGACGATCATGGGGATGCTCCAGGCTGTCAAAGAGATACGAGGCGGGAGCATACGTCGGGCGCCTGGATGCTGCGGGCGAAGGGGCAAGCCCCTCGCCCGCCCTCGCTCGCTCAGAAGCGGTCCGCCAGCCCCATCGCCGGATCGCTGACCGAATGCCGGCCGGTCTCCAGCCGGCCGGCCAGGCGGCGATAGAAGGCGGGGTCGGCATCGCAGGTCACGACGAAGTCGTACCACTGGCCGCTGGTGTCCAGGCTCCAGCGCATGCGGGTGTCGTCGCCGCCCTTGACCCGGACGCTCCACGAGCCGTCCTTGTTGCCGTTGTAGCGGCCGCGCTCGTCGCGGTCGTCGTTGCCATGGCCGTGGTCGTCGTGGCGGTCCTTGCCGCCGCCCTCGAAGGCCTCGGGGCGCGCATAGAGCTTGTTGGACTGCACGGTGAAGCGGCAATCGCGGCGGCCGTCGTTGCGCAGCTGCAGGTAGAGGTCGCCTTGGCGCCGCTCGTAGCCCACGCGGATCTCCGGCAGCGCCACGCCGCCGGCGCGCAGGCGGTTCAGGTCGCCCTTGAAGTGGCGGTGGAAGCCGTTCGGCCCCAGCACCCAGAGGTCGTACAGGCCGGCGTCGTCGGTCATCGACGCCCAGTCGCCGGCCAGTTGCTTGCCGGGCTCGACCACGTAGCGGCGCGGCAGCCGGTCCGACAGGTGCAGCTTGTCATAGACGTGGAACACCGCCGCGGCCCGGCCGCTGTTGGCGAACAGCAGCTGCACGCGGCCGTTGAGCGCGTCGGTGCGCGCGCTGGCGTGCAGTTCGTAGGGCAGCGCCCGCGAGGGCCGCACGCCGGTGGCCTGCACCGGCAGCGCGGCATCGGCGGCCGGGGTGATCTTCGGCAGCGCTTGCTGCGCGGCGGTCAGCGCGTCGGCGTCGCCCTTGGTCGTGTGCCCGGCCAGGGTCGGCAGCGGCTCGTTGTTGGGGCGCTCGAAATTGAATGCGCTGGTGAGGTCGCCGCAGACGGCGCGGCGGTACTTGCTGATCTGCGGCTCGACCACGCCGAAGCACTTCTCGAGGAACATCAGCGTCGACGTGTGGTCGCAGACCTGCGAGTTGACCCAGCCGCCGCGGCTCCAGGGCGAGACCACCCACATCGGCACCCGCGGGCCGGGCCCGTAGGGCCGGCCGTCGATCGCGGGCTGGCTCGTGGTGGCGGGCGCGAAGTCGTGGTACTCGACCGCCACGTCGGCAGCGGCCAGCGTGCAGGCGCCGGCCAGCGTGCCGTCGGCATTGCGCGAAGGCACGGCCGGCGACGGCAAGTGATCGAAGAAGCCGTCGTTCTCGTCGAAGTTGACCAGCAGCACGGTCTTGCTCCAGACCTCCGGGTTGGCGGTCAGCGCATCCAGCACTTCCTGCACGTACCAGCCGCCCTTGGCCGGGCTCGACGGCCCGGGGTGCTCGCTGTAGGCCGAGGGCGAGATGATCCACGACACCGCCGGCAGGGTGCCGTTCCTGATGTCCTCGCGGAAGGTCTCCAGGAAGCCTTGCGGCATGGTGTTGCCGAAGCCCTTGGCCAGCGGGCTGAGCGCATCGTCGACCGACGCGTCGTAGAGCGGGCCGGCGGCATCGACCGGCTGCGTGATGTCGGTGGCCGCCACGTAGACCGGGCGCCGCGCTGGCGGCATCTGCTCGATGGCGGCGCGCCAATGGCGGAAGCCCATCATCTCGTTGCAGCCGTAGTTGTCGATCAGGCTCTGGTAGACCTTCCACTTTACGCCGGCCTTCTCGAGCCGGTCGGCATAGGTGGTCCAGGTCCAGCCCTGGGTCGACGGGCCGATGTCGTTGCCGCCGTTGAACTGGTTGTTCAGCGCCGCCACCTGGACCTTGCTGCCGTCGACCGGGCTGATGCCGTTCGGGCCGTTGGTGCCGCTCCAGTAGAACAGGCGGTTCGCGATGGTGCCCGTGTGCATGCCGCAGTGATAGTGGTCGCACAGCGTGAAGGCTTCGGCCAGTGCCCGCTGGAACGGGACTTCGGCGCTGTCGTAGTAGCCCATCGACAGCAGGTTCTTGGCATCAGGCCACTTGAACATGCGGCCGTGGTCCCACGCCGCCTGCGAATCGGCCCAGGTGTGGGGCGTGCTGCCGGCGCGCTGCGCGTTGCCCTTGCTCTCGTCGAGCCGGTAGGGCACGTAGGTGCTGGGCGGCGTGGTCTTGGTATAGCTTTGGTGGAACACGTTCTTGCCGTTGGGCGCCGGGACCGCCATGCGGTCGCCATAGCCGCGCACCCCCTTGAAGGTGCCGAAATAGCTGTCGAAGGAACGGTTCTCCTGCATCAGCAGGACCACGTGCTTGACGTCCTTGATGGTGCCGGTGTCGTGATGGGCGGGGATGGCCAGCGCACGGCGGATGCTGGGCGGAAAGGCGGCCAGCGTGGCGGCGGCGATGCCGGTGGTGGCGGAACTCTGGAGGAAGTTGCGGCGTGAGGTCATGTCAGGGCGAGTGTCGGGGAATATCGAGCGGGGGGTCAGGGGGCGTAGCTGACGCTGGGCTGGCTGCTGGCGTCGGCGGCCGTCGACGCGGTGTCGGTCGTGGTCTTGGCGGTGGTGCCGGCCGCGGCGGCTGCCGTGCCGGTGCCCGCGGCGCCGCTGCTGCCGCCGCCGCAGGCGGTCAGGGCGCAGGCCAGGGTCGACAGCGCAGCCAGTGCGCGAAAGGTGGGCCATGGGTACATAGGGGAGCACTCCGTGTCTTGGAATCGTGGGGCGTTCAGCAGGCTAGGCGAGCGCCGTGACGTCGCGATGAAGCGACGATGACATCGCGCTGAGCGGGCTAAGATCGGCGCCTCTTTCAACCACCGACCGGAGGTCACCATGGAAAGCCACATCGCCCCATCCATTGCGCTCACCCGGTCCGTCGCGTCCCACCTGGCTGGCTGAAGCTGGCGGCCCTGCGCCGCTCCACTGCCTCGCCGCCTCGAACCGCCCGAGTCCCAGCTGCCGCTGCCGGCACGTGCCGGCAGCGGCCCTGTCGTCTCTAGAAATCAAGGCAAGCCCCATGTTTGGCAACGAAAGAGATTCGATCGCGGTCCACTACTTCGATCCCGAGGCCGCTTCACCCGAGGACTGGGCGAAGCTGCATTCATTCCGCCGCGCCCGCCATGCCGAAGACCTTCCCGGCGAGCCGGTGCTGCCCGACGCCGACTTCGAGCGCGAGTTGCGCCTGCATCGCCCGCTGGGCGAGCCGCGCCGCTTCATCGCCACCCGGCAGGGCGAATTCGTCGGCAACCTGATCCTGATGTTTCGCCGCGACGGCTCGCCCGGCTGCGAGGAGTTCGCGGCCCACGTGGACGCGGCCGGCGGCGTGCTGCGTGCCTGTCGCCGCCAAGGCATCGGCAGGGCGCTGGCCAGGACACTGCTCGCGTTCATGCAGGCGCGGGGCCGGACGACCGCCACCTTCAAGGTGCACCTGCCCGACGGCAACGCGTTCATGGCGGCACTCGGCGCCGTCGGCAAGTACCACAGCGCCGAGAACCGCCTGCGCCTCGATGCGCTCGATTGGCCGTCGCTCGCGCGCTGGCGCGAGGCGGTGCCGCTGGCCGCCGACGGACTGCGCTGGGAGGTGCACGCGGGGCGGGTGCCGATGGCGCGGCTGGGCCAGTTGATGGCGCCCTTCTCGGCGCTGATCAACGAGCAGCCGCTCGACGCGCTTGAGGTGCCCCGCATGCGCTACGAACTGCCGGGCTACGTGACCTGGTACGAAGACATGGACCGCCGGGGCGGCGAACACTTCCTGGTGCTGCTGTGCCACGGCGACGACGTGGCCGCGATGTGCGATGCGAGCTGGGACGCGCGCTTTCCGGAACGCGTCTACCAGCAGCTCACCGCCGTGGCCCGGCCCTGGCGCGGGCGTGGCCTGGCCAAGGCGGTGAAGGCCGCGATGCTGGAGCTCGTCCACACGCGGCACCCCGGCGTTCGAACGATGATCACCCACAACGCGCACGCCAATGCGCCCATGCTGTCGATCAACGAGCGGCTGGGCTTCGCGCGGCATCGCGACGACCGCACCTACCAGCTCGACCGCGCGGTGCTGGCGTCGGCGCTGGCGCGCTAGGGTCGTGGCGCGCGCCCGCGCAGCCGCAGCAGGATCGCCGCGTTGTCGAGTTCACCCTCGCCCTGCGCCACGGCCTCCTCCAGCAGCTGCGCGTGGACACGCGAGAACGGCAGCTCCAGCGCCGCGGCACCGGCGCTGTCGAGCATCAACCGCACGTCCTTCAGGTGCTGGCGGATGCGCGAGCGCGGCGCGAAGTCGCCTTCGACCATCAGCGGTCCCTTGATCCTGGCCGCCTCGGAACTCGCCGGGCTGGCCAGCACCAGTTCGAGGAACCGGCGGGGGTCGAGGCCCAGGCTCTGCGCGAAGGCCAGGCCCTCGGCGAAGACGGCGCGGTTGAGTCCCAGCACGAGGTTGGTGGCCAGCTTGGCCTTGGCGCCCATGCCGGGCGCACCGACATGGATCCAGCGGCTGGCGAGCGCCGACAGCACGGGCGCCGCCCGGGCCACGCCGGCGTCGTCGGCGCCGACGAGGGCCGTCGCTTCGCCCTCGCCGATCTGCTGGCTCGAGCCCGAGAGCGGCGCCTCGACGAGGTCGATGCCGCGCGCATGCAGCCGGCGCCCCAGCGCCACCAGCAGGTCCGGCGAGCCGGTGGAACAGTCGATCACCAGGCCGACCCGGCTGCCGGGCCCCAGCAGCCCCGGCTCGCCTTCGAGCACCTGGAGCGCGCCGTGGGTGTCGAACACGGCGAGCACCACGGTGTCGACCGAGCGGCCCAGCGCCGGCAGCGAGCCGGCGCCCTCCCCGCCCGCGTCCTCGAACGCCTGCACAGCCTCCGGCCGCAGGTCATGGCCCAGCGTGCGCCAGCCGGCCGCGCGCAGGCGCAGGCCCAGGGCCTGGCCGACCAGGCCGAGGCCGACGATGCCGATGGTCGGGGCGGGCACGTTCATCCTAGGTGCTCCACCACGTCTCGCATGACCCGTGACGCATGAAACCGGCGCAGCCAAACGCCAGGGATACCGCGGAACCGGCTTTGCCGGGCCGCTGGTATCGCCCCCCTTGAGGGGGGAGGCGCCGTAGGCGCATCGGGGGGTGTTTCATTCAGGCCTCCAGCGAAGCGCCGCCGCAGACCTGGATGTCCTGCCCGGTGATCGCCGCGGCGAGCGGCGAGAGCAGGAAGGCCACCAGCGCCGCGACTTCCTCGGGCCGGATCAGCCGCCCCATGGGCGTCAGCCGGGGCTGCGACGACTGGCGCCGCGGGTCCTGCAGCATGGCGGTCTCGGTGGCCGCCGGCGAGACCACGTTGACCGTGACGCCCGCGGCTGCGACCTCCGCCGCCCAGCTGCGCGCCAGCGAAACCAGGGCCGCCTTGGTGGCCGCGTACTGGCTGCGGCCGGCGATGCCGCGCGCCACCCGGCTGCCCACCAGCACCACCCGCCCGCCGCCGGCGCCCACCATCCGGGGCACCAGCCGGTCGGCCAGGCGGGCGGCGGCGTCCACGTGCAGTCGCCACATCTGCTCGCCCGCGGCGCCGTCGAGTTGGCCCAGCCGGCCGACGCGCAGCACGCCGGCCGCGTGCACCAACGCCTGCACCGGGCCCTGCGCATGCAGAGCGGCCTCGGTCGCGGCGGCGTCGCACAGGTCCAGCTCGACCGAACGGAAGCGGCGATCCTCGATCTGCGCCGGCGCGCGGTCGAGGCCGGTCACCGACCAGCCCTCTGCCAGCAGCGCACGGCTGATGGCCAGGCCGATGCCCGAGCTGCTGCCGCTCACCAGTGCCCGCCGTTCCTCACTCGACACGGATCTGTCCTTCGGTGATGATCTTCTGCGACTTGGCCATGTCGGCCGCCTGGAAGCGGGCGAAGTCCTCCACCGAGCCCGGCGTGAAGACCAGCCCCTGCTGCGTGAAGCGCTCGCGCAGTTCCGAGGCCAGCGCCTTGTTCACTTCGGCGTTGAGCCGCTTCACGATCTCGGGCGGCGTCTTGGCCGGCGCCCAGAAACCGTACCAGCTGTAGAACTCGAAGCCCGGCAGGCTCTCGGCCACGGTCGGCACCTCCGGCAGGCTGGCGGCGCGCTTGTCCGAGGTCACGGCGATCACCCGCAGCATGCCCGAGCGGTGGTATTGCAGCGAGCCGAGGATCGGGTCGATGAAGCCGCCGATCTGGCCCCCGATCAGGTCCTGGAAGGCCGGCGCCGTGCCCTTGTAGGGCACCACCAGGTAGTCGATGCCGGCCGAGCGCTTCAACAGCTCGGTGGCCAGGTGCCCGGCCGATCCGATCGAGCCGACGGCGAAGGTCATCTTGCCGGGATTGGCCTTGGCATAGGCTTGCAGCGAGGCGATGTCGGTCACCGGCAGGCTCTTGCTGATCGCCACCGACAGCGGCGCCTTGGCGACCAGCGCCACCGGCGCGAAGTCCTGCGTCACCGCATACGGCACCGACTTCATGGTCATGGGGGCGGTCACGAAGGTGGAGGCGTTGAACAGCAGCGTGTGGCCGTCCGCCGCCGCCTTGGCGACCTGGTCGGCACCGATCACGCCGTTGCCGCCCGCCCTGTTCTCGATCACGAAGGGCTGGCCGAGCTGGTCCTGCAGCTTCTGCGCCACCGCGCGGCCCAGGGTGTCGAGGGTGCCGCCGGGCGGGAACGGAATGATCACCCGCACCGGGCGCGAGGGATAGGTCTGGGCCGACGCCGACCAGGCGCAAAGGCCCAGCACAACGGCGCCGAGCAGGCGGGTGGCGATCTTCATCCTGTTGTCTCCTGTTGGGTCGGCGCGTCCCGCGGAAGGCGCGCCGTGGCCCTAATCTAGGAATGCAAGGCAATCAGGTCAAATAATGTTTTCTGACATTGCCATCAATCCAACTGATACCGTAGCGCATGGACCAGCGACAGATCCAGTACTTCGTCTGCCTCTACGAGGAGGGCTCGGTGACCCGGGCCGCCCAGCGGCTGCATATCGTGCAGCCGGCGCTGAGCATGCAGATCGCGAAGCTCGAGGAGGAGCTCGGCCGCCAGCTGTTCGTGCGCGGCAGCAAGGGCATGACGCCGACCGAGCATGCCACCCACATGTACGCGCTGTTCCTGCCCGTGCTGGCGGATTTCGAACGGGCGCGGGCCCAGCTGCTCGCGACCAGCAGCGAACTGGCCGGGCACGCGCGCATCGGCCTGCCGGCCAGCATCGCGCAGGACATCCTGGCACCGGCGCTGCTCGCGTTCTCGTCCCGGCACCCGCAGGTGCGCGTCTCGGTGACCGAGGCCTACACCGAGGCGCTGGTGCAGGGCGTGGCCGCGGGCCAGCTCGACGCCGCGATCGTCAACAAGCCGCGGCGGCTGATGCTGAAGGCGCAGCCGGTGCTGCGCGAGGGCCTGGTGCTGGTCACCGCGACCTCGCACCGGCCGCTGCCGGCCCAGGTCGGCTTTCGCCAGGCCGTGAAGATGCCGCTGGTGCTGCCGACGCGCCAGCACGGCCTGCGGGCGATCGTCGAGAGCGCCTGCGAGGCCACCGGCCTGCAGCTGCACTGCGCCTGGGAGGTCGATTCGCTGGGCGCGATCATGCAGCTGGTGCAGCAGCGGCCCGAACTCGCCGCGCTGCTGCCGCGCACAGCCGTGCGCAGCCGGCTGGCGGAGGGCAGCCTGCGGGCGCACCGGGTGGTCGGCCCGGCGCTGGCGCGCGAGCTGGTCTGCGTCTCGCATCCGACGCGGCCGGTCGCGCCGCCGGCGGCCGCCTTTCTCGAGGTGCTGATCGGGCAGATCCGCGAGAGCGGCGGGCGCTGAGGCCTACTTGGCGAGCCGGGCGGCCGTGTCCGCAGTGCCGACCCAGCGGCTGATCTTGCTGCCGTCCTTCCAGTTGAAGACCTGGACCCATTCGGTCTCGTGCACCTTGCCGTCGGGGCGCGCCCGGCCCTTGGTGCGGCCCAGCACCGTCACGTGGCCGGGGCCTTCGAGGAACTCGCGCGGCTCGAACTCCAGGATCTCGTCGGCCTGCGCCAGCTTGCCGAAGAACTCGGCCACCTGCTGCTTGCCCCTGCAGGTTCCGCCGTAGGGCGTGCCGGTTTCCGGGCTGGCCAGGAACCGCCATTCCACATCATCGGCAAGGAGCTCGAGCAGCGCCGGTATGTCACGGCGGCCGAACGCGGCGTAGCCCTGCTTCGCAATCTCGGTGGGAGTACCCATGGCGACTCTCCTTGCAGATTTGAGGGGCGAGTATTTTAGTACTTCATTCGAGAGGTGGCGGCATCGTCACAAGCGGCTGTCGAAGGTGGCGCGAGAGAAACGACGGCTGCCTCCATGCCGGCGATCGGCCTTTTCTTCCGGGACGACCGAGGCATTCAATGCGTCCGCGACATCCGTGAGCTTCTGCAAGGTGGCATCGAATTTCCGAAGCTCGGCAGGCGACAGCGCGCCGAGCACCCTGTTGTTGAACGCCACGGATTTCGGAAACAGCTCGTCATGGATGGTTCGTCCGGCGGCGGTGAGCGAAATCCTCGAGCGGCGCTTGTCGGTCGCAACGATCTGGCGCGTCACCAGCTTCTTTTCGGTCAGGTCGGCAACGTGGCGTGAGATTCGCGCGCGCGTGAGATGGGCACGTTGCGCCAGCGCAGAGGGGGACAGGCCGTCTTGCGACGCGAGCATGCAGATCAACCGCCATTCGCGCCGGGTGATGCCATAGCGGCCTTCGCACAGCCTCGTGACCATGGCGCCGCTGCTGGCGAGCAGGCGGCTGAGCTTGTAGTTCAGGAGGTCCTCGACGACGACAGGCTGGGCGAACGACATGACAGCAGGATCGATAGTTGTATAGAAGAACTACCGCATCGACTCCTAGACTCGCCCGCAACTTCCATGACGAAAGGGCGATGGGTGATGATTCAGCAGCTTGAGCGCGATGCCAGAGTGGCGGGTTCCGACGTTTTTGATTTGAGCACATCGTGGCGCGGCTACCGCATCAACAAGATGTGCAATGCACTGTCGCAGGCGCAGAACCGCGACGCCTGCGCACGGGACGAGGAAGCCTTCATGGCGGCCTACTCCCTCACGGACGACGAGAAGGAACTGATGCGCAAACGCGACTTCCCGGGCCTCCTGGCGGCTGGCGGAAACATCTACTTCCTGATCAAGCTGGGCGTGGTGACGCGCAACGGGCTCTATCACATGGGTGCCCAGATGCGTGGCGAAAGCTACGAGCAATTTCTCTCCACCCGCAACCAGAGAGAGGCCGTCTGATGGGACGCATCGTTGCAGGGATCAGAACCTCCCACGTGCCTTCGATCGGCGGGGCGTACGACCGGGGTCGCGACAGCACGCCGGCCTGGAAGCCGCTCTTCGACGCCTACGTGCCGGTGCGCGCCTGGCTGAAAGAGATGGAGGTCGACGCCGCCATCATGGTCTACAACGATCACGGCGCGGATTTCTTCTTTGACAAGTACCCGACCTTTGCGGTCGGCTGCGCGGAAAGCTACGCCATTGCCGACGAGGGCTTCGGCGTCAGGCCCTTGCCGGTCATTCCGGGGGACCTGGCGTTCTCGCAACATCTGTGTCGCTCGCTGGTCTATGACGAATTCGACATCACCATCTGCCAGGAGATGCGCGTCGAGCACGGCTTCCTGGTGCCGATGCACCTGTGCTTCGAGCACGGCGAGAGCTGGCCCGTGCCGACGATCCCGATCGCCGTGAACGTGTTGCAGCATCCATTGCCGACCGCGCGCCGTTGCCATCGGCTGGGCCAGGCGATTGGCAGAGCGGTCGCGTCTTTCGAGCGCGACATCCGCGTGGCGATCATCGGCACGGGCGGCATGTCGCACCAGTTGACCGGCACGGAGTTCGGAGCCATGCACACGGAGAACGACCTGGACTTCCTGGAGCGGATCGAGTCCGACCCCGACAGCCTGCTGCAGCTCACGCACCAGCAGCTGATGGAGAAATTCGGAGTGGAAGGCATCGAACTGATCATGTGGCTCGTGATGCGCGGCGCGTTGCCCGACAACGTGCGTCGGATCCATCGCAACGACTACGCGCCGATGACGACCGGCATGGGGCTGATCACGCTGCAGGGGGACGCATGAATCGCACACAGGTAGGCATCGTCGGTGCGGGTCCGGCGGGATTGATGCTCTCCCACATGCTCCATCTGGAGGGGATCGAATCGGTGATCATCGAACGCGCCGGGCGCGAACACGTGCAAGGTCGGCTGCGAGCCGGGGTCCTCGAGCATGGCACCGTCGAGATGCTCAGGGAGGTCGGCCTTGGCGGTCGCATTGCCAGCGTCGGCCTGGAGCAGCACGCCATCGACTTTCGCTTCGGCGGCGAGTCGCATCGAATCGACTTCCACGAAGCCACGGGCGGACGCAGCGCGTGGGTGTATCCGCAGCACGAGGTTGTCGCAGACCTGATGGCTGCCCGGCTGCGCGCCGGCGCCGAAATGCGCTTCGATACGCCGGTCGAGCGCATCGAAGGCATCGATACCGCGCGCCCCGTGCTGCACTACGCGCAGGACGGCGCGCCGCGCGAACTGCATTGCGATTTCGTGGTCGGTTGCGACGGGTTTCGCGGGATCAGTCGCGGGGCGATACCGCCCAGCGTGCTCAAGACTTGCGACCGGGTGTATCCGTTCGGCTGGCTCGGCATCCTTGCGGAGGCGGCACCCTCGACCAACGAAGTGGTCTGGGGCTGCGACGAAGGCGGGTTCGCGATGCAAAGCATCCGCTCGCCCAGCGTGACTCGGCTGTACCTTCAATGCGAGCCGGACGAGAACCCTGACAACTGGTCGGACGACCGCATCTGGTCCGAGTTGCACCAGCGCCTCGATGTGCCGGGCATGCCACCCATCAACGAGGGGCGGATCACCCAGAAAGGTGTGACCGCCATGCGCAGCTTCCAGTCGGAGCCCATGCAGCACGGCCGGCTGTTCCTGGCCGGCGATGCCGCGCACATCGTGCCGCCCACGGGCGCCAAGGGTCTGAACTCTGCGATGGCTGACGTCAAGGTGCTGGGCCGCGCGTTGACCGCGTACTACCGGCGTGCGGACGAAGGCCTTCTGGCACGCTATTCGCAGACCTGCCTGAAGCGCATGTGGCTGGTGCAGCGCTTTTCCGGCGGGCTGTGCACGATGGTTCATCGGTTCTCGGGCGACAGCGTTTTCGCGCGGCGCCTCAAGCGTGCAGACCTCGACTACATGACCGGCACGCCAGCCGGGCGCCTTCAGTTCTCCGAGAACTTCACCGGGCTGCCCGTCGAGGCTTGAACGCACGAGGCGCTTGAACAGCCTGTTCTCGAGCTGCGTTCGTCATTCGACGACCACGACCTCTTCGAGCAAGGGCGCCGCGCTGGCCAGGGCCAGTTCGATCGCCGTGATCACGAAGGGCGCGACACCCGGCGCCCGGAAGTCGAGCAGCAGCCTGCTCGCATGAATGGTGGCTTCATTGGCATGCAGGAAGGCGACGATCTGGTCCCTCAGGGCGATCGGGTCCTCGGCGGCGCGCACCAGCGCGCGCGGAACGGCGCTCACCGGTGCCCGCGGGTGCAGCGACCCGGGTTCGCCCAGCCGGTTGACGTCGTCCGCGAAGTCGCTCAGGGTCGTGCTGTCGATGCCGTATTCCCGCGCATAGGTGCTCAGGGGCGCCAGCCCTCCCTCGGCGTAGGTCAGAACGTGGAACTCCTTGCGGCGGGGCCAGATGGCGGCCTGCGTGGTCCGCTCGATGCCGAGTGCCGATCCGGCCTCCTGCGGCTGCCTCGGCGGCGCGCGCAGGCGGATCGACGTCGGCGACAGCACCTCCACCGAGATCGATGCCGACACCGTGGCCGCCGCCTGGAACCAGTTGCGAAGACCGACCCCGCCCATGATCCGTGGCGTTCCGTTGGTGTTGGCGCGGCGGTTGATGGTGCCGAGGATCGGCTGCGGATCGTCGCCCAGGAACATCTCGAGGGTCTCGCCGTCCTGGCCCAGCAGGCGCTGGGCCGCAACGCCGACATTGAAGAAGCCCTGCGCGAAGTAGGTGGGCTGGAGGATGAACGTGAAGCCGCCGACGGCGGAGGCCGCGGGCTCGGTCCCGTCCTCCTCGCCGCGGGCGCGCTCCTCGGGCGTCGCCGGGGGATGCACGCCGTCGTCCACCTGGCCGCCGTTCCAGGGCGGATCGATCACCCGGATGAGGTCGTCCTCCAGGGCGGCGGCCAGGTTCAGGTGGAACTGGCCATAGTGCAGCAGGCCGTTGTCGGGCAGGGCCAGGATCTCGACCGCCGAGCCGCGCTCGAGCAGGGCCCGGATGTTCTTGTGGTTGCGGGCGTTGGTGCTTTGCGTCGGCGCCGGCCTTCGGTAGCCGGCCATGCGCCGGGCCAGCGGCTGCACCGCCCTGCCGACATACATGACCTGGCCGTCGCACACGAACGCATAGAGGATGTTGCGCTGGGTCGAATGCCGCGCCAGCGAAAAGTCCAGCGCAACGCCGTCCAGGAGCCAATGCCCTGCAGGGTCGAAGCCGATCTCGAGCAATCTGTTCATGCGCGTGCCCCTTGAATCCGGCGGCGGGCGAGCCGGCGCAAGCGTACGCCAAACTGCCGCCGGGTTGGCGCAGAATGCTCCGCCCGCGCAGCAAAAAATGGGGCTCGCGGCTTCATCACCTCGAGACAAGGAGACGATCATGGCATTCAATGGTTCGGCCATCGCGGCCGTTCTGGACGCAGCAGTCGCCAAGGGCGCCCTGCACGGCGTGGCGGCGGTGGTGGTCGATCGCAACGGCCAGCTGTTCCATCACGCCGCCGGCGAAGCGAATGAACGCAGCATGTTCCGCAATGCGTCGATGACCAAGGCGGCGGCCACGACGGCCGCGCTGCAGCTCGTGGAGCAAGGGCGGCTCGGCCTCGATGCCACCGTCGAATCGGTCTTGCCGGAGTTCGGCCGGCTGCTGGTGCTCGACGGCTTCGACGGCGACACGCCGCGCCTGCGGCCCCCCGCCAGCCAGGCCACGGTGCGCCAGCTCATGACGCACACGGCAGGGCTGGGTTACTTCTTCACCAACGAGAAGCTGCTGCGCTACCACGCGGTGACAGGCGAGCCGAACCCGTTGTCGGGCCTGAAGCGCAGCCTGTCGGCGCCGCTGGTCAACGACCCGGGCACCGCCTGGGAGTACGGCGTCAACACCGACTGGCTGGGCCTGATCGTCGAAAAGATCTCGGGCCAGAGCCTGGGCAGCTACCTGCGCCAGTTCGTCTGGGGGCCGCTCGGCATGAACGACTCGACCTTCGAACCCAGCCCCGAACAGCGCGGGCGCCTGCTGCGCGTGATGCAGCGCCAGCCCGACGGCAAGCTCGCGCCCTCGGCGCTCGACCTGCCGGCCAGCTCGGAATGGGAAGCCGCCGGCCACGGCTCCTATGGCACGGTGCAGGACTACGGCCGCTTCGTGCAGGCCTGGCTCAACGACGGCGCCGGCATCCTGAAACCGGCCACGGTCGAGCTGGCACTGCAGAACCACATCGGCCGGATCCAGCTGCCGGCGCTGATGAAGTCGACCGTGCCGGAACTGTCGAACGACGTGCCCGGACTGCCGGTCCCGCAGGGCTGGGGCCTGGGCTTCCATCTGACCTTGGCCGACCTGCCGGGCATGCGCAGCAACGGCACCGGCGACTGGGCCGGTGTCTTCAATTCCTACTATTGGATCGACCGCGCGAAGGGCATCGGCGGCGTGCTGATGACGCAGCTGCTGCCCTTCTTCGACATGCCCGTCGTCGAGACGCTGATGGGTTTCGAGCTGGGGGTGTACCAGCAGGTGGGCGCGGCCGTGCCCGCGGCCTGAAGCCGCGCCCTTGGGCTACTTCTGCACGCCGACCGAGCCTGCGCCCTGAGCCTGGCCGTCGAGCTTCGCGCCCGAGCCGGCCAAGCCGCCGGCGGAGCCCGCCACGCCGCCCAGCGTGCCGCCCACGGTGTTCGTCACGCCGCCGATCGCGCCGCCTGCGGTGCTGTCCAAACCGCCAGTGGCGGGTGCGTGCATCCCGGTACCCGCACCGACACCGGCTCCGGCGCCGACACCAACGCCTGCGCCAGTCTTGCTGCGAGCGGCCGCCGCGGCCGCGTCGGTGCGCACGCGGGCATCCGCGCCGGCGGTCTGCTTCGGAACCGGTTTGACGTTGGCGTCGACGCCGGCGCCGGCAGCGACGCCCACGCCCAGGTTCGGCGTCGCGATCGCTTGGGCATGCGCGCCTCCGCCTGCCGCCAAGGCGCCGGCCAGCAGAGTGCCGAGAAGGATGCGATTGGCGTGTTGTTGCTTCTTCATGGTGATTGTCCTTTTCAAGTGGATGGGTCTTGCTCGACGAACCGGCCCTCGGCCCACGTTCTGCTCGAACCGTAAGGACCGGGGGCATGGCGCCCTGTGCGCCACCACCCCCGCTGCACGTGGGAACCGGCCGTCGGCGAGATCGAGGGCTGGCGCGTTCGGGTGCGTATCACGACCTATCATGTCGAGGCATGAAGACCCAGTACTACACCGCCTGCAGCCTGGACGGATTCATCGCCACGGACGACCATTCGCTGGAATGGCTGTTCCCGCTCGGTGACATCAACGACACCAGCTACCCCGTTTTCATCCGGGGCGTCGGTGCACTCGCGATGGGATCGTCGACCTATGAATGGATGCTGCGCCACGTCGTCGGGGCGGGGGCCGCATGGCCCTACTCGCAACCCGCATGGGTGTTCAGCAGCCGCGAATTGCCCGGTGTTCCCTCGGCCCCCATCCACTTCGTCCGAGGCGATGTGCGGCCGGTGCACGATGCCATGAAGCGGGCCGCCGGGGGCAAGAACATCTGGCTCGTCGGCGGCGGCGACCTGGTCGGGCAGTTTCATGACGCCGGACTGCTCGACGAAGTCATTGTCCAGGTCGGATCCGTGACGCTGGGCTCGGGCAGGCCCCTGCTTCCGCGTCGCATCGTGTCGCCGTCCTTGCAACTCACGGCGGCGAAGTTCGTCGGGCCGGGCTTTGCGGAGCTCACCTACTCGGTGCCTTCGGGCGCAGCCCCATCCAGACAGCCAAGCTGATATCTCCCATGGTCACCTGCTACCTGCGCTACCTCATCGATCCGTTCAAGCTCGAGGAATTCGAGCACTACGGCAAGCTGTGGATTCCCCTGGTCGAGAAGTTCGGCGGCAAGCACCATGGCTACTTCTTGCCATCGGAAGGCGCGAACAACATCGCGCTCGCGATGTTCACGTTTCCAAGCCTTGCGGCGTACGAGGAATATCGCACCTTGTCCGCGGCCGACGCAGAGTGCCAGGCTGCCTTCAAGTACGCGGAAGACACGCGCTGCATCCTCAGCTACGAACGCAGCTTCTTCAGGCCTGTCTTCGGGTGAGCGCCTGCGGCTGCAACGCCACGTGAATCCTGTAAGCGATCGTCTCACGCGATCGCTTCGCTGCGGCCTACGGGCATCGACTCACGCCTGATTTGAAATGCTGCATCTCCGGCGGGAGCCACGCGCGGAGGGCGCGAGTGGCTCGCCGGGCCCAAGGAGCGAACCATGCCCGATGCCACCGGCCCGAGTGCCCCGGAGAAGGAGCCGACCTCCACGCCGACGCCCGTCGAAGCCTCGCGCCGCGGCTTCATTCGAAACGCGATCCTCTACGCCATGTTCGCCGGCACCGGCGTCAGCATGTATGGCTGCGGCGGCGGAGGTAGCGGCGGTGGCGGTGGTGGCGGCCTTGTCGGAGGCGTTGGCGGCACGGGAAGTACGCCACCCGAGACGTCGCCGACCTTCGTCCACGGCGTCGGCAGCGGCGACCCGCTGTCCGATCGCGTGATCTTGTGGACCCGCGTCACGGTCGCCAGTCCCGGAGCGCTCAACCTGAGCTGGGAAGTCGCCAGCGATTCCAACTTCGGTGCCATCGTCGCGCGAGGCACGGTCGGCACCGGGCCCGAGCAGGACTACACCGTCAAGGTGGATGCGACCGGCCTGCGGCCCGCGAGCGTGTACTTCTATCGCTTCATGCTCGGCGCCGAGCTCTCGCCCGTGGGGCGCACGCAGACGCTGCCGGTGGGCAGCGTGTCGCGGCTTCGGCTCGGCATCGTCTCGTGCTCGAACTTTCCGTCGGGCTATTTCAATGTCTGTGCCGATCTCGCCAAGCGCACCGACATCGATGTCGTGTTGCACCTGGGCGACTACATCTACGAGTACGGCCCGCTCGGCTATGCCTCGCAGCTGGCGATCGCGATCGACCGCGAATCGGCGCCGTCTCACGAGATCCTGTCGCTCGAAGACTATCGGCGGCGCCATCGCCAGAACCGCGCGGACCCGGACCTGATCGCGCTTCATGCCAAGGTACCGGTGATCGCCATCTGGGACGACCACGACGTGGCGGACAACGCGTGGTCCGGCGGGGCGAAGAACCACGACCCGGCCACCGAGGGGAGCTTCGCCGCCCGGCGCGCCGCGGCGACACAGGCGTTCCGCGAATGGCTTCCCGTCCGCATGCCCGATCCGGCCGACTTGCAGAAGATCTATCGCTCGTTCGACTTCGGCACGCTGGCGTCGCTGCACATGCTCGACACGCGTCTGATCGGCCGCGACGAGCAGGTGAGCCTCGACAGCTATGTCGCGGGCGGTGCTTCCGCCCCGACGCGCCAACTGCTCGGCCCCGACCAGTCCGCCTGGTTGTCGACGCGAATGGCCGCTTCCGGCGCGACCTGGCAGGTGCTGGGCTCGCAGGTCCTGATGGCCCGCATGGAGATCCCGCTGAGCATCGCCAGCGCCTTCAACGCGCAGACCCTCGGCGCCTTCCTGCTGGCGCAGTCGACCCCCGAGCCGCTGCGCAGCGACGAGCAACGCGCACTGCTGGCGCAGCGGCGTGTTCCCTACAACCTGGATGCATGGGACGGCTACCCGGCGGCGCGCGAGAGCGTGCTGGCCGCCGCGCGCTCGATGGGCAAGAACCTCGTCTCGCTCGCCGGCGACACGCACAACGCGTGGGCGAGCAACCTGACCGACGCCAACGGCCAGCGCGTGGGCGTGGAGTTCGCGACCGCCTCCATCTCGTCGCCGGGCTTCGAGCGCGTGCTGCCCGTCATCAGCAGCACGGTGCTGTCCGATGCCTTCCCGAAGATGGTGAAGGACCTGCGCTATGCCGAGACGAGCAAGCGCGGCTATGTCATCATCACGCTGACGCCCGCCGAGGTCCGCGCCGATTTCATGGAAATCAGCACCGTGCTGAGTCACGACTACAGCACTCGGACCGCGATGAGCCTTCATGCCCTGCCGGGTGCCAGCGGCCTTGATGTGCTGCCGGCGTAGCAGGAAAGGAGGTCCAAAATGGAACGCATTTTCTGGATTGCGCTGTGGCTGGTCTGCGGAATGTTGGCCGCATACGAGATCGGCCTGCGCGACACGGCGTTGGAGAGCGACCCTGCCTTGGCGGTCTTGTATGGGGCGGCGGGCACCTTGGGGCTCTGGATGATGGTCCGGCGTGCGGTGCGCGCGAGGCGGCCGGCGCGCCTTGTTCCGCCTTTGGCGCTGAGCTTGGCCGGTCCGGCCGCCATCGCCTGGCTCATCCGCCAGGGAAAGCCTGCGCCGGAATGGATCGACACGCTCTTTGGCGCATCCAGCTTTCTCGCTTTCTCCGCCTGCGTCATCGTGGTCGGGATGATCATCGCGTGGCGACGGCGTGAATCGGATCGCGATCGGCGCCAAAGGGAGATGCGGGAGTCGGCACGACGGCGGTTGGAGGAGCGGCCGTCTTCGGGGCCGATGCAGGAGTTCGCCGACGAGCTGGAATATCCTCCCGCAGTGGATGAAGCTGAGCTGCTGCCTGCGCGAATAGTGAAACGCTGAGGTGGGTGGCCCGGCAGTGCTCGGCCGCAGCGGGTACCCTCCATGGCAATGAGCCAGCCAGAACCTCGCCCCGCCTCCGTCTGGAACCGCTTCTGGTCTCCGAAGAGCTTCCTCGAACGGTTTCCGCCCGAGGCCTCCGACGAAGAGGCAGAAGCCATCGCGCAACGCAACGATCTCTGGCTCAAGACCTACATGGACATGTACATCCTCCGCTGGGGCGCGCTATGGGCGGCCTCGGTGGTGGTGGCGCTGCTCCTGCTGGAAGCGGGGGGCCTGCTGTTCGCACTGGCCCTGGTGGTGAATCTCGCGGCGTTGGTGGGGCTGGCGGGGATGATCGCGACCTATAGGCGGGCGGCGCGGGCTGTGGTGGACCGGATTGGGAAACGCAAGTAAGGCGTTCCCGTTGATCGTCCGAGTTCATTGGCGGCTTACAGCTCGTCCCGGCGCTGTCTTCGGTCTTTGGTTGAACCGAGCGGAACTCGCCCGGCGATCACCTAAGCGAAATCGAAGCGAAGCAAAATTGCCGAGAAAGCAGCCCGGCACTCAAGCCTTCCGTTGTCCCTTGCCACGGCGGCACGCGAACCAGGCCGTAGGCCATCCGCCTACTTGGACAAGAAACCGGTGCACCACTGCTGCTCGCAGGGCACGCCGTCGTGGTTGCCGTCCATTTGAGTACCGGGACAATTCTTCAGGAAGAACTTGGCCTCGCTGCAGGATGTCATCTGCGAGCAATGGGTCCGACCATCGCATCGGTAGCCTCCCACCAACGGCTCGGCAATAACGGTCTCCGCAGACGGCAGCGCGGCAGCCGGCGCAAGCCGCGCCGAATGACGTTGGTATTGCGAATAGCCGTAGGCCCCGATGACGACCACGATCACGAAGCCGATGAGAGCGCTGATCGGCGAGCGCCTTGCGTCAGTCGTGGGCCGCGATGGCGAACGCGGATACGTGGACGGCCTGCCAAGTGCTTCCCGATAGACGTTCACCGCTTGCGGCCTCCCGTCCTTGCCGCGACCCAGTTCGTAGGTGACCGTCTCGCCCACAGTGGGCCGGGATCCGTCCCTTGGGAGCGCGCTGATGTGGACGAACAGTTCGCGGCCGCCGTCTCGTGGCGCGATGAAGCCGAAGCCACGCTCGTCGTTCCAGCTTCTGAGTTTTCCGGTGAGTGCCATGTTCGACCAAGCGTTGTTGCAGGAGGTGCCAGCACCGCAAAACTATACCGACAGTTTTCGGCGTGCTGCTCGGCCGGGAGGTGGGCGTACGTCAACGGACGCCGTACGGCGCGAACACTTCCACGGTCCAGTCGACAAAGGCGCGCAGCTTGGCGCTCGGGTGCCGACTGGACGGGTAGGCTATCGACACGGGCATCGGCGGCGGTTCCCAGTCGGCCAGCAACTCGACCAGTGCCCCACTCTCGACGTGCGGCTGCGCCATGAACGCAAAGGTCTGCGCCACGCCAAGCCCAGTCAGTACCGCCGTCAGGTGGGCCGTGCTCTCGTTGACCGCAATGACCGCATGCCCGTTGATCTCGATGCACTCATCGCCGCGCTCGTAGTGCGGAGGAATGTAGCGCCCCGTACGCGACGAGAAATAGCTCACCACCCGGTGTCCGTCGAGCAGGTCGGCCGGCGTCGCGGGCACGCCGTGGCGCTTCAGGTAGTCGGGTGTGGCGCAGGTCATGTAGGACATCCGAGCGACGCGACGTGCCACCAGCGACGGGTCGCTCAGCACCCCACCGCGGAGCACGCAATCCACCCCTTCGCCGATCAGGTGGACCGGCCGGTCACCCACGCCGAGCTCGAGCAGGATGTCCGGGTAGCGCGCGTGAAACGCCGGCAGCCTGGGGATCAGGATCCGGTTGGCCAGCGAGGAGCCGATGTCCACACGCAGCCGGCCTCTGGGACGGGTCTGTGCATTCGTGACATCGGCCTCGATGTCGTCGATCTCGTCCAGCACCCGCAAGATGCGCTCGTAGTAAGCCGCGCCCTCGGGCGTCACCGTGACACGCCGCGTCGTGCGCTGCAGCAGCTTCACACGCAAGTGGCTCTCCAGTTGCTGAACGAGCTTGGTCACGCTGGGCTTCGGCAGCTGCAGCAGATCGGCCGCCCGCGTGAAGGTGCCGGCTTCGACGACCCGGGCGAAAACGCGCATGGCTGCGATCTGGTCCACCGCCAGATTATTGGCGATCTGGAAATAAACATGTCCGGTTCACCGTCTTGGTCGCCTCAGGCTCGAAGCCGACACTTGCCGGCAAGCGATCCAAGCCCTATCGCGATGCCACTGGCGCAGGACGCACGCAAGCGTCGGCGCTCCAACTACAGGGCCAACCAGCCGAAAAGGAAATATCCAAATGACCACCAAGATCCAACAAGTTCTGATGACGGGCAAGACCCATACGACGGCCAGCCGCCGCGCAGGCGGCCCGCGCGACGATGCGCACGTCGACATCCGGATGTCGACGCCCGGAAAGACCGGCCATGAAATCGTGCTCGAGGCGGTCGAGCTGCATCCCACCGCAGAACAGTTGTTCGCCGGAGCCTGGTCGGCCTGCTACACCGGCGCGCTGGGCGTCGCAGCCAAGGCGAAGAAGGTGGCGCTGCCCGCCGACATGGCCGTCGACATCGAAGTCGACCTCGGCCAGACCGGCGGTGCGTACTTTCTCCAGGCCCGGATCGATGTGCGCATGCCCGGCGTCGCACATGACGTGGCCGAGGCCATCGCGCATGCGGCGCATCAGATGTGCCCTTATTCGAAGGCCGTCCACGGCAACATCGACGTCGCCACGAACGTGATCGCCGCGGAAGCCCTGGCTGCGCAATAACTCGGCCTCATCAGAAACCGAAGCTCGCTGTCGACTCGACAGCGAGCGCGACGAATCACTCATCCTCCTGGAGAAAACAATGTCCAAGCCCCTCTCTGACAAAGTAGCCCTCGTCACCGGCGGTTCACGCGGCATCGGGGCCGCCATCGCGCGCCGACTGGCGCACGACGGCGCCGATGTCGCCATCAGCTATTCGGCCTCTCCCGACCGCGCTGAAGCGCTGGTCAAGGAACTGCAGGATCTGGGCGTGCGCGCCGCAGCCTTTCAGGCCGACCAAGCCGATCCGCTGCAGGTCGAGGCGCTGGTCAACGACACCGCTCGCCGTTTCGGCAAGCTCGACATCCTCGTCAACAACGCCGGCGTGTTCGTGGTCGGCCAGGTCGGCGCGCCAGACAGCAACGTCGCCGCCCTGGAACGCCAGTTCGCCATCAACGTCGGCGGCGTGGCCGCTGCCGTGCGCGCCGCAGTGCCACTGATCAGCGACCATGGTCGCATCATCTCGATTGGCTCCGGCGCCGCCGATCGCACGCCCTGGCCAGGTGTGGCCGACTATTCGGCGACGAAGGCAGCTGTATCCGCCTACACCCGCGGCTGGGCGCGCGACCTCGCCCCACGCGGCATCACCGTCAACACCGTGCAGCCAGGCTCGATCGACACCGAGATGAACCCGCAGGACGGCGACTTCGCCGCCGTGCAGAAGGCAGCCATTCCGCTCGGCCGCTATGGCCGGCCCGAAGAGATCGCGGCGGCGGTAGCTTTCCTCGCAGGCCCCGACGCCAGCTTCATCACGGGCATTTCACTCGATGTTGACGGAGGCGCTGGGGCGTGATCGCCAGGCCTGGCAACAGCAGGGCGCCATCGAGTGGCGAGCATTGGGCTTGCACAGTGCTCTTGTTGCATCTCGGCTCGCGAACCTGCGCCCACAGCGCGGTGCCTGCAGTCAGCTGAACAGCATCGCGCCCACAGAATTGGGGATTCGGGCACCGGCGCTTGTGCCTAGGCTACTCGGCGCTGCAACAACCGGCCCAGGCGCGCCCGCGGGCCCGAATTTCCAACGAGGAGGAAGTCGATGTCCGCAAATCCGAACGCGAGCTGGAATGCCTTCGATGTCTGGCGCCAGTGGATGCAGCAGCCACCTGGTGCCTTCGTTCAGCCCATACTGCCCGGCTGGTCGCTGAACATCAACAGCAACAATTCCACGGCACCCGAGACCGAGGTCGACATCGTTGCCAAGCACAGCTACGGTCGCCAGATCGGCCGTATCTCGGATGCGCTTCGCGAATTGATCCAGGATGCACACCCCGAGTTGCCCGAGACCGGACCGCTGAAGGACTTCTTGACGATGTGGAACGACATCGAGAAAGTGAAGCTCGAAGCTGCGTCGGAACGACTCGGGCGGATTGCCTCCGACCTGGCGTTGCTAAAGGGCAAGGACCGCGACCGATACCGGAAGCTGCGCGATGCCTTGGGGCGGGCGCTGAAGCAAACCGAATAAACGGCTTCGGCGATGGCCTTGACCACCCTCGTCCGAATCATCCGGTCTTGTTCGTGCGTGCCGGATTTCGATCATTAACGCTGGGCCTCCGTCGTCCTCCCATCACCACAAGCGCGGCGCCACCCATCACCAGCGCAATGCCAACCAGGGTTACCGGCGCTGGCACTTCCTTCAGGAAGAGCATGCCGATCAAGACGGCAAAGCCCGGTGCGAGAGCGCCGAAGATCGCAGCCCTGGGCGCACCCAGCCGGCGCACGGCCTCCGTGTAGAAGTACATCCCCAGGATGGCCACCGCGATCCCCTGCGCGACCACCTGGAACGCCACGGCCGCAGGTGGTGCCGAGAAGAGCTTGGGCTTCAGCCAGATGAAATAGACGGGCGCGAACAAGACGGCGGAACACACGTTCACCAAAGCGGTCGCATGCCAAGGGCTGACGCCGGAACGCCGCTGGGCGATCGTGAAGCTGGCAAAGCACAGGCCGGCCAGCAGAAACAACAAGTCACCCCGCCACTCGCCCGCCGCCCGGTTCGCGAACAATGCATAGCCGCCGATGCAGAACACGCCTGCCACGACCACCCCCATGCCTGCCAACTGCGGCTTCGCGAACCGCTCTCCGAAGAAGAGACCGGACAGCACCGCGACCCAGATCGGCATGGTGCCGATCATGAGCGTGGCGACATGCGACGCAGGCGCAAACTGCATGCCCACCGACCCGAGCATCATGAAAGGAACGCCCGCACCGAGCACCATCACGAGCATTCGCACGACGCCGATTCTTTCGATCCCGAAGCCGTTTCGAACCAGGATCGGCCACAGCAAGAGCGCCGAAACACCGAAGCGCAGAAAGGTCACGTCGTGCGGCCCCAAAGTGGTGGTGACGGCAAAGCGCGTCGCGACCGACCAACTCGACCAGATCAGCGCGACAGCGAGGCCGCAGAGCACCCCAAGGACGATGGCCCGTCGACCGCCGGAGCCGGCCTGCGAATGATTGATTACCGCGGCCACCTCATCTTCCCTTGCGCAAGATCTTGATGATTCCGATGGCGTCGTCTTGCGCCAGCCCGGCCGCCATCGCCTCGGCGAACAACGAGTGATTGACCGTGGCGATCGGCAGCCACACGCCACGTTGAGCCGCCTCCTCGCAAACCAGACCGATGTCCTTGGCCACGTGGCGAATGGGCGCCTGCTGCGTGAAATCGTCCGCCACCAGCTTGGCGACCTTGGAGCGCAACACGTCGTTGGCAAGCGGCCCCGCCTGGGCCAGCTCCAGGAACAGCGGCACGTCGAGGCCAATGCCTGCGGCGAAGTGCGTTGCCTCGGAGATCGCCTCGAAGCATGCGATCAGCAAGAGTTGATTGGCGAGCTTCATCCGCATGGCGGTCGGGACCGGCCCGCAGCGCACCGTCTTCTTGCCGACGGCATCGAAGATCGACTGGACGTAGTCGATGTGGCTCTCTTCTGCAGCCGACGCCAGGATGACGAGTTGCGCCGTCTCCGCTGGCTGCCTGGAACCCGAAACGGGAGCCTCGACGTAGCGCGCGCCGACGGCTTCGAGGCTCTTGGCAAGCTCGACTGAATAGGCCGGCGCAACAGTGGCCATCAACACGATGGTCTTGCCCCACACCGGCGCCCGGATCGCGCCTTGCTGCGTACGCTCCAACGCCTGGTCGACTTCCACGTGACTGGGCACCATGAGGATGACGGCCTCGGAAACCTCGATGGCTTCGCGAGCGGACTCTGCAACCTGGATGCCCAATGGCCTCAGGGGATCGCATCGGCTTGGTGTTCGGTTGTAGACCGTGACGCCATGCCCTGCCTTGTGGAGATTTCTAGCCATGGGTTCGCCCATGACACCGACGCCGACTATTCCAACTTTCATGTGAGAGCTTTCCTTTGCCGCTTTAGCGGACCGATTCAGGCTGTACTCACTTTAGGCAAAACCCCACTTTCTAGAAAACGAGTTATCGAGAACGAAAAGTTCGGAACGGGCGATGTATGGAGCTATCTGATCTTCAAGTGTTCAGGGCAGTGATCAAGGCCGGCGGCATAGCGCGCGCAGGGGAAGTGCTGCATCGTGCTCAGTCGAGCGTGTCAGCGCGCATTCAGGTGCTGGAAGAGAAGTTGGGCGTGGAGCTGTTCACGCGGGAGGGCCGAAAAATGCATCTCTCGCCGTCCGGCCGAATCCTCGCGACCTACGCGGACCGCTTGCTGGATCTGGCCAGCGAGGCCGCGAGTGCTGTTCGGATGGATCGACCCATCGGAGTGATGCGGCTTGGCGCCATGGAGAGCACGGCGGCGGTACGTCTGCCGGAGCCGCTTGGTCGATTTCACGAGCGCTACCCGGAGGTCGCGCTGGAGCTCTACTCAGGGAACCCGCAGCAGCTGATCGACCAGGTTGTCGATGGCAGTCTCGATGCGGCACTCATCGCGGAGCCGGTGACGGACCGCAGGCTGGCGTCGATGATCATCTATGACGAGGAACTGGTCATCGTGGCCGAGGCGAAGCACGCCACGATCTCGGGGCCGAAGGACCTGTCTTCGACGACGATACTTGCCTTCCATCCAGGCTGCCCGCATCGCAAGCGACTCGAAGACTGGTTTGCGCGCGCGCACGTCACGCCAGAGCGCATCGTCGAAGTCGCCTCGTACAACCTCATCCTCGGCTGCGTCGCGGTCGGCATGGGGATCGCGCTGTTGCCTCGCAGCGTGCTCCAGGTCTATGCGGAGCGCGACCGGCTGAGCGTTCACAAGCTTCGCTCGACATTCGGGCATGCGAAGACCTGCCTGATCTGGCGCAAGGAGGCGCCTCAGGCGAATGTCCTTGCGCTGTCCTCGGTGTTGCTCGAACGGAGCAGGACTCAGCCTGCGACCAGCGAAGCGAAATCGAAACCAAGATGAGCCCGGTCCGATCGGGCGCGGGTACTCTCAAGGGCGTCGAAACGCCGCCGATGGCCGCTCACACGGGCACCGCATTCGCCACGATCAACCGCGAGGTCGCCCGCGTCGCCCCCACATAGAACAAGCGCATCTCCTCCAGCGGATCGCCCTCCTCCGCGGTATTGCGATCACCACCCGCCACGGCCTGCCGCGCGCCCATCACCGCCACTACCGGAAACTCCAGCCCCTTGCTCGCATGCAGGGTCATCACCTTGATGGTGACGGCCAGCGGGTCGAAGTCGCGCGCGCCCTTGCGCACCTTGTGCGGCAGGCGGCGGCGGCTTAGCGCCTTGGCGCATTCGTCCATCAGCGCCCAGCTGCGGCACAGCACCGCCATGTCGCCCCAGGCATGGCCTTCGTTGTGGGCGCTGGCCATCAGCTCGGCGATGCGCTCGGCCTGCTCGCGCGGAGTCGGCAGGTCGATGACGATCGGCTCGGCGCCGTCGCGGCTGCAGCTCACGGGGTGCAGCAGCGGGATGCCGTCGTCGTCCTGCTCCTGCGCGCGCAGCAGATCGGTCGCCATCGCGCTGGCGGCCTGCAGGATCTGGCGGGTGTTGCGGCAGTCGCCCGAATTTTCGGCACCCACCTTTCGTTCCATCAACTGGCAGGCATCGCCCTAACCAGAAGCCGCCAAAGCTGCTCATCGAAGTCCCGGTCCACCGCCGCCTGCCCCGTGCGCACGACAACCAGCTTGCGGCTCGGCACGACGAACAGCCTGCGGTCCAGCGCGCCCATCGCAGCCACCATGTCCGCAGGAGCGGCGGCGACCAACGGACCGGGCCGACGCCGCGCATTGGCGCCCACACCGACGGTCTCAGCGCCACCGTTGAGCCACCAGAGCCGTCCATAGGATGGATTCGTCTTCGTCCGCACGAAGAGCGCATCGAACTGCGCCTTGGAAATCACGCGCACGCCCGCGTCCGTCACTCCGCCGTTCAAAACGACCTGCCCCATGCGGGCGATGTCCCCCGGCGTCGTGACCAGTCCAGTCGGGTTGCCGACATCCGCCATCAGCGCCGGACGCTTGCGCCAGCCCGTGTCGTTCATGCCGGCGGGGCGCGCGAGCCAGGCTTGAGTGATCTCGGTCAGCGGCTGCTTGGCCGCCGCTTCGAGCACCGGCTTCATCACCGCGTAGCCCGGCGTGTTGTAGAAGAACTTCGCGTCCGGCGCCGCGTCGAAGCTCAGGTCTTCCTTCAAGCCCGAATTCATCTCCATCAGGTTGCGCACGGCAATCGCGGCCTCCTGCTGCGGCGTCGCCTTCGACCAGCCAGCGCCGATGTACGACGTCACCGGCCGCGAGACATCCAGCAAACCCTTGTCGACCGCGATACCGGCGAGGATCGCAACGAAGCTCTTCTGCTGCGAGGCGACGTCCTCCAGCGTTGCGCCGTCCGCCGCCGTGCCGTGCACGAAGGCGGCACGGAATCCCCTGGCGTCCGCGGCCGGCGGCCAGAGTTTCTCGGCGATGAGTTTGTCGTTCTGGACGATGACCAGGCCGGTCGACTTCTGGCGGGCGACATAGTCGATCACCGCATCGAGTGCCGCGGCGTTCCAGCCCGCGGCGACAGGGTCGACGCTGGCCGGCTCGGCGCGTGGCGCGCCGGCCGGCATCGCGATGGCGCACAGCGTGGCCAGCGCCACCGCGCAGAGGGCCGCCAGCGATCTGCGCATGGCGCCGCTCGCCCTCAAGCCAGCTTGAAAGGCAGCTCCCGCACCGGCTTGCCAGTGATCGCCGCCACCGCATTCGCAAACGCTGGCGCCAACGGCGGCAGGCCCGGCTCGCCCATGCCCGTAGGCGCATCCGCACTCGGCACCGTGAACACGGCGATCTGCGGCATGTCCGTCATCCGCGGCACCACGAAGTCGCCGAAGTTGCTCTGCTGCACCACGCCGTCCTTCAAGGTGATCGCGGCGCCCGGCAGGCACATCGACAGCGCCATCACCGCGCCGCCCTGCACCTGCGCCTCGACGCTCTTCGGGTTGACCACCAGGTTGCAGTGCACGCCGGCCGTCACGTTGTGCAGCGTGGGCGTGCCGTCCTTCACCGAGGCTTCGACCACATAGGCCACCACCGAGTCGAAAGACTCATGCACCGCCACGCCCCAGGCCCGGCCGGCTTCGAGCTTCTTCTTGCCATAGCCGGACTTGTCGACCGCCAGCTGCAGCGCCGCCTTGTGGCGCGGGTGCTTGTCGCCGATGAGCTTCATGCGGTAGGCGACCGGGTCCTGCCTGGTGGTGCGCGCGATCTCGTCGAGCAGCGTCTCCATGACGAAGGCCGTGTGGGTCGACCCCACGCTGCGCCACCACAGCACCGGCACGTTGAGCTTGGGGTGGTGCACCGTGAGTCGCATCGGCAGCGCATACGGCTCCTTCATGCCTTCGACCGCGGTGGCGTCGATGCCGTCCTTGACCATCATCGGCTCGAACATGCTGCCCATCAGCAGCGACTGGCCGACGATGACGTGGTCCCAGCCCGTGACGTTGCCCTGCGCGTCGAAGCCGATCTTGGCGGTGTGCAGATGCATCGGGCGGTAGTAGCCGCCCTTGATGTCGTCCTCGCGGCTCCACAAGGTGCGGATCGGCGCCTTGATGCCCGCCGCCTGCGCAGCCTTGACCACGCCGCAGGCCTCGACCACGAAATCACTTGTCAGCAAGCCGCGACGGCCGAAGCCGCCGCCCGCCATCTGCACGTTGACCTTGACGTTCTCGGGCGGCACGCCCAGCACCTTGGCCGCCGCCATACCGTCGATGCCCGGCATCTGCGTGCCGGTCCACACGACCGCCTTGCCGCCGACCAGGTGGACGGTGCAGTTGAGCGGCTCCATCGGCGCATGCGCCAGGTACGGGAAGACGAACTCGGCATCGATCTTGTGCGCCGCGCCGGCGATCTTCGAGACGTCGGCGTCGTACTTGCGGGCGCCCGGCTTGGTGGCGAGCTCGCGGTATTGCACCAACTGCTTCTCGCTGTCGACCTTCTCGACGCCGCTCGCGTCCCATTCGATCTTGAGCGCATCGCGGCCCTGCTTGGCGGGCCAGTAGCCATCGGCGACCACGGCCACGCCTTCGGCACCGCGGTCGAGCGGCACGCGCAGCACGGCCTTGACGCCCTTGATCGCCTTCGCGGCGCTGTCGTCGACCGACTTGATCTTGGAGCCGAACACCGGCGGATGCGCCACCACGGCGGTCAGCATGCCGGGCAGCTTCATGTCGATGCCGTAGTCCTG
The DNA here is from genome assembly GCF_030486595.1 of Variovorax ginsengisoli. GTDB lineage: Bacteria > Pseudomonadota > Gammaproteobacteria > Burkholderiales > Burkholderiaceae_C > Variovorax > Variovorax ginsengisoli_B. The sequence continues at coordinate 83,383 of NZ_JAUJZH010000020.1, read as the reverse complement.
ATGGCCGCTGGACTTGGCCTTCGCATCGAGCCGGCCGGTGGGCTTGCCGATGAGGCGGAAGTCCTTCGGGTCCTTGAGCTTGACCGTCTCGGGCACCGGCTGCTTCATCGCCGCTTCGGCCAGCTCGCCGTAGCCGAGCTTCTTGCCCAGGGGGCTGATGACGAAGCCGTCGCGCGTCTGCAGCGAGGCCGGGGCGAGCTTCCACTGGGCCGCCGCCGCGCCGACCAGCATGGCGCGCATGCGGGCGCCGAGTTCGCGGTACTGGGTGTACGAGTTCTTGATCGAGCCCGAGCCGCCCGTGATGTGCATGCCGAAGGCGGGGTCGACGTAGGCCGGGTCGTTGCTGCCGTGCACGCTCTTGACCTTCGACCAGTCGGCGTCGAGTTCTTCGGCCAGGATCATCGGCAGGCCGGTCTGCACGCCCTGGCCGAAGTCGAGCCGGTTGATGGTGATGGTGGTGGTGCCGTCGCGGTCGATGTGCACGAAGGCAGCCGGCTGCTGCAGCGGCTTCAAGCCCGCCGCGGCCTTGGCGGGTGCTGCTGCCGCTGCGCTCTTGCCGTCTTCCTGCGCCAGCACGGCCGTCGGGAAAACGCCGAGCGCGAAGCCGCCCGCCGCCGTGAGCTTGAGGAAGCTGCGGCGCGGGAGGCCCTGGGGTTCGGCTTGTTCATCGTCGCGCGTGGTCATCAGCGCGCGAAGATTGGCGGGCAGCTCGAAGGTGGTCGGGTCGAAGTTCATGGTGATCCCCTTGTCCTTCAAGCCAGTGCCTTGGCGGCGTCGGCCACCGCGGCGCGGATGCGGGCGTAAGTGCCGCAGCGGCAGATGTTGCCGGCCATCGCCGAATCGATGTCGGCATCGCTGGGCAGCTTGCCGGGCGCGATCGTCTTGAGGAAGGCCGTGGCCGACATGATCTGCCCGCTTTGACAGTAGCCGCACTGCGCCACGTCGTGCTTGACCCAGGCGGCGCTCACGGCCTTGCCGACCTTGTCGCTGCCGTCGGTGACGGCCTCGATGGTGGTGATCTTCTGGCCCGCCGCGGCCGAGATCGGCGTGATGCACGAGCGGATCGCCTGGCCGTTGAGGTGCACCGTGCAGGCCCCGCAAAGCGCCGCGCCGCAGCCGAACTTGGTGCCGGTCATGCCCAGCGTGTCGCGCAAGGCCCAGAGGATGGGGGTGGAGGGGTCGGCGTCGACCTGCCGGTCCTTGCCGTTGATGCTGAGGGTGGTCATGGTGGGCTCTCTTCTTTTGGGTGAACAAAAATTCGGCTAAACGATAGACCTGTGGCTTCGGCGGGTCAAGGGGTTTTCAGGCTTTGATGCCGTCCCAGCAGAGGCCGAAGGCCATGGCCAGGTTGGCGTCGGTGCGCTGGAGGGCGCCCGAGCGAAGCAGGTTGGCGGTCTCGCGCACCGAGCCGCCGAAGCTGTTGATGAGCAGCACGGTGGGCACATCCTTCAGGATCTGCTGCGACTTGGCGGTCTCGATCAGGTCGATCCAGGCCTTGATGAGCCGGGCCGAGAGGTTGCGGCTCTCTTCGCTGAACCAGGGGGAGTTGTAGTACTGCTCGATGAAGACGACCTGCGCATAGTGCGTGAGTCGGTGGTCGAGCCAGTTCATCCACATGTGCTGGAAGCGGCTGCGAAACGGCGCCTTGGGGTCGTCGCCGTGCATGAGGCTGGCCGTGGTCGAGGTCTTGGCCTGCTCGTAGAGCGCGACCATCAGCTCTTCCTTCGACTTGAAGTAGACGTACAGCGTGCCCGTGGCCAGGCCCGCCTCGCGCGCGATGGCCGCCATGGTGAGGCCGCTCAGGCCGGTCTGCTCGACCAGCGTGAAGGTGGCCTCGGCGATGGCGCGGAGCTTTTCGTCGTCCTTGGGTTTCACGGGGGCGATCTTAGTACTTTCTGGCGCTTTGGCGAACGATTATTCGCTCAACGGGCAACAATGGGCGGTGCATCGCATCGCCAGTCAGGGCCACAATCGACGCCGAATTCGTCGAAAGGAACAGATGGCGATGTCGAACGAAGCAGTGGTCGTCACCCAGGCCGTCGATGTCCCGGCCGACGTGGTCTACGCCTTCGCCCGCCAGATGGACAAGCTGCCGCTCTGGGCATCCGGCCTGGCCAAGGGCATCACGCAGCGCGATGGCGAATGGTTCGCAGACTCGCCGATGGGCGAGGTCAAGGTGGCGATGGCGCCCGCCAATGCCTTCGGCGTGCTCGACCACGACGTCACGCTGCCGAACGGCGTCAGCGTCCACAACGCGTTCCGGGTCACGCCCTGCGGCGACGGCAGCCTGCTGAGTTTCGTGGTCATTCGGCCGGCGGACGCCAGCGCGCAGAGCTTCGAGGCGGACGTCGCCCATGTGCGCCGGGACCTGGCGGCGTTGAAGCAACTGGTGGAGCGGCAGCACCCATGACCCCGATCCGGATCACCACCCAGCGGCTGCAGCTTCGCGAGTGGAAGGAATCCGATCGCGCGCCGTACGCCGAGATGAACGCGGATCCGATGGTCATGCGCTTCTTCGCTGGCCTGAAGACCCGCGAGGCCAGCGATCGCGAGCTGGACGGCTGGCAGGCCGGCTTCGACGCCCGGGGCTGGGGCAACTGGGCGGTGGAGACGCGCGAGTCCCCGGGTCTCATCGGCTTCATCGGCCTGTCGATCCCGCGCCGGGCCCTGCCCTTCATGCCGTGCGTGGAACTCGGCTACCGCCTGGCCCGGGCGCATTGGGGAAAGGGCTACGCCACCGAGGGTGCCAGGGCGGCGCTGCACGTGGCCTTCGAGCAACTTCGGCTCGAAGAAATCGTGTCGTTCACGCCGCTGGTCAACCTGCCTTCGCGCGCGGTCATGGCGCGCGTCGGCATGACCACCAACCCCGACGAGGATTTCGACCACCCCAATCCGGCCTTGCCGGAGGGCGAACTGAAGCGGATGTGCCTTTACCGGCTCAGCCGCGAGACCTGGCTGCGCAACCAGCGGGCTTGAGGCTGCCGGATGCCGGCGCTTCAATTCGGAATATTCGGCTCGACCAGCTGGGCCAGCGACACGAGCGACTCCTGCCAGCCCAGGTAGCACATCTCGACAGGAATCATCTCGGGGATGCCTTCCTGCACGATCGCCACGTCAGTGCCGCAGGACACGGCGGTGAGGGTCACGGTGGTCTTCATGGTGCCCGGCAGGTTGGGGTCATCGAAGCTCGCGTCGTAGGCGATACGCTGGCCGGGCACGAGTTCGAGGTACTTGCCGCCGAAGGAGTGGCTGTGGCCGCTGCTAAATGTGGTGAAGGACATGCGCCAGGCGCCGCCGACCACGGGCTCCATGCTGTGGACTTCGCCGGTAAAGCCGAAGGGCGGCAGCCAGCGCTCGAATGCCTTGGGTTCGACGAAGGCACGGTAGACCCGCTCGGGCGGGGTGCGCAGCACGCGGTGCAGACGGACGGTGTTGGTAGCCATGGTTGCGTTCTCCTGGATGTGAAGAGGATGACCCTCGATGGGTACGTCGAATGAGCCAGCGGCGATTCGACACCAGATCGAAAGAAAAAACCGCCCAACGCCCGCAGAACACACACCATCGTTCGGTTTTCCCGAAAGCCAGCATCGCCATTCGACGGCTACCCCAAACGACCCGTCAACCCCACACTTCGTACATCTCTTCAATCCACCTCGCCATTCAAAGGATCCACCATGAACCGCCTCGAAGGAAAAGTCGCCCTCATCACCGGCGCCAGCGCCGGCATCGGCCATGCCACCGCCAAGCTGTTCGCGGCCGAAGGCGCCAGGCTGGTCGTCGGCGCACGCCGCGCGGCCGAGCTCGACCAGCTGGTGGCCGAGATCCGGGCCGCCGGCGGACAAGCCGTCGCGCTCGCTGGCGACGTGCGCTCGGAAGACTACGCACGCGCCCTGGTCGCGCTGGCCGTTTCGACCTACGGCCGCCTCGACGTCGCCTTCAACAACGCCGGCACCCTGGGCGAAGGCGGTCCCAGCACCGGCGTCAGCGAAGCCGGCTGGACCGACACCCTGGCGATCAACCTGACCGGTGCCTTCCTGGGCGCCAAGCACCAGGTCGCGCAGATGCTGGAGAACGGCGGCGGCTCGGTGATCTTCACCTCGACCTTTGTCGGCCACAGCTTCGCCTTCCCCGGCGTGGCCGCCTATGCGGCGAGCAAGGCGGGCCTGATCGGCCTCACCCAGGCGCTGGCCGCCGAGTACGGCCCGCAAGGCGTGAGGGTCAATGCGATCCTGCCGGGCGCGGTCGACACCGACATGTACCGCACGATGAACGACACCAAGGAATCGCAGTCCTTCATCACCAACCTGCACGCGCTCAAGCGGGTCGCGCGGCCCGGGGAGCTGGCGCGCTCGGTGCTGTACCTGGCCTCGGACGACTCTTCCTTCGTCACCGGCACCGCATCGCTGGTCGACGGCGGTGCCTCCATCACCCGCACCTGAGGCAGCGAATGCGGCTCCTTGGCGCCCGGCGAGCAGGAAAGACTAAAGTGCTTGCCGTGCGTGACAACAAGGACCCTGGGCATGGTGAAGCTGGATGGCATGGCCACCTTCGTGGCGGTCGCGGAGTCTGGCTCCATCAGCGAAGCATCGCGGCGGCTGAACTTCTCCAAGTCGGTCGTCAGCGAGCGCCTGGCCGACCTTGAGAAAGAGCTCGGCGTCCGGCTGCTGCATCGCTCGACCCGCAAGCTCACGCTCACCGAAGACGGCGCCACTTTCCTGGCGCGGGCCTCGGCCATCATGCGCGAGATCGAGGAGGCCACCGCCGAGCTGGCGCAGCGGCGCGGCACGCTGGTCGGGCCCCTGCGGATCTCCGCGCCGGTCACCTTCGGGCGCATGCATCTCGGTCCGGCGCTCTATCCCTTCATCGCGGCCCATCCGGGCGTCGAGCTCACGCTCGAACTCGACGACCGGAGAGTCGATGCCGCATCGGATGGCTACGACGGCGTGGTCCGCAACGGACCCCTGGCCGATTCGCGCCTGGTGGCCTGGACGCTGGCCCGCAGCCGCCGCGCGCTGGTCGCCTCGCCGGACTACCTGGCCCAGCACGGCCGGCCCGCGAGCGCCGAGGACCTGCAGCGCCATCGCGGCGTCTTCTATACGAACCGCGGCGTGGCCGACTGGCAGTTCCGCCGCGATGGCGAGCTGGTGTCGGTGCGCGCCTCGCGCGCCCTGCGCGTGAACAACGGCGACATGATGCGCGACGCCTGCGAGGCCGGCCTGGGCATCGCGCTGCTGCCCACCTTCATCGTCGGCGAGTCGCTGCGTGCCGGCAGGCTGGTGGCCATCGACATCGGCCTGCCTTCCGAAGAAGAGTTCCTGTACGTGGCGCATCCGGAAGGTCGCTCGCCCTCGGCCAAGCTGCGGGCCATGACGGATGCGCTGAAGACCGCCTTCGGGGATCCGCCGTATTGGGATTCGGACGGCTGACGGCCGCCAGGGCGGCGCCTACTGCATCTGCCGCACGATATCCAACGCCTCCTCGATCCGCTCAACCGCGTGGATCGTCAGGCCCTCGATCTCCTTCGTGCCCTTGCGCGGCGCATTGGCCTTGGGCACCACCGCCACGCTGAAACCCAGCTTGGCCGCCTCACGCAGGCGCTCCTGGCCGCGCGGCGCCGGCCGCACCTCGCCGGCCAGGCCCACTTCGCCGAAGGCGATGAAGCCCTTGGGCAGCGGCTTGCCGCGCAGGCTGGACGTGATCGCGAGCATCACGGCGAGGTCGGCCGCCGGCTCGCTGATGCGAACCCCGCCGACCGCGTTGACGAACACGTCCTGGTCCATGCAGGCCACGCCCGCATGGCGGTGCAGCACCGCCAGCAGCATCGCCAGGCGGTCGCGGTCCAGGCCGACCGACAGCCGCCGCGGGCTCGGGCCGCCGTTGTCGACCAGCGCCTGGATCTCGACCAGCATCGGCCGCGTGCCCTCCAAGGTGACCAGCACAACGCTGCCGGGCACCGGCTCGGCGTGCTGGCTCAGGAAGATCGCGCTCGGGTTGGCCACGCCCTTCAGGCCGCGCTCGGTCATCGCGAAGACGCCGATCTCGTTGACCGCGCCGAAGCGGTTCTTGATGGCGCGCACCAGCCGGAAGCTCGAATGCGTGTCGCCCTCGAAGTACAGCACCGTGTCGACCATGTGCTCGAGCACGCGCGGGCCGGCCAGCGCGCCTTCCTTGGTGACGTGGCCCACCAGCACGATGGCGGTGCCGCTGGCCTTGGCGAAGCGCGTGAGGTGCGCGGCGCATTCGCGCACCTGCGCCACCGAGCCCGGGGCCGAGGTGAGCTGGTCGGAGTAGACGGTCTGGATCGAGTCGATCACCGCGATCGCCGGGCGGTGCACGTCCAGCGTGGCGATGATCTTCTCCAGCTGGATCTCGGCCAGCACCTGCACCTGCGAATGGTCGAGGCCGAGCCGGCGCGAGCGCAGCGCCACCTGCGCGCCGCTCTCCTCGCCCGTGACGTAGAGCGCGTTGCGCCCGGCGTGCTGCAGCGCATCGACCGCCTGCAGCAGCAGGGTCGACTTGCCGATGCCGGGGTCGCCGCCGATCAGGGTCACGCCGCCGTCGACGATGCCGCCGCCCAGCACGCGGTCGAGTTCGTCGATGCCGGTGGGCGTGCGGGCGATGTCGGTGGCCTCGATTTCCGAGAGCGTCGCCAGTTCGGCCGAGCCGGCCAGCGAGGAGAACTGGGTGCCGAAGCGGTTGTTGGCCGGCGCGCCCGGAGCGGGGCCGACCTGTTCGATCAATGTGTTCCAGGCGCCGCAGCTCGGGCATTTGCCGAGCCACTTGGGGCTGGTGCCGCCGCATTCGCTGCAGACGAAGAGGGTTTTTTCCTTGGCCATGGGGGGTGAGTGTAGGGATGCACGCGGGCCGCTTCGGGCAGACAATGCGGGCGGACTTGCAAGGAGCCCGACATGACCCCGACCCTGATGCTCGTGATCTACATGGCCATCCTGACCTGGCTCGCCCTGCTCGTGGCCAGCCTCATCCGGGTCAAGGGCTGGACGCCTTCGGGCACCCTGCTCGCGCTGGGCAACCGCGAGAACCTGCCCGCGCCCACGCCGATCGCTGGGCGTGCCGAGCGCGCGGCCCGCAACACGCTCGAGAACTTCGTGCTGTTCGCCGCGATCGCGCTGGTGGCGCATGCGGCGGGCGCGACCAGCCCGAAGGTGGCGACGGGCGCGCAGATCTTCTTCTGGGCGCGGGTGCTGTACCTGCCGGTCTACTGCGCCGGCATCACCTATCTGCGCACGGCGATCTGGGTGGTCAGCGTCGTGGGGCTGGCGATGATGGTCCTGGGCCTGCTTTGACCCGCAACCGCCCGGCAGCGGGTCAGCCCTGCCTTCGCCGCCCGCCGCGGTCTCCGTGGCGCGGAATCCAGTAGCCCAGCGTCGCCGCCGCGGCCAGGGCCATCAGCCCGACCACCGCGATCCCCGAAGCCAGCGACAGGCTGGCGGCCAGGAAGGACAGCAGCGCCGGCCCGCACGATGACCCGATGTCGGACATCAGCCGCCACACGCCCAGGAAGTGCGCGCGCCCGTGGCGCGGCGAGTGGTCGGCGCCGACGGTCATGATGATCCCCGAGCCGATGCCGTTGCCGAAGCCGATGGCCAGCGCCGCGCACAGCAGCGTCAAGGTGCCGGTGGTCAGGGGCATCAGCAGCATCGCCAGCCCCATGATCAGCATCGACGGCACCGCGACCCAGACCCGGCCCTTCAGGTCCATCACCTTGCCGGCCGGGTAGAACACCAGCATGTCGATGCCGCCGGCCAGCCCGTAGATCAGCGAGGCCACCGAGGGCGCCAGCGCCAGGTGGTCGGCCCACAGCGGGATCACGGCCTGGCGCGATGCGCGCACGGCGCTGATCAGCACCACGCCGATGCCCAGGGTCAGGAAGACGTGCTTGTGATCGCGCAGGGTCGAGGCGATGGTCGGCGCGGCCGCCGGCGCATGCCCGGGCGGCAGCGGCGGCGCCTCGAGATCCGGAATGCGCGCACCGACGATCGCCGCCCCCATGGCGCCGACGATGCCGACGACATAGGCGGCCTGCAGGCCGAAGCCATGCACCGTGGCCGCCGCCAGGAAGGGGCCGATGAACATGCCGATGCGCATCACGCCACCCAAGGTCGACAGCGCGCGCGCACGGTAGGCGATGGGCACGGCCTCGGTCATGTAGCTCTGGCGCGCCAGGTTGTAGATCGCCTGCGACATGCCGACCATGAAGCAGCCGGCCCCGAACAGGGCCAGGTGCGAGGTGCCGACGCACAGCGCCATGCCGAGCGCGCTCCACACGCCGGCCGCGACGATGGCCCAGCGCTCGCCCCAGCGCATCGTGATGAGCGAGGCCGGGATGTTGTTGAGCAGCGAGCCGATGCCGATCAGCGCGACCATCAGCGCCGCCATCGGGACGGAGGCGCCCAGGTCGCGCGCCGTGAGCGGCACGATCGGCAGGATGGCGCCCTCGCCGATGCCGAACAGCAGCGACGGCCCGAAGGCCGGGGCGGCGATGCGACGCAGGGAGAACGAGGACGACGACGGCGAGGCAGGCGAAACGGCGGACGGGGATGGCATGCGCGGAGGGGTTCGGGTGGGTGGCCGCGGCCCGCGCGGGCGGACAAAGGCGCGGCCATTGTCTCGCCGATGGCGGAAGTCTGCAGGGCCGGGGGCACTGCCGTGCCGGCCACGTTGACGTCGCGGTCCACGGCAACCTAGCATCGGCCAGCAACGCCCTCGGCGATGCGAAAGGGGACCGCCGATGACCTCCGCCTCATCCACCTTCGTCGCCAATGACGCCGATGCCTACGAAAAGCTCATGGGCCGCTGGAGCCGCCAGCTGGCACTGCCCTTCCTGGATTTCGTCGGCAGCGCCGATGGCGAGCGCGTGCTCGACGTCGGCTGCGGCACCGGGCACCTGGCCTTCGCGGTGACGCGCCGCACCGGGGCCGGCGAGGTGCGGGGCATCGACCTGGCCGAGCCCTACATCGCCCATGCCCGGCGCCACAACCAGGACCCGCGCATCGTCTTCGAGGTGGGCGACGCCTGCGCGCTGCCCTACCCGGACCGGCACTTCGACCGCGTGCTGTCGCTGCTGGTGCTGCACTTCGTTCCGGACACGGGCAAGGCGATCGCCGAGATGCGGCGGGTCGCCAAGCCGGGGGCGGTGGTCGGCGCGGCGGTGTGGGACGCGCGCGGCGGCTTCGTCTCGAACCGCATGTTCTTCGACACCGCGGCCGCGGTGGACCCGTCAGGAAGGGAGCGCCGCGCCAGCAGCTACACGCGGCCGATGACGCGGCCCGGCGAACTGGCCAAGGCATGGCGCGAGGCCGGGCTGAAATCGGTCGCCGAGACATCGCTCGCGATTCGCATGGAGTTCGCGTCCTTCGCGGATTACTGGACGCCCTTCGAAGGCCGTGACGGCCCGGTCGCCGAGTACTTGTCGACGCTGGACCCGGAGCAACGCGCCCGGCTGAGAGAGGCGGTCGAGTCGGCCTACCTCGACGGCGAGGCGGACGGGCCGCGCTCCTATGCAGCGCTGGCGTGGGCGGTCAAGGGACAGGCGCCAGCCTAAAGGCCGGTCAGCCCGCGTTCTTCAGCGATTGCTTGGCCTTGTCGGCCGAGGCCTTCGAACGGTTCTTGTGATAGCCCGACTTGACGTTGTTGACCGTCTTGCCGACCGGGCCGCTCTTCTCGGCCTCGCTGTCCGCGCGCTTCTCGTCGATCTTGTGCTTGGCCGCATCGGTGGCCTCCGAGGCAGCCTTGCCAACCTGGGCGCCACCGGTCAGGACGGTGAGGGAGGCGGCGAGTGCGAACAGCATCTTCTTCATTGGATCTTCCGGGGTAGTGTGGTGAAGACCGATGGTTTCATGCGGCCGGGCGAGGATGCGTCAGCACTGGCCGCGCTGGAGGTCGCCAAGGCGCCGACAACGCGTGTCAGGTTTTGGCGCGTGCGCCGCCTAAATCAGCACCCGCCTCAACGACCGTACGCGCTGCCACACTTGCGCCGGCGTATAGCTCACACCCATGACCCGCACGCACCGCTCCAGCCATCCAGCGCGTTCGCCCATGCGGTCGATCGCGCGCTGCAGGTCGCGGCGGATCGAATCGCCGTAAGCGCCCTCGGCCTTCGCGACCGCGCGGCGCAGCAGCGGCAAGGCGGGCTTCATCATCGCGAGGTCGATCAGGTCGCGGCTGAATACGCCATCGTCGGCCCAGCGGTCGGAGTTGGCGAGCAGCTTGGTGGTGCCCATGTCCAGCGACGTAAGCGTGGGCACGCCACACAATTCGTCGGCCCGGCCGGGTAGCTCCAGTGCGATTCGGGCCTCGAACACGACCTCGAACTTGATCGGCTGGCCCTCGACCAGCAGACGGGTGCGGATGCCGAATTGATCGGCGCGCAACTCGCCGGGCTGTACGTCCGAAGTCGCATCGGCCCGCGTGATGGCCTTCCATCCGCCGACGCCAGTCATGGCTTGTCGAAGCTCGCGGTACGCCGCCAGGTCCGACACCAGGAAGTCGATGTCCAGCGATTCGCGGTACTCGCCGAAGCGCAGCGCGATCGCAGTGCCACCGCCGAACAGGCAGCCCCGTTGGCGCAGCAGCGACCCGTCGAGCGTTTGGAGCACTCGTCCAATGCGGCGATGGTGCGGTCGATCAAACAATGGGATCACTCCCGAGCGCCGATCGCAAGGACTCGACCAGATCTCTCTCGTCATCGGACAGCGCTGCCGGGTCCAGGTGGCGCCAGTTGCGTTCGTAGATGCCCAGGGCTTCGCGCGGCGTGAGTTCCTGCGGACCGTGGACCTGCCACGCGAGTTGCCTGAGCCAGGGGTAGTCGGCAATGCGGATGCGCGCGGGCAGCCAGCCCGACCGATGCGCTTCGGCGGACTGCTGCGGCAGCCCCGCCGTCAGTTGGAGGCCGAGCGCCGCCAGCACCCGGAGGTAGGCACCGATGGTGACCGCGGACTCGCCCTTCTCGATGCGGTGCAGCGTCACGCGCGACAACCCGGCGGCCTCGGCCGCGGCCACCGCGCTGACCTTCAGATCCTTGCGCCGGTGGCGTACGGTGGCGGCGATGGCGGCGAGGTCAGCGGCGGATTGAGGGGTGAGTTCCGGACCGTGAGCAGGCATAAGTGTTTCCCATTCTTGGCAAATTCGATAATTTGTCAAGAATGAGAAACGTTTTCCTTGCATCGCAGCCTGGCTGGGTTTACCCCTAGTCCCGCGCGCTTGACCCAACTATTTAATATATTAAATAATCCACTCCAACATGGACATGCGCAGCACCGCCTTCTCCCACCGCAACCTGCCGCGCCTGCTGCTGCAGGCGCGCGAGGCGGTCATGGGCCATACGCGGCCGAGCCTGCGCGAGCACGCGCTGTCCGACCAGCAGTGGCGCGTGCTGCGGGTGCTGGGCGAGCATGGCGCGGTCGAGACCGGCCGGGTGGCGCGCGAGGCCTTCATCCTCGGGCCGAGCCTGACCGGCGTGCTGGCGCGCATGGAGCGCGACGGCCTCATCGCGCGCAGCCGCGACCCAGAAGACCAGCGCCGCACCGTGGTCGAGGCCACGGCCCGCGGCCACCAGCTGGTGACGCAGCTCTCGACCAGCATCGAGGCGCACTACGTCTGGATGGAAGAAGCGATGGGCAAGGAGAAGCTGGCCCAGCTCTACCAACTGCTAGACGAATTGATTGCATTGGAACAACCATGACCCCCACGTTCGGCACTTCGTGTCCTCTCTGCCCCCCGAGGGGGCGCGTTTCGCCTTGGGGCGGCCCGGCGGCGAAACCATGAGCTACCTACCATCCGGCACCGTCTACGGCGTGCTGCTGAACTTCCGCGCGGAAGTCGAGGCACTCGCGCCGCAGATGAACCAGCCGCCCTACAAGGCCCCACCGAAGGCCCCCGTGCTCTACGTCAAGACCGCCAACACCTGGAGCCCGCACGGCAGCGCGATCACCGTGCCGGCGCAGGTCGAAGCGGTCGAGATCGGCGCCACGGTCGCGATGGTGATCGGCGTCGACAACGACGTCGAAGGCTTCGTGCTGATGAACGACCTGTCGATCCCGCATGCGAGCTTCTTCCGCCCGCCGGTCAAGTTCAAGTGCGTCGACGGCTTCCTGGGCATCGGCGCGGCGATGCGCGATGCGCAGGAAGTGGCCGACCCGGCGCAGTTCCGGCTCGAGGTCCGCATCAACGGAGAGCTGAAGCAGTCGATCGATTTCTCGCAGACCGTGCGCAGCGCCGAGCAGCTGCTGGCCGATGTCGGCGAGTTCATGACGCTCGCGCATGGCGAGGTGCTGATGCTCGGCTGCGACGCCGGCCGCCCGCTGGCACGCCCCGGCGACCGCATCGAGATCGCGGCGCCGGGTTTCGAGACCCTGGTCAACACCCTCGTGAAGGAGCAGGCATGAAGCACGCGCGCATCCTGTTCGAAAACGCGGTGCACGACGCCGTGGAAGACGGCGGCCGGCTGCGCCTCGCCGACGGCCGCCAGGTCGAGGCCGATGCGGTCTCGTGGCTGCCGCCGCTCAAGCCCGTGCCGCGCCCGCGCACCATCCTCGCGCTGGGCCTCAACTACGCCGACCACGCCAAGGAACTGGAGTTCAAGGCCCCCGAGGAGCCGCTGGTCTTCGTCAAGGGCGAGAGCACGCTCACCGGCCACCGCCAGCTCACCTACCGGCCGTCGGAGGTGCAGTTCATGCACTACGAATGCGAGCTGGTGATCGTGGTCGGCAAGACCGCGAAGAAGGTGAAGCGCGACGACGCCTACGACTTCATCGGCGGCTACACGGTGGCCAACGACTACGCGATCCGCGACTACCTCGAGAACTGGTACCGCCCCAACCTGCGCGTGAAGAACCGCGACACCTGCACGCCGATCGGCCCCTGGCTGGTCGACGCCAAAGACGTGGCCGACCCCATGGCGCTGGCGCTCAGCACCACGGTCAACGGCAAGCTCACGCAGTCGGGCAACACGAAGGACATGATCTTCGACGCGCCCTTCCTGATCGAGTACTTCAGCGCCTTCATGACCCTGCAGCCCGGCGACCTGATCCTGACCGGCACGCCCGACGGCGTGGTCGATTGCCGCCCGGGCGACGTCATCGTGACCGAGATCGCGCAGATCGGCGCGCTGGTCAACACCATCGCCGCGGCCTGAGCGGCGCAGCAAACGGAGACAAGATGAAGAAGATGATCAAGCTCGCGACCGCGATGGTCGCGCTGGCCGCATCGGTGGTGGCGCTCGACGCACCGGCGCAAGGCTATCCGGCCAAGCCGGTGCGCTGGGTGGTCGGCTATCCGGCCGGCGGCGGCACCGACTTCCTGGCGCGCACCGCCGGCGCCCAGCTGTCGCAGCAGATCGGCCAGCCGGTGCTGGTCGACAACCGCCCCGGCGCCGCCGCCATCATCGCTTCCGAGAACGTGGCGCGCTCGCCCGGCGATGGCTACACCGTGTTCTCGGCCGACAACGGCGTGCTGGTCTACAACCCGGTGCTCTACAAGAAGCTGCCCTACGACAGCGAGAAGGACTTCGTCGCGCTCGGCATGATGGGGCGCTCGCCGCTCATCATCACGGCCGCGCCGGGCGCGGGCTTCGCCGACGCCAAGGCGCTGATCGCCGCGCTCAAGAAGGCGCCCGGCAAGTACAGCATCGCGACCCCTGGCGCCGGCAGCCCGCACCATCTCGCGCTCGAGCTGTTCCAGCGCGAGGCGGGCGTCTCGCTGCTGCACGTGCCCTACAAGGGCGGCGCCCCGGCGCTGCAGGATCTCATGGGCGGCCAGGTGCCGTTGATGATGCTCGACCTGCCGAGCGGCATCAGCGCCGTCAAGGCCGGCAAGGTGGTGCCGCTGCTCGCGATGTCGGGCGAGCGGGTGCCGCAGCTGCCGCAGGTGCCGACCGCGAAGGAACTCGGCTTCGCCGAGGTCGAGGCCTACACCTGGCAAGGCCTGGTGGCACCGGCCGCGACACCGAAGGACATCCAGCTGAAGCTCGGCACCGACCTGCTGAAGGCCATGAACGACCCCGCCGTGCGCCAGAAGCTGTTCGACGCCGGCTGGGAAGCCCGCCCCACCGACGCCGCCGACATGAGCCGCTACGTGCAATCGGAGCGCAAGAAGTGGCAGGCGCTGATCGCTTCGCGCGAGATCCGAATCGACTGACCCTGAAAGACATTCCCATGCAGATCGACCACCTCATCAACGGCAAGCCGGTCGCCGGCCGCGACTATTTCCAGACCGTCAACCCGGCTACGCAAGAAGTGCTGGCCGAGGTCGCCTCGGGCGGCGAGGCCGACGTTCACGCGGCCGTGGCCGCCGCCAAGGAGGCCTTCCCGAAGTGGGCCGGCCTGCCCGCGCCCGAGCGCGCGAAGCTGATCCGCAAGCTCGGCGACCTGATCGCCAGGAACGTGCCCGAGATCGCGCAGACCGAGACCAACGACTGCGGCCAGGTCATCGCCCAGACCGGCAAGCAGCTGGTGCCGCGCGCAGCCGACAACTTCTATTACTTCGCCGAGATGTGCACGCGGGTCGACGGCCACACCTACCCGACGCCCACCCACCTGAACTACACGCTGTTCCACCCGGTGGGCGTGTGCGCGCTGATCTCGCCGTGGAACGTGCCCTTCATGACCGCCACCTGGAAGGTCGCGCCCTGCCTGGCTTTCGGCAACACCGCGGTGCTGAAGATGAGCGAGCTGTCGCCGCTGACCGCCGCGCGCCTGGGCGAGCTGGCGCTTGAGGCCGGCATCCCGGCCGGCGTGCTGAACCTGGTGCACGGCTACGGCAAGGAAGCCGGCGAGCCGCTGGTGGCGCACCCCGACGTGCGCGCGATCTCGTTCACCGGATCGACCGCCACCGGCAACCGCATCGTGAAGAGCGCCGGCCTGAAGAAGTTCAGCATGGAGCTTGGCGGCAAGAGCCCGTTCGTGATCTTCGACGACGCCGACCTCGACCGCGCGCTCGATGCCGCCATCTTCATGATCTTCAGCAACAACGGCGAGCGCTGCACCGCGGGCTCGCGCATCCTGGTGCAGCAGTCGATCTATGCCGACTTCGCGGCGAAGTTCGCCGAGCGGGCGAAGCGCATCACGGTCGGCGATCCGCTCGACGAGAAGACCATCGTCGGGCCGATGATCTCGCAGGCCCACTTGGCCAAGGTGCGCAGCTACATCGAGCTGGGCCCGAAGGAAGGCGCGACCCTGCTGTGCGGCGGCCTCGGCGCGCCGGAGCTTCCCGATCGCGTGAAGAAGGGCAACTACGTGCTGCCCACCGTGTTCGCCGATGTCGACAACCGCATGAAGATCGCCCAGGACGAGATCTTCGGGCCGGTCGCCTGCCTGATTCCGTTCAAGGACGAGGCCGATGCGATCCGCCTGGCCAACGACATCGCCTACGGCCTGTCGAGCTATGTGTGGACCGAGAACATCGGCAAGGCGCACCGGGTCGCCGCCGCGGTCGAGGCCGGCATGTGCTTCGTCAACAGCCAGAACGTGCGCGACCTGCGCCAGCCCTTCGGCGGCACCAAGGCCTCGGGCACCGGTCGCGAGGGCGGCACCTGGAGCTACGAGGTGTTCTGCGAGCCGAAGAACATCGCGGTCTCGCTTGGATCGCACCACATCCCCCATTGGGGCGTCTGACCATGGGCAAGCTCGCACTCGCCGCCAAGATCACGCACGTGCCCTCGCTGTACCTCAGCGAGCTCGACGGCCCGCGCAAGGGCAGCCGGCAGGCCGCCATCGACGGCTTGAAAGAGATCGGCCAGCGCTGCCGCGACCTGGGCGTGGACACCATCGTGGTGTTCGACACCCACTGGCTGGTCAACGCCAGCTACCACCTGAACTGCGCGCCGCATTTCAAGGGCGTCTACACCAGCAACGAGCTGCCGCACTTCATCAGCAACATGCCCTACGAGGTGCCGGGCAACCCGACGCTCGGCAAGCTGCTGGCGCAGGCCTGCAACCAATGGGGCGTGGAGACGCTGGCGCACGACGCCACCACGCTCGGGCCCGAATACGGCACGCTGGTCCCGATGCGCTACATGAACGAGGACCTGCACTTCAAGGCGATCTGCGTCTCGGCGCTGTGCACCAGCCACTACCTGAACGACAGCGCCCGCCTGGGCTGGGCCATGCGGCGCGCGGTGGAGGACCACTACGACGGCACGGTCGCCTTCTTCGCCAGCGGATCGATGTCGCACCGCTTCGCGCAGAACGGGCTGGCGCCGCAGTTCGCCGACCGCATCTGGAGTCCGCTGCTCGAACGCATGGACCACGACGTGGTGCGGATGTGGGAGAACGGCGAATGGAATGACTTCTGCAGCATGCTGCCCGAGTACGCCGTCAAGGGCCATGGCGAGGGCTTCATGCACGACACGGCGATGGTGCTCGGCGCCCTGGGCTGGTCGGCCTACGACGGCCGCGCGGAGGTCGTGACGCCCTACTTCGGCTCCTCGGGCACCGGCCAGATCAACGTGGTGCTGCCGGTCACGCCGCAGGACGGCCGCGCCATTCCGAAGGCCCAGGCGTCCAGCGCCGAGGGCTTCCAGGCCGTCTCTCGCCTCTGAGGCCCCCATGCCGCACCTGGTCATTCTCTACACCCCCAACATCGAGCGCGAGACCGACATGTCGGCGCTCTGCCGCTCGCTCGCCGACTGCATGCTCGAACAGCGCGACGACGAGGGCCGGCAGGTCTTTCCGACCGGCGGCACCCGCGTGCTGGCCTACCCGGCGGCGCACCACGCGGTGGCCGACGGCAAGGCCGACTACGCCTTCGTCTACCTCAACCTGCGGATGGGCGCGGGCCGCTCGGCGTCTGTGCACGAGCGCGTCGGCGACGCCCTTCTGGGCGCGACGAAGGCGCACTTCGCGCCGGTCTTCGACCAGCGCCACATCGGCATCACGCTGCAGATCGACGAGAGCCCGGGCCAGGTCTACGACGGCAAGCACAGCAACCTGCATCCCCTCTTCAACAAGGCCTGAACCATGCTCGCACCCGAACTCATCCGGCAGCTGGCCGCCGAACTCCACGAGAGCGAGAAGACGCGCGTGCAGGTCGAGCATTTCTCGAAGCGCCATCCGGAGATGACGATCGAGGACGGCTACGCGATCTCGCGCGAATGGGTCAAGGCCAAGATCGCCGAGGGCCGCACCGTCAAGGGCCACAAGATCGGCCTGACCTCGCGTGCCATGCAGCTGTCGAGCCAGATCGACGAGCCCGACTACGGCACGCTGCTGGACGACATGTTCTTCGAGCAGGGCGGCGACATCCCGTTCTCGCGCTTCATCGCGCCGCGGGTCGAGGTCGAGCTGGCCTTCAAGCTCGGCAAGCGGCTCAAGGGGCCGAACGTAACGATCTTCGACGTGCTGGACGCCACCGACTACGTGGTGCCGGCGATCGAGATCATCGATGCGCGCATCGAGCAGTTCGACCGCCACACCAAGCAGATGCGCAAGGTGTTCGACACCATCGCCGACAACGCGGCCAACGCCGGCATCGTGACCGGCGGGCGGCCGGTGAAGCCGGACGCGGTCGACCTGCGCTGGGTCAGCGCGCTGCTCTACAAGAACGGCGTCATCGAAGAGTCCGGGGTCGCGGCCGCGGTGCTGAACCATCCCGCCACCGGCGTCGCCTGGCTCGCCAACAAGCTGGCGCCCTGGGACGAATGCCTGGAGGCCGGCGAGATCGTGCTCGGCGGCTCGTTCACGCGGCCGACCACCGCGCTGCCGGGCGATACATTCCATGCGGACTACGGCCCCCTGGGCGCGATCTCCTTCCGATTCGTCTGAAAGTCACGAAACCATGACCACACCCACCAACCCCTTCAAGCAAGCCCTGGCCGAGAAGCGCGCCCAGATCGGCCTCTGGCTCGGCCTGGCCGACGCCTACAGCGCCGAGATCTGCGCCGGCGCCGGCTTCGACTGGCTGCTGATCGACGGCGAGCATTCGCCGAACGGGCTGGCCAGCATCCTGCAGCAGGCGCAGGCGATTGCCGGCTATCCGGGCGTCAACGCGATCGCGCGCGTGCCGCTGGGCCACGGCGACGCGGGCGCGGCGCTGATCAAGCAGTACCTCGACCTCGGCCTGCAGACCCTGCTGGTGCCGATGGTCGACACGCCCGAGCAGGCGCGCGCGATCGTGCGCGCGATGCGCTATCCGCCCGAGGGCATCCGCGGCATGGGCGGCGCGCGCGCCTCGCGCTGGGGCCGCTATCCCGCCTATGCCAAGGAAGCCAACGACCGCGTCTGCCTGCTGGTGCAGGCCGAATCGCGCGAGGCGCTGGCCAACCTGGAAGCCATCGCGGCGATCGACGGCGTCGACGGCGTCTTCATCGGACCGGCCGACCTGTCGGCCTCGATGGGCCGCGTGGGCGACTCCGACCACCCGGAGGTGCAGGCCGCGATCGAGGACGCGATCGCCCGCATCCAGCGTGCCGGCAAGGCCGCGGGCATCCTCACGCCCAACGAGACGCTGGCGCGCAAGTACCTGGCGCTGGGCGCGACCTTCGTCGCCGTCGGGCTGGACACCAACCTGCTGGTGCGCAGCACCAGCGCGCTGGCGGCGAGTTTCAAGGACACGGCCAAGCCGGCAGCCAGCGGCGGGACCTACTGATCCCGGCCTGATGACTTCGGTACTCGATACGTGAGGTAAACGCGGGTGTGCGGCGCACCGAGTTGCGGGAAAAATACGCCCTTTCCAACGCATCGATCACCCGAGGAGACATCTCAATGACCATCACCCGCCGCCACCTGCTGCAGACCACCAGCGCCTCCGCGCTGCTGGCCAGCCTGGGCCAGAGCGTCTTTGCCCAGTCGCAGGGCTTTCCCTTCGAGACCGCGCGCCTGATCACCGGCTTCGCGGCCGGCGGCACCTCCGACACCACCTGCCGGCGTGTCGCGACCCGGCTGCAGCCCGACTACGGGAAGGCCGTGGTGGTCGAGAACCGCACCGGCGCGGGCGGCCAGATCGCGGTCACCTATGTCAAGAGCCAGCCGGCCGACGGCGCCACAATCCTGCAGACGCCGACCTCGATCCTCACGATCTATCCGCACATCTACAAGAAGCTGCCGTACGACCCGCTGGTCGACCTGTCGCCGGTGACGATCGCCTGCGTGTTCGACTTCGGCTTCGCGGTCGGGCCGGCGGTGCCGCTCACGATCAAGACCGTGCCCGAGTTCCTGGCCTGGGCCAAGACCCATCCCGAAGGCGCCAACTTCGGCTCGCCGGCCGCCGGCTCGACGCCGCACTTCATCGGCGCGCTGCTGGGCAAGAGCGCGGGCGTCGAGCTCAAGCACGCGGCCTACCGCGGCACCCAGCCGGCGATGCTCGACCTGCTGGGCGGCAACATCGCGGCGGTGTCGGGCCCGATCGGCGACATCACGCAGCACCTGCCCACCGGCAAGGTGCGCATCCTCGGCGTCTCGGGCGCCAAGCGCAGCCGCTTCGCGCCCGACGTGCCGACCTTCGAGGAGCAGGGCATCAAGGACATGACGCACAGCGAATGGTTCGCCTTCCTGCTGCCGGCCAAGGCCTCGCCCGAAGTGGTGGCGCGCGCCAATGCCTCCTTCAAGCAGGCGCTGGCCCAGAAGGACGTGATCGACGGCCTGGCGGGCTTCGGCCTGGAGGCGATGTCCTCGACGCCGGGCGAACTCACGGAGCTGATCAAGAAAGACACGGCCAAGTGGGCCCCCATCGTGAAACAGGTCGGCTTCACCGCAGAGGGCTGACCATGAAAAGGAACTGCAGATGAACACACTCGCCACCCCGTCGCCTTCGGCGCTGGTGCATCCCGCCCTCCACCCCGACGAGCGCGCCGCCCGGCTGCAGCTTGCCGCCTGCTACCGCGTGTTCGCGATGCTGGGCTGGACCGAGATGATCTACAACCACATCACGGTGCGGCTGCCCGACAGCGTGACCGGTGGCGAGAAGCAGTTCCTGATCAATCCCTTCGGCCTGCACTACAGCGAGGTCACGGCCAGCAACCTGGTCAAGATCGACCTGGAGGGCCGGGTGCTCGACGGCTCCACCCATGCGGTGAACCCGGCCGGCTTCACGGTGCATGCCGCGATCCACGACGGCCTGCCCGACGCGCATTGCGTGATGCACGTGCACACCACCGCGGGCGTGGCGGTGGCCTGCCTGCAGGGGGGGCTGCAGCAGACCAACTTCTATACCGCGCAATTGCACGGCATGGTCGCGTACCACGAGTTCGAGGGCATCACGATCCATGCCGACGAAGGTCCGCGCCTGCTGAAGAGCATCGGCGAGCGCAAGGCCGTGATCCTGCGCAACCATGGCTTGCTGGCCTGGGGCGAGATGCTGCCCCAGACCTTCGCGATCCTCTGGACCTTGCAGCGTGCCTGCGAGATCCAGCTGGCGACCTTGTCGATGGGCGCGCCGATCCCGGTCTCCGAGGCCATCGCCGAGCGCTGCACGCGCGATGCGCTGCAGTTCAACCCGGCGCACGGCGCCGGCCGGGATGTGTTCGACGCCCTGGTGCGCCAGGTCGACCGCATCGACGACAGCTACAAGCTATAGAGCTCCCCCCAGGTTGGCTCACTTCGTGTAGCCGCCCACCCCCTGCCGGGGGCAACACCAGCGGCCCGGCAGAGCCGGTTCCGCGGTGTTCCTGGAGGGGGCCAGGGCGAGCCTCAAGCCAAGAGCAAAGGAATCTCCCGAACATGAAAATTTGCATCTACGGCGCCGGCGCGATCGGCGGCTGGATCGGCGCCAAGCTCGCGCAGACCGGATCGGCGATCAACGTGGTGGCGCGCGGCGCCACTCTGGCCGCGCTGAAGCGCGACGGGCTCACGCTGGCCAGCGGCGACTCGCGCGTGAGCGTGCCGGTCAACGCCAGCGAGGACCCCTCGGCGCTCGGCGTCCAGGACCTGGTCATCGTCGCGGTGAAGGCGCCCTCGCTGCCGGCCGTGGCGCAGCGGATCGCGCCGCTGCTGGGCCCCGACACCATCGTGCTGACGGCCATGAACGGCGTGCCCTGGTGGTTCCTGCAGGGCGGCTTCGGTGGCCCGCTGGCCGGTGCGCAGCTCGAAGCGGTCGACCCGGGCGGCAAGATCGATGCGGCGATTCCCGCCCGGCACGTGATCGGCTGCGTGGTGCACGCGAGCTGCGCGCTCGACGCGCCGGGCGTGGTGCGGCACCACTTCGGCAACGGCCTGATCATCGGCGAGCCCTCGGGCGAGGCGACCCCACGGGCCAGGGCGCTGCTCGACCTGCTGGCCGGCGCAGGCCTCGACGCCAAGCTTTCGCCGCAGATCCAGAAGGACGTCTGGTACAAGCTCTGGGGCAACATGACGGTCAACCCGATCAGCCTGCTGACCGGCGCCACCACCGACCTGATCCTGGACGACGACCTGGTGCGCGGCTTCATCTCCACGATCATGCTGGAGGCCAAGGAGGTCGGCGCCCGGATCGGCGTGCCGATCGCCGACACGCCCGAGGATCGCCACGCAGTCACGCGCAAGCTCGGCGCCTTCAAGACCTCGATGCTGCAGGACGTGGAAGCCGGCCGCGCGGTGGAACTCGACGCGCTGGTGTCCTCGGTGCGCGAACTCGGCGAACGCGCCGGCGTGGCGACGCCGTTCACCGATGCACTGCTGGGGCTGGCGCGGCTGCGGGCGCGGCAGCTCGGGCTGTACTGAGCGGGCTCGGCGCCCCGTCGCCCGGTCGGGGCCGCCATGCTGCGGCGCACCAATCGAGCCGCCCGGCAGGCGCCTGCCGGGCGGATTTCAGTCCAGGACGACGGGTACGCGCGGCGCGACGGCGCACATGAGTTCGTAGCCGACGGTGCCGCCGGCCCGCGCCACCTCGTCGATCGACAGCACGGCGCCAGCCGACGAGCGGCCCCACAGCGTGACCTCGGAGCCGAAACCGGCGTCGGGCACCGGCGTCAGGTCGACCGTGATCATGTCCATGCTGACCCGCCCGACCATGCGCGTGCGCACGCCGTCGACCAGCACCGGCGTGCCCGTGCTGCAGTGCCGCGGATAGCCGTCGGCATAGCCGACCGCGGCGACGCCGATGCGCAGCGGGCCCTCGGCGCGGAAGCTGGAGCCGTAGCCGATGGTGTCGCCGGCCTGGAGCGTCTGCACGGCGATCAGCCGGGTGGCGAGCGTCATGGCTGGCTGCAGCTGCCAGTGGGCCGCGTCGTGCTCGGGGAAATCGGGGGCGCTGCCGTACAGCACGATGCCGGGACGCACCCAGTCGGCCCGGGTCTGGGCCGGGTGGCGCAAGGTCGCGGCGCTGTTGGCGACCGTGCGCTCGCCGGGCAGGTCCTGGGCGGCACGGTCGAAGACCTCGATCTGGTGGGCGATGCCGCGCTCGCCGTCGGCGTCGCTGAAGTGCGTCATCAGCGAGATTTCATCGACCTGCGGCAGGGCATTGAGCCGCGTCCAGGCCGAACGGAAGCGCTCGGGCGTGAAGCCCAGGCGGTTCATGCCGGAGTTCATTTTGAGAAAGACGCGCTGCGGCACCTGGGTCTTGTGGGCGGCCAGCATGTCGATCTGGGCGTCGCAGTGGACCGTGTGCCAGAGGTCGAGGCGGGAGCACAGTTCGAGGTCGCGCGGCTCGAAGACGCCCTCGAGCAGCAGGATCGGCCCGCGCCAGCCCAGGGCGCGCACCCGCTCGGCCTCCGCCAGGTCGAGCAGCGCAAAGCCGTCGGCCGCGCGGAAGGCGTCGAAAACCCGCTCGATCCCGTGCCCGTAGGCGTTGGCCTTGACCACCGCCCAGACCCGGGAATCGAGCGCGGAACGGCGGGCCCGGTCGAGGTTGTGGCGCAGGGCGGCGGCATGGACAGTGGCAAGGATCGGACGCGGCACTTCAAAAACCCGGTGAAAAGCTGAAAACACTCACACAACAAAGCCCGGCGTTGCGGCCGGAAAGCGCCATTCTGACATCGCGCACCCCATGCTATAACCGCGCACCCGCCTCTGATGCGGGCCCATTTCTTCACTACCGCCAGCCCTCCCCCAACTGGCCAGCCAGCTCATCGATGAAGCGCGGTTTCTACACCATCATGTCGGCCCAGTTCTTTTCGTCGCTGGCCGACAACGCGCTTTTCGTTGCTGCTGTGGAGCTGATGCGAACCAGCGGCGCGCCGGAGTGGCAGCGCGCCGCGCTGGTGCCGATCTTCACCGTCTTCTATGTGGCGCTGGCGCCGCTGGTCGGCGCCTTCGCCGACGCCTTGCCCAAGGGCCAGGTGATGTTCATCAGCAATGCGATCAAGGTGGTCGGCTGCGTGATGATGCTGTTCGGCTCGCATCCGCTGATGGCCTACGCCATCGTCGGGCTCGGCGCCGCGGCCTATTCCCCGGCCAAGTACGGCATCCTGACCGAGCTGCTGCCGGCCTCCCAGCTGGTCAAGGCCAACGGCTGGATCGAGGGGCTGACCATCGCCTCGATCATCCTGGGCATCGTGCTCGGCGGGCAGCTGGTCGGCCATGCGCTCTCCAGCCACCTGCTGGCGCTCGACTTCCCGTTCGTCGACACCGGTGTCAACACGCCGCCCGAGGCCGCGATCTCGGCGCTGATCCTGGTCTACATGGTTGCCGCCTGGTTCAACACCCGCATCCCGCTGACCGGCGTCGAGATGCGGCCGCTGCGCTCCAACCCGCAGCACGGCATCGTGCGCAACGTGTTCGCCCTGCTGCCCGACTTCTGGCAATGCAACTCGCGCCTGTGGCGCGACAAGCTGGGCCAGATCTCGCTCGCCACCACCACCCTGTTCTGGGGCGCCGGCGGCAACCTCAAGTACATCGTGCTGGCCTGGGCCTCGCTGGCGCTGGGCTACAACACGGCGCAGGCGTCGTCGCTGACCGGCGTGGTGGCGATCGGCACCGCGGTCGGCGCGATCGTGGCCTCGATGAAGATGCGACTGGACATGGCCACGCGGGTGATCCCGATGGGCATCGGCATGGGCCTGCTGGTCATCGGCATGAACTTCATCGGCAGCATCTGGCTCGCCGTCCCCTTCCTGATCCTGCTCGGCGGCCTGGGCGGATTCCTGGTGGTGCCGATGAACGCGCTGCTGCAGCACCGCGGCCACAACCTGATGGGCGCCGGCCGCTCGATCGCGGTGCAGAACTTCAATGAGCAGTCGTGCATCCTGGTGCTGGGCGCGTTCTACAGCGCCTGCACCGGCATCGGCCTGTCGGCCTACTCGGCCATCACCGCCTTCGGCGTCGTGGTGGCCGGCTTCATGTGGCTCATCAAGCGCTGGCACCAGCACAACCTGAAGCGCCATCCGGAAGAGGTCGAGCACCTGCTCGCCATCGCGCGCAGCGACAAGCACCACTGACCGGTTTCCGTTTCCATTGCCCGCTCTCGCGCTGATCTTCAACGCCTTCGTCTGGGGCGTCTCCTGGTTTCCCTTCCGTCAACTCGAAGGGCATGGCCTGCATCCGGTGTGGGCGACCTGCCTGATCTATGCCGCCGTCACGCTCGCCATGGCGCTGCTGCGGCGGCGCGTCTGGGGGCTGTTCGCCCGGCAGCCGGCGCTGCTGGCGCTGGGGCTGGCGGCGGGCCTGACCAATGTCGGCTTCAACTGGGCCGTGACGCAGGGCGACGTGGTGCGGGTGGTGCTGCTGTTCTACCTGATGCCGCTGTGGAGCGTGCTGCTGGCCTGGGCTTTCCTGGGCGAGCGGCCGAGCCTCGCGGCGCTCGCCCGGGTGGCGCTGGCGCTGGTCGGCGTCGCGGTGGTGCTGAAGTCGCCTGAAACCGACTGGCCGGTGCCGGCCAGCCTGCCGGACTGGCTGGGCGTGGCCGCCGGCTTCGGTTTCGCCGTGACCAACATCCTGCTGCGCCGGCTGCGCAGCGCCCCCGGCGAGGCCCGGGCGCTGGCGATGTTCGGCGGCTGCGCCGTGATGGCCGGCGCCACCGCCCTGGTCGGTACGGCGCTCGGCGCGATGGCGCCGCCGCCGTTGGCCGACCCGGGCTGGTGGGGCTGGGCCCTGCTGCTGGGCACCGGTTTCGTCTTCGCCAACATCTGCCTGCAGTACGGCGCGGCGCGGCTGGCGGCCAGCGCGACCTCGGTGATCATGCTGTCGGAAGTGCTGTTCGCGAGCGTCTCGTCGGTGGCGCTGGGCGCGGCCACGATGGAAACGCGGATCTGGCTCGGCGGCGCGCTGATCGTGGCGGCGGCGGTGTGGTCGTCGTTTGCACGCGCCCCGGCGGGCGACGATGATCGGCGGATGCTTTCCCCCCAGGACTTGCCATGACCAGCGTCTACGACTTCGAGGCCCGCCGCATCGACGGCCGGCCGGCCCCGCTTTCCGAGTACCGCGGCCGGGTGCTGCTGATCGTCAACACCGCCAGCCAATGCGGCTTCACGCCGCAGTTCGAGGGGCTGGAGGCGCTGTACAAGAAATACGCCGGGCAGGGGCTGGCCGTGCTGGGCTTTCCGTCCAACCAGTTCATGCACCAGGACCCGGGAACCAACGCGGAAATCGGCGCCTTCTGCACCGAAAAGTACGGCGTCAGCTTCCCGATGATGGAGAAGATCGATGTCAACGGCGCCGCCGCCGCGCCGCTCTACAAGTGGCTGGTCAAGGAGGCGCCGGGCCTGCTGGGCAGCACCGCGATCAAGTGGAACTTCACCAAGTTCCTGGTCGGCCGGGACGGCCGGGTTGTCAAGCGCTACGCGCCGCTCGACAAGCCCGAGTCGATCGCCCGCGACATCGAGGCGGCCTTGCAGGCCGCCTGATCAGAACCTGAAATCGGCGGTCTTGGGGCCGGCGCCCAAGGTCACGGCCTGGCTCTTGGTCACGCCCTCGCTGGCGGCCTCGACCGTGTAGCGGCCGGCCGGGAGGTCGACCAGGCAGACCGGGCCGCTGGCGCGCATCGCGAGCGCGGTGCCGCCCTTGTCGTCCTTCACCATGACGTCGACATCGGCCAGGTAGGCGCCGCTGGCGCGGGCGAACAGCAGCGACAGCGGGTGGTCCTTCATGGCGGCGCGCATCGCCACCGACTCGTCGGAGCCGACGCCGCCGCAGACGTAGCGACCGGCATCCTGGACCTTCATGGCCGGCGCCACGACCGGGGTCTGGGCCTGGGCCAACCAGGGGGCGGTTGCGCAGGCGCACAGCGCAGCGGCGCGCAACAGGGTTCGTGAAAAGGCATGCATGGAAATTCTCCCGGTAGGAACACGCCTTCATGCTGGCGCGGCGCCGTCGCGCCGGGCGTCGGACCAGAACCCCGGATGCTGTACGTTCAGGCCGCCAGCGCGGCGTCGAGCAGCTCGATCCAGTGCCGCACGGGCGTCTGCGTGCCGCTTTGCAGGTGCGTGATGCAGCCGATGTTGGCCGACGCGATGGCGCTGGGCTGCAGCTGGTTCAGGTGGCCCAGCTTGCGGTCGCGCAGCGGGTAGGCCAGCTCGGGCTGCAGCACCGAATAGGTGCCGGCGGAGCCGCAGCACAGGTGCGATTCGCTGGCCGCCACCCGGATGTCGAAGCCGAGCGCGCGCAGATTGACCTCGACCCCGTTGCGCAGCTTCTGGCCGTGCTGCAGCGTGCACGGCGGGTGGTAGGCGACGACGCCGGCCGGCGCCGCGACCCGGCCTTTCAGCGCCGGCACCAGTTCGGGCAGCAGCTCGCTCAGGTCGCGGGTCAGTGCGCTGATGCGCTCGGCCTTGGCGGCATAGGCCGGGTCGTCCTTCAGGATGTGGCCGTACTCGCGCACCGTGACGCCGCAGCCCGAGGCATTCATGACGATCGCCTCGACCGCGCCGCCCTCGACCAGCGGCCACCAGGCATCGATGTTGGCGCGCATCTGCATCCGGCCGCCGTCCTGGTCGTTGAGATGGAACCGGACGGCGCCGCAGCAGCCGGCGGCCGGCGCGACCACGGCCTGGATGCCGGCGGCGTCGAGCACCCGCGCGGTCGCGCTGTTGATGTTGGGCGCCATCGACGGCTGCACGCAGCCGGCCAGCATCAGCACCTTGCGCTCATGCGTGCGCGTGGGCCAGGCACCCGCGGGCCGCGGCGCCGGCACCTTGGCCTTGAGCGCGGCCGGCAGCAGGCCGCGCACCGACTGGCCCAGCTTCATCGCCGGGCCGAAGAGCGGCGAAGGCAGGGCCTCCTTGAGCGTCCATCGCACGGCGCTCTCGCCCATCGGCCGCGGCACCTTCTGGTCGACGATCTTGCGGCCGATGTCGACCAGGTGGCCGTATTGCACGCCGCTCGGGCAGGTGGTCTCGCAGTTGCGGCAGGTCAGGCAGCGGTCGAGGTGCAGCTGCGTGCTGCGTGTCGGCGCCTTGCCTTCGAGCACCTGCTTGATGAGGTAGATGCGCCCGCGCGGACCGTCGAGCTCGTCGCCGAGCAGCTGGTAGGTCGGGCAGGTGGCGGTACAGAAGCCGCAGTGCACACACTTGCGCAGGATCGCCTCGGCCTCGCGGCCGTCGGCGGTGCCCTGGAATTCGGGAGCGAGTTCGGTTTGCATGCGGAGCTTCAGTGCGCGGTGGTTCTTGCAGGAAGGAGCCGGCCGCGATCGAACACGGCATCGGGATCGAATTCGTTCATGAGCGCCCGGTGGATGCGCTCGATCGGCGCGCTCAGGGCGTCGAAGCGGGGCTCGTGGCGGGCCCCGGGCGCGGGCCTGAAGAGCGTCGCATGGCCACCGGCCGCGCGGGCCGCGGCACGCACCCGCTGCGATTCGCCGGGTGTGGCCAGATACCAGCGCTGGCCGCCATGCCACTCGACGAGCGGCGCGCCGTCGAGGTCGAGCACCGGCGCGGTCTGCGGCACCGAGAGCCGCCACAAGGCGCCCGCGCCGGCGCTGAACCAGGGGTGCTGCTGGTCGCGCAGCGACTGCCAGCTGGCCGCCGCGCGCTCGGCATCCTGGCGCTCGCCGCCCAGCTGCGCGCAGGCCGCCTCGACCGCCGCCACTGCGCCGCGCAGGCGCAGCGACAGCACGCCGACACCGTCGCGCATGCGCCAGGCACTGGCATTGAGCGGCAGCGGCCGGCCGCCCCACTCGTTGAGCAGGCGCAGCGCATCGGCCTGGCTGCAGGCGAACTCGAGCGTGGCCTCGGCCGGTGCCACCGGCAGCACCTTGAGGCTGGCCTGCGCGACCAGGCCGAGGGCACCCATCGAACCGGCCAGCACCCGAGACACGTCATAGCCGGCGACGTTCTTCATGACCTGGCCGCCGAACACCAGCACCTCGCCGCGGCCGTTGACCAGCGTGAGGCCGAGCAGGTAGTCGCGCACCGCGCCGACGCTGGCGCGCGCGGGGCCGCTGAGCCCGGCCGCGATCATGCCACCTACGGTCGCTGCGCTCCCTGCGGCGGAGCCGCCGTCCAGGACGCGCTCGCCCAAGGGCTCGACGCGGGTCCCGCCGGCCGCGAAGCGCGGCGGCTCGAACGGCAGGCACTGGCCCTGCCCGGCCAGCAGCGCCTCGAGTTCGGCGAGCGGCGTGCCGGCCCCGACGGTGACGACCAGCTCGCTCGGTTCATAGCTGACGATGCCGGCGAGCGCGCCGGTCTCGAGGGGCTCGCCGTGCGCGGCTTCGCCGTAGAAGGCCTTGGTGTTGCCGCCTCGGATGCTCAGGGTCGTGCGGTCGGTTGCGGCGGCGCGGATGCGGTCGGCGATATCTGTGAGGGCTGTGGATTCCATCGTCTTGATCAGTTGAGGACAGAGCAAAAACTGCTGCGCAGTTTCTTGGTCTGTCCCGCAAGGTATTCAGAACCTCGGCAGGTCCGCAAAGGGCATCGCCTGCCCCGCGCGGAACACCTGCTTGCCGTACTCGGCGCAGCGCGACAGCGTGGGGATCACCTTGCCCGGGTTCAGTAGCCCCGCAGGATCGAAGGCCCGCTTGACGCCGAACATCTGCTCGTTCTCGGCCGCGGTGAACTGCACGCACATGCTGTTGAGCTTCTCGACGCCGACCCCATGCTCGCCCGACACCGTGCCGCCCATCGCGACGCTGGTCTCGAGGATGTCGGCGCCGAACAGCTCGCAGCGGTGCAGCTCGTCGGGGTCGTTGGCGTCGAACAGCACCAGCGGATGCAGGTTGCCGTCGCCGGCGTGGAACACGTTGCAGCAGCGCAGGCCGTACTTGATCTCCATCTGCTGGATCGCGAGCAGGATGTCGGCCAGCCGCTTGCGCGGGATGGTCGAGTCGAGGCACATGTAGTCGGGGCTGATGCGGCCCGAGGCCGGGAAGGCGTTCTTCCGGCCGCTCCAGAAGCGCAGCCGCTCGTCCTCGTTCTCGCTGCAGGCGATCGCGGTGGCGCCGCACTGGCGCAGCACCTCGGTCATGCGGCCGATCTCTTCCTCGACCTCCTCGGGGGTGCCGTCCGATTCGCACAGCAGGATGGCGGCCGCGTCGAGGTCGTAGCCGGCGCGCACGAAGTCCTCGACCGCGGCGGTCATGGGCTTGTCCATCATTTCGAGGCCGGCCGGGATGATGCCGGCCGCAATGACCGCGGCCACCGCATCGCCGGCCTTCCGGACATCGTCGAAGCTGGCCATGATGCAGCGCGCCAGCTGCGGCTTGGGCACCAACTTGACAGTGACCTCGGTGGTGACGGCCAGCATGCCCTCGCTGCCGATCACCAGCGCCAGCAGGTCGAGGCCGGCGCAGTCGAGCGCCTCGCCGCCGAATTCGATCGCCTCCCCCTCGGCCGTGAAGCCGCGCACCCGCAGCACGTTGTGCAGGGTGAGGCCGTACTTGAGGCAGTGCACGCCGCCCGAGTTCTCGGCCACGTTGCCGCCGATGGTGCAGGCGATCTGGCTCGATGGGTCGGGCGCGTAGTAGAGGTTGAAGGGCGCCGCCGCCTCGCTGATCGCGAGGTTGCGCACGCCGCACTGGACCACCGCGGTGCGGCTGACCGGATCGATCCTGACGATCCGGTTGAACTTGGCGAGCGACATGGTCACGCCCAGCGCATGCGGCATCGCGCCGCCCGAGAGCCCGGTGCCGGCACCGCGCGCCACCACCGGCACGCCGAGTCCGTGGCAGGTCTTGAGCACGGCCGCGACCTGGGCCTCGGTCTCGGGCAGGGCCACCATCAGCGGCCGCTGGCGGTAGGCCGTGAGGCCGTCGCACTCGTAGGGCACGGTGTCCTCGTCGTGCCAGATCAGCGCATGGGCGGGCAGGAGCGGCCGCAGCGCCTGCACCACCTGGGCCTGGCGGGCGGAGGCGGACAACGAACGCTGTTCGGCGGAACTGAGCGGCGCATTCATTTCAAAGCCTCATTTCATTGGACTTGCACGAAGCCCGGCGAGCACCGGCCCCTTCGTGAGACACCGCGGAACCGGCTTTGCCGGGCCGCTGGTGTCGCCCCCTTGAGGGGGAACTCGCTACACGCAGTGAGCGAGATTCGGGGGTGGGCTTCATCGGACGACCATCAAGGTGAAGGGCCAGACGTAGGCCTGCATCGTGACGAACAGGCCGACCAGGCAGGCCAGCGCGATCGAGTGGAAAAACACAAAGCGCAGGATATCGCCTTCGTGGTTGAACCAGCGGGTGGCGGTGGAGGCGACCACGATCGACTGGGCGTCGATCATCTTGCCCATCACGCCGCCCGAGCTGTTGGCCGCGCCCATCAGGTTGGGCGACAGGCCGAGCTGCTCGGCCGCCACCTTCTGCATGCCGCCGAACAGCACGTTCGAGGCGGTGTCGGAGCCGGTCATCGCGACCCCGATCCAGCCCATCAAGGTGCCGAAGAAGGGATAGAACGCGCCGGTGTTGGCGAAGGCCAGGCCCAGCGTGGTGTCGGTGCCCGAGAAGCGCGTGAGCGTGCCGAGCGCCAGCATGAGCACGATGGTCAGCAGCGAGTAGCGCACAAGCCACAGCGTGCGAAAGAAGATGCGCACGATCTCGACCGGGCCGTAGCGCATGAAGAAGGCGCTGACCACGGCCGACAGCAGGATCCCGGTGCCGGTCGCCGACAGGATGTTCAGCACGTAGACCGCGCCTTCCTTGGTCGGCGTGGCCACCACCGGCGGCATCTTCTCGATCATGTTGTGCAGGCCGGCCATCGGGAACGAGGGCGCGAAGAGGCCGTTGAGGGCGGTCTTGACCGAAGGCAGCCCCCAGACGAAGACGAACACCGACAGGATCAGCCACGGGGTCCAGGCGCGGACCAGCGCGGCCCGCTCGTGCACGACCACCGGCGCCGGCGGCTTGGCTTCGTGGGCGCTGACATCGTGGCCCTTAAGCGAGGGCGAACGCCAGATCTTGCGCGGCTGCCAGACGCGCAGGAACAGCACCAGGCAGACCATCGAGACGATGGCCGCGATGATGTCGACCAGCTCGGGGCCGATGAAGTTCGACACCAGGTACTGCGGGATCGCGAAGCTCAGGCCGGTAACCAGGATCGCCGGCCAGATCTCCCACATCGCCTTGCGGCCGGCAAAGGCCCAGATCAGCCAGAACGGCACCAGCAGCGAGAAGAAGGGCAGCTGGCGGCCGATCATCGCCGTGACTTCCATCAGGTCGTAGCCATGCACCTTGGCCAGCGTGATGACCGGCGTCCCGAGCGCGCCGAAGGCGACCGGTGCAGTGTTGGCGATCAGGCTCAGGCCGGAGGCCGCCAGGGGCGAGAAGCCCAGCCCGATCAGGATGCCCGCGGTGACCGCGACCGGCGTGCCGAAGCCGGCCGCGCCCTCGAAGAAGGCGCCGAAGCAGAAGGCGATCAGCAGCAGCTGAATGCGCCGGTCTTCGGTGATGCCCGAGAGCGAATCCTGCAGCACCTTGAAGCTGCCGTTCTGCTCCGCCAGCTGCTGCAGGAAGATGATGTTGAGCACGATCCAGCCGATCGGCAGCAGCCCGGTGAAGCCGCCGAACAGCGCCGCGCGGCCCGCCATGTCGACCGGCATGCCGTAGGCGAAGACGGCAACCGCGATCGCCGCCAGCAGGCCCAGGCCGGCCGCGATGTGGGCCTTGATGTGGAAGAAGCCGAGGCAGGCCAGCATCACCACCACCGGAATCGCGGCGAGCGCGGTGGAAATGATCATGTTGCCGAAGGGATCGTAGATTTGCTGCCAGGTCATGGCTAGTCTCCCGAAAATTGGTGTCTCGCTTGTGCGATCCGAACTCTAAGGAAACCGAAGGCCGCCGAATTGAAGGTTTTTTGCGGCAGCCTTGAAATCTGCTCGATCTATCTCAGGGTTTGTACGAGCCACTCGGCGAAGGCCTCGCATTCCCAGCGCTCCAGCGTGCCGGGCTGCCAGCAGATGTAGTGGCGCAGCGGCGAGGGCACGGGCCGGTCCGACAGCGGCACCAGCCGCCCCGACTCGAGCCATTGCGCGCCCAGTTTCTGCCGCACCAGCGCCACGCCGAAGCCGCTGGCGGCGGCGTCGTAGACCAGGCCCAGGTCGTTGAACTGGGCGCCGACCTGCGGCTCGGGATGGTCCAGCCCGCAGCTCGCGAACCAGGTGCTCCAGGGCTCCAGGGGGCTGCGGATCAGCCGCGCGGCGGCGATCTCGGCCTCGGTGCGAAAGCCGGTGAAGGGTCCGAACTCGTTGAGGTAGCTCGGGCTGCAGGCCGGCACCACCGATTCCTCGAGTACCAGCCGGCTCTCGCAGTCGGCGTAGTTGCCGCTGCCGTAGCGCACTTCGAGGTCGGCCTGCTCGGCGGTCACGTCCAGCAGCGGGATCGAGACCTGCATCACCAGCTCGACGTCGGGGTAGATGTTGCGGAACAGCTCCAGGTGCGGCATCAGCATCTGGCGGCTGAAGGTCGGCGTGACCGCCAGCCGCAGCTGCGTCGTGCGCCGCGTGGCGTCGCGGTTCGGCACCGCCTGCAGGGCCGCCAGCCCGGTACGCACGTTGGCGAGGTAGACCGCGCCGTCGGCCGTCAGGTTGAAGTCGCTGCGGCCGAAGAGCTTGATGCCCAGATGCGATTCGAGCTGGCGGATGCGATGGCTCACCGCGCTCGGGGTGACGCACAGCTCGTCGGCCGCGCGGCCCGCGTGGCGCAGCCGCGCCACCGCCTCGAAGGTCAGCAGGCACTGGATCGGCGGGATGTGCTGGAGAGCCAATTCAGTCCTCGAAGAAGGCGACCGGCCGGCCGGGCGTATCGACGCGCATGCGGATCACGCAGCCCGAGGCCGGCCGCTCCTCGAGTTCGGCCGCCGGACGGCCGCGGCGGGCGCTGGTGACGAAGAGCGTGCGCAGGTCGTCGCCGCCGAAGCAGGGCATGGTCGGGCACTGGACCGGGGTCGCCAGCGCCGCGACCCGCTCGCCCGAGGGCGCGAAGCGCAACAGCTGGCCGCCCTCGAACATCGCCGCCCAGTAGTGGCCCCGCGCATCGACAGTGGCGCCGTCGGGCCGGCCTTCGTAGCGCAGCGGCGAGGCCGGCGTCCAGCCGGCGGGCTTGTCCTCGAACTGCTGGAAGACGCGCTCGTGCGACAGGGTGTTGACCCGCGCGGCCCAGTTCCAGGCGCGCACCCGGTGGGCCGCGGTGTCGGCCCAGTAGACGGTGGCGTCGTCGGGCGCGAAGGCCAGGCCGTTGGCAGTGGTGGCCTGGTTGGCCATCGGCCGCAGCGCCGGCGCCCGGCCGCCACGCGCGTCCATACAGTAGAGCGTTGCGTTGGCGCGGTCCTTGGCTTCGTTGATCGTGCCGGCCCAGAACCGGCCCAGCGAGTCGCACTTTCCGTCGTTGAAGCGCATGGTGCGGATGTCATGGTCGACCCGCGCCAGCGGCCGCAATTCAGCGCCCCACTCGGCCGCGCGGTAGATCCCGTCGCGCAGCGCGATCACCAGCCCGCCGCGCCGCGCCGGTGCCATGCAGCCGGGCTCGGTCGGCAGGTCCCAGCGCTCGACGGACGGCCTGCCGTCGATGTCGCCGCGGGTCCGCAGCACCGCGCGGCCAGGAATGTCGAGCCAGTAGAGCGAGCGTTCGCCGGGATGCCAGAACGGCGATTCGCCGAGCTGGCTCAGACTGTCGTCGAGGGTGGTCCACATGCGCGAGAGCTTAGGCCAATTCGCCCGCCTTGCGACCCCCCCAAAAAAACAGCCCGCAGGCCGAAGCGTGCGGGCTGAACTTCCAGAGGAGACTCTCGCAGACAAATTCTTGCCGCGGAAGCGGGCCGCACACGGCGGCCCGGAGGCTTCAGCGGTTGTAGGCGGTTTCGCCGTGGGAGGTGATGTCGAGGCCTTCGCGCTCTTCTTCTTCCGACACCCGCAGACCGATGGTCAGGTCGGCGATCTTGAAGGAGATGAAGGCCACCACGCCCGACCAGACGACGGTCAGCAGCACGGCCTTGAGCTGGATCCAGACCTGGGCACCGATGCCGTTGGAGATCACGCCTGCCGTGACCCAGTCGCCGACCAGGCCGGGGCCGCCGAGGGCCTGGGTGTTGAACACGCCGGTGAGCAGCGCGCCGACGATACCGCCGACACCGTGCACGCCGAAGACGTCCAGCGAGTCGTCCGCCTTGAGCATCTTCTTGAGGCCATGAACGCCCCAGAGGCAGGCGAAGCCGGCGACGAAGCCGATGATGATCGCGCCCATCAGGCCGACGTTGCCGGCGGCCGGGGTGATCGCCACCAGGCCGGCGACGGCGCCGGAAGCGGCACCCAGCATCGAGGCCTTGCCGCGCATCAGCGCTTCACCGATGGACCAGGCGAGCACGGCGGCGGCGGTGGCCGAGAACGTGTTCATGAAGGCCAGCACGGCGCTGGTGCCGGCTTCGAGGGCCGAGCCGGCATTGAAGCCGAACCAGCCGACCCACAGCAGCGAGGCACCGACCATCGTCAGAGTCAGCGAATGCGGCGTGAACGATTCCTTGCCGTAGCCGATGCGCTTGCCCACCAGGTAGGCACCGACGAGGCCGGCGACGGCGGCGTTGATGTGCACCACGGTGCCGCCCGCGAAGTCGAGCGCGCCCCACTGCCAGATCAGGCCGGCCTTGTCGTTCATCTGATCGACCACTTCCTTGCTGGCATACGCGTCCGGGCCCATCCAGAACCAGACCATGTGGGCGATCGGCGCATAGCTGAAGGTGAACCAGAGCACCATGAACAGCAGCACGGCCGAGAACTTGATGCGCTCGGCGAAGGCGCCGACGATCAGGCAGCAGGTGATGCCGGCGAAGGTGGCCTGGAAGGCGGCGAACAGCAGTTCGGGAATGTAGACGCCCTTGCTGAAGGTCGCGCCGGGTGCGAACACGCCGGTGGCCGGATCGAAGATGCCCTTCATGAAGAGCCGGTCGAAGCCGCCTATGAAGGCGTTGCCTTCGGTGAACGCGAGGCTGTAGCCGTAGATCAGCCACAGCACCACGATCATCGAGAACGTGACCATGACCTGCATCAGCACCGACAGCATGTTCTTGCTGCGCACCAGGCCGCCGTAGAACAGCGCCAGGCCGGGCACGGTCATCATGATCACGAGCAGGGTCGAGACCATCATCCAGGCGGTGTCGCCCTTGTTGAACGAGGGCGCCGGCGCGGCGGCGGCGGGTGCCGCGGCTGCATCGGCGGCCGGTGCTGCCGCGGCCGGCGCAGCGGCGGCCGGTGCGGCCGCTGCGGGCGCCGACGCTTCAGCCGCGGGTGCCGCTGCTGGCGCCTGCGCGAAGCCGGACGTGCCGGCGCCGAGCAGGCTCAGGCCCAGCGCGAGTGAGACAAGGAATTTTTTCATTTCGGATTGTTCTTTCGTGCCTTGCGTGTCAGAGGGCTTCGCGGCCCGTTTCACCGGTGCGGATGCGCACGACCTGCTCCAGGTCGTAGACGAAAACCTTGCCATCGCCGATCTTGCCGGTGCGCGCCGCGCTCTCGACCGCCTCGATCACGCGCTCCACCAACTCGTCGGCCACGGCTGCTTCGATCTTGACCTTCGGCAGAAAGTCGACGACGTACTCGGCGCCGCGATAGAGCTCGGTGTGGCCCTTCTGGCGTCCGAAGCCCTTGACCTCGGTGACCGTGATGCCCTGCACGCCGATGGCGGACAGCGCCTCGCGCACTTCGTCGAGCTTGAAGGGTTTGATGATGGCTGTGACCAGCTTCATGATGTTTCTCCTGCGGATGAAAGGGACGGCGCAGCCCCGGGCCACGCCTTTCTATGACTAGAGGGTCTTGGTCAACGTGACGATGAAACGCGTCACATTCGGCGAGAAGGTGGTCTGGCCGATCGGTCCGAAGACCGTACCCGTGGGGATGCCCGGCGTGGCGATCAGGTTGAAGGCGCTTTGGTTGTTGCCCCCCTGCACCGAGCCGGCCAGGGCCAGGCCGCTGCCGAAGTCATAGGACACGCCCACGTTGTAGTCCAGGTAGTCCTTGTAGCCCAGGCTCTTGATGTCGCTGGTGAAGAAGGTGTAGCCAATGGCCGTCTTGAACGTCAGCTTGGGCACGATCTCCTTGGTGTACGCCAGGTTCAGATAGCCGGTGTTCTGGCCGTCCAGCCCCGAGCCACGCTGGTTGCCGGCGTAGTTGAAGTAGTCGTTGGAGACGGTCCAGGAGTACTTGGCAGTGAAGGCGCCGAACCTCTCGTCGGACCAGGTGCCCGCGCCGTAGATCTCGGTGGTATTGCCCGCGGTGTTGCCGGGGTAGTAGTACTGATAGACGCCGACGTCCCAGTCGATCGGGCCGCCCTTGAACTTGTAGCCGCCGTAGAAGTCCATCTCAACCGAGTTGCCGGGCAGCCAGTCGACGCTGGAGTTCCAGTTGCCGACATAGAAGCCGCTGTCCCCGAAGGCATAGTCGATGCCGCCCTGGATGGCGGGCTTGAACCAGCTGGTCTTCGCAAAGCCGTTGTTGCCGATGACGTCCTGGTCCTGGCCACGGAACTTGTAGTTGGTCGTCAGCGCGACGTTGCCCGTGAGATTCGGCGCCGGTGCGGCAGCCGCGTCGGCCGCAGCCTGCGCGCTGGCGAGCATCGGCAGGGCGGCGAGCGCGCCCAAAGCCAGGATCTGGACGGATTTACGGTGCATCATCGAGCGGACTCCTCGTGTTTTGAAAAGTGTTTAGGAATCCTTCTCAAAGCAGGGAGCGTGCCAAAGCGCATCCTCCCGAGGAGGCAGGGTTTGACGCCCGATGCACTTGGTCACAATCAAGAACAAGAGATGGCACGCACCATCTTGGTGAAAGGGAGCGAAATGAGTCTGTGTTTGGTGCAGAGCCGCGCTTTGCTGGGCCTCGAAGCCGCCGAAGTCACGGTCGAGGTGCATCTGGCGAACGGATTGCCCAGTTTCACGCTGGTCGGGCTGGTCGACGTCGAGGTCAAGGAGGCCCGCGAGCGGGTCCGGTGCGCGATCCAGAATTCCGGGCTCGACTTCCCGACCAACAAGCGCATCACGGTCAACCTGGCCCCGGCCGACCTGCCGAAGGACTCCGGCCGCTTCGACCTCCCGATCGCCCTCGGCATCCTGGCGGCCAGCGGCCAGATCGAGGCCGCGCAGCTGGCAGGCCATGAATTCGCCGGCGAACTCTCCTTGTCGGGGCAGTTGCGGCCCGTGCGTGGTGCACTGGCCATGGCGCTGGCCCTGCACCTGCGCGGCATCGGCGCGCGGCTGGTGCTGCCCGCCGAGAGTGCGCAAGAGGCCGCGCTGGTGCCGGATGCCGAGGTCTATGGGGCCCGCCACCTGCTGGACGTGGTGCGGCAGTTCCTGCCGGCCGACGCCGTGCCGCCGGCCCTCGACGCCGCCGGCAGTGGCGAAGGCTGGGCCCGCGTGCTGGCGGCGCCGCCCGGCCCGGCCTCGCGCCCGCCGGACCTGGGCGACGTCAAGGGACACGCGGGCGCCAAGCGGGCGCTGGAGATCGCCGCGGCCGGCGGCCACAGCCTGCTGATGGTGGGCCCGCCCGGCTCTGGCAAGTCGATGCTGGCCCAGCGCTTCGCCGGGCTGCTGCCGGCGATGAGCGTGGACGAAGCGCTGGAGAGCGCGGCGGTCGCCAGCCTGGGCGGTCGCTTCGAGACCGGGCAATGGATGCGGCGGCCGACCGCCAGCCCGCACCACACGGCCAGCGCGGTGGCGATGGTCGGCGGCGGGTCGCCGCCGCGGCCGGTGAGTTCCTCCAAAGTTGTCTCGCCTGGTTACCCAGGAAAATCAACAACTTAGGAAGCCGTTTTTCAAATTTACACCCCCCGGTTTTTCAAATTTAGGCCGGCTCCTCCAGGCTTTGACTCGGTGCGCGTCAGTCGCTAGGATTTGGCGCACACACGAAATGAACGCCATGCCGCACTCTTTCCGGACGACCACCGTCACCCCGCAGATACGCATCTGCGGGTGCATGCACGCGCGGCATGAGACGAATCGATCGCGAGTTTCGGAAACCTCGAACTCCCTCGCCTCCCCCAATCGTTCAACTCCAGGAGCCTGACTCCCCGGGCTCCTCCCCAGGAGCCCATCGTGTTCTCGATACAAGACGACCTACTGGCAGGCTTCCGTCTCTTTTCAATCGCTCGCGCCTATCCGGACAAGGCGTTCGAGTTGCTGTTGCCGGTGCCCCTCGCGCATGCACTGCAGGAGAAGCGGGAAGAGTGCGTCAGGATCGCGCAGGCCGCCCATGAGGCGAAAGAAGACCTCCGGCGGGAGGAATTGCACACCCGGACGAACCCTCCGGCGCAAGCGCCAGCCGCACCTCTGCCGAACCAAGTCGCGTTCGTGAAAGCATTCGAGCGCGGGGTAGCGCGTCGCCGGCGAGATCGGCGCCACCCAGTCCTTCGCGGCGAGGAACTGTTGCGCGTAATCGGGCGAATCGCCACGCTGCGCGACAAAGACTATCAAAAGCGCGAACTGGAGCTCACAAAGAAGCTGGAGCTCGCTGGCGCTCTGCGCGAAGTCGCCAACCCGGCGTTCCGCCCGGAGAAGTGGGCGAAATCCCTCGAGTATCTTCGCGGAGCCCATCCGCACTTTGCCGAAGTCACGGAGTTCGTGGCTCGCCGCGTGACACTTTCGACGCACGGGCGCCAACCGCTGAAGATCCCACCACTTCACCTATGGAGCGTTCCTGGGCTCGGCAAAACTCACTACGTCAATGATCTGGCACAGGCCCTTGGAGCGCCGATCCGTCACCACTCCATGGAGAACGCTCAAACCACTTCGCTGCTCCTCGGCACGGAACGGCATTGGAGCACTGCCACGCAAGGACTCATCTTTCAACAGATCTGCCTCGGAACGGTAGCCAACCCGGTGTTCCTGATCGACGAACTCGACAAAGCGCCACGGGGATCCCAATACGACCCGTTGGCGCCCCTCCATTCACTCCTTGAGCCGATCACGGCAAGCAGGGTCCGGGATGCGTCGCTCGATATCGAGTTCGATGCAAGCTTGGCAACGTACATCGCGACGTCAAACGACCCGGCGAGAGTGCCTGACTCGCTGCGATCTCGATTTCGTGAATTTCATATCCTGCCGCCAACTGGTGCCCAGGCGCTGCAGGCTGCTCGGGTGGTTGCAATTGCTGCGATGCAGCAGCTTGAAATTCCTGGATTTACCTCCCCCGAGTCCGCGATCTGCAACAAGCTCGCTCACCTGACAGCTCGGGAGATCTATCAGACGGTACAGGATGCCGTAGCTCGAGCTGTCGAGGCCGGAAGACTCCGTCTCACACTGGACGACCTTCCCGCGGCCGTCTTGGACGAGTGCACGGTTCGAAGCGTCCTCCATTGATCTGGAAAAATCCGGAGCGCAAGACCCTGCGAGGCTCTCCAGCCGCCTCAACCCTCTTCGGTAACCTGATGGCCAATGCCGATAGGGAGTGTGTTGAGGCGATCTCGAGAGTTCGGAATTCGGCTTCGCGGCGTCAGCCGTCGTTCAACAAGCGCGCCTGGATCTCGACAACCGGCCAGGTGCAGTCATTCGCCCCGCGGCGGCGGACGACAGGTCCGGACTGACAGCGGAAATTCACCAGTGGCTGCCTTGCGACACCAGTGATCCCAGCGGGCTGCGCAAGGCGCTGCCGCCCATCCGCAGCACATGGATGTAGATCATGGTCGTCCAGCAGTTGATGCTCACCCTGCAACCTGGCCAGCACCGACAACATTTCATCGACGCTGAGCACGACCGGTAAGCGCCGCTTGGGCACGGGACGGTCGATCTCCTGCATCCAAGGCAACCGCAGGCCCAGCACCTTGTCGTAGAGAAACGAGAGCGCAGAGCAAGGAAATGTACAAGCTTCGAGTCGGGATGACCAATCACGCCATCATGCTCAGCGTTCTGGCCATGGTTGCGATTCCCATTGGCTTGGCCTTCTTCCTGCTCCCGCGTGTGCTCTATATCCACGCCCTCTGGAAGGCGTGGGTCCCGGTTACCTGTTGCCCAACCGGCGAAGAAATCCGCTCAACGGTCGAGAAGTTGCCCGACCTCTCAACGATGGCAACTGAAGAATTCCGGAAGGCGGCGTCGTAGGAATACCGCTTTGACCCAACGGATCCAGCCAAACCTTGGAACCTACGGAGTGCAACCTGAAACGTGAGCCGCGGTGATCGCCATCGGCGAACACAGTAGTGACAGTTCAGTCCGCCGCGGAGTACCGGCTGTATGAACTTCTAAAGCTGCTTCCAACCGGTGTCCACCGACTGATCCATCGGCGGCCTCAGCGCCAGCGGCGTTTCTCCGTTGTCGACACAGTTCCACGCGTACACGGTCTTTCCGTTGAGCAGCAAGGTGTAGTTTGGAAAGCCATCGTGATCGCCCTTCACGATGTACTCGATCGCCGTCGCAGTCTTGCGCAGACCCACGACGATCTCTGCGTTGATTCCAGGGGCCAGGGAAAGCAGTGGGTTCGGTCCGTTCACGACGAACTTCACCGCGTGCGTCGCATCGGCGATCTGAGAGAACTGAACGTCAAGATTTTCCGGCGCCCGTACCAGCTGTTGGCTCTCACGCTCGGGGGCACCGCTGCGAAGCGAACGATACCAATCGGGCTTTCCGGCAACGACGATGGCGTCGGCTTCGTCATACCGTTTAGTGGTGGACCAAGTGAGCGCAGGCACTGTCATGGAGACTGAACCCGCCTTGTCCAGGTCTACCGTGGGTTTGGGATTGCACTTTGTCCCGCCATTAAAGGCGCCGCCGTAGCCCAGCAAGCTGTAAAGGACCACGGCAGACGGGATGCCAATGCTCAATTCGATGGTGACGTTCGTAGGCATGTGCACATTCTCCGCGTTTCAGATCCAAAGCGGTCAGGGTTTTCCAGCAACGCCGGCCCTGACTACTCCTCTAAACAGAAGTTGCGCCGAGACGCGCGCGCAGATATGTTCCCTTGTCACTGGATCACGGGAGGGCCCCATGTCTCGTTGCGTCTTCATGCTGCACGGAAAGTTCGCTTGGCCGCCGACCGTCGAGCGGAATCGGGCGACCTGCACGGCGATAGGTGTCGTGGAGATCCACTATGACAAGGCACCAGACGGCAAGTACGTCGCATTCCTGCGATGGAGGCCATCTGGTGTCGCAGACAGAGCTCCTCCTATGCCCGTCGGCAACGTCTTCGACGGAGACGACGCGTCGGAGCTGTTCGAAGCGTCCGCCAACAGGGAAGTCTGTGTCTGGATCGATCCGCGACAGAAGAGCGAGGTCCACGTCCGCCTGGTGTTTCGGGGGGCCTTCCTATTCACACAGAGGGAGTACGCGACTGGAGAGACCGGTGACGGCTCTCTGCTTCGCTGGCCAGTTGTGCCGTCGTGTTCGTACTCAGAGGCGGGAACCCCTGTGTTCTCGCAGTTGGTGGTCGGGCAGCCAGGGGACACGCCGAACGGCCAGTTCCGCTTTGACCTGCACGTTCCCACGCCGTTTGACCAGACGGACATTTCAGACAAGAAGGTTGCCGCACTTCCGTTCTCCGTGCTCTTCAATCCCGTAGTAGATGCACTCAAGGACGCCACGCACTTCACGACGCTGGTTGGTGGACCAGTCGGAACCTCCATAGGCAAGGCTTCCTTCATCTTCAAATCGAAGACGATTCCATCTCAGTCTCTGAACGACTTCGGCTTCGCTCCTGCCACGGACAAGGTCTCCAACGGTCCGTTTGCGGAGTACAGCAACAACAATCACGGCAGCATCTTCAAACCCGTAAGACCCGAGCGATTCTGGTCGTCCTTGTCTTCAGGTTGGTCCGACCAAGGGTGCTTCAGCGTCCTTCGACACATGGGTTTGCGGCTCACCGAGACCCCGCTGCTCTTCGTCGAGGACGTCGACGCCGGCGGCACTGCGGGATCCGTGAGCCTGCTCTTGCCGCCGGCTGTCGAGTATGCCAATCGCAACACTCAGGGAGTCTGGAAGCTTCGCTACCGCGTCACGCTGGCCGTCGACGGCAAGAAGGGTCAGACCGGCGATATCTCATGGCGGGATGGAAAGATTGCTGTCTTACTCGAAGAGGAGATAGGGGGCTACCTTCTCACCGACTCCACAAAACTGCAGCTCGATTGCGAGGTGACCTGGACGATCACCGACGACACGGCGTTCTCACCCGACAAATGGTTTCCGCAGGCCAGATTGCGCGTCCACTGGCAGGAAGACATCCCGGCCGGGGCGGTGGCGGGACCCCCAACGATCGCCTTTGGCTCTGCTCGCCTGCCGGCGTTCCGCTCTGGGATGCTCGCAGCAGCCGCCGAGACGCTGCAAGGCGCCCCTGGTTCGCTGTCCCAGGTGGAGTCTGGTCAACCTCAATCCTTCTTTCCGCAGCTGGCCTGGAAGAAGGCACAAAGCGTCCGGTTTTCGCTCTATGCCCCACCGGTAGAACTGTCTCGCAAAGACGGGATGCTTCGGTGGCCGGCGGTGCCAACGTCCCGGGCACCGCTTCTGCGGCTGTCGCTCGCCTCGAACGACGATCTACTGCCGCAATGGGATGGACTCGCGGAGCCATCGATTCAGCTAAGCGCAACCTTGCGCAGCTTTTTCACCGACGCCCAACAACCGACCATTGAGCTCCTACTTCGACACCTGCCAAGCTGGGCGCCTGCGACGCGTGAGTCTGCTCGGTCGGGAGACCCTTTCTTCGCCGGCTTCACCATTGCTAGCCTGAAAGCTGAAAGTGGCCGGGGACGAATCTCGTCCCTGGAGTTCCTTTCGAGCTCCTATGAACGCGATGGGGCGGGTCGACTGCTCGCTGGTGGCCGCGGGGTTGCTACGCATCCGCTGCCGCCGCCAGTTCCCCCAGCGGACTATCCATTCCCCTTCGCGACGAGACTTCAATTGGACTTGAACGTCCGACGAGTCATCCCCCTTGGACCGGGCAGCAGCCGTGGCGACGACGAAAGGGCCACCCCGCTGCTGATCCCACTGCGCGCCGAAGCCCTCGCGGATAAGGACTCTTTCTACCTTCACGTGACAGAGACAATAGCTCCGTTCGCCGATCGAAGCCTTGACATCGAGTTGCTTGAAGACGCGACTCTTGCAGATCCTGAAGAGCTCTCCTACGCGCTCCTCTCAAGCGAACCGTTTGGCATTGCTCGCTTCTCACACAAGCCTCTTGCGGCCCGCGGTGACGCCGGTAAAGGTGTCGTTGCTACGTACTCCAGCGTCGACCGCATCTGGCGCTTCTCCGCATCAAAGTACTACAG
Source organism: Variovorax ginsengisoli (assembly GCF_030486595.1). GTDB lineage: Bacteria > Pseudomonadota > Gammaproteobacteria > Burkholderiales > Burkholderiaceae_C > Variovorax > Variovorax ginsengisoli_B. The sequence goes on along the minus strand of NZ_JAUJZH010000020.1, from coordinate 39,940 downwards.
ATACTCGTTGCCACCGCAGGGCATCGGTGAGAGCGCAGACAAGCCGCGCCGACTTGAGCTTCATGACTGGCTGGATGTACCAGCAAATGATGATCCAGGCGACTCTACATATAGAGGTGTTCCTCGCCCCTATCGCGTGCGTGTTTCGGGAGGAGCACCGGTCTATGACGGGCTGCAGCGCCGAGCAGTCGAGTTCAGGCTCACGCCTTCTGCAGAGATCTGGATTCAACCGAGCGACGTCCAGCTAGGCTACTTCATGCCCGAGTGGCAAAGCCACGAGATCTTCCGTCAGCGCGGCGAGCTAGGACTCGGCGCGGCGCTGACCGCATTCCGCGCCGAATTTCTATATGGCCTTTCGGTCGGTGTTGACGTCGCAAAGGAAAAGGGGCCAGCCAGGCGCGCGCGCCTGGCTGAGATCGAAGCTCTAACGGGTCGATTTCTTCCAACGGCACAAGGCCAGTCTGCTCCTGAACTCCGCTGGAATAAGTTGCGTCAGGCCTTGCTACAACGGCCGGAGCGGCTCGAGGCTTGGGCGCACGACCCAGACGCGGTCGTCGAGTTTGCACCAGCTCACTTCTCGAGTGGCGTGAGTTTCGCTTTGCGCAGTACAGCGCTGTTTCGCGCCCCGCTCGCGTCCCTTGACCGCTCAGACCGCCTGTCACCGGTAGGCGAGGACTCGTCCCGCCCTACGTTCCGCTATCACCCACAAGGACTCAGTGGAGGAGCTCTCTGGCCTGTCGAATCGGCCAACCTCTTCCGCGCGCTCGCCGAGAACCCTCAGTCGAGCGGCGGAACACTTGACGACGTGGCCTTTTCCCCATTGGGTGGCGACGCGACGCAGAAAGCCCTTTTCCTGAACGGGAAGGTCACGATTATCAGCAAGACCCGGAACGGGTTCATCGAGAGTCAACGCGTGGAGGTCATTGGTCGAGTGGGCGCCCTCTGGCACCGGGCGAAGCACGTTGTTGTCTATGAGCGCACCGTCAACCCTTCAGCACAGTTCGCCCCCGAGTTTGAAGAGGATCCGCAGCGGACACGTAGCCGTAGACCTGTTCTGCGCAAGGTTCGCGAGTTCGTGGAGATATTGCAGCGTGAGCGCGCGTACCCCGACTTCGCGAAGGCATCTGCGCGATCCATAGGTTGTCTCGAGAGAGTCCGGTTCAACACCATCATCATCAACGTCGACAGTGCATGGAGCCGCGACGTTGAAGACTACGGCTGGGAAATTCCGCTATGGAATCGAGCTGCCGCGATACGTCGCCCTCAGGTCTATCCCATGCCTGACGCCGCCTTCTGCTCGCATTCGGAAGGGGAAGGCGAAACGCCAACAGTTGCCCAAGAGTGCCAAGACAGCGACTACCTGTATTTCTTCGCGGACTTCCGTACGCCTACGGCGGAGACGGATGAGTGGCCAGAGCGGCTTGGTGTCGACTATCTCGACCTACCCGCCGCCAGCACGATTGCAAGCTTCGTCGACCGCCGATCGTCAGAAGATCCGTCGGAGTCGACAGGTGCACCGAAGCGCAGGCGACCAGTTAGTAGGTTTCTCCCTGGAATGCGCCGATTTACGTGGCGGCTGGCGCCTGCGTGCCGAAAGGTGGCGATCAACGCCGGGAGATCAGCCTCTCCGGTATATGTTGGGTTGGAGAGCGTCACATTCATGCGCGCCGCGGCCACCGCCGGCGCCGAAAAGGTGTTTGAGCAAACCTTCGGGTCGATATTGGATTTCGCCGCTAGAGCCGCTGGTCAAACCGCGGCACTACCGGAACGTTGGCCGGCAAGAGGCGGCAATGTCAACGGTTTGAAGGCGGTATTCTCCAGTCTTGTCGCAAGTGTTCGCGATGCTGCTTCAGACGCCGATGTCCGGACATCGGCCGCTACGCTGCAGAACTGGCTTCTAGCGAACGCCACAACGCTTCGCGGAGAACTGCACACCGAGCTGGGTCAAGGCCTCACGAATGCGGCGAACAACCTGTTCGCCGGGATGACAGCCGCGCCGGAGTTCATCAAACAGGGCCGGTCGCACTGCGACCAGATGAAGGCAGATGCGCTGGGCCTGATACACGGCAAGGCCATGCTCGTCGAGTCGCTGGTACGGGACTGGGAGGCCGGCATCGACGTCTGGACATCAACAGCCCCAACCAAGACCAAGTTGATCGCGAGCCTAGCGGACGAGCTTGTAAAGCAGATTCAACCTGCCTTTGACGCAGCACAAGAGGTTGTTGCTCACGCACGCGAGGATGCCGAGTCGGCTCGCGCAATCCTGGCTGAACTCAAACTTCAGGCAGATAGTTCCTTTGCAGGTTTGAAAGCGCGAATACACGAATACAGAAGATCCTACGACGACACTAAACCCTGGTCGGAGAGCCGCCGCGCCCAGTTCCAGCAGGGGCTCTTCGCAGTTGGTGCTTCGCTCGCCGATGACTTGTCCGCACGGCTCGAAGAGGCTCGCCAGCGGCTCGGAATGGAGATGGGCGATCTGTCACAGCAGGTGGCAGGGTCCGTAGGAGCTGCACTTCGTGTCCTGGATCAAAAGCAGTCAGAAGCGCTGGACGAGGTCGCCGATTTTGGTACCGCCATGCGTGGCTATCTCCAGACTGCGACCGACAAGCTTGTCACTGCGCAGTTTGATGCAGTCATTGCCGAGCTGACCGAGGCGCAGAACAAGCTCATCGGGAATACGAACCCGGGCGTGCAGGACCTTGACACTCTTCTCAAGGCTGCCAAGGAAGGTGCAACGAAGTTGCGTGACGCTTCGTTGGAGGGGCAAGCAGATCTGATCGAGACGACCGCCGGCCTCGCGCGGTACGAGCAAGGCGCCGTTGCAGGCGTTCAACGCGTTGGAGCGTTCCTAGATGCGATGCTTCAAACGGTCAACACCGCCTCGACGGCCCTTATTACAGCCGCGGACGATGCCACTGCACTTGCACTCACAGACGTAGCGAATGACATTGGTCAGGGCCGCTCGGCCTACTTAAACTGGGCGGCGGACGTTTCGGATGCAGCGAATAGATATGTGTCGGCGGCCGGACAGCCTGTCGACCTAGCCGTAGCTCAATTCGAGGGAGCTGTGGAGGCGGTGCTGCTGTTAGTCCACACGAAGATCGAGACGGCGTCGAACACATTGGACACCGTCGCTGGTGAAGTGACAGAAGCCATGCGCGAGGCAGAGAATGCACTTGCCCCAGACGCGCTTCTCAGGACGGTAGTGCGAGATCGCGTGATCGTTCCAGTGCTCGATCAACTTCTTGCTCCGCTGCCAGAGGCAATCGACGCGGGTCAGTTAAAAGAAGCGCGACTGCGATTGGTATCGACAAGCGCGTCGATCGGCGATGCGGTTCGGAAACTAGAAGCAAATGCGCTGTCCGCGGTCGGCGACATCACAGCATTGTGCTCGTCGGTATTCGATGCCGCCGACTCCGCATACGCCTATGCACAAGACCTGAGTAAGGGGGCGACAGCCTATATCGACGATCAAATCAAGAAGGCCACAGATGCTCTTAATGACGCCCTCGGCGGTGCCATCAGCAGCATTGACAAGATTCGCGCGAGCGTGACCGCAACCGATCAGGCAATCCGCCGGATCCAGAACGACCTCTCCCGATCCGCTGAGAGCGCGCGCGCGTACGGTGACCGCGTAATGGACGCGGCGGGCAAGCTGGGCACCGGCGGACTCTTGGCGGCGCCAAGCAACATCCTGCGCCTGTACTCGGCTGTGAGCTCCGCACCAGAACTGGCGGCGATGAGGGCCGACATCGACAGGCTCCGAGCGAGCTTTGATGAACTCAGCGATGTCATTGGCACGACGCGCGTCACGGCGCTATTCAATCGGCTTGGCGACGAGCTCAAGGCACTAGGGTTGTCGCTTCCCTTCGACGGCATTGGCGACCGTCTACTCCCCGTAGACCTTTCTTCCTTGGATGTTGGGAAAGTCTTCCGCAACCTCGGTGGCGCAAAGCTAGACGACTTCTTCAAGGGCAGCAAGCTCCCACGAGGAGCATCCGATTCCATCGTCCTTACGCATGAGCTGAATCCTGCAAAGGGTCGCGCTTGGATTCAGATCGACATCAACGTGCCCCTGCCGGGCCGCCGTAGCCTCTTTTCGGTCGAGGTCTTCAAGGCAGACTTCATCGACACGGTACTGACAGCGAATGTTCGATTTGAAACGAGTCAAGACGATCCCAACGTGACTCAGACCGGGTTCGGAAGAATCGAAACCGTTGTGGACCTATCAGTCGCCGGGCAATCCATGGTTCGTTTCGAGAAGTTTGGGCTGGCGTTCACGCGCGAGCGCGGCCTGGAAGTCGAGTTCGACCCGAAGGCGATCCGTATTAACCCCTCACTGCAGTTCGTGCAGGACTTCCTATCGATGCTGTTCCCCGATGAGATCGGTGGGATGAAGGTCATCAAGCGTGACGGCGTTCCAGTCGGCCTCGAGCACGAGTTCGCGATGCCACCGATCTCGCTCAACTTTGGTACGAGCGGCATCTCAAACATCTGCATCTCCAATTCGTTCCAGCTAACGGCGTATCCAGACTTTGTTCTCGGCGATCAGTTCTGGCTCTCGCGGCCAGAGCGACCATTCATCTTCTCTTTCTTCATCATCGGCGGAACTGGCTACATCCATGTCGAGGCCGAATACAAGCCGTTCCACTCCGATCTGGTTGTGACTGTGGAGGCGGGCGCCGGAGGCTCTGCCGCATTGGCCTTCGCAGTTGGCGTCTTCTCCGGTCAGGTCTTCATCACCCTGTCGATCTCGCTGTCGTACCAAAAGCGAATCGGCAGCCCAGGAGGGGGGCTTTCGATTGGCTCAGTTCTGGTCATCGCAGGCTACGTCGATGTGGCTTGCATAGCCACCGTCGGCATCTGCCTGATGCTACGCATGACTTACCGCGACTCCGGGCAAGTTGACGCTGACGGATCACTGTCCGTCACGATAAGGATCTCGCGCTTCTTCAAGCTCACCGCGCGTGCAAATGCTCAGTACACGCTGCGAAATGGTCAGTCGCAGTCCAGTACGTCAGCGAGCGCCGATTTGGAGCCTGAGTCCGACATCGCACAGAAGGTAAAGCGCCTGCAGAAAGCAAGGGGTTGAAGATGGCACAGACGAAGCGCATTCACTGCGTGTCCGATCAGGAACCTACGTCGTATCACGCAGGATCGGCCTACGCCATAAACCTCAACATCGAGTGCTCAGGCAACGCGATTGACGCCGCAGAAGCCACCGCCGCGAAGGCCGCCTTTCACAACTTTCTGGCGGCTTTGCCAAGGGTGGAGTTTCACCTCTATGAGCTGAAAAGGCCCGGGGCTGATTGGGAAGCCCATCGCGATGTTCAGCTGCAAACGTTCGGGACATCTCCCAGTTCAGATCCAAGGGCAATTGTCGACTGGCTTGATAGTCTGCAACCCACTGGCGAGAACGGGTATTGGGTCTTGTCTACCCAAACGGCTGGGATCTTGGACAAGGCGGACAAGGCCGTTGAGCAAGCTCACTTCGGTGCAACACACCTGCTTCGCGGGTCGCACTCATGGAGCGCTCCAGTCGGCCATCGATTTGGCCTCACGCGTCTCATCGAAGCGTCAGTCCCCGCGTCCGCCACGAGAAAGTTCATCGCTCTACCGCACATTCCTGGACACATCCCAGCATCTCCCATCCCTGCTGCTCAGGTCGATACGGACCGCTGGGACGTGGACTACCCGTTCGACGATGTCCTCGGCGATGTAACTTGCCGCTCAAACAGCCTCTCGCCGCAGTCTTCAACGTTGCCCTTTCTCACGCCCGAGGGGTTCCTCAAAGTCAATAAGCACGCGATGGAGCTGCGACGCTTCCTCGATGACTACGAAACGGGGTGGACTGGCATCGTCGCTTCACTTCCGGCGCTGCTTGGCGCCGCCTTGAGTCATGACTCGCTGCCTTGGACGGTCGATCCCAATCACGGAACTTGGACGTTTGCCCACAGCGTCCCGGCTTGGCAAGTAATCGCCGGCCTCACAACCGCCCTCGATCCACTGATCGTCGCCCTCTTGCGTCCTGGTTCAGCCGCTGGTGCTGGGGACGAAATCGTTGGCGACGTACTGCTGTCTCTCGTGACCGATGTACTTGAGGCCGCGGCTGAAATGCCACCAGAGAAGTTGGAATTGACCCCTGGCGCGGTTGCAGGTGCCCTGCGCGACCTTTTGCGCCACAGTCCGCTACTGGATCACACGGCAACGCCACGGGAGTTCATCAGCGCGCTGCGAGACGCACACGGCTTGACAGGCGCGACCGATGGAAGCGGTGTGGCCGGCCGCCTGGTGGATGTATTGCTGAACGCGGTCGCAGACGGCGCGTTTGCTCCTCTGTCGTGGGATGAAGCGAAGGCTCTCTCAGGGTCTCACTCGGAGACCGGTGGCGTAAAGACCGCTACCGGCTTCCTGCAAGACCCCTACGGTGTCGTGATCGATGCGAATCACCGGCTGCATGAGGAAGCAGGCGCCGAGAGAACGATCCTTCGACTCTTCAACTTCGCAGCAGCAGAGCTCGGAGGCATCGTGCCGGACCTGCTATTCAGAGCGCTGGTTCCGAACCCGCCGTCGAACGACCCTGACCACGACGAGTTTCGACGCAAGTTATTGGCGGCTTGGAACTCCTACGGCTCGCGCCTTGAAGGATCCTTCAACGGGGCGGAGGCGATTCGCAGATCAGCCAGCGCCGACTTCGTCGACGTCTTGCAACGTGATGCCGCGCAATATGCCGAACCCGCGCCGTCTGACCTGATCGCCACGCTGGAAGCAGCAGATTTCTTCTCGGCTCGCATTGCCGGCACAAACACAGGGGTGTTCGGTGGCATCGCAAGCGCTTTGCCAGTTCCTCTGATGGGCCTTCTTGGCAACCCGCCACCCGATCTGCAGTTTCGTGCACGCTACCTCGAGGCGCTTGGATCTTTGAAGCGCCACGCTTCCACGGATGCAGTCTTTGTTGCCGATACAAAACCTGCACCCCTGCCTATCCAGGTATCGGCATCTCTCAGCGCCTCCGATCTCGATAGCTTCTCGACCGACTTCAACGGCATATGCATTGCACTTCGTCGCATTGACCATCCGGCGGACTCCACGCTGGACGCTTGGTCGCACGCGAATCTTGCAGAACTCGCATGGAGCCACGGTGGACATAGAGGCAGCGTTCTAGGTCTTCGCCAATGGCTTCCCTCCGTCCAAGATGCGAGAGCTCCAGCGTTTATCGACTACGACGGCTTTCCGTTCGCTAGTCAGACCATTGCGCGCGTTTCGGCCTCGGGCACCCAGCAGCAATTAAGGAAGCCGTTCTACTCGGCGGATGTAGCCCAAGAGACTGCGTTTGACGGCGGCTGGGCTCCTTCGCCATCTTTGGTGTATGGGAGGAATTTCGAAGCGTATTCGTTCGCAACAACGAACAGCGGAAGCATCCCCAATGAAATCCAGGAAGCCAACCAGCCATGGATGCCCGCGAAGGCACTCGCACCGGTCAACGCTCCCATAGCGAGGGCGAGCTACAGCAGACGCACGAATATCGGCACGGCATCAATCGACGAGCTGGGCACGTCGAAGCGATTTGCTAAGAGCCTACCGAATGTCAGGTCGTTGGCTGCCGACTACCCACGAGTAGCACTCTCCGCCAGCATGGGCGCCCTAGGATCGGCAGACCTGCTGCGAGAGCCTGATGGCAGCGGGATCCTGGCGTTTCCCTCGGCACAGGAGGGTGTTCAGGTGGAGTTCACGGACCTGCAATGGTCCGGTGAGCCAGCGATGATCCGAGTGCTCTTCTTCGACAAGGCGGCGCTCATCGGAAGCGCTGACCCAGTGAGCTTGCAGTTCGACAGCAATGATCTCGCCCAGCTCCATTCAGGGTCCGCCATCACTCTTACATTGAGCGGCAACGGAAGATTTCGCGCTCGGCTGGGGAGCGGTGCGCCGAAGGAGGAGACGCGAGTAGGAGCCAGCAGCAGACTTTGGTGGATTCGAGTCCAGCTTGAAAGCAAATCCAGTGCGAACTTTTCATTCTCAAATCCGTTTCCTCGCTCAAACGCAAGTGGCGCAACACCACCCCTATTGATGGCGCCATCAAGTGTCGGGTGGACCGATGGTCTTGCAGACAAGGTGAGCGCGAGGATCTCGTCTCCCCGTGTCGTCTTCTTCGATTTCGAACGCTGGTACCGAAATCCTGCGCTACTCCGTCGAACTTTCGGGGCAGCGACTTCCAATGGCAAGCGCCTGCAGGACTGGTTGCTACTCGCGTATGTCCGCCGTACCGAATTGTTAAACGTGGATGGCAAGGAGAACTTTTCGTCGGCTCTCGACCGGCTGCCGGACCCCGCAGTCGAAAAGTTGAGGGTAGAGCTTGTCTGCTTGGACTCACTGAACGCTACGCTCCCACTACCACCCAAATGTGTCGAAATCGACCTAAAGAAGAGGGTTGCCTCATGGGCCACTAACTGCACAGCCGAGGTCGAAACGCTCAAGCTTCCCGCGCTGCGGAAGATGTTTGATGACCTTGCTACCTTGATGTCCCTATCGGTGGAGATCGAGTCGACCCATCCCGTCCTAGAGCTCAGTGCCTCTGTGGAAGGGAGCTGCAAAGTGAATGTGCCCGCGGGCGTCGTCGCGGAGCTGCGCGTCTCTGCACTCGTTCCCAAGTCTCACTTTGAAGTGATAGATGGTCATCCACCGGTCATCGACCCGGGCGTCTCTGAATCAGCGGTACTTGACGGCAACTGGCAAGTCTTCCACGGCAATGCGCTGCAGATCGAGACGATGCTTGATGGCCTCGTAGGCGCCAAACCCATCGAAATGGCAAGCCGCGTCATATCTTGCAGCCCGCAGCCACAGGTCCGAGAGTACAAGGTGATCTCGGACGGAAGTATTGGCGACGCAGACCTTCGCCGTCGCTGGCGGCTCGTCAGTGACGCTGCCGTCTCGACTCAACGGTGGCGCCCGGGTGGTCTACCGCTGTACAACGTGATCGATCCGAGGAGATGGGCCGATGGCAACGACCAGAACGCAGCCTTGCCGATTCGCAACCCTGGTCAATCCCCCACGGATGAGCTACGGCTATTCGAGGACGAGATCTTTCTCGCGCGTGGACCTGAAGAGGCCGAAACCGTTTGGAAGTCGATTGACCCTCAGATGCCGGAATACAAACTTGGACACAGCCAGCCGGCATGCACCGTACTCCAGTCGATTCCATGGGAAGCTCCGTCGGCAACCTACATGCGCCACCGGTTCCAGTTGAGGTCGCGCTACGCTGGCGCTCTGACATCTGTAGCTCGAGGGACCGTAGCCGCTTGGCAGCCAGGCGCCGAGGGATCCGAAGCATGGACGCGCCGCGTGGCAGTGCTTGCAGATCGCAATCGCGCGTTGGTCACCAGACCTCAACTGCGCGCCCTATTGCCACTCACGACTTCGCCGCACGAACGAGGGACGCCTCCCATCATCGCGTTCCTGCAGGAGCCGCCGTTCTCAGAAGGGGGTTTGGCGGACCGGGTCGCCGCGGACATGAAGCTCGGTTTCGGTTTTGGCTTCTCCAATGGCGCGGGCACCGTAGGAATTCTCGATGCGCGCAAGGAATTCGGGCCGGACCCGGGACTGGACTACCGGCGCATCTCGGATTCGGAGGCCGTAGATTTTTCGCTGGCGAGTGAGGGACCTGTTGGCCTGACGTTCGATATACCTCGTGCGAACGCTGCAGCCTTCTCTAACTCGATCATCTCGATGACGCCCGCACGCTCCGATGGCACCGTTCTCGAACGAAAGTACGAAGAGCACTTCACTGGAATTTTCTTGCGGCGGTATCTCGCACCCGAGTGGCTTTCAGATCAAGATCCGACCACAGAGGCCGTCCCGGTATCGACATGTCTTTGGTTCGACCTGGATGCCATTGGTTCGCCTGCAACGCAGGTTGTGTTTGAGTCTGGAAGCGAACATGTCTTGCGCGCCACTGCGGGATATTTTGAGGTCAGCACCGCACTGATCGATAAGAGTGGGAGGGACGCGGGCCGCGACTGGGTGCCTGTCGCCCCCTGCACATCCAGAGGCCGGTATTCGGTGCTGCATGCTCCGGTAGCTCCCGGCCGCTTCTCAGCGTCCATTTTCCTGTCCAGAAATCAAAGCGCTCCCAGCCTCGGGACGACGAACCAGCCACTCCTCATTGCCAGCTTCGAGTGGAGTTTGCCGAAGGAAGATGCGCGCGCAACCGTGCAGGCACCGGGAGGTAGGGCACGCCACTGCGTAGCGAGCTTCCCTACGTCGCTCGCATGGAGTCGGACTGCCCGTGATTTCAAAACGGTCCTTATCGAGCCGCAAAGGCTGGGCGGCAACAACGATTTACAGGAGGTGCAGGCGGAGTTCCTAGTCGCGCGGCTTACAAAAGGAGGCCTGCGGTTCGAAACGAGCGAGGGTGGAACACAGAGAGCTGTGACTGTTCGTCCGTCGACTCTTCCCGAGTTCCTCCTTTACCGCCACAGGCACCTCGCAGTTATTGGTACACGCCCTGCCGCCGGGCTCGGCAAGCCAGTACAGGTATTCGCGGGAACCGCAATGGTCAGGAGACGCGCAGAGACCTTCCCTGTCCCGGCAGACTTCGGCGTGGCTTCGCAGCTGCACCTTGCCGAATATGAGGTCCGTAGCCAGCCACTCGCATCAGCGTTCTCGCTTTCGGCCGACGGAAAGTGGACGCCAGTCGCCTCCATCCCTGCAATGGCAGCCACAGCCTATGTTGATCTCACAGCCACAGCCGCTTCGTGGGACCGTGAGCTATGGCTATTCTTTCGCTTCGCATCGGAAGCACGAAAGGACAAGTTTTCTAAGCTGGGGTTGCGGGTGGAACTGCCAGACGTTGAAGAGGTGGACGGCGATGGCCTTCAGACCATCAAGTCACAGCCAGGTGGCACCACATTTGTTGTGGATCTACCGGCGGACAGCGCCGCATTCGGAGTTGAGCTCCTGCTTCTGCCCGATCCCAACGGCACTACAAAGGCTCTGTTGACGCTCGTGCATGCGGACGGTGGTCGTCAGCAAATGTCGGTCAACAATTTCCCGCGACCAGACAAGAAGACAAAGGGGTTCCTGCTCAGCCTGGCGGCCCAAAGTGAGTTCTGGACCGACTTTTCGATGCTGCACTTCCCAAGCGGCCATCTGACGAAGAGTCCAGCAGCCTGGGAATTCAACTTCGAGCTGCTGTTCTCGAAAACCTCCGATCTTCCGGCCGCTAAGGCTGTTCAAGCCGAAAACAATTCGGCTCGTGACGAGGTTCAGGCGCGGATTGTCTCGATGTCGCCGCCCATCCCGATCATCAGATAGGGAGCAGTTCCGCCGACTGTCTCGGCTCGGCAGTCAAATGCGTCACCGCCTTCACCGGTGCGTAGGCGGCCAGCGAAGTCATGTTGATCCGCTAGGCGGCCCTACCGATTTGGTAGGTCAAGGGGTAAATCGCGGCACGCTGCAATTTACCCCTTACCTCGAACGTTGAACGACTGCTTAACGGTGTCGAGTTCAACAAATCGCAGGACCGCACCTCACTGCGCTGCTGACGTGCAGGTCGATGAATCGGATGACTGCAGAGGGCCCATCTGCGCCATCCACGGGTCGCAAGCGACCGGCAGCAACCAGTCTAAAGCGCGGGTTCGATCTACGGCCTCAGTCCTGCCGTCAAAGAGCGGACGTCGGGTACAGATCTGGCGTCGGCCACGCTTTTCAAGATCAGGGAAACATCGTCGCGATGCTCCTGGGTCACTCGCAGGCAGAAGATCCATTTCTGTCAACGAGTCGGCTCCGGCGCCGCCCCTCTTCCCGCCGGTACCGCGGGGTCGCGTCCCATCGCGCCGTTATCGTCAACCGATCGGGTCGGCGTCTTCGTCCTCGCCCGGCGCCCTCGGCCCGACACGCTCATCCGGCACCAGCTTGAAAAGCTCTACACAGCCATCCTTGCAGATGAGGTACTCGATGACGCTGCGCGATCGAAGCTCGGCTTGGTGCGCGCTGTCTCGGCTGTTGCAGAGGCGGGAAGAGCAGCTATTCCAGGCGGGTCCGGCAGGAAGCCTGTCGGCGCGTTCAGCGCCCTGAGGGCGTCCGACTTCTGTGCTCGACGTGCGAAACCTTAGCCTGGCGACTGCCTGACCAGTGAGCAGCCATGGAAGAAGACGTTCGCCTAGTCTGATTTATGCCGTGTCGCGCCCCCACATTGAAGCATGCACTTCTTTTCGCTTGGTATCGACAATCTGGTATCGCTGCAACATCGAGGAACTCACATGCCTTGGACCGACCACGGAAAAATAGCTGGCGCCCTTGTCTTGGTCGTGACGCTCGCCCTCATGCTTCCTATGTTGCGCTACCTTCGCTCCGGATGGGGAGCCAAGCGCCTAGACATCATCGATGGCCTCAGCGGTGAAGCTCGATTGGCCTATTTTCAGATGTTCAATCGTACAAATTCGCCAGCGAACGCGGGAGATGCTGTCGGCGCGTTCGAAGACCTCTACAAGCATTGGTTCGGGCGTCGCTATTTTCTTTGGCCAGGTGTCCTCTTCTTCGTAGTCGGATTCCTTTCCGTGGCGCTGGCCGTTTCTGGTGGGTTGCACCGGCTGGACTTTATCGACGGCGGCCCATTGTGCAACCTCCCTGACAATGCGATTTATGCCTTGGCCGGCGCCTACCTTTGGGTCGCCGACGATCACATCTCCAGGGCCAGAAGATTGGACTTCTCGCCCGCCGACGTGCACTGGGCGACACTGCGGTTCATCATCGCCATTCCAATGGGTTATGCCTTCGTGGGGTGGGCGGGTGACAAAGCGGGCTTTGTGGCGTTCGCCCTTGGCGCGTTCCCTTTGGGCACCCTTATTTCGATGATTCAGCGAGGTTTTAGGAAGGTGATCGGCGATACGGACCCGGACAAGGAGGGTGCGCACGACAGCGTGATCCGCCTGCAAGGGGTGAACTCGTCCATCGCGGAGCGCCTCGCCAATGAGGACATCACCACGATCCCCCAATTCGCCTACTGCGATCCAGTTCGCTTGGTCATGCGTTCGAACTTGTCTTTCAACTTCGTCACCGACTGCATGAGCCAAGCGCTCGCCTGGATCTACTTCGAGACGCACCTAGCCGAACTCCGAGTGATGGGGCTGCGGGGCGCGGTAGAGATCAAATACTTGATCGATGAAATTGACGATCTGGACAGTGAAGACCCCGCGGCGAGAGCGTGTCAGGCTGCTGCCGCGGCGACATTGCAGGCGCTGGCCGTAAAGCTCGACATGACCACCGACACAGTTCAAAACGCCTTGCGTCAGATCGCCGAGGACCCGTTCACCATATTTCTCCAGGAGGTATGGACAACGCCGGAGACCTGACCAGCAGCTCAAGAAGCATCGCGCGCACGTCGTGAGCTGTCGGACGGGCGCATACGGGCTTTACTTGGCAAAGTCCTGCAAGGACCGACCGCTTTCGAGTGCGGCGCGCAGCCAGCGCGGCCTGGGACCTCGACCGCTCCAGGTGTTGCCAGACTCGTCGGTATAGACGGTCTTGGGAGGCGGACGCTTGAGCTTCTCCTTCTTCGCCTTTGTCATCCCCTTCTTTGCAGAAATCGGTTCTGGACCAGAGCCCGTCCCGAGGCGGAACTCTTCAAGCGAATGCCCAGCAGCCAACGCGTCCCTAAGCCAATGCGGATGCGGTCCCCGGCCTGACCACACGTTCCCGGTCGAGTCACCGAAAGCAGACTTCGCCTTACCGGGTGCCTTCTTTGTCGGAGTCGATTTTTTGGCGCCCCCTCTCGGCTCCAGGCCAAGATCCGCAGCGGTGAGGCCATAGTGCGCAATCGCCACCTTTATCCGTTCGACCACGCCAGAGACCTCGCGATCGCGCAGGCTCTCCGCTTGCTTTTGAAGCTTGTCGATCTGCTTCTGGATTGTCCGGTATGTGGTCGCCATTGTTCAATGCAAAGAATGCGGATGCCCGACAGCTTACTACTTTTGCCTCGCGTCGCATCGGAGCGGACAGATCGGACATTGACTTTCTGAACCAGTGGCAATTAACAAAGCCGCGCGGCGCGGCAAGCACTGTCAGCCGGCCAAGGTCCCCTAGCCTCTTTCCTGGCTTTGTTACCAAGCACACTCGGTCCGGTGGAACGGTCAGCGCCTGCCGCGATTTCAGTTCCACTCGTTCGTGGGCGACAGTGGGTAGTAGGTGCGCGCGCTTGAGCGCGCCACTGGATCAGCTTGCGTACGACCCGACAGCGCCGCGAGGAGCTCCGAGCCTGCTCGGCCCTCCGGCCCCGGCTCCATCCGCGCCCGTGATAAGCCAGGTTGTGTTCGTGACCGCCTTCGAGCGTGGGGTGATACTTCGCAGGCGTGAACGTCGCCGTCCCATCCACGCTACTGCGTCCTCAGGCGCTCTTCATCTAGTCATAGACCCTTCGCGTGGGCGCCGATTGCTCGATCGCAGCAGCCGCACGCAGCATGAGGATTTCCCGGAAAGGCGCACCGACGATCTGCACTCCCAACGGCAAGCCGTCATCCTGCCCCACCGGCACATTCAGTCCACCCAGACTTAGCGCCGCGACCGAAATGAGTGGGGACTGGTCGTCCAGCAACTTCCTTATCACCTCTTCTCCTCCAAGATCATCATCCCATTTCATGGGCAATCGGCACGATGTGGGCATCAGTAGAAGAGGATGCCGAACGAAGAGAGCTTGCCACTTTCGGCGCAACGCATCACGCTTTGCGAGGGCCGTCACGTAGGTACGCAGATCCGGATTCGGCGCACAAGAGGCCATCGCGTGTATGGATGTCGAACTCACGTGATCGTCCATCGCGTCGACATCGGCCATCATTCCCAATCGGTTTTCCGTGATCACGATCGAAAGCCAGAGTTCCAACGCGTCCCGCATCGAAGGTACTTTAACCGGATCAACCTTGTAGCCTGCGGCTTCCAGGGCCCGAGCGGCAATATCCAGCGCGCTCCGGATCTTCGACGGGAGAGCGACACCTTCGATTTCATCGATCAAACCTACGGGACATGCTGCGTTGTCGTCCGGGTAGTCCAGGGGTGTGTTGATCCAGATCGGATCCGCCTGCCCATCCACTGCCATCGCTCGCAACGTGAGTTCAAGATCGCGCGAGGTTCGAGCGAGCGGCCCTTGCGCCGAAAACAACTGCAGGCCTGCAAAGCGCGCGGGCACAGTGCCGTTCAACGCGGGCACGCGCCCTGGCGTAGGGCGAAGACCAAGAACGCCGTTCACGTACGCAGGGTATCGGATCGATCCAGCGATATCGGTGCCGTGAGCCACTGCCCCCATGCCTGAGGCCACAGCCACAGCCGCGCCGCCACTGGATCCGCCGGACGTGATGTCGTCACTCCAAGGGTTGAGCGTCCGCCCATGTATCGGGTTCTCAGTGAACCACCGATGCGAGAACGGCGGCACGTTGGTTCGCCCTGCGATGATCGCGCCCGCACGCCTCAAGTTGGCCACGACCAGACTGTCGTGCTCCGCCACGCGCACCTTGTAGGCAGGCACGCCGTTGGTGGTTGCCTGTCCTTCAACATCGGCATTCAGCTTGATGGTGATCGGCACACCATGCAGAGGCCCGACTGGAGCGACACTAGAGGTGAGTTCGGCGTCGGCCCGGAGCGCAGCGGAGATCTCCGCGTCTCGGTCGGCCTGGACAATCGCATTCAGCCTTGGGTTGACTTCATCAATTCGTGTGTGAAAGGCGACCATGACTTCCAACGAAGAAATGGTGCGCCTCTTGATATGCGCCGCCAAGTCGGTCGCGTCCCATTTCCAGAGCTCGGGCGGCAGAGAGGCCACAGGGCGAACAGACATCATTCCTCTTTCCATGGAGCGCTCTCAGTCCAACTTGATGTTGTATCGGGCAACAACGCCCTGGTACCCGGCAGCTTTGGCGTCTAGCTGGCGACGCAGTTCCTGAGGGGTCCAGGACACGGCTTCGAAGTTGAAAGTCTTGAAGCGCGCTTGCACCTCCGGACTGTCGACTGCCGCCTTGACGTCGCGGTTGATCCGGTCATTGATGGCCGCTGGCGTGTTCTTGGGCGTGAGCAAGACCACAACGCCGCTGGCCTCAACGTTCGGCGGCCCCCCCGCCTCGGCTAGGGTTGGGACATTCGGGAGCGACGACAGGCGGCGCGACCTCGCGATGGCCAGATACTTCACACGCCCACCCTCGTAGACCGATTGAGTCGAAGCCATTGCGCCGAGTGCCCAGTCCGTCTCCCCCGTGCTCACGGCTGTGTAAAGCTGTCCCATCTCCTTGTAGGGAACATGAAGCATCTGGACGCCAGCAGCAGTCTCGAGCATCGCTGACTGGAGATGCGCCGTCGTGCCGACGCCCCAGGTTCCGTAAGTCACTGCATCGGGCTTCGCCTTGGCCGCTGCAAGAAGGTCGCCGACGTTCTTCCACGGGGAGCTTGCCGCCACCACGACGAAGAACGGGGTGCTATACAAGGCCCCTGCCGGCTCAAAACTGTCGAAGACGCGAAAGTTCCTGCTCTTGAACAGCGTAGGCAAGGCGCTCATGGCGTCCCCATCGTGCATCAGGATGGTGTGACCATCAGGTGCCGCGGCCTTCGCTGCGTTGATCGCAATGAACCCAGCGCCCCCCGGCCGGTTGTCGATCAAGACAGGCTGCTTCCACTTTGCGCTCAATACTTCACCGACCGCCCTCATCATGGTGTCGGGACCGCTCCCGGCCGAGAAGGTCGTGAGGATCGTCACCGGCTTCGAGGGAAACGATGGTCCTCCAGTGTCAGCTTCTGCACCCCCTACGAAGGCCAGGGCAAGCGCAGCAGTGAGAACAGAAGCGGCCAAGTATCGATGTGCAAGCAGCGCCATGGAGTGACTCCCGGTTGTGATTAGGTGAATGTCTCGGAGAGATTCTTGTCCGCAGCAAACGGCTCCGGCAACACGCGGCCCGGATACCATCTATCGAAATTCTTGATATCTCGGAGCTCTGAAATGGCCGCACTTGACCTCGAATGGATCGCCGTTTTCGATGAGGTGTACAAAGCGTCGAGCGTGACGAAGGCCGCCGAACGACTAGGTTTGACACAGGGCGCTGCCAGCACGGCGCTGAATCGACTTCGGGGTTTCTACGGCGACCCTCTGTTCACCCGAACGTCCCGCGGAATGCTGGCAACGCCTCGGGCGGACGAGCTTCAACCCGTGCTTCGTCAAATCAGGGAGAGCCTGGAGGGCACGCTCACCGGGACCAACGGCTTCGACCCTTCCACTTCGCGACGGGCCTTTCGGATCTGCATGACTGATCTTGGAGAGACCTCTCTCCTCCCTGCTCTTCTGAACACCCTGCAGTCATCCGCCCCCGGCGTGCGGATCGACGCGGAACGCATTGGGAGTGAAAGCAGGCGCAGGCTGGAGGAAGGGCTCGTCGACCTTGCAGTCGGCTACATGCCTCAGCTTGATGCTGGTTTCTATCAACAATCCCTGGTCGAGCAGGATTTCCGATGCATCGCGGCTGCATCCCATCCGCGGCTACGACGGCGTTTGACGGATCAGATGTACAGCGCCGAACGTCATATCGAGGTCCTGACAGAGGGTACGGGGCATACCGGGGTCATACAGAACGCGATCCGTGCGGAGGGGATCGTGCGTCAGGTCGCGCTCCAGGTACCGAGCTTCCTGGCGGTTGCCCAGATCGTGAGCGAAACCGATCTGCTTGCGATGGTTCCTACGCATTACGCGCTCGTAACCCAGCGGCGGGAATCCATCAAGGTGTACCGCCTCCCGTTTCCCTCGCCGCGATATGTCATCAAGCAGCACTGGCATTCGCGATTTCATCGGGACCCCGCAAACATCTGGCTTCGCCAGACCGTGGCCAAACTCATGCCTTCCACCGTGCGACGGGAGTCGTTAACAGACAGGCAAACCGGCAAGTAGGTCCATCAGACGACCCGGCGCGCGGGTTCAGAAATCGTGCACGTTCCACTCGTAGTCGATGGCGACTTCACCCAGCAGCTTCAGTCGGTTCTCAGGCGTGCTCGCGAGGGCTTCTGTGATCTTTGCATTGAAGTTCACCAGGGTCGCCTTGGCGCGATCGGCGAACTCGCCCGTCACCCCTTGATCCTCGTAACTGCGGACGTAGGACCGGGTCGCAATCCCGACCACGAAGTACAACCCCAAGTTCTCAGGATCGTGCTTCATCAACTCGAAGGCGTCCTTGTATAGCGCCTTGAACGCATCGGACCCCGAGCCCGTGGTTGCGAATCGTGTGGAAATCTGGTGAAAGTTCCAGCCCTCCGGCCCCGGCCGCACCTGTGCCGAACCAGGTCGCGTTCGTGAAGACATTCGAGCATGGGGTAGCCCGCCGCCGTCGAGATCGGCGCCACCCGGTCCTTCGCGGCGAGGAGCTGTTCAGGGTAATCGCAAGCATCGCCACCCTTCGCGACAAGGACTACCAGAAGCGCGAGCTGGAGCTCACCAAGAAGCTGGAACTCGCTGGCGCCCTGCGCGATGTCGCCAACCCGGCGTTTCGGCCACAAAAGTGGGAAAAGTTGCTCGCCTACCTTCGCGAGGCGCACCCGCATTTCATCGAAGTCACCGACTTCGTTGCTCGGCGCTCGACGCCGTCGACCCGAGGGCGCGAACCCCTGAGGATTCCGCCCCTGCATCTATGGGGCGAGCCCGGGCTGGGCAAGACGCACTATGCAAACGACCTGGCCCAGGCCCTTGGCACGCCGATCCGACGGCATTCCATGGAGAACGCTCAGACGAGCTCCCTGCTCCTTGGGACGGAGCGGCATTGGAGCACGGCCACGCAAGGGCTCATCTTCCAGCAAATCGGCCTTGGAGCGGTTGCCAATACCGTTTTCCTGATTGACGAGCTGGACAAGGCGCCCTGAGGATCGCAGTACGACCCCTTGGCACCTCTGCATTCACTTCTTGAACCGATCACGGCTAGCAAGGTGCGAGATGCGTCGCTTGATATCGAGTTCGACGCGAGCCTGGCCACCTACATCGCCACGTCCAATGACCCGGCAAAGGTGCCCGAATCGCTACGTTCCCGATTTCGGGAGTTCCATATCCTGGCTCCGTCTGGGGCCCAGGCGCTAGAAGCGGCGCGTGTGATTGCAGCTGCTGCGGTACAGCAACTCAATATCCGCGAGTTCGCTAGGCCTACGCCTCTGATCACCAAGGAGCTGGCCCATCTGACGGCACCCGAGATCAGTCAAGTGCTTCAGGACTCTGTCGCTCGAGCCGTCGATGCCGGAAGGCTCTATTTGAAGATGTCCGACCTACCAGCTGACGTTCTTGATGACGACATTCAGAGCGTCCTGCATTGACCTGCGGGTCGCCTCGAGCCGCGGCTTCGGGCGTGGTTTGGGCGACTGCCGCGCATAGATTCGACCCTGCCTTCAAGGGAAGAGGACCGGTGCACCATTGCTGTCCGCAAGGCACGTCATCCTGGTTCCCATCCATTTGGGTGCCAGGGCAGTTCTTGAGGTAGAACTTTGCCTCAGTGCATGACGTCATCTGCGAGCAATACTTGCGTCCGTCGCACCGGAAGCCACTAGACAGGGCATCGAGGCCTGCCGCGTGATGCCACCGCAGGACTCGGCCACGACTGTGAGACGTACCGGTTGTAATTTCCATAGCCGAATGCGGCCAATGCACGACAGAAAACTCCAATCACGGCATGGCCAGGTCCAGACCCATCCTAATGCAGATTTCAAAGGTGAGGAACAACATGAGGAACGCAGCAGCGACGAACGCTGCGCCCACCTTGATAGATGTCAGCACCACTGCAGCTGTCTTTTGATTCTTGTCCTTCTGTCCCCGGTCGTAATGCCACTTGACGGCCAAATACATACCCACGCTGAGCACGAGAACCTTGAAAATAATAAAAGAGATAGGGATTGATTCCATGATCTAAAAAATATTAAGGGTGACAGACGGCGAAGCCTGAGTGCGGCGAGTAGCTCAATAGACCGATGAAGAAACGGAAAACGATCTGGCGACGCAGTTGCTGTGAACTGAATGGGCGGGCAAGGCGCGTCGAAAGACACGAAATACATCGGTCGAAAGGCGGAGCAGTCCGCCGGCACCGCAGAAGCACTCTCATGGTGCTGGGGAGTGTTCATCTTCCAGGCTGATACGTACAGAACCAGATCGCCTGAAAATTTTCGTATCAGATCCAAGAAGGCCGGTCGTCGCTCCGGCGGACGCGCGAGTGATGGGATTGATCGACAGGGCTGGCACGCCGACGTCTGATAGGAAAATCTCGGGAGCGGTTCAGAACGACCGTATCAGAATGAGATGCCCACGCCCATGAACCGCTACGAGAAGCTTGCCGACAACATCGCTCAGCGCATTCGCGCGGGTAACCTAAAGGCGAACGATCGCCTTCCCTCCGTGCGCGAATTGAAGTCGCAGATGGGCATCAGTGCATCCACAGTGTTCTCTGCTTACTACCTGCTGGAGGCGCAAGGGCTTGTCGAAGCGCGGCAGCGGTCGGGATACTTCGTCCGAGCGCGCGCGGAAGTGCCGTCCAACGAACTCGCCGCCAGCGAACCCGTCCTCGGGTCCATGTCGGTCGACGTCTCGTCGCTAGTCTTTCAGGTCCTCGCACAGGCTCGCGAGCGCGACATGGTCCCGCTCGGCTCGGCTTTTCCATCGCCAGAGCTGTTCCCCTTAGAGCAACTTGCCGCCGGCCTGACGCGAGCGCTCAAGCGGATGGATCCCTGGCAGACCATCGAGGATTTGTCACCAGGAAACGCCCTTTTGCGCCATCAGATCTCCCTCCGTTACGGCAGCGTCGGGATGGATGTTCCTGCGTCAGAGCTGGTCATCACTAGCGGGGCGATGGAAGCCCTCAATCTTGCGCTCGAATCGGTGACGCAGCCAGGCGACGTCGTGGCGATCGAAACCCCAACCTTTTATGCTGCGTTGCAGGCACTAGAGCGGCGCGGTCTTCGCGCGGTCGAGGTTGAGACCCACCCGCGAACAGGCGTGGATCTCGGCTCTCTTGCTCGCGTGATCGACCAGCATCCGGTGAAGGCCTGCTGGTTCATGCCGACCTTCCAGAACCCAATGGGCTGCACCATGAGCGACGCAGCCAAAGAGCAACTGGTCAACATGCTCGCCACTCGCGCCATACCGCTGATCGAAGACGACGTGTACGGCGAGCTCGCGCATGGGCCTCGAAGACCGCCACCGGCCAAGGCCTGGGACCGGGCCGGCTGGGTGCTGCACTGCAGTTCTTTCTCGAAATCCCTGGCACCCGGATATCGCATCGGATGGGTAGCGGGCGGTCGCTTCGCAGCTACCTTGGGTCGGAACAAGTTGATGAGTTCGCTGGCAACGGCACTTCCCTCGCAACTGGCCTTACAGGAGTACCTGCAACACAAGAGTTTCGATCGTCACCTGCGCGCCCTGCGGCATTCGTTCAGCCGCCAGCAGGCCGCCTGCTTACGATATATCGATCGATACTTTCCGACTGGAACGCGGGTCACGCGCCCCGAGGGCGGCTATTTCCTGTGGCTCGCGCTGCCGGAAGGTGTCGACGCGCTCGCACTGCACAAGGACGCTCTTCGGCTCCGCATAGGCGTAGCGCCCGGCCATTTGTTTTCAGCCGACCGGCGATACACCCGGCACTTGCGCATTAACTACGGGTATCTCGGCGACCCGCGCTTGGAAGGGGCTATCAGGAGTCTTGGAGATCTAGCCAACGCGCAGCTTAAATCCGCAACTGGAAAATCGGGGCCAAGCTTCAAAGGACGATCGTAGAGACCCTAGTTGGCGTCAATGCAGTTCGAGGTCCGGCCCCTTCGACTGACTCTCAACGTCACGAGCGCCGTTTCTGGCCCAGGACCGATCGGTAGACCTCGGCTCAGAAGCAGAGGGGCGATGGAGAAGCCAGTCAGCAGATCCTGTCAGGGACCGCGGCGCCAATGGCGCTGCAGCAAAGTCCCGATGTACGGGTGCAATCTTTACCTGCGAACCACCGCGAACTGAGAGATTTGCATACCCAAAGCTCTCCAATTACGGGCCCTTACTTCGTGGCGTCCAAGTCGCAGCTCCCCGGGTCTGAACCGGACGCGACGGAACTCGGAACGCAACGGGCGAGGCCACGGCACCTTCCAAAAACTAAGTCCGACAGCAGCACTATCTCGCACACGTCCGGCACGTGAAGCAAAGGCGCTCGCCCACTTTTCGACCGTCGCCATGTGGCGGAAACCACTTTGATCACAAAGCGCGGCGCGCCTCCTGGTTGAGGACCAAGTGAATGTCAGGTTCGGGCAGCATTGAGTCTTAGCAGCTTGTCTTGCCTGAGAATTGCCTTCGGTACTCGCTGGGGCTCACGCCGACGCGGCGATTGAAGGCACGACTGAACGCATCCAGATTCGCGTACCCGACGTTCGCTGAAAGCCTCTTCAGGGGATCGTCGGAGTCCTCCAGCTGGCGCCGCGCCTCATCGATCCTGGCCTTTTCGACGAACTGCGACGGCGTCATGCCTGTCTCCTCGTGGAATACCCGGGTGAAGTTTCGCTCACTCATCCCAGCGAGCATGGCGAGCCGCGGCACCGACAGGTCGGTCATTAGGTGCGATAGCACGTGCTCCTGTACTTCCCGAATGTGCGACTTCTCCGCTGTCTGCGCGGCAAGATAGGCGCTGAACTGGCTTTGCCCGCCTGGGCGCTTGAGAAACATGACCAATTCCCGCGCGACGCGCAATGCGAGATCGCGCCCGTGGTCTTCCTCGACCATCGCAAGGGCCAGATCCAATCCTGCGGTCACGCCTGCTGACGTGTAAAGGCTACCGTCCTTCACGTAAATCGCGTCGGGCTCCAGAAGCACTTGAGGGTTCTGGACGCTCAACTGCGCAACTTCGTTCCAGTGGGTCGTCGCTCGTCGGCCATCCAGAAGGCCGGCAGCCGCGAGGACAAACGCTCCCGTGCACACAGATCCCAACCGCCGCACGGAGCGCGACTGCATTTGCAGCCAACGATGCAATTCCTGGCCAGAGCGCAGCGCCTCAACTTCAGGGCTGCCCGCAACGAGCAGGGTGTGGAGCTTTCCGCGAACGGTCGAGACGGTGGCATCCACGGCCAGTCGTAATCCGCAGCTACTGCGAAGCATGCCCGGCTCAGTGCCGATCACCTCCACGGAATAAGCCCGGGGATCACCCAGCTGCCGTGCCGCTTCAGCGAACACGTCCGCGGGACCCGAGACATCGAGCAGTTGGAAGCCGGGGAAAGCAAGGAGTCCTATGCGCATGGCGGAAGTCGCTGCAAGTTTGGCGGAAAACACCGGTATCGGGCCAACCGGCCGCGGCGATTGTGGCGGAAAATTCCCGCAACGGCAACTCACGCCACGCGGCGACTCAACCCACGGCAGGAAACCATGAACGCATCAATCACTGAAGCAGAGCGCGTTGGAAGCGCATTTTCGGAGGACGGGATGCTCGCTGCGCGCCAGTTCACCCGTACAGCAATCCAGCAAATCGCTGAAGCAGTGCGCCCGGGGATGCTCGAGGAAGACGCCGTGGAACTCGCCAAGAGCGTGCTCGCAAAGTTGGGTCTGCGTGCGACTTGGCACCCGGTGCGCGTGCGGTTCGGCATCAACACCATCAAGGCGATGAAACAGCCTTCTGTGCCCGGCGTCGTTCTGAAGGAGAACGACATCTTCTTCGTGGACATCGCCCCGCGCTACGAAGCATGGGAAGGCGACGGCGGCGCGACCTTCGTGGTCGGACGCGACCAGGAACTGGATCGCTGCGCACGCAACGCGGAGGAACTGTTCCACGAAGTTCGCGCAGCCTGGCGGCGGCACAACTGGACTGGCACCCGTCTCTACGAATACGCCGAAGAGCGCGCGAGGCAAATGGGCTGGGAGTTGAACTTCGATCTGCCTGGCCACCGTCTGTCCGACTTCCCTCATGCGGCGATTCACACAGGTTCGCTGGCGCAGGCCGCGTTCTCGCCGTCGCCCTCACGGTGGGTGCTTGAGATCCACTTGCGCGATCCGGAGCGTCGATTCGGCGCGTTCTTCGAGGACCTGCTCCTGGACGACCGCTTCTACGAGCAATGAATGATGTTCAATCTAAATGGAGCACAGAGTTCAGTTCCATTCAACTTGATCTTTGCGGATCATCGGCGAGCTGGCCACCGCGCGTGGTGAGCCGCCCGCTGCATCGCACCTCTCATCGTCTCGTCAAGGAACTCCCCACAGACCCTGGTCTCCGTTTGGATCGTACACGCCGGACGATCCCTCTTCTTTGACATTCGTGCGGACGGCGTTGCACGGCTAAAGCAGGAGCTGCAGGATGCATGCCTCGCTTCATGAATCACCGCGATCCGTTCGGGCGGACCAATCCCGTTCTCCAGCGGCGGAAGCCGCACCAAGAGCGTTCTTTATCTTGCACTTCGAATCCCTGTCCCATTCTGGGAGGGCGCTCGCGTTTCCCTCCGACGAAAACGGTTTGGTGAATCTGGACGCCATGCCCACGCGTACCCGAAACAACTATCTATATGCGCGGGCCATGCTCGGACGCGAATTTGCATGGCCTAGTATCCGTTACGTGAATGCGGATTGATCCTCCTGAGCGTCGCAGCAAATCGCTGCATAAGGTTCTCGTCACCATGATACGAAGTGCCGCAAAGCCCAGAATGCCTAGTCTGAGCGGCGTTCAAATCGCAATGGCGTGCCCATCACCGGCGGCGAGCGCCCTTGTTTCGCATCGGGTGGTGGATCGGCTTTCCGAGTACTCGCACGCCCGTTGTTGCTCAATCAAAGCGTAGCTCTCGCAGAAGTCTGACTCGGTCAGCTGCAGGGCACCCGGCGCTTCATTCGCCCATCTTCTCACTACTGCAAGGAAAACATCATGTCTCGTCTCCATACCGTCGAAATGTCCGAAGCCACAGGGCGCGCGGCCGAACTGTTTAGCGCGGTCAAAGCAAGTGTCGGCAAGGTGCCGAACTCATACATTGCAATTGGGGCCAATAGTCCGGTCGCACTGGAGGCAGTTCTCAGTCTTGAGGCATCGCTGAAGAAGAGTAGCTTGAGCGCCACAGATATCGAAGTCGTTAAGCTCGTCGTTAGCGAGACAACCGGCTGCGACTATTGCCTCGCTGCACACACGCTGCTGAGCAAAAAGTTGGGCCTGGATCGTGAAGCCATTCTGGCGTTGCGTCAGGGCCGGGCGTCGGGCAATGCGCGCAATGATTCGTTGGCCAAATTTGTACTCCACCTGCTGACAACCACCGGGACAGTCCAAGCCGAGGTAGTAGCAGAGATCAAGCATTCAGGTGTCACCGATGCGCAAATTGTCGACGTCACGATGACTGTAGCCAGCATTGCCTTGACCAACTTGTTCAACCGTATCAATGACACGACGCTCGACTTTCCTGCCGCAGACTAGCTCGAAGCGCAGCGCCTGCGACGCGAACGTAGAGCACGCCTATGAGAAGCGCCGCCTTCGAGACAACAGCGAAAAGGACAATCGAAAGCGCGGCTCCAATCATCAAGGTGTTGGCTAGTCTGCCAAGTTGGTCGCGGCGTATCGACACGCTCGTCAACGAATGACCCATTGACGGCTGGAGTTCCAGTGATGTTAGGGGCTGCTTTAGGGGAAATGCTGAGCAAGTCCAAGTCCTGCGTCAGCATACTGCTCCCTCACCTACGTTCGTACCCGCGCAGTATTGAGCTTGGCAGTCGGAGGCCATCAAGCACGCTGCTTCGGCAGGCCTCGGCCTCGCATGCTTGTCCGAATGGGTGGTTGCAGACCTACATCGCAGCGGGCCGACTCAGGAGGAACGAGACCACTCTCGCGAAGATGATCCGGCGATGCCTCCGGGTTAACCAGCGCGCTGATAGAACTCGTTAGACACGGCACAGGACACGTAAGACCCTCAACGCCCTTCACCAGGCTGCGGGCGCCGCGCGAGCTTGTTCGAGGAGAATTGCCATCTACGACTACGCGTTCTCGATATGACCGACAGACCACCCGACCTCCCGGACATACTGCGAAACCAGGGGGCAGATTTGGTGTACTCGACGTACAGCCTGCAGCCGTCCTTGGAGCGGCGCGTCATAGTCGCCAACCGGTACGCTCCCGCGCATGAATTCCTGAATCCGGGAACCCCCGACCTGATGGTTATGGCTGTACCGCAGTTCCGTGTAACGGAAGCTTTGTTCAATCTTGGAACCGGGTGGCGCGATCACTTTTGTTCGGAGCCTCAGCCGCTGCATGTTCTTCCGCCCGACACCCCATATGCTTGGCGGGTCAATGGCAAGTCGCTCACGGTCATGTTCGCATTTCCAATGACCGATGTGTACGCAATCCTGAAGGAGCTCGACGCGCCCGATCCCATGTCTAGCTTATGGGCCGTAATGGATCGCGGCTTCATTGATCCGATGGTCTACGAGATCATCATGCGCCTGTGGATGCGGACAAAGGCGCAGGAGCCATGCTCCACGCTCCTGTTGCAAAGTTACCAGGTCGCTATCTTGAGTGCATTGACTGGTCGCGGTGGCGCGCGATCCGCGGATTCGAAAGTTCGAACAGGGCTTTCGACCAACAAGCTCAACGCCGTTCTCGACCTCATCGAAGCGAGGCTCGGCGATGATCTTGGGCTTCCCGAACTCGCAGGTCTTTGTGAGATGAGTCGCTTTCATTTCGTTCGCCTGTTTCGTCAGTCCACTGGGTACACACCTTACCACTATCTTTTGCTGCGACGTTTGGAGAAAGCGCGCGTATTACTGATATCAAGCACGATGCCCGTGGCTGAGGTCGCATTGGAAGCTGGCTTTGGTGATGCAGGTCATTTCTCTCGCACCTTTGCTCGTCACATGGGGACGAGCCCACAGCGATTCCGCGCGAGCGTGCGTTGACGCAATTTTCGACATGTAGCGCAACTTTCCGCAGGTGGTGGTGTGAATGCTCCTTTAGAGTCTGGCAAGCAACGACCTACAACTGCGAGGAGATCCAATGTCGATCAAGCCAGGAGACAACGAAATATGCAGGTTGGACGCCACTACGCTGGCTCGCCGAATTAGGGCAAAAGAAATTTCAGCGCTCGAAGCTACCGAAGCGGTGCTTCGACGCATGGATTTGGTCGAGCCGCATATTCATGCCTTCTGTACATCGACTCCGGACCTTGCCAGGCAAGCCGCGGCAAAGGTCGACGCCAAGATTGCCCGTGGAGAGGTGATCGGGCCGTTGGCAGGCGTGCCCATCGGCATCAAGGATCTCGTATCGACCAAAGGCATCAAGACCGCGATGGGCTCACCCCTCTACAAGGACTTCATTCCCGAAGAGGATGACATTGTCGTCGAACGGTTGAAGGCAGCCGGGGCCATCATTGTTGGCAAGACCAATGTGCCGGAATTTGGCTATAGCGGGACCGGCCATAACCCCGTGTTCGAAACGACGCGGAATCCTTGGAACCTTGAGCTGACGCCGGGAGGATCGAGCGCCGGAGCCGGGGCCTCGGTCGCTGCCGGCTTGGGCCCGTGCGCGATTGGCAGCGATGGTGGCGGTTCGGTGCGGATTCCATCGTCATTCTGCGGCCTGTACGGCATAAAGCCCTCCATGGGACGTGTTCCTTTGTACCCGAGTTGTCGTGATGAGCGGTACCCCGGCGGCTCTAGTTGGGAGACGCTGGAGCATATCGGTCCCATGACTCGAACTGTCACGGACTCCGCTCTCATCCTGAGTGTGATTGCCGGCCCGGATCCGCGCGATCGTCATTCGATCCCCACCGGAGACATCGACTGGCTAGATGCCGTTCGGGGCGACGTAAGCGACCTTCGCATTGCTTACAGCGAAGACCTGGGGTTTGCAGCCGTTGACCCGGAAGTACGCCGTGTCGTGCGCGATGCGGTCGCCGTTTTCGAGAAGGAGTTGGGATGCGTGGTCGAGCGTGCCGACCCGGGCTGGGGCCCTGCGATCGCAGGCACATTCTGGGCGCTGACAGCCGCGGACACGGATCTCACGGGCTTGCGCCGGATGAGCCAAGGCCGCGAGCACGAAATGGCGCCCAATGTTGCCGATTTCCTGAGTCGGCCATGGACCGCCGAAGAGCTAACGTCCGCCCACACCCAGCGAAAGAAACTCTGCAACAGCATGTGGCGCTTCATGGCGGATTTTGACTTGCTGCTCACGCCAACACTTGCAACGCCCGCGTTCCCGGTCCATATGCAAGGTCCGGAAGTTATCGAGGGCCGTATGGGGCGCAACTCTGATTGGATTTGTTTCACATTTCCTTTCAACATGACGGGTCAACCCGCCGCGTCGGTACCTGCGGGCTTTACCCGCGATGGCCTCCCAGTGGGACTTCAGATTGTTGGCCGCCATCTCGATGACAGGCTTGTTCTGAAGGCGTCACGTGCTTTCGAGCGCGCACGTCCTTGGGAGCATCACTGGCCATCTCTGATGGAAGAACTTGGGCTCTAGCCGCGAACGCCCTTCAATGGGCTGCACCTCCGCCACCATGCAACGATGCAGACTCGGCCTACTGATCAAATTAACGGAGAATCCCCGAGGTGTTGAATTGCAATAGGTTGTCCTCGACCAAGCTCTCGTTGCGATAGTGGATCGAGGTGAGCGAGCGAGTGCAGAGTTCGGTATAGGGCTTCGTGTCCTTCATGCGGCGTTCTCGTTGTGAAGCTTGTGGCTGAGGGTCAGGATGTGAGTCCTCCCGGTCCTTGCAGAGAAGCTTTTGCAGCGGCTTCGCAACCTGGACGATGCTGTGCGCATGCGGACCAGCACGATGTCAAATGGCGCGGAGCGCAGTGCCTGCGGGGCGCCCTCCGCATCCCACCGCACGGCAGCCATGCCTCGAGTCTTCGAGACTGCATCCAGGATGCAATGCCGCCGGCGCACCGTCTTTTTCCGCGATCGGCGCCCGCACCTTCCGGCAGGATCGGCGCGTGCTTCAGCCGTGGAGCTTAGTCGCGATCGTGGCGACGTGACGGCCCTGGAACTCCGCCATGCCCAACTCCTGCTCGCTGGGCATGCGCTCGCCCTGGCCACCGGCGATAGTTGCCGCCCCGTACGGGCTGCCGCCTTTGATCTCGTCGATGCCCATCTGGCGCCTCTCCGCATAAGGCAGGCCGACCACGACCATGCCATGGTGCAGCAGGGTCGGAAGGAACGTGAGGATGGTGCTCTCCTGGCCGCCGTGCTGGGTTGCCGAGGAGGTGAACACGGACCCTACCTTTCCAACGAGTGCACCACTCATCCAGAGCGGTCCAGTCTGGTCGATGAAGGTGCGCATCTGTGCGCTGACGTTGCCGAAGCGGGTGGGAGCGCCGAAGACGATCGCGTCGTAGTTCGCGAGTTCTTCGGGCTTCGCGAGCGCGGCGGCCTGGTCGGCCTTGCCACCCGCTCCGCGGAACACGTCCGGGGGCACCGTTTCGGGCACCCGCTTCAAGTCCACCACGGTCTCGGGAACGCTGCGCGCACCGAGCGCTACGGCTGCCGCCATGGTCTCGATGTGGCCGTAGAAGCTGTGGTACAGGACGAGGACTTTTGCCATTTGATTTCAGGTATTCGGTGATTCGTTGGGAAAGGCCACCAAAGTATTGGCCGCCACACGGCGACACCATTGCGGGATCGGCAACGGTGCGACGAAGAATTGCGGGTGAACTGGCTCGGATCGAGCCCGAGGGTCTACTTCTTCAGGACGGCCTGCGGCGTGTTGCGGAAGCTGATCGCCATACGGTTGTAGGTGTTCATCAGCCCGATTGCCAGGGTGAGGTCCACCAATTCCTTCTCGGCGAAGACGTCGCGCGCGGCTTCGTAGTCTTCATCCGGCACGCCGGTGTCGGCGACGCGAGTCACCGACTCTGCCCAGGCGAGTGCGGCCCGCTCCCGCGGGTCAAAGAGATTGCCGGCCTCCCGCCATGCCTGCAGCAGCGCGAGTTTCTCGATCAGCAAGTCCTTCTTCAGCAAGTCGCGCGTGTGCATGTCCAGGCAGAACGCGCAGTTGTTGATCTGGGACACGCGCAGGTAGACGAGGTCCACGAGGGCGGGCGAGAGGCCGCTCTGCGCGACGTAGCCATAGAGGGTGCCGAGCGCCTTAGCGCCAGCGGGAGCGAGTTGGTTGTAGTCGAGACGCATGGTCATGGCTTGTTTTCCGAAGATTCGGTTGAGGTAATGGGAGTAGTGAGAGGGGCGTCCCCGGTGTCCAGCACGAAGACGGCGAGCAACCTGGCAGGCTCGGTCTTGCTCGCGTTGCGGCTTACGACGTGTCTTGCGCCCGGGGGCTCATAAAAGCTTTCCCCCGCATGCAGGACCTGCACAGGGCCGTCGTCGATCCGAGATTCGATTGCGCCAGAAAGCACGTACGCGTAGATGAACGCGGACTTAGCATGCACGTGCGGACGCGATGCAGCGCCGGGCGCGTAGTCCACCACGACTGAGATGAGCGACTTTCCGGGAATGTTGGGGATGGCTTGCCGGAATGCGGGGGTGACCTTCTCGGTCGTCTCATGGGCCGAGACGGAAGCGGGGCCAAGTGCGCCCATCGTGACCGCCACGACCCAGGCGAGCAGTGTGTTCTTCAAGTGAGTTCTCCTAGGTTCATTCGGGAAAGCCGACCATGCGAGCGAAATCCTGCACGCGCTCGCGCGACATCGCCGTCTGGTTAACGGGTGCATCGGGCTCGCCGTAGCCCATGGACATGCCGAAAGCCGTCACTTCCTCAGGTGCCATCCCGACATGCGAGGCGATCACGTCGTGGAATGGGGCGAAAGAGACCTGCGGACAAGTGTCGATGCCCCGCGCCTTGGCAGAGATCATCAGGTTCTGCGCGAAGAGACCGAGATCGATCCAGCTGTGCGGCTTCAGGCGGCGGTCGATACTGAAAAGGAGGCCGACTGGCGCGCCGAAGAACGAGAAATTCCGTTCGGACTGGCGGGTGCGTGCCGCCGCGTCGCTGCGTTCGATACCCAGGGATGCGTAGTACCGAGCGCCGAAGTCCTGCAGCCTGGCGCGGAACACCTCGGGCAGCGGTTCGGGAAAGTGCGCGGGCGCGGGAGTCGTCCCGGACCGCGACGCCGCGACCAGCGCCGCAGCCAATTCCTCCTTGGCCGCTCCGGTCACGACATACACCCGCCAGGGTTGGACGTTGGCGCCGCTCGGCGCGGTGGCCGCGTCCGACAAAATCTCCTCCACCAGCTTGCGTTCGAGCGGTTTCTGTTTGAAGGCGCGCACCGCCCGGCGGGAGCGCACGACGCTCGCCACACATTGCGCGACGGCCTCCTGGGCCCATTCACGAGGGTTCGTGGTCATGGCTCACTCCTGCGGCGCGGCGTGATACGAGATCCGGCCCGAAGGCAGGAAGAAGAGCGCGATGACGGCGCCTCCCTTCGCTTCGGGATAGTGCTGGCTGCCGGGCGAGGGCGCGGTCCACCCGCCGAAGCACCAGCCGTTCGGACCGTTCAAGGCTGCACCGGGCGTGACGGGCACAACCATGTTGAATTCGCCGTAGGGGTGGCCATGGTATTGGCCGCGGAACCGGTGGTCGGGATGGCCCTGCTCGTTCCCCGTGCTGTTCATGTACACCGCAGTGATGCTGAAGTGGAGGATCTTGTCCGAAGGTTCGGCGATGCGGCTGCGACGGTAGTGCGGGCCGTCGATCTCCACATTCGCCGCCCAGCCGTCTTCCACACCCTTCCTCACGAGGCTCGCGAGCGTCTGGTACAGCTCGCTGTCCGGCCCGTACTTCTGGTTCAGCCAGCGCTCGACCTCGGTGCTCGCCGTCATGTCCTTAACTTCCGCGAGGAAGGGAATGCAGCGGTCGATCAAGGCCTCGCGGTCCTGTATGAGTGTTTCGGTGATCATGGTGTGAGCTCCTGATTGGCTGGTCGCAATGATGGGCAAGCCTCCCCGGAAACGGAACTGATCTCTCTGCAAGCCCATAATGCATGCCGTTCATTAGCTGGAGGACGAACATGAGCATCGGTCGGACCGACCTCAACCTGCTCAAGGTCTTCGATGCGGTGTACGAGGAACGCAACCTGGTGCTCGCAGGCAAGCGGCTGCACATATCGCAGTCAGCGGTGAGCCATGCCCTCGCCAGGCTTCGTGAACTGGTGGGGGACGAGCTCTTCATGCGCACGGGAAAAGGCATGGTCCCCACCGGCCGTGCCGCGGCGATGGCCCCTGCCTTGCGCGACTCGCTGCGGCGGATCGAGGCCACACTGGGCGTCGAGCCGTTCTCTCCGCAACAATCGACGCGGCGTTTCGTCATCGCCGCGAATGACCACCTGACGACAGTCATCGTCGCACCGCTCTCGCGCGAGCTGCAGCGCTCGGCACCGGGCGTGGACCTCGTCATCCGTCCTTTCACCCGGCTCGACCTCGCGGAGCAGATCGACCTGCGCCGCATCGATCTGGCCATCGGCATCTTCTCGCAGGTGCCTGGCCGGCTGAACTCCCGCACCCTCATGTCGCAGGGCGAAGCGATCCTGATGCGCAAGGGGCATCCTGCTTCGCGCCGCAAGCTCACGCTCCAGGACATGGCGAAATTCCCGCTGGTCACGCTTTCGGTTGGGGGCGAGGAAGAAGGCGCGGTGGGCGGATTCATTCTGGAGCGTGGCCTTGCGCGGCAGTCCGAGATGTTCGACCGCCACGCGCTGGAGGAGGCGCTGCTTACGGCACAGAAAGTCCCGCGCGCGCGCGTGACAGTTCCACACTCGCTGGCCATCCCCGCCCTGCTGCGCGAGACCGAGATGTTGTCCATCGTGCCCGCCTCGCTTGCCATGGCACTGGCGAAGAACAGCGACCTGCTGCGACGTCAACCCCCTTATCAGGCAGGAACGTCCACCATTCGGGCGGTCTGGCACCGCCGCGACGAACACGACGAGGGCCATGTCTGGCTGCGCGAAGCGGTGGCCGCAATGGCACGTCTCGCCGAGGACGCGCTCGGCTAGCGGCGCAAACGGGCAAATTGAATGGCATGCACTTTGCCCATGCAAAGACTTCAGTTCCAACTCGCGCGCCAGCCGACCATGATTCGGTCATACCAATCATTTAGCGAAGCGAGGTGCGGAATGGACGCAATCAATCGGCGCGCTTTTGCGCGCATCGCCCTGGCCGTGCCGGCCGCGGGCTGGCTACCGCCGGCGTTGTCCCAGACGGGCGTGGGCAAGCTGGTCGTCGGCTATCCCCCGGGGGGAACTCTCGACACGACGGCACGCCACCTGACGGAGGCCTGGCGCAAGCAGGGGCGCCAGTACATCGTGGACAACCGGGCGGGGGCCGCCGGCCGCATCGCCAACAGCCAGTTGAAACGCGAGCGCGCGGACGGCAGTGTGCTCCTGTGCACGCACGCATCCGCGCTCACGATCTACCCGCACGTCTATGCGCGGCTCGCGTACGATCCAGCGGCAGACTTGGTGCCGGTGTCGCCAGTGGTCACGGCGACCTGTGCGTTTGCCGTGAGCAGCGCTGCGCCGGCCAGCGTTCACGACCTGCAGACGTATGTCGACTGGGTGCGTCGCACGCCGAGCTCCGCCACCTTTGCGTCGCCCGCTGCCGGCTCCTTCGCGCACTTCCTCGGATACCAGCTCTCCGACACTGCGGGTCTGAAGCTGCAACACGTGGGCTATCGCGGATCCGCACCGGCGATTCAGGACCTGATCGGTGGGCAGATCCCGGCGTACTTCGGGTTCATCGCCGACTTCTTGCCTTACCTGCAACAAGGCAAGCTCAGGATCCTGGGTGTCTCCGGCGAGAAGCGCTCCGCCTTCCTGCCAAAGGTACCCACCTTCATCGAGCAGGGATACCCAAAGGTCGTCGGGGTGGAGAACTATGGGATCTTCGCGCCACCCGGGACCTCCGAGTCGACCGTGCAGGCGGTGCACGCGTCCATTGTTACCGCCGCCAAGGATCCGGCGCTTCGCTCGGCCTTGGAGCAGGTCGGCCTGGAAACCCTGACGCTTCCGCCCGGCGAGTATGCGAAGCAGCTGCAGTCCCAGCGGGAGTTCTGGCGTCCCATCGTGCAGGCTTCCGGTTTCCGCTCCGAGGACTGACATGGACACGGAGCACCGCACGCAGGCGGAAATTGCGCGCTGTGTCGACCGGGTGCTGCAGTCACGCCGGTCCACGCGCGCATACCGACCGGACCCGCTCCCGGCAGAGACGGTGCTCGAGATCCTCGACGCCGCCGCGACGGCGCCCAGCAATTCGAACACGCAGCCGTGGCGCGTGCACGTGCTGGCGGGCGCCGCCCTGCGCGAGTTGGGCGACGCGCTGGTAGCGAGCTTCAGGGAAGGAAGTCTGCCCCCGTCGCCCCATTTTCCGGATCCGCTCCCCCCGGAATTCGGCGAACGACAGGCGGACTTTGCAACACGCTACTACGGCTGTCTCGGAATCGACCGGCACGACGCCGCCGCGCGCGCCGCACAGACCGAGAAGAACTTCCACTTCTTCGGCGCGCCGGTCGGCCTGCTCTTCAGCATTGACCGGCGCCTGACGGCACACAGCTGGCTCGACCTTGGCCTGTTCGTGCAGAGCGTGATGATCGCAGCCGGGGCACGCGGCATCGCCACGTGCCCGCAGGTCTCGTTCGCACGCTTCCATCCGGTGATCGCTTCCTACCTTGGCATGTCCCCGGACAACCTGACCGCGTGCGGGATGTCCATGGGCTTCGCCGAAACGGTGGCGGCGGTGAACCAGGTCCGAATGCCGCGACAGGGTGCGCGCGAGTTCGCTCAGTTCGTCGGCTTCGAGCCTGCCGCGCCTGCACGCGAGGCGACTGTGCTCAGTCCGCGAACTGCTTCCGATCCTCGCGTGGACTCACGCCGAACCGCCGGCTGAACGCGCGGCGGAAGGCCTCCACGTTCGCGTAGCCGACGTTCGTTGCCCGCCGCTTCAACGGGCATCCGAGTCCTCCAGGCGGCGAGCCTCGTCACTGCGCGCCTCTTCCCCGCCTCAATTCAGGACGCCAGCAGGGCGTTCCTGAAGCCGCAGCGGCATCAACCCTGCCACTTCGACGCGTAGATGACTGCGCACATGTCGACCCGCTGGAAGTGAGGGTCCTTGTGCGCGAGGAAGTCATCATTGAAGGTGCCGACGGTGCTGGCGGGTCGGTGCTTCATGCCTTCGTAGAAGGCATCGATGATTCCGCTCTTGAAGTCGTCTTCGCGGGGAAAAGCAGCAAGCACTGACTGGCGTTCCGCGTCCGTGAACTCATCGTATCCCCGCCCGGCAACGTCCATGCCCGCGCCTGCTTGGACGAGGGCGATCTCCGCTCGCATGAACTGCGGGATGCCGGGGGTGCTGTGCAGGGCCACGGCATTCCAGACCGTCTCGATGTCCGTTTCGGAAATGCCATGGCTCCGGAGGAAATCACTCGCCGCATTCGCGCCGTCCACTTCGAAGCGAAGCTGACTGTTCTCGTACTTGGCCGTCAGGCCGATGTCGTGGAACATCGAGGCGGCGTAGAGCAGTTCGGCGTCGTACTTCAGCTCTTTGCGGCGGCCCGCGAGGCAGCCCCAGCAGTAGCAGCGCAAGGAGTGGTTGTAGAGCAGGTCGCTCTCGGTGTCGCGAACGAACTCTGTCAGCTCGCGAGCGAGCTGACTATCGGGGATGCGTATTCCGGAAACTTCTCTGGGAGTCATGACTTTCCTCGACGGGTGGTAACGGTGGCAGTGGACGTCGTTGCCGTTGCAACTCGCCAAAGCGGTTGCCCGGCACCGCGATGGCGTCATCATCAGCGGCCAGGGCACGAAATGGAACTGAACTCTGTGCAAGGACAACTTGCAGGCGGCTCAAGTCATCGGCGCGCGGAGTCACTCGAGACCCGCGTGGGTCAAATCATCTGCCCGCCGCTGACCTCCAGCCGCTGTGCGTTGACCCATGCAGCCGCCTCCGAGCAGAGAAATGCGACGACCGGGCCGATGTCTTCCGCCTGTCCCATTCTTCCAAGCGCGGTGTTCTGGGCGATCATGATCGGCAATTGCGGGTTGGCTTCATACACCTCGCGGCTGAAGTCGGTGGCAATGGCCCCGGGTGCGATCGCGTTCACGCGGATTTGGCGTGGGCCGAGCTCCTTGGCCCAGTAACGCACGAGTGTTTCCACGGCCGATTTCATCGCCGCATACGGGCCGTACCCCGGTATCGCGATCCGCGTCAGGCCTGAGGAGACGCACACGATCGCCCCTCCGTCTGCAATCTGCGCAAGCAGCTGCTGCGTCAGGAAGTACACGCCCTTGAAGTGGACGTTTGCGAGCGCATCGAACACGCCTTCTTCCGTTTCGCCGAGCTTGCCCTGTCCATTTGTGCCCCCGTTGTTGACAAGGAAGTCGATGGTTTGGCGGTCCCAATGCCTCTTGAGGACCTCACGAAGCTGGGCTGAAAACACGGGGAATGACCCCAGGTCAGCGACGTCCAACGGCAGGATGGCCGCTCGCCGCCCCAGAGCTTCGACCTGCGCCTGCACGTCCGCGGCTTCGTCTGCGCGCGTCCTGTACGTCACGATCACATCGTGGCCTTCGCGCGCAAGATGCAGGGCCATGTTGCGGCCGAGCCCGCGGCTGCCGCCCGTCACGAGGGCAATTTTTCCACTGTTCATGAAGTCCTTTCGGTGTGTTTTTGCGACAGGATGCATGGTCGGCTGTAGGCGACGGCGGATCAATGAACGCTCATCGACATCACTATTCAATAATCACAAACAGTGATGCACTTCCCGCTCACACGAAGACGAGAACTCCATGGATCGCATTGACGTCATGCGGCTGTTCACGCGAATAGTGGATCTCGGCAGCTTCACCGCAGCCGCCGAGGACATGAACCTGCCGCGCGCGACCGCCACCCACGCCATCCAGCAGCTCGAACGCCGCGTGGGGGTGCGCCTCCTGCACCGCACCACCCGCCATGTCAGCCCCACATTGGAAGGACAGGCGTACTACGAGCGGTGCCAGCGCGTGCTTGGCGAAGTCGAGGAGGCCGAGTCCTGGCTCGGGGACGCGGCGGCGAATCCGGGCGGGCGGCTGCGCGTCGACTTAGGAGGGGCGATTGGGGCAGCCTTTCTGCTGCCGCATCTGGGGGAATTCTGCCGCCGGTACCCGAAGATCGATCTTGAGATCGGCACGACGGATCGCCTCGTCGACCTCCTGCGCGAAGGCGTCGACTGCGTCGTCCGCGCGGGTGCGCCGCGCGACATCGGCCTCGTTGCGCGTCGCGTGGCGCTGATGCCGACCGTGACCTGTGCCAGCCGCAGCTACGTGGAGGAGCATGGGATGCCTCGCTCCATCGAGCAGTTCCGTACGCACCAGGCGGTGAACTTCCTGTCATCGGCGACGGGCAGGCATTCGCCGTTCGCGTTCGTTGTGAGGGGCAAGGTGCGCAGCGTAACGCTCAAGGGACGCGTATCGGTGACCAGCACGGACGCATACACGGCGTGCTGCCTCCAGGGTCTCGGATTCATCCAGGCCCCGCAATACCGGCTGGAAACATACCTTGCCGACGGTGAGCTGCTGGAGGCACTGCCGAAGTCTCCCCCGCCGCCCATGCCGGTCGCCGTGATGTACCCGCGCCAGCGCCAGCTCGCTCCGCGCGTGAGGGTGTTCGTCGATTGGGTAGTGGAAAAGCTGAAGCCGATGCAACCCGCATCGGCTGTTCCGCGTCGCTCGTGTGGACCGGAGCCTTGCGCCTTCCCGCCTGCTCCCCCGCCTTCTCCCGCTAGTTCCCGCTGGCCCAGGGCGAGTGGCGCACCAGGCTGCTGAAGTCCCTGCGTTGGAAAGCAGGGTCCTGGGACGCCATGACGTCCGCCAGGCCGGTGCCCTGCGTCGTCTCCGGGCGGTGCTTCAGGCTTTCGTATACGTCGCGCAGGAAGTCTTCCGCGAACGATGCCGGACGCGGGTGGGCAGCCTCGACCGCGCGCCGCTGCGCGCTCGTGAAGTCGCCAAAGCCTGCCCCGACGAGGTCCATGCTGGCACCCTCGGCCAAGACCTGTGCGAAGGGGTCGAGATGGCGAGAGATGCCATTCGTCGTATGCAGTGCGATCGAGAGCCAGACTCTTTGGGCTTCGGCCTCCGGCCTGCCGTGCCTGCGCAGGAACTCCCGTGCGGCGTTGGCTCCATCCACTTCGAATCGGAGATGGCTCTCTCCATAGCCGGCCGTCAGCCCGTAGTCGTGGAACATGGCAGCGACGTAGAGAAGCTCGGGGTCAATGGGCAGGCCCTTGCGCTTTGCGGCCAAGGCGGCCCAGTAGTAGACCCGCATCGAGTGCTCGAATAGAAGGTCGCCCTCCGCCTGGCGGATGGCCCGCGCCGCGTCGCGCGCCAACGCAGTGTCGGGAATCCTCGTTTCGGAGAGCGGATGGCGTTCGTTCAGGACGGTCCCGTCCCGCTGTGGCGCGATCGCCTGTGCGTGAGCGCACGGTGCCGCGACGCATGCGGCCAGCGTGAGCGCGAGAGAGATGCAGCGTAGAGTTTCACGAATCCTCATGGCGTTTCCTTGCGTAGCGGACGACTTGTCCATGGGGTGAATGGTGAGCCTTGGCGCCCGTGAATGGAACTGATGTCTCTGCACGGGTTAGATGCATTTCGCTCATTTCGCCTGCCGGGTTGCGGGATGCGTTTACTCGCAAGCCCGCGCAGCCCGGTGGCGCTTACCAAATCATCAGATGGCCTGCGTTCGCCGGCCCGGATGAGGCTTACGCGGATCGCTCACCATGGCCTGGTCGGGATAGCCTGCCACGCAGCTCGGCCACCAAGGTGCGCCGCAGCCAGCGGTTCTTGGCATCCTCCTGCATGCTGGGGTGCCAATACACGCAGGTGTCGAATCGCGGCATGTGGAACTCGGCGCGGACGATTCGAGGATTGCTCATCATCGCGACGATGTTTGCAACGCCGTCGGGGACGGTGGCGATGAGCTGGGTTCGCGCAACGATGGCAGGAGCGCTCATGAAGTGCGGCGTGCGCAGTACGATCTTTCTGCGGGCACGTTGTCGCGCCAGAAAGTTTTCTAGCAACTCTTCGCTGGGTGACTGGCCCTCCACCAGCACGTGATCCCCCGCGAAATACTCTTCCCGGGAGATGGTTGAGCCGCGAATGGGATGGTCCGCAGAAATGAGGCAGCAGAACGACTGGGTAGAGATGACTTGCTTGTAGTAGTTGACAGAGCTCAGGTCCGGGAAGAAGCCGAGGGCCAAGTCAACGGCACCCTCTTCCATCGCGCTCTGAAGTTCGGGGATCGTGTAGGACATCGATCGGATGTCCGCATTGGGGCAGTGTTTGGCGAGTGCCACCAACACCGAGGGGAGTAGGATCGCCTCCCCCGCGTCCGTCAAAGCGAGCTTAAACTCGCCGCGATAGGAGCCCGGATCGAATTCGGCGGCACTCTCCACATCCCGGTCCACCGTCTCCATGATGAGCCTGAGCGATGGCAACATCCGCCTGGTTCGCTCGGTGGCCTCCATCCTCTTGGAACCTCGGATGAAGAGTGGATCATTCAACGCACTGCGCGCGCGCTGCAACGCAGCGCTCAAGCCGGGTTGACTCATATCAAGCGCGTGCGCCGCGGCTGCGATGCCGCCATGGTCGTAAACCGACAGAATAACTCGTAGCAGATTGAGATCGAGTGACATTCCGCGTTGTGAACACCAGGAAGACGCAAGCAAAAGTATGTCCGGGTCGCCGCTGGATTCTCGTGAGTGGATCTCCTTAGTGGCTGAGCGCGGGGCGGGGTCTGCGTGCGATGCACAAGCCGTCAACTCGCAGCGCCAGCCGAGCGATTTGCAAACCGGGTGATACGGCGGCCGCCGCCACCGGTGCGGCCCGAGCCTTCAAGGCGCCTGGCGGAACACCGCTTCGCCCTCCACCGCGCGGCCACTGAGTCCAGCTTGTTGGCGCCGGCCGAAATTTGACCCACCTGTGAGGGTTGTGCCGGTTCAAATTTGACCCGGGTGTTCAGCCTACCCTGCTGCTTTTTTAAGCGGTGGGGGTATGAGGATT
>NZ_JAUJZH010000002.1 GCF_030486595.1 Variovorax ginsengisoli | reverse complement strand
TCAAGGACAAGCTCAAGGCCGGTCTCGTACGGCCTCACGACGACGACTCATCTCAACCGGGTGGGGAAATCTGAACGACCACGACTGGGGAATATCCGGCGACCCTTGACAGCTGCGGGCCATCGGTCTCAAGACAGCCTGGGTGCTGGACAAGGAACTCTTCGGCTGGCGGCACTTCGCCAATCGGCGCGAACTGGCTGGCTGCCTGGGTCTGGTGCCTACGCCCTATGACAGCGGCGGCAGCAAGATAGAGCAAGGCATCAGCAAGGCGGGCAACAAGCGAGCGCGGGCGTTGCTCGTCGAGCTCGCCTGGGGCTGGCTGCGCCTGCAGCCCGACAGCGCGTTGACGCAGTGGTTCAACCGGCGCTTCGCCGGCAGTGGCACGCGCATGCGGCGCGTGGGCATTGTGGCGCTGGCACGGCGCCTGGCCGTCGCGCTGTGGCGCTACCTCGAACATGGGGAAATTCCGTCCGGTGCGATGCTCAAGCCGGCCGGCGCGTGAAGCAACGCGAGTAACTCCACCCCCACACGGTTAGGCAAGGAACACATTGATGGTCAAAGGTCGACGCGCCCGGAACTTCCGCGGGTCACTGCACAGTGACCGTCCAATAAGATGGGGCGCGTCGGGAACAGGGGTTTGCCATTGCGCTTAGCGCATGCTGCATGAGGTGCACGGCATCCACACCGTGCACGGATAGAAGCTCGTCCGAGCAGTGGCTCGAACGCTCGTCACGCCCCGACCTTGGACCCGGATGCATCTCTCGAGCCAAGCCCCGTCCGTAGACTGAATGCTGTGCAGAGGCCATCATGAAATCTCATCCATCGATATATTGACCGTCACCGCTTGACAAACAAGTCCTCATAGAAGCGGAACTTCGTCACGCCCCATCCGGTTTTCCTGGTGGAGACCGCAGAAAAGTTCCTGCGCTGGATAAAGTCCAGCATGCAGTACGAGGCCGAGCTTTGAGAAGCTTCGGCAGAAATGCAATCTTGCAAGCACTACGACGGCCATCGCCCTTGCGTGCTTGTGCTTATAACCAGAAGAAAGCGTTATGACTGAATCCACGAAGTTGTTTGCGGAGCTGCTGGCGAGGGCCCATCCCAACGTTCCTACAAACATTCCACTCACTAACGTTACGTTCTTTCTGGGTGCGGGCTTCTCCAAATCCTGGGATTCGCGGTTTCCGGTCGGCGACGCGTTGTTCTCTTTTTCTTACAAAGAGTGGCACAAGCATGGTGGCCCGCTTGAAGAATTCTTGGCGCTGAACAACTATCCGCCTTTTAATCTGGACTTGAGTGCGTCTCTGTTCAAAGATATCGTTTACCAGATTGGCATGATGCGGAAGTATCCAGAGATGCGCCCTCGGTACATCGACGACCAAAATCTGGATATGGTCGAGAAGCATCTGAGGTATCTCGTGCGGAAGAAGTTCGAGGATACAGCGCCAATGTACTTTGAGGCGAACGAGAAGCTGCACATACCCGGCCAGCTAACTATGGAGCAGAGAGCGATACAACGCCTCTTTAGAACGCTCGGCCGCGCAGGCGACGGGTCAGAGGGCTTGCCGCGAGGCCTGCGAGCGAACTTTCTGACGACCAACTATGACTTTGTCCTTGAAGCCATTTTGGATAGCGTCCTTGCCCCGGACGACACCTATTCGTTGTACACCTACCGCGGCATTACTCCGATTAAATACTCCGGAAAACCTCCAAGGATTGTAGTGCACGAAAATTGGCTGGTGGGCAACCTGCTAAAGATAAATGGCGGATTCGAAGTGTTTAAGAGCGCCGATGGCTTTGAGGTGGACTATAGAAACCAGAAATCGGATGCGGAACTGCGGCTAAATCCGCCTCAATTGATGCTCGCTTCACGCGAGCAAGACTACACTCAGAGCTACTTTCGCGCTATGTTCCCGAAGGTCATCAGGCTCTTGCATGAGACCTCGTACTTAGTCGTGGTCGGATATAGCCTGCCCGAGGAGGACGCGCTCTTGCGACTAATCATTAGGCAATTCGCGGAAGACCGAACGGACGGCAATGAGAAGGCTCTCTTCTACGTTGACTTGAGCAATTCGGATGCACAAGTCTCGAAAGTCAAGAGTGTATTTCCTCATGTTGGCGATATTGGCCTGACGGTGATTCCTTATTCCGGTTCATTCGCCTCTTGGTGCGATGCGGTTGTGGAAAAACATACGAAGCTGGTGAAGTAGCCGCGTGAGTCGATGGGGCTGCTGTGCAGCAGTCGTCGAAGACGTTTGAGGCCAAGTTCGAAAGCCACTTAGGACGCCGCGGTAGGGCCGTCGGTCTGAGGGTGATTGCTGAGTGCGACCCGGTGGCGAAAACGCGTATGCGCATCAACGTTCATACTTGTCCGGCCTTGAATCGACATGTCGAACGTCCGGTTCCGAGAAAGGCGTACGGCAGCAACGGGCCCGAACCGGGCTTACAGCGGATGGCAATGGAGCCCGGAAGCGGCCTTTGGATGCTCGCTGCACCTGCGCCGGCGGAACAATGAAAACGCGAGTGATGCAACTTTGAAAACGGCGCTCGTAAGCTGTTGATTTTCGTGGTTTGGAAGGTGCGACAACCTTGGAGGAACTCAGTCGTTCGGTTCGTTCAAAGTTTGACCGGATTTATGTTTCGACGTGCTCTGGCAATCCATCAATCTGGTCCGCTATCTGGAGACAACAACAAGGACGTGGGCACTGAGGCCCAAGTTCACCACGCGGCTACTGTCCCGTGGCAGGTCGCGTCATTCAACGCCCCCGTGCTGAATCGTTCGAAGAATAGTCTGCACCCGTTCTCGGCCGCCGGCAGCAGCGAACTCCGCCGGAGTTTGGCCTCCCAGGAGGACATGCGCCGTGCATAGCCAAGCATGGGCTTCCTTCCCGAACACCTCTGTGGCGAGATCAAGCAGTTCCTGTTCGGCACGAGTCCCATCCACCCCCGGTGAGGAGACGACCTCGACCACAAGAGCTGGGTTGAAAGACTTGTTCTCGAACTCCCCGTGCCAGTTCAAATAGCCACGCGGATTTGAGATTACCCGGCAGTTCCCCACCACGTAGTCGAAGCTATCGTGCGTGTGCCCATGCACCCACAGCACC
The DNA here is from genome assembly GCF_030486595.1 of Variovorax ginsengisoli. GTDB lineage: Bacteria > Pseudomonadota > Gammaproteobacteria > Burkholderiales > Burkholderiaceae_C > Variovorax > Variovorax ginsengisoli_B. The sequence continues at coordinate 452,015 of NZ_JAUJZH010000002.1, read as the reverse complement.
GGAACCTCAAAAAACTCGGGCCGCATCTCATTGACGAAGCCGCCAGAGGACCAATCCTCGGCATACCGCGGTGCCAGCGAATTACGGTGCGGTGCATGGTGAGTCACCACCACCGTTGGTCCCTCGAACGGCTCGGCGAGCTTCGTGCGCAGCCAGGAGCGATGCCGCCGATGGATCTGCAAGGTGTCCATCGGGACTAGGCGCTGCGTCCCACGCGAAATCGAGGTGTGCGGATCGTCGACGCGGATGGCGGAGTAGTCGGCCAGGTAGCGAGCGCTTTCGGTCATCGAGCGGTATCGGTCAGAGATCAGACGCATCGGCTGCCCGGCGAAGCCGGGGTTGTCGATGCGCAGGCGAAAGTCGGTCCATAGCGTGCAGCCGAGAAACCGCACTCCAGCGACAATGACCTCATCGCAATCAAGGAAGTGGACGCCTTGCTCTTTCGCTTCGCGGCGCATCTCGGCTTCTTCCTGGTCCAGCAGAGATTCGTAGTACTCATGGTTTCCGGCGATCTGCACGACGGGTTTGTCAGCAAAGCGAGCCGGATTGCGCAGCCAGCGCGCCACCACTCGGCCAGGTGCGACGATGTCGCCCGCCAAGATGGCCACGTCGAAGTCCAGGCCCTGGGGAAGCTCGAAGGTCTCAAATTCGGCATGGAGGTCGGAGAGGATGAGGAGCTTCAAGGACCGTTCCCCTCGGAGGTCCGTTGCACAGCGATGACCAGGCCTGGATCGAACTTGGCGTTTTCTGCCCTGCCGCTCCAGTTGACGTAGCCGCGGGGGTTGCTCACGATGCGGCAAGAACGTACCCGATAGTCGAAGCTCTCGTGGGTGTGACCGTGAACCCAAAGCACTGGAACATCGAAGAAGGATTCGGGCAGCTCGTTCACGAAAGCGCCCGACACCCAATCTTGCGCGTATCGCTGCGCGAGCGAGCCGCGATGCGGCGCATGGTGAGTGACGACGACAGTGGGCCCATCGAACGGCTCCGAGAGCTTCTGGCTCAACCATGTGCGCTGCTTGAGGTGAATCTGGCGCGTGTCCTCAGCCGTGAGCCTGCGTCCGTGGCGAGCGCGCCAAGTATCGCGCTCTGCGAGCTCGTCGACCGCTCGGATCAGAGCGTAGTCATTCATGAGGTTTGTTGCCTTCTTCATGCTCACGAAAGCGTCGCTGCGTCGACCACGTGGTGTGTCAATCGCAAGCTCGAAATCGGTCCAGAGCGTCGCGCCGAGGAAGCGCACGCCGTCGATCACCAGCTCGTCGCCATCGAGCAGACGCACCTGACCACCATCGGCCGCGGCGCGTGCCTCGGATAGGGCCAGGTCCATCCGACTGTCGTAGAACTCATGATTGCCAGGCACGTAGATTACCGGCATGCCAGCGAAGCGCGACTCAGCCCACTGGACTGCGCGCCGGCTAGGCGAATGGATGTCTCCCGCGAGAATCACGACGTCGAATTCGAGCGCCGGCGGTGTCTCGAAGGGTGCGAATTCGAGGTGCAAGTCGGAAAGGATCAGGATCTTCATGGCTGGCGTGCTGTCGTTCATTCCATCAACTCCTGACCACGAACACAGAGATCTCATCGCCATCGCCGTCCTTCGGCCGACGAGATGTCGCCGCAACCTGCGTGCGCGGCTTCGGCGCATCGAAGTCGCGATCCTCGAAATGGCGGCGCCCTTCATAGGCGGCCGCGCCCAGAGCCTGCTCGCTCGTCATGCGGATCTGGCGCGGCGTCATCCAGGCCAGGCGGCAGATCTGGAGATCCGTCGGACGTGCGAACGTCGCGCGAACCTCCTCCGACGGCACCATCCGGTTGAGCGTCGCTTGGAAGATGCTGTGCGCGAGTACCAGGCGCCCGTCGATGTCCGGCTCCTTGATGAAGAACTCAAGAAAACGTGAGCGCACCGGCGCGGCAATACGCCCGGCATCGTTCGCCGTGGCCACGTACACCACGTGGCTCGCGTCGAACTCGAAATCGACGCTCACGTCCTTCACCCTCGCTGCAGTGACCGGCTCGAGCAAGGAAAGCAACGCATCCACAGGGCGGTGGTGACCGCCCTCGTTGGCGCCCTTGTCGATCTCATCGAGGAGGACAACAGGGTTCGCCTTTTCTCCCAGGACAATGAGTTCCCACAGGGCGCCCACGGACGAGTTGGACCAGTGCCGCTCCGACCCTCTCAAGAGAGTGTTGGACTGCGCGTTGTCGAACGACTGCAGATGGATCGTCGTCTGGAGAGACTCCGCCAGGCGATGCGTGAAGTGCGTCTTGCCCACACCTGGCGCTCCCAACAGCAGGATGGGCTGCAGCGCCGGAGGTCGCCCTGACAGGTCGGCAAGGGCCATGGCGCGCTGGATCGCCTCGACAACCACAGCGAAATTCGGCATCTCCTCGGCAAGCTGCTGCAGATCTTCCCGCCAAGCCGCAGACCTCGCGACCGTGCGCCACGGTCCGTTGGCCATGGCCTTGGCAAAGTGCCGCAGATCTCGGGCGATGATCTCTTTGTCGGCCGTGGCCGGGTATCGTTTCAGCGAGTCAAACCGCTCGCGTGCGGCGTGCCAGTCGAAGACAGCAACGGTGTTCGGTGGCGCCGGCGGCAGTTCGTCCGGGACAGTCAGGGCCTGCGCGGCCTGCAAGGGAGTTAGGGAACTGCGAGCCACTGGCGGAGGTGGGCGCTTCGAGCGCTCCTCTTCTGCTGCCTCTTGCCGCGCTTTGTAGGCAGCATCGTCTTCGGCTCTCTTGCGCTCACGCTCTTCGAACAGCAGGCGTTCGCGTTCGAGCGCTTCAACCTCGAGTTGCTCGAGGAGCCAGATTGGAAGGAGCAAGGGCTCGCAAAACTCGCCGGAGAGGTCGCCAGGATCAGCATGGATCCCATACCCGGGAGGGACGCTGACTCTCTTTTTCTTGCTGACCATTCTGGGCTCCTTGGCGGAGCCGATCGGTCAGCTCCTTAAGACTGGGGAATGAGGATTAGGGGGTGGGCCGCCGCTATTGCCTGATTCGAGATACGGGTCGAGGAACCCGAGAAATTCGCCACGCGCATAACCATACGCATGTCGAAAACGATGCGTTTGGTGGTTGCGGTTGATAGGTTCAACATGGCGGATTGAAGGAAAGTCTTACGGAGCAGTATGTCGAGCCATCATATGGGCAATACCTGCCTTCGATCAAATACCCGTCGTGAAAATGATACGGCGTGGCGCAAAGAATCTGGAACAAGGCTCTCGCTCGTACTCGAGACATAAATGGAAATTCGAAGACATGGATAGATCCGAGCTGCTAGATAAAGTGAGCACTCCATGAACTCCGCTTTTTCAATGGGTATTTCTCATTTAATTCGGCACCTGTGCGCCCAGAACAAATTCAAAGTTGTTGCGCAACCTATTGAATTTCAATGAAATTGGACGGCGACGATTCCGAGTCGCCTACACAGGGCAAGCTGAGCGGCCCGCTGCTGGACCGCATCGACCTGCACATCGAGGTGCCCGGGGTGTCGGCGCAGCAGCTGCTGGAGGCCGCGGCCGGCGAGGCGAGCGCGACGATCCGCGGCCGCGCGGTGGCGGCGCGCGAGCGCGCACTGGCGCGCCAGGGCGGGCCGAACCAGGCGCTCGCGGGGGCCGAGATCGACCGCCATGCGGCGCTGGCGCCGGCGGCGCTCAAGTTCCTGCAACTGGCCGCGACGCGGCTCGGGTGGTCGGCCCGCAGCACCCACCGGGCGCTCAAGGTGGCGCGCACCATCGCCGACCTGGCGGGTGCGGATGCGGTCGAGCCGGCGCACCTGGCCGAGGCGGTGCAGTACCGGCGGGCGCTGCAGCTGGCGTAGAAGCGCTTTGAACCCTAGCGCCCGGCGTGCAGCCGCGACATCCAGCGCGAGCGTGCCAGGGCGACGAACTCGATCGCGCCCCAGAGCAAGGCGGAGCCGATGCCGCGAAGGAGCCGGCTGGCGGAACTGGAATGATTTCGTCGCATGGTCACGATACCGTAGCGCGGGCATGTGACGCTTTGATGGCCGCCCCGCCGCCATCCTGCGACCCACCACCTCCGCCACGCCCGAGTGACCACGACCGAACTTCCCGAATTGATCGAGCTGCACCAGCTCGCCGAGCTGGCCGGCCCGCGCATGACGCGGCGCCGGCTGTGCGAGATCGAGGCGGACGGACGGCGCTTCCCGGTCGAGGCCTTCGTGCTGGGCAGCGCCAGCCCGGACGCGCCGGCGGTCGGCTTCTTCGGCGGCGTGCACGGCCTGGAGCGCATCGGCGCCGAAGTGACCATCGCCTATCTGCGCAGCCTGGTGATGCGACTGCCGTGGGACGACACGCTGCACCGCCAGTTGAAGACGGTGCGCCTGGTGTTCATGCCGCTGGTCAACCCGGGCGGACTGTGGCTGGGCACGCGCGCGAATCCGAATGGCGTCGACCTGATGCGCAATGCGCCGGTCGAGTCCGCCGAGCGCGTGCCCTTCCTGATCGGCGGCCAGCGCATCAGCGCCGCCATGCCGTGGTACCGGGGCCCGCTCGGCGCGCCCATGGAGCCCGAGAGCGCCGCGCTGTGCGAACTGGTGGAGACCGAACTGATGGGCCGGCCCTTCGGCATGGCGATCGACTGCCATTCGGGCTTCGGCCTCGCCGACCGCATCTGGTTTCCGTACGCCCACACGCCGCGGCCGATCGCGCACCTGGCGGAGGTGCATGCGCTGTGCGAGATCCACGACGACACCCTGCCCCACCACCGCTTCGTGCTGGAGCCGCAGAGCCGCCAGTACCTCACGCACGGCGACCTCTGGGATCACCTCTACCTGCGCGCCTGCGACCGGCCCGGCATGTTCCTTCCGTTGACGCTGGAGATGGGCTCCTGGCTCTGGATCAAGAAGAACCCGCGCCAGATCTTCTCGCGCCACGGCATCTTCAACCCGGTCATCGCCCACCGGCAGCAACGGGTGCTGCGCCGCCATGTCGCGTGGCTCGATTTCATCGTGCGCGCGGCCTGCAGCCACGCCCGCTGGGTGCCGACCGGTGCCCAGCGCGCGGACCATGCACGGCGCGCGCTGGCGCGCTGGTACGACAGCGGGGGGCCTCGATGACGACCTGGGTGCTGCTGCGCGGGCTGACGCGCGAAGTCGGCCACTGGGGCGAGTTCCCGCGGTTGCTGCGCGAGCGGCTGCCCGGCGCGCGCGTGCTGGCCATCGACCTGCCGGGCAACGGGCGCCTGAACCGCGAGACCAGCCCGCTGCGCATCGAGGCCATGGTGCAGCACTGCCGCGCGCAGCTTCGGGCCCTCGGGGTCGAGACCCCGGTCCACCTGCTCGCCATGTCGCTGGGCGGGATGGTGGCGGTCGACTGGGCCCGCCGCCATCCCCGGGAGCTGGCCGCCTGCGTGCTCGTCAACACCAGCCTGCGCCCGTTCAGCCCGTGGTACTGGCGCCTGCGTCCGGCGAACTACCCCGCCCTGCTCGGGTTCCTGCGCCCATGGTTGAGCGATAGTCAGCGCGAACAGACGATCCTGCGCATCACCAGCCGCCATCCGCCACCGGACGACGACAGCGTCGGCCAATGGGTCGCGCTGCGGCGGGCGCGGCCGGTCAGCGGCGCCAACGCGCTGCGGCAACTGATCGCGGCCACCCGCTACCGCGCATCGGCAGAGCCGCCGGCCGTGCCGATGCTGGTGCTGGCGAGCCGCTGCGACGCCCTGGTCGACGCGCGCAATTCGCACAGCCTGGCGCGCCGATGGCAGGCGGACATCGTGGAGCATCCGACCGCCGGGCACGACCTGCCGCTGGACGACGGGCCCTGGCTCGCGCAGGCCGTCGGCGCGTGGTTGGCATCGCGTGGCGATTACAAAATTTAACGCCGTGTATCAGCGCCGAGGGCCTTCGGCACCCCTGCCGACGCCGCGGCAGCAAAGAAAACGCGAGCTTCCGTGAACAACGGCGCATCACCGCGGCCCGCTCCGCGGCGCCGGCTTTCTTGGTCCGCCCGGCTCCCTAGAATCCGGCCGCCCTCGGCCTCGGTCGACGGGCTTGTTTGTCACACATGAAGATTCAGGGATCAAAAAAATATGGAACACAGTACCTTCAAGAAGCTGTCGGCCGAATTCATCGGCACGTTCTGGCTCGTTTTCGGCGGCTGCGGCAGCGCCGTCCTGGCCGCCGCCTTCCCAGGCCTGGGCATTGGCTTCGTCGGTGTCTCGCTGGCCTTCGGCCTCACGGTGCTGACCGGCGCCTATGCCCTCGGCCCGGTCTCCGGGGGCCACTTCAATCCCGCCGTGTCGGTGGGCCTGGTGGTGGCAGGGCGCTTCCGCGCCGCCGAGCTGCCCGGCTACATCGTCGCCCAGGTGCTCGGCGCCATCGCCGCGGCCCTCGTGCTCTACGCGATCGCCACCGGCAAGCCGGGCGCCGAGATCGGCGGCTTCGCGACCAACGGCTTCGGCGAACATTCGCCGGGCGGCTTCGGCTTCAAGGCGGCGCTTTTGACCGAGGTCGTGCTGACCGCCATCTTCCTGATCGTGATCCTCGGCGCCACGGCCAGGAACAGCGCCGCGGGCTTCGGCGGCCTGGCGATCGGCTTGTGCCTGACCTTGATCCACCTGGTCTCGATCCCGGTGACCAACACCTCGGTCAACCCGGCACGCAGCACCGGCCCGGCGCTGTTCGGCCCGGCCATCGCGGTCGACCAGCTGTGGCTGTTCTGGGTCGCGCCGATCATGGGCGCGGTCATCGGGGCGGTGATCTACAAGCTGCTGCTGGCTTCGGCGGCTGGCGAAGCACGCGCGGCGGCGTCGGCACTCGAAACCGCAGGCTGAGCGCGGACCCGGGTCGGTAGAGTCGGCCCATGGGCCTCTCCCCCTCCCCGCCGCCCCCCTACGACCGCCGCCTCGTCGGCTGGCTCTCCCTCGGCCAGCTCGTGACCTGGGGCAGCGTCTTCTACACCTTCGCGCTCCTGATGGAGCCGGTCGAGCGCGAGCTCGGCCTGAGCCGGGCCCAATCCTCGCTGGCCTTCAGCCTCGCGCTGCTGGCGGAGGGGGTCATGGCCTGGCCCGTCGGCCGCTGGATCGACCGCGGACACGAGCGCGCCGTGATGACCGGCGGCTCGGTGCTGATCGCCGCCGGACTGCTGCTGAACAGCGTGGCGCACACCGCCGCCGGCTTCTACGCGGCCTGGCTGCTGCTCGGCGCGGCGCTCGCGGCCACGCTCTACACGCCGGCCTTCGCGGTCGTCACGCGCCGCTTCCCCAACGACTTCCGGCGCGCCATCATCACGCTCACCTTCCTTGGCGGGCTGGCCAGCACGGTCTTCATTCCGCTCGATGCCTGGCTGATCGCGCAGCTGGGCTGGCGCCATGCACTGTGGGTGCTGGCCGCGGTCCACCTGCTGCTGTGCGCGCCGCTGCACGCGCGCATCCTGCGTCATGCGCCGAAGCGCAGCATCGCCGTGCCGGCGGCGGGCGCCACGGCGGCGCGGCGTCCCGTCGGCCACTACCTGCGCAGCGCACCCTTCCTGCTCATCGGCGTCTTCACCGTGCTGCTGATGGCCGTGACCGCCGCGCTGCCGCCGCACATGGTGAGCCTGCTGCGCGGCGCCGGGCTGTCGGAGACCTGGGCCATCGCGGTGCCGGCCGCGATCGGCATCGTGCAGGTGTTCGGCCGCGCCCTGCTCTACTTCTTCGAGCACCACTTCGACCTGCATCTGGCGAACCGGCTGATTCCCTGCCTGATCCCGATCGGCCTGGCGACCCTGCTGGCCGGCGCCGGGCATCCGGCCGCGGCGCTCGCCTTCGTGCTGTTCTACGGCATGGGCAACGGCATGCTGACGATCGTCAAGGGCACCGCGATCGCGCAGTACGTGAACCGCGAGCACGTGGCGACGCTGAACGGCGCCCTCGGCCTGCCGAGTGCGATCGCCCGCGCCATCGCGCCGCTGATGCTGGGCCTGCTGTGGACGCCCGCGGGCGGCTATACGGCCGGCCTGTGGATCCTGCTGGCGGCCAGCCTGGTCGCCGTGCTGGCGCTGCTCGGCGCCCAGCGGCGGCGCGTCAGATGATCCCTCTGCCGGCCAGGTTGCGCATCAAGGCGCCGATGCCGAAGGTCCAGCGCGGTGCCTGGTCCGCATGCACCACTCGGTTGTGCAGCGCGCCGAGTTCGGGCGCCGAGATCGTCACCCGGTCGCCGACCACGTGCGTGAAGCCCTGGCCCGGCCCGTGCCGGTCCTGGGTCGGCGCGAACATGGTGCCCAGGAACAGCATCAAGCCATCCGGATAGGCGTGGTGCGGGCCGATCGCCTGCGACACCAGGTCGAGCGGGTCGCGGCTGATCTTCGAAAGCGAACTCGCGCCGTCGAGCGTGAAGCCCTCGGGCCCGACCACCCGCAGCGCCACCGTGACGCGGCGCACGTCGTCGATGCCGAAGTGCTCGTCGAACAGCCGGATGAAAGGCCCGATCGCGCACGACGCGTTGTTGTCCTTGGCCTTGCCGAGCAGCAGCGCGCTGCGGCCCTCGAAGTCGCGCAGGTTGACGTCGTTGCCCAGCGCCGCGCCGAGCGTCCGGCCGCGGCTGTCGACCGCCAGCACCACCTCGGGCTCGGGGTTGTTCCAGACCGAACCCGAATGGATCCCGACGTCGGCGCCGGTGCCGACCGCGGCCAGCACCGGGGCCTTGGTGAAGATCTCGGCGTCGGGCCCGATGCCGACCTCGAGGTACTGCGACCAGGCGCCCTGCGCGATCAGCACGTCCTTGACCTTGGCGGCCTGCGGCGAGCCGGGCACGATGCCCGCCAGGTTGTCGCCCAGCACGCCGCCGAGCGCGGCGCGGATCGATTCGGCCTTGGAGGCATCGCCGCGCGACTGCTCTTCGATCACACGCTCCAGCAGGCTGGCGATGAAGGTCACGCCGCTGGCCTTGACCGCCTGCAGGTCGCAGGGCGCGAGCAGCCACGGGTGCTGCGCGTCGCGCCGGGTCTCGTCGCTGTTGGCCAGCGCCTGCTCGAGCGACGCCACGCGCTGCGTGCGCTCGTCGCGCAGGGCCTCGCGCACCGCGCCGACCGGATCGTCGAGTTCCAGCAGCTGGCTTGCGGTGGCGGCGACCCGCGACAGGTCGTGCAGGCCGCCTTCGTGCACGGCGACCAGCACCGGGCCGATGTCGGGCTGCCAGAGGCGCCCGACCAGGGTGGCGCGCTCGGCATCGCGAGGCAGGGACTGGGCGGGCGAAAGCATCGAGGTCATGCGAAGGTCTCCAGGGAGCGGGCCGGCGATTTCGGCCTCTGCGCCCCGGATCGTACGGGACTCTCAGCGTCGCGGGGCGCTCGGCGTCTCGGCCCGCAGGCGGGCCACGCGCCCGGGCAGGTCCGCCCAGGCCGGTTCCTGCGGCGCGAAGCGGGCTCGCATGTAGCCGGCCAGCTCGGCGATCTGAGCATCGTCGAGCGCCTCGCGGAAGGCCGGCATGAAGCCGATGTCGCGCGCAGCCGGTTCGCGCACCCCGTCGAGGATGGTGCGCAGCAGGTTGTCGGGCCGCGCGCTCGTGAGGTTGCTGTTGAGCGCCAGCGGCGTGTTCACGCCCAGCAGCGTCGGCCCGTCGCCATCGTGGTGGCAGGCGGCGCAGGCGCTGTCGAACATGCGCTGCGCGGGCCCGAGCAGCCGGCCTTGCTGCGCCGCCGCCTCCGCCACCAGGCGCTGCGCCCGGGCCTCCGCCTCCGCCGGCGTGGTGGCGGTGTTGAAGGACGCCAGGTAGGTGGCCATGGCGCGGATGTCGGCGTCGGGCACCTGCGCCAGCTCGCGCACCACCTCGGCCATCGGACCGCCGGCGATGCCGTGCGCTTTCGCATGGCCGTGGCGCAGGTAGCCGTAGAGCGCGTCGGCGGTCCACGGCACGCCGGCGGTCGACAGCGCGGTCAGCGCCGGCGCCTCCCAGCCATCGATCATCGCGCCCGACAGCGAGGCGCTGCCGCCCCGCTCGGCGCCGAGCGCATTGCGCGGCGTGTGGCAGGCGCCGCAGTGGCCCAGGCCGTTGACCAGGTAGGCGCCACGGTTCCATTCGGCGCTCTGGGCCGTCACCGGCCGGTAGGGCGCGGGGTCGTGGAACAGCGCGTTCCAGCCGGCCATCAGCGGACGCAGGCCGAAGGGGAACTTGAGCGCCGCCGGCGGCGTCTCGGCGCGCACCGGCGGCAGCGACATGAAGTAGGCGTAGAGCGCCTGCAGGTCGTCGTCGCTGGTCTTGGCGAAGGCGGTGTACGGAAAGGCCGGGTACAGGTGATGGCCGTCGCGCGAGATGCCCTCGCGCATCGCCCGCTGGAAGGCCGTGAACGACCAGCGGCCGAGGCCGGTGTCGGCATCGGGCGTGAGGTTGGTGGTGTAGATGGTGCCGAAGGGCGTCTCCATCGCCCGGCCGCCCGCGTTGGGCGTGCCGCCCGGCGCCGTGTGGCAGACCGCGCAGTCGCCGAGCGCGGCCAGCCGGCGGCCGCGCTCGATCGTCGCCTCGCTGTAAGCCGGCGCACTGAAGCTGACCGGCGCGATCGCCGAGCGCCAGCCCGCGAGCCCCGCGACCACGCCGATGCCGCCGACGATGAGCGCGCCGGCGCCGGCCCACAGGCCGCGCCGCTTCGGCCATGGTGCGGAGGCCGGCAGCTGCCGCGGGGCCGCCGCGGGAGCGGTTTCGGGCCCGGCCGGCGCCGGCAGCGGATTGAGCGCCGCCCGCACCACTTCGGGCGTGAACGGCGGCGAGCGGAAGCGCACGCCGGTGGCATCGAAGATCGCGTTGGCGATCGCGGCGGTGCCCGGCACCGAGGACGATTCGCCGGCGCCCAGCGACGGCTCGCCGGGCCGCTGCAGGTGCATCACCTCGATCACCGGCACTTCGCGGAAGTTGATGATCGGGTAGCTGCCCCACTCGCGGCTGGCGACCACGCCCGAGGGCGGCCGGCCGGGCAGCAGCGCCGACCCGGGCGCGGCCTGCGGCGCGAAGCGCACCTGCTCCTTGAGCGCGCGGCTGGTCGTCTGGATCACGTTGCCGTGGATCTGGTGCTCGACACCGGCCGGGTTGACCATCAGCCCGGCGTCATGGCCGACCACCACGCGCCGCACATGCACCTCGCCGGTCTTGCGGTTGACCTCGACATCGGCCACCCAGGCCGACCAGGCGGCGCCGAAGCCCGGCCACTTGCTGTGTACGTAGCGCGCATACGCGAAGCCCTGGCCGAACAGCACGTCGCCGCCCGGGCCGAGGCCGTTGTCGGCGTTCTCCTGCGGGCCCGTGCGCATGCGCCAGCCGGCCTTCTGCGCGGTCTGGCGCACCAGCTCGGCGGCGCGCGGATCGTGCAGATGGCGCAGCCGGAAAGCCACCGGGTCGACACCCGCGGCGGTCGCGAGTTCGTCGACATAGGACTCGTGGGCGAACGAGCTCGGCAGCGCCGACACCCCGCGCAGCCACGAGGCGCGCACGATCGGCGCCATGTCGTTGACCTTCACCCGCAGGTTCGGATAGGTGTAGGGCGGCCGCGCGGTGCGGTCGCCCATCTCGAAGGCCTGCGCCACCGGCTCGACGGCCCGGGTCAGCAGCAAGGCCAGCGTCGGCGCGCCGTTCGACGGGTAGGAGGTCTCGAAGTCGTAGGCCGCGACGCCGCCCTCGGCATCGAGCCCGCCCTGGACGCGCATCAGCTGCGCGGCGCCCTTGGGCTCCCACAGGTGCTCCTGCTCGCGCGTGAGCTGCACCCGCACCGGGGCGCCGGCCGCGCGCGCCAGCAGGGCCGCGTCGGCCGCGACATCGTCGGCGCCGTTGCGGCCGTAGCAGCCGGCGGCCTCCATGCGCACCACGTCGACCGCGGTGTCGTCCAGGCCCATCAGCTTCGCCAGGTCGGCCCGCAGCACGTGCGGGTTCTGGGAACCGGCCCAGACGCGGAGTTCGGCCTCACCACCCGGCTGCCAATGCGCCAGCGCGCACGAAGGACCGATCGACGCATGCATCTGATAGGGCCAGACATAGGTGCGCGGCATCGGCTGCGCCGCCCCCGCCAGCCCGGCGTCGGCATCGCCTTCGTCGACCAGCAGGCGCTGCGTCGACGGATTGGCGCTGATCGCCCCTTCGAGGTCGTCCAGCGGCGGCAGGCCGGGCCAGGCCTTCCAGTGCACGCGCAGTTCGCGCAGCGCCTGTTCGGCGTGCTCCTCGCGCTCGGCGACGATGCCGACGAAATCGCGGATCACGACCACGGCACGGATGCCGGGAATGTGCGCGATCGAGGCCTCGTCGACCGACTCCAGCGTGTTGCCGATGTAGTCGCCATGGTCCGCCCCCGCATAGGGCGGCCGCACGACGCGGCCGTGCAGCATGCCGGGCAGGCGCATGTCGTGCACGAAGACGGTCTCGCCGGCCAGCTTGGCAGGGATATCGACGCGCGGCTGCGAACGGCCGACGATGCGGTAGTCGGCCGGGTCCTTCGGTTTCGACAACGTGTCCAGCTGCAGCACGCTGCGGCCGCCGGCCACCAGCTCGCCGATGCCGATGCCGAAGGCCGGGTCGTCGCGGTGCCGGACCCGGCCGTCGCGCAGGGTCAGCAGCGCGGGCTGCACGCCCAGTTGCTCCGCTGCCTGCGCGATCAGCCAGCCGCGCGCCTGTGCCGCCGCATGCCGCAGCGGGGCCGCGTGGATCTGGATCGAGGCGCTGGCGATCGTCGCCCCCTGGTTGGGCGCGCGCGCGGTGTCTCCGAGCACCATGCGGACCTGCGCCATCGGCAGGTCGAGCTCCTCGGCCACGATCTGCGACAGGGCGGTCTGGATGCCGGTGCCGAGGTCGACATGGCCGTTCAGCGCCGTGACGCTGCCGTCGTCCCAGACCGCAAGCAGCACCTCCGGCCCCTCGGCCGGATCGCCCGCCACTGCCGCCGGCTGGCCCGGCGACGGCGGCGGCGCCGGGGGCGTCTCGCGCACGACGACGAGAACGCCGTCGGCCTGGAGGAAATCGCTGCGCGTGCGGGGCAGGTCGGCGCGGCGCGTCACGTGCCGGCGCCTTCCGCGATCCGCAGCGCGGCACGCTGCACCGCGTCCAGGATCTCGACGTGGGTGCCGCAACGGCACAGGTTGCCCGACAGCTCGCTGCGGATGCGCGCCTCGCTCGGATTCGGCTCGCGCGCGAGCAGCGCCGCGGCCTGCATTACCATGCCGTTGAGGCAGTAGCCGCACTGCGCGGCCTGGGCGTCTTCGAAGCCCTGCTGCACGGGATGCCAGTGCTCACGGGTGCCGAGGCCTTCGAGCGTGGTGATCTCGCGGCCGGCCACGCCGTGCGCCGGAATCACGCAGGCCCGCGCCGCCGTGCCGTCGACCCACACGGTGCAGGCGCCGCACTGGCCGAGGCCGCAGCCGAACTTGGGCCCGTTGAGCCCCAGGTCGTTGCGCAGCACATGCAGCAGCGAGGCCTCATGCGACGCCCTGAGTTCGACGCTGCGTCCGTTGACCTTGAGTCCGAGCTCCGGCATCTTCCCGGGCGGCTCAGACGATGTCCGTGGACTGGATGCGCTTCACGCCCTTGGCCGCCATCTGCTTCCATGCCGCGGCCAGCGAGCCATTGAGGTCGATGGCGCGCGTCGCGTCCTCGATCACGTAGACCTCGAAGCCCGCCTTGCGTGCATCCATCGCGGTCCAGGCGACGCAGAAGTCGGTCGCCAGGCCGGTGACGAACACGGTCTTCACGCCCCGCGCCTTCAGGTAGCCGGCCAGCCCGGTGGCGGTCTTGTGGTCGGCCTCCTCGAAGGCCGAATAGCTGTCCATGTCCTTGTGGAAGCCCTTGCGGATGATGATCTGCGCGGTCGGCAGCTTCAGGTCCTTGTTGAGCGCGGCGTCGTCGGTGCCCTGCACGCAGTGGTCGGGCCACAGCACCTGCGAGCCGTAGCTGAGCTTGGTGCTCTCGAAGGGCTTCTTGCCGGCGTAGGTGCTGGCGAACGAGGCATGGCCGGGCGTGTGCCAGTCCTGCGTGACGACGATGTTCTGGAACGCATCGGCGAGCTTGTTGATGACCGGCACCACTTCGGCGCCGCCCTTCACCGGCAGCGTGCCGCCTTCGATGAAGCAGTTCTGCACGTCGACCACGATCAGCGCCGCATTGGCCGCCGGCTTGATCTTCGCGGCCGCGAACAGCGGCATCGAAATGCCAAGGCCACCGACAAGGCCGAAAGCGGCCGCGGATTTCAGGACGGTTCTGCGTTGCATGGTGTCGCTCCTCGGGTTGAACAAAGACTCAGACGCTCAGGTAGGCACGGCGGACTTCGTCGTTGGCCGCCAGTTCGGCCATCGACGCCTGGTAGCGGATCTGCCCCTTCTCGAGCACGTAGGCCCGGTCGGACACCAGCTCCGCGAAGTGCATGTTCTGCTCGGACAGCAGGATGCTCACGCCCTGCGCCTTCAGCTCCAGGATCATGTTCGCCATCTGCTCGACGATCACGGGCGCGACACCCTCCGAGGGCTCGTCGAGCAGCACCAGGTACGGGTTGCCCATCAGCGTGCGCGCCACGGTCAGCATCTGCTGCTCGCCGCCGCTCATGCGGCCGCCCGGGCGGTTCGGCATCTCGCCAAGGTTCGGGAACAGCTTGAACAGGCGCTCGGGCGTCCACAGCGGCGCGTCGGTGCCGTCGCTCCAGCGGCGTGCCGGCTGCCGCCCGACCTCGAGGTTCTCCATCACGCTGAGGTCGGTGAACACGCGCCGGTCCTCGGGCACGAAGCCCAGGCCCAGCCGGGCCGCCAGATGCGGCTCGCTCTTCGAGATGTCGTGGCCGAGGAAGCGCACCGCGCCGCGGCGCTTGGCCAGCATGCCGATCAGCGCCTTGAGCGTGGTCGACTTGCCGGCGCCGTTGCGGCCCATCAGCGCGACCACTTCGCCGCGCCGGACCTCGAGATCGACGTCGTAGAGGATCTGCGCGGCGCCATACCAGGCGCACAGGGCCTTGGCTTCGAGCAAGGTCTCGTGTGAACTCATGCGTGCTCCCCGACCGCCGCGTTCACCGCAGCGGCCTTCTGTGCAATCTTCTCGAAGGTCTTGCCGCTGCCGAAGTACACCTCCTGCACCTTCGGATGGTCGCGGATCTCGAGCGGCTTGCCCTGGGCGATCAGGCGCCCGCGGGCCAGCACGATCATGCGGTCGGCGTAGGCGAACACGACGTCCATGCTGTGTTCCGTGAACAGCACCGCCATGCCGCGGTCGATCACGAGCTGCTTGGTCAGGGCCATCAGCGAGTTGCGCTCCTTGGGTGCCATGCCCGCGGTGGGTTCGTCCATGAGCAGCAGCTTCGGGCTGTTGGCCATCGCGATCGCGAGCTCGACCCGCTTGACGTCGCCGTAGGCCAGCACGCTGCAGGGCCGGTCGGCTTGCGACTTCATGCCGACCTGGTCGAGCAGCGCCAGCGCCTCGTCGCGCTTGTGGTCCGAGGCGCGGCGCCAGGTCGAGAACAGCTTGTGGTCGTGCGACAGCAGCGCCATCTGCACGTTCTCGACCACGGTGAGCGAGGCGAAGGTCTCGGCGATCTGGAAGGTGCGTCCCACGCCCAGGCGCCAGATCTCGCGCGGCTTGCGCCCCACCAGTTCCTGGCCGTCGAGCAGGATCGATCCGCGGTCGGCGTTGAGCTGGCCGTTGACCATGTTGAAGGTGGTCGACTTGCCCGCGCCGTTGGGGCCGATGAGTGCCAGCAGTTCGCCGGCCGCGAGCTCGAAGCTGATGCCGTCGACCGCCTTGACGCCGCCGAAGGACTTGCCGAGTTCGTTGACTTTGAGGAGGCTCATGCCTTCACCTCTTCCAGTTCGACCGCTTCGGCCTTGTGCCGGCGGCGATCGAAGAGCTGCTTGGCGAAGCCCGCGATGCCCTGCGGGAACAGCAGCACCAGCAGCAGGATGATGCCGCCCAGCATCGCGCGCCAGTAGTCGGTGTTGCGCGCCACGGTGTCGTGCAGCCAGGTGAAGGTGACCGCGCCGACCACCGGGCCGGCCAGTGTCTGGATGCCGCCGAGCAGCACCATCACCAGCCCGTCGACCGACTTGCCGACGCTCAGCGATTCAGGCGAGATGCTGCCCTTGGAGAAGGCATAGAGCGCCCCCGCCAGGCCCGCCGCGGTGCCGGCGATCACGAAGGCGGCCCACTGCATGCGCTTGACGTCGATGCCGATCGCATCGGCACGCAGCTGCGAATCGCGGCCGGCGCGCAGCGCATAGCCGAAGGGCGAGAACAGCACGCGGCGCAGCCACCACACGCCCAGCCCGACCAGCGCCAGCGTGACCCAGTAGTAGGTCCGCTTGTCGGCCAGCCACTCGGAAGGCCAGACACCCGTGAGGCCGTTGCTGCCGCCGGTGAAGCTGTCCCACTGGTAGGTGATGGCCCAGGTGATCTGGGCGAAGGCCAAGGTGAGCATCGCGAGATAGACCCCGGACAGCCGCACCGCGAACCAGCCATAGACGAAGGCGCCCGCCGCGGCCACCAGCGGCGCGACGACCAGCGCCAGTTCCATCGGCATCCCGCTGGCGCGCACCAGCAGCGCGGCGCCGTAGGCACCGAGCCCGAAATAGGCCGCGTGGCCGAAGGAGTGCATGCCGGCCGGGCCCATGATGAAGTGCAGGCTGGCAGCGAACAGGGCGGCGATCAGCAGGTCGATCAGCAGCACGGTGGTGTAGGGCGAGCCGGCCGTGAGCAGGGGCATCGCGACCAGCGCCAGGCCGAACAGCGCGACTGCGATCACGTAGGCGCGGCTGGGCCGCCGCAGAGGCTCTTCCTGCATGCCGACGTAGCGGCTCGGCGCCTGCGGCTTGCCGAACAGGCCCCAGGGGCGCCAGACCAGCACCACGGCCATGACCAGGAAGTCGACCACCAGCGTGAGCTTGGAGAACGAGACCGGGATGCCGAACACGTCGACCACGCCGAGCCAGATGCAGATCGCCTTGATCTCGGCGATCAGCAGCGCGGCGGCGTAGGCGCCGGGGATCGAGCCCATGCCGCCGACCACCACCACCACGAAGGCCGCGCCGATGGTGTTGAGGTCCATCTCGAGCGTGGCGGGCTCGCGCGGCAGCTGCAGCGCGCCGCCCAGGCCCGCGAGCAGCGCGCCGAGCGCGAACACCGCGGTGAACAGCCAGGCCTGGTTGACGCCCAGCGCGCTGACCATCTCACGGTCTTGCGTGGCGGCGCGCACCAGGGTGCCGAAGCGGGTGCGGGTCAGCAGCAGCCAGACCAGGCCGAGCACCACCGGACCGACCACGATCAGGAACAGGTCGTAGGAAGGAAACTGCCGCCCGAGGATCATGACCGAACCGGCGAGGCCCGGCGCGCGCGGCCCCAGCAGTTCGTCGGGGCCCCAGAGCCACAGCACCGCGTCCTTGATGACCAGCACGAGCGCGAAGGTGGCCAGCAGTTGAAAGAGCTCGGGCGCCTTGTAGATGCGCCGCAGCAGTACCACCTCGATCAGCGCACCCAGCACGCCGACCGCGAGTGCCGCCATCACCAGCGCCGGCCAGAAGCCGAAGCCGGTGCCCAGCCGGTCGACCAGCGTGTAGGCGACGTAGATGCCGACCATGAAGAACGAGCCATGGGCGAAGTTCACGATGCGCGTGACGCCGAAGATCAGCGACAGCCCGGCCGCCACGAGGAACAGCGAGGACGCGCTCGCCAGCCCGTTGAGCAGCTGGACGATGAAACCTGAAAAGCTCATGACCCGTTCGTTCCTGGCTCAGTCGGCGGCGCGCGACTTCTTGATCTCGGCGGCGCTCGGCTGGTACTTGGCGTCGGCGCCGTCGAGATACACGTAGTCGACCATCACGCCCTTGCCGCCCTCGTTCTTGGTGCGGCCCACGAAGGCGCCCATGGTCGACTGGTTGTCCTCGGGGCGGTAGGTGATCTTGCCGAAGGGCGTGTCGACCTGCAGGCCCTTGAAGGCCGCGACCACCTTCTCGGTGTCGGTGCTCTTGGCCTTCGCGATGCCCGCCGCGGCCGACTTGATCATGCTGTAGCCGACCACCGAGCCCAGGCGCGGATAGTCCTTGAACTTGGCCTGGTAGGCCTGCTCGAATTTCTTGTGATCGGCCGTCGTGATGCCGTACCACGGGTAGCCGGTGACGATCCAGCCGTTGGGCGCCTCGTCCTTGAGCGGGTCCATGTATTCGGGCTCGCCGGTGAGCACGCTCACCACCTCGCGGTCCTTGAACAGGCCGCGGGTGTTGCCCTCGCGCACGAACTTCGACAGGTCGGCACCAAAGAGCACGTTGAAGATCGCGTCGGGCTTGGCATCGGACAGCGCCTGCACCACGCTGCCGGCGTCGACCTTGCCGAGCGGCGTGGCCTGCTCGGCGACGAACTCGACATCGGGCTGGGCTGCCTTCAGCAGCGTCTTGAAGGCCGCCACGGCCGACTGGCCGTATTCGTAGTTGGGGTACACCACCGCCCAGCGCTTCTTCTTGAGCTTGGCCGCCTCGGGCACCAGCATCGCGGCCTGCATGTAGGTGCCGGGACGCAGGCGCACGGTGTAGGCGTTGCCGCCCTGCCAGGTGAGCTTGTCGGTCAGCGGCTCGCCGGCCAGGAAGAAGAACTTCTTCTGCTTGGCGAAGTCGGCCACCGCCATGCCGGTGTTCGACAGGAAGGTGCCGGCCAGGATGTCGACCTTCTCGCGCGAGACCAGTTCTTCGGCCACGCGCACCGCGTCGCCCGGGTTGGCGTTGTCGTCGCGGCTGATCAGTTCGATCTTCTTGCCGTTGACGCCGCCGGCCGCATTGATCTCGTCGACCGCCAGCTCCATCCCCTTCTTGTAGGGCTCGAGGAAGGCGGGCTGCGCCTTGTAGCTGTTGATCTCGCCGATCTTGATGACGCCCTGCGCATGCGCCGGAGCGAGTGCGGTGGCGAGCGTGGCGACGGCGGCCGCGGTGAAGGCTAGGCGCATGGGATTCATCGGGAACTCCTTGGGATCGAACAGAAAGAAAATTTTGCGGCAATCAGGCCGGCGCCGGGCCGCCCCAAGGCGGCCTGCGGCCCCCTCGGGGGGCAGCGACACACGAAGTGAGGAGCGTGGGGGTCACATTCATCACCGGAGGCCGTCTTCGCCCTTGATCTCGGACACTTGCAGGCCGCCGATCCGCGGCAGCGGGCGGCCGCTGTCGGTGACCGCCACCGCGACCACGATCTCGTTGGCGCGCGGCGCATCGGACACCCGGGCCTCGATGGCGTCGAAATGGCTGCGCACGAAGGCCGCGTCCTTGTGGCCCAGCGGCACGTCGATGGCGGTGCCGAGCGTGCCGCGCTTCTTGCTCGACGGCACCAGCGCGGCACCCTTCTCGACCGCCACCCGCAGCGGCGCGCCGAGCTTCGGATGGAGGATGGCCGCGGCATGCTCGAGCTCGCCCGCTTCGCCGACGATCGCCGCCTTGCCATAGCTATGGGCCTGGCCGGGCGCGATGCCGAGCGCGGCCACGGCCTTCTGGCCCAGCAGCGCGCCGAGTTCCTCGCCGATCGCGATCAGCTCGTCGAGCGATTCGCTGTAGCGGCCGGCGTAGGGGTTGTCGATCACGGCGATGGCGACCGCGCGGCGCGTCGGCGGGTCGATCGCCTGGCCCATTTCCTTGCGGGTTTCGTCGACCTGGACGACGAGCTTGCGGATATTTGCACTCATGGTTGGTTCCTTGTCTCTGTCGGGTTCAGCGGAGGCCGTCCCACTTGGAAATGTTCTCGGCCCGCAGACCGCCAACGCGATCATGCACGCGGTAGCCGGTGCTCATCGCGAGGATGAAGACGATCTCGTCGGCCGCCGGCGCACCCGGCACGCGGACCTCGATGGCATCGAACTGGCCGCGCACGTAGCTGGCGTTGATGTTGGTCAGCGGCACGTCGAGCGCGGCGCCGGGCGGGCCGACCTTCTTGGTCGACGGCACGATCGACAGCGCGTTGCCGGGCTGGCCGGTCTTCTCTTCGGCCTGGCCCTTGCGGTAGGCCTCGCGGTCGCCTTTCCAGCCCAGCAGCTCGCGCATTGCATAGCCGCCGGGCACATGCCACAGCGCGCCGTGCTCGAGTTCGCCGGCGGCGCCGACGATGGCGCCCTTGCCGTAGGTGGCGATCTGCTCGACCGGCACGTCCATGGCGCCGCGCAGGCGGTGCGCCATGTCGACGCCGACCGGGTCGAGCAGCGCCATCATCGGCAGGATGTCGGGTTCGTAGCGGCCCGCGAAGGGATTGGTCAGCACCGCGCCGATGGCGCCCCGCACCAGCGGCGTCGCGGCGCGCGGTCCGAACTCGTGGTGGATGTGCTCGACATGGGTGAAGACGCGGCGGATATCGATCATGAAAAGGTGTCCTGCTTTTCGTTAAGCAAATACTGAACCAACTGCATCGGCAGCGATGCTGCCCTCGCTCTGCGGCAGCCGCTCCGCAAACCCGGAGCTTAAGGGCTGGACGACCCGCCACTGCCCCTGGCAGACCAGCACCGCGGAGGCCACGAGCCCGAGACGCTGCAGCGCCTTGGCGCGCTCGGCGCCCGCATCCAGTGCACGATGCACTTTCGAGGGCGCCAGCGTGCCGACGTCGACCGTCACCGGGATGTCGCCGAGGTCGCTGTCGTCCTTGCATTCGTTCGCCGGCCGGCGCTGGATGCCGGCATCGTCGACGTCGACCGCATTGGCGATCACGGTGGCCGCGGCGTCGGCCTGGGCCGCGGTTGCGGCCAGCACCGTCACGCTGTCGGCGATGCCGAGCGAGAAGCTGCGGCCGCGCCAGCCGCTGGTGGCGACGCCGCGCACCGGATCTTCTGCGCGCAGTTCGAACTGGCCGTCGGTGGTGATGAGGCCCGGCGCGCGCGGGTCGAAGCGCGCGATGTCGGCGAACAAGCCGATGCGCGCGCTCTGGCCAGTCGCCAGGTGCAGGGCGATGTCGCCGCCGTTGTTGATCCAGGCGCGCTCGATGCCCGGCCGGTGGTAGCAGGGGATCAGCTCCTGCGCCACCGCACCGGCGACCGCGGCCATCGGCGTGATGAAGCCGGCGCGAAACGGCGCGCAAGCCTCCCACATGCGGCGCGCCACCGGGCCGCGCAGCGGACAGTCGCCCTCGGCCACCGGCTGGCGCAGCAGGGGCAGCTCGGCCACCAGCTCGTCGAGCAGCGCGGCGAAGCGCCGCCAGACATGCTCGTGCGCCACCGCGACCTCGACCGCATCGCCGTGGGCTTCGGCGATGATGTCGATCGGCCCGTGGTTCAGATGCCAGCGGCCTGCATCGAGCGCGGTGCGTTGTGCGGGCATGAAATTCAACCCAGCATCGGCGGCTGGCCCAGCGGCCAGGGATTGGCCGCATCCATGCGCAGCCACCGGCGCGCCAGCGGGGCGCCGTCGTCCTGCCAGGCACCGCGGGCCAGGGCCTGTTCGAGCGAGAACACATGCTCCATGTGGCCGCCCAGAGCGGCATAGTCGTCGCGCCGCATGCTGAACTCGATGGGCGCGACGATCGCCGGGGTCGGCACGGTGCCGAAGCTGTTGTCGGGCATCCGCAGCACGTCGGCCATCACCGTGATGCCGCCGCCGGGCCACACGTAGGCCGGCGCGCCGCCGCAGGTCACGTTGACCAGCGCCCGCTTGATGGCCCGCGTGAGCAGCACCGGGTTCTCGGTCACGCCGGCGCGCAGGGACCCGCCGGCGCCGCCGAGGAACAGCACCGTGCACAGCGAGGGTTCGCAGTTCTCGCCGATGCGCTCGACGATGCGGCGCACCTCGGCCGGCATCGGCTGCTCGACAGGCTGCAATTGCTCGTCGAGCACATACCACTGCGCGTGCTCGCCGGTGGTGGAGGTCATCAGCAGGCGCAGGCCCGGCCGGGCCACGCCCTCCTCCCAGCCCTCGATGATCGACAGCGGATCGTCGATGTCGGTGCCGCCCCAGCCATTGCCCGGATTCGCGACCTGGAAATAGCGCCCCGGCGTCGACTTGCGCCCGCGCATCTGGATGCCCGACGGCGCCATGTCGAGGCAGCGCCCGGCCTGATGCTCGGTCAGCACGCCCGTGATGTGGTCGTCGACCACCACCACCTCGTCGGCGTGGCCGAACAGCTGGCGCGCGAAGATGCCGACCGCGGCCGAGCCGCAGCCCACGCGCATGCGCTGCTCTTCGACGCCATTGACGATCGGCGCCTTGCCGGCCTGGATCACCATGCTGGCGCCGCCGTCGATCACGCATTCGACCGCCTTCTTGTTGCCCAGCAGCTGCATCAGCTCGCAGGTCATGCGGCCTTCCTTCTTGCTGCCGCCCGTGAGGTGGTGCACGCCACCCAGCGACAGCATCTGCGAGCCGTATTCGGCCGTGGTGACGTGGCCAACCACCTCGCCCTTGTAGCGGACGTTGGCCTGCTCGGCGCCGAGGAAGCGGTCGGTGTCGATCTTCACCTTGAAGCTGCAATAGCTGAAGATGCCTTCGGTGACGACCGTGACCATGTCGACGCCCTGCGCCTTCGAGGCGACGATGAACGGCGCCGGCTTGTAGTCGGGATAAGTGGTGGAGGAGCCCACGCCGGTCACGAAGACCTCGTCGGCATGCAGGAGATCGCCGTCCCAGTCGGCATCGGCCACCGGCACTTCGGCTTGCCCGCCCCCATCGACCTCGTTGCCGATGCGCGCGAACGGCACCAGCGCCGGCGATTCGCTCGCCAGTTCGCGCCGCAACAGCACCACCGGGTCGACCCGCACCAGCACGCCGGCGCGGTTGGCGTAGCGGTCGCAGGCGCCGGTGCGGCCGTCGGAGATCTGGCACAGCACCGGGCAGGCGTTGCACTCGACCTTGCTGGTGCTCATGCGCTCGTTGCGCAGCGGCGCGCGGCCCAGGGCTTCGGGCACCACCGGCATGTCCATGCCGGGCAATCCATCTGTCTTGGTGTGTTCGGTCATCGCGGGGGTCTCGTGGCAGTCTGGGGAGGGAAGGCGAGCGGAGGTGCAACATCTGTGCCGGCCGCCCGCTGGCACCTTCTCTTGTGCTGGAACTGACGTTTGTGTAGCATTCCCTACACTTTCATGTGGTGAACGCTACATTTATTGATCCAATGTAGCAAGCGGGCCCGATGCTTGCATTGGGGTTTTCGCGGGCATCGCCGACAATTGGTGCATCCCTTGTTCGTTCATAACCATTCCTGACCCTTATGAGTGCATTCAGCGAAGAACGCGTGCTCAGCGTCCACCACTGGACCGACCGGCTGTTCACCTTCACCACCACCCGCGATCCGGCCCTGCGTTTCTCCAACGGCCACTTCACGATGATCGGCCTGAAGGTCAACAACAAGCCGCTGCTGCGGGCCTACAGCATCGTCAGCCCGAACTACGAGGAGCACCTGGAGTTCCTCAGCATCAAGGTGGAAGAAGGCCCGCTGACCTCCCGGCTGCAGCACATCCAGGTCGGCGACACGGTCATCGTGGGCCGCAAGCCCACCGGCACCCTGCTGATCGACTACACGCTGCCGGGCAAGCGGCTCTACCTGTTCGGCACCGGCACCGGCCTGGCGCCGTTCATGAGCATCATCCGCGACCCCGAGACCTACGAGAAGTACGAGCAGGTCGTCCTGGTGCACGGCGTGCGCCAGGTCGACGAGCTGGCCTACCACGACCTGGTCACCGACCATCTGCCCAAGCACGAGATCCTCGGCGAGATGATCGAGAAGCAGTTGCTCTACTACCCGACCGTGACGCGCGAGGAGTTCCGCAACATGGGCCGGATCACCGAGCTGATCGAAAGCAACAAGCTCACCGACGACCTCGGCCTGCCGCCGCTCAATGCCGCCGAAGACCGCGTCATGCTGTGCGGCAGCCCGGGCCTGCTGGTCGACCTCAAGCACATCCTCGAGGCCCGCGGCTTCAAGGAAGGCAATACCTCGACGCCGGGCGACTACGTGGTCGAGCGCGCCTTTGCCGAAAAGTAGAGCGAAGCCGCAGATGCCCGAGGCCAAGGCAGCCGCGCGCAAGAGCGCGCCCAAGCCCGCGACGCGCCGCACCGGCGTGCGCGAGGCCGCGGCGCAAGCCACCCGCGAGAGCATCCTGCGCGCGGCCACCAAGGTGTTCGCGAAGTACGGCTACGACGGCGGCAGCGTCGAGAAGATCTCGAAGGCCGCCAAGTCGTACGACCGCATGATCTACTACTACTTCGGAAGCAAGGAAGGCCTGTTCATCGCGGTGCTCGAAGGCATCTACCGGCGCATGGACGACGCCGAGGCCGCGATCGACCTCGATGCCTCGCGGCCGGTGGAGTCGCTCACCGCGGTGATCCGCTTCGTGCTCGGCTACTACCGCAAGAACCCCGAGTTCGTCACGCTCCTGAACACCGAGAACCTGCACAAGGGCCGGCACATCGCCAAGTCGCTGCGGGCGCGCGAATACTCGTCGCGGGCCATCTCGATCATCAGCGAGATCGTCGCCGCGGGCGTCCAGCAGGGGCTGTTCCGCGACGAAGTGGCACCGCGCGACCTGTACCTGCTGATCGCCTCGACCGGCTATTTCTACACGTCGAACCGGCACACGCTGACCGCGTTCCTCGGCGAGCCCCTGGAGACGCCGGAGGCGGTCGCGCATTGGGAAGACTTCGTGATCGAGACCGTGCTGCGCACCGTCGATGCCGGAGCTTCCGAGGAAGAATCCACTCACGAGGAAAAGAAATGGCAGAAGTCGCAACCGGCGCCAAGTCGGGCAAGGTCGTCATCCGGAACATAGGCCTGCTGCTGTCGGGCGACATCGACAAGCCCATCCTGGACGCCGACACCATCGTCGTCGTCGACGGGCTGATCGTCGCGGTCGGCAAGGAGAAGGACTGCGACCTCGAAGGCGCGAAGACCGTCATCGACTGCAAGAAGACCTGCGTCGCGCCGGGCCTGATTGACAGCCATGTGCATCCGGTGTTCGGCGACTGGACGCCGCGCCAGGGCCAGATCGGCTGGATCGACTCCACCATGAACGGCGGCGTCACGACCATGATCTCGGCCGGCGAGGTTCACCTGCCCGGGCGGCCCAAGGACATCGTCGGCCTGAAGGCGCTGGCCATCACCGCGCAGCGCGCCTTCGACAACTTCCGCCCCGGCGGCGTCAAGGTGCTGGCCGGCGCGCCGGTGATCGAGAAGGGCATGGTCGAGAGCGACTTCAAGGAACTGGCCGAGGCCGGCGTGGGCCTGCTCGGCGAAGTGGGCCTGGGCTCGGTCAAGGCCGGCTACGAGGCCAAGGAAATGGTCGCCTGGGCCCGCAAGTACGGCATCCAGAGCACCATCCACACGGGCGGCCCGTCGATCCCGGGCTCGGGCCTGATCGACAAGGACGTGGTGCTCGAAGCCGACGCCGACATCATCGGCCACATCAATGGCGGCCATACCTCGCTGCCCGAGGCGCACGTGTGCGAGCTGTGCGAGAAGTCGTCGCGGGCGATCGAGATCGTGCACAACGGCAACGAGCGCGTCGCCATCGCAGCCGCCAAGGCGGCGCTCGACCTCAAGTGCCCGCACCGCGTGATCCTCGGCACCGATGGGCCGGCCGGCTCGGGCGTGCAGCCGCTGGGCATCCTGCGCATGGTGGCGATGCTCTCGTCGATCGCCAACATCCCGGCCGAGCTGGTGTTCTGCTTCGCGACCGGCAACACGGCGCGCATCCGCAAGCTCAACTGCGGGCTGGTCGAGGTCGGCCGCGACGCCGACTTCGTCTTCATGGACCGGGCCCAGCACTCGCCCGCCCCCGGCCTGCTCGAGAGCGTGCAGCTGGGCGACATCCCGGGCGTCGGGATGGTCATGATCGACGGCATCGTGCGCTGCGGACGCAGCCGCAACACGCCGCCGGCGACGGAGATTCCGGTGGTGGTGTCAGGCGGGCATTGAACGGCGCGCTCAGGACCCGCGCGCCGAGCCGAACACCAGGAAACGCGCCGTCAGGAAGTTGACCGCCAGCCCGGCGCAGCTGCCGAACGCCACGCCGAGCGCGGGGGCCAGCGGCCCGCCCAGCCAGTGCAAGGTCAGCACGTAGGCCCCGTAGTTGACCAGCGCGCCCCCCATCATCGTCAGCAGGTAGCGCAGGTACTCGCGCCCGATCGACGCGCCCGAATGCCTCCCGGCGAAGGTGAAGCGCCGGTTCAGCGCCCAGGTGACGGTGGCGGCAGCGAGGAACGACAGCACGCGCCCGCCATACCAGCCGAACGCCGGCGCCACCACGTAGAGCACGCCGAGGTCGACGACGAAGCCGATCGCGCCGACGACCGCGAACGACAGGAACTCCCGCCCGAGCTTCATGGCCGGCCGGCGGCGGAGCGGACGCCGGGAATCCCCAGGTAGCACAGCCGCTTGGCCTCGCGCCGGCCGATGGTCACGGTGTGCAGCACCACGCCGCAGACGAAGGACAACATCGCCATCAGCATCATCCCGGTGACCAGCACCGCGGTCGGCTGCCGCGGCACCAGCCCGGTGTTCAGGTAGGTGGACACCAGCGGCTCGGCGAGGATCAGCGACAGCAGCACCAGCAGGCCCGCGGCACTGGAGAAGAACTGCAGCGGCCGCTCGCTCACGAACAGCTTGCAGATGGTCTTGAGGATGCGCCAGCCGTCGCGGTAGGTCGACAGCTTGCTTTCGGAGCCTTCGGGCCGCGAGCGGTAGGGCATCGGGACCTCGGCGAAGGGCATCCGCAATTCGAGCGCATGGACTGTCAATTCGGTTTCGATCTCGAAGCCCCTGGACAATGCCGGGAAGGACTTGGCGTAGCGCCTCGAGAAGACGCGATAGCCCGACAGCATGTCGGTCATCCGGCCGTCGAAGAGGCTCGCCACCGCGCCGGTCAGCAAGGCGTTGCCGAAGCGGTGGCCGCGCCGGTAGGTCTGCATGTCGGCGCCGTCGTCGACCCGCGAGCCGACCACCATGTCGAGGTTGCCTTCGACCATCAGTTCGATCAGCCGCCGCACCTCGCCGACGTCGTAGGTGGCGTCGCCGTCGACCATCACGTAGACGTCGGCCTCGACGTCCGCGAACATCCGCCGCGCCACGTTGCCCTTGCCGCGCAGCGGGACGTGCGTCACGCGCGCGCCGGCGGCCCGGGCCACGGCCGCGGTGTCGTCGGTCGAGTTGTTGTCGAAGACGTGGATCTCGGCCTCGGGCAGGGACGCCTGAAACTCGCTCACCACCTGCGCGATGGCCAGCGCCTCGTTGAAGCACGGGATCACGGCGGCGATGCGCAGCGGGCTCGAGTCGAAACGTTCAGTCATTCTTGGCAGGCAGGATGCGGTAGGCCTTGGCACCGGCTTTTTCGTACATCAAGGCGAAATGGTCAAGGAAGCCGGGCTGGGCGGCGAGCGTCGGCGCGGCGCTGGCGCCGACCGCGATCGCCTCGAAGCCAAGGCCCCGCAGTTTGCGCGCGAATTCGGCCGGCGGCAGCACGATGAAGTCGGCATAGCGCCAGGGCCCGATCGCATCGCCCCAGACCGGGGCCGGCCCATAGTAGATCGCTTCGCTGAGCGCGATCTGGTAGACCCGCCCGGTCGCGTGTTCGCGCAGGTAGTTCATGACCGCATAGCCGGGCACGTGGGCGTCGAGGAAGGCGGCGCGCTCGGCCGGCGTGGTCGCGATCGCCGCCACGCTGCGCCGCGTCATGTAGAACGAGCCGCCGACGCCCACCAACAGCAGCAGCACGCCGAGCCAGCGGCCGGCGCGGTCGAGCAGGCCGCGCGCGTTCCACGCCGGCAGCGCGCGGCGCAGCCCGTCGGCCAGGCGGGCCAGCAATGCCTGCCAGCCGACCACCGACACCAGCGCGATCAGCGGCACCGAGGCGGCCAGGTAGCGCGGATAGCGCGAGGTCAGGGCCCAGACGCCCAGCGAGTAGAGGCTGAACACGGCCGCCGCGCGCACCGCCGGCGAGCGCTTCCATGCCAGCGCGAACGGCGCGAACAGCACGCCCCACAGGAAGCCGTTCGGCCACGCGGCATGGGCGCGCACGTCGTCGAACTGGTTCTTGTAGTCGGCCGCGTTCCAGTTGGTGAAGCCGAACAGGCGCGCGCCGATCGGATTGAACGGGTCGCCCGTCATGACCGCGTTGCGCGCATACCAGTAGATGCAGGGGACCAGGAAGCACACCAGCGCCAGCGCCCAGACCTTGAGCCGGCGCTCGCGCCGGACCACGAACACGGCCACCAGCGGCAGCACCGTCAGGGCCTGGTACTTGGAGCCCGCCGCGACGCCGAGGAAGAAGGCGGCCAGCGCCAGCCAGCGCGCGCCACGCGCCGGATCGTCGGACTCGCGCCACCACCACAGGGCGGTGCAGGCGGCGAGCACGAAGAGGGCGACGCTGATGTCGATCAGCGCGCTTTCGTAGTCGCCGATGCCGAGCCAGATCGCGGCCGCGGCCAGCCCGGTCAGCCGGCTCGCATGCTGCGCACCCAGCCGGTAGACCATCGCCACCGACAGCCAGCCCGCGAGGGCGCTCAGCAGGTGCGGCAGGACGTCGTCGCCGACCGCCAGCGCGCCGGCATGGATCAGGTTGTAGTTGTACGGAAACCAGGGATAGCGCAGCCACTCGTGGACGCCGAGCCGCCCGCTCTGCAGCACTTCGCGCGCATAGGGCAGGTGGTACATCAGCTCGTCGAACGCGGCCGGCGGCGCCAGCGGTTCGACCAGGGCCGGCAGCGCCGTCAGCACGAAGGCCACCAGCGCCAGCTTCTCGACGAAGCCGAAGGGCTCGGACGGCAGCCGCGGGCCGCGTTCGCGCCGCCAGGCCGGCCACTGCAGCACGGCCGCCAGCAGGCCGAGCGCCACCGTGCCGACGACGGCGCCGCGGCCGAACAGCCCGGCGATCGCGATCGCCTGGAAGACGCAGACATAGAGCCCGAGCCCGGCCGCGGCCGCCATCGCGGCTTCGAGCGCGGCGTCGCGTCGCCCTGGCGCGCCGATGCGCGCCAGCAGCGACCGCCCGACCCCCCAGCAGGCGACCGCGAAGACCGCCATCGCCGCATAGTGGGCGGCCCCGAACATCAGCTTTTGAATAGGAACTCCCGCTGGCCGGCGGTGCTCGCGACGGCGCTTCGTGTCACAGGTTCGGCGCCAGCAGGCGTTCGAGTTCGACCTCGCTCTGGTGGCGGCGCGCTGCCTGGTCCTGCAGCTGGTCGTGGCCGATCTTGCCGACGTTGAAGTAGGTCGAGTCGGGGTGGCTCAGGTAGAAGCCGCTGACGCTGGCGGCCGGCATCATCGCGAGGCTTTCGGTCACGCTCATGCCGATCTCGGCGCAGTTCAGCAGGTCGAACATCGGGCCCTTGACGCTGTGGTCGGGGCAGGCCGGGTAGCCGGGCGCGGGCCGGATGCCGCGGTACTTCTCGTCGATCATGTCGGCATTGCTGAGCGCCTCGTCGGGCGCGTAGCCCCACAGGTCGGTCCGCACACGGTGGTGCATCGCCTCGGCGAAGGCCTCGGCCAGCCGGTCGGCCAGCGACTTGAGCATGATCGCCGAGTAGTCGTCGAGGTCGTCGATGAAGTACTTCTCTTTCTTCTCGATGCCGATGCCCGCGGTGACCGCGAACATGCCCACGTAGTCCTTGAGCCCGCTCTCGCGCGGCGCCACGAAGTCCGCCAGGCAGCGGCTCGGCCGGGTCACGCCGTCGATCACCTGCTTCTCGGCCTGCTGGCGCATGCCCCACCAGGTGAGCGCGACCTCGCTGCGCGACTCGTCGGTGTAGAGCACGATGTCGTCGTCGCGCTCGGTGTTGGCGGGCCAGAAGCCGATCACGCCGCTGGCCGTGAGCCAGCGGCCTTCGATCAGGCGCTTGAGCATGCGCTGGCCGTCGGCGTAGACCCGCACCGCCTCGGTGCCGACCACCTCGTCCTTGAGGATGGCGGGGAACGGCCCGGCCAGGTCCCATGTCTGGAAGAAGGGGCCCCAGTCGATGTACTTGGCGAGTTCGGTCAGGTCGAAGTTCTTGAACACGCGCCGTCCGATGAACTTGGGCATCGGCGGTACATAGCCGGACCAGTCGACCGGCGTCTTGTTGGCGCGCGCCTTGGCCAGCGGCCACAGCGCCACCTGCTTCTTGTTGGCGTGCTGGTGGCGCACCTTGTCGTAGTCGGCATTGAGCTCGTCGATGTAGCTCGCCGCCTGGTCCGACAGCAGCGACTGGGCCACGCTCACGCTGCGCGAGGCATCGGGCACATAGACCACCGGGCCTTCGTAGTGCGGCGCGATCTTCACGGCCGTGTGGACCCGGCTGGTGGTGGCGCCGCCGATCATGAGCGGGATCTTCTTGATCCGGAAGTGCTCGTCCTTCTGCATCTCGCCGGCCACGTACTGCATCTCCTCGAGGCTGGGCGTGATCAGGCCCGAGAGGCCGACGATATCGGCGCCCTCGACCTTGGCGCGCGCCAGGATCTCGTGGCAGGGCACCATCACGCCCATGTTCACGACCTCGAAGTTGTTGCACTGGAGCACGACCGTGACGATGTTCTTGCCGATGTCGTGGACGTCGCCCTTGACCGTCGCGATGACGATCTTGCCCTTGGTGCGGACATCGCGGCCGGCGGCCTCGTCCTGGCGTTTTTCTTCCTCGATGTAGGGAATGAGGTGCGCCACCGCGGACTTCATCACGCGGGCCGACTTCACCACCTGCGGCAGGAACATCTTGCCCTGGCCGAACAGGTCGCCGACGATGTTCATGCCGGCCATCAGCGGGCCTTCGATCACATGCAGCGGACGCCCGCCGGTGGCCAGGATCTGCTGGTAGGCCTCTTCCGTGTCTTCCACGATGAAGTCGGTGATGCCGTGCACCATGGCGTGCGACAGGCGCTGGTTGACGTGCACCGGATGCTCGGGCGTGCCGCGCCATTCGAGCTTCTTGCTCTCGTCCTTGGCGCCGCTCTTGGCGGTCTCGGCGACTTCCACCAGGCGCTCGCCGGCATCGGGGCGGCGGTTCAGCACCACGTCCTCCACCCGCTCGCGCAGTTCGGGCTCGAGGTCGTCGTAGACGCCGACCATGCCGGCGTTGACGATGCCCATGTCCATGCCGGCCTTGATCGCGTGGTACAGGAACACGGTGTGGATGGCCTCGCGCACGGGGTCGTTGCCGCGGAAGCTGAAGCTCACGTTCGACACCCCGCCCGACACCTTGGCGCCGGGCAGGTTCTGCTTGATCCAGCGCACTGCGTTGATGAAGTCGACCGCGTAGTTGTTGTGCTCCTCGATGCCGGTGGCGATCGCGAAGATGTTCGGGTCGAAGATGATGTCCTCGGGCGGGAAGCCGATCTCGTCGACCAGGATGCGGTAGGCGCGCTCGCAGATCTCGATCTTGCGTTCGTAAGTGTCGGCCTGGCCCTTCTCGTCGAAGGCCATCACGACCGCTGCAGCGCCGTAGCGGCGCAGCAGCCGGGCCTGGTGGCGGAACTGGTCCTCGCCCTCTTTCATGCTGATCGAGTTGACGATGCCCTTGCCCTGGATGCAGCGCAGGCCGGCCTCGATGACTTCCCATTTCGAGCTGTCGACCATGATCGGCACCCGCGCGATGTCGGGCTCGCTCGCGATCAGGTTCAGGAAACGCACCATCGCGGCCTTGCTGTCGAGCATGGCCTCGTCCATGTTGATGTCGATGACCTGGGCACCGTTCTCGACCTGCTGGCGCGCCACCGCCAGCGCTTCCTCGAACTGGCCGTTCAGGATCATCCGCGCGAAGGCCTTGGAACCGGTGACGTTGGTGCGCTCGCCGATGTTGACGAACAGCGCGCCATCGCCGATCTGCACCGGCTCGAGGCCGGACAGCTTCATCGGGGGCGGGGTCTGGGACGCGGAAGAATCGATTGGCATGGGCTCACCTGTGGAAACGGGGTCAGGCGAGCGTCGTTGCACTCCAGTGCCTGGAAGCCCAAGCCTGACGCGGCCGGCCAGACGGCCGGCGGCGCTGCAACGCTCCTTGGGAGCCGCGGATTTTACGCTGGCTGCGCGGCACCGGCGGCCGATGCCGGCAAGCCGAAGATGGCGTCGAAGGCCCAGTTGAAGACGAAGGTGTAGACCAGGAAGAAAACCACCAGGCCGAGGTCCATCACCAGCGCATCCCAGAGACTGACGCCGAGCCACCAGGCGAACACCGGCACCAGGAAGGCAACCAGGCCGCCTTCGAAGCCGATCGCGTGGGCGATCCGGCGGCGCAGGCTGCGGCCGCGCACCGCCTGGCCGGACTCCCAGCGCTCGAACAGGGCGTTGAATGACAGGTTCCAGAGCACCGCGATGACCGAGGCGATGACCGCCAGCACCCCCGAATGTCCCAGTCCTTGGCCGGACATCAGCGCCAGGCCCGCGCTGGCCGCGACGATGGCGATGCCCTCGTAGAGGCTGATGTAGACGACGCGGCGCTTGAGCCCTTGCATGAAATCGATCCTGTGTTGGTTGGCGTTGGGATGGACTTTATGTTGGTTTATTTGATATAAAAAGTCATCTTCTTTCAGATTTGTTGATAGATCGGGTTCGGCATGGGTTTTTCCAGCGACAACGTGGCGGTGTTTCTCGCAGTGGTCGATCACGGCTCCTTCTCGGCGGCCGCGCGGGCGCTGGGCCGGGTGCCGTCGGCGGTCAGCATGGCGATCGCCAGTCTCGAAGCCGAGCTCGACCTCAGCCTGTTCGACCGCAGCGGCCGCGAGCCGCAGCCGACCGCGGCCGCGCGATCGCTGGAGCCGCAGGCGCGCCTGCTGGCGGCGCAACTCAAGCAACTTCAGGTCCAGGCGTTGGCGTTGACCCAGGGGCTGGAGAACCGGCTGACGCTGGCCATTGCGCCCGAGTTGCTGGCCGCGCCCTGGAGCGGGCCGCTGGCCGCTCTGGCGGCCGAATACCCGCTGCTGGAGGTCGAGGTGCTGGCGGCGCCGCAGGCCGATGCACTGGCGCTGCTGCACAGCGGCAGGGCCCAGCTGGCTTTGGTGTTCGAGCGCCCCAGCCTCGACGGCCGCGAGGGTTTCCAGGAAGTGGCCAACGACACCATGGTGGCCGTGATGGCGCCCGACCATCCGGTGCTGGCCGCGGCGGGGGGACGGTTGCGCGAAGAACACCTGACGACCACGCGGCAGATCGTGGTCGCCGGACGCGACCTCGCCACCAGCGACCCGCGTTTCGTCTTCGCGCGCCATGTCTGGCGCACCGACAACGCGCTGGCCGCACTGAGCCTGATCACCGCCGGCCTGGGCTGGGGCTGGCTGCCGCGCAACTTCGCGCGGCCGCACGTGGCCGCTGGCGCGCTGGTCGAGATTCCGTTCGAGAACCTGTCGAACGGGCTCGACCTGTGGGTCGATGTCGTGTGGTCGCGCGAGCGGCCGCTGGGCCTCGGGGCCCAGCGCTTCGTGGCACTGATCGCCCGCAAGAAGGACTGAGGAAGGCGCCGGCTAGCGGTCGCGGCCTCCGCCGCCTCCACCGCCTCCACCATGGCCGCCACCGTGGCCACCGCCTCCTCCGTGGCCGCCGCCACCACCACCTCCACCTCCGTGGCCCCCGCCATGGCCATTGCGACCGCCATCCCCGCCACCGCCATGGTCGCCACCGCGGCCGCCTCCGCGGCCGTGGTCACCCCCGCCCTGCCCCGGCGGCCGGCCGCCAGTCTGGAAACCGGGCGGACGCGCACCGGGCGGCGGGCGCCAGCCGGGTGATGGCGGCGGCCGGAAACCGGGTGATGGCGGCGGACCGAAGCCCGGCGCCGACGGCGGACGGAAGCCCGGCGGATGCGGCGCATAGCCCGGCCACGGATTGGGACGCCAGCCCGCCACCGGCGGCGGCGGGGGGCGCCAGCCCGGGCCCGGCGGCGGCGGCGGGCGGCCGCCCCACCAGCGCGGCTGGTTGTACCAGGGGCGGTCGCGGTAGTAGTTGGACCAGTAGCTGCCGATGGCGAAGGTCACCAGCGGCACGCCGATGATCGCGCCATAGGTCGCCAGCGGAACGCGCTGCTCCTGGTAGGCGTATTCGAGGCTGGCCGCATAGGACCAACCGCGAAGGCCGTCCGGCAGCACCACGTCGCACCAGCCGTAGCCGGCGGTGCAGCCCATCACCTGCAGCGACTGCCCGGGCCCCAAGGTGGCCACCAGCGGATAGCTGTCGCCAGGACCGGCACGCAGGTTGACCGGCCCGCGGGTGAATGCCTGCTGAGCCGAGGCGGCCAACGGCACCGCCAGGGCGATGGCGGCCAGGCCGAACCATCGCATTGCCTTGTTGTTCATGAAGAATTCCTTTGCGGTCCAGGGTAGAAGGGGCTGCAGCCCGATGTCAATCAGCCACGGCCTTCAAACGAGAACGCCACAGCGCGCGTCTTCGCGCACACGCGGAACGTCTGGAGACTTTCTTCATCCCGGCTTCACATGCGCCGGGCGCGGCGGCCTCAAGCGGCTTCGCTGTAGAAGGCCGCGCGATGCAGGCTGCGGCCGGCGAGCGGTGCCACCGCCTGGCCGATGGCCGCGATGTGCTCCGGCGTGGTGCCGCAGCAGCCGCCGACGATGTTGACCAGCCCCTCGGCTGCGAACTCGTGCAACAGGCGCGAGGTGACGTCGGGGGTCTCGTCGAAGCCGGTCTCGCTCATCGGGTTGGGCAGGCCGGCGTTGGGGTAGCAGCTGATGAAGGTGTCGTCGGCGACGCGTGCCAGCTCCTGGATGTAGGGCCGCATCAGCGCCGCGCCCAGCGCGCAGTTCAGGCCGATGGCCAGCGGCCGTGCATGGCGAACGCTGTGCCAGAAGGCGGTCACGGTCTGTCCGCTCAGGATCCGGCCCGAGGCGTCGGTCACGGTGCCGCTGATGATCAGCGGCAGCCGCTCGCCGCTGGCCTCGAAGTACTCGTCGATGGCGAACAGCGCCGCCTTGGCGTTCAGCGTGTCGAAGATGGTCTCGACCAGCAGCACGTCGGAGCCGCCTTCGACCAGGGCCTCGACCTGCTCGTAGTAGGAAGCCCGCAGTTCCTCGAAGCTGACGTTGCGCGCGCCGGGATCGTTGACGTCGGGGCTGATGCTGGCGGTCTTGGGCGTCGGGCCGAGGGCGCCGGCGACGAAGCGAGGCTTGTCGGGGGTGCTGAACTTGTCGCACGCGGCGCGCGCCAGCTTCGCGGACTCGAGGTTCATCTCGCGCGCCAGTTCGGCCATCTTGTAGTCCTCCTGCGCGATCCGGGTGGCGCCGAAGGTGTTGGTCTCGATCAGGTCGGCGCCGGCCGCGAGATAGCCCTCGTGGATGTCGCGGATGACATCGGGCCGGGTCAGCGAGAGCAGCTCGTTGTTGCCCTTGACGTCGCGCGGGAAGTCCTTGAAGCGCTCGCCGCGGTACTGCGCCTCGGTCAGCTTGAAGCGCTGGATCATGGTGCCCATCGCGCCATCGAGGATGGCGATGCGTTGGGCCAGGATGGCGGGAAGTTGCTGGGCGCGGGTGTAGACGACGGGCTTCATGACCCGATTGTAGGAAGCGCCGCCGCGCCCGCCGCGGCGGCGGGTCTTGTCAAGCCGGCGCGCTGGCGATCTCCGCCAGCGCGCCGAGGAAGCGCGCGTTCTCTTCCGGCGTGCCGATCGACACCCGGATGAAGCTCTCGAAACCGGGCTCCTTCCATGGCTTGACGATGATGCCGCGCGCCAGCAGCGCTTCATTGACCGGGCCGTTCGGACGCGCCAGGTCGATGAACAGGAAATTGGCCGCCGAAGGCGCGACACGCAGCGCCGGCCAGGCCATCGCACGCAGCGCCTCCGCCATCGCGTCGCGCCGGCGCACCGTTTCGGCCACCGCATGGACCATGTGGGCCTCGTCGCCCCACGCCGCCAGTGCGGCCGCCTGGGCCGCCAGGTTGACGTTGAAGGGCGTGCGCACCCGGTCCAGCAACTGGACCAGCGCGGCATCCGACGCGATGCCGTAGCCGACCCGCAGGCCCGCCAGCCCCCAGGCTTTGGAAAACGTGCGCAGCACGATCCAGGGCCGCTGCTGCGCGCGCAGCGCGGCCAGCGCATCGGGAAAGCCGGGCGCGGTCCGCGCGTATTCGTAGTACGCCTCGTCGAGCACCAGCAGCGTGGCCGGCGGCATGGCGGCGAGCAGCCGGGCGAACTCGTCGGCATCGAACATGCAGCCCACCGGGTTCGACGGGTTCGCCAGCATCACCAGCTTCGGCCCGTGCGCCAGGGCCTCGCACCAGGCGTCGATGTCGAAGCCGAGCGCGGGCGTCAGCGCCAGCGCTTCGACCTGCGCGCCCATCATGCGCGGGTAGATCTCGTGCAGGCCGAAGGCGGGCCGCTGCGTCAGCACCCGGTCGCCGGGCGACAGGAAGGCCTGGCACAGCATCTGGAGGATGTCCTCGGAGCCATTGCCGATCACCACCTCCTCGGGCCGGGCGCCGCTGCGCTGCGCGATCGCGGCGCGCAGCGCGCTGCAGTTCGCATCGGGATAGGTGCCGACCTGCAGCGCCAGGTCGACCAGCGCGCGCGCCACCGCGGGACTGGCGCCGAAGGGATTCTCGTTGCTGGCGAGCCGCGCGATCTCGCTGACGCCGTAGCGCGCGCGCACCGCCTGTGACGACAGGCCGGCGTTGTAGGCGGGGAGCGCAGGCACCTCGGGGCGTGCGAGTGCGTGGATGGCGGACATGTTCATTGGTCGAATACCTTGCCGGGGTTGAGGAGGTCGAGCGGATCGAGCGCGCGCTTGATCGCGCGCATGGCGGCCATTTCGGCCGGCGTACGGCTGGCATGCAGATAGGGCTTCTTGTGCAGGCCGATGCCGTGCTCCGCCGAGACACTGCCGCCGAAAGCCGCCACCTGGTCGTAGACGACGCGCTCGATGCCGGCCTCGTCGCCGCCGATCGAGCGGCCGTCGGTCGTGATGTGCAGGTTGCTGTCGCCGACATGGCCGAAGAAGATCGAGTGGTGGCCCGGCCAGCGGGCATCGAAGGCGCTGCGGCAGGCCGCGGCGAAGCGGCCGATCCCGGCCATCGGCAGGCTGACGTCGAAGTTGATCGGCGGCTGCATGTGGACCGGCAGCTCGGCCGTGGCTTCGCGGATCTTCCAGAAGGCGAGCGCCTGGGCCCGCGACTGCGCGATCGCCGCATCGACCGCTTGCCCGGCCTCCATCGCCTCGGCCAGCAGCGCTTCGAGCGCCTCGCCGAGCGCGGCCTCGTCGCTGCCGGTCAGCTCGACCAGCGCCGCGAAGGGATGCGGCGCGTCGAAGGGCTCTCGCAGGCCTTGCCAGACCAGCGAGGTCTCGATGAAGTCGCGCCACATCAGCTCGAAGGCCGCCACGGCACCCGGGAAGCGCGACTGCAGGCGCCCGAGCAAGGCCAGCGAGGCATCGAAATCGGCCAGTGCCACCAGCGCGGTAGCGCGGGCGCGAGGTGCCGGATGCAGCCGCAGCACCGCGCGCGTGATGACCCCGAGCGTGCCTTCGGCGCCGATGAAGAACTGCTTGAGGTCGTAGCCCGTGTTGTTCTTCAGCATCGGCCGCAGCATCGGCAGCACGCTGCCGTCGGCCAGCACCACTTCGAGGCCCAGCGTCTGCTCGCGCATCATGCCGAACTGCAGCACGCCGTTGCCGCCCGCGTTGGTCGAGAGGTTGCCGCCGATCTGGCAGGACCCGCGCGCGCCGAGATCGACGCCGAACTGCAGCCCGTGCGCGGCCGCCGCCTCCTGGACCGCCTGCAGCGTGGCGCCGGCCTGCACGGTGATCGTGGCGGCCGCGAGGTCGACCGATTCGATGGCGTTCATCCGATCTAGCGAGAGCGCGATCGCATCCGCGCGCGGCACCGCCGCCCCGGCCAGTCCCGTGAGTCCGCCCTGCGGCACCACCGCCACCCGGTGGTCGCCGCAGACCCGCAGCACCGCAGCCACCTCCTCGGTGCTGCGCGGCCGCACCAGCGCCAGCGGCACCACCGGCGGCGCACCGCTCCAGTCGGTGTGGTGGCGCGCGGCGATCGCTTCGCCGGTCTGCACGAGGCCGGCGCCGATCGCACGTTCGAGGGCGGCGAGGAATTCCATGCCGTTCAGTCGTGCTTGCGCTCGACGAAGTCCAGCACGGCTTCGAGCATGCGCCGCACGTGCGGCTGGACGCGCTGCGCCACCTCGGGCTGGTAGTCGAAGGGCAAGGCTTCCTGCATGTAGCTGCACTGCGTCATCTCGAGCTGCACCGCATGCACGCCCTGCGCCGGCTGGCCGTGATGGCGCGTGATATAGCCGCCCGTGAAGCGGCCGTTGAGCACCGAGCTGAAGCCGTTCGCCTCGCCGGCGATCTGCTTCAGCCGCTGCGCCAGCGCCGGATCGCAGCTCGCGCCGTTGGCGGTGCCGAGGTTCAGGTCGGGCAGCCTGCCCTCGAAGAAGCGCGGCAGCACCGAGCGGATCGAGTGCGCGTCCCAGAGCGCGGCGATGCCGTGCTGCGCCTTGAGGCGCGCCAGTTCGTCCGCAAGCTGGCGGTGGTAGGGCTGCCAGATGGCTTCCCGGCGTTCGGCGACCTCGGCCTCGTCGGGCACATCGCCGGCGGCGTAGATCGGCGTGTCGTCGAAGGTGTCGACCGGGCACAGGCCGGTGACGCTCTGGCCCGGATAGAGGCTGGCGCCATCGGGCGGACGGTTCAGGTCGACCACGTAGCGCGAGTGCGTGGCGACCAGCACCGAGGCGCCGAGTTCGTCCGCGAAGTCATAGAGGCGTTCGAGATGCCAGTCGGTGTCGGGCACCTGGCGGGCTTCGTCGGTGAGGCGCGCCGCAAGCTGCGGCGGCACGTGGGTGCCGACATGCGGCATCGAGATCAGCAAGGGGCGCTTGCCGGCGCGGAAGCGGAATGGCGGCTCGGTGGTGATGAAGCGCATGGGTCTCAATCCTTCAGAAGTTGGCTGCGCGCGGCGACGAAACCGGCCGCGGCATGGTCGTGCAGTGCATGCCGGCCGGCGGCGACGCGCGGCTGGCCGGCGACCCACACCGCATCGATCGCCGACGTGCGGTGGCTCGCGAAGACATGCGCCGAGAGCATGTCGGGCGCGTCGAGCCCTTGCAGTGCGAGGTGTGCGGCGTCGAGGACGACGAAGTCGGCCTGCTGGCCCGGCGCCAGGCCGCAGACCGCGCGGCCCGCGGCCTGCGCGCCGCCGTGCAAGGCGGCCAGCGTGAGCGCGGTCGCGACCTGCGGGTGCGCCGCATCGGCGCCGACATTGCGCTGGCGAGTGGCCAGGCGCTGGCTGTATTCGAGCAGCAGCAGCTCTTCGGCCGCGTTGACGCATGCATGGCTGTCCGAGCCCACGCCCCAGGCGCCGCCATGGCCGCGCCAGGCCGCGAAGTCGAAGATGCCGTCGCCGAGGTTGGCCTCGGTCGTGGGACAGAGGCCGGCGACCGCGCCGCGCGTGGCCGCGCGCTGGTACTCCTGCGCGTCCATGTGCGTGGCATGCACCAGGCACCAGCGCGCATCGACCGGCGCATGGTCGAGCAGCCAGGCGACCGGCCGCTGGCCGCTCCAGGCGACGCAGTCGTCGACCTCCTGCGTCTGCTCCGCGATGTGGATGTGGATCGGCGCGCTGGCATCGAGCGCATCGAGGCCGGCGAGCGCATCGCGCAGGGCATCGGGAGGCACCGCGCGCAGCGAATGCGGCGCCAGGCCCAGGCGCGCGCCCTGCGCATCGCAGGTCGGCTTCAGCGCGTCGAGCAGGCGCAGCATCGACTCGGTCGAGCGGATGAAGCGGCGCTGGCCCGGGTTCGGCGGCGTGCCGCCGAAGCCGCTGGTCTGGTAGAGCACCGGCAGCAGCGTGAAGCCGATGCCGGTGCGCTGAGCGGCGCGCAGCAGCGCCAGGCTCAGCGTGGCGTCGTCGGCATAGGGGCGGCCGTCGCCGTCATGGTGCACGTACTGGAACTCGCAGACGCTGGTGTAGCCGGCTTCGAGCATCTCGGCATAGAGCCAGGTCGCGACAGCTTCCATCTGCTCGGGGCCGAGGCGCGCGGCGAAGCGGTACATCAGCGTGCGCCAGCTCCAGAAGCTGTCCTGCTGCTCGGCGCGGTGCTCGGTGAGCCCTGCGAAAGCGCGCTGGAAGGCGTGCGAATGCAGGTTCGGCATGCCCGGGATCAAGGGGCCGCGCACGGCGGGTGCAGCGGACGGCCGGGGCGCATCGGATTGCACCTGCGTCAGCCGGCCGGCGTCGTCCCATGCCAGCAGCACGTTCTTCGCCCATCCGGTCGGCAGCAGCGCATCGGCCGCGAACAGGGTGCGCGTGGTCATGCGGCCGCTCCCGCCGCGATGCGGCCCTGGCGCACCACGGTGCGCAGCGGCCGCTGGCCGAACCAGTACGCGAGCTCGGCCGCGTCCCGGACGTTCCACAGCACGAAGTTGGCCGGCTGGCCGACATGCAAGGCGCCGTGCGTGTGCTGCAGGCCCAGCGCGCGCGCCGCATGGCGGGTCACGCCGGCCAGCGCCTCGGGCACCGTGAGGCGGAACAGGGTGCAGGCCATGTTGGCCATCAGCAGCAGGCTCAGCGCCGGCGAGGTGCCAGGGTTGTGGTCGGTCGACACGGCCATCGGCACGCCGGCGGCGCGCAGCGCGGCTATCGGCGGCAGGTGCGTGTCGCGCAGCGTGTAGTAGGCGCCGGGCAGCAGCACGGCCACCGTGCCGGCCGCGCGCATCGCTTCGATGCCTTCGGCCGACAGGTGCTCGATGTGGTCGCAGGACAGCGCGCCGTAGTGCGCCGCCAGCGCGGCGCCGCCCATGTCCGACAGCTGCTCGGCATGCAGCTTGACCGGCAGACCGAGCGCCTGCGCAGCCTGGAACACGCGCTCGGTCTCGGCCAGCGAGAACGCGATGCGTTCGCAGAAGACGTCGACCGCATCGACCAGTCCCTCGGCGGCCAGTGCCGGCAGCATCTCGCTGCAGACCAGGTCGATGTAGTCACCGCTGCGGCCCGCGTATTCGGGCGGCAGCGCATGGGCGCCGAGGAAGGTCGTGCGCACCGTCACGCCATAGGCCTCGCCGAGCCGCCGTGCGACACGCAATTGCTTGCGTTCGTGGTCGAGCGCGAGGCCGTAGCCCGACTTGATCTCGATCGCGCAGACGCCGTCGGCCAGCAGTTGCTCGAGCCGCGCCGCGGCCTGAACGAACAGCGTGTCTTCATCGGCCTCGCGCGTGGCACGCACCGACGACACGATGCCGCCGCCGGCCTTCGCGACCTCTTCGTACGTCGCACCGGCCAGGCGCATCGCGAACTCGTTGGCGCGCTGGCCGCCGTAGACCAGGTGCGTGTGGCAGTCCACCAGGCCCGGCGTGACGAGCGCGCCGCCGCCATCAAAGCGCGGCAGGCCGGCGTGCATCGCGGGCAGCGACGCACGCTCGCCGATCCATTCGATCTTGCCGCCGAGGACGACGATCGCCGCATCGGCGACGGCGTCCCGGTCGTCGGCCAGCGCGCCGGGCGCGAGCCGCAGGTGCTGCCAGACGCCGTCGGCGGAAGGAGGCGCGGAATGAGTCATGGTGTTCAGGTGGAAGGAGTGAGCGCTTCTTCGAAGCGGACCGCGACCAGCGCGGCCTCGGCATCGAGGGGGGTCGCGTGCCAGCCGGCAGGGCCCTGGGCCCACCAGAGTCCCGCGCCGGGTTCGAGGGTGGTCGTGTCGCCGCCCTGCAGCTGCCATCGGCCGCGCAACGCGAG
Source organism: Variovorax ginsengisoli (assembly GCF_030486595.1). Lineage (GTDB taxonomy): Bacteria > Pseudomonadota > Gammaproteobacteria > Burkholderiales > Burkholderiaceae_C > Variovorax > Variovorax ginsengisoli_B. The sequence goes on along the minus strand of NZ_JAUJZH010000002.1, from coordinate 410,496 downwards.
CAGCAGGCCGGCCGGTGCCGGTCCCACCTGGCTGTCGCCGGCCAGCACGCGCACCTCGGCGCGCAGGCGGCCGCGCCGCGTCATCACGTTGAAGTCCGTCGACGGGCCGCCGAGCAGCTCGCAGTCGAGCGCCATGTCGCCGGAAAAGGCAAACGGCGCGTGCGGCCGACCGAGCCAGTGGTCGATCCGGCCGTCGCCCGAGCGCAGCCGCACGCCGCTGCCGTCGAGCAGCATGATCACGCGGTCGACGCCGGCAAAGGCCGAGAACGGCCCAGCCTGGTCGATGGTCGCGATGCTCACCCGCCAGTCGAAACCATCCATGCCGGCGCCTTGGGGCCAGGCGGCGATCTCGCGCGTCGTCCCGCCGCCGTTCTTCCACGGCGCGGCGGCCAGCGAGGCGGTGCCGAAGCGATGGATTCGCACGGCCTTGCCGGACTACTTGATCATCGGCAGGTTCAAGCCCTGCTTCTTCGCGGTCGCGATGGCGATGTCGTAGCCGGCATCGGCATGGCGCATGACGCCGGTGGCCGGGTCGTTCCACAGCACGCGCTCGATGCGCTTGGCGGCGGCGTCGGTGCCGTCGCAGACGATCACCACGCCCGAGTGCTGCGAGTAGCCCATGCCGACGCCGCCCCCGTGGTGCAGGCTGACCCAGGTCGCGCCGCCGGCGGTGTTCAGCAGCGCGTTGAGCAGCGGCCAGTCGGAGACCGCATCGCTGCCGTCCTTCATGCTCTCGGTCTCGCGGTTCGGGCTCGCCACCGAGCCGGTGTCGAGGTGGTCGCGGCCGATCACGATCGGGCCCTTGAGCTCGCCCGACTTCACCATCTCGTTGAAAGCCAGCCCGGCCAGGTGCCGCTCGCCCAGGCCGAGCCAGCAGATGCGCGCCGGCAGGCCCTGGAAGGCGATGCGCTCGCGCGCCATGTCGAGCCAGCGGTGGGTGTGCTTGTTGTCAGGGAACAGTTCCTTGATCTTGGCGTCGGTCTTGTAGATGTCTTCCGGGTCGCCCGAGAGCGCGACCCAGCGGAACGGGCCCTTGCCCTCGCAGAACAGCGGCCGGATGTACGCCGGCACGAAGCCCGGGAAGTCGAAGGCGTTCTTGACGCCCTCGTCGAAGGCGACCTGGCGGATGTTGTTGCCGTAGTCGACCGTCGGGATGCCCATGGCCTGGAAGTCGAGCATCGCCTGCACGTGCACAGCGCAGGACTTGGCCGCCGCGCGGCGCAATGTCGGATGCTGCGTGGCGTCGGCCTTGGCGGCCTCCCACTGCGCCAGCGTCCAGCCGATCGGCAGGTAGCCGCTCGCGAGGTCGTGGGCCGAGGTCTGGTCGGTCACGAGATCGGGCTTGAGGCCACCGGCCTGGGCGCGCTTGACCAGTTCCGGCAGGATCTCGGCGGCGTTGCCGAGCAGGCCGATCGAGACCGCTTCCTTCGCGGCCGTGTGCTGCTTGATCAGCGCGATCGCGTCGTCGATGTCCTTGGCCTGCTTGTCGAGGTAGCGCGTGCGCAGGCGGAAGTCGATGCTGGCCTGCTGGCATTCGATGTTGAGCGATACGGCGCCGGCCAGGGTCGCGGCCAGCGGCTGCGCGCCACCCATGCCGCCGAGGCCGGCGGTCAGGATCCACTTGCCCGAGAGATCGTTGCCGTAGTGCTGGCGGCCGGCCTCGACGAAGGTCTCGAAGGTGCCCTGCACGATGCCCTGGCTGCCGATGTAGATCCAGCTGCCGGCAGTCATCTGGCCGTACATCATCAGGCCCTTGCGGTCGAGCTCGCTGAAGTGCTCCCAGGTGGCCCACTTGGGCACCAGGTTCGAATTGGCGATCAGCACGCGCGGCGCGTTCTCGTGGGTCTTGAACACGCCCACCGGCTTGCCCGACTGCACCAGCAGCGTCTCGTCGTCGTTCAGTTGCTTGAGCGATTCGAGGATCTGGTCGAACGAGGCCCAGTCGCGCGCGGCGCGGCCGATGCCGCCGTACACGACCAGGTCTTGCGGCCGCTCGGCCACCTCGGGGTCGAGGTTGTTCTGCAGCATGCGGAACGGCGCCTCGGTGAGCCAGCTCTTGCAGCTCAGCGTGCTGCCGCGCGGCGATCGGATCACGCGGCTCGCGTCATGGCGGGGATCGGTGGCGGCGGCGAGGAATTTGTCGGGTGCGTTCATGGCGGGATGTCCTTTCGATGTCGGAACGTGATCGTTGATTCAGGCCTGGCTGGGCAGGATAGATTGCACGGCCTGGGGCCAGTTCTCCTGACGCGCCCAGGTGCGCATGGCTTCGATGGTCGGTGCGAGATAGATGTCCTGGTCGATGAAGGGAACCCGCTCGCGGATGGCGGCGAACTCGGCTTCGATCAAGGGCGAGCTCTTCGGCCCCCTCTTCAGTTCGATCCCTTGCGCGGCGGCCATGGCCTCGATGCCGACCACGACCGCGGTGTTGTTCACCATGTCGCCGAGCCGGCGGCCGGCGAAGGTCGCCATCGACACGTGGTCTTCCTGGTTGGCCGAGGTCGGCAGGCTGTCGACGCTGGCCGGATGGGCCAGCGACTTGTTCTCGGAGGCCAGCGCCGCGGCCGTCACCTGGGCGATCATGAAGCCGGAGTTGACGCCGCCGTCGCGCACCAGGAAGGGCGGCAGGCCCGACAGGCCGCTGTCGAGCAGCAGCGCCATGCGGCGCTCGGAGATGGCGCCGATCTCAGCCACCGACAGCGCGATGATGTCGGCCGCGAAGGCCACCGGCTCGGCGTGGAAGTTGCCGCCCGAGATCACGTCGCCGTTGTCGAAAACAAGTGGGTTGTCGGAGGCCGCATTGGCCTCGATGCGAAGCACGCGCGCCGCGTGCGCGAGGTTGTCGAGGCAGGCGCCCATCACCTGCGGCACGCAGCGGATCGAGTACGGGTCCTGCACCCGGCCGCAGTCGGCGTGCGAGGGCACGATCTCGCTGCCTTCGAGCAGCGCGCGCACCGCGCCCGCCACCGCGATCTGGCCCGGCTGGCCGCGCGCGGCATGGATGCGGGCGTCGAAGGGCTTGATCGAGCCCTGGATCGCCTCGAGCGACAGCGCACCCGCCATCAGGCCGGCCGCGAAGACGTCCTCGGCGCCGAACAGGCCGGCCAGCGCCAGCGCGGTCGAGACCTGGGTGCCGTTGAGCAGCGCCAGGCCTTCCTTGGGGCCGAGCACGAAGGGCGCGAGGCCGATGCGGCGCAGCGCATCGGCGCCGCCGATGACTTCGCCGTCGGGCGTCGTGACTTCGCCCTCGCCGATCAGCACGCAGGCCAGGTGCGCCAGCGGCGCCAGGTCGCCGGAGGCGCCCACCGATCCCTTCGACGGAATGCGCGGCAGCAGGCCGGCGTTCGACAGCGCCAGCAGCGCATCGACGATCTCGGGCCGCACGCCGGAATGCCCGCGCGCCAGGCTCACGGCCTTGGTCGCCAGCACCAGCCGGACCACGCCGGCCGCCAGCGGCTCGCCGGTGCCGGCGCTGTGCGACAGCACCAGGTTGCGCTGCAGTTCGGCCAGGCGCTCGGGCGGGATGATGGTCTGGGCCAGCTTGCCGAAGCCGGTGTTGATGCCGTAGACCACTTCGCCGGCATCGACGATGCGCTTGACCGTGGCCTGCGCCGCGAGCAGGCCGGCGCGCGCCGCCGGATCGAGCGCGAGCTGGACGCCACCGGCATGCACGCGGCGCAGGGTGGCGAGATCGACATCGCCGGGCGCGAGGACGATCGGCGCGTGGGCGGAAGGGGTGGCGTTCATGGGTTCTCCTGTCTATACAAGTAGGTGCGCGCGAAATCGAAGGCCGGGCGTGCGCGTTCAGCCGAAGGAAGGGTTGCCGTCGGCCCGGAACCGGCTGCCGAGGCGATAGCGCGAAGCCGGGTGCAGGCAGCGCACCACCGTCACCGGCAGGGTGCGGGTCCAGGTGCGGCGCGTCAGCAGCAGGCAGGGGTCGGTCACCGCCATCGCCAGCCGTTCGGCCTGCTCGGGCGTCGGCAGCACGGCGTCGACCACATGCTCGATCTGGTCGAAGGGCACGTTGCGCACCAGGTACTCGCTCGGCGGGACCAGCGAGAAATCCTGGTCGAGGAAGTCGGGCACCACGCGCGGGTTCACGTAGCGGTCTTCGAGCTGCACCGGGATTTCGTTCTCCATGTGCAGGCAGACCGTGTGGAACACCGACTCGCCGGGCCGCAGGTCGAGCCAGACCGCGACGTCGGGCGAGGCGGCGATGCGCTCGGCCGTGAGGAACTCGCAGCGGTAGTCGTGCCCGCGGTCTCGGATCTCGCTGGCGATGTTGGCGATCTGCAGCAAGGTCGACTGCGGCTTGTCCTCGGCGACGAAGCTGCCGACACCCGCCACGCGCACGATGCGCCCCTGCTCGACCAGCTCGCGCAGCGCGCGGTTGACCGTCATGCGGGCCACGCCGAACTGCGCCACCAGCTCGCTCTCGGACGGCAGGCGATGGCCGGCCCCCCAGGAGCCGTCCTGGATCTTGTGCGTGATGAAGGCCTTGATCTGCTCGTACAGCGCCAGCGCGGGCGACGTCGAGGCCGCCGCGCGCGCAGGCGCGGTGCGGTGGGCGTCGGAGGCTTTGCGGAGGCTGGCGGCTGTCATGCGGACTTTCTCGGGACTGGGGATCAATGCTCGGCGGCGGCCATCGATTCGGCGCGGATCTCTTCGGTGAGCCGTGCCTTGATGTCCATGAACTCGGGCGAGGTCTTGATTGTGTAGTGGCGCGGATGGCCGAAGTCGACCGGGATCTCGGTCTTGATGCGGCCGGGCCGGGCGCTGAACACGGCCACGCGGTTGGCCATGAAGATCGCCTCGTCGATGTCGTGCGTGACGAACAGCACCGTCTTGCGGGCCGACTCCCAGATGCCCAGCAGCAGTTCCTGCATCAGCACGCGGGTCTGGTTGTCGAGCGCGCCGAAGGGCTCGTCGAGCAGCAGCATCTTGGGATCGTTGGCCAGCGCGCGGGCGATGGCGGTGCGCTGCTGCATGCCGCCGGAGAGCTGCTTGGGGAAATGGTTCTCGAAGCCGCGCAGGCCGACCTTGGCGATGAAGAAATCGCTGCGCTCCTTCTGGTCGGCCTCGCTCATGCCGCGCTCCCGCAGGCCGAAGCGGATGTTCTGCGCGATCGTGAGCCAGGGGAACAGCGTGTAGCTCTGGAACACCACGCCGCGGTCGGCGCCCGGGCCCTCGACGGTCTGGCCGTCGAGCAGCACGCGGCCTTCGGTCGGGTAGTCGAGGCCGGCCACGATGCGCAGCAGGGTGGACTTGCCGCAGCCCGACGGGCCGAGGATGGTAACGAAGTCGTTCTCGCGCACTTCGAAGTCGATCGGCAGCAGCGCCTGCGTGGTCTGGCCGCGCGTGCCGGTGAAGGTGCGGGACACGCCGCGAATCGAAAGCTGGTTCATCAGATCGTGCTCCAGGCGAAGAGACGGCGGTTGAGCGCCTTGAAAGCGAAGTCGGAAATGAGGCCGATCACGCCGATGACGATGATCCCGAAGATGATCTGCCCGGTGTTCAGCAGCGCCTGGCTGTCGGTGATCATGTGGCCGATGCCGGACGACGATCCGATCAACTCGGCCACGATCACGTAGGTCCAGGCCCAGCCCAGCACCAGGCGCAGCGTCTCGGCGATGCCGGGCGCGGCGCCGGGGATCAGCACCCGCAGCACGATGCCGCGGCTGTTGGCGCCCAGCGTGTAGGCGGCCTCGACCAGGTCGCGCCGCGCGCTGCCCACCGTGACCGCCACCATCAGCGTGATCTGGAACACCGAGCCGATGAAGATCACCAGCAGCTTCTGGGTCTCGCCGATGCCGGCCCAGAGGATCAGGAGCGGAATGAAGGCCGAGGCCGGCAGGTAGCGGCAGAACGAGACGAAGGGCTCGAAGAAAGCCTCGACGCTCTTCCAGGTGCCCATCGCGATGCCCAGCGGCACGGCCACGATGGTCGCCAGCACGAAGCCGCCGAACACGCGCCAGACGGTCATGCCGATGTCGTGGCCGAAGTTGAACTCGGTGAAGAGCAGCACGGCTTCCTTGACCATCGTGACCGGGCTGGCCAGGAAGGTCGGCGACACGAAGCCGCCGAGCGTGAAGAAGCCCCAGACCGCCACGAACAGGACGAAGAAGCCGACGCCCAGCAGCCAGCGCGCCCGTGCGCCGACCGGTTCGAGCGGGGCCAGCGCGCGGCGCCGGCGAGGCGACTGGGGGGCGGCCGGCGCGGCCGAGGCCGCCGGCGTGGAGGAGTGCATGACAGGCGTCGCGCTCATGATCGTCCGTGCCTCTTACTTGACGAAGCTGGTGTCGAAGGTGGTGGCCAGGTCGTCGGGAGCCTTGCGGATCACGCCGGACTCCAGCAGGATCACCTGCGCGTCCTTCATGAACGGGAGGATGTCGTTGGCGAAGAACTTCTGGTTTGCCGCCTTGTCCGACCAGCGCAGGTTGGCCGACGACTTGGCGAACTGCTCTCCGCTCTGCTTGACCGCCGCGCCCATGATCTCGTTCGCCTTGGCCGGGTCGGCCTTGATCATGTCGAGGGCCTCAAAGTACGAATTGGCCAGCGCCTGGGCCGCCTTGGCGTTGGACTTGAGCCAGGTCGGGGCGCAGCCGACGGTGTCCATCACCATCGGGTAGTCGAGCGTGGTGGCCAGGATCTTGCCGGCGGCGGGGTTGGCGCGGACGGTCGAGAGGTACGGCTCGTAGGTCATCGCGCCGTCGTTCTGGCCGGCCACGAAGGCCTGGGCGGCGGGCTGCGGCTCGAGCGACACCAGCTTCACGTCCTTCATGCTCATGCCGTTCTTGTTGAGCATCCAGGCCAGGCCGAAGTACGGCGCGGTGCCGGGCGCGCTGACGCCGATCGCCTTGCCCTTCAGGTCGGCGAAGCTCTTGACGTCGTTGCGCACGGCCAGGCCGTCGGCGCCATAGGACTTGTCCATCTGGAAGATCTGGACGATCGGCACACCGTTGGCGTTCCAGGCCACGTGCGTCTCGACCGTGGTGGCCGCGCACTGGATCGCGCCCGAGGCCAGCGCCAGGTGGCGGTCCTTCTGCGGAATCATGCGCAGGTCGACATCGAGGCCGTTCTTCTTGAAGATGCCGGCCTTGTCGGCCAGCGTCAACGGCGCGAAGCCGGTCCAGCCCGACATGCCCAGCGTGATCTTGGTGTCTTCGGCGTGGGCGCTCGCCGCCATGCCCGCGATGCATGCACCAGCCGCCAGCAGCGAGGCGATTTTTCCGACCGTCTTGACCATTCAGGTTCTCCTGTTGCGTTTCAAAAGTTTTCGGCTAGCCGGGCAGGAAAAAGTATTCGTAGTCCAGCAGGGCAGCCGAGTTTCATTCCCCGCGCTGCACCTGTATATACAGGTTAACCCGGAATTTGGGTCGATGGCAAGTGGCGCCTTGCACTCCCGCAGTGCGCGAAAGCGGTTTCATGCACCAAAAGTTGTCTAGACAGGAACAGACGCGGCGAATATGGCGGTCGAATGCAAGCGACGTGCCAGGCGAGCGCGCGAGGCTCAGCCTGTCAATGCGTCCGCCTGTTTCGCCACGCCCGCATGCGCCACCTCGGCAAAAGCCGCAGCCAGCGGCGACGCGTAGCTGCCCGGCGGCGGATGCGCCAACGCCACCGACTGCAGCGCGAGCCGGCCGCGCAGCCGCCGGCAGGCGATGCGCTTGCCGTCGTAGGCCTGGTCGCGCACCGGACGGGTCGTCAGAAGCGAGACGCCGAGGCCGTTGGCGACCAGCGAGCGCACCATTTCCAGCGATGCGCTCTCGTGCGCGATCCGCGGCACGACGCCGGCATCTCGAAACAGCGAAAGGAAGTACTCGCGGCTGTGCGGCAGGTTGATCAGCACCAGGGGCTCGCGCGCGAGATCGGCGATGCGCAGGGTGCCGGCCGCGGCCAGTCGATGCCCCCAGGGCAGCAGCGCGTAGGGGCGAAGCTGCGTCAGGGGTTCGAGCCGCACCCCGCGCGCCAGGCCGAGGTCGTACATCAGCGCGACATCGAGCGCGCCGCGTTCGAGCATGCGCGTGAGCGTCTCGGTGTCGCCCTCGACCAGTTGCACTTCGATGGCCGGAAACGCCTTGGCCATGCGCGCCAGGATGTCGGGCAGCCAACGCGGCGCCAGCGTGCTCAGGCAGCCCACCCGCAGCAGGCCGGCGAGCGCGCCCGAGCGTGGCGCGGCCAGCGTGCGGGCCTGCTCGAGCAGCGCATGCGCCTCGCGGTGCCGCAGCGCGCCGGCGCCGGTGAGTTCGAGCCCGCGCGCATGCAGCCGGACGAACAGCCGCTCGCCCCACAGCGCTTCCAGGTCCGCGATGGCCTTGGAGATCGAAGGCTGCGACACGCCGAGCGCATCGGCTGCCCGCGCGGCCCCGCCATGGTGTGCGGCGGCGACGAAGTACTCGAGCTGGCGAAGGTTCAGGTGAATCATCTTTTTCGATCCAAGGCATCAACGATGCGTATTTTCATTTGATTCAAAAGGGATCGACCATGGCGGCCCACAGTCACCAAAGCACCCGCCATGACGCCATCCACCCGTCCGCTCGACGGCATCCGCATCCTCGATTTCACTCGCGTGCTCGCGGGCCCGCTGTCCACTGCATTGTTGGCCGACCTGGGGGCCGAGGTGATCAAGATCGAGCCGCCACAGGGCGACGACTACCGCGCCATCGGCCCGATGAAGAACGGCCAGAGCGCACTCTTCACGGTGATGAACCGCAACAAGAAGAGCATGGTGCTCGACCTGAAGAATCCCGATGCGGTGCGCCTGGTGCATGAACTGGCGGCCCGAGCCGACGTGGTGGTCGAGAACTTCCGCCCCGGCGTCGCCGAGCGGCTGGGCATCGGCGCCGAGGCGCTGGCGCGGCAGAACCCGAAGCTGGTCTACGTCAGCGTCTCGGGCTTCGGCCAGACCGGCCCCTACGCGCACCGCCCGGCCTACGACATCATCGTCCAGGCCATGAGCGGCCTGATGGAAGCCACCGGCGACCCCGACGGCGCACCGACGCTGGTCGGCGAGGCGGTGTCGGACGTGGTCGCCGGCCTCTTCGCCTCCTGGGCCACGCTGGCCGCGCTGCTGCAGACCCAGCGCACCGGCCACGGCCAGCACGTCGACGTCGCGATGTTCGACACCACGCTGAGCTTCCTCGCCACCTCGATGGCGCGCTTCCTGTTCACGGGCCGCCCGGCGCGGCGCGTGGGCAACCGGCATCCGCTGTCGGCGCCGTTCGGCGTCTATCGCGCGCAGGACGGCCACTTCGCGCTGGCGGTGCTCAACAAGAAACTGTTCGACGCGCTGGCCGCGGCGATGGCGATGCCCGGGCTCGCGAACGACCCGCGCTTCACCAGCGACGAGCTGCGCTCCGCGCAGGAGCCCGCCTTGCGCGCCCTGATCGAAGGCTGGGCCGCCGCGCATCCGGTCGATGAGGTCGTGCGCCGGCTCGAGGCCGCGGGCGTTCCCGCCGCGCCGATCTGGAACATCGCACAGGCCCTCGAATCGCCCCAGGCCCAGGCGCGCGAACTCCTGCGCGGCGTGCAGGACGATCGGCTGCCGGGCCTCCGGCTGCCGACCCAGCCGGTACGCTTCAACGGCGCCGCGTCGAACCGGGCCGAACGCGCGCCGGCGCTGGGCGAGCACACGGATGACCTGCTCGCGCAGCTTCTCGGCTGCGGCCTCGACAAGCTCGCCGAGCTGCGCCTGGCCGGTGCCTTCGGCCCCACCGCCATCCCCTCCCCCCTCTGAAGGAAGACCCATGACACGACTCGGCATCACCGCAGAAGACCAGGCCCTGGCCGATGCGGTCGCGCGCTACGCGACCGAGGCCATCGCCCCGCTGGCCAGCGACATCGATGCGCACGAGCGCTCGGCCACCTGCCACGTGCCGGGGCTCGCGGCCCTCGGCGTGATGGGCATGAACCTGCCCGAGCGCTGGGGCGGTCCCGGCGTGATGCCGACCGCGATGCTGCTGTCGCTGGTCGAGATCTCGCGTGCCTGCGCCGCGACCTCCTCGATGATCGGCGCCCACTACCTGGGCACCGATGCGGTGCTGATCGGCGGCGACGACGACCAGCGCGGCCGCTACCTGCCGCGCGCGGCCAGTGGCGAGTGGCTGGCAGGCTTCGCACTGACCGAGCCGCGCGGCGGCTCGCATCCCGCCGACCTGCGCACGCGCGCCGTCCGGGACGGCGACCGCTACCGCATCGACGGCGTCAAGCATTTCATCTCGAACGCGGCCGAAGCGAAGTTCCTGGTGGTGTTCGCCAGGACCGATGCCACGGCCGGCGCCCGCGGCGTCAGCGCCTTCATCGTCGACACCGACCGCCCGGGCGTGAAGGTCTCGGCGCCCGAGAAGCTCATGGGCATCCGCGGCGGCCACGCCTTCGAGGTCGCCTTCGAGTCGGTCGAGGTGCCGCTCGCCAACCGCCTCGGCGACGAGGGCAGCGGCTTCAAGACCGCCATGAAGGTGCTGGACAACAGCCGCCTCGACGTCGCCGCGACTTCGCTCGGCATCGCCGAAGCCGCGCTGGCGGCAGCACTGGACTGGGCGCGCGAGCGCCAGGTCGGCGGTGAGGCGCTGGCCGGCAAGCAGGGCATCCAGTGGATGCTGGCCGACATGAAGCTGCGGCTCGAGGCGGCCTGGGGCCTCACGATGCAGGCCCTGGCGCTGCGCTCGGCAGGCCAGCCGTTCACGCTGCAGTCGGCGATGGCCAAGCTCTACGCCTCCGAGATGGTGGCCTTCGTCGCCGACACCGCGCTGCAGATCCATGGCGGCTACGGCTTCACGCGCGAGATGCCGCTCGAGCGCTACGTGCGGGATGCCCGCATCCTGCGCATCTACGAGGGCTCGTCGGAAATCCAGCGCAACATCATCGCGCGCATCGTGCTGGGCTGACTGGCGGCTTGTCCGCCATGCACCTCCACCCCATAATTGACCTTTACGTAAACGTCAATTCCACCCGTGATGCCAACCACCGCCTTCGTCCCCCCGGACCCGCACTTCGTGCAACGCGTGCGCCAGAGCTTCGAGCGCCAGGGCGCCATGGCCACCATCGGCGCACGGCTGGGCGAGATCGCGCCGGGCCGCGTGGCGATCGAACTCGACTGGGCCGCCGGCCTGACCCAGCAGCACGGCTTCCTGCATGCCGGCATGGTGGCCACCGCGCTCGACTCGGCCTGCGGCTACGCCGGCTTCACGCTGATGCCGGCCGACGCCGCGGTGCTGACCATCGAATACAAGATCAACCTGCTCGCGCCCGCCAAGGGCCAGACCTTCCGCATGGTCGGCAGCGTGGTCAAGCCCGGGCGCACGGTGACGGTCTGCGAGGGCCATGCCTACGCCCTGGAGGAGGGCCGCGAAAAGCTGGTCGCCACCATGGGATGCACGCTGATGGCGGTTTTCGGGCGCGAAAACATCCGCAGCTGACAGCCGGGCGGCGCCACCAAGCGACAATCAGGGCCGGCCCGCCGCCGCGTCGCTGGCGGGCCGGCCCTCATCCAACGCCGAACCGTGTCCGCCTTGCCCCTCGCCTCTTCCGACTCCGCGCCTTCGTCCGGCGCCGACGATCCGCAGTCGATCCTCCACGAGATCTTCGGCTACGCGCAGTTCCGCGGCCCGCAGCAGTCGATCGTCGACCACGTCGTGGCCGGCGGCGACGCCCTGGTGCTGATGCCCACCGGCGGCGGGAAGTCGCTGTGCTACCAGATCCCCGCCATCGCGCGCCAACGCGCCGGCCACGGCGTGACCGTGGTCGTGTCGCCGCTGATCGCGCTGATGCACGACCAGGTCGGCGCACTGCACGAGGCCGGCGTCGATGCCGCCTTCCTCAATTCCACGCTCGACTGGGAGCAGACCCAGGACGTCGAGCGCCGCATGCTGCGCGGAGAGATCACCTTGCTGTACGCGGCGCCCGAGCGCGTCAACACGCCGCGCTTCCTGTCGCAGCTCGATTCGCTCAGGGAGCGCGGCAAGCTGGCGCTGTTCGCCATCGACGAGGCCCATTGCGTGAGCCAGTGGGGCCACGACTTCCGGCCCGAGTACCGCGCACTCACGGTGCTGCACGAGCGCTATGCCGGCGTGCCGCGGATCGCGCTCACCGCCACCGCCGATGCGCTCACGCGCGCCGACATCGTCGAGCGGCTGCAGCTCGAGGAAGCGCGCCAGTTCGTCTCCAGCTTCGACCGGCCGAACATCCGCTACACCATCGTCGAGAAAAAGGAAGCCACCACCCAGCTGCTGCGCTTCATCGAGCGCGAGCACGAGGGTGACGCGGGCGTGGTCTATTGCCAGTCGCGCAAGCGGGTCGAGGACGTGGCCCAGACCCTGGTCGACGCCGGCATCAACGCCTTGCCCTACCACGCCGGCCTCGACGCCGCGGTGCGCCAGAAGCACCAGGACCGCTTCCTGCGCGACGAAGGCATCGTGATGGTCGCGACCATCGCCTTCGGCATGGGCATCGACAAGCCCGACGTGCGCTTCGTGGCCCACCTCGACATGCCGAAGAACATCGAGGGCTACTACCAGGAGACCGGCCGCGCGGGCCGCGACGGCGCACCCGCCGACGCCTGGATGGCCTACGGCCTGCAAGACGTGGTCAACCAGCGCCGCATGATCGACGAGAGCCCGGCCGGCGAGGAGTTCAAGCAGGTGATGCGCGGCAAGCTCGATGCGCTGCTGTCACTGGCCGAGGCCAGCGACTGCCGGCGGGTGCGGCTGCTCGGCTACTTCGGCGAGAAGAGCGTTCCCTGCGGCAATTGCGACAACTGCATCACCCCGCCGCAGGTGTGGGACGGCACCGATGCGGCGCGCAAGCTGCTCTCCACCATCTACCGTGTGCAGCAGCAGAGCGGCATCAGCTTCGGTGCCGGCCACGTCATGGACATCCTGCGCGGCAAGGCCACCGAGAAGGTCAAGCAGTTCGGGCACGAGCGGGTCAGCACCTTCGGCATCGGCGACGAGTTCAGCGAGGCGCAGCTGCGCGGCGTGCTGCGCCAGCTGATCGCCACCGGCGCGCTCTCGGTCGACGCCCAGGCGTACAACACCTTGCAGCTGACAGACGGCTCGCGGGCCGTGCTCAAGGGCGAGGTCCAGGTGATGCTGCGCGAATCGATCTCGTCGCCGGCCGAGCGCAAGTCGCGGCGCGAAAAAACCGCGCGCGGCGCGCCCTCGCCGGCCGCCGCCACGCTCGACACAGCCGGCCAGGCCCGCTTCGCGGCGCTCAAGGCCTGGCGCGCCGAGGTCGCGAAGGAGCACAACCTGCCGGCCTACGTGATCTTCCACGACGCCACGCTGGCCGCGATCGCCGAGCGCGCGCCCGCGACGCTCGAAGACCTGCAGGGCATCAGCGGCATCGGCACCAAGAAGCTCGAGGCCTACGGCACCGACGTGCTGCGGGTCTGCGCGGCGTTCTAGGGGCGTGAAATGATCCGGTTCTCGCGCAGCGGCGAGCGGATCAGATAGGGCGTTTCGGTCGCCTCCGCCTTGCCGAGCGCGCCACCGCCCCGGGCCTGCGGCGCGGCGGGGCAAGCACCCGTGCTGCGCAAGGTCAGCGCGGCGGCGAGCCGGCTCTCGGCGGTGTCGCCCAGCGCATGGCCGAAGTCGTCCGCCACCGCGCAGGTCGGCACGAAGCCGTCGCCATAGTCGCCGAAGCCCTGCTGGTTCACGCCCTGGAACTGGATCGCGAAATAGGTCGTGCCGCAGTTGTCCTGCGGGTAGAAGCCGTACGGCTTGCCACAGGTGCCGCCACCGATCAGGTCCACCGCGATCCCGACTCCGCGCAAGCCGTTGACGACCGATTCGCTGGCCGAACAGGTGTCGGGGCCCGCCAGTACGATGACGCGCGACAGGCCCAGTTGCGGCAGCGGCAGGCCGGCCGACACCGAGAAGCCGCGCGCGGTCGCATGGAAGGGCACGGTGGCCTGCGCCGCCGTGATCCGGAACGGATTCTTGCTGTTGAACCGGAGCGCCTCGAAGACCGTGCCGCGGGTGGCCGCCGGCGTGGCGACCATGTAGGCCAGTTCGCTGGCGATGTCGAGAAAGCCGCCGCCGTTGTAGCGCATGTCGATCACGAGGTCGCTGACCGACGCCGCCTTGAACTGATAGATCGCCGCGACCAGCTGCGCTTCGGCGCCGGCCGTGTGGTCGTTGAACAGCATGTAGCCGACCGGCCCGCTGTCGGTGGCGATGGTCTTCACGTTCTGCACCGAGGTGCGGGTGACAGCGGCCGCCGCCAGGCTCACGCTGCGCAGGCTACCGTCGGGCGCCTGCAGCTTGAAGCTGTGCGTTTCGCCGACGCGGGTGGGCGACAGCGCGGCGTTGAGTGCCGCCACGTCCGCGCCCGCCACCACATCGATGCCGTCGATCTCGACCAGCTTGAGGCCGCGGTCGAAGGCCGCCTGCGCCGCCGGCGAGCCGGGCTCGGTGAAGGCCACGCGGATGTCGCGCGGTGGCGCGGCGCTCAGGAAGGCGAGTTCGAGTCCGTAGCCGATCAGCACGCCGCCTTGCGACAGGCCCCGGTATTGCGCAGTGTCGGCGGTGAAGTGGAAGCGGTCCTTGGGCCTGCCCGAGGGGGTCGACAGCGGTGTCTTGAGGACGTTGAAGTAGGCGAGCGGGGTCGCGTATTCGCCGGCCACCAGCGTGCTGGGGATTTCGGCATACCAGAGATAGGTCTCGTCGATCCAGGCCCGCAGCCAGCGCTTCTCGGTAGTCGCCGAGCCGGGCTGGTCGGGGAACGCCGCGCCGGTGTCCGGGTCGATGCCGCCACGCGGCGCGGCGCACTGGCCTTGCACGCTGGACGAGGGGACGATCGGGTCGTCGCCCGGCGCCAAGGCGGCCGGCGCGGCCAATGGCAACGCTGCGCCGCCACCGCCACCGCCACCGCCGCAGGCACCGAGCAGACCCACCAGCGCCAGTGCGGCAGCGCTCAAGGCGCCGCGCGCCGCGTCCATCCTCCGGGCGGTCCGGACAGCCCTCATCGATCGCTCTCCCCCGCGCGCGGCGACCCGCGCTTTTCTTGTGTGGAGCCCTACTGAACGAAGCCGATGCCGCGGGACTCGCGCACTTCGGGCTTGATACGGTGTTCGGCATCGAGCTGGTCGAGAAACTCGTCGGCCGAGAAGGCCACCGCCAGGATGTCGGTCTGGCGCTTGACGGCCGCGAAGTCGCCCGGACACAGCTGCGGCAGCCTGGCGAGCCGCAACTTGATCTCGTGGGTCAGCTGGTCCGCATCGCCGGCGAGCGCCTCGGTGACGAACATCCGCTCGCGCTGCTCGCCGGTCAGCGGCATGAACTTGATCTTGAAGGTGAAGCGGCGCAGCGCTGCCTGGTCGAGCCGGTCGAGCAGGTTGGTGGTGCAGACGAAGATGCCGTCGAAGCGCTCCATGCCCTGCAGCATCTCGTTGACCTCGGTCACTTCGTAGGTGCGCTGGGCGCCGCGGCGGTCCTGCAGGAAGCTGTCGGCCTCGTCGAGCAGCAGCACCGCCTTCTCGGCCTCGGCCTCCTTGAACATGGCGGCCATGTTCTGCTCGGTCTCGCCCACGTACTTGCTCATCAGGTCGCTGGCCTGCTTGATGATCAGCGGCCGGCCGATCGCCTTCGCGATGTGCTCCGCCAGGGCGGTCTTGCCGGTGCCGGGCGCGCCGTAGAAGCACAGGGTGCCGTGGCCGCGGGCCTTCAGGGCGTCGACGATGCGCGGGATCTCGAAGCGGGTCTCGACGTTGAGCATGTCGAGGTCGTAGGTCGTGACGCTGCGGCGCGCGCCCAGGGCATCGGGCGTGCCGAGCGCGAGGTCGGCGTTCTTGAGTTGGCGCTCGATGAGCTTCTCGACCGAGCCGCCCTCGGTCATGGCGAGCTCGGCGAAGCGCACCGCGGTGCGGATCTGGGCCGGTGTCAGGCCCTTGCGCCCGGCCAGCTTGGCGGTGAAGGCCTCGGACACCGAGACGCCTTCGAGCGTCTTGCGCACCAGCTGCTCGCGGGCGCCGGGCGGCGGCGACTTGAGCTCGAGGTGGTAGGCGAAGCGGCGCCGGAAAGCCGGGTCGATCTGCTCGATGCGGTTGGTGACCCACAAGGTCGGCACCGCGTTCGATTCGAGGATCTGGTTGACCCAGGCCTTGCCGCTCACGCTGCCGCTGGCCGGCGAGGGAATCTGCTCGGCGCGCGCCATCAGCTGCGCGGCCTCGGTGCTGATGGGCGGAAACACGTCCTCGACCTCGTCGAACAGCAGCGCCGACTGCTCGCTGCCCTTGAGGAACACCTGCGCGATCTGCAGCGAACGGTAGCGGTCGCGGCCCGACAGCGAGTTGCCGTCGCGGTCGGCGTATTCGACCTCGAACAGCTCCAGTCCCGCGGCCTGCGCCACCACCTTGGCGAGTTCGGTCTTGCCGGTGCCGGGCGGGCCGTAGAGCAGCACGTTGACACCGGGCTCCTTGCGAGCGACCGCCGCCCGCAGCAAGGTGACCAGCATCCGGGCCTCGTCCTCGACGAAGGAGAAATCGTGCACCGAGAGGCTGCTCTTGGCGGACGGCCGCGTGAACACGGCCATCAGCTCGTTGCGGTCGCGGTACTCGCGCATCAGCACCGGCGGCAGCTTCTCGCTGACCTTCATGAGGTCGGCCAGGTCGGTGATGTTGTGCTCGGAGATCAGGTTCTCGACCAGCCCGATGCGCTCGAGCCGCGAGCCCGCACGCAGCGCCTCGCCGACTTCGCTCGCATTGACGCCGGCCACCTCGGCGATCGCGGCGTAGGCCTCGGGCGCGTTGTTGACCTTGAACTCGACCAGCAGGGAACGCAGGTCGCGCTGGTAGCGCGCCAGGGTGCCGTAGAGCAGCAGCGCGCGCTCGGCCTTGTTGAGCTGCAGCAGGCCGGCCAGCGCATCGATGTTCTTCTCGACCAGGGTCGACTGCTTGCGCAGCGCATGGGTGAGCCAGTCGCGCGTGACCGACAGCACCGACAGCAGGTCCTTGGGCTGGTCCTTGGCGTATTCGTCCAGGTAGAAGAACAGCGTGCCCTCTTCGTAGGGGCCGCGCCAGACGCCGTGGCGGTCGAGCAGCGTGCGGCCGTCGAAACCCTCGACCCCCTTCCAGACCTCGTTGCCGACGCAACGCCGGCCGAGGAACTCGCGCAGCCGGTGCAGCACCGGCAGCGGCCAGACCAGGTGGCGGCCGGTGAGCGACAGCAGGCCGTTGAGGTCCCGGCGCACGTTGAAGCGCGGGCCCTGCTTGGCCGCGAGCGTGAGCACGAAGTGCGAACACATGAGTTCGAGCACCGGCGCTTCCTTGAGTCCGGGCGACGGCAGTGCATGGCCGCGGGAAGCCGCAGCCACTGCATCGACACCGGAACGCTTGACCATCTGGCAACCTCCCGCGAGGGGATGTGTGAATCTGGAAGCGACCATAACGCAGAGTATTGGCTTCGGGAAGCCTGCGGACACGAAATACCAGGATGTTGCGATTCCGTCCACAATGACGCCGATGGTTGGAATCGAAGACATTGAGCGCGCGGCCCTCCGTCTCAACGGGCAGTTGCTCGAAACCCCCTGCGTCGAATCGCGGACCCTGTCCGAGATCGTCGGCGCCCAGGTGTTCCTGAAGTTCGAGAACCTGCAGTTCACCGCCTCGTTCAAGGAGCGCGGAGCCTGTAACAAACTCGTCGACCTGGCCGAAGGCGGCACCCGTGGCGTGATCGCCATGTCGGCCGGAAACCACGCGCAGGGCGTGGCCTACCACGCGCAGCGCCTCGGACTGCGGGCCCTGATCGTCATGCCGCGCTTCACGCCGGGCGTGAAGATCGAACGCACGCGCGGATTCGGCGCCGAAGTCGTGCTGCACGGCGACACCCTCGAGGCGGCCCGCGCGCATGCGCTGGCGCTGGCCG
The DNA here is from genome assembly GCF_030486595.1 of Variovorax ginsengisoli. Lineage (GTDB taxonomy): Bacteria > Pseudomonadota > Gammaproteobacteria > Burkholderiales > Burkholderiaceae_C > Variovorax > Variovorax ginsengisoli_B. The sequence continues at coordinate 392,638 of NZ_JAUJZH010000002.1, read as the reverse complement.
AACGCGAGGGACTGGCCTTCGTCCATCCCTACGACGACGAGGCGATCATCGCCGGCCAGGGCACGGTGGCGCTCGAGATGCTTGATGCGGTCCCCGACCTGGACGTGCTGGTGGTGTCGGTCGGCGGCGGCGGCCTGGCCGCCGGCATGGCGCTGGCCGCCAAGGCGCGCAAGCCGGACATCCGCATCGTGGGCGTCCAGACCTCGCGCTTCCCGGCCATGGTGAACGCGGTGCAGGGCACGCACCACCCCCAGGGGACCAGCACCATCGCCGAAGGCATCGCCGTGGGCACGCCCGGCGTGCTGACGCGCGAGATCATCGCCCGGGAGGTTGACGAGCTGCTCCTGGTCGACGAGGGCGACATCGAGCAGGCGGTGCTGATGCTCCTCGAGATCGAGAAGACGCTGGTGGAGGGCGCGGGCGCCGCCGGACTGGCCGCGCTGATCCGCCATCCCGACCGCTTCCGGGGCCAGCGCGTCGGCCTGGTGCTGTCGGGCGGCAACATCGACCCGCTGCTGCTGGCGGCGATCATCGAGCGCGGCATGGTGCGCGCCGGCCGGCTCGCGCGCGTGCGGGTCAGCGCCCGCGACGTGCCGGGCTCCCTGGCCCATATCACGGCCACTGTCGCCGAAGCGGGTGCCAACATCGACGAAGTCCACCATCAGCGCGCCTTCACCATGCTGGCGGCACAGAACGTCGACGTCGAACTGGTGCTGCAGACCCGGGGGCGGGAGCATCTGGCGGCCGTGCTGGCGGCCCTGACGGCGGCAGGGTTCGAGGCCGTCGAGCAGCGCTGAAAACGGGTCGGCCAACCTTTCGGAAAATTCGGTCAATTCGCGCGGAAAGTGCTCGCACGCACCAGGCCGCTCGGATTCACGCCGCTTCGCCATTCGCCTCCGGGCGACATGATCGAACGCGGAATACACGCCTTCCGAACACAAGGCGTCCTCTTGCTGCAAGGCCCGGTGGGGCCTTTTTTCAGCCGCCTGGCCCACGACCTGCAACTGGCGGGCGCCCGTGTGTTCAAGGTCAACTTCAATGCCGGCGACCACCTGTTCTACCGGCGCGGCGCCTTCTCCTTCAAGGGTGCGATGGCCGATTGGCCGCCTGGCTGGACGCCCTGCTCGACCGGCTGGACATCGACGTCGTCCTGCTGTTCGGCGACTGCCGCAAGGAACTAGGCAACACCTATTGGCACATGGCCTGGTGGGCGTTCCTGTATTTTTCGATCGGCAGCCTGGGCAAGCCGTGGTTCCCCCGCTATGCGCATCACCGGCGGCTCGCACTGACCGAGGCCTGGCCCTGGAGGCGCTCGGGCTGGCGCGAGCTCAAGTACCGGGCGGCGGCGAAATCCAGGAACCCGTGGTGCGCCACCGACTGGGGTGAATGGCTCGATCGGTCGCCTCCGCGACCCGAAAAAGGTCTGGCAACCCCCTAGACCGCGGCCCGGGGCCCAGCCGGTAAAATGGCCCCAGTCGTGAGAATACAAGGAACCCAGATGTCCAACCCCACCCCCATCGAACCCGGCCACGCCGCCGCGGTCGAACAAGACGCGGTCGAGTCGATCGTCCCTCTCATGCCCCTGGTTCTGCCGCTGGTGGGCGGGGTGCTGATGCTCCTCCTGGCCTCCATCGCCATCTACATGGCCTGAACCCGGCAGCGCCACCGCGCGGCATTGCGTGCCGCCAGCGGGGCGCGATGCCGCTGCCGGGTCGGTCGTCGCCGCGCCGACCCCTGCCCCGGTCCACACGGTCTTCCATCCAGCCCCCTCCCTAGACGGAAGCGTTTTCTCCAACGGATTTCGATCGCCCCGCGGCGTCGCGTCCCGTTCGAAAAAACGATTTTCAACTTAGGAGATAGACGATGAACGCACCGCTGAAGGGTCTTGCCATGCAGGCGCCCTCCTACGTCAAGAACGCGAAGCTGATCGCGTGGGTGGCCGAGATGGCCGCCCTGTGCAAGCCCGAGCGCATCCACTGGTGCGACGGCAGCCAGGAAGAATACGACCGCCTCTGCCAGCAGATGGTCGACGCCGGCACCTTCAAGAAGCTGAACCCGGCCAAGCGCCCCAACTCCTTCCTCGCCACCTCCGACCCGAGCGATGTCGCCCGCGTCGAAGACCGCACCTTCATCTGCTCGGCCCGCAAGGAAGACGCCGGCCCGACCAACAACTGGATGGCGCCGGCCGAGATGCGCGCCACGCTCCAGCCCCTGTTCGACGGCTGCATGAAGGGCCGCACGATGTATGTCGTGCCGTTCAGCATGGGCCCGCTGGGCTCGCCCATTGCGCACATCGGCATCGAGCTGTCCGACAGCCCGTACGTGGCGGTCAACATGAAGATCATGACCCGCATGGGCCGTGCGGTGTTCGACGTGCTGGGCGACGACGGCGAGTTCGTGCCCTGCGTCCACACGGTCGGCGCGCCGCTGGAAGCCGGCCAGAAAGACGTCGCCTGGCCCTGCAACAAGACCAAGTACATCGTCCACTATCCCGAGACGCGCGAAATCTGGAGCTACGGCTCGGGCTACGGCGGCAACGCCCTGCTCGGCAAGAAGTGCTTCGCACTGCGCATCGCCTCCAACATGGGCCGCGACGAAGGCTGGCTGGCCGAACACATGCTGATCCTCGGCGTGACCAATCCGCAGGGCCAGAAATACCACGTGGCCGCCGCCTTCCCGAGCGCCTGCGGCAAGACCAACTTCGCGATGCTGATCCCGCCGGCGGGCTTCGAGGGCTGGAAGGTCACGACCATCGGCGACGATATCGCCTGGATCAAGCCCGGCACCGACGGCAAGCTGCACGCGATCAATCCCGAAGCCGGCTACTTCGGCGTCGCGCCCGGCACCAACATGCAGACCAACCCGAACTGCATGGCCAGCCTCGACCGCGACGTGATCTTCACCAACGTCGCGCTGACCGACGACGGCGACGTCTGGTGGGAAGGCATGAGCGAAGCCCCGGCCCACGCGATCGACTGGCAAGGCAAGGACTGGACGCCCGCGATCGCCAAGGAGACCGGCGCCAAGGCCGCGCACCCGAACGCCCGCTTCACGGTCGCCGCCATCAACAACCCGGCGCTGGATACGGCCTGGGACGACCCGAAGGGCGTCGCCATCGATGCCTTCATCTTCGGCGGCCGCCGCTCCACCACGGTGCCGCTGGTGACCGAGGCCCGCAACTGGGTCGAAGGCGTCTACATGGCGGCCACCATGGGCTCCGAGACCACCGCCGCGGCCGCCGGCCAGCAGGGCGTGGTGCGGCGCGATCCGTTCGCGATGCTGCCCTTCGCCGGCTACAACATGAGCGACTACTTCCAGCACTGGCTCGACCTCGGCAAGAAACTCGAGGCCTCGGGCGCCAGGCTGCCGAAGATCTACACCACCAACTGGTTCCGCAAGGGCGAGGACGGCAAGTTCGTCTGGCCCGGCTACGGCGAGAACATGCGCGTGCTCAAGTGGATGATCGACCGCATCGAGCAGAAGGCCGAGGGCAGCGAACACGTGTTCGGCGTCAGCCCGCGCTACGAAGACCTCAACTGGACCGGGCTTGACTTCAGCGCCAAGCAGTTCGACACCGTCACCAGCATCGACAAGGCCGCATGGCAGGCCGAGCTGAGGCTGCACGCCGAGCTGTTCGAGCAGCTGTCGCACCACCTGCCGAAGGAACTGCCCGCCACCAAGGCGGCGATCGAGCAGCGTCTCGCGGCCTGACCCGGCTGCGACGCAAAAAAGCCGCCCTCGGGCGGCTTTTTCGTGGGCGGGCCCGAAGGCCCGCGGTGCGCGATCAGTAGTACTGGCCGAGGTTCACGCGGCGCAGGGCGTCGTGCAAGGTCGGGACCGGCGCATCCACCGCCTGCTGGTGGGTGGCGATGACGTTGAGCTCGTTCATGATGCGCGGGTCGTGCTTGGCATAGGCCAGGAAGCGCTCGTCGGCGCGGGCGGCGGCGCGGCGCTTGGCCACGTTCCGGGCCGCGGCGATGGTGCGGACCGCCAGCGAACGCGCCGTGCCTGCGAAGAAGGCCAGGCCGATGAAGGCCACGGCCCACAGCACCAGCCAGGCCACCATCAGGCCGCCTTCCTGGGTGATCGACACCAGCCGGTCGGCGACGACCAGCAGCGACGACACGATCGCGGCCAGCAGCAGGGCTGCCAGCCCACGCGCACCATCGAAACCGCGGCGGGCTGCGCGGACCTGTTCGATCGCCGCCTCGGCGCGAACGATGCCGGGATGGGTGGCGGGCTTTTCAACGTGGATGAAGCTGGTCATGGTGTTCCTCCTGAAAGGACGAGAGGCCGAAGCCGATGCCCAGATATTAGGGGTTACCCTAATGTTTTGCCACTTTATCCTGCTGATGTTTATCATTCACATCACTTATGGACGTCAACTTTCGCACGCTCGACCTGAACCTTCTTCGCGTGTTCGACGAAGTGATGGCGGAGCGCAACCTCACGCGCGCGGCCCGCAACCTGGCGATCACCCAGCCGGCGGTCAGCAATGCGCTGCGGCGGCTGCGCGAGGTGCTGGGCGATGAGCTGGTGCGGCGCGCCGGCGCGGGGGTCGAGCCCACGCCGCGGGCCCTGGCGCTCTGGCCGACGGTGCGCGACGCGCTGCGGCAGCTCCAGCACACGTTGGCACCGGGTGAATTCGATGCCGGCATCGCCGACACGACCTTCCTGCTGGCGATGGCCGACGCGACCGCCGCCGAGCTGATGCCCGGGCTGATCCGGATCGTCGAGGAGGAGGCGCGCGCGGTGTCGCTGCGGGTGCTGCCGCTGACCACCCGCGATCCGCGCCGGATGCTGGAGCAGGAGGAGGTCGACGTCGCGATCGGCTATTTCCCTGCCGTGGTCGCCAGCCTGGCGGCCCGCGGGCAGTCCGGGGTCGGCGAGCCCTTCGAGACCCAGCGGCTGTATGTCGGGCAGTATGTGTGCGTGATGCGCCAGGGCCATCCGCTGGCCGACGCGCCGCTGACGCTCGACAGCTTCTGTGACGCGCGCCACCTGCTGGTCAGCTTCTCGGGGCGGCCCTACGGCTTCATCGACCAGACCCTCGGCGCGCTGGGGCGCGAGCGGCGCATCGTGGTGACGGTGAACCAGTTCTTCACTGCCGGGCGCGTGGTGGCCAATTCGGACCTGCTGACCGTGATGCCGCGACACTTCGCGCGGGTGACCGGGATCGACGACCACCTGGTGCTGCGCGAACTGCCCTTCGACCAGCCCCTGGTGCACGTGGATGCGCTGTGGCATCGGCGGGCCCAGCACGCGCATGCGCACGGCTGGCTGCGGCAGGCGCTGCTGCGCTCGGCGCAGGCCGCGTTCGCGGGTCCTTAGCGGACGACGCTGAGCCAGGCGCTGGCGGCGGCGCGCAGTTCCTGCGCGTGATGAGCGTCGAGGCCGGCGCGGCTGTCGGCGTTCTGCATCAGGATTGCGGCCGGGCTGGCATCGACAGCCTGGAGGGTCGGACGGAAAAAACGGGCCACGAGGGCAAGAAGGTGAAACATGATGGTGCGCTGCCCAAGCGGGCGGCGCGGAGTGACGATGAATCAAGAATAAGGGTTTTCCCCAATTCTTCAAGCCAAGCGCCATGCACAAAACGCATAACCTCATCCGCTAGACTGCACCCGTACCCATGAAGCTCCAGCTGCTCTCGGACCTCCATATCGAGGTTCACCCGCATCTCCAGGTCGCCCCGGCGGCCGGCGCCGACCTGCTGGTGCTGGCGGGCGACATCGGCTCCTACCAGGCCGGCTCGTCGCTGGCCGAGCCCGATTTCGGCCTGGCCCGCTTCTCGCCGCGCCATGGCTGGCCGGCGCCGGTGATCTATGTCCCCGGCAACCACGAGTACGACAACGCCGATTTCGATGCCGTCCACCAGCGGCTGCGCGAGACCTGCGAGGCGCTGGACATCCTCTGGCTGGAGCGCGAGACCCTGGTCATCGACGGCGTGCGCTTCGTCGGCACCACGCTGTGGGCCGATTTCGATGCCCTGGTCGAGCCCGGCGACGACTTGGCCGAGGCGCTCAAGAAGCGCGGCAAGGCGATGCGCGCCGCCAACTTCTACCTGCAGAAGGCCGCCACGACGCGCGGCGGCGAGATCTTTCTCGCCGATGCCTTGAGGGAGCACTCACTCATATGCCAGGCGTGGCTGCGCGAGGCACTCGCCCAGCCGTTCGACGGCACGACCGTGGCGATCACGCACTTTGCGCCGACCCTGGCGAGCGCCGATCCCCGCTATGGCCTGAGCCCGGGCACCGCGGGCTTCTGCAACAACCTGGACGAATTGCTGCCGCAAGCCGACCTGTGGCTGCACGGGCACCTGCACTGCCAGTTCGACTACCTGAAGGACGGCTGCCGCGTGGTCGCCAACCCGCTGGGCTACCTGGGCAAGGGGGAGCAGGACAACTTCGACCCGGCGCTGCTGGTCGAGGTGCCGCGCCCCCGGCAGACCCGCGCATCCGCTGCCGGGCGCTAGGCGTGCTCAACGGCCTGTGGCTCGGCTTCTTCCTGACCGCGGCGGCCGCGGCACTCGCCCGCTGGCTGCTGGGCGGCGACGCCACCGTGTTCGCCTCGATGGTCGAGAGCCTGTTCGCGATGGCCAGGCTGTCGGTCGAGGTGATGGTGCTGCTGTTCGGCACGCTGACCCTGTGGCTCGGCTTCCTGCGCATCGCCGAGGCCGCCGGCATCGTCGACCGGCTGGCGCGGCTGCTCGGCCCGCTGTTCCGCCGGCTGATGCCCGAGGTGCCGGCCGGGCACCCGGCACTCGGCCTGATCACGCTCAACTTCGCCGCCAACGCACTCGGGCTCGACAACGCCGCCACGCCGATCGGACTCAAGGCGATGCGCGAGCTGCAGACCTTGAACCCGAGCGCGACCAGCGCGAGCAACGCGCAGATCCTGTTCCTGGTGCTCAACGCCTCGTCGCTGACCTTGCTGCCGGTGACGATCTTCATGTACCGGGCGCAGCAGGGCGCGCCGGATCCCACGCTGGTGTTCCTGCCGATCCTGCTGGCGACCAGCGCCTCGACGCTGGTCGGGCTGCTGTCGGTGGCCTTCATGCAGCGCCTGCGGCTGTGGGACCCGGTGGTGCTGGCCTACCTGCTGCCCGGCGCACTGCTGCTCGGCGGCTTCATGGCGCTGCTGGCGACCCTGTCGGCCGCGGCGCTGGCCGCGCTGTCCTCGCTGCTGGGCAACCTGGTGCTGTTCGGGCTCATCGTCTTCTTCCTGGCGGTCGGCGCGCTGCGGCGGGTGAAGGTCTACGAGTGCTTCATCGAAGGCGCCAAGGAAGGCTTCGACGTCGCCAGGAACCTGCTGCCCTACCTGGTCGCGATGCTGAGCGCGGTCGGCGTGCTGCGCGCCTCGGGGGCGCTCGACCTGGCGCTCGAAGGCATCCGCTGGGTGGTGGCGCGCACCGGCTGGGACACCCGCTTCGTCGACGCCTTGCCGACCGCGCTGGTCAAGCCCTTCTCGGGCAGCGCGGCACGCGCGATGCTGATCGAGACCATGCAGAGCCAGGGCGTCGACAGCTTCGCCGCCAAGGTCGCCGCCACCATCCAGGGCAGCACCGAGACCACGTTCTATGTGCTGGCGGTGTACTTCGGCGCGGTCGGCATCCAGCGGGCGCGCCATGCGGTCGGCTGCGCACTGCTGGCGGAACTGGCCGGCGTGGTGGCCGCGATCGCGGTCGGCTACTGGTTCTTCGGCTGAGCGTTCCGGCCGGCGCCAGCGACCGCGCGGCCGATCGGCCAAAATGGACATCCAACTGCCCCCCTCTTCCGTGACCGCTCCCGCCCAGGCGCAACCGCCCTCCTTCTCCATCGACGAGTTCCGCGCATCGCTCGGCATGTTCGCCACCGGCGTGACCATCGTCACGGCGCGGGCCGCGAACGGCGCCCTGGTGGGCTTGACCGCCAACTCCTTCAATTCGGTCTCGCTCGATCCGCCGCTGGTGCTGTGGAGCCTGGCGCGCAGCGCGGCCTCGATGGCGGCGCTCAGCACCGGCTCGCACTATGCGATCAACATCCTGGCGGCCAACCAGAAGAGCCTGGCGGAGCGCTTCGCGGCCAAGGACATCGACCGCTGGGCCGATGTCGCCTTCACCGAGGGCGTCGGCGGGGCGCCGGTGCTGGTGGGCGCCGCGGCCAGCTTCGAGTGCTTCAACCGCAGCCGCTACGACGAGGGCGACCACGTGATCTTCGTCGGCGAGGTCGAGCGCTGCATGCACAGCGCGGGCGCCTCACCGCTGCTGTTCCACGGCGGGCGCTTCTACACGGAGCATCCGCTTTGAGGACCACGCCAGCGGTGCTGCTGGCGGTGGCCTGCGCGGTCGAACCCGCGGCGGCCCAGGAGCCGCCCAAGCCGGTCAAGCAGAACTGGTTCGACGACCCCTTCTTCCAGGTGGCGTCGGGCATGCGCAGCTGCCCGGTGCCCGAAGGCCCGCTGCTGACCGCCGAGGAGCGGCGCGCGCAGATGCACTCGCGCCTCGAACGCGGCACCAGCTGCTGGCTGGCCGGCCGCTGCGCCGACAGCAACGCCTACCGCTACGACAAGCCGCTGGCACCCAAGGAGCAGGCGGCGCTGGCCGCCGTGCCGGGCGTGCGGCGCGCCAGCGTCTGGGTCGTGATCCAGCGGCGCTGGGTCTACCTGCAGGGCTGCGTGCCCTCGCGCAGCATGGCCGCCGCGCTGGACCGCGCCGCCCGCAGCGTGCCCGACGTGGAAGTGGTGCTGCCCGAACTGATGGTCGGCACCAACGGCCACCCGCCCTATGCGCTCGCATCTCCCTGACACCGCCCCGCCGGCCCCAGGCCGCATCACAAGAAGAACAGAAATCCCTGGAATGATCGAACGCAAGGAACACCTCGACACCCGCGCCACCGCCCTGCTGATCGCCTGCTGCGCGTTCTGGGGACTGCAGCAGATCCTGATCAAGACCACCGTCGGCGAGGTGCCGCCGCTGTGGCAGGCCTCGATCCGCATGACGGGCGCGGTGGTGCTGCTGTGGGCCTGGTGCGTGCGCCGCGGCGTGCCGCTGTTCGCGCGCGACGGCACGCTGCCCGGCGGCCTCCTGGCCGGTGCGCTGTTCGCGGGCGAATTCACCTGCATCTATCTCGGGCTGCAGCTCACGACCGCCTCGCGGCTCACGGTGTTCCTGTACACCTCGCCCTTCGTGGTGGCGGTGCTGCTGCCGCGCTGGGTGCCGGCCGAACGGCTGCGGGGCCTGCAATGGGTGGGGCTGGCGATCGCCTTCGCGGGCGTGGTGGTGGCCTTCAGCGAGAGCTTCGGCCACAGCACCTCGGCGCAGCTGCGCGGCGATGCGCTGGCGCTGACCGCCGGCGTGCTGTGGGGCCTGACCACGCTGACGATCCGCGCCACCCGGCTGGCCACCGCCAGCGCCGAGAAGACGCTGTTCTATCAAATCGCGGTGACCGCGGCGGTCTCGCCGCTGCTGTCGCTGCTGCTCGGCGAGCGCTGGGGTTTCGCGTACTCGGGCTACGCCTGGTTCTCGATCGGCCTGCAGACCGTGATCGGCGCCTTCGCCAGCTACCTGGCCTGGATGTGGCTGCTGCGGCACTATCCGGCCACGCGGATCTCATCCTTCACCTTCCTGACGCCGCTGTTCGCGCTGGTGTTCGGCGTCGTGCTGCTGGCCGAGCCGCTGACCTTGCAGCTGGTGCTGGCGCTTTGCGGGGTGGCGCTCGGGATCGTGCTCGTGAACCGGCGCCCGGGAGCCAAGCCATGAACTTCCAGCCCGTGCTCGATGCCATCGAGGCCGAGGTCCGCCCGCTGCTCGGCGCCGAGGGCCAGGTGGCGAGCTACATCCCGGCGCTGGCGCGGGTGCCGGCACGGCAGTTCGGCATCGCCCTCAGGACCTGCGAGGGCCAGGAGGCCGCGGCCGGCGATGCCGACACGCCGTTTTCGATCCAGAGCATCTCGAAGCTGTTCACGCTGACCCTGGCGATGCGCCGCCTCGGCGATGCGCTGTGGGAGCACATCGGCCGCGAGCCTTCGGGCAACCCGTTCAATTCGCTGGTCCAGCTCGAGAACGAGCAGGGCAAGCCGCGCAACCCCTTCATCAATGCCGGCGCGATCGCGGTGGCCGACCGGCTGGTGAGCCTGGGGCACGCCGAGGCCGAGCTGATCGCGCTGATGTCGAACCTCTGCGGCGAAGCGATCGGCTACGACGAGGAGGTCGCCGCCTCGGAAGCCGTGACCGGCTTCCGCAACGTCGCGCTGGCGAACTTCATGAAGAGCTTCGGCAAGATCGACAACGATGTGCGCGAGGTGCTGAGCCTCTACTTCCACCAGTGCGCGATCCGCATGAGCTGCCGGCAGCTGGCCCGCGCCGCCGGCTTCCTGTGCCGCGACGGCGCTCACCCGATCGATGGCGAACCCGAGATCACGACCGAGCGCCATGCGCGGCGCATCAACGCGCTGATGCTCACCTGCGGCACCTACGACGCCGCCGGCGACGTCGCCTTCTCGATCGGCCTGCCCTGCAAGAGCGGCGTCGGCGGCGGCATCGTCGCCGTGGTGCCCGACAAGCTCACGCTGTGCGTCTGGTCGCCGGCCCTCGATGGCAACGGCAACTCGCTGCTCGGGCTGAAGGCGCTCGAGCTGTTCACGGCCCGCACCGGCCTTTCCATTTTTTGAATGCTCTCATGACAGACACTGCCGCCCCGATCCAGGAAGCCACCCTCTGGAGCGACGCGCTCTGGACCGCCCGCGTGATCAAGAACGAGGACGACGACGGCTGGGCCGTCGCGATGACCCGCCAGGGCGACCCGGAGCCCGCGCTGGTCGGCCCCTGGACCATGGGCCGCGACAAGAAGAACCCGAAGCCGCTCGACGCGCCGGCCTTCCACACGCTGGTGAAGACCGCCAACGAGGTGCTGCGCCGCCACGAGCAGCAGCTTCATGCGCGCCTGAACAAGCACGTCAGCGTGGGCGCCGGCTCCGAGCGCATTCGCGTGTCGCTGCAGATCGTGCCCGACGAGGACAATCCGCACGCGATGCTGCGGGCACATGACGAATCCGGCAGCGAGCTCGCCGAGTTGCGCGTGAAGCCGGACTTCAGGCTCAACGCCGCCAGCGCCGAGGCCTGGATCGAGAGCGGCTTCGAGAAGCCCCGCTGAAGCCGCGGGCCATCGGCGTTCTGGTCTACGCTACGCCATGTCCCTCCTTCCCGCCCTCCTGCTGTTCCTCCACCTGCTCGCCGCCGCCTTCTGGGTCGGCGGCATGGCGACGATGCACTTCGCGGTCCGCCCTGCCGCGGTCGCGCACCTCGAGCCGCCGCTGCGCCTGCCGTTCATGGCGGCGGCGCTGTCGCGCTTCTTCGTCGGCGTCTCGACCGCCATCGGCGTGCTGCTGGCGAGCGGATTGCTGCTGGTCTGGGCCGCCGGCGGCTTCGCGCGGGTGCACTGGAGCGTGCATGCGATGTTCACGCTCGGGCTGGTGATGATGGCGCTGTTCCTGCACCTGCGCTTCGCACCCTATCCGCGGCTGCTGCGCGCGGTGGCGGCCGGCCAGTGGCCGGTGGCGGCCGCCAACCTGAACTTGATCCGCAAGCTGGTCGCCACCAACCTGACGCTGGGCGTGCTCGTGTTCGCGCTGGCCGTGGTCGGGCGGGCGCTGTGAGCAGCAACGTCGCGAACACGCTGCCTACCGCTGGCTGAACCGCTCCAGGATCTGGAGCACGCTTTCGGTCGCTCCGTCGAGCGTTGCGCGCGGCCGGTGCGCGATGCCCAGATGCCGGGTCAGCTTCGGGCGGAGCGGCAACACCTGCAGCCGCTCGTTGAAGTCCGCGCCCACCGGCTGGTGCAACGGCAGCACCGCCGCACCGTAGCCTGCCGCCACCAGGGCGAGCATCGCCGCGTCGAAGTTGAGCTCGATGCGCGGGCGCGGCGATTCGCCGATCGCGGCGAACCATTCCATCGTCAGCCGGTACATGTGCGTGGTCGCCTCGTTGAAGATCAAGGGCCTCTCTGCCAGCCAGCGCGGCGTGGCCCGCTTCGGCGCCGCCCACTTCTTCGGGACGAAAGCCATCATGGGCTGGCTGCGCCAGCGCGTGACCATCAGGTCACGCATCGGTGGCTGCGGAATCGCCACCAGACCGATGTCCAGCGTGCCCATCGCGAGGCGCGACATGGCCTCGGACGAGCCGAGGATGCAGACCTCGACGTCGATGCCGGGGTGGTCGCGCTCCAGCTCCTCGAGCACCTGCGGCAACAGTTCGACCACGATGCCGGTCGACGTGCCCAGCCGGACGCGGCCCGTTCGCCCTTCGGCCTGGCGCCGCACGGCGTCCACGGCGTCGTCGGCATCGCGCAGCAGGCGCCGCGCGCGCTCGACCAGTGCAGCACCCGCGGCAGTGGGCGTGATCCGGCGGCTGCCCCGCACCACCAGCCGGGTGTCCAGGCGCGATTCGAGTTCGCTGATGTGCAGGCTGACCGTGGGTTGCGCGAGGTGGAGGGCCCGGGCGGCGGCCGAGAAGCTGCCGAGGTCGGCGATGGACACCAGGGTGCGGAGTTGGTCGAGGTTGAGTTGCCGCATCAGGAAAGCTGATAGGAAGTGACAGGATTCTCAACTTCCACAATAGCACGCAGGCTTGCAAGATGGCTGTCCGTCCATAAGGAGCCATGCCATGCCGTCGACCCAGTCCGCCCTCGTCACCCGCTTGCTCGATGGGGTGCACGCGCTGCGTCGCTGCTGGCAGGACCAGCGCCAGCTGCGCGCGATGAGCGAGCTCGACCTGCGCGACCTGGGCGTGGGCCGCAGCGAGATCCCCTGGTTGCTCAGCGATGCTGCGGCGCCGCCGCATGCGCCACGCAGCCGTGCGCGGTGTGCTGCGGGTGCTCGGCCAGCAAGGCGGCCGTGACGCCGTTGGTCCAGCCGAAGCCGTCCTGCAGCGGGTACTCTCCGCCGGCGCCGCCCGCGGTGTCGTCGCGCTCGACCCGACGCAGGGCGTATTTCTCGACCAGCTTGCCTTCGCGCTCGTAGAGCGCGGCCACGGTCGCGAGCCAGCGCCTGGCGATGGTGCGCGACAGCGCCTCGTGGCCGTAGTCGGCCAGCCCGCGGACCGCCATCCATTGCAGCGCCGCCCAGCCATTGGGGCGGTCCCATTGCTGGTCGCTGCCGCACTCGGTGGTCGACAGCCCGCCGTGCGCCAGCAGCCGCTGCGACACGGTCTCGGCCAGCGCCTCGGCCTGGGCAGCGGTCGCGAGGCCGACGAACAGCGGCACCACGCTGGCCGCGGTCAGGCAGCTGCGGCGCACGCCCCGCCGCCAGTCGTGGTCGAAGAAGGCGCCCTGCTGCGGGTCCCAGAAGCACTCGCCGATCGCGTCCCGGCGCGCCTCGGCCTGCTGCGAATAGGCCTGCGCGGCGGCGGCGTCGCCGGCCTGCCCGCTCAAGGTGGCGAGCGTGCATTCGAGCTGGTGCAGGAAGGCGTTGAGGTCGACCGGCAGGATGTCGGTGGTGCAGAGGCTGGCCAGCGAGGCGGCCGTGGCGGCGCGCACATGGGCGCAGGGCTGCACATCGCCCGGCGGCGGCGGCTCGCGCATCCAGCGGGTGCTGAAGTCCCAGCCCGACTCGCAGGCCGCGCGGATGTCGCGGTAGATCAGGGCCGGCTCGCGATCACAGGCCTGCGCCGTGGCCACGTCTTCGATCCACGACTCCTCGCGCGGCGTGTCGCGCTCGTCCCAATAGCGATTGAGCAGGGCGCCGCCGGCGAGCCGCACCACGCGCCGGCTCGCATCGCCCGGGGCCAGGCCCTCGCTGCCGGCCATCCACCACGCATGCTCGCGCCGCAGCTGCGGCAGGAAGTCGATCGCATCGACCGCGCCCTGCTGCTGCGCGAGTTCGACCATCAGCGCGAACACCGGGGGCTGCGAGCGGCCGAGGTAGTAGCTGCGGGTGCCGTTCGGCACATGGCCGTGGGTGTCGATCAGGAAGGCGAAGTTCTCGACCATGCCGCGCACCAGCGGCCGGTGGTGTTCGCCGGACAGGCCCAGCAGGGTGAAATAGGAATCCCAGTAGTAGAGCTCGCGGAAGCGTCCGCCCGGAACCACATACGGATGCGGCAGCTGCAGCAGCGAGGAGCGCGGCGGATGCACCTGCGGATGCCGCGTCAGCACCGGCCACAGGTCGGCGATGTGGGCCGCGATCGGTTGGCCCGGCACCGAGACATAGTCGCTCGGCGCCGGCTCGACCAGCTCGAAGTTCGCCTGCACGAAGGCCGCGAGATCGAAGCCGGGTTCGCCGCACTGCGCACGGTAGGCGGCCAGGATGGCTTCCGGCTCGGCGCGCGGCGCGCAATCGACGAAGGTCTTGCTGTCGGCGAACACGCGGCCCGACTGGACCGCGACGAAAAGCTCCTGGTAGCGGTCGGCCGGCGTCAGCGTGTCGGGCGCGGGCGCCGCCGCGGCGCGCGTCGAGCGCTTCGCGGTGGAAGCGCCCGGCGCGTTCACACCACGCCCGCCGCCCGCAGCGCCGCGCGCCTGGCTTCGTCGATGCCGAACTCGGCCAGCACCTCGTCGGTGTGCTGGCCCAGCGCCGGCGGCGCCCGGCGCAGCACCGGGGGCGTGGACTGCAGCCGCAGCGGGCTGGCGACGCCGACGATCTGTTCGATGCCGTCGCCGGCATCGCGCGGCAGAGTCACGGCCAGGCCGCGCGCCTTGACCTGGTCGTCCTCGAAGGCCTGGGCGATGTCGTTGATCGGGCCGCAGGGCACGGCCTTGTCTTCGAGCAGCGCGATCCACTGCGCCGTGCTGCGGGTGCGGGTCACGGCTTCCATCTGGGGGATCAGCACTTCGCGGTGCCTGACGCGCAGCGTGTTGGTGGCGAAGCGCGGATCGGCGGCCCACTCCGGATGGCCGGCGGCTTCGCAGAAGCGCGCGAACTGCCCGTTGTTGCCGATCGCCAGCAGCATCGCACCGTCGGCGGTGCGGAAGTCCTGGTAGGGCGCCAGGCTCGGATGGCTGTTGCCCTGCCGCTGCGGCGCCACGCCGGTGTTGAGGAAGGCGCTGGCCTGGTTGGCCAGGATCGCCATGCCGACGTCGAGCAGCGCCATGTCGATGTGCTGGCCCTCGCCGGTGCGGTGGCGCACTTCGATCGCGGCCAGGATGGCCGTGCTGGCGTAGACGCCGGTGAACAGGTCGGTGAGCGCGACGCCGACCCGCAGCGGCCCGCCGCCGGGCACGTCGTCGGGCCGGCCGGTGATGCTCATCATGCCGGTGGTGGCCTGGATCATCAGGTCGTAGCCGGCGCGCATGGCGTGCGGGCCGTCATGGCCGAAGCCGGTCACGCTGCAATAGATGAGGCGCGGATTGGCGGCCCGCAGGCTCTCGTGGTCGAGGCCGTACTGCTTGAGCCCGCCGGTCTTGAAGTTCTCGACCAGGATGTCGCTCTCGGCCGCCATGCGCTTGAGCAGCGCCTGGCCGTCGGGCGTCGCCATGTCGATCGTGACCGAGCGCTTGTTGCGGTTGCAGGCCGTGAAGTAGGTGGCCTGGTGGGTGTCGTTGCCGTCCGCGTCCTTCAGGAAGGGCGGGCCCCAGCCGCGGGTGTCGTCGCCGACGCCCGGTCGCTCGATCTTGATCACGTCGGCGCCCAGGTCGGCCAGGATCTGGGTGCACCACGGGCCCGCGAGCACGCGGGACAGGTCGAGCACCTTGAGGCCCGCGAGGGCGCCTTGCGTGGCGGCGGGGGCTGACATCAGTTGGCGAAGGCGGCGATGCCGGTCTGCGCGCGGCCCAGGATGAGCGCGTGGATGTCGTGCGTGCCTTCGTAGGTGTTGACCACTTCGAGGTTCACGAGATGGCGGGCCACGCCGAATTCGTCGCTGATGCCGTTGCCGCCCATCATGTCGCGCGCCAGGCGGGCGATGTCGAGCGCCTTGCCGCAGGAGTTGCGCTTCAGCAGCGAGGTGACTTCGACCGATGCCGTGCCTTCGTCCTTCATGCGGCCCAGGCGCAGGCAGCCCTGCAGGCCCAGCGTGATCTCGGTCTGCATGTCGGCCAGCTTCTTCTGGATCAGCTGGTTGGCGGCCAGCGGGCGGCCGAACTGCTTGCGGTCGAGCGTGTACTGGCGGGCGCGGTGCCAGCAGTCTTCGGCGGCGCCGAGCGCACCCCAGGAGATGCCGTAGCGGGCGCTGTTGAGGCAGGTGAACGGGCCCTTCAGGCCCCGCACTTCGGGGAAGGCGTTTTCTTCCGGGCAGAACACGTTGTCCATCACGATCTCGCCGGTGATGGAGGCGCGCAGGCCGACCTTGCCGTGGATCGCCGGGGCGCTCAGGCCCTTGAAACCCTTCTCGAGCACGAAGCCGCGGATCGGGCCGACCGTGCCGCTCTCGCTGACTTCCTTGGCCCAGACCACGAAGACGTCGGCGATCGGGCTGTTGCTGATCCACATCTTGGCGCCGGTGAGCGCGTAGCCGCCGGGCACCTTCTTGGCGCGCGAGACCATGCTGCCGGGGTCGGAGCCGTGGTCGGGCTCGGTCAGGCCGAAGCAGCCGATCCATTCGCCGGTGGCCAGCTTGGGCAGGTACTTCTGCTTTTGCGCCTCGGTGCCGAATTCGTTGATCGGCACCATCACCAGCGAGCTCTGCACGCTGGCCATCGAGCGGTAGCCGGAGTCGACGCGCTCGACTTCGCGGGCGATCAGGCCGTAGCAGACGTAGTTGAGGCCGGGGCCGCCGTACTGCTCGGGGATGGTCGGGCCCAGCAGGCCCAGGGCGCCCATCTCGCGGAAGATGGCCGGGTCGGTCTCGCCGGTGCGGAAGCCTTCGATCACGCGCGGGGCGAGTCGCTCCTGGCAGTAGGCGTTGGCGGCATCGCGCACCATGCGCTCGTCGTCCGTGAGTTGCTGGTCGAGCAGGAGGGGGTCGTCCCATTGAAATGCGGCGTGGGCCATCTGAAAGTCTCCGATGAGGGGTGCTGGAAGTCGGCCCTGATCGTAAGCGCCGGGGACAGGGAGCGCAAACGACGATTCGACACCCAGTTATGAGTTTGTCGCACTTCAAAGCACAATGTGCGACCCTGCCGCCGCTGGCGCGACCTGCCAGTCAACTATGTAGCCCCCGCATACCATGCGCCGAAAGATCCCTTCCACCCAGGCCCTCGTCTGCTTCGAGGCCGCCGCCCGCCACGAAAGCTACACGCGGGCGGCGCAGGAACTGGCGCTGACGCAGAGCGCGGTGTCGCGCCAGATCACGGCGCTGGAGGACTTCCTCGGCATGGCGCTGTTTCGCCGCACCCGCCACGGCGTGGCGCTGACCCCGGCCGGCGCCGACTATGCGCGCCAGATCGCGCGCCAGCTCGACACCATGGAGCGCGACACCCTCGACGCCATGGCCCGGCAGGGGCTGGGCGGTTCGCTGCAGCTGGCCGCGGTGCCGACCTTCGCCACCCGCTGGCTGATCCCGCGGCTGCCGGACTTCGCGGCCCGGCATCCCGACATCACGGTCCACATCGAGACCCGCACCCGGCCCTTCCTGTTCAACGAGACGCCCTTCGATGCGGCGCTCTACACCGGCACGCCGGCGCAGGCGGCCAACTGGGCCGGCACGCGCTCCACCGCGCTGCTCAGCGAAGACGTGCTGCCGGTCTGCAGCCCGGCCTTGATCGCGCCGCGCGGCCAGCTGTCGCCCGCGGCCATCGCCCGGCTGCCGCTGCTGCAGCAGAGCACCCGCCCCGACGGCTGGCGCCAGTGGTTCGATGCCCAGCAGGTCGAGGCGCCGCGGGCCCGCAGCGGCCCGCGCTACGAGCTGTTCTCAATGCTCGCCGAGGCCGCGGCGCACGGCCTCGGCGTGGCGCTGATGCCGCGCCTGCTGATCGAGGCCGAGCTCGCTCGCGGCGAGCTGGTGGTGGCCTGCGACCGGCCGCTGCGCGGCGAGCGCAGTTACTTCCTGGTGACGCCGGCGGCCCAGGACGAACGGCCGGCGCTGACGCTGTTTCGCGACTGGCTGCTCGCGCAGGCGGGCGCCGATGCCGGGCAGGCCAACTAGACGCTCGATGGCGCGCGCCGGGCGCCCCGCCCGGGCTTCGCAGCAGGATCCGGCTGCGGCCGGTGCACCGCCGCCATCGCCTCCAGCCCGGCCATCGCGTAGCGGATGAAATCATCGGCCAGTCCGCCGCTCTCCTTGGCCACCGCGGGCAGCACCCTGGCCGGCACCTCCTTCGGCGCCACCAGGATCACCAGGCAGGGGAGCAGCGCGAACATCAGGCCGCGCTGGACGGCAGGGTGTTCGGGCGGCAGGTCCAGCACCTCGCCGATCAAGCCGAGCAGCACGCGGGACTTGGGCCGGATCGCCTTGTCGATCAGCACCGAGACCGCGGCCGTCGGCGTCATGATCTCGCGCAGCACGACCCGGAAACCCCAGGGCGCGGAGCCCTGCGACGCGAAGCCGATCAGGCGGGCCAGCAGCAGGCGAAGCTTCTGCTTCGGATCGCCCGGGCCGTGGGTCAGGGCCAGCAGGTCGTCCAGCGCCATCACCTGCCGATGGGCCTCGATCAGCACCGCCTCGTACAGGGCCTCGCGGCTGCCGAAGTGATAGTTGACCGACGCCATCGGGGTGCCGGCGCGCTCGCAGATCTCCTTGCTGGTGCCGTCGGCGAAGCCGCGTTCGGCGAACACCTGGCCGGCCGTTTCGAGCAGCAGGGCGCGGGTGGCGTCGCCATCGGGGCGCGGCGTGCGCGCGGCGGATTTCTGCTTGGCGGGGGCGGACATGCGGGCCTTCAAACTTGAGTTTGAATTTAAATTCGGATTCTCGCGGCAAGTCTACTTCAGCCGCCGCCGCGCTTCGTGGATGATCTTGCGCATGACATTGGATTACCTGGATTTCGACTACAGCGAAGACACCGAAGGGGTCGGCGTGTTCGACGCCATGGCGAGCACCGGCCCGCAGCAGGTCGCTGCCGTGGAGGCCGAGGTGGTGCAGGTGCTGGACTGGGCGCACGCCGGCTTCGGCGCGCCGCGCGGGCCGGTCGGCGACGGCGGCGACTGGGACTACGACCTGCAGGGCATGCAGGAAAGCAGCCAGCCGCAGTCGATGGTGTTCGACCCGGTCGAGCGCCGACTGCGCGTGCAGCCCGGCGCGGCGGGGGTCGTGCGGCACACGGTCAGCCTGTCGATCAGCGGGACCGAGGCGTTCTGCGCCGCCTTCCGCGAAGCCTTCGAACTCGGCTAACCTTCGCCCATGACCACCCGCCCGCCGCTCCCCCCCTTCACGCGCGACAGCGCGATCCAGAAAGTCCGCCTCGCGGAGGACGGCTGGAACTCGCGCGATCCGGCACGCGTGGCTCAGGCCTACAGCGAGGACACGCGTTGGCGCAACCGGGCCGAGTTCGTGGCCGGGCGGGCCGAGGCCGAGGCCTTTCTGGCGCGCAAGTGGGCACGCGAACTCGACTACCGGCTGATCAAGGAACTCTGGGCCTTCGAGGGCGCGCGGATCGCCGTCCGTTTCGCCTACGAATGGCACGACGATTCCGGCCAGTGGTTCCGCAGCTACGGCAACGAGAACTGGGAATTCAACGACGACGGCCTGATGCGCGTGCGCCATGCCAGCATCAACGACCTGCCGATCAGGGACGACCAGCGCAAGTTCTTCTGGCCGCTGGGCCGGCGCCCGGACGACCATCCGGGACTGGGCGATCTCGGCCTCTGAGCCGGCGGCCTGACGAACGAACTGGGCCGCCAACGCCCCGTTGTTCGTCCGATTCGAACCCCATGCCCCCACCGACAATCGGGCATGAGCATCCACAGCCTGCACTTCACGGGACCGGACCTGGGGCCCTGCGTACTGGGCCAGCCCATGCTCGCGCACTACGGCGAGACCCACATCGGCACCCTGGACCCGGTGCCGGTGAGCCGGGGCGGCACCCAAATGCGCATCGAGCACTTCAAGCCCACCGACACCGAGTCCAGCCGGCACCTCCACAAGGCGAAGATCGGCCGGGTCCTCCTGCCCATGCTGGTGGCCTTCATCGCCGAGCATTTTTCGAGCATCACGCTGGTCCAGATCTCGCTGGCGCGCGACATCGAGGGCTATGGCGAAGGCTTTCGCCTGGCGGCCGAGCGCGCCGCGGTGCTGCAGGCCATGGGTGCCGGCCGCATCCTGATCACGCCCATGCCCGACACCCAGCGCATGGGCCATTTCGTGGTCGCCGGCGTCTGGGAATACAAGCAGGCCAACCTGGCCGCGCTGGCAGCGACGCTCCAGAACGAATGGGCCGCATTCGAAGAACGGCAGGCCGCCGCCGCCCGCGGACCCAGCCGCAAGCGCCGCTGGTTCTTCGCCCGCCGCCCGCTGAACGGCGGGGCCCGCTGGCCGCGGCGCTAGCCCCTAAGCGATTTCGAGTTCGCGGAAGCAGGCCAGCATCGCGGTCACGCCGGGGGCGTCAACCGGCCCCTGCCGCCAGTCGGGCGCTTCGTGGTCCATCTGGGCGCAGAGGTCGTCCCACGCCTGCGCAAGCGCCGCCCATTCGGCCACGCCGGGCTCGGCGATGCGCTGGGCCAGCAGCGGCAGCGCATGCCGCAGGGCCGGCACCTGCTCGATCAGCAGCCGGCAGCGCCGGAACGCGCCGGCGTCGCGCGGCAGCACCGGCAACCGGTGCCGATAGTGGCGGGGCCGCACGCAGGTCAGCAGCACGAACAGCGAGAGGCTGGCCGGCCCCTGCTCGCCGGCCGCCAGCCAGCGCAGCGATTGCGGATCGAGCCGCAGCGCGGCGCGGCCCAGCTGGGCCCGCATCCTTTCGATGGCGGCGGGTGTTTCGCGCAGGCGCAGCCGCGCCAGCGCCCCGGGGGTGCCGATGACGGCGGTGGCGTCCAGCATGCGCGCCATGCCGGCGTGCAGCAACTCGGTGTCGTGGGCCTGCTTCATCAGGGCCAGGAACTCGGGCAATGGCATGTGCCCATAGACCACCCGGCACCCTTCGCGCATCAGGATGCGATAGCCGGGCTCGCCGGATGGGGGAAGGCTCCGAGTGTCCACCCCAAGCTATCGGCAGCGATGGCCGGCCTGAACAGGGGTGGGGCGAAAAAAATCGCGAGCCCTGGTGCACACTGGCCGCCGGCCCCGACACGGAACCCTGCCATGAATGCCGCCGCGACGCCCCCCCGCCCCCTGATCCTCCGCCACGCCGACATGCTGGTCACCATGGATGCCGCCCGGCGCGAGATCCCCGACGGCGCGGTCGTGACCGAGGGCCCCGCGATCGCCTGGGTAGGCGCCACGGCCGAGCTGCCGCCGGTCTACGCCGAGGCCCTGGCGCGTGGCCAGGCCGAGGCGATCGACCTGCGCGGCCACGTGGTGATGCCCGGGCTGGTCAACACCCACCACCACATGTACCAGAGCCTGACCCGCGCCGTGCCCGAGGCGCAGGACGCCGAGCTGTTCGGCTGGCTCACGAACCTCTACCTGCTATGGGCCAGGCTCACGCCGGAAATGATCCGGGTCTCGACCCGGATCGCGATGGCCGAGCTGATGCTGTCGGGCTGCACCACGTCGAGCGACCATCTCTACCTGTTCCCGAACGGCGCGCGGCTCGACGACTCGATCGAGGCCGCCGACGCGATGGGCATGCGCTTCCATGCCGCCCGCGGCAGCATGAGCGTGGGCCGCAGCCTCGGCGGCCTGCCGCCCGACGAGGTGGTCGAGAGCGAGGACGCGATCCTGCGCGACAGCGAGCGGCTGATCGACCGCTGGCACGACCCCTCGCGCCACGCGATGCGCCGCATCGTGCTGGCGCCCTGCTCGCCCTTCTCGGTCTCGCGCGACCTGATGCGGCTGTCGGCCGAACTGGCGCGCGAGCGCGGCGTATCGCTCCATACCCACCTGGCCGAGAACGACAACGACATCGCCTACTCGCGCGAGAAATTCGGCATGACGCCGGCCGAGTACGCCGAGGACCTGGGCTGGGTCGGACGCGACGTCTGGCATGCCCACTGCGTCAAGCTCGACGCGGCCGGCATCGCGCTGTTCGGGCGCACGGGCACCGGCGTCGCGCACTGCCCGTGCTCGAACATGCGGCTGGCCTCGGGCATCGCGCCGATCGGCGCCATGCGGCGCGCCGGCGTGCCGGTCGGGCTGGGCGTCGACGGCAGCGCCTCGAACGACGGTGCCCACCTGCTCGGCGAAGCGCGCCAGGCCATGCTGCTGCAGCGCGTGGGCTTCGGCCCGGCCGCGATGACCGCCCGCGAGGCGCTCGAGATCGCCACCCTGGGCGGCGCCCGCGTGCTCGGCCGCGACGACATCGGCGCGCTGGCGCCGGGCATGTCGGCCGACATCGTGGCCTTCGACCTGCGCGGGGTCGGCCATGCGGGCGCCGGCCACGACCCGGTGGCGGCGCTGGTGTTCTGCCAGCCGGGCGTCGCCGCGCTGAGCGTGATCGATGGCCGGGTGCGGATCCGGGACGGCCGCTTCGCCGACCTCGACCTCGCGCCGCTGCTGGCGCGGCACCGCGAACTGGCCCGCACCCTCTACGAACAGGCGCGCCATCCGCACCTGAGTTGACATAGCGGCCGACAGCCCGCTCACCGTTTTCCGTGATGGCGCGATCGCCGATCTCTTTGTACTCTCGAGGGTTCCGCCCGGGGCGGAGCCCACATCAACGAAGTCAATCGGAATCTGGAAGAGCGAGCCATGCAGCCTGAGGTCGAGATCACGAAACGCGCGGACGGCAACTTCAAGGCGACCGTCGGGACCGGCGACGGCACCCATCACTACGCGCGCGAAGGCCTGGTCTCGCTCGCCGAGTGCCTGCAGGACGCGGCCTCGGTGCTCGGCGACGAATTCAGCTACGCGACTGTCATCTACGACCGCCTGCGCATCGGCAGCTATCCGGTGGCCGTGATGGAGCACCGTGCCTTCGAACTGGCGGACGAGCTGATGGTGAAGCTGTCGAACCGGCGGGTTTAAGACAGACCGGCGCCGATATGATGGCCGGGTCAACTTCGAACGAACCGCGAGCCCCGTCATGCTGAATTCCCTGGCGCCCTTTCTCCTGCACTGGGCCATCACGGCCCTCTCGCTCTGGGTCGCCAGCTACATCTTTCGCGGACTCCAGTTCGAGAGCACCGGCTCGCTGGTGATCTCGGCGCTGCTGCTCGGCTTCGCCAACGCGGTGGTCAAGCCGCTGCTGATCATCCTGACCCTGCCGCTGACCTTCCTGACCTTCGGCCTGTTCCTGCTGGTGATCAACGCGCTGATGATCCTGCTGGTGTCGGCGCTGGTGCGCGGCTTCAAGGTGTCGGGCTTCTGGACCGCGCTGTTCGCGAGCATCTTCATCTCGCTGCTGAGCGTGTTCCTGGGTGCGCTGGTGGACACCAGCGGTCCCGATGCGATCCAGATGCCTTCGAGCGGCAACTGGCTATAGCCGGCGTTCGGCGAAAGCCACGTACCAGTCGAGGCTGGCCGGGTTGGCCATCGCTTCGCGGTTCACGACCTTGTCGAGCGGCTGCCCGAGCAGCAGCTTCTTGATCGGCAGCTCCTGCTTCTTGCCCGACAGCGTGCGCGGGATCTCCGCCACCTGGAAGATGTCGTCGGGAACGAAACGCGGCGACAGCGAGCTGCGGATCGCCTGGTTGAGCCGGCCGCGCAGCGCGTCGTCGAGCGCGACGCCCGGACGCAGCACGACGAACAAGGGCATGTAGCTCTGGCGGCCCAGGTATTCGAGGTCGACCACCATGGAGTCGAGCACCTCGGGCAGGGATTCGACCGCGTTGTAGATCTCGCTGGTGCCCATGCGCAGGCCCTGGCGGTTGATGGTCGCGTCGCTGCGGCCGTAGATGATGCAGCCGCCGTCGGCGCCGATCCTGATCCAGTCGCCGTGACGCCAGACCCCGGGGTAGGTGTCGAAGTAGCTCGACAGGTAGCGCGCGTTGCCTTGGTCGCCCCAGAAATAGAGCGGCATCGACGGGATCGGCCGGGTGCAGACCAGTTCGCCGACCTCGCCGATGACCGGCCGGCCCCGGTCGTTCCAGGCCTCGACCGCATGGCCGAGTTCGCGGCACTGCATCTGGCCGGGCACCTCGGGCAACTCGCGGTTGCCGCCGACGAAGGCGCCGCAGAAGTCGGTGCCGCCGGAAATATTGCACCACCACACCGCCTCCGAGCCGGCATCGAGCACCTGCTGCGAGCCCCAGCGCTGCACCTCTTCCGGCAGCGGCGAGCCGGTGCTGCCGAGCGCGCGCACGCGCGACAGGTCGCCGCAATCCCGGGCGACCAGGCCGGCCTTCATGCAGTGCGTGAAATAGGCCGCGCCGGCGCCGAAGAAGCTGACCTTGTGCCGCGCGACGAAGCGCCACAGCACGCTCCAGTCGGGCTTCTCCTTGCTGCCCGCCGGGTTGCCGTCGTAGATGCAGATGGTGGCGCCGAAGGCCAGGCCCGAGAGCTGCGAGTTCCACATCACCCAGCCGGTGGAGCTGTACCAGTGGTAGCGCTCGCCGAAGTTGTTGGCGCCGTAGCTGGCGCCGACGTCGTTGTGCAGGCCGCAGGCATGCATCGTGAGGATGATGCCGCCCTGGCCGTGCACGATGGGCTTGGGCAGCCCGGTGGTGCCGCTCGAATAGACGATCCAGATCGGGTGGTCGAAGGGCAGCCACTCGGGTTCGAACGCTGCCACCTGGGCGGCGTCGCACCCGGCGGCCTGCTGCCATTCGACATCGTGCGCCACCTCGCCGGCGGCGAACGGGGTCTTCACCAGCAACAGCTTCTGCACGCTCGGCAGCTGGCCGCGCAGCGCCTGCAGCACCGCGCTGCGGTCGAGCGGCTTGCCGCCGTAGTGCACGCCGTCGACCGCGATCAGCAGCTTGGGCTCGATCTGGCCGAAGCGGTCTGCCACGGCCGGCGTGCCCATGTCGGGCGCGCACACGCTCCAGATCGCGCCGATGCTGGAGCAGGCCAGGAACGCGACCATGGTCTCGGGAACGTTGGGCATGTAGGCCGCGACGCGATCGCCGCGGCCCACGCCGAGCGACCGCAGTGTGAGCGCCACCGACGCGACTTGGCGCCGCAGCTCGGGCCACGACATCTCGCGCACCTCGCCGAGCTCGTTGTCGCTCACGATGGCCGGCATGCCCGCGGCATGGGCGGCGTCGACGTGGCGCAGCACCTCGCGCGCGTAGTTGACCTGGGCTCCGGGAAACCAGCGCGCGCCGGGCATGCGGGCGTCGGCAAGCACCGCCGTGTGCGGCGTCGGCGAGCGCAGCCCGGCGTAGTCCCAGATGCTCTGCCAGAAGGCATCGAGATCGGTGACGGACCAGCGCCAGAGCGCGTCGTAGCTGTCGAATCGAAGGCCGCGAGTCTGGTTCAGCCAGTTTTGATAGAGGCGGAGCTGGGGAATGTTGGGAGCGCGCATGCACCAAGCCTAGCGCCGCGGCCGACCGCGCTCAATCGGGGTTGACTCCCGGCTTCTCCACGCCATCTGCGCGCACTCGGGCCGCTCGCCTTGCCCGGGCCGGCCGATCGTGGTGTACTTTCCGCCAGCCCCAGCGCAAAGGACCGACTCCGGGATGGCCATTCCACTCGCCCGCTTCTTCTTGCTTGCCGTGACTCACCTGCGCCGGTGCGCCTGGCTGCTGGCCTTGGCGATGGTTGCGGCGGCGGCTGCCGCGTCCGCCCAGGAAGCCCCACCCACCGGCGCCACGCTGAAGGTCTGGAACCGCACGGTCTTCGTCTTCCGGGTGCCGATGTTCGGCCTGTCGCCGCAGCAGCGCGCCGACCGTGCCGCCGAGCGCATCCGGGACCTGCCGCTGACCGGCCTCGCTGCGCCGGTCGAAGTCGCGAGCTTCAGCCATGAAGGCGTGCCCGGCTACGCGGTGATGCTCGACGGCGGCACCCTGTTCGCGGTGTTCGCCAACGACCTGGAGCCCGGCGACCCGGCGCTGGCGCAGGTGGCCGCGCAGGCGGCCTCGCGGCTGCACGAGGCGCTGCTGGCACGCCAGGCGCAGGCCAGCACGCGCCAGTTCTCGATCGCGATCGGGTGGTCCGTGCTCGCGACGCTGGCGCTCGTGGCGGCGGTCCTGGCGCTGCAGTTCATGGCCGGGCGCATCGAGGCGCGGATGCAGGGCCTGCGCGAGCGGACGTCTGCAAGGCCCTTGTTCCATGCCCGCCGGATCGCCGTGTCCTTGCTGGGCTATGCCGTCCAGTGGCTGAAGGTCGGCCTGGTCCTGATGGCCGCCTATGTCTGGCTGGCGTACGTGCTGACCCGCTTCCCCTACACCCGCCCCTGGGGCGACACGCTCGACGCCTCGCTGGTCGGGGTCGCCTCCCGCGTCGCGGTCGCGGTACTGCACGCGATGCCCGACCTCGCGATGGTGGCCGTGATCTTTGTCCTCGCGCACCTGGCGGTGCGCGGCCTGCATACGCTTTTCAACGCCGCGCATGCGAGCGGCGTGAAGGTCGCCGCGCTGCAGAGCGACACCATTGGCGCCACCCGGCGGCTGACGGTGGTGCTGGTCTGGCTGTTCGCGGCGGTGGTCGCCTACCCGTTCATCCCGGGCTCGGATTCCAACGCGTTCAAGGGGCTCAGCGTCTTCTTCGGGGTGCTGGTCACGCTCGGGTCGTCCGGCGTGGTGTCGCAGATCATGTCGGGCTTCGTGCTGATCTACTCGCGTGCGCTGCGACCCGGCGACTACGTGCAGATCGGCGAATCCGAAGGCTACGTGGTCGAGCTCGGAACACTCTCGACCAAGCTGCGCAACCGGCTCGACCAAGAAGTCACGCTGCCCAACTCGGTGGTGGTCGCCACCCGGATCCTGAACTCGAGCGACACCACCAAGGCCGGCGATGGCGGCATCGCGCTGGCGACCTCGGTCACGATCGGCTACGACAGCCCCTGGCGCCAGGTGCAGGCGATGCTCGTGATGGCCGCCGGGCGCACGCCCGATCTGCTGGCCGCGCCGGCGCCGACGGTGCGGCAGGTGGGGCTGCAGGACTTCTACATCGCCTACGAACTGAATGTCTTCATGCGGGTGGGCGCGCCCAAGTACGACGTGCTGGATGCGCTGCATGGCCACATCCAGGACGTTTTCAACGAGTACGGCGTGCAGATCATGTCGCCGCACTTCGTGTTCCAGCCGTCGGACCCGGTGCTGGTGCCCAGGGAAGGCTGGCGGCCGGCGCCAGCGGAGTGAGGGGCCCATGACCGCCTCGTTCCGTGATTTCGAGCATGAGGGCTGGACCGACCCCGCGGTGTGCGCCAGCTACGACGACCTCATGGCGGGCGTGACGGCCCAATCGATCGAGCCGTTGCTCGACGGCGCCGGCGTGGCCCCCGGACAGTCGGTCCTCGACGTGGCGACCGGCGCCGGGCATGCGGCCGCCGCGGCACAGGCGCGCGGCGCCGAAGTCACGGGGGTCGACTTCTCGCCCGAACAGGTCCGGCTCGCCAGGCTCCGCTATCCGGCGCTGCGCTTCGAGGAAGGCGATGCCGGCCGGCTGCCGTTCGAGGATCAGCGCTTCGACGCTGTCGTGGCCAACTACGGCGTGCTGCATTTCCCCGAGCCCGAGCGCTTTTTCGGCGAGGCCTTCCGGGTGCTGAAACCGGGCGGCCGGCTGGCCTTCACGGTCTGGGACCTGCCGCAGAAGACCCGGCTGTTCGGCGCCGTGCTCGACGCCATCCGCATCCACGGCGCGCTCGATGTCGGGCTGCCGGCGGGGCCCGGCATGTTCATGTTCGCGGACCCGTCGGTCAGCCGCCCCGTGCTGGCCGCGGCCGGCTTCGTGGCGTGCTTCGTGACGCCGGTGCCGCAGACCTTCCGGGCCGCCTCCGGCGAAATGATCCTGCGCACCCTGAAGACAGCCACGGTGCGCATGCGCGGCACGCTGCAGCGCCAGCAGGACGGCAGTGCGGAAGCGATCGACGCCGCGATCCTGAGGGCGCTCGAGCCCTACCGCAACGCCGAGGGCTACACAGTGCCGATGCCCGCGATCCTCACGGTGGCGACGCGGCCCTGAGCGTGGAAACCCTCAGGCCGGCAGCCGGAACAGGCTGGTCGCCTCGAGGTCGAGCACCGGCAGTTCGCGCTGGTTGAAGAGCCGCCAGCGCCAGCGCAGGATGCCCAGGTGCGGCCGCTTCTCGGAGCGCCGCACCTCGATCACGTCCGCCACCAGCCGCAGGCTGTCGCCCGGGCGCACCGGGTTCGGCCACTTGAGAAAGGCCAGCCCCGGCGAGGCGAAGGACTCGGAACCCGCCAGGGCAGCGTCGGTGACCAGCCGCATCGCGATCGCGCTGGTGTGCCAGCCGCTCGCGATCAGGCCGCCGAACGGACCCTCGGCGGCGGCCTCGGCATCGGTGTGGAACCACTGCGGGTCGTAGGCCCGGGCGAACTGCAGGACTTCCGCTTCCGTCACCAGGTAGGGGCCGGCCTGGATGGTTTGGCCCTCGTGGAAGTCCGCGAATTTCATGGGTGCGGGTACATCGGTCCAGCGATGTCTCAGTAAGTCTCCAGGTGCAGCCGGCCTTCGCGCTTCAGCCCCATGCCGACCTGATCCCAATCGAGCCCGGCCTCGGTCGCAACATCGCGCAGCGCCAGCACCACGCCCTCCTCCATGCTCTTCAGGCCGCAGACGTAGAAGTGCGTCTGCCCATCCTTCAGCAGCTCGGCCAGGTCGGCAGCGCGTTCGCGCATCAGGTCTTGCACATAGCGCTTGGGTTGGCCCTGCGTGCGCGAGAAGGCGAAGTTGATGTCGATGAAGTCCTTCGGCAAGGTCTGCAGCGGGCCGAAGTACGGCAGCTCCTGCTGGGTGCGGGCGCCGAAGAACAGCATCAGCTTGCCTCCCTCGAACTTGCCGCTCTTGCGAAGGCGCCGCCGCCATTCGGTCATCGCGCGCATCGGCGCGCTGCCGGTGCCGGTGCAGATCATCACGATGTGCGACTTCGGGTGGTTCGGCATCAGGAACGACGATCCGAAGGGCCCGATCACCTGCACCTTGTCGCCGACCTTGAGGTCGCACACGTAGTTGCTGGCGACGCCGCGCACCGGCTTGCCTTGATGGTCTTCCAGCACGCGCTTGACGGTCAGCGAGATGTTGTTGTAGCCGGGCCGCTCGCCGTTGCGCGGGCTGGCGATCGAGTACTGGCGCGCGAAGTGCGCCTTGCCGTTGGCATCGGTGCCGGGCGGGATGATGCCGATCGACTGGCCTTCGAGCACCGGGAAGGGCATGGCGCCGAAGTCCAGCACGATGTGGTGGGTCTGGTTTTCGTAGCCGGCCTCGGTGCAGTTGAAGTTGCCGACCACGGTGGCGGTCGTCGGGTTCTTCGGCGGATGCAGGTTGGTGTAGGCGTGGGCCGCCGACCAGGGCGGCACGGTGGCGCCGTACTGGGCCGAATTGAAGGCCGTTTCGCCGGGCGCTGTCGCGGGTTGGGGCGGCGCGGCCGGCACTTGCAGCAGCGCCTCCTGCGGCGCGCCGACGCCTTCGGCCTCCAATTGCTCGGGCGTGAGCTCGGCCGGCAACTCATCCCAGGTCAGTTGCTCCTCAATCGAATAGGCGCGCGCCATGGGCATGGTGCGCCAGTTGTCGATCGAGCCGGTCGGGCACGGCGAGATGCAGGCCATGCAGCCGTTGCAGACATCGGCGCGAACGACGTAGTTGCGGTCGTCATGCGTGATCGCATTGACCGGGCAGGTGGCTTCGCAGGTGTTGCAGCGAATGCAGATCTCGGGGTCGATCAGGTGCTGCCTGATGACCGAAACGTCGACTGCCATGTCCATCGTGTATCTCCTTTATGTCGCCGCGGGCCGGCCCTTGCCGGTGCCGCGGCGCTCTCCTGGCTCAGCCGAAGCGGACGTATTCGAAGTCCACGGGCTGGCGGTTGATGCCCATCACCGGCGGCGCGATCCAGCCGGCGAACTTGCCCGGGTCGACCACGCGGCCCATCAACGATGCCACGAAAGCGAAGTCGTCGGGGGTCGGCAGCCATTCGTTCTTCTTGGCGGCCCATTCCTGCTCGTTCACCACCCGGCCGTCGGGCGACATCTTGATGCCGGCCAGGGCGCCGATCTGGCGGTTGAAGGCCTTGTGCGGCACGGTCAGGCGGGTCGGGATGCCGGCCTTCTCGAGCACCTTGTTCCAGCGCTGCACGCCGGCCACCGAGTCCTTGATGAAGTCGTCGCGCAGCACTTCGTTGAGCGCGTTGAGCATCGGCACATCCTTCTCGACCAACTGGCCGTTGACCACTTCGAGCACCTTGTAGGTCTGGCCCTTGAGCACGTGGTCGTCGGTGCGCTTGCCCTCTTCGTAGCGGCCCTTGAGGCCCGAGCTGTAGAAGATGGCGGCGTTGCTCGACTGGTCGGCGCCGAACAGGTCGATGGTCACGCTGTAGTGGAAGTTCAGGTAGCGCTGGATGGTGCCGAGGTCGATGGCGCCGGCCGCGCGCACCTTCTGCGGGTCGTCGGTCTTGAGCTCGTTCATGACCTGTGCGGTGCGCTGGAGCACGCGCGACACGCCGCTTTCGCCCACGAACATGTGGTGCGCTTCCTCGGTCAGCATGAACTTGGTGGTGCGCGCCAGCGGATCGAAGGCGCTCTCGGCCAGCGCCGACAGCTGGAACTTGCCGTCGCGGTCGGTGAAGTAGGTGAACATGAAGAAGGCCAGCCAGTCGGGCGTCTTCTCGTTGAAGGCGCCCAGGATGCGCGGGTTGTTGGCATCGCCCGACTGGCGCTGCAGCAGCGCCTCGGCTTCTTCGCGGCCGTCGCGGCCGAAGTGCTTGTGCAGCAGGTAAACCATCGCCCACAGGTGGCGGCCCTCTTCCACGTTGATCTGGTAGAGGTTGCGCAGGTCGTACATGCTGGGCGCGGTCAGGCCCAGGTGGCGCTGCTGCTCGACCGAGGCCGGCTCGGTGTCGCCCTGCGTCACGATGATGCGGCGCAGGTTGGCACGGTGCTCGCCGGGCACGTCCTGCCAGGCCTTCTCGCCCTTGTGGTCGCCGAAGTGGATCTCGCGGTTGGCGTCGCCCGGGTTCAGGAAGATGCCCCAGCGGTAGTCGCGCATCTTGACGTGGCCGAACTGGGCCCAGCCCTGCGGGTCGACGCTGACCGCGGTGCGCAGGTAGACCTCGTAGGCGGTCGAGCCGTCCGGGCCGACATCGTCCCACCAGTTGACGAAGTTCGGCTGCCAGCCTTCGAGCGCGCGCTGCAAGGTGCGGTCTTCGCCGAGGTTGACGTTGTTGGGGATCTTTTCGCTGTAGTTGACCGTGCTCATTTCGATATCCTTGGTTCGTTGCGAAGCGGGTGGGATCAGACGCGGTTGAGGTCGAAGCCGGCCTTCTCGCCGGTGCCGTAGACCTTCAGCGCGCCCTTGGCGCCGACCGCGTTCGGACGGTTGAAGATCCAGTTCTGCCAGGCGGTGAGCCGGCCGAAGATGCGGGTGTTCATGTTCTCCTTGCTGGCGAAGCGCAGGTTGGCCTCCAGGCCAGTGAGCGCGTCAGGCGACATCGCGGCGCGCTCCTCGATCGCCATGCGGATCTCGTCGTCCCAGTCGATGTCGTCGGGCGCCATCGTGACCAGGCCGAGCTGGAGCGCTTCGTCGGCGTCCAGGGCCTTGCCGGCGGCGCCGCGGGCGGCTTCCAGCGGCGCGGTCTCTTCGTAGAAGCGGCGCTGCAGACGGCTCTGGTCGTTGACCATCGGGAAGAAGCCGAAGTTGAGCGCGTCCAGCGTCAGCTTGGGCGCCTTGTCGGCATCGTCGGGCAGGGCCAGCATGTAGGCGCGGTCGGCGGCAAAAGCCAGTTCCGCCAGCAGGCCGGCGAAGCACGAGCCCGATTCGATCAGCGCGAACAGGCTGCGCGACGAGACGTCGAGACGCGCCAGCGTGCGGCGCAGCGCGCCCAGCGTTTCGCGCACCAGCCAGTGGTCCTTGTTGGCCAGCATCGTGGCGTCGCTGGCCAGCACGGCCTGGGCATCGCCCTCGGTCTTGAGCAGCCAAGTGCCGATGTCGAGTTCGTTGGTGCGCAGGTTCAGGATCGCGTCGTCGAGCTGGCGCGCCATCGCGAGCGGCCACCAGGCGGCGCCAGCGGCTTCGATCGCGGCGATGTCGGTGGGCTGCGTGCCGGTGGGCGCCTTCACGGTCAGGGTCGCGGTGCGGCGGGTGCGGTCGATCTCGACCGAGACATGCTCGTAGCGCAGGCTGTCGGCGCCGTCCTGGCGCTCCAGGCGAGTCAGGCTCACGCCCTTGCCGTTGGCCGGGCGGTCGCTGGCCTCGGCCAGCTTGGCGGCGCGCTCCTGGACCGCGGCGCCGAACTGGGCCGGCTTGGCGATCGCGTCGACCAGGCGCCAGTCGACCGCGCGCTGGCCGCGCACGCCCTCGACGCTGGTGCAGAAGATGTCGGCCAGGTCATGGCGCACGCGGCGCTTGTCGGTGACGCGGGTCAGGCCGCCGGTGCCGGGCAGCACGCCGAGCAGCGGCACTTCGGGCAGCGAGACGGAAGACGAGCGGTCGTCGACCAGGATGATTTCGTCGCAGGCCAGCGCCAGCTCGTAGCCGCCGCCCGCGCAGGCGCCGTTGACCGCGGCGATGAACTTCAGGCCGGAATGCTTCGAGGTGTCCTCGATGCCGTTGCGGGTCTCGTTGGTGAACTTGCAGAAGTTCACTTTCCAGGCGTGGCTGGAGACGCCGAGCATGAAGATGTTGGCGCCCGAGCAGAAGATCCGGTCCTTGCCGCTGGTGACGATCACCGAGCGGACTTCGGGGTGCTCGAAGCGCACGCGGTTGAGCGCATCGTTGAGTTCGATGTCGACGCCCAGGTCGTAACTGTTGAGCTTGAGCTTGTAGCCGGGGCGGATGCCGCCGTCTTCCGCGATGTCGAGCGACAGCCGGGCCACCGGGCCCTCGACGCTGAGTTTCCAGTGGCGGTATTGAGTGGGGTCGGTGCGGTAGTCCACGCGAAGGGCTTGGGTGCTGTCGGTCATGCAGGTCTCCTGGGGTGTCGGGGGGCTGGCTAGGAACAATAGTGCATTTGTCGATCGCCAGAACATGCATCATGCTGCATGTTCTGGCGCGCGTCAACCCTTCGATGACTTTTTTACTTCCGCGCCGAGCGCAGCGCCGGGCCGCCCCAAGCAAGCTCGCGCCCCCATGGGGGGCAGCGAGGACACGCAGTGCCGAGCGTGGGGGCAGACATGACTTCAGTCGGCCTGCGCCATCGCCTCGCGCACCGCGGTTCGCAAACGCGCGAAGCTCTGCGCCAGGTCCTGCCCACCGGTGTCGACGTTGAGGTCGGCCTTCGAATAGAACGCGGCCCGCCCGCTGAGGATGCGCCGCAGGTCGTCCATGGCTTCCTTGCTGGCCGCCATGGGCCGGGTGTCGCCCTGGGCCGCCACGCGGCCCATGTGCTCCTCGGGCGCGGCCTGCAGCCAGACCGTGGTGCAGTGCGCCAGCAGCTGGTTGAAGGTGGCCGGGTCGGAGACGATCCCGCCCGGCGTGGCGATCACCACCTCGCTGTAGATCTGCACGGTTTCTTCGAGTGCGCGGCGCTCGTAGCGGCGGTAGGCGTTGGTGCCGTAGAGGTCGTGGATCTCGCGCACGCTGCAGCCGGCGATCTTTTCGATCTCGCGGCTCAGTTCGATGAAGGGCACGTCGAGGTCGTCGGCCAGCATCTGGCCCAGGGTGGACTTGCCGGCGCCGCGCAGTCCGATCAGAGCGATCCGCCGGTGCCGCGCCGGGTCACCGGCCGCGGTGCCGAGCAGTTCGCCGAGCGCGACGCGGGCCCGGCGGAGGTCGGCCTCGCTGCGGTTCTCGAGCAGTTCGCGGATCAACAGCCACTCGGGCGAAATGGTCGTGACGTCGCCAACCAGTTCGGCCAGCGTGCACTGGAGCGCGGTCGCGACCTGCTGCAGCACCAGGATCGAGGCGTTGCCGATCCCGTATTCGAGATTGGCGAGGTGCCGCTCGGACACGTCGGCCGCCAGCGCCACCGCCTTGCGGGTCAGGCCGCGGCGCGCGCGCAGATTGCGCACGCGCTCGCCGAGCGCCGCCAGCAAGGGATTCTTGGCCTCCTCGGCTGGCGCCGGGACTTCGGGAGAGACGGACAGCACCGCCTCCTCAGCTCGCTGATTCATGACTCGCTTTCGCTCGGCCGGCGGTTCGGCTCAGGGTTAACACCAGTACATGCATTATATTGCTTGACACCTCAGTGCTCGGTGCTTATGGTTCGCTCACAGGCAAGATACTGCACACAGCCGATTGCCGCAAGTTCAACTCCACGCATGAACACGCCCATGTCCAAAGACAGCTTCCACCAACTCGTTGCGGACCTCACCGGCCAGATCGCCGGCCGTCCGCTCGATCAGGACCTCGACCAATGGCTCAACAGCCAGCACGGCGCCGGCAGCCCGAGCTTCGAAAAGCTCCGGCAGGCCTGCATCGACGGCGTCGCCGAAGGCTGGCTGTGCGACCGCGAAGGCGGCGGCATCCGCTACGGCAGGGTGTTCAAGGCCGAGGACGCATTGAGCCGATTCTCGGTCGACGTGGTCGACATGCGCGATCTT
Organism: Variovorax ginsengisoli; assembly: GCF_030486595.1. Taxonomy (GTDB): domain Bacteria; phylum Pseudomonadota; class Gammaproteobacteria; order Burkholderiales; family Burkholderiaceae_C; genus Variovorax; species Variovorax ginsengisoli_B. The sequence continues at coordinate 358,168 of NZ_JAUJZH010000002.1, read as the reverse complement.
GCCGGGCCGCACCACACCCATCCCAACGGCGAGATCGATTTGATCATGCCGATCGAGGGCGACGCGACCTTCGACGGCCGGCCGGCCGGCTGGTGCGTCTACCCGCCCGGCAGCGCCCACCGCCCCACCGTCGCCCAAGGCCGCGCGCTGGTCCTCTATCTACTGCCCGAAGGGCAAATCAAATTTACCCAATGACCGAACTTATTCCCAACCACGTCGGCGGCCGCTGGCAGGCCGGCAGCGGCGCCGGCACGGCGCTGGTCGATCCGGTGCTCGGCACCGAACTGGCACGGGTCGACGCCACCGGGCTCGACCTGCCCGCGGCTTTCCGCTTTGCACGCGACACCGGCGGTGCGGCGCTGCGCGCCCTGACCTACCGCCAGCGTGCGGGGCTGCTGGCCGCAATCGTCAAGGTGCTGCAGGCGAATCGCGACGCGTACTACGAGATCGCGACGGCCAATTCGGGCACTGTCAAGAACGACTCGGCGGTCGACATCGACGGCGCGATCTTCACGCTCGGCCAGTACGCCAAATGGGGCGACGCGCTCGGTGACGTGCGCGCGCTGCGCGACGGCGACGCGGTGAAGCTCGGCAAGGAACCGGTCTTCCTGTCGCAGCACCTGCAGGTGCCGATGCGCGGCGTGGCGCTGTTCATCAACGCCTTCAACTTCCCGTCCTGGGGCCTCTGGGAAAAGGCCGCCCCGGCGCTGCTTTCGGGCGTGCCGGTGATCGTCAAGCCCGCCACCTCGACCGCCTGGCTCACGCAGCGCATGGTGCGCGACGTGGTCGAGGCCGGCGTGCTGCCGGCCGGCGCCCTGTCGGTGATCTGCGGCAGCTCGGCCGGCCTGATGGACCAGCTCCAACCCTTCGACGTAGTCTCGTTCACCGGCTCGGCTGAAACCGGCGCCGTGATCCGCTCGCACCCGGCCGTGGCCCAGCGCTCGGCCCGCGTGAACATCGAGGCCGACAGTCTCAACTCGGCCCTGCTGCTGCCCGACGCGGGCCCCGGCAGCGAGGCTTTCAACCTGCTGGTACGCGAAGTGGTGCGCGAGATGACCGTGAAGTCGGGCCAGAAGTGCACCGCGATCCGCCGCATTCTCGTGCCCACCGCGGTCTACGACGCTGCCGCCGAAGCCATCGGCGCCAAACTGGCCGGGGTCACGGTCGGCAATCCGCGCAACGACAGCGTGCGGATGGGCTCGCTGGTGAGCCGTGCCCAGCTGGTCGCGGTGCGCGAGGGGCTGGCTGCGCTCCAGGCCCAGGCCGAGGTGCTGCACGACGGCAGTGCCAAGGCCCTGGTCGACGCCGACCCGGCCATCGCGGCCTGCATCGGCCCAGTGCTGCTGGGCGCGCGAGACGCCGATGCGGCCGACCGCGTGCACGACATCGAGGTCTTCGGTCCGGTGGCGACGCTGCTGCCCTACCGCGACCTGGCGCATGCGGTGGCCCTTGCCCATCGCGGCCAGGGATCGCTCGTGACCTCGCTCTACGGCGCCGACGATGCGGCGCTCGGCCAGGCGGCGGTGCAGCTCGCCGCCAGCCATGGCCGCGTGCACGTGATCTCGCCCGAGGTCGCGCAGGCCCAGACCGGCCACGGCAACGTGATGCCGATGTCGATGCACGGCGGCCCCGGCCGGGCAGGCGGCGGCGCCGAACTCGGCGGCCTGCGGGCGCTGGACTTCTATCACCGCAAGAGCGCGGTGCAGGCCAGCCCCGCGGTGCTGGCGCAGCTCGGCATTCAGTAGGCCGAAGCAACACGAGACGATCAGAGGAGACCCACGATGACCCTGCCCGACACCTTCAACTTCGCCGAGCACCTGTTCGCGCTGAACCGCGGCCGCGCGACGAAGGCGGCCTATGTCGACGACCGCGGCGCGCTCGGCTACGGCCAGCTCGAGGACCGCGCGCGCCGGCTGGCCGCCGCCCTGCTCGCCAGCGGCGTGCGGCGCGAGGACCGCGTGCTGCTGCTGATGCTCGACGGCAGCGACTGGCCGGTCAGCTTCCTGGGCAGCCTCTATGCCGGCGTGGTGCCGGTGGCGGTCAACACGCTGCTCACGGCCGACGACTACGCCTACATGCTCGCCCACAGCGGCGCCACCGCGGCGCTGGTGTCGGGCGCGCTGCTGCCGGTGCTGCAGGAGGCGATGGCGAAGGCGCCGAACGCCGTGCGGACGCTGTTCGTGTCGCAGCCCATGGGCGCCCTGCCCGACGGCGCCCAGAACTTCGACTCGGCCATCGCGGCCAGCGAACCGCTGGCGGCGCCGGCCGCCACCACGCCGCAGGACCATGCCTTCTGGCTCTACTCCTCGGGCTCGACCGGCAAGCCCAAGGGCACGGTCCACACCCACGGCAACCCCTGGTGGACCGCGGAGCTCTATGGCAAGCCGGTGCTGGGCCTCACCGAAGACGACGTCTGCTTCTCGGCCGCCAAGATGTACTTCGCCTACGGGCTGGGCAATGCGCTGACCTTCCCGCTGTCGGTCGGTGCCACGGTGCTGCTGATGGGCGAGCGGCCGACGCCCGACGCCACCTTCAAGCGCTGGACCGGCCAGGGCGGCGTCAAGCCGACGGTCTTCTTCGGCGCCCCGACCGGCTTCGCCGGCATGCTGGCCTCGCCCCGGCTGCCGGCGCGCGAGGCAGTCGCGCTGCGGATGTGCTCGTCGGCCGGCGAAGCCCTGCCGGGCGAGATCGCCCAGCGCTTCAAGGCCCATTTCGGCTGCGAGATCGTCGACGGCATCGGCTCCACCGAGATGCTGCACATCTTTTTGTCGAACCGGCCCGGCGACATCCGCTACGGCACCACGGGCAAGCCGGTCGAGGGCTACGAGATCGAGCTGCGCGGCGAAGACGGCCAGCCGGTCGCGGACGGCGAAGTCGGCGACCTCTACATCAAGGGCCCGAGCACGGCGGTGATGTACTGGGGCAATCCTGAAAAAAGCGCCGAGACCTTCCGCGACGGCTGGACCAAGAGCGGCGACAAGTACTCGCGCGACGCCGACGGCTACTACACCTACGCGGGGCGCAGCGACGACATGCTCAAGGTCAGCGGCATCTACGTCTCGCCCTTCGAGGTCGAGGCCACGCTGATGCAGCACCCGGCGGTGCTCGAGGCTGCGGTGATCGGCAAGGAAGACGCCGACGGCCTGACCAAGACCAAGGCCTACGTGGTGCGCAAGGACGGCCAGCCGGTCGGCGAGGACGAGCTCAAGGCCTTCGTCAAGGAGCGCCTGGCGCCCTACAAGTACCCGCGCTTCATCGAGTTCGTCGACGAGCTGCCCAAGACCGCGACCGGCAAGATCCAGCGCTTCCGCCTGCGCGAACGGGAACAGCAAAAGTGATCGCCGACTCCGAATTCGCCGCCATCCGCTGGCGGGGCAAGGACCTGCGCGTCGAATACCAGCGCATCGCCCCCGAGCGCAGCGACGCGCCGCTGCTGGTCTTCCTGCACGAAGGCCTGGGCTCGATCTCGATGTGGAAGGATTTCCCCGAACGCCTGTGCACGGCCGGCGGCTTCCGCGGCCTGGTGTTCTCGCGCCCCGGCTACGGCCGCTCGACGCCGCGCGACGCCGACGAGACCTGGGACGTCGACTTCATGCACCGCCAGGCGCACGAGGTGCTGCCGGCCTTCTTCGAGGCGATCGGCCTGCAGGAAAAACCCTGGCTGTTCGGCCACAGCGACGGCGGCTCGATCGCGCTGCTGTACGCGGCGGAATTCCCCGACCGCGTGGCCGGGCTGGTGGTCATGGCGCCGCACATCCTGGTCGAGGACGTGACCGTTGCCAACATCGAGCTGGCGCGCCAGGCCTACCTGGACACCGACCTGCGGCAGAAACTCGGGCGCTACCACGACGACGTCGATTCAGCGTTCTGGGGCTGGAACCGGATCTGGCTGCACCCGCCCTTCAGGCAATGGAACATCGAAGGCGAGCTGGCCACCATCCGTTGCCCGATTCTTGCTATCCAGGGAATCGATGACGAGTACGGCACACTGCGCCAGATCCGCGGCATCGCCGAGCGCGTGCCCCAGACCCGGCTGCTGGAGATTCCCGACTGCGGGCATTCCCCGCATCGCGATCAGCCCGAAACGGCGATAGTGGCGACCGTTTCATTTGTCAAGTCGGAAAGCTCTCCCTGATCACCCGCCTCGTCCGCGCGAGCGGAACGGTGGTCCTTGGGGGAAACTCTTACTTGAGTCATGAATAGTTTAGCAGTAAAGTAATTTCATCAACCGAAGGAGTCAGTTCAATGAGCCACCGCATCGCTCGCACCACCCTCACCGCCCTGGCGCTCGCTTGTGTCGCCACGCTCGGGCACGCCCAGCAGGGCAAGCTGAAGGTGGGCTTGATGCTGCCGTTCAGCGGCACCTACGCCGCGCTGGGCGTCGCCATCGAGAACGGCTTCCGGTTGCGCCTCGAGGAGCAGGGCGGCAAGTTCGCCGGCCGCGAGATCGAATTCGTCAAGGTCGACGACGAATCGGACCCGGCCAAGGCCACCGACAACGTCAACAAGCTGATCAAGCGCGACAACGTCGACGTCATCATCGGCACGGTGCATTCGGGCGTGGCCATGGCGATGGCCAAGGCAGCCAAGGAAAGCGGCACCGTGCTGATCGTGCCGAACGCCGGCGCCGATGCGGTCACCGGCCCGATGTGCGCCCAGAACATCTTCCGCAGCTCGTTCTCGAACTGGCAGCCGGCCTACGCGATGGGCGAGGTCTCCGGCAAGCAGGGCAAGAAGAAGGCGATGACCATCACCTGGAAGTACGCGGCCGGCGACGAGTCGGTGGCCGGCTTCAAGGAAGGCTTCGAGAAGGCCGGCGGCAAGGTCGACAAGCAGCTCACGGTGCCGTTCCCGAACGTCGAGTTCCAGGCCCTGCTGACCGAGATCGCGGCGGCCAAGCCCGACGTGGTGTATGCCTTCTTCGCCGGCGGCGGCGCGGTCAAGTTCGTCAAGGACTATGCGGCGGCCGGCCTCAACAAGACCATCCCGCTGGTCGGCCCCGGCTTCCTGACCGACGGCACGCTCGAGGCGCAGGGAGAATCCGCCCAGGGCATGCAGACCACGCTGCACTATGCCGACGGCCTGAACACGCCGCGCGACACGGCCTTCCGCACCGCCTATGCCAAGAGCTTCAAGCTGCAGCCTGATGTGTACGCCGTGCAGGGCTATGACGCGGCGCAGATCCTCGGCATCGGCCTCGCGGCAGTGAAGGGCGACATCTCGAAGAAGGCCGAGTTCGCGGCCGCGGTCGAGAAGGCCAAGATCGACAGCCCGCGCGGCACGTTCACGATGAACAAGGCGCACAACCCGGTGCAGGACGTCTACCTGCGCAAGGTCGAGGGCAACGAGAACAAGCTGGTGAACATCGCCGTGAAGAATCTCGCCGACCCGGCGCGCGGCTGCAAGCTGTAATCGAGAGCGAAGACACTGCATGGACTTCGGTACCTTTCTCGTTCAGTGCCTGAACTCCGTGCAGTACGGACTGCTGCTGTTCCTGGTCGCTTCCGGCCTGACGCTGATCTTCGGCATCATGGGCGTGATCAACCTGGCGCACGGCAGCTTCTACATGCTCGGGGCCTACATGGCCTTCGCGCTGTCGCCGCTGTTCGGCGACCAGTTCATCGTGATGCTGGCGGTCGGCGTGGTGCTGGCTGCGGTGTTCGGCTACTTGCTCGAGTGGGCCTTCTTCAGCTATCTCTACCAGCGCGACCACCTGCAGCAGGTGCTCATGACCTACGGGCTGATCCTGGTGTTCGAGGAGCTGCGCTCGATCCTGGTGGGCAACGACGTCCACGGCGTCAAGGCGCCGCCCTGGCTCGAGGGCAGCTTCGCGCTCGGCGACCTCATGAGCTACCCCTGGTACCGGCTGTTCGCCTCGGCGGCCTGCGTGGTGCTGGCGATCGGGCTCTATTACGTGGTCAACCGCACGCGCCTGGGCATGATGATCCGTGCCGGCGCCAGCAACCGCGACATGGTGCGCGGGCTGGGCATCGACATCCGGCGGCTCTACCGCATCGTGTTCGCGGCCGGCGTCGCGCTCGCCGCGCTGGCCGGCATGATCGCCGCGCCGATGTCCTCGGTCTACCCGGGCATGGGCGCCAGCGTGCTGATCATCTGTTTCGTGGTGGTGGTGATCGGCGGCATCGGCTCGATCACCGGCGCACTCGTGGCTTCCCTGCTGGTCGGCTTCGTCGACACCTTCGGCAAGGTCTTCTTCGCCGAGCTGAGCGGCATGGGCGTGTACGTGCTGATGGCGATCGTGCTGATATGGCGCCCAGAAGGCCTGATGGGACGCAAGGTCTGACATGCAACGCCTCTCCCATTCCATCCCCCTGCTTTGCGCCATCGTCCTGGCCGTGTTCGGCCCGATGCTGAGCCCCTACCTGTCCGACCTGGTGGTCAAGGTGATGATCCTGTCGATCTTCGCGCTGAGCCTCGAGCTGCTGGTCGGCATGACCGGCCTCGTGAGCCTGGGCCACGCGGCCTTCTACGGCATCGGCGCCTACGCGACCGTGCTCGGCTCTGGCAAGGACGGCGGCTCGATCGCACTGCTGCTGCCGCTGGCCATGGGCTCGGCCGCGGCCTATGCGCTGGCGGTCGGGGCGCTGAGCCTGCGCACCCGCGGCGTCTACTTCATCATGGTCACGCTGGCGTTCGCGCAGATGGCCTTCTTCGTCTTCCACGACACCGCGCTCGGCGGCGGCAGCGACGGCATCTACATGTACATCCGCCCGACCCTCGGCGCCCTCGACATGGAGAACCGCTACACGCAGTTCTATGTGGTGCTGGCGGCGCTGGTGCTGACCTACGGCCTGCTGGCGCTGATCCGGCGCTCGCGCTTCGGCGCCGCGCTGGCCGGCATCCGGGTCAACGAGCAGCGCATGCGCGCGGCCGGCTTCGCGGTCTACGGCTACAAGCTCGCCGCCTTTGTGATCGCCGGCGCGCTGGCCGGGCTGGCGGGCTTCCTGCTGGCTTCGCGCGACGGCGTCGTCAATCCCGAGCTGCTGGCCTGGCACAACTCCGGCGAGGTGCTGCTGATGATCATCCTGGGCGGCCTCGGCCACCTGCGCGGCGCGGTGATCGGCGCGGTCGCCTTCACCCTGCTGAAGGAACTGCTCTCCACCCACGCGCTGGTCGGGCCGCTGGCCGACCACTGGCAGCTCACGCTGGGACTGGCGATCATCGCCTTCGTGGCGCTGCTGCCCAAGGGGATCATCGGCATCGCGGCCCGCATCTCGCCCGCTGCGGCCAAACCGGCCAAGGGAGCTGCCGCATGACCACCCTGCTTGCGGTCGAATCGCTCACCCGCCGCTTCGGCGGACTGGTCGCGGTCAATGCGGTGAACCTGGACCTGCGGCGCGGCGAGGTGCACGCGGTGATCGGCACCAACGGCGCCGGCAAGTCGACCTTGATCAACATGCTGTCGGGCGAGATCGATGCGTCGGACGGCCGCATCTCGCTCGACGGCGAGGACATCACGACCCGGGCGCAGTTCCGCCGCGCGCTGGCCGGCGTCGGCCGCAGCTACCAGCGGACCACGATCTTTCCCGAGTTCACGGTGCTGGAGAACTGCCGGCTCGCGGCGCAGGCCGCGAACCCGCGGCCGTGGGCCATCTGGCAATCGTCCAGCCATTGCGCCGAGAGCAATGCGTCGGCCCGCGAGGCGCTGGCCGCGGCCGGCCTCGACGGCGTGGCCGAGCGCATCGCCGGCACGCTGAGCCATGGCGCCAAGCGCCAGCTCGAGGTCGCGATGTGCCTGGCGACCCGGCCGCGCGTGCTGCTGCTCGACGAGCCGCTGGCCGGCATGGGCGCCGAGGAAACCGAGCGCATGCTGGCGCTGCTCACGCGCCTCAAGGACTCGCACGCGATCCTGCTGGTGGAGCACGACATGGACGCGGTGTTCCGCATCGCCGACCGCATCACGGTGATGGTCAACGGCACGGTGATCGCGACCGGCGACCCGGATTCGATCCGGACCAATCCCGAAGTGCGGACAGCCTACCTCGGCGAGGACCATTGAATGAACCGCCCCGCTGACATGCTCCAGATCGAAGCACTCAACACCTACTACGGCGACAGCCACATCCTGCGCGGCGTCGACGTCGCGATGCCGGCTGCCACCTCGGTCGGCCTGCTCGGGCGCAACGGCATGGGCAAGACCACGCTGATCCGCTCGCTGATGGGCTACGTGCGGCCGGCCTCGGGGCGCGTGCGGCTCGACGACCAGGACGTGACCGGCTGGACGCCCGAGAAGATGGCGCGGCGCGGCATCGGCTACGTGCCCGAAGGGCGCGGCATCTTCCCCAACCTGTCGGTGCGCGAGAACCTCGTCATGAGCGCGCGCCCCGGCATCGATGGCAAGCGCGAGTGGACCTTCGAGCGCGTGATGGCGACCTTTCCGCGGCTCACCGAACGGCTCTCGCACGGCGGCCAGCAGCTGTCGGGCGGCGAGCAGCAGATGCTGTCGATCGGCCGCGCGCTGATGACCAACCCGCGGCTGATGATCCTTGACGAGGCCACCGAAGGCCTGGCGCCGCTGATCGTGGCCGAGATCTGGCGCGTGATCGCCGGCATCCGCTCGACCGGCATCGCGACCCTGATCGTCGACCGCGACTGGCGCCGCGTGCTCGGCCACACCGACCTCGCGGTGGTGATGGAAAAAGGCCGCATCGTGCGGCATGGCGCCTCGGCCGAGCTGCTGGCCGAGCCGGCCGTGCTGGAAGAGCTGCTGGGGGTCTGAGCGGTCCGCCGCTAGCGGGCCGGCGCAGCCGCGAAGGCCTCGCCGATCTCGCGCGTGACCCGCAGGAAGCGGTCGATGTCGGCCGCCGAATTGCAATGCAGCGGCGACACCCGCACCGCACCCTCGAGGCCGAACGAATCCAGCATGCGCTTCGAGTACAGGCTCGACGCCACCCGCTCGTAGACGATGACGCCGCGCTTCTCGTACTCGCGCACCGCCTGGGCGTGCTCGAGATTGTCAATGCCGATCGCAAGGATCAGGTCGCGTTTCGTCAGGTCTTCGAAGTCGAGGAAGACCTGGACGCCGTCCATCGCGCGCAGGCCCGGCGTCTGTGCCGTGCCGTCGAGCAGGCGCGCCAGCAAGGCGCGTTCGTGCAGCTCGATCTTCTCGATGCCGGAGGCAAACCGGGCTCGCCGGTCGTCGCTGTCGACGAACTGGCCGCCCAGCCAGCACACATAGTCGACGATCGCGGTCACGACCGCGAACTGCCACGGCGCGGCGCTGCCCAGGTCCCAGAAATCCTTCTTCTTGCCCGCGAGCTTGTGGTGCGGCAGCACGGCGGCGCGCTCCGACACCCACGACATGCCGGAGCCCCGGCAGCCGAAGAACTTGTAGGGCGCGATGTTGATGCCGTCCACCGGCGTCTGCTGCAGGTCGATCAGCCCGTGCGGCGCGTGCTGCACGGCGTCCACGACGATATAGAGATCGGGCTTGATCGCCCGCGCGCGCTTCACGATCTCGCTCACATCGAGCTTGGCGCCGGAGATGTTGGACGCGTAGATCACGCTCAGCAAGCACGTGTCCTGGTCAACCAGTCGGACGATGGCGTCGACGTCCACGCCGCCCGTCACGGGGTTCGAAGGCGCGACGCGCAGTTGCTTGCCGGTGCGCCCGGCATAGAGCGACATGGCGTCGAAGGAGGACGGATGCTCGAGCGCCGTGGTGACCATGTTCTTGCCGGGCACGTTCTCGGCGATGGCGCGAACCATGTCGAACATCGCGCCCGACGCGGTCAGCGACGCGTACACGCTGCCGCCCCTTGCGTTGAGGATCGTGCGGAGGTCGTCGCTGCCCCTGGCCTGAACCTGCTGCAAAAAGATTGCAAGCTCGTGGATGCGCTCGGGGCAGTCGGGCAGCGCGTCGATCAGGGCGAACTGTTCGACCGCCGCCTTGAGGCGGAAGGAGCCGCCAGCGTTGTCGAAGAAGAGGCGCTCGCGGCCCGACATGTCGTGGTCGACGTAGTGGAACCGGCTCTTGATCTGCGCGATCAATGCGTCGGAGAAGAGCTCGCCTTGCGAGTGAGCGGTCATGGCTGGTTTTCCTTCATTTCTGGAAGCGATGTGATTCGCTACGATTCGGCGAGTAAAAGCGATCGATCACCACGCCAGGAGCCAGCCTTTCATGATGACCTTCAAGCAGCTCGAGGCGCTCTACTGGATTGGCGAACTCGGCAGCTTCGCGCTCGCGGCCAACAAGCTGCATACCTCGCAGTCGGCCATCTCCAAGCGCGTGCACGAACTCGAGACGGCTTTCGACACCGCGCTCTTCGACCGCAGCCAGCGCTCGGCGCGGCTGACGGACAAGGGCGAGGAGATGTTCGTGCTGGCCAGGCAGCTGCTGGCGCAGCGCGATGCCGCGGTCGAGCAGTTCGGCCGCATCGACGTGATCGAGCGGCGCGTGCGCATCGGTGTCACCGAGCTCACCGCCATGACCTGGTTGCCGCGCTGGGTCGAGCTGATCCAGGTGCACTATCCCAAGGTCACGCTCGAGCCCGATGTCGACAGCAGCGTCAACCTGCGCGAGAAGGTGCTGGCCGACGAGCTCGACCTGATCATCGTGCCCGACGCCTTTTCCGACACCCGCATCCCAGCCAAGGCAGTGGGCAGCGTCGAGAGCGCCTGGATGTGCAAGCCGGGCGTCGTGCCGGCCGGCAAGCCGATCCGGCTGCACGAACTCGCGGGCCACCAGATGCTGCTGCAGGGCTCGCGCTCGGGCACCGGGCTGCTCTACGACAGCTGGATGAAGGACCTCGGCGTGCAGCCGGCCAGGCCGATCGTGATCCACAACCTGGTCGCGCTGATCGGCCTGACCATCTCGGGCCTGGGCGTGAGCTACCTGCCGAAGGATGCGGTCGCGCAAATGCTCGACGACGGCCTGCTGGTGCAGCTCGACGTGCTGCCCGCCCTGCCCCCGGTGGCCTACGTCGCGATGTACAAGGGCGAGCATCGGAGTTCGCTCCTGGCCTCCATCATCATGCTGGCGCAGGAGTGCTGCGACTTCACGCGGATGTTCCAGGCGAGCTAGCGTGAACATGCCCTGGCTCAGACACCCTTGTTGTTCGGATGCCGGTAGGCGTCCTTGACGGCATCCGTCATCGGGAAGTTGAGGTTTGCATTGGCCGGCGGGATCGGCTTCATGAACCACTTCGTGTAGATCTCGTCGATGGCACCGGACTTCATCAGCTCGGTCACGGTGCGGTCGACGATCTCCTTGAATTGCGGGTCGTCCTTGCGGTACATGATCCCGTAGGGTTCCTGGCGCAGCGACTCCTGCGTCAGGATCCTGAAGTCGCCGGGGTTGGGGGACGTGGCGATCAGGCCCGCCAGCTGCACGTCGTCCAGGATGTAGGCCGCGGTGCGGTCGGAAGCCAGCAGCAGGAAGCCGTCCGCCGTGTCCTTGGCCGCCAGTTCCTCGACCTCGATGTTGCCGCTCTTGCGGTAGCCGCGCAGCAATTGCACGCCGGTGCTGCCGGCGACGGTCGAGATCTTCTTGCCGTTGAGGTCGGCGAACGAGTGGATCGCCGAGTTCTTCTTCACTGCCGCGGTGATGCTGGTGACGAAATGACTCGGCGCGAAGTCCACCTGCTGCTGGCGCTGGACCGTGTTGGTCGTGGTCGCGCAGTCGAGGTCGACGGTGCCGTTGGTCAGCAGCGGGATCCGGTTGGTCGAGGTCAGCGTCGTGTAGCGCACCTCGAGTTTCGGCATGCCGAGCCTGGCCTTGACCGCATCGACGATCTTCAGGCACACGTCGTTGGTGAAGCCGACCGGGTCGGCGCTGCCGCCCGGCTTGTACGAAAAGGGGATCTGGCTGTCGCGGCTGCCGATGGTGATGGCGCCACTGGCCTTGATCTTGGCCAGCGTGTCGGACTGGGCGAAGGCGGTGCCGCCGGCGCACAGGAGCAGGGCGGCAAGGCCGAGCGACGAAGAACGGAGGAATCTCATTTCAAGGCCTTTCAGAGGTGGGCTCGCGGCGGGGGGCCGTCGAGACGACGGCGAAGCCCGCATCACGCTTCGAAAGCCGATTCTGAAAGGAAGTCAGCGCGTCAAAAAGCGATTTAATTTCACGATGTTGCAGTCGAAAAAGTGATTTGTCAGGCCAAGCTAGAACTCGCACGATGTCCTCGGCCAGACCCTCGGCGACCCCGGCCGTCAATCCACGAGATCGGGATCGCTGCGGATGATCTCGTCCCAGAGCGTCTGGAACGACAGCCAGCCGAAGGTCGGCGACCCGAGCACCGACGCCAGCCAGCGGGCGTCCTCGGGCGCCCACTGCGTCGGCGTGCCCGCGGCCTCGGCCAGCAGCTGCGCTTCGCAGCATCGGTTCATGAGCACGAACCACCAGGCGGCTTCGTCGATGGTCTGGCCGGTCGTGAAGATGCCGTGGCCGCCATGGATGGCCATGCGGTGCTGGCCGAATCCGTCGGCGAAGCGGCGCGCCGTCTCGGCGTCCCGCACGACGCGCGGCGCCAGGATGAGCGCCTGGCTCTCGAAGAAGATGCAGGCGTCCTGGGTGATGGGGTCCAGCCGGCGCTCGAAGGACGACCAGGTCGACGCATGCAGCGCATGGGCGTGGCAGACCGCGTTGACCTCGGGGCGCGCCCGGTGCACCGCGGTGTGGAGCAGCAGGCCGACCGGGTTGACCATGCCGCTGCCGCGCACCACCTGGCCTTGCGGATCGACCTGGACCAGGTGCGAGACCTTGATCTGGTGCATCGCGATCCCCACCGGGTTGACCCAGAAATGGTCGGGCAGCTCGGGGTCGCGCAGGGTGACGTGGCCCAGCAGCCCGTCGGAGAAGCCGCGCCGGCCGAAGATGCGGCAAGTGGCCGCGAGGCGCTGCAGCGAATGCTCGCGCTCGGCCTCCTTGGATTCGAAACGCGGCGGGGCGCGGGTCGCGAAGTTCTGTACGCCGATCTGCACGGTGGCGCTCCTTGAATTGGGCCGAGGCGAGGACGTTACTCCGAAGCCAGCGCCGGGCCAAGCGATGCACAATTCGCTGCGCGCACCACCGAGGAGCCCTGCCATGACAGTCCCACCGACCCCGGCCGCAGAACTCGCAAAGCTGGCGAAGACGCCCTTCCCCGGCGCATCGACCGACTACGAGACGGCCCGCCAGGCGCTGCTGGCGCAAGAGATCGAGTTCCGCCGCCACATGACGCGACTGACCGAGCAGCGCCGCGCGCTGCCGCCCGGGCCGGTGATCGAGAAGGACTACCGCTTCAAGGACGAGCAGGCCTTCGAGGTCGGACTGATCGACCTGTTCGGCGACAAGGACACGCTGGTCACCTATTTCTGGATGTACGGGCCCCAGCGCGAACGGCCGTGTCCGATGTGCACCAACTGGCTCGGCGCGGTGAACGGCAATGCGGCCGACATCAAGCAGCGGGTGGCGCTCAAGATCCTGGGGCGCTCCTCGGTCGAACGGCAGTTCGCCTTCGCGCAGGAGCGCGGCTGGCGCGACCTGAACTTCGTCCAGACCGTCGGCGACGACTACGCCAGGGACCTCGGAGTGCTGTTGCCGGACGGCAGCGAATATCCGGCGTTGATCGTGTTCCGGCGCGATGGCGACCGGGTGCGGCTGTTCTGGGCCAGCGAGATGACGCGCGAGATGGCCGACCCCGGCCAGGATCCGCGCGACGCGCCCGACATCGCCTCGCTCTGGTCGGTGCTGGACCTGACCCCGGGCGGCCGCGGCACCGACTGGTATCCGAAGCTCAACTACTGACTCGGTTCAACGCTCGCTCGCAGCACGAAGGGTCGCGGGTGAATGCCGCCGCAAAATGGCGCCCATGGACCTCCGCACGCTGCGCTACTTCATCGCCGTCCTCGAAGCCGGCAGCCTCTCGCGCGCGGCCGGTTCGCTCTACATCGCCCAGCCTGCGCTCACGGCGCAGATCAAGAAGCTCGAAGGCGAACTCGGCGCCCAGCTGTTCGAGCGTTCGCACGTCGGCGTGACGCCGACGCCGGCCGGCCTCCAGCTCTACCAGGATGCGCGCCGGCTGCTCTCCGATGCCGACGCGATGCGCGACCGCATCCAGCGCGTGCCCGAGGGCCCCGAAGGCTCGGTCACGGTGGCCGCGCCCTTCCTGCTGGCGGCGCTGCTGCTCGGCCCGGTGCTCGCCGCACTGAGGCTGTCGCATCCGCGGATCCGCGTCTTCGTGCTCGACGACCTCAGCCTCATGGTGAAGAAGGCCATGGTCGAGCGGCGGGCCGACGTCGGCATCCTGGTCGACGCACCGCTGGTCGACGGGCTGCGCTGCGAGCCGCTGGCCTGCGAGTCGATCTTCCTGTGCGGGCGCGATGCCGACGGCACGCTGGCGCCACGGCTGCGGCCGCCGCGCGGACGCAAGGCCGCAAGGCCCGAGATCGACTTCGAGCTGGCGGCCCGGCTGCCGCTGGTGCTGCAGTCCAGGCGCTTCTCGATCCGCCAGCGCGTCGAGGATGCCGCCGCGACGCTCGGCGTCGCCCTGAACGTGGTGCACGAGCAGGACTCGGCCCGCGTGATCCGCTCGCTCTATGTCTGCGGCGCCGGCTTCACGTTCACGCCCGCCTGCACCCTGGGCGACACGGCGCCCGGAACGCGGGACTGGATCGTCGCCCGGGTGGTGCGCCCGGAGCTGCAGCGCAGCTATTTCCTGGCCACGCCATCGGACCGCACGATCGAGCCGGCGACGCGCGTCGTCATGGATGCGCTGTCCGAGCAGACCGCCCGGCTGATCCGCGACAAGGTCTGGGACGCCCGGCTGCTGTCCCCTTCCTGAGCCCTGCGCGGCCCGGTCATCACTTCGATTGATGGCCCGGCATCAGCAAACGGTATTTCCTTGCGCGGCACCGATTCTGGAACAGTCGGGCCCCGTGCCATGCAGCACATGGCGAAGACAAGGAGACACCGTTGAACACCAGCCAGAACCCACCCCGCGCCGTCGCCAATGTCGGCGAACTCGTCGCGCGCTGTTCGCGCGCCTACGGCCGGCAGACCGCCGTCAGGAGCCCGGCACGCAGCCTGACCTACGCTGAACTGGAGCAGCGCTCCAACCGCCTCGCGAACGCGCTGCTCGGCGCCGGGCTGAAGCGCGGCGACCGCGTCGGCATCTACCTGCCGAACTGCGTCGAGATCGTCGAGATCGAGCTGGCCTGCTACAAGGCGGCGCTGGTCAAGGCACCCTTCAATGCCCGGCTGTCGCCGAAGGAGGTCGGCGACATCGTCGCCAACAGCGAGGCGGCACTGGTCGTGACCACCGCCGAACGCGCCGAGTCGTTCCGGCCGCACCTCGGCGCCAGCGCCCCGCGCCTGCTGCTCGTCGACGGCCCGGCGGAGGGGCCGGATGCCTACGAACGGCTGCTGGGCCGCGCCAGCGACAGCTTCACGCCGGCCGTCGTCGATGCCGACGAGGTGGCGGTGCTGCACTACACCTCGGGCTCCTCGGGCGTGCTCAAGGCCGCGATGCAGACCTTCGGCAACCGGCTGGCGCAGCTGCGCAAGTTCCTCACGCGTTCGGAAGGCATGCATGCCGGACACCTGCTCGGCCTGGTCGGACCGATCACGCATGCCTCGGGCATGCAGATCGTGCCGGCGCTGTGCAGCGGCGCCACCATCCGGCTGTTCTCGAACTTCGAGCCCGGCCGCTTCCTGGCCGACATGAAGGCCGACCGCGTGACCCACACCTTCATGGTGCCGACCATGATCAACATGCTGCTGGCCGAGCTCGGCGGACGCTACCGTCCGCTGCCCGACCTGCTGCGGCTGGGCTATGGCGCAGCGCCGATGGCGCCGGCGCGGATCCTGCGCGCCATGGACGTCTTCGGCCCGGTCCTGTCGCAAGGCTACGGCGCCGGCGAGACCACCTCCGGTGTCTGCGGCCTCAGCGTCGAAGACCACCTGTTCGCCCGGGCCGCCATGCCCGAACGGCTGGCATCCTGCGGCCGCCCCTTCCTGGAATCGAAGGTCGAGATCGTCGACGACGCGGGCCGGCCGGTCGGCAGCGGCGAGATCGGCGAGATCGTGGTCAGCGGCGCCGACGTCTTCGCCGGCTACTGGCGTGCGCCCGCGCTGACGGCCGAGGTGCTGAAGGACGGCCGCTACCACACCGGCGACCTGGCGCGCATGGACGCCGACGGCTACGTCTACATCGTCGACCGCAAGAAGGACATGGTGATCAGCGGCGGCTTCAACGTCTATCCGTCGGAGGTCGAGGCGGTGCTCTACCAGCACGAGGCGGTGGAGGACGCCTGCGTCTTCGCGATCCCCGACGACAAATGGGGCGAGGCGGTGGCGGCGCAGGTCGTGCTCAAGCCCGACTGCGCGGCCGACGCGCAGGCGCTCGAGAGTTTCTGCGCCCAGCGCCTGGGCGGTTTCAAGCGGCCGCGCCATATCGAGTTCGTGCGCGCCCTGCCGAAGAACCCGAACGGCAAGGTGGCGCGCAAGCAGATCCAGGCCCCCTACTGGGCCGGTCACAGCCGCATGGTCAACTGACAGGAGCACCCAACCATGACCACCTCTCCCCCCGCCGTGCCGCTGCGTCCGGCGCCGCTCTTCGCCACCGCCTTCGAGGGCTCGGCGCGCGCCGCCGAATTGATCGGGCGCATCGGCGACTTCCTGCACGGCGAGCTCGATGCGCTGGCGCGCACGCAGGGCATCGACCACGAGCACGGCGCCGACCGCCAGACGCTGCAGCGCATCTGGCGCCGCTCCCACGAACTGGGCTTCTACGGCATGTCGCTGCCGGTGTCGATGGGCGGCCTCGGCCTCTCGGTGCTCGACCACGTGCTGATCAAGGAAGCGATCTACGCCAGCGGCTCGCCGCTGGCGCCCCATGTCTTCGGCGAGCTCAGCGGCCCGCCGCGGGTCGGTGCCCTGGCCCGCAAGGCCACGCCCTACCAGCTGGAGCGCTTCATCGTGCCGGTGGCGCAGGCCGAGAAGGCGATCTGCTTCGCGCTCACCGAAGCCGAGGCCGGCTCCGACGCGGGCGCCGTGCAGACCCGCGCGGTGCGCGACGGCGACGACTACGTGATCGACGGCCGCAAGCGATTCATCTCGGGCTCGCCCTTCGCCGACTTCGCGGTGCTGATGGCCTCGACCTCGGACGATCCGCAGCGGCGCGAGGTATCGGCTTTCTTCGTCGACCTGGCGCAGCCCGGCGTGCGCGTGGAGTCCGGCTACAAGACGATGGCCGGCCAGTCGCACACCGGCGACATCGTGCTCGCGCACTGCCGCGTGCCGGCCGTCAACATGATCGGCGAGCCCGGCCGCGGCCTGGCGCTGGCGCTGGGCCGGATCACGGTCAACCGGCTGCTGCACTGTCCGGCCATGGTCGGGCTGGCCACGGTCGCCCTGCGCGACGCCCGCGACTATGCCTGCCGGCGGCGCCAGTTCGGCCGTGCGATCGGCGAGTTCCAGGCCATCCAGCACATGCTGGCCGACATGGCGACCGACCTGGTCGCGGCGCGCTCGCTGATGATCGCCACCGCGCGCCAGATCGATGCCGGCGGCGAGGCGCGCGCCGAGGCCTCGATGGCCAAGCTGTTCTGTTCCGAGGCCGCCTTCCGCATCGCCGACAGGGCGGTCCAGATCCATGGCGGCGAAGGCATCGTGCAGGGGCGGCGGGTCGAGTTCCTGTTCCGCATGCTGCGCATGTACCGGGTGCTCACCGGCACCAGCGAGATCCAGCGCAACACGATCGCGCGCGAGCTGATCGGCGAGCCGGGCTGAACGCCTTCCCACCCACAAAAAAGGAGACAGAGATGAACCCCCTGCAACGACGCAGGCTGCTCGGCTGCGCGGCGGCCGCGGCCCTGCTGCCCGCCGCCTGGCCCGCCTTCGCGGCCGAGCCCTGGCCCTCGCGACCGATCAAGTGGGTGCTTCCCTACCTGGCCGGCACCGGCCCCGACATCACGGCACGGATCCTGGCCGAAGCCGTGTCGCCGCTGCTCGGACAGCCGGTGGTGATCGAGAACCGGGCCGGCGCCGGCGGCAACATCGGCGCCCGGCTGGTGGCCAAGTCGCCGCCCGACGGCTACACCTGGATCTATTCGGCCGCCCCGATGGCCGCCAACATGCGCATGTACAAGGTGCCCGGCTACGACGCGCTGAAGGACTTCCGGCACGTGATGCGGCTGACCACTTCCGACATCGTGCTGATCGTGAACCCGGACTCGGGCATCCGGTCGCTGGACGATCTGGTTGCGCGGGCCCGGGCCAACCCCGGCAAGCTGAACTATGCCTCGGGGGGCGTCGGCACGCCCTCGCACCTCGGCGTCGAACTGCTGCTGAACGCGGTCGACGCCCAGGCCACGCACGTGCCGTACAAGGGTGCGTCGGAGCTGGTCAACGCGGTGCTCGGCAACCAGGTGAGCTTCGGCACGCCGATCTTCTCGGTCGCCTTCACGCAGATCCAGGCCGGCAAGCTGAAGGCGCTGGCGGTGGCGGGCAGCGCGCGCAATCCGCTGCTGCCCGAGGTGCCCACGCTCGCGGAGCTGGGCGTGCGCGGCGTCGACCTGACCTCCTGGGGCGGCGTCTCGGTGCCGGCCGGCACGCCTGACGCCATCGTCGCGCGGATCCGTTCGGCCTTCGAGAGCGCGCTGAAGCAGCCGGCCGTGGCGGCCGCGCTGGTCGAACGCGGCGGTCAGGTCAGCCCACAGGGCCCGGAGGCCTATGCGCGCGGCTTCTCGCAGGAGATCGCGCTGACCGAGGCGATGATGAAGCGCGCAGGGCTTGAGCCGCAGTGAGCGCGATGGCGCCGGTTGCGATGGCTACACTGGGCAGCCCGACTCCGACCCGGTTCCCATGCCCCCCGACGCAGCCGAACCATCGCCCCCTGCAGCCGGCTTCTTCGCGGAGCTGCCGCTGCTCGCCAACGAACGCGACACCTTCGAGCCGGACGGCTGGCGGCCGGCACCGGGCGACTGGGCGCTCGCGGTGACCGACATCGTCGACTCGACGGGTGCGATCGCCAGAGGGCTCCACAAGACGGTCAATTTCGTGGCGGCCATGGGCATCGCGGGCCTGCGCAATCTTTGCGCACCCGTCCGCATCCCCTTCCTGTTCGGCGGCGACGGGGCGGTCGTGCTGGTGCCGCCGGCATGCATCGAGCGGGCCCGCATCGAGCTCGCGCGGGCCCGCGGGCAGGCGGCGCGCGATTTCGGCCTCACGCTGCGCGCGGGCCTGGTGCCGGTCGACACCCTGCGCCGCTTCGACTGCGACGTGCTGGTGGGTCGGTTCGAGCCGACGCCGGGCAACAGCTTCGGTGTCTTTCTCGGCGGCGGGGTCGGCGTTCTCGAGGCCGCGGTCAGAGGGCACGGCAATTCCGAGTTGGGCCGCCTCGCCGCCATCCCCGAATCGCTGGACGACGGCGAACCTGTGAACCTGGAGGGCTTGTCGTGCCGGTGGGACACGCTGCACTCGACCCGCGGCACGATGCTGACCATGATCGTGCGCGGCCGGGCCGGCCTGCGCGAGGTCTATGCCGACATCCTCCAACTCGCCGGCCCGGACGACCAGGCGCGCCCGGTCAGCCTGAACACCTTGCGGGCGCGCTGGCCGCCGAAGGGCTTCATGCTCGAGGCGCGCGCGCGGCGACGCAAAGGGTCGCTGCTGGCCTGGACCGCGCGGGTGCTGGCAGAGACCTTGCTGGCGCGGATCGTCCTGGCGCGCGGCAAGCCCATCGGCGGCTTCGATCCCGAGCGCTATCGGCGCGAGATCGTCACCAACACCGACTTCTGCAGGCACGACGAAACGCTGTGCTTCGTCATCGACTGTCCCGTGACGGCGGTCGAGCCGATCATGAAGTACATGGCCGAGAAAGCACTGTCGGACGGCATCCGCTATGGCATCCATCTGTCGGACACCGCGCTCATGACCTGCCTGGTAACCTCGCCGGCCGACAGCCTTCACGTGCACTTCGTCGACGGCGGCGGCGGCGGCTATACGAGCGCGTCCAGGAGCCTCAAGGGCGTGCAGCCCTAGCGCGCCGCGCCCAGCGCCAGCGGGATCTCGGTGCGGTCGTCGCCATAGCTGATCTCGAGCTTGCCGTCAGGGCTCCCACGCGGAATCACGAAATTCACGCGGCCCTCCTTGGCCGACCGCGCGGGCACCAGTTCGTTCAGGCCGCCATCGGGCGCCATGGGCACGCCGCCGACGCTCCATCGGAACGAGCGGTCCCAGAAGTTCGTGTCGTAGTTGCCGTGGTTCGTGAGGCGCAGCCGGATGGTCAGCGCCTCCTGCTCGGCGGTCTGGGGCGACAGCTCGGCCTGCAGCAGCGTGAAGGTCACGTTGCCCGAGCCCGGGCCGAGCGTGTAGTCGCGCAGGGCGGGGAGCTCGACGGCGCGGGCGGCCGCGCCGGAGGTTGGCGGCGCGCTGGGCACAGGCGGGGCTGCTGGCACCTGCGCCGACGACTGCGTGGCGGCTGGCGGGCTCGGGGGCCCGATCCAGCCCGCCTGCCTGACCGCGACGATCAGCCCGGCCACTGCGGTCACGGCCGCGGTCAGGCTCGTGATGACACCGGGCAGGGTCTGCCACCAGCGCCTGGGCTTCTCTTCGTCGCTCATGGATCCTCCTGAAAGGCCGACAGGCATCGAATTCTGAGACGCGAAGGGGCGGCTGTCACTCGCCGAGGTCTAGCCGCACGGGGGCGCGTACGGCCGCTCGGCGCCGACGTAGCGTCGCCACTCCTCGACCGTCAACGCGCGTCCGGCGAGTCGGCAAGCCACTTGCGCCCATCGGTCGACGTCGGCCTCGAACACGTAGCGTTGCTCCGTCTGCGAACCGGTGCCGGCGATCCAGCCCGTGCCATCCGGTGCTGCGCCGAGCAGCCGGGCGCCCGGCGGCAGCGCGACCGCGGTATCCAATGGCGCGGCGGCGGGCAAGTCCCAGAACAGCAGCCGGCCGCCGACCTGTACCGCGACCCGCGTGCTGTCGGTCGCGAACACGGGGTTTCCGGCAATCGATTCGCCCATCTCGCCTGGCAGCTCCGCGCCGTCCAGGACCGGCTGGCGATCGCTGGCACGGACCACGGTCAATCGCGGCACTTCCACGCTGGCAAGACCGCTGGTGTCGACGTTGAAGGGCGACGGCGCCGGTGCCGTGGTGCCTGGCCAGACGATCCAGCGACCGTCCGGGCTGCGCACGCCGCGCGCCTCGGGCCGCAGAGGTGCAGGCGCCGGCCCGGTCCATGGCCGCCAGCGGCCGCGGTCGACCGGCAGCGTCACGAACAGCCTGCCGTCCTGGCCGGCCGACACCAGCGTGCGTCCGTCGGCCGCGAACGCCAGGCCGCGCACGGCGCCCGCATGGCGCAGCAGCACCTGCCCCGGCCATGGCTGCGCATCGGCCGCCCATGACCAGCGCATCACCGCGCCGTTGCCGTGGCCGGTCGCGATGAAGCGGCCGTCCGGGGACACCGACATCCGCTCGAGCGCGCCTTGCCCGGGCACGTCCTGCGTCGCGACCCGCTCGCCGTTCCGGGCATCGAAGACCTCGACGCGTCCGCCGCGCGAGGCGGCGAACAACCAGCGGCCGGAGGCGTCGAACGCCAGCGCCGCCACCGTGCCGATGGCCGAAGCCGCGAACCTGGGAACGGCGGCGCCGGGCGCGACGGCGACGGCCTGCATGAAGCCCTGGTCGCCGCCTGCGACGACCCAGCGGCCATCCGGGCTGAAAGCCACGGCCGCGAGGTCGACCGTCGAGCTCAGCAGCAGCCGGGCGCTGCGGCTGGCGAGGTCGTGCAGCCGCAGCGACCTGCTGCTGGACACGGCGGCCAGCGCCGTGCCGTCCGGGCTGAACGCCAGGCCGAAGACGAAGCTCGGCGTCGACTCGCCGATCTTGTCGCCATCCGGCAGGGTGCTGCTGCCCGTGCCCGTGTGCACGCTGATCTCGCGACTGGACCCGGCATGCGCCCAGGCCTGGCCATCGGGCGCGAAGGCGATGGCCGTGACGGCACCGTAGAGGTTGATGCCGGCCTTTGGGGCCACGACAGTCTCGACCGCAGGCTGGTCCAGCGCGCCCCGCAGCACTGCGCCATGGGCGTCGGCCAGCGCCAGCGCATCGCCCTGGGGGCTCACCGCCAGGGCGGCGAAGGCCGCCGGGTGCTGCTGCAGGCGCGTGACGGGCAACGACGACATGGCGCCCAGCAGGGCGGCGTCCGATGCGGGCGTGCGCGTGATCGCCTGCGACTGCACCGCCAGCAGCAGCGCGCGCACCGGATCGCGCACCAGCGACGCCGTCGACTGCGCCGCGAGTTGACGCGAGAGCGCCTGGTCGCGCAGCGCGTTGGCCCGGTCGCGCTCGCGCACGGCGACCAGCGCCTGCCAGGCCGCCAGGGCCGCCAGCACGGCCAGGCCCAGCCCCACCGCGGCGACCAATGCACGCCACAGCCGGTTCGCCGTCAGCCTGCGCGGCGCCGTGAGCAGCCGCGCCACGAGCGGGTCGGTCGCCAGGCCCCGGGCCGCTGAATCGGACTGTTCATCGAGCCAGATGCTGCCGGCGTGCTGCAGCCACGGCTGCACGGCATCGGACAGCGCGGGATCGCGGAAGCTGCCGTCGAGGCAGATTGGTATCACCGGCCGGCCCGGCCGCTGCGCCCTGAAGGTCTCGACCTCGGTACGCACCCAGTTCGGCTGCTCCAGCGTGCCGCGATTGACGACCACCACCAGCAGTTTCGAGCGCAGCAGCGCCCGCCTCAGGGTGTCGGACAGGGGTTCGCCGGGCGGCGCTTCGTCTTCGCTGAAGAACACGCTCAGGTCCCGTTCGCGCAGCCTCCTGGCGAGGTCCGATGCGTAGCTCTGCGTGCCGCGCGGCGGTCCGCCGAGCGCGAAGGAGACGAACACGTCGTAGCCGAAAAGACGCGAGGCGAACGAGGCCTTCGGGGCTTGCGGGGAAGGCGATGGGGCCGGCGTGTCCTGCACGGGGGCATTCTGGCGGATGGCGCCGGGTAGCGCACGTGGCCCCTCGCCGGGTGGATGCGCGATCGCGCGCATTGCCTAGACTGGAAGGCCATGACGTGGGAGATGATCATGGTGACTCAACTGCCGCAACCGCTGACTCGCGCACCCCTGCGTTGGGCCAGCGTCGTACTCGCAGCCGCCGCCTTCGGCGCGCATTCGCCAGCCACCGAGGCCCAACCTGCCGGTTGCAACTACGGCCCGGACACCTGCGCGCAAGGCTATGTCTGGCGAGAAGCCGACCCCCGCGACCATGTCTGCGTGAAGCCGGAAGTCCGCGCCCAGACAGCCGCCGAGAACCGCGCGGCGCCCACGCGCCTGGCGGGCTCGGGAGCCTACGGCCCGAACACCTGCCTGCAAGGATTCGTCTGGCGCGAAGCGTTCCGTGGCGACGTGGTCTGCGTCATCCCAGAATCGCGCGCGCAGGCGGCCGGCGACAACGCGCAGGCCGCCCGTCGCCGGGCCTGCCGCCAGTAGGCCGCAGGGCCTCTTGCGGCGCCCGCCATCAGATCTGGTCGACGAACCGCCGCAGCCCTTCCAGGTCGACCACGGTGATCCCCCCATACTCGATCTGCAGCAGCCCCGCCGCCCGCAGCCGGTTCAAGGCCGCGTTGCACCGCTGCCGCGACAGCCCGGAAAGATTGGCGATCTCCTCCTGCGAGGTCTCCAGGTGCGCCTGCCCCAGCGGATGCAGCCACGGGTGGAACAGCCCCGCGATCGCCCTGGCCACCTGGCTGTCGGCGTCCAGCAGGCGCTGCGCCGCGTAGTTGCCCATGAACCAGTGCAGCCGCTCGTTGATCTGCACCAGCAGGAAGTGGTTGAAGCTCAGCTGCGTGCGGTGCAGCCACTCGAAGGTCTCGATCGGCAGCACCGCCACCCGGCTGTCGCGCAGCGCGACGATGTCGGCCGTGCGCGGCACCGCGCGCAGCAGCGTGCCCTCGCCGAACCAACTGCCCACCGACAGGCCGCCGAAGGTCACCGAGCGGCCGTCGTCCGAGGTGATCGACCACTTGAGCAGGCCTTCGAGCGTGCCGTACCAGTGCAGCGGGGTCTCGCCGCGCCGGCACAGCGCCGCGCCGGCCGCCACGTGCTCCTCGCGCATCTCGTCCAGCACCCGGGCCTGGGCGTCGGCATCGAGCTCGGCGAACCAGCCCGAGACTTCGAGCAGGCCCGGGATGGAGAGGGAAATGGACTCGTGTTGTCTCTGGTGGTGCGGCTTGTGGGGCATGGGCGATCCTCGCCTCGTAAACCCTGATCCAAAATGTCGTCGCGATGACTGCCAGGGGGATGCAGGCCAAAAATAATACCCTGCTGTTTACAGGAGACCACCGATGTCGAAGCGCAAAGTGATCGTGACCATCGCCCCCACCGGCGGCATGGCCCACAAGTCGCAGAACCCCCACCTGCCCACCCAGCCCGCCGAGATCGCCGCCGACGTGGTGGCCTGCTGGCGGGCCGGCGCCAGCGTGGTCGCCCTGCACGCCCGCCGCCCCGACGACGGCGCCACCTGCAACGCCGACGTCTACCGCGACATCAACACCCGCATCCGCGCGGCCGGCTGCGACATCGTCATCAACAACTCCACCGGCGGCGGCGTGCACGGCGACATGGTCAAGCCGCTGCCGGGCGACCGCTGGGAGATCGCCTTCGAGGAGCGCATCAAGGGCATGGACGCAGGCGCTGAGATGTGCACGCTCGACGCCACCACGCTCAACCTCTCCTTCGAGGGCCGCGAGATCCTCATGGACACGCCCCTGACCAAGGGCCGGGCCCTGGCCGCCGGCATGAAGGCGCGCGGCATCAAGCCCGAATGGGAGGTGTTCAGCCCGACCCACATCCTGCAGGACACGACCACGCTGATCCAGGAAGGGCTGGACGACGAGCCTTACTTCATCAACCTGGTCATGAACGTGCACCGCAACTTCCAGAACGCGATGCCCTACTCGCCGCGCAACCTGCAGATGATGGTCGACACGCTGCCCAAGGGCGCGATCTTCGGCGTCAGCGGCATCGGCCCGTCGCAGCTCGAGGCCAACATCGCGGCGCTGCTGCTGGGCGGCCATGCGCGCGTGGGCCTGGAAGACAACCTCTACTACCGGCACGGCGAGCTGGCCACCAACCTGCAGCTGACCGAGCGCATCGTGCGGATCATCCGCGAGATGGACATGGAACCCGCCACGCCGGCCGAGGCGCGCGAGATCATGGGCCTGCCGCGCGTCGGCGCGCCCCGGCCCGAGTTCGCGCCGCACTGAACATGACAGGCACCGAGATGAGCCACACGCCTTCGGACGTGAAACGGGTGGCGGTGGTCGCCACCGGCGTCATCGGCGCCAGCTGGGCCGCCTACTTCCTGGCGCGCGGGCTCGATGTCGACGCCACCGACCCTTCGCCCGGCGCCGAGGCGCGGCTGCGCGAAGCGGTGGCGCAGCACTGGCCGACGATGGTCCGCTTCGGGCTCGCCGACGGCGCCTCGCCCGAGCGGCTGCGCTTCCACGCCCGGCTCGAGGACGCGGTCGCCCAGGCCGATTTCGTGCAAGAGAACGGCCCCGAGCGCATCGACATCAAGATCGACCTGTTCCGCCGCATGGATGCGGCGGCGCCGCCCGCCACCTTGCTGGCGTCGAGCTCCTCGGGGCTGGCGATCAGCGCGGTGCAGTCCGAATGCAAGCACCCCGGGCGCGTGGTGCTGGGCCGTCCGTTCAACCCGCCGCACCTGATCCCGCTGGTCGAGGTGGTCGGCGGCGAGCACACCTCGGCCGAGGCGATCGCGCGGGCCATGGCTTTCTACAGCGCCATCGGCAAGCGCCCGATCCACGTCCGGCGCGAGGTCAAGGGCCACATCGCGAACCGGCTGCAGGCGGCGCTGTGGCGCGAGGCCTTCCACCTGGTCGAGCAGGGCGTGGCCTCGGTCGCCGACATCGACACCGCGATCGCGCACGGCCCGGGCCTGCGCTGGGCGCTGATGGGCCCGTTCATGAACCTGCACCTGTCGGGCGGCGCCGGCGGCATCGCGCACCTGCTCGACCACCTGGGCGGGCCGATCGAGGACTGGTGGCACGACCTCGGCGCTCCCTCGATGACGGCCGAGCTCAAGCGCCAGGTGGCCGATGGCATGGCCGACGAACTGGGCGGGCGGCGCAGCGCCGACCTCGAAGCGGCGCGCGACGCCCTGCTGCTGGACCTGATCCGCGCCAAGGCCGCCTCGGCCACGCTCGAATAAGACAAGACCACAAGGCCCGACAGCGGCCTGGAGACACGCACATGGCCCCCAACGGCTTCCTGGACGACGCGCGCCAGATCGCGCCGCCGCGCGCGCTGCGCATCGACTTCGACGACGGCTCCTTCGCCCTGCGCTCGCCGGTGGCGCTGCGGCCCTACGCCCGCTGCGTCGGCGAGTGGCTCGAGCGCTGGGCCCGCGAGACGCCCGACGCGATCGCGCTGGCCGAGCGCGACGACAGCGGCGAGGGCTGGCGCCGGCTCGACTACCGCGCGCTGCGCCAGGCCGTGGGCGCGGTGGCACAGGGCCTGCTCGACCTGGGCGTGCCGGCAGGGCGGCCGGTGGTGATCCTGTCCGACAACGCGATCGACCATGCCGTGCTGATGCTGGCGACCCTGCACATCGGCCGCACGGCCTGCTCGCTGTCGAGCGCCTACTCGCGCATGGCCAAGGATCCGGCGCGGCTGCACGGCATGCTGCGCGCACTCGACCCGGCGCTGGTCTATGCCTCGGACGCCAGGCTCTACGGCGCCGCGCTCGACGGCCTCTCGCTCGACGCGGCGCGGGTCTTCAGCCGGCATGCCGACACCGTGCCGGGCGCACTGTCCTTCGAGCGCCTGCTGCAGACGCCCGAGACGCCGGCGGTGATGCAGGCCTTCGAGGCGATCCTGCCCGACGACCATGCCAAGTACCTGCTGACCTCGGGCTCGACCGGGCGTCCCAAGGTGGTGATCAACACCCACCGCATGCTGTGCGCCAACCAGCAGATGATGGCGCAGACCTGGCGCTTCCTGGACGACGAGAAGCCGGTTCTGGTCGACTGGCTGCCGTGGAGCCATACCTTCGGCGGCAACCACAACCTGCACATGGTGCTGTGCCATGGCGGTGCGCTCTACATCGACGAGGGCCGGCCGGCGCCGGGACTGATCGAGAAGACCTTGCGCAACCTGCGCGAAGTGCGCCCGACGCTGCTGTTCAACGTGCCGCGCGGCTTCGACATGCTGCTGCCCTTCCTGGAAGCCGATGATGCGCTGGCGGCCGAGGTGATGTCGCGGCTGCGGCTGGCCTTCTATGCCGCGGCGGCGCTGGCGCCGTCGACCTGGCAGCGGCTGGAGGCGGTCGCGCGGCGCGTGCGGCCCGGGCAGTCGCTGTGGCTCACCACCTCGTGGGGCGCCACCGAGACCTCGCCGGCCATCACCTCGGCGCACTGGCGGCTCGACGGTGCCGGCTGCATCGGCGCGCCGCTGCCGGGCCTGGAGCTGAAGTTCGTGCCCAACGGCGACAAGCTGGAGATGCGGGTCAAGGGCGTGTCGGTGTTCCCGGGCTACCGCAACGCGCCGCGCGAGACCGCCGAGGCCTTCGACGACGAGGGCTACTACCGGATCGGCGACGCCGGCTACCTGGCGGATCCGGCGCGGCCCGAGCGCGGCGTGATGTTCCACGGCCGCGTGGCCGAGGACTTCAAGCTCGCCAGCGGCACCTGGGTCTCGGTCGGCACGCTGCGGGTCGACCTGGTGTCGCGGCTGGCGCCGCTGGTGCAGGACATCGTGGTCACGGGCCACGACCGCAGCGAGATCGGGCTGCTGGTGTTCGCCAGCCCGCAGGCCGCGACGCAACCGCGCGAGGCCCTGCACGCCGCCCTGCTCGGCGTGATGCGCGCGCTGCGCGATGCCGGCGCCGGCTCCTCGCAATCCCCGGTGCGGGCGCTGGTGCTGGGCGCGCCGCCCGACATCGATGCCGGCGAGATCACCGACAAGGGCTACATCAACCAGCGCGCGGTGCTCACGCGGCGCGCCGCCGAAGTCGAGCGGCTGCATGCGGACGCCGACGACCCGGAGGTGGTCAGACTCACGTAAGCGGCGCGCAGCCGGCGCTGGCTAGAATCGAAAATTCATCGCCGGCGGAGATTTCTCGACGTGAGAAGGTGGTTCGTGTTGTTCGGATTGTTCGCCTGCCAGGCCCAGGCGCAGTCCCCCTGGTTCACCGTCACGGGCAACCCGGCCGATCCCGCCGTCGACACGGTCGAGGTCGATCCGGTCGCGGTGCGCGCCGACGGCACGCTCAAGACGATGAACGTCCGCGTGAGCCGTGCCGCCGAGCGGCGCAACTGGGACGGACTGCCCTACCGCTCCTACGAATCCCGGGTGGTGTTCGACTGCCGGGCCCGCAAGGCCTCCTACGTGGAGGCGACCTTCTATGCCGTGCCGCTGTGGCGCGGGTCCCCGACGTCCACGGTCGACTACGGCGCCAACCCCCAGCCGATGCTGTTCCGCGACGTCGAGCCGAACCCGACCCAGCGGCTGATCCGCGCCGCCTGCCAGCCGCGCTAGCGTTTCGGGGCGCCCGGCGGGAAGTCGGCGAACAAGCGGTCGAGCGTGCGCTGCACCGTGGCGTCGAGCCGCGACGGATCGTCGGGCAGCACGCCTTCCGCACTGCCGCGCCAGATCGCGCGCCGGCTCTTGGCGTCGAACATGTCGACCACCAGCGTGCCGGCCCGGTAGTTGTCGACCGACATGGTCACGCTGTCGCGCGCGCCGCTGACGCCCAGCCAGCGCAGGTCGTGGCCGATGCCGCTGTAGAAGTTGTTGAAGGTCTGGCCGTCGCGCGTGGTCACGTGGGCGGAGACATGCACCTCGCCGTCGGCGACCCGCTTCCAGCCGCGCGCCTGCAGCCGGGTGTCGACGCCCTGGATGACGCTCTGCGGCACCAGCGCCGGGTCGCCCGCCGGCTCGGCGATCCAGCTGTAGCTGCGCAGGGCGCCGAAATTGGTCTTGGCGTCGAAGTCGGTCTTGACGGTCACCGGGCTCGCACAGGCCGCCAGCAGGCTCG
Organism: Variovorax ginsengisoli; assembly: GCF_030486595.1. Lineage (GTDB taxonomy): Bacteria > Pseudomonadota > Gammaproteobacteria > Burkholderiales > Burkholderiaceae_C > Variovorax > Variovorax ginsengisoli_B. The sequence continues at coordinate 329,172 of NZ_JAUJZH010000002.1, read as the reverse complement.
CCAGCGCGAGGGCAAGGAATCGTCGTCCGATCATGGGTTCTCCTGAGTGGCGAGCGTCCGACTGACGCCCTGCGGCAGGATGGTACAGCCGGGCCGCGGCGGCCCGTGCTCAGGCGACGGCGGCGAGTGCGTTCGAGGCCAGGTGGCCGTTGGTGCGCGCGTAGTGCAGCGCCTGGGTCCGGCTGTTGACGCCGATGCGGCGGTACAGGCGCCACATGTGGACCTTGACCGTGTCCTCGCTGATCTCGAGCCGCTCGGCCATCTCGCGGTTGCCCAGCCCCTCGGCGATCAGCTGCACCAGCTGGACCTGGCGCCGGGTCAGGCCGGCGCTGCCCTCGGGTGCGGCGGCCGGCGCTTCGTCCTTGTCCTGTTCCGACTTCAGCACGCTGCGCAGGCCCTTGATGAGGCCGGCGGCATCGGAAGCCTTCTCGATGTAGATGTCGGCGCCGGCCGAGAGGCACAGCGCCTCCATGTCGGCCGCGGGCAGCGCGGAGTAGACCGCGATCGGCACCTCGGGGTGCTCGCGCCGCGCCGCCTCGACGCCGTCGCAGCCCTTGGTGTCGGGCAGGTTGAGGTCGAGGCAGATCAGGTCGGCGGCGCCGTTGCGCTCGACCGCGCCGGCCAGCTTGTCGAGACGATCGATCTCGACGATGCCCGCCGCCGGCTGCAGCCGACGCAGCATCAGGGCAATGGCGTCTCTCATCATCGGGTGGTCGTCCACCACGTAGAAGACATTGCGCGCTTTTCTCATTACCAGGTTCTTTCCGACACTCGGGATGGCTCCGGCGAACACATTCGCCGAAAGGGCCGAGCGTAGTGGACGAAACAACCGATTGCGAGCCCCTCCCGGCCTCCGGACCCTCGCGAGCGCGACCTAAGTCTCAGTTTTCGGAACTCGATTGACTTCAGGAATCGCCCGGCATTGCCGAAATGCGATCACCTCAACCAACCGAGCAACGAGATTGAAATGTCCAGACTCATCGTCCTGACCCGCCACGGAAGCGTCCGGCAGGTCAACATCAAGGGCCCGATCACCACGATCGGGCGCGACCCGTCATGCGGGGTCCACATCGACAGCCTGGGGGTCAGCCGCCATCACGCGGCGATCCACTGGACCGGCGACCGCTTCGTGCTGACCGACCTGGCCAGCCGCAACGGCACCTTCGTCAACAAGGTGCGGATCCGCGAGCGCGCCCTGGCCAACGGCGACGCGATCAGCACCGGCGACTGCCAGTTGCGCTTCCTGTACGAGACCCGGCCGCTGCCCAACGAAGAAGCGCTGCGGTTGGTCACGCTGTCGCACGCGCCGGTCGATATCGATGCCGCCGTACGCGAGCGCAGCGACTGGGCGACCTTTTTCCGCCAGGGCGCCCGGGCCCGGCATGGCGACGGCCACCGTTCCGGCCGCGGCGAGCGGCGCGTCTGACCGGCCCCGCCCCCGCTCCGCCCCGCCCCGCCCAGTCGGGGCGGCTTTCCTTCGGGGCAAAAAATGGCCCGCACGAGGCGGGCCGAATGATCCCTGGTTAGAAGATCCCTGGAGAACCAGCCTTGTTATCGACAGATCGTCGAAGAACTTGAGGGTTGGCCGCCAGTTCCGAAACTGTTACAGCGTTGACACTGCGAAGTGAACCCTCGCTCAGCCAATCTATCCTATGGAGTCCTTCCACTACGACTCCAACACGACATCAAATGAAGACGAAGTTTCTTGCCCTCGCAACCCTTGCCGCCCTCGGATCGGGCAGCGCCCTGGCCCAGAAGGCCGGCGATTGGCAGGTCGGTGCCGGCTGGCTGCACTTCGCGCCGCAAGACTCGAGCAAGCCCCTCACTTTCACCTCGCCTGTCGCCGCCGTGGTGCCGGGCTCCGGCGCCAGCGTCGGCACCTCCGATACGCTCGGCCTCAACCTCACCTATTTCATCGACAGCCACTGGGCGGTCGAAGGCGTGATGGGCGTGCCGCCGAAGTTCAAGCTCTCGGGCGAAGGCACGCTCGGCCCGATCGGCGAGCTCGGCGAAGCCAGGCAGTGGAGCCCGACCCTGCTGGCCAAGTACCACTTCAACGACGGCGAAGCCAGGTTCCGCCCCTACGTCGGCCTTGGCGCGACCTACGTCTGGTACAGCGACGTCAAGCTCACGCCCGGCCTGCAGGGCGCGCTCGCCAACCGGCTGGGCCTGCCGCCATCGGCCCTGTCGGCGACCACGGCCAAGCTCGACAGCTCGTTCACGGCGGTGTTCAACGCCGGTGTCGCCTACCAGTTCGATCCGCACTGGGGCATGGCCTTCTCGGTCTCGTACATCCCGCTCAAGACCACGGCCAAGCTGACCACCACGGCCCGCGGCTTCCCGGTCGCCACCAGCGAGTCGAGCCTGAAGGTGAATCCGATCGTTCCGTACCTGGCGGTCACCTACAAGTTCTGAGCCGGGCCGCGCGACGGGCGTGATCCGGACGGACGGGGCGAGACCTCAAGTATTTCGGCGGGCTGCCGATATACCTGGGCGTTCTCCCTTCGTCCCCTCTGGAATCACGACCATGTTCTTGAACAATTTTTCGATAGGCAGGCGCCTGGCGCTCGTGCTGGGTGCCATCCTGACCCTGTTTCTCGCCACCAGCTTGTTCGCGGTGCTGAAGCTGCGCGCGCTCGGCGTCGAGATCGAGGGCATGGTGACCGACAACGTCAAGACCGAGCGCGCCGGCTCGGACTGGCTGCGCCACACCAACTCGGGCGTGCAGCGCGCCGCCGCGATCGCCAAGAGCAGCGATCCGAGCCTGATCGCGTACTTCGCGCCGGCCACCGCGGCCTCGATCAAGGACACCAACGCACTGCAGAAATTCATCGAAGGCCAGATGACCGCGCCCGAGGAACGGGCGCTGTTCCAGAAGGTCGGCGAGCTGCGCAAGGACTACCTGGCCGCCCGCGAGGAAGTGAGCAAGCTCAAGCTCGCCGGCGACCTCGAAGGCGCCGAACGGGTCTTCACCTCGCGCTTCGAACCGACCTCGGTCAACTACCTGGCCGGTGTCCAGCAGATGGTCGACCTGCAGCGCGCAGCCCTCGACGCCGCCGCCGAGCGGGCCCAGGCCATGCGCGCGCAGACCACCACCCTGTTGATGGTCTGCTCGGCGGTCACGCTGGTGCTCGGAAGCCTGCTGGCCTGGGGCCTGTCGCGCAGCATCACGCGGCCCCTGCGCCGCGCCGAGGCCACCGCCCAGGCGATCGGCGCGATGGACCTGAGCGGCACGGCCGAGGCCAGCTACGCCAAGGACGAGACCGGCCTGCTGCTGCGCGCGATCGATGGCATGCGCACGGCCCTGCAGACGTCCTTGCAGCAAGTGCATGGCGTAGTCGCGAACGTGTCGACCGCCAGCACGCAGATCGCGACCGGCAACCAGGACCTGTCGTCTCGCACCGAGGAGCAAGCGAGTTCGCTGGAAGAAACGGCCGCCTCGATGGAGGAGCTGACTTCAACGGTGAAGCAGAACGCGGACAACGCACGGCGGGCCAACCAACTCGCGGTCTCGGCTTCCGAAGTCGCCGTCAAGGGCGGCAGCGTGGTGAGCCAGGTGGTCGACACCATGGGCTCCATCAACGCGTCTTCCCGCAAGATCGTGGACATCATCGGCGTGATCGACGGCATCGCGTTCCAGACCAACATCCTGGCGTTGAACGCGGCGGTCGAAGCCGCACGGGCCGGTGAACAGGGCCGTGGCTTCGCGGTGGTGGCGTCGGAAGTGCGCAGCCTGGCGCAGCGCTCGGCGGCGGCGGCCAAGGAGATCAAGACCTTGATCGGCGACTCGGTGGAGAAGGTCGAAGAGGGCAGCAAACAGGTGGCGGAGGCGGGTCGCACGATGGAAGAGATCGTCGACAGCGTCAAGCGGGTGACCGACATCATGGGCGAGATCACGGCGGCCAGCCAGGAGCAGACCTCGGGGATCGAGCAGATCAACCAGGCGATCACGCAGATGGACCAGGTGACGCAGCAGAACGCGGCACTGGTCGAGCAGGCCTCGGCCGCGGCGCAGTCGCTTCAGGAGCAGGCCGGCAACCTGTCGCAGGTGGTGGGCGCGTTCAAGCTCGAGAAGAGCTACGGCTGAGCCCATGGCGTGTTCACGCCCTAGACATCCGCCTCTTCGTCCTTGTCCGCGTGCGTTTCGCTGAAGCGCCGTTCGGCGGCCGTGAGGTGGGTGGTGAGCACGTGCGAGATCAGGTTGATGCCGATCCCGGCGAACAGCGCTGGCAGCAGGTAGAGCGCCACCCGGATCTCCGAGACGAAGAACACGTCGTCCGCCAGCGAGGGCGTGACGGCGGCCAAGCTGGACAGCCGCTGCAGGAAGTAGACGTTGACGGCCGCGATCGCGACCAGCGAGAAACCCAGCGCCAGCACCGTCCAGCGCGAGATCGCCTGCTTGAAGATCATCACACCGTAGAGCGTGAACGGCAGCACCACCGAGAAAGCCACCATCAGCCAGAAGATCGTTTCCGTGAAGACAGAGTTGCTGATGCGCATGACGGGAACCTCGGGATGGGCGGTGCTGGCACGGGACGCGGACGTTGCGTCCGCGCGATTCTCGCCGCTGTCGAAGCGCACCATCAACGCGGCTTGGCCGGCTCCTTCTTCTTGTCGTCGCCGCCGAACAGCCTTTCCATCTGCTGGCCGATCCGGGCACCGATCGCGGTGCCGACGCCCGGCAGCACGGCCGAGCCCACGGCGGCCCCGGTCAGTGCGCCGCCGGTGAGCGACAGCTCGGGCGCATCGAGCGTGCCGCCCACCTTGAGAGGCACGCCGACCACGCCGTCGACCACGTCGACCGCCAGTTCGCCGTCGAGCCGGCGGTTCAGCACCGTGGCGCTGCCGCTCGCGGTCAGCAGGCCCGAGCGGGCCTTGACGGCGCTGTAGCGAAGCACCGTGCCATCCTCGCCGGCCTGGGTGTCGAGGATGCCGCTGAGGCTGTCGAGCGAAGTGCGGCCGCCCCGGCTGATGCCGGCGCTGCGCACCGCCTTGGCGAAGTCGAAGCCATTCAGCGTCGCGGGCGCGATCGTGAAGCGCGTGCGGGTGTGCAGCCGCCGCACCAGTTCGCCGGCATCGGCGCCCTCGGCGTCGACCGTGGTCTGGCCGCCGAGCTTGCCCTCGACCGCCGCGTGGCGGTCGAAGCTGCGCAGCAGCGCGACGATGTCGACGCCCCGGGGCTCGAGCTCGGCGCCAAGGCGCAGGCGGCCGTTGTCGAGCACCTGCAGCACGGTGCTGCCGTTCCACGTGCCGCCGCCGATGTCGATCAGCGTGCGCCAGCGGTCCTGTCCGCCTTCGCGCTCGAGCCGCAGGCGGGCCGGCGGCGTGACTCCGGCGCGCCGCAGGTCGGCCTCGCGCGGGCGCCAGGCCGGATCGAACTGCACGTCGGCGTCGTAGGCCAGCGCGATCTCGCGGCGGTCGATCCAGACCACGTCGCGCAGGCGCAGGCGCGCCAGCGGCACCTCGGCCAGGGTCCAGGCGGCGCCCGCCAGCAGGCCCGGCGCGCCAACGTCTTCCGCGTTCCAGCGCCCGCGGAAGGCGCGCACAGAGGCCCGCGGCAGCACGGCGCCCTCGATCTCCAGCGACTCGATCGCGATCCGGCGCCCCCAAAGCGCGGCCAGCTGCGGCCGGATGACGACCCGCCGTGCCGTGATCGGTGCCGGCTGCTCGGTCGCCAGGTTCGACAGCACGACCACCGGCGAGGGCCGCAGCGACCAGTGCGCCGACCCGACCGTCAGCCCGATGCCTGAAGCCTTCTGGAAGCGGGCACCGACTTCCGCCGCCAGTTCGCCATCGGTGGGCAGCAACAGGTTGAGCAACAGCGCGCCGCCGCCCAGCAAGAGCGCTGCCGCGGCGACGAGGCCGGTGATCCATCGCAGGGGGCGGGTCATGGCGTCGAGCATCGCCCGGCCCGGCCGCGGGCGCTGTCAGCCATGGGCGCGTTTACGCCGTGGGGGCCGGTGCGACCTTGTCGCTATAGTTTTGACAATCCCGACACGGAGCTTTTCATGCGCATCTGGAAGAAAGACATCTCGATCGAATCCCTGACCCGGAGCCACGCGAACACCGCGACGGCCTTGCTGGGCATCGAATTCCTCGCCATCGGCGACGACACCATCAGCGCCCGCGTGCCGGTCGACCACCGCACCGTGCAGCCCTACGGCATCCTGCATGGCGGGGTCTCGGTGGTGCTGGCCGAGACGCTGGGCTCCTGCGGCGCCTACTACTCGGCGCCCGAGGGCCAGCGCGCGGTCGGGCTGGACATCAATGCCAACCACATCCGCGCCGTCACCTCGGGCTGGGTCACCGGCACGGCGCGGCCGGTGCACCGCGGCCGCACCACGCAGGTCTGGCAGATCGACATGCACAACGACGCCGGCGACCTGACCTGCGTCTCGCGCATCACCATGGCGGTGCTGGCCCCGCAGGCCGGCTGAACGCTCCCCGGCCCACGCGCCGACCAAGAACAACAACCGAGGAGAAGAAGACCATGAGCGATTCCTACCTGCCCCGCTGGCGCAAGGTGTCGGCCACGGCGGGCACCATCGTCGCACCCGACGAGCGCCTGCCCTGGCCGCAAACCGCCGCGATGGGCGTGCAGCACGTGATCGCGATGTTTGGCGCTACCGTGCTGGCGCCGATCCTGATGGGGTTCAACCCCAACATCGCGATCCTGATGAGCGGCATCGGCACCCTGCTGTTTTTCTTCATCACGGGCGGCCGGGTGCCGAGCTACCTGGGCTCCAGCTTCGCCTTCATCGGGGTGGTGATCGCGGCCACGGGCTATTCGGGCACTGGGCCGAATCCCAACCTGGGCGTGGCGCTTGGCGGCATCATCGCCTGCGGCGCGGTCTACCTGCTGATCGGCGTGCTCGTGGCCTTCACCAACGAGCGCCGCACCAAGGCGGCGCCGGTGCGCGGGCTCGAAGGCCTCGAGGTGGAAGAGGTCGAGCAGGACGTCGCCGTGCACTGGATCGAGCGGCTGATGCCGCCGGTGGTGACCGGCGCGGTGGTCGCGGTGATCGGGCTCAACCTGGCGAGCGTGCCGATCAAGAACATGGCGCCGACCGGCTTCGACACCTGGATGCAGGCCGTCACCTTTCTCAGCGTGGGCCTGATCGCGGTCTATGCGCGCGGCATGGCGCAGCGGCTGCTGATCCTGATGGGCCTGATCGCCGCCAGCCTGGTCTACGCCGTGCTGACCAACGGCATGGGACTCGGCAAGCCGATCGACCTGGGTGCGCTGGCGGCGGCGCCCTGGTTCGGGCTGCCGACCTTCTCGAAGCCGGTGTTCGAGGTCAACGCGATGCTGCTGATCGCGCCAGTGGCGATCATCCTGGTGGCCGAGAACCTGGGGCACCTGAAGGCCGTGGGCGCCATGACCGGGCGCGACCTGAACCCGATGCTGGGCCGGGCCTTCATCGGCGACGGCGTGGCGACCATGGTGAGCGGCGCGGTCGGCGGCACCGGCGTCACGACCTACGCCGAGAACATCGGCGTGATGGCGGCGACCAAGATCTATTCGACCGCGATCTTCGTGGTGGCGGCGCTGATCGCGCTGGTGCTGGGCTTCAGCCCCAAGTTCGGCGCCCTGGTGCAGGCGATCCCGCTGCCGGTGATGGGCGGCGTGAGCATCGTGGTGTTCGGCCTGATCGCGGTCGCAGGCGCCAAGATCTGGGTCGACAACAGGGTCGACTTCTCGCAGAACAAGAACCTGATCGTGGCCGCGATCACGCTGATCCTGGGCACCGGCGACTTCACGCTCAAGTTCGGCCAGTTCGCCCTCGGCGGCATCGGCACCGCGACCTTCGGCGCCATCCTGCTGTATGCGCTGCTGAGCCGCGCGCGCGACTAGACAAAAAAAACCCCGCACGAAGGCGGGGCCTTGGAGGCTGCGCAGCTTGGGAGGGCTGCGCAGTGACTTGCTTCAGGGAGCCGGGATCTTGGTCGAGAAGCCCTTGAGGTACAGCACCTGCTGGGCGCTGGTGCCCGAGAGCTGGAACAGGTTGACCTTGGTGCCGGCGGCATACACCGAGTAGGTGTTGATCGTTCCGCAATGGTCGTCGGCCTGACTCTCCTGCGAGCAGTAGATCTTCGCCTTGCGCGCCGAGCTGGCGAAGTCGACCCGGTCCTCGAACGCCACGCCGGTCGACGAAGCGCCGAAGGCCGTGAGGGCGACCGGGGCCGTCGCGCCCTCGGGCACGGTCCAGCCGTCCAGGTCGCCTTCGGCGCTGAAGTCGATCAGGCTCGGCTCGCTGGCGCTCGGCGCGTCGAAGACCAGTGCCTGGGCCGGTGCGATGCCCTTGATCTCGTCGCGCAGCTTGGGCGTCAGATCGGCGAACTTCACCAGCCGGGCCTCGGCGATGGTCGGCACCCGCGTGATCAGGCGATGCGTCTGGGTCGCGGTGCTGCCGTCGGCGAAGCTGAAGTCGACCGTGAACGCGCCCTGCTCCGGCAGCAGCCGGAGTTGCTCGTCGCTCAGCTGCGGCGCAAGGAAGTAGGCGCCGGGCTCGATCGTCGACGGGCTGCCCGACCTGGCGGCATCACGAAAGCCTGCGGCCAGGCGCAGCAGCGTGGTGGTGGCCGAGCCGCTGCCGTCGACCTTCTCGAGCTGCAGGTTGGCGTTGCCGGCACCCGGCTTGTAGGTGTAGCTGATGCCGTTCGGCGCCTTCACCACCACGTGGTCGATCGCGCTGCCGGCACCGTTGGTCTGCGTCGGAATCGTGACGTCGTAGGACACGCTGAGGTAGTTGAACGCGGGCGCGCTCACGAAGTCCCGGTCCTGCACGGTCGGCGCGACGTTCACCGAGTAGTTGTACTGGTTGCCGATCAGCTTGAGGGTGCCGCCGACGTCGCGCGCGACGATGGTCTGGTTCTGCACCGCGCCGGTGCTGTCGGTGGTGCGGTAGCTCAGCACCTGGTCGCCGTTGGCACGGAAGAACTGCTGCTCGCCGCGGTCGTACTTGAGGCCCGTCGCGCCGGGGCGGAACAGGCCGGCGAAGGCGCCCTGGTTGTTGGCGTTGCGGCCGACCTTGCTGCCGTTGCTCAGGTAGCTGGCCGGATCATCGTTGACGAACAACGTGCGGCACTCGGGGGCGATGACGTCGCTCGGGCCGCCGGTCGCGGCGGCGGTGTCGTTGGCCGCGTTGACCCGCTTGCTCAGTGGCAGCGCGAAACACTGGGTCAGCCGGTCGAACAGCGAGGCCACGGCCAGCGAGGCGCCGGCCGGCGCGAGCGTCGCGGTGGCAACCGACTGCGGCAGCGGCGGCAGCGTCGCGTCGCTGCGGAAGCTGATCGAGAGCGGGACGGCGTCTTCGGTCGTGGGCACGGCCTTGACCGTGATCTCGATGTTGGCGCCCGCGCCGTCGGGGCGCACGCTGACCGAGATCGAGTCCAGCAGCCGGTCGTGGCCCGAGCCGTCGGCCGCGAAGGCGCCGCTGATCGGGTCGACGGCGTCGCCCAACAGGGCCAGCAGCGGCTTCAGTGCGGCGACCAGTTCGGCCACCTGCTGCTTCACCGTGCTGTCGGTCACGGTGTCGGGCCGGGTCGCGATGGCACCCGCCAGGCTGGCCGGATTGCCGTCAGGTGACAGCCGCGAAACGATGATGGTCGTGAGCGGCGTGACGTTGACGTTGCCGCCGGTGGCACTGGCGGTCGTGCTGTAGAGGGTCAGGTCGTCGCGGGCGGCCGTGACCACCAGCGGCGCCTTGGTGTCGGCCGGCAGGGTGCATTCGTAGGCGCCCTTGGCGTCGGTCTCGGTGGTGCACACCGTCACGCCGCGCTGGTCGACCACCGTGACCTTGGCGCCCGCGAAGGCGGCGCCGGTGGCGGCGATGCCGTTCAGCTTGGCCGCGGCCGTGGTGCCGCTATCGCCGCCGGTGATGGCGGTGGTGCCCGAGCCGGTGCCCGCGGTGGTGCCGGTGGGCAGGAAGCCGCCACTGCCGCCGCCCCCGCCGCCGCAGGCGGCGAGCGACAGCAGCAGCGCTGTGGACAGGGCGATTCGGCTTTTCGGGTGGGTACGCAACAAAATCAGACTCCTCGGGTGTTTATTCGGTCCGCTAACGAACTGTTACAGCGGTGCGGGGAGTCTCCGTGCCGATGGCGGCGCAATGAATAGTGCAATTGCACTAAGTGAGTGCGGGCGCGGCCCGCGGAGCGTGAGGGATGTCACGCGGCGGCCGGAACGATGGGTCGCCCAAGTGAAACCTGGTGCAAGAAATGTTGTCCGCAAGGCGGTTTGGGGCGCCCTTTTTCCACGCGGAGCCCCGTGCCCGTTAGACTCCAACGCTTTTCGCACCAAGCTTTTCCATGGCAGATGCATCCGCCGCGCGCACCAGGGCGGTATTCGAATTCAAGAGCGCCACGCTGCCGCTCATCGCGGTCATCCTCAAGACGTCCGATCTCGAGGTGCTGGCGGAAGCGCTCGACGCCCAGTTGGCGGACTCGCCCGACTTCTTCGAGCAGGAGCCGGTGGTCATCGACCTCTCGCAGTTGCCCGAAGAAGACCCGGCCGACGCCGGCCAACTGCTCGACTTCACCGCCCTGCGCGGTCTGCTGGCGCGCCACCAGACCCAGCCGGTGGCGGTGCGCGGCGGCAGCGATGCCCAGAACGCCGCGGCCCGCGCGGCCGGGCTGTCGGTCACCGCGATGCCGGTGGCGCCGGTGCCGCGCCCTGCCCCGGCGCCCGCCGAAGCCCCGGCGCCGGCCCCCGAAGCGCCCCAGATCGTGCGCGAGGTGCCGGTGCCGGCCAACGGCACGCTGGTGATCGACAAGCCGCTGCGCTCGGGCCAGCAGGTCTACGCCCGCGGCGGCGACGTCATCGTGACCGCGCTGGTGAGCTACGGCGCCGAAGTCATCGCCGACGGCAACGTCCATGTGTACGCGCCGCTGCGCGGCAAGGCCATTGCCGGTGCCCGGGGCGACACCTCGGCGCGCATCTTCACGACCTGCATGGAGGCGCAGCTGGTGGCCATCGCGGGCATCTACCGCACGGCGGAGGTGGCGCTGCCGGCCGAGATCGCCGGCAAGCCGGCCCGGATCTCGCTCGACGGCAAGAAAATCGTCATGGAGCCGATCCTCTGATCGGGGGCGTGTGCGCCCGGCGACCCAATAACTGAAACGAACGAACGAAGAAGGAATGGCATGGCCAAAATTGTGGTGGTGACCTCGGGCAAGGGCGGCGTCGGAAAGACGACCACGAGCGCGAGCTTTGCATCGGGACTGGCATTGGCGGGCAAGAAGACGGCCGTGATCGATTTCGACGTCGGCCTGCGCAACCTGGACCTGATCATGGGCTGCGAGCGGCGCGTGGTGTATGACCTGGTCAACGTGATCCAGGGCGAGGCCAACCTGAGCCAGGCGCTGATCAAGGACAAGCAGTGCGACAACCTGTTCGTGCTGGCTGCCTCGCAGACCCGCGACAAGGAAGCACTGACGCAGGACGGCGTCGAGAAGATCCTGAAGGAACTGGCCGAGCAGGGCTTCGACTACATCGTCTGCGACTCGCCGGCCGGCATCGAGACCGGCGCGATGATGGCGATGCACTTCGCCGACGAGGCGCTGATCGTGACCAACCCCGAGGTCTCCTCGGTGCGCGACTCGGACCGCATCCTGGGCATGCTGGGCTCCAAGACCAAGCGCGCCAAGGAAGGCGGCGAGCCGATCAAGGAACACCTGCTGATCACGCGCTACAACCCCAACCGCGTGGCGGGCGGCCAGATGCTGTCGCTGGAAGACATCCAGGACATCCTGCGGATCAAGCTGATCGGCGTGATCCCCGAGTCTGAGTCAGTGCTGCAGGCCTCCAACCAGGGCGTGCCGGCGATCCACGACAAGGACACCGACGTGGCGCAGGCGTACAGCGACGTGGTGTCGCGCTTCCTGGGCGAGGACAAGCCGATGCGCTTCGTCGACGCCGAGAAGCCGGGCTTCTTCAAACGCATCTTCGGAAGGTAGCCATGTCCCTGTTTTCCTTTCTGCTCGGTGAGAAGAAGAAGACGGCGAGCGTCGCCAAGGAGCGGCTGCAGATCATCCTGGCCCACGAGCGCAGCAGCCTGGGCGCCAAGCGGCCGGACTACCTGCCCGAACTGCAGCGCGAGCTGATCGCGGTGATTTCGAAGTACGTGTCGATCAAGGCCGAGGACATCAAGGTGCACCTGGAGAAGCAGGATGACCTGGAGGTGCTCGAAGTCAAGATCGAGCTGCCGGACGCGCTTGCGGCGCGGGGGTAGGGATTCGGCGGGGCTGCGGCAGGATGTCGGCGAGCCAGCTTGAATGAAGGCCGATTCGATCGCTCTGCATCGACTGTGGATGCTGCTCGCCCAAGCTGTGACCGTGGGTGCCGGCCTGCTGATCGCCTGGCATGCGTTCCGCCCTGCCGCGTCGCCGCCCGCCCGCAACGACGTCGTCACGATTCATGAGGCAGGCGGCAGTTCGTCGCTGGCGAACACGATACTTGGGCGACGCGACACGGGCTATCGCATGGCAGCGCGCAAGGCGTCGGCCTCGGTGGTCAACATCTACACGCGCAGCGCGCCAAGCCGCCGCAGCCGGCGCGGGCAGGATTCGCTGAGCCTGGGCTCCGGCGTGATCGTCGCGGCACAGGGCTATATCCTGACCAACAACCACGTGGTCGACGGTGCGACTGAAATCGCCGTCATGCTGCCGAACGGCAAGGTGGCTGACGCGCAGTTGCTTGGCCGCGACCCCGACACCGATCTCGCTGTGCTGAAGATCGATGCGACGGGCCTCCCGCCGATCACATTCGCGGAGGCGGGTTCGGTACAGGTGGGTGACATCGTGCTTGCCGTGGGTGACCCGTTCGGGGTCGGACAGACCGTGACTCAGGGCATCGTCAGTGCAACCGGCCGGAATCGGCTTGGCATCAACACGTTCGAGAACTTCATCCAGACCGACGCAGCCATCAACCCCGGCAACTCGGGCGGCGCATTGGTGGACATCGACGGCAACCTGGTCGGAATCAATGCGGCCATCTACTCGGAAAGCGGAGGATCCCAGGGCATCGGCTTCGCGATCCCGGTGAGCCTGGCGCGCGAGGTGATGGACCAGATCATTGCGCATGGGCGCGTCGAGCGAGGCTGGATCGGCGTGGTCGCGCGCGATGCCAAGCGCAGCACCCCCGATGCATCCGGCGCGGTGGTAGAGAAGGTCCAGCGCGGTGGGCCGGGCGAGAAAGCCGGCTTGCGCGTGGGCGATACCGTCACTTCGATGAATGGCAAACGCATCGCCGATGCCACGGCCCTCATCAATGAGACGGCGATGCTGGCACCCGGCAGCCGTGTCGAATTCAAGTTGACTCGCCACGGCGTGGCCATGGCCGTGGCAGTTGAGCTGGGCCGGCGTCCGATGCCGGCAGACAGGCGCCGGTGATCGTCATCACCGCCCAGAGGCTGGTGTCACGAAGAAGTGCTGACTGCCCGGGGTGAAAGGTGAACCGTCAGCCCGACGGGAGACATCGTGAGCGACATGTACTCCGCGGGCCCGCCCTCGGGCGTCCTCATCTGCGCGATGTCGAAGTTCGCCAGCAATGTCGCCATCACCATCTTGATCTCCGCCAGTGCGAGATAGCGACCGGGGCACACGCGCGGGCCACCACCGAAGGGCATCACCACGCGCTTGGCACCCATCATCCGCTCGCCCTCTGCGTGAGTGCCATCGATCCAGCGCGTCGGGCGAAACGCCTTCGGCTCATCGAAACGATTTGCATCCACGCCGGCCGGGCGCATCACGCAGGTCACGAACACGCCGCTGGGGACCGCGACGTCGCCGATCACGACGTCATGCGCAGCTTGGACGATGTTGATGGGGGCGACCGGCTTGAGGCGCATTGCTTCGTTGGCGCAGGCCTCGACGAAGTCGAGCTGTGAGAGTTGATCGGTCGAGCGTGGGATCTGGCCCGCGCCGACGATCGCATCGACCTCGTTCCGAGCCCGCTTCCACTCGTCGGGGTGGTCGTGCAGGAGCCAGATGAGCCAACCCAGCGTGTTGGCGGTCGTGTCCTCGCCGGCGAGCAGCATGGTCAGCACATTGCCGGACAGGTCCTCGTCACTGAGTCCCGCACTCTCTCTGTCGCAGGCAGCAATGAGCGCCTGCAGCAGGTTTTCGGGGCGCTGCATCAGTTCAGGCCGGCGCTCGATGTGCTGACGCTCCTCCCGGATGAACTTCTGCACCGCGCCCTGCAATGCTTCCACGTGCTGCCGAAGCCCAGGCTTGGGCAGCCAGCGCTCGAAGTCGATCGGCGCGAGGACGCGACGCGCCAAGGTCGGGAAGATCACGTTGAGGTGTTGCTGGATCACATCATGATCGCCCCCCTCCAGTGTGTTGAGGTTCCGGCCGAACGCAAGGCAGGTGGTCACGTCCACTGTGTAGCGCATCAAGTCGGTCATGAGATCGATTTCACGATCGCTTTGAGCGTCGCTGAACCAACGTGCGCGAAGCCGGGCCGTGACCACTTCGATGGAAGGCAGAAAAGTCTTCAGGTGTGCCGGATCCAGCCCCGCCAGCACGATCTGACGCTGCCGGCGCCACGCTTCCCCGTTGGCGGAGAACACGCCGTGAAAGCCAAGTTCCTTGCAGACCTGCACCAGTCGGGGCCCTTTGATGAATCCCTCCGGGCGCTGCTTGAGCACGGAGGCGTTGAGCGCTGGGTCGCTCACGCAAAGGAAGTCGCGCTCGGCGATCGAGAAGCGGAACAAAGCCCCGTACTGCTCCGTCCATCCCTCGAGAATCTGATGGAAGGCTTCCGGCTTGATCTGGAGCGCGTTGCCGAGCAGAGGCAATCCTTTGGGACCCGGCAGGTCAAAAAAGCGACGCAGTCGCGCGGCGGGTGGTCCGGCCTTGGTCGGGGAGGCGTGGTCAGTTGGATCGGCGCTCATGAGACCCCCTTCTGCTTGCGCGATGCTAAGCCTGCTCCGCGCGCCAGCCAACTGCATCGGAGTTGTGACAGCTGTTGGCGAATCGGCCACCTTCTTCGTAGACGTTGCGCCGCGCCGGTGGCTGTGGAGCAGGCGCACGGCCTCTGCATGCCTGTCTCCACATCCGAGATGAGCGCGACGACAGTCTTCGTATCTCTCCGTCGTCTTCACCTTGCGCGGCCAGGCCTTCGTTCACGGCCCGCCGCGATGCTTGTCGCAGGTCAATGAGCCCCGCGCGCTCGCGGGCTAGCCTTGTGTCTTTCAATGCGGAGAAGACACATGGCAGCCTCGCTTTCGCTCGATTTGCCCTTCATGGACCGGGCGCACGAGCAGTTCACGGCCCTGCTGAAGCGCGTCGACGAAGCCGGCGACGCCGAGTTGCCGGCCGCCTGGCAGCGGGTGGTCGACCTGGCTGCCCAGACCTTCACGCGCGAGGACGAGTGGATGCGGGCCACCCGCTTTTCCTGCCGCAAGGACCACACGCTGCAGCACCGGGTAGTGCTGGAGGTCATGCGCGAAGGCATCGTGCAGGCCCGTGAAGGCCAGCTGCTGCAGGTCCGGCAGATGGCCTGGCAGTTCCGCGACTGGTATCACAAGCACGTGCAGTCGATGGATGCGGCGCTGGCGCTGCATCTGCGGGGGGCGCGGTTCGAGCCGGCGAACAAGGGGGATGACGCTTTGCGTGGCGGGGCGCTGGTGCGGGTGTCCGGCTGAGGCCGGGTGGGCGTCATTGAGGGCTGACGGAGTAGCGCACCACCACGCCGGCCGGATCGAAGTAGACGTAGAACATGTACGGCAGGTAGTTCTGCTGTATGTGCCAGCTCCAGATCGCGCCGTCGAAGGAATCGACACGCGTCACTTGAAAGGGCTTTCCATAGGTGCGCAGGATTTCAGCCTCGCGCCATTTGCCGATCTGGATCGGGTTGTTGACCAACGGCGCGGCGAGTTCGGAACGCACGGCCACCACTTGCCCGGCCGCGTTCAGATCCACGTTGTTGACCTCGTGGCCATAGGGCTCGGTCGAATACTGCAAGCGCTCGCCGCCATCGGGCAGTGGGTAGGTGGCGGTCGGCTTGCCCAACTGCTGCAGGGCCTGGGCGCGCGAAGAGCCGAGGGCCAGGCGGGACGGATCGCTGGCGCAGGCGGCCAGCAGCAGGGCCAGGACCGGGGGCAACAAGTGCAGGTGGAAGACTTTCATGGGCGTCTCCATGTCGAAGCTCGGACAGCTCCCATCGTAGCGGGCCCCGGCGCAACTTGCGTCCCACGTACGTGGGCGTAGGTGGCCGCTCGGATATCCCGATACGCTCGCCGGGTCCTACCTGATGGCCTCTACCGGTGAGGTGTCGCCTTGCGCCGCCAGCCTGTTCAGAACCAGGGAGAGGACTCCCGAGACGAAGAAACCCGCCGACAGATGGAGGGTCGTACCGTCGTAGAACGCTCCCATTCCAATGGCGAACAGCGTTGCGACAAAGCTCGAACCGGACGCAATCAACGACGCGCCCAGGCCTGCCACCTGACCGAGCGAGCGCATCGCCATGGCATTCAGGTTGCCAAACAGGATCCCGATGGCAAAGAAAGCCGAAAAACTCAGTGACATGAAGACGGCGAGTGGCGGTCGTCCATTCCAGAGAGTGGACGCAAGCAACATCAGAAGACCTGCCGAAGCCAGTCCCACGAAGGCGTGGTGCGCCATGGCATCCATGCCAAGACGCTGCACGAGTCTTGCGTTCAGAAATGAGGCAAGCCCAATTCCGGCAGCCAGCACCGCGAAATAGAAGGGGAAGGTTTCCGCGATGCCGTAGACATCCAGGAAGAGATCGGCTGCCGTGCTGAGGTAGAGCAGCTGCGCACCAAACACCAGGCCGGTCGCCATGATCAAGGTCGCCACACGGCGGTTTGACAGGATGCGTCGCCCGTTCAACACGAGCAGCTTCGGCCGAAAGGGTATTCGTCTGGCGGAATCCAATGTTTCCGGCTGCCTCATCACAAGCCAGAAGCCGAGCAGGCCCGCCATGACGAGATAGATCGCGAAAACGCTGCGCCACCCCCCGACCGCCATCACTACCTGGCCAAGGGTGGGGGCCAGCATCGGCACCAGAATGAAGAGTGTGAACATGAAGGACATGACGCGCGCCATCGCGTCTCCTTCAAACTGGTCGCGGATCATGGCCCGCGTCGAGATCTTCGGTCCGGACACACCCACCCCCTGGAGAAACCGGCCGAAGATCACCGCTTCCAATGATCCGGCGCACATGGCGATGGCTGTGCCAAGCCCGTAGACACCCAGGCCGAGGACGAGCGCCTTCTTTCGCCCCAAGGCATCGGACATCGGGCCAAGAAGCAGTTCGCCAAAGGCCATGCCGAAGATGAACAGCGAGACGACGTGCTGCGTAGACAGCGGGGGCGCGACACCCAGATCCGACCCGATCTGGCGCAACCCCGGCAAGAGCGCGTCAATGCTGATCGAGGTCAGCGACGTCAAGAAGGCATAGAGAGCAACGCGCTCGCGGAAGGTGGCTGAAGGTGTCATGAGCTCAGACGCTCACTGAGCCCCTGAATCCTCGCGCTGCGTAGTAAGACTCGGCCCCGTTGTGATACACGAAGACCTTGCCGAAACGCCTGTCGCAAAACAGAGCGCCACCAAGTCTTCGGATGTCGGGGGGTGTCGACACCCAACTGGACGTCTTCGTGTCGAACTCCCCGAACTGCTGAAGTTCGCGGTATTGAGCCTCCGTCAGCAGCGAGACGCCCATGACCGCGGCCATGTCGATGGCATTGTCCTGCGGCTTGTTCTGCTTCCTGGAATTCAAAGCCTCTGCGTCGTAGCACAGGCTCCTGCGCCCCTGCGGACTTTCAGCGACGCAATCGCAGAAAAGGTAGGCGCCGCCATCATCCGCTGCCCCGATCACATCGGGCTCGCCTCCCGTCCTCTCCATCTCATGAAGCGACCTCAGCTTGTCGGGGTTGTCTTGCAAGCGACCATGGACGTCGGCCCAGTCGACTCCAGGGTGCCTGTGCAGGTTCTGCTTGAACCGCAACTTCAATGTATCGATGAGGGCTTCGCGTTGTTCTGCTTTCATATCGCCTGCTCCTGTTGCCTCGCGTCGGTGCCATATCGCCTGGTGGATGCCACTGGCCAAACCCTGCCGCCGCGATGAAGGTCTGCTGCTGGCCATTCTGACCCAGGCTGCCGATGCAGCGAGATGTCCGACTCAGCCGGATCCGCTCCTTGAGTCCCCAGGCATTGCCCGCTAAGCTCACCCCTCCTGACATCGCAAGAGTCTTCCGACCCTGGATTTGCGCCGCTCGTCGCCCGATGGCGGCGTTCATCGCAAAGCGAGGCACGGATCGCGTCGAATGCCAAGAATCAGACCGGAGGGAAGTTCATGGCCACTCCTTTGACGACGCAGGTCGAGCATCACTCCGGCAGGTGCGCCCCGGAGAGTTCGCGCCCCTAGGTGCTCCCCATGGACGCATGGCGTCTGCCACCTCGCATTGCCGCGCTCTGGTCGCTGGCGGTCGCTGTCCTGCTGTCAACCCAATATTTGTTCCAGCCCTTCGTGTGGGAAAACTGGCCATGGGATGAAGTGCTTGCGGGCTGGCTCGAGGTCCTGGGCCACTGCATCGTCGAAGGCATGTTCGTTCTCGGCGCGCTGCTGCTCGCGTCTCGGCTGCGGTTTCCATCCCCGTTGGCATATTCCTGCGTCCTGATGGCCGCGGTGGCCTTGGGCACTGCCATCGGCAATGTCGCCCTTGCTGTTGCCGGCTTCCAGGGCGCCGCGCCCGACACGGCCTGGGTGGCAGCGCGTACGGTCCGCTGGGCGGCCATCTCCGGCTGTAGCGTGGCCACGTTCGGCCTTGCGTCGCGCACCAGTCGCTTGCGCGCGGAGGCACAGGCGAATGACCTTCAGCGTGTGCAACTGGGCCGCCAACTCGTCCAGGTCCAATTGCAGGCGTTGCGCAACCAGATCGAGCCCCACTTCCTCTTCAACACGCTCGCGACGGTCCGGCGCCTGCACCAGACAGAGCCCGCGGAAGGTGCCCGGCTCCTGGCGTACTTTCTCGACTACCTGCACTCGACACTACGCCAGCAGCTTCAGGGGCAGTTCACCACGCTTGGGCGTGAGTTGGATCTCGTGCGCGCCTATCTGGCCGTCGTCTCGGTGCGCATGTCCGGGCGATTGCAGGTGGCGTTCGAAGTGCCTGCCGAGCTACGCGAATGCGTATTTCCCTCCTTGTGCATCGCGACCTTGGTGGAGAACGCCGTCAAGCACGGAATCTCCGCGTCGCCCTCCGGTGGCGAGATCTGCGTCCAGGCCAAGCTGCATGGCGACGAAGTCGAGGTCGCCGTACGCGATACCGGCGCCGGCTTCAGCGGCTCGGGCGGCAGTGGCGTGGGCTTGGCCAATATCCGCGCCCGCCTGAGCACCCTCTATGGCGCCTCCGGGGTTCTGAGGGTAGAGAGCAACAAGCCAAGCGGCGTTTGCGCCAGCATCCGACTTCCCCGTTCGATCCAGGAGGCCACGCCATGACCCAATGGAAGAGCGGATCGGATGATGGCGGCTGGCGGCGCTCTCTTTCCCTTTCTGCAATCTGGGGCGTGGCGACGTGGATCGTCGAGGTGGCGGTATTGCCCATCTCCAGCTTTGGATTCGCAACGTGGCTGTCGGTAGCGTCGATGGTCTTTGTTCAATGGTTCATCACTGGCATGGGCATGGCGTTCTGCGTGATGTGGGCCGAGCGGCACCTCGGATCCAGGCTGATCGTTGCAGCAGTCGTCCTTGCCCTGGGATGGGGAGTGCTGATCGCGATAGTCCTTGTCCCAGCGGCTTGCCGCCTTGGCTACCTCAGGGCCCTCGGTGTCATGTTCCCAAGCCTGGAGGCACCATGCGAAGCGCATCACATCATCGGCACGTGGGCATACACGACGTGGGAGACACTTCTTATCGCAGCGACGTTTACGCCCGTCTATGTCCTGAGCGTCCGGGCTGCCCGAACGCGCAGCATGCTCGGGCGTGCGGAACTTGCGCGTCATCAAAGCGAGAAGGCGGTCGAACAGGCCCAGCTGCAGATGCTGCAGAGACAGATCGATCCGAGCTTCTTGCTGCACGTGATGGAAGTCATTCAGGACCGCTACGGTCATGATCCCGTGGCCGCGGACCGCCTGCTTGACCGGCTCGTCGCGCTTCTGCGCAGTCTCATGCCGGGACTTCGCAGCAACAGCTCCACGCTCGAGGCGGAATGCTTCATCCTTCGCGCCAGCGCCCATCTCCAAGATGAACTCCATCCAGGCGGAGGGCGATGGGCGATCGACCTGCAGGGCGAGGACATCAGGCGCATCCCATTTCCGCCACAGCTGCTGTTGCCGACGCTCGAGGAACTGCGCGGGAGCCCTTCGCCGCGCCCGGCGTGGTCGGTAAGTGCCCATCTGGAAGGTGTTGCACGGCGCATCGTGATTCAGGTGAATCGGGCCGCGGAGCCTTCCTTGGTACGGTTGCTGGAAGAACGCATGCTCGCCGGCTTGCGTGCGACGTGGGGCGCCGATGCCGCGATCGACGTCGAGGTCGATGCCTCCAGGGAAACGACCACCTTCACGCTTCGCTCTGGCGCGGCGCCGCCCGTCGCGATGCCCAATGCCATCGAGGCCGCGCCGGAGATGGATCCGATTCGCCAACCCATCCTGATTCATTAACCCGGAAAGGAGCCAGAAATGAGCGATGACCCTCTCAATGCGCTGCCCGAGGAATTTCGCGACGTGGACACCATGCGGCGGATGCTGCTGGCCCTGTTGCCCACTCTGGCTATCGGCGAATCCGCGCACGCGCAGGATGCAGAAAAGATCCAACCCCGCGCCTACCGGGTGGCATTCGAGAACGACAAGCTGCGTGTCCTCGAGTTCAACAGCCGACCGGGCATGGGCGTATGCGGCACCGGGATGCATTCGCATCCACCCCATCTCACGGTCGTCCTGTCCGACACGAAGGCGCGGTTGACATTGCCCGACGGCAAGGTAGAGATCAAGGAGGCCAAGCTGGGTCGCGTATTCTGGAGCGAGGCGGAGACGCACATGGTCGAGAACATCTCGGGCAAGGATTCGCGAGCCCTTCTGGTCGAACTGAAGTCGGGCGAGGACTCCAAGAAGAAGACTGGATGAGCGCCATGCGCCGCCACACCGCCCTGGTCGCCGAGGACGAGGACGTGCTGCGCGAAGAGCTGCAAGCGCATCTTCGCGACCTCTGGCCGGACCTGAATATCGAAGCCAGTGCTGGCAACGGCCTGGAGGCCTTGCTGGCGCTGGATAGGCACGTGCCCGACGTCGTATTCCTCGATATCGAGATGCCGGGGCTCAATGGCATCGACATCGCGCGCCAGATCCAGGGGCGCAGCCATGTCGTCTTCGTCACCGCCTACGACGCCTACGCCGTGGCCGCGTTCGAACAAGGTGCCGTCGACTATGTCCTCAAACCCTATGATCTGCCGCGCCTGTCGCAGACAATTCGGCGCGTGAAGGAGCGCCTCGGCAGCGCCCCGCCTTCGCTGGACATGCTGTTGCGCGAGCTTGCAGCGGCCAGGCCGGTACGCGATCACCTGCGATGGATCAATGCATCGCAGGGCCAGGACGTCAGGATCATTACTGTCGACGAGATCTGCTACTTCAGGGCCGAATCGAAGTACACGTTGGTGATCACGGCTGATGGCGAGTCGCTGATCCGCCGCTCACTCAAGGAATTGCTGGAGCAACTCGACCCTTCGCAGTTCTGGCTGGTGCACCGTTCGACGATCGTCAACGCCAACGCGATCGCCGGCGTATCCAGGGACTTCAGGGGCCATGTGCACCTCAAGCTCAAGCAGCGCAGCGAGACACTGGCTGTGAGCGAGGCACACGAGCACCTGTTTCGATCGATGTAGCGGCGCATTCGTCATGCCTTCGCCGCGTTCGTCGCAAACGCGAGCGGCCTCCAGAGCCAACTCGAACAATGTCCCTGTCCGGCCGCGATCGCGGCCGGCCCGAACCAGGAGGGAACTTCGATGAACCGCAGAGACAATCTCCGTGCGCTGGTGGCGGCCATCAGCATCTCGACGGCCGGCGTGGTGGCATGCGGTGGCGGTGGCGGAGGCGGGAGCCCGGCCTTCGTTCCGGTCGCACAGGACAAGCCCGTCACCATCACCTCGATGGGTCCCAACCCGGTCGACCTCTGGAACAAGACGGCCGCCGACACGATCACGGTGCCGGCAGCCTCGAGCGGCACACCCGAAGAGCGTCAGCCCCTCTACGACGCCGACTTGGCGACGTTGAATGTGGCCATCTACGACGCGCTCGCCGCCATCACGAAGGCCTACCGCCCATTCATGGTGGCCATGCCGGACGATCCCGCACGCGGCTCGCTGCCTCAGGACTACGCCGTGCATGGCGCGGCGTACACCGTTCTGTCGACGCTGTTCCCATCGCGTTCCGCCAGGTACCAGTCCACGTACGACGCGGCGATTGCCGCCGCGGATGCGGACGCGCAAGCGGCCGTGCGATTCGGTGCGGAAGTCGCCCGCAAGGTCCTGGCGCAGCGGGCCGATGACGGCCGCTGGACGCCGGTTCCGGCCTATGTGCCAGGCACGGCCCCCGGGCAGTTCCGAGGCGTCAATCCGGTGGCGCTGACGCGCCCTTACCTGCGCCCGTTCTCGCTCAGGGCCGCTGACCAGTTTCGCGCCAGCGGCCCACCGGCGCTCGACAGCGATGCCTACGCTGCCGACGTGAAGGAAACCATGGCCATGGGGAGCGCCGGCAGCGCGCGGCGCAGCGCCGCGCAGACCGAGAACGCGCGCTTCCATACCGAGGCGCCGCCGGTCTTCTGGACCCGCAATCTGCGCCAGTTCGCCACCAGCAAGCCGAGCCTGATGGAGAACGCCCGGCTGATGGCCATGCTGTGGGTTGGGCTGGCCGATGCCTCGACCGCCTGCTTCGAATCGAAGTACCACTTCAACTTCTGGCGTCCGACCACTGCCATCAGGCTGGCCGACACAGACGGCAATGCAGCGACCGAGCCGGACGCGCAATGGACGCCGGTGGTGACCACGCCCAACCACCCCGAATACCCGGCCGCCCATGCGTGCAATACCGGCGCGTTGGGGGAGAGTCTTCGCCAGGCGTTCGGAACGAGCCGCGTCCAGTTCGCCTTCAACAGCACCGTGACCGGAACCACGCATCCATTCGACTCGGTGGAAGCGATGAACGAGAACGTGCAACAGGCTCGCATCCATGGCGGCATGCATTTCCGCACCGCGACCGTGCATGGCCGCGCGCTGGGCGAAAAGGTGGTCCAGCAGTTGCTCCGGGAACACTTCACGGCGGCCAGTCCGTAGGCCGGCGCCCTGGCAAGGAGCATCGCCATGGCATCGAATGACGTCGTGTCCGAACCAGGCACCGACCGGCGCACGCCCGCGAACGGGACCTCGCGTGTGACGCGCCGCCAGATGACGGTGCTCTTCTGCGACGTGGTCGGCTCGACAAGCCTCGCGGAACGGCTCGACCCGGAAGACGTGCTGGACGTGCTGTCTGCATTCGGCGACCTGATGGGTCGCGTCGCGCAGGACTTCGGCGGTCACGTCGCCCGGATCGTCGGCGACGGCGCCGATGTCTATTTCGGCTATCCGCTCGCAAGCGAAGACGACGCGGTGCGCGCGGTGCATGCGGGCCTGGCGATCGTCGAAGAGGCCGGCCGGCTGCAGCACTCCTGCGGCATCGCGACGCCGGTGCAAGTGCGCGTCGGCATCGCGACCGGCCTGGTCGCGGTGGGCGCAAGGGAGGGCCTCGCGATTGCCGGAAGCACGCCCAATCTCGCGGCTCGCATTCAGGCTGTGGCGCGTCCGGGGCAGGTCACCATCGCGCCCGGCACGCGCCGCATCGCAGGCGCCCAGTTCGAGTACCAGGACCTTGGCGACTTCGAGCTCAAGGGATTCGACGAGCCTGTGCGACTCACCGCAGTCACGGGCGCAGGGGAGCCGGACGGGCGTTCGGCCTGGCGGGGCCATGACACGAAGATCCCGCTGGTGGGCCGGGAAGCCGATCTTGCGAACCTCAAGGCGCGCTGGACCCTGGCCGCGACGAGCCGCCGCATCCAGAGCGTCATGGTGGTCGCCGAACCCGGACTCGGGAAGTCGCGACTGGCTTCGGGGTTCGACCAGCAGATCGCCTCCGTGGCTCACACGACGGTGCGCCTGCAATGCTCGCCGTTCCATTCCAACAGCATGCTGCGGCCCGTGGTTCAACACCTTGTGCGGGCGGCAGGTTTCGCGCGGGAAGACACGCAGGCGTTGCTGGTCGAGAAGCTGGACGCCCAATTGGCCGTCGCCGGCATCGGCGCCGAGCTGGATCGCAGGCTCATCGCCTCCTTGGTGGCGGTCGACGGAGCCAGTGGCGACCCACCACTCGACCTGCCGCCCGTGGCGCAGTTGCAGATGACACGCAACGTGCTGTGCCGGTACTTCATGGGACTCGCCACCGAGCAGGCCCCCTTGCTGCTCATCGTGGAGGATCTGCATTGGATGGACCCGACATCGTTCGCCCTGCTCGACCAGCTGCTGGCGACCGCACAGCGCGTGCCGATGCTCGTGGTGCTGACCAGCAGGCCCGAACGCCCTTGCGAACTCGCGGCGCAGCCTTTGCTCATCCGCCTCGGGCGCCTCGACGAGCAGGCGTCGCGCGATGTGGTGGCCAACATGGCGGCCAGCATGGCGCTGTCGGCGGCGGACGTCGAAACGATCATCCGGCGCAGCGACGGCGTGCCCCTGTTCCTCGAGGAAATGACGCGGATGGTTCTGGATTCCCGCAGCCGCCGGTGCGGCGCCCTCGCTCGGCAGCCGGAGGTCCCCGACACGCTGATGGACCTGCTGATGGAGCGGCTCGATCGCCTGGGCGGTGGCAAGTGGCTGGCCCAGGTCGCAGCGGTGATCGGGCACGAGTTCAGCCGGCGCCTGCTGTACGGTGCGGCCGGCATGGACCCGGCCTCCTTCAACGAGGCATTGCAAGCCATGCTCCGTGCCGGCCTGCTGCTGCGGGTCGATGTCCAGGGCGAGCGACTTGCCTTCAAGCACGCATTGATCGAAGACGCGGCCTACGGCTCGATGATCGTCAAGACCCGCGCCGTCCTGCACGGGAGGCTCGCGGACTTGCTGACAAGCGAATTCACCAACATGATCGAACGCCAGCCCGAGGTCGCTGCGCGCCACCTGTCGCGCGCGCTCAGGCCGCTCGAAGCGGGCCGCTATTTCCTCCAGGCGGGCGAGCAGGCCCTGCGGCGGGGCGCTCCTCGCGAAGCCGCCGCGCACCTGTCGGAAGGGGTCTCCGTGGTGGCCGCCGCGCCGGCCGGCCACGAGCGCAGCGAAGCGGAGCTGTCTCTCCTGTCCACACTCGGGCCCACCACCATGGTGTTGGCCGGCCCCGGCAGCGAAGCCTTCAGGGATGTCCAGCGACGCGCATTCACGCTGTGCCACGAATTGCCCGGCGCGCCGCGCCAGTTCCCGGTGACCTACGGCCTTTGCCTCTATCACTGGGGCCGCGCCGAACTCGAGACCGCGCGATGGCTTGCCGAAGACCTGTTGAAAGTCGCCGAACTCAGGCGCGACGACGCCGAAGCCACCATCGCCGCGCACAACATGAGCGGCATGATCAAGCTGAGCCTGGGCGACGTCCGTGCAGCGCGCGCACACCTGGAGCGCTCGGTGGCCTGCTACGACCCGCAGCGCCATGCCTCGCTCTACCCGGTCTACCTGATGGACTTCGGCGTGTTCGGCCGCTTCTATCTCGCGCTCGCCACCCTGATCACCGGCGACGAAGAACTCGCAGGCCGGCACGTCCAGGACGCCCATGAGTTGGCCGCCCGTGGGAACCAGCCGCACACGCTGGGCTTTTCGATGGCGGCCAATTGCTCCATCGCGGTATTGCGCAACCAGCCGGGCGTCGCGCGGAAGTTCGCGCAACAGTGCATCGACTTCTGCACACAGACGGGATTCTCGGAATTCATGGGGTTGGCCCGCATCTCGCGCGGCTGGGCGACGGCGCGCGACGGACAAACCGCTGCCGGGCTGGACGACATGGAGGCCGGAATCCGCCTGTGGCAGGCCACGGGGTTCGAGAACTGGCAATCCTGGTTCGCGAGCCTCAGGGCGGAACTGCTGGTCGACATGGGCCGCAGCGACGAAGCCTTGGCCGAACTGGACCTGCACCTCGGGCGCATGGATCGCAGCGGCGAGAACCTGTTTCGCAGTGTGCTGCTTGCGCAGAGGGCCATGCTGCTGGATGTCGATCGCAACACACGGGAGCGGCTGCTTGCGGAGGCCACAGGAATGGCAGCCGCCCAGCATGCCATCACCTGGATTCGCCGCATCGAGACGCGACGAGGAGCATCTCACTCGCCCCCGCATGCCGGGCATCGGGCGATTTGAACTTGCGTCGTCCGCGCGCTCCCGATGGCAGCCTCAATCTGCCAGGCAAGGGAGATACCTGGTCAAGGCACCTGCCGCGTCCTGCAGCAGCGCGAACTCCGAGTCTTCCAACGGATGGCTGCTCATGTCGAAGTGGCTCATGGTGCCCCACAACGTGCCGTGCTCGTCCAACACCGGGACGCTGTGGTACGAGACGACGACACCGCGATAGGGATGCCCGACCAGCCGGTCGTCGTGCGTGGAATCGTTGGTGCGAAAGGCCTGATCCCGGAGGACGAACTGGCAAAAGCTCTGTTTGAAGGGCACGGCGATGAGGTACTCGGGACGCATTTGTCCTCTCTTGTCCTCCAGCAGCACATTGCGCAGCAGTTCCCCTTCGAAGCGGTACACCGCGCTGTAGCGATGGGGCACGCCGCTGTTCAAGTAGCGCAAGGCCGCCTCCGGGCCCTGGCTGGCCAGCAATGCCGAGAAATGACCGAGCATTCGTTCGGACGGGTTCATGTGTCTCCTTCTGTAGCCCCCTCGTCTCCGGCCGAGGAGCTGAATGACTATAAAGACCAAGCGCTGCAAATGTGACTGGTTCACATGCAACACAGTGTTTCGCCAAGCCGTTCCGCGTGTCGTATCGCTGCGTCGGCTTCAACCGGCGTGGTCAGCAGCGGCGCGCCGCAATGCGGCCGCTCCGGGCCCCGGCTGCGCACGCAGGCCGCCCAGCAGCCACTGCATCAATTCCAGCACCGGCCGGATCTCGCGGCCGAAGGGCAGCCGCCCCGCGCCGCGGAAGAACAGCCCCTGCCCGGTGCGGCCGGCCAGCGCGTGGCCCAGCATCTTGTCGATGCAGAACTTGCCCCAGCCCGGCGTGCCGTCGCGCAGCCCGCAATGCGCCAGGCAATCGAAGCGCATGGTGCAGGCTGTTTCACGGTGGACCTTGGCCATCAGCCGCGGCTCCAGCCGCAGATACTTGTCGAGCCAGGGCGTGCGCACCGCGCGCGCCGGCAGGCCGGCGACACTGGTGAACTCGACCAGGTCCTCGGGCGCGGCATCGGCCAGCACGCGCTTGAAGGCCGGGTCGGCATCGCATTCGGTGGTCACCGCGAAGGCGGTACCGAGCTGCACCGCCGAGGCGCCGAGCGACTGCAGCCGGCGGATGTCATCCAGGCGCTCGATGCCGCCGGCGGCAATGAGCGGTATGCGGCCCTCGATGCCCGCGGTCCTGAAGAAGGCCTGCACCTGCGGCAGCACGACGTCGAACTCGAAGCGCGGGTCGTTCAGGTCGCCGACCCTGGCGGCGCCAAGGTGGCCGCCCGCCAGCCGCGGATGCTCGATCACGATGGCATCGGGCAGCCGGCCCTTCTTCTCCCACTTGCGCACCACCAGCTGCACGCCGCGCGCGTCCGACAGGATCGGGATCAGCGCCACGCCGGGGTGCTCGCGTGCCAGGTCGGGCAGGTCCAGCGGCAGGCCGGCGCCGACCACCAGCGCATCGGCGCCGCAGGCCATCGCATGCCGCACCTGCGCCTCGTAGGCGGTCAGCGCCTTCATGACATTGACCGCGACCAGGCCGCGGCCGCCGGCGAGCTGCCGGGCCTTCTTGATCTCGCGGCCCAGCGCCTCGAGGTTGGCGGCGTCGATGCGCGCACCGGCATCGGGGTCGGCCTCGATGTTGGCGGTCCGGGCCCACAGGTCCGGGTGCAGGCGGCGCAGGTCGACCGACGACACAGTGCCGATGCCGCCCAGCCCGGCCACGGTGCCGGCCAGCCGCCCGGCCGACACGCCGACGCCCATGCCGCCCTGCACCACCGGCAGCAGTTCGCGGCCCGCCAGCGTCCAGCGCCGCAGGCCGGAGGCGCCGGCCAGCGCCCCGAGTCGCTCGGCGGCGACCTGTACTTGATCGGAATCCTCGCTCATCCGGCGCTATCGGAGCACCAGCACCGGCAGGGTGGAATGGGTCAGCACGTGCTGGGTCTCACTGCCGATCAGCAGCCGGCCGAGGCCCTTGCGGCCGTGCGAGGCCATCACGATCAGGTCGCAGGCCTGGTTGCCGGCTGCGGCAATGATCGATTCGGCGACCTGGCTTGAATGGGCCACCAGCGGATGGCAGGAGACGCCGCGCCCGCGGGCCCGCTCGCCGATCGCAGCCACCAGGGCCTGTGCGTTCTCCTGGCGCTGCTTGTCGATGCTCTCGCTTTCCACCGACTCACGCACCGTCGAGCCATCCATGTAGCTCTTGGGCGGCCGGCGCGCCACCGTGAAGACGACCAGTTCGGCGCTGTGATGACGCGCCATTTCGATGGCACTCTCGACCGCCTTTTCGGACAGCGGGGAACCATCGGTGGCGACCAGGATTTTCTTGAACATGATGGAGGTCTCCGGTTGAAGGCCTCCAGTCTCGGCCAGTCGCGGGCCGCCCGGATTGACCGGGATCAAGCTTGCATCGCGTGCCGCTGCGGCGTGCCGGTGTCCAGCGCGGGGCCGAGGCCGATCGGTGCCGGCACGGCATTGACGATGCGGGTGTAGAGCGCGCGGTAGGTGTCGTCGGGTTCGTGGCCGGTGAAGGGATCGCGATGGGCACCGAAGGCGGCGTCGAGATCGCGCCAGTCCTCTTCGGTGAGCACGCGCTCGGCCAGCGGCAGGATTTCCTTCTCCTCCTGCGCCATGTGGGCCAGGTAGAAGTCGGTGTAGCGCGCGATCGCACGCTCGAAAGGCTCGCGGTGCGCCTCGCCGAGCATCTCGTAGACCAGCAGGGCATGTTCGACTTCACGGATGTTGCGCTCGCCGAGCGCATGGTCCCGGTCCAGGTGGTCGAGCAGTTCGCGCGACAGCGGCGTGCGCGCGCGCAGCTTGGGAAACAGCAGCTCGGTCTCGTGGCGGTGATGGCGCTGCTCGGGAAACTGGTCGACATAGAACAGCATCGCCCGCAAGGCCGAGAAGTCGGGCGTGCTCTGCTGTCTTCGATGGACATCGAGCAGCAGGAGGATCGACCGCAGCATCGCCGAAAGGGCCGCGTGCTCGTCGCGGATGATGCGGGTGGTGGCGTGTGTCATTTTCGAGTCTCCGGAGTGGGGTTCCCAGCTTTCCACGGCCAGCGCCACGCCGCCTTGCCCCAGATCAACAAGACGCCGTGTCGCCCGCTCGGCGTACGGCAAGGGCCCGTGTTGAGTGCGGTCAACACGGCGGACGGGGCTCGCCGGATACTGGCGGCATCTCAACCGTCGGCAGGAGCGCGCCATGTACCAACGGATCCTCGTTCCCCTCGACGGCAGCGCGACATCGAAGCAGGGCCTCGACGAAGCGATACGGCTCGCTGCCCAGACCCACGGGCGGCTGCGGCTGGTGCACGTGGTCGACTCGCAGTCGATGGCCATGGCGATGGGCCTTGCCGCCGGCCCGGTCGGCGACTGTTTCGAGGTGCTCGCGCGCAACGGCCGGCAGATCCTGGACGACGCCCAGGCCGCGGCCGCCGCGGCGGGGGTCGAGGCCGAGACGCTGCTGCATGACGGTGCGTCGAACCCGGTCCATGAGCTGATCGCCGCCGACGCCAGCCGATGGCCGGCCGACCTGATCGTGATCGGCACCCATGGCCGCCGCGGCGTCGAGCGCTTCGTGGGGGGCGGCTGCGCCGAGTACCTGCTGCGCTGCGCGCCGGTGCCGGTGCTGCTGGTGCGGGCGCCGGCCGACGGCGACGCGCACGCGCACCGTCACGCCCATTGACAGGGGCCCCAAGGGTGCGCGCATGATGCGTGCCCCCGGTTCATCCGCAGAGGCGCCATGAGCATCCGCCACCTCGACCGACTGCTTTTGCCGCGATCCGTCGCCGTGCTCGGTGCCTCGCATCGACCCGGCGCAATCGGCACCCACGTCTGGCAGCACTTGCGCGCCGGCGGTTTTGCCGGCCCGGTCTACCCGGTCAACCCCAAGCATGCGCGGCTCGACGGCCTGCCCGTCTTCGCGCGGGTGGCCGACCTGCCCGCGGCGCCGGACCTGGCGCTGATCTGCACGCCGGCGCGCACGGTGGCGCGGCTGGTCGCCGAGCTCGGGGCGGCCGGCGCCCGGGCCGCGGTGATCGTCGGCACCGGGTTGAGCGCCGCCGAGCAGCAGGCCGCGCTCGACGCCGCCCGTCCGCACCTGCTGCGCCTGCTGGGCCCGGACTCGCTCGGCGTCCTGAGCCCGCACATCGGCCTCCATGCCGGCCTGGCCCACGTCGCCGCGCGACCGGGCGAGCTGGCGTTCATCTCCCAGTCCGGCGCGGTGGCCAGCGCGATGCTGGACTGGGCCACCAGCCGGGGCATCGGCCTGTCGCACCTGGTGGCGCTGGGCGACCACTGCGACGTCGATGCCGGCGACCTGCTCGACCGGTTCGCGAGCGACGGGCGGACCCGCTCGATCCTGCTCTATGTCGAATCGATCGCCTCGCCGCGCAAGTTCATGTCGGCCGCGCGCGCCGCGGCGCGCAACAAGCCGGTGATCGTCGTCAAGGCCGGCCGCGCGGGCCAGGGCCTGCGTGCCCCCGCCTCGCACTCCGGCGCCCTGGCCGGCTCCGACATCGTGCATGACGCAGCCATCCGCCGCGCCGGCATGCTGCGGGTGGACACGCTGCAGGAGCTGTTCATGGCGGCCGCGACACTGGCACGGTTCCGCCTCAACCGCAGCGAGGCGCTGACCATCCTGGGCAACGGCGGCGGCGCCGGCGTGATGGCGGCCGACGCCGCCGCCCGCGCCGGCATCCGGCTGGCCGAGCCGGGCGCCGCCCTGCTCGATCAGCTCGGCCATGCGCTGCCGCCGGAGGCTTCCTGCGCCAATCCGATCGACCTCCTCGGCGACGCGCCAGCGGCGCGCTATGCCGCGGCGCTGGCGGCGCTGCTGGCGGACCCCGTGAGCGGCGCCGTGCTGTTCATCCACGCCCCGACGGTGGCCGAGCGCAGCGACGAGATCGCCCGCGCCTGCGCGCCGCTGGTCCGCGCCAACGATCCGCGCTTGATGGGCTGCTGGCTCGGCGATGCCGACATGGCGCCGGCACGCCAGCTGTTCGAGGCGGCCGGCATTCCCGACTACCCGACGCCCGAAGACGCCGTGCGCGCCTTCGGCATGCTGCAGACCTATCGCAACAACCAGGCGCTGTTGATGGAGGCGCCCAGCGCCAGCGAGAACCCGGCGCCCGACGTGCCGGCGGCGCAGCGGCTGCTGGAAACCGCCGCCGCCGACGGCCGCGAATGGCTGGCCGAACACGAGGCCAAGGCAGTGCTGCAGGCCTACGGCGTGCCGGTGGTGCGCACCCGGATGGTCCCGGCGTCGGCCGAAGGCCTGCTGGATGCGGCCCGCGAACTCGGCTATCCGGTGGTGCTCAAGATCGTGTCGCGCGATGTCGCCCACAAGACCGACGTCGGCGGCGTCAGGCTGGACCTGCGCGACCCGGCCGCGCTCGAACAGGCCGTCGGCGAGATGCGGCAGGCGCTCGGCACCCTGCAGGCCGGGGCGCGCATCGACGGCTTCACCGTGCAGCCGATGGTGCACCGCCCGCACGCGCAGGAGGTGATCGTCGGGGCCAGCATCGACGAGGTCTTCGGCCCGGTCATCCTCTGCGGCGGCGGTGGCATCGCGGTCGAGGTGACCGCCGATGTCGCGGTCGCGCTGCCGCCGCTCAACCGCAGCCTGGCGCGCGAGCTGGTCTCGCGCACCCGTGTGTCGCGGCTGCTGGCCGGCTACCGCGACCACCCGCCGGCCGATCTGGATGCCCTGCACGATGTGCTGATCGCGGTGTCGCAGATGCTGGCCGACCTGCCGCAGCTGGCCGAGCTCGACATCAACCCGCTGTGGGTCGACGAGCACGGCGCGCTGGCGCTCGACGCCCGGCTGCGGGTCGCGGCCGGCCGGGTGGCCGGCGCCGCCAACTTCGCGATCCGGCCCTATCCCACGCAGTGGGTCCGCCAAGCCGAGT
This sequence comes from Variovorax ginsengisoli, assembly GCF_030486595.1. GTDB lineage: Bacteria > Pseudomonadota > Gammaproteobacteria > Burkholderiales > Burkholderiaceae_C > Variovorax > Variovorax ginsengisoli_B. The sequence goes on along the minus strand of NZ_JAUJZH010000002.1, from coordinate 296,868 downwards.
GGAACGGCCGTCCGATCACGATCCGGCCGATCCGCCCGGAGGACGAAGGCCAGCACCGGCGCTTCCTGGAACGGCTCGACCCCGAGGACGTGCGCATGCGGCTCTTCCAGGCGCGCAGCGAACTGCCGCGCAGCGAACTGGCCCGGCTGGCCCAGATCGACTACGACCGCGAGATGGCCTTCATCGCCGAGGGCACGGCGGCGGACGGCCGGCCCGAGACGCTCGGCGTCGCCCGCACCGTCTGCGACCCCGACAACGTCGAAGCCGAGTTCGCGCTGGTGGTGCGCTCCGATCTCAAGGGCGGCGGACTCGGCAGGATGCTGTTCGAGCAGCTGATCGCGCACGCGCGCAGCCGCGGCACCCGGCGCCTGGTCGGCATGATCCTGCGCGAGAACACCCGCATGCTGAAGCTGTCGCGTGCGCTGGGCTTCGAGCGCGTGCCCAGCCTGGAGGATTCCGCCGACGTGTTGCACGTGGCCCTGAACCTGGAACCGCCGCCGCCCGCCGCCTGAGCGGCACGGGCCCTTCGCTCAGCGGCACCAGGCCTCGACCTGGTGCGCGAGGTCGAGCCAGAGCGCCTGCAGCGCCACCCCCGCGAGCATCGCGCCCGCCAGCCGCGTGCCCCACTGCTGCGACAGGATGCCGGCGCCCGACCGCAGGCGCTGCCACAGCCAGGGCGCCAGCAGCAGCGACACCGCGCTGCCGGCCGCGAACAGCGCCATGACGGCCGCGCCTTCGAGCACGCCGTTGCCCAGGGCCGCCAGCATCAGCGCCGAGTACAGCAGGCCGCAGGGCAGCGCGACCCAGAGCGCGCCGGCCGCCAGCACGCCGAAGGGGCTGCGGGTCATGGGCTGCAGCCGCGCCGACGCCCAGCGCCCGAAGCGGTGCGCCCAGGCGGGCTGCCGGCCAGAGGCGGCCAGCAGCAGGCCCCACGCCAGCACGAACACATGCAGCAGCAGCCAGGCCGGGCGCAGTGCGCTGACCTGCTGGCCCGCCAGCGCCAGGCCCTGGGCAGCGGCGGCCGCCACCGCCCCGGCGGCCGCATAGCCGGCCACCCGCCCCACGTGGAACAAGGCGCCCGCCGGCAGCGAGCGGCCCGTGGACTGCAGCGCGGCGACGCCGCCCGCCGGTGCCCGCACGATGCGGATCACGCCGGCGCAGGCCGCGCCGCACATCGCGACGCAGTGCGGCCCGCCGGCCAGCCCCATCACGAATGCGGTGGCGAGCAGGGCGGACTGCATGGGGGAGCGTGCGGGCTCATCACACGATGCGCGAGAAGCGCGTGCGGTTGCGGTCGGCCTGCAGGTAGCGGTCGAACACCATGGCGATGGCGCGGACGAAGAACCAGCCCAGCGGCGTGACCTCGAGGTGGCGATCGCCGACCACCACCAGGCCCTGCGCCACGAGCGGCGCCAGCGCTTCGAGCTCGGCCGCGAAGCAGCGCTCGAAATCGACCAGGTGGGCCGAGCCGATGGTCTCGAAATCGACCCGGCCCTGGCACATGATCGCCATGATCACGGTGCGCCGCAGCACGTCGTCGCGGGTCAGCGCCAGGCCGCGCACCACCGGCAGCCGGCCCTGGTCGAGCAGGTCGTAGTACTCCTCGAGCGTCTTGGCGTTCTGGCTGTAGGTGGCGCCGACCCGGCCGATCGCCGACACGCCCAGCGCCACCAGGTCGCAGTCCGGCTGGGTGCTGTAGCCCTGGAAGTTGCGGTGCAGCCGGCCCTGCCGCTTGGCCACCGCCAGCGCGTCGCCGGGCAGCGCAAAATGGTCCATGCCGATGTAGACGTAGCCGGCCTCGGTGAACGCGGCGATAGAGCGCGACAGCATCTCGACCTTGGCCGCCGCATCGGGCAACGCCTCGGTCGCGATGCGGCGCTGGGCCTTGAAGCGCTCGGGCAGGTGGGCATAGGCATAGAGCGCGATGCGGTCGGGCCGCAGCGCGCAGACCTGGGCCAGCGTGCGGTCGAAGGAGGCCGCACTCTGGCGCGGCAGCCCGTAGATCAGGTCGACGTTGACCGAATCGAAGCCCAGCCCGCGGGCCGTCGCCATCAGGTCGAACACCTGCCCGGCCGGCTGGATCCGGTGCACCGCCTTCTGCACGTCGGGGTCGAAATCCTGGACGCCGAAGCTCAGCCGGTTGAAGCCCAGCGCGGCCAGGGTCACCAGGCGTTCGCGGTCGACGGTGCGCGGGTCGATCTCGATCGAATGCTCGCCGTCCGGCGACAAGGTGAAGGACTCGCGCAGCATGCCCATCAGCGTCCGCAGGCCGGCATCGTCGAGAAAGGTCGGCGTGCCGCCGCCGAGATGCAGCTGGCGGACCACGGCGCCGCGGCCGAGCCGCTCGACCTGCAGCGCGATCTCGCGCGCCAGGTAGTCCAGGTACTCGCGCCCCTTGCTCTTGTGGCGGGTCACGATCTTGTTGCAGGCGCAGTAGTAGCAGAGCGATTCGCAGAACGGGATATGCACGTAGAGCGACAGCGCCCGCGCGCTGGCGCCGGTGCTGCCGCGCTGTTCGAGCGTCTGGGCATAGTCCTCGGCCGTGAAGGCGTCGACGAAGCGGTCCGCGGTCGGGTAGGAGGTGTAGCGCGGCCCGGCGCAGTCGAACCGCTGCAGCACGGACGGCGCGGGCACCACGATGGGCGGCGTGAGGGCTGGAGCGGAGACGGGAGGCATCGCGGACGCAGGCATGGGCTTCGGTGTGTCACTATGCCGCCGTCGCGATCCGCAAACCTTGACCTGCATCAAGCATCCGGCCCACCCCCCCACGGACAATCCCCGCATGACCCCGACTGCATCAATGAAGCCCGAAAATATCAAGGTCGCCTGTTCCAACTGCAACCTGCGCGAGCTGTGCATGCCGGTCGGACTGGCGCCCGGGGAGCTGCAGCGCCTCGACGACCTGGTCGCCACGCGGCGCAAGATCAAGCGGCGCGAGACGCTGTTTCGCAATGGCGAGCCCTTCACCTCGCTCTATGCGATCCGCACCGGGGTCTTCAAGACCCGGGTCACCAGCGAGGACGGGCGCGACCAGGTCACGGGCTTCCAGATGGCCGGCGAGATCATCGGCCTCGACGGCATCGTCAACGACCAGCACACCTGCGACGCCGTCGCCCTCGAAGACTCCGAGGTCTGCGTGATGCCCTTCGAGCGCATCGAGGAACTGTCGCGCGAGGTGACGGCGCTGCAGCGCCACGTGCACCAGATCATGAGCCGCGAGATCGTCCGCGAGCATGGCGTGATGCTGCTGCTCGGCAGCATGCGGGCCGAGGAGCGGCTGGCGGCCTTCCTGCTGAACCTGGTGCAGCGGCTGCATGCGCGCGGCTTCTCGCGCTCCGAGCTGGTGCTGCGCATGACGCGCGAGGAAATCGGCAGCTACCTCGGCCTCAAGCTCGAGACCGTGAGCCGGACGATGTCGAAGTTCGCGGCCGACGGCATGGTCGAGGTCGAGCAGCGCAACGTGCGCATCCTCGATCCCGAGGCGCTGCGCCGCATCGTCAATCCGCCGGGCTGTTGAGCTCGGCCGCCGGCCGGGCCAGCAGCAGCGTCAAGGCGCCCGCCGCCGTGGCCAGCAGCCAGAAGGCAAAGAACCCGGCCGTGTAGACCGCCTGGCGAGAGGCGCCCAACGCCTCGCCGCGCCAGTTGAGGTCGCCCGGATCGACCAGTGCGAACACCAGCACCTCGAGCGCGCAGGCCAGCAGGAATGCCGGCCAGAGTATCCACATCCAGCGTTGCGCCTGCATGGCTCAGCGCCTCGGCGACGGCACGTCGGCGCTGGGGGTGGCCGCGTGGTTGCGCCCGGCCACCGCCGGCATGAGCTTCTTGTCGGCCAGCGTGCGGTTGATCTCCACGCCCTTGCGGTAATAGTCCTCGTCGACCACCGGGTCGGGCGTGCGCAGGGCCAGCCACAAGGTGGCGAAACTCGCGATCACCACCAGGCCCGGCCCGCCGATCACCATCCACACCAGCCCGAAGCGCCACCAGGGTGGACAGGGACGCGTCGCTTCGTCATGGCTGCTCTTGTCGGTCATCTTCTGCCTCCTTGGGGCCTGGATTTCATCGCGGGACCAGGAACACGGCCTTCTCGGACACGCTGCCCTGGCCGCCCTCCGCTCGAACGTCGAAATACACCTTGTGGGAACCGGCCGTCGCCGCACCGTAGGGCAGCTGCAGCCGCACCGCCACCCAGCGCGACTGCGCCGGCGCGACCTCGACCACCGGCTCCGAGGACACGTGCAGACCCTCGAGGCCGCTGGCTTCGATCCGGTAGCGCTGCACCTGCTCGGTGGCGTTCATGATCTGCAGGCGGTAGACGTTCTCGAGCTGGCCGCCCTCGACGATGCGGGCCAGCGAGGCGCGGTCGCGCACCACGTCGACCTTCAGCGGCGTGCGCGTCACCAGGCTCGCCAGCAGGCCGATGCACAGCGCGCCGAGCACCGCGGTGTAGACCAGCACCCGCGGCCGCAGAACGCGGCGCAGCACCTGGCGCGGCGTCCAGCGCCCGGCCATGCTGTTCTGCGTGGCGTAGCGGATTAGGCCGCGCGGGGTCGACATCTTGTCCATCACGATGTTGCAGGCATCGACGCACAGGCCGCAGCCGATGCATTCGTACTGCAGCCCCTGGCGGATGTCGATGCCGGTCGGGCAGACCTGGACGCACAGCTTGCAGTCGATGCAATGGCCGAGCGCCGGCGCGGACGCGGCCGCGCGACCCTTGGCCGGCAGGCCCCGCGGTTCGCCGCGTGCCGTGTCGTAGCTCACGATGAGCGTGTCGCGGTCGAACATCGCGCTCTGGAAGCGCGCATAGGGGCACATGTACTTGCACACCTGCTCGCGCATGAAGCCGGCGTTGCCGTAGGTGGCGAAGCCGTAGAACAGCACCCAGAAGACTTCCCAGGAGCCCATCCGGGTCTGCAGGAATTCCATGGCCAGTTCGCGGATCGGCGTGAAGTAGCCGACGAAGGTGAAGCCGGTCCACAGGCCGATCGATATCCAGACCACGTGCTTGAACCACTTCTTGACCAGCTTCTCGGCCGAGAAGGCGCCGCTGTCGAGCCGCATGCGCGCGATGCGGCTGCCCTCGATCTTCTCCTCGACCCACATGAAGATCTCGGTGTAGACCGTCTGTGGGCAGGCGTAGCCGCACCACAGGCGCCCCGCCACGGCGGTGAACAGGAACAGCGACAGCGCCGAGACCACCAGCAGCCCGGTCAGGTAGATCAGGTCCTGCGGATAGAGCACCAGTCCGAACAGGAAGAAGCGCCGCGCGCCGAGGTCGAACAGCACTGCCTGGCGCTGGCCCCACTCGAGCCAGGGCAGGCCGTAGAAGACCCCCTGCGTCGCGAACACCAGGGCCCAGCGCCAGCGGGCGAAATAGCCGCTGACGCTGCGCGGATAGATCTTCTTGTGGGCCGCGTAGAGCCCGACGTCCTCCTCGGCCGCCGCGATCGGGATCACGGTGCGCGGCTTCTGTGGCGTCGTCTGCTCGGTCATGGAAACGCTCATGGACAAGACTCAGGCGGCGGCCTCATTGGCCCGCGGCGGTGGCCGTCTTGTTGTTCGACAGGCCCCAGACGTAGGCGGTCAGCACGTGGATCTGCGCTTCGGTCAGGCGGCCCTGCTGCGCCGGCATCTGGTTGGTCTTGCCGCCGTTGATCATCGCGATGATCGCTTCCTGGCCGTAGCCGTGCAGCCAGATCTTGTCGGCCAGGTTCGGCGCTCCCACCGCCGGGTTGCCGACGCCGCCGATGCCGTGGCAGGCCGCGCACGTCGTGAACTTGCTCTTGCCGAGCCCGGCGCGCACCGAATCGTGCGGGCTGTCCGACAGGCTCAGCACGTAGTTGGCGAGGTTCTTGACGTCCTCGGCCGATCCGACCGCCTCGGCCATCGGCGGCATCGCGCCGATGCGGCCGAGCGCGATGGTCTCGTGGATCTTCTCGGGCGTGCCGCCATGCAGCCAGTCGCCGTCGGTGAGGTTCGGGAAGCCCTTGCTGCCGCGCGCATCCGAACCGTGGCACTGGGCGCAGTTGTTCAGGAACAGGCGCTCGCCGACGGCCATGGCGCTCACGTCGGTGGCGAGCTTCTCGACCGGCTGCGCGGTGTAGGCGGCGTACACCGGGGCCAGCTCGGCGTTGGCCTTCTCCACCGCTTTCTCGTACTCGCCCTGGGTGCTCCAGGCCAGGGTGCCGCGGTAGCTGCCCAGCCCCGGAAACGCCACCAGGTAGCCGATGCCGAACACGATGGTCAGCACGAACAGGCCCATCCACCAGCGCGGCATCGGGTTGTTCATCTCGCGCAGGTCCTCGTCCCAGACATGGCCGGTGGTGTTGTCGGCGCTCGAAGGGCCGCGGAAGCGGGCCGTCAGCCACAGCAGCAGCGCGCAGGCCAGGATGCCGCCGAGCGCGACCACGGTGACGAAGTGCGACCAGAACGCGTCGACGAAATCGCTCACGACGGATCCTCCTCGAACGGCAGGCGTGCCGCCTCCTCGAACGCCTGCGCGTTGCGGCGCGAATACGCCCAGACCAGGATGCCGATGAAGGTCGCGAACGAGACCAGCGTGGCGGCGATTCGCAGGGTGGTGATGTTGTCCATCGCGGTTGTCCTCACTTGAGTGCCAGGCCGAGCGACTGCAGATAGGCGACCACGGCGTCCATCTCGGTCTTGCCCTTGACCGCGGCCGGCGCGGCCGCGATCTGCTCGTCGGTGTAGGGCACGCCGACCCGGCGCAGCGCCGTCATGTGGGCGGCCGACTCGGCGCCATCCAGCGGCGCCTTCTCGAGCCAGGTGTAGGCCGGCATGTTCGACTCCGGCACCACGTCGCGCGGGTTGTTGAGGTGGATGCGGTGCCACTCGTCGCTGTACTTGCCGCCCACCCGGTGCAGGTCGGGGCCGGTGCGCTTGCTGCCCCACTGGAACGGGTGGTCGTAGACGAACTCGCCGGCCACCGAATAGTGGCCATAGCGCAGCGTCTCGGCGCGGAACGGCCGGATCATCTGCGAGTGGCAGTTGTAGCAACCCTCGCGCACGTAGATGTCGCGGCCCGCGAGCTGCAGCGGCGTCAGCGGCTCGACGCCGGCGACCGCCTCGGTGGTCGACTTCTGGAAGAACAGCGGCACGATCTCGACCAGGCCGCCGACCGCGATCACCAGCAGGATCAGCACGATCATCAGGAAGTTGTTGGTCTCGATCTTCTGGTGCGAGAAGCCCGGGGGAATGTTCGAACTCATGGGCGTGTCCTCAGGCGTGGGCCATGGCGGGCTGCGGGATCGGCGCGGGCTTGCTGAAGCCCGAGATCACCGTCATCCAGACGTTCCAGGCCATCACCAGCATGCCGCTCAGGTACAGCACGCCGCCGAGCACGCGCACCACGTAGTAGGGATAGGTGGCCTTCACGCTTTCGACGAAGGTGTAGGTCAGTGTGCCGTCGGGGTTGACCGCGCGCCACATCAGGCCCTGCATCACGCCGGCGATCCACATCGCGGCGATGTAGAGCACGATGCCGATGGTCGCCATCCAGAAGTGCAGCTCGATCGCCTTCACGCTGAACATCTCGGTGCGGCCGTACACGCGCGGGATGAGGTAGTACAGCGAGCCCATCGAGATCAGGCCGACCCAGCCGAGCGCGCCCGAGTGCACGTGGCCGACGGTCCAGTCGGTGTAGTGCGAGAGCGCGTTGACGGTCTTGATCGACATCATCGGACCCTCGAAGGTCGACATGCCGTAGAACGACAGCGAGACGATCAGGAAGCGCAGGATCGGGTCGGTGCGCAGCTTGTGCCAGGCGCCCGAGAGCGTCATCACGCCGTTGATCATGCCGCCCCAGCTCGGCGCCAGCAGGATCAGCGAGAACACCATGCCGATCGACTGGGTCCAGTCGGGCAGCGCCGTGTAGTGCAGGTGGTGCGGGCCGGCCCACATGTAGGTGAAGATCAGGGCCCAGAAGTGCACGATCGACAGCCGGTACGAATACACCGGGCGGCCGGCCTGCTTCGGCACGTAGTAATACATCATCCCGAGGAAGCCGGCCGTGAGGAAGAAGCCGACCGCGTTGTGCCCGTACCACCACTGCACCATCGCGTCCTGCACACCCGCGTAGGCCGAGTAGCTCTTCATCGCGCCGGCCGGGATGGCCGCGCTGTTGACGATGTGCAGCAACGCCACCGCGATGATGAAGGCGCCGTAGAACCAGTTGGCGACGTAGATGTGGCGCACCTTGCGGATGCCGATGGTGCCGAAGAAGACGATCGCGTAGGCCACCCAGACGACCGCGATCAGGATGTCGATCGGCCATTCGAGCTCGGCGTATTCCTTGCCGCTGGTGTAGCCCAGCGGCAGGCTGATGGCCGCCGCCACGATCACCGCCTGCCAGCCCCAGAACACGAACGAGGCCAGCGCCGGCGCGAACAGCCGGACCTGGCAGGTGCGCTGCACGACGTGGAAGCTGGTGGCCATGAGCGCACAGCCGCCGAAGGCGAAGATCACCGCGTTGGTGTGCAGCGGACGCAGTCGCCCGTAGCTGAGCCACGGGATGCCGAAGTTGAGGTCGGGCCAGGCCAGCTGCGAGGCAATGACCACCCCCACCAGCATGCCCACCACCCCCCAGACGACGGACATGAGAGCGAATTGCCGCACGACCGTGTCGCTGTAGACAGGCGCGGAAGAATTCGGAGCATGCATCGCAGAGCCTTGTTGTGTGGAACGGGCCCAGTGTCCGGTTGCGGACTTCCGGCCGGCTTGATGCAAATCAATCGTTGCGCAGAATGCGCTCGCCTTCGCCCTCGACGTCGTCGAATTGGCCACGGTCCACCGCCCACCAGAGGCCGGCGAGGATGATCAGCACCAGCACCACCGAGAACGGGATCAGCAGGAACAGGATGTCCATCAGGCGGTCCCGGCACGCAGCGGCCGCCCGGCCAGCCGCGCCGCATTCAGCACCACGGCCAGCGAGCTCGCGGCCATGCCCAGCCCCGCGAGCCACGGCGGCAGCCAGCCGGCGATCGCCAGCGGCACGCAGACCGCGTTGTAGCCGGCCGCCCACCAGAGGTTCTGCCGCACCACGCGCAGGGTGCGACGCGCCTGCGCGATGGCGCCGGGAATGACATCGAGCGAATCGCCGAGGACCACGAAGTCGGCGTTGGCGCGCGCCAGTGGCACTGCGCGACCGAACGCGAACGAGGCATGCGCATGCGCGAGCACCGGCCCGTCGTTGAGTCCGTCGCCCACCATCGCGACCGCGCGGCCCTGGGCCTGCAGGTCCTTCATGCGGGCCAGCTTGTCTTCGGGCGTGCAGTCGCCGAGCACCAGCGCGATGCCGGCGCGCTGCCCCACCTCGCGCGCCGCGGCGCCGCTGTCGCCCGACAGCAGCCACACCGCCTGGCCCTGCGCCTCCAGCGCCGACACGGTGGCCGCGGCGTCTTCGCGCAGGTCTTCTGCCAGCACGAAGCTCGCGACCCAGCCCTGGTCGTCGCTGAGATGGACCTGTGCCGCCTGCACGGCCAGCGGCGCGACGCCGCAGAACGCGGCCGAGCCAAGGCGCAGGCGCCGCCCGGCACCGCCGCCGCGGCGCTTCAGCGTGCCCTCCAGGCCCTCTCCGGCATGCTCGGCGAGCTGCACCGGGACCCAGTCCGGCGCCAGCCGGTGCTGGTCGTTCCAGGCCTGCACCAGCGCGCGCGACGCCGGGTGCAGGGATTGCGCCGCCAGCGCGGCCGCGAGCTCCACAGCATCGCCTGGCCGCACGCCCTGGCGGCTGTAAACCCGGTCCAGCCGCGGCGTGTCGCGGGTCAGGGTGCCGGTCTTGTCGAACACCACCGTGTCGACCGCGGCCAGCGATTCCAGCGCCTGCAGGTTGCGCACCAGCACCCCGCCGCGCGCCAGCGTGCCGGCGCTCGCCAGCATCGCGGCTGGCGTGGCCAGCGACAGCGCGCAGGGGCAGGTCACGATCAACACCGCCACCGCGACCATCAAGGCCTTGCCCGGGTCCACCTGCCACCACCAGGCGGCGGCCCCCGCCGCGGCCGCCAGCACCGCGAGCAGGAAGGGCCGTGCCGCGCGATCGGCCAGGCGCGCGAGCCGCGGCTTCTGCAGCGAGGCGTTCTCCATCAGGGCGACGATCTGGGCGAACCGAGTGTCGGGCCCGAGCGCCTCGACCCGCACCTCGACCACCGCGCCGACGTTGTGGCTGCCGGCCAGCACCCGGGCACCGCAAGGACGCGCGACCGGCCGCGACTCGCCGGTGATCAGCGCCTCGTCGGCCGAGGTGTCGCCCGCAACCACCCGGCCATCGGCCGGGAACGCCTCGCCGGGCAGCACGCGCAGCATGTCGCCGACCGCCAGCCGCCGCACCGCGACGCGCTCGAACTCGCCGTCGGCGCGGCGCCGCAGCACGCTGTCGGGCAGCCGGTTCATCAGGGCATCGAGCGCCCCGGCGGTGCGGTCGCGCAGCCGCGACTCGAGCCAGCGGCCGGTCAGCAGGAAGAACACGAACATGGTCAGCGAATCGAAATAGAGTTCGTGGCCCAGCGGCCCCTCGGGATCGAAGGTGGCCGCGGTGCTGACGATGAAGGTGATTGCCATGCCGAGCGCCACCGGCAGGTCCATGCCGATGCGGCGCTGCCGCAGGTCGCGCCAGGCGCTGCGAAAGAAGGGGGTGCAGCAGAACAGCACGACCGGCAAGGTGAGCACCCACGAGGCCCAGCGCAGCAGCTGTGCTGCATCGGGCGACATGTCGCCGGGCCGGGCGATGTAAGCCGGGTAGGCGTACATCATGACCTGCATCATGCAGAAGCCGGCCACCAGCCAGCGCCAGAGCGCCACCCGCGACTCGCGCGCGCGCCGCGCACTCGCCAGCATGTCGCCGGCCGGCACCAGCCGGTAGCCGGCGGCGGCGCAAGCCTCGAACCAGCGCGATGGCTTGACCTTGGCGGGCGACCAGACCACCCGGGCGCGCCGGCTGGCCGCATTGACCTCGGCGGAGACCACGCCCGGCACCTGCATCAGCGCCGCCTCGACCGTGAACGCGCAGGCCGCGCAGTGCATGCCCTCGACCGCGACCTGCGACTCCCAGCGCGCCGCGGCATCACCGGGCTCCAGCGCACGCCCGAATCCCGGCCATTCCGCCGGATCGTCCAGCAGCGACCAGGCCGGCTGCGAAGCGGCAGGCAAGCCAGGAGCGAGGGAGAGCACGGCTTCCATGCCCCGAGGCTAACGATCGCGGCGCGGCGCGACTTGACCTGGATCAAAGGCCGTCGCCGCGGCCTGTTGCGCCGCGCGGTATCGGCAAGCGCTTGTCGCGCGTCCTTGATCCAGGTCACGCGACCTCGGCGGCGAGTCATCACAATGGGCTTGGCGCACCATTGCGCGCGCCATCCTTTTTTCTGGAGAACCTTCCCCATGTTTCGCACCCGTCTCGCCGCCCTCGCCGTGCTGGCCTTCGCCTCCGTCCCCGCCCTCGCCGCCGACTGCACCGTCGAGATCGAAGGCAACGACGCGATGCAGTTCAACAAGCCCGCCATCGAGGTCAGCCAGTCCTGCAAGGAGTTCACGGTCAAGCTCAAGCACAGCGGCAAGATGCCCAAGCAGGCCATGGGCCACAACTGGGTGCTGGTCAAGACCGCCGACGTGCAGGCGGTCGCCGCCGACGGCATCGCCGCCGGCCTGCCCCAGAACTACGTCAAGGCCGGCGACGCCCGCGTCCTGGCCCACACCAAGATCGTCGGCGGCGGCGAGAGCGACAGCGTGAGCTTCGCCCCGGCCAAGCTGGCCGCCGACGGCAGCTACACGTACTTCTGTTCCTTCCCCGGCCATTCGACGCTGATGAAGGGCACGCTCAAGCTGGTCAAGTGAGCGAAGGGCTTTCATGAAACGCCCTTCTGGGCGTATCGTGGCGACCCCAACCTTCAAATCCGGAGACACCGCACATGGCCACCAGCAAGTCGAGCACCACCGCCGCGAAGAAGACGCGTTCGACCGGCATCCCCACGCCGGCCGACGTCCAGGAAGCCTTCGTCAAGCCGCTGAAGGGCATGGCCGAGCGACTGCAGAACCTGCCGCTGGCGGGCGCCGCGGGGGCGATCGTCGAGAGCGGGCGCAAGGACCTGCAGGCGCTGGTCAAGGCCAACGAGAAGTCCTACGAGGGGCTGCAGGCCGTGGTGCAGCGCCAGACCGAGATGCTCAAGACCTCGATCGAGGAATGGCAAGGGACCATGAAGGGGCTGTCGGGCAAGGACCCGCGCGAGGGCTTCGCCAAGCTCGACGCCATGGGCAAGGCGGCCTTCAAGCAGGCGCTGGACGACATCCGCGAGCTGTCCGAGATGGCGGCCAAGTCGCAGTCCGACGCCTTCGAGGTGGTGCGCGAGCGCATCCGCTCGAACGTCGACGAGGTCAGCAAGCTGTTGCAGCCGCGCAAGTAATCCCGCCCCGCGGGGCTCGATCTGCATTGTCCTGCGCGATATCGAGAAATAGGTCCGTGACTGGCGCCGCAGGAAGCGTACATTGGTGCGATTCCTCAGCGATTGGAACGAACCAGCATGGCATCGAATTCTCAGACGCGCATTTCGGAACGGGCCGCCAACGAGGCCGCAGCGCGCGAGCGGCTGCGGCAGGCCCTGCCCGCCACGGTCGACCATCTGCAGAACCACCAGGCAGACCGGATCGACGACAACGACATCGATGCCTACGTGCGGCTCAACTGGCTCGAATGGCACGGCGGCGGGCTGCGGCTCACGATCACCGGGCGCAATGTCTGCGCCCAGCTCACGCCGACCGCCTGAGCCCGGTCACTGGCCGATGACGATCTGGGCGATCAGCCCCGTCGCCACTGCGGCCAGCACGAAGTCGCCACCCACTCCCATCCACTGGTAGCCGCGCGGCGGCTGCTGCAGCCGGTGCCCGCGCCAGTCGTTCACGACGTATTGGCGGCCGCGGTACTCGCTCGGCATGCGCCCGCCGCGGCGCCATTCGGCGTGCGGATTCGGATACGCGCGATGCTCGAATCGGTCCGGACCCGGACGGTAGGCGCCTCGGGGGTCGGGGCGGTAGTCGCGACCGGGGCGGTAGTCGGGACGGGCGTCGACGCGATAGCCGGGCTGCGCGCGGTCATTGCGGTCGGGTCCGCGATCGAAGCGCGAATCCTGCGCGAAGGCGCTTCCCGCCATGCACATCGCGAGCGCTGCGGCGGCAGCTGCCATGCTCTTGGACTTGATCATTGTCGGAACTCCTTCTGCGTTGATGAGGAGTCCAGTGTGGAAGCCGCAGGTGTCGCGCCTGGCGCTCGCATGTACGCGCCACGTGAAGCAAGGTAAAGCCGGCCCGGATTCAGGGCGCGGTGCCTTGAGGCCCGACGGCCGGCGCGGCCGCCTTGTGGCTGCCGGCGGGCGTGATCTTGCGGCCCAGGGCCTCGCCCCAGCGGCGCACCGGCGCGCTGGCGCGCTCGGCCGTGTGGTCGACGCCTTGCCGGGTCGCATGGGCGCCGCGCTCGATGCCGCGGCCCGCGGCGTCGCTGCCGCGTTCGATGCCGTTCAGCACCTTGCTCTCGGCGCCTTGCGCGGACAGAGGCAGCAGCGCGACGGCGCCCAGCAAGGCCAGGGCGGCGCCTGCGGTGCATGTGCGGCTTTTGCTCGTGAGGGACATGGGTTCGATCTCCTTTTCGTCTCGCATTCAATCCTGGGGTTCGGCCGCGGCGCGCGCCATGCGTTCGCTCTTCCAGTAGACGTCGTCGCCGCCATCGACCCGGTTGAGCACCCGCGCGAGCACGAACAGCAGGTCGCTCAGGCGGTTGAGGTAGTGGCGCAGCGCAGCGTTGATCTCCTCCTGCGCGCCCAGCGCCACCACCGCGCGTTCGGCGCGCCGGGCGACGGTGCGGCAGACATGGGCCAGCGAGGCGGCGCGGGTGCCGGCGGGCAGGATGAATTCAGCCAGCCGCGGCAGCGCCGCATTGTGCTCGGCCAGCGCATTGTCGAGCTGCAACAGGGCCTCGGCCTTGAGCAGCGTGTAGCCCGGCATCGACAGCTCGCCGCCGAGGTTGAACAGCTGGTGCTGCACGTCGACCAGCAATTCGCGCACCGCGGCCGGCATCGGCTCGCAGAGCAGCACGCCGATCTGCGAATTGAGCTCGTCGACGTCGCCCATCGCGTGCACGCGCAGGTGGTCCTTGGGGACGCGGGTGTTGTCGCCGAGGCCGGTGCTGCCGTCGTCGCCGGTGCGCGTCGCGATCTGTGTCAGGCGGTTGCCCATGGGTGTGGTCTCTGGTGCGGGTTGAGGAAGCGGTTCGTAGAATGTTAGACCCTTCAGGAGACCGCCCCGATGAATGCGCCCACCGCCCCCTCCCATCTCACGCCCGAGATCGCGCTGCGCGCGGTGCCCGACGCTCTCATCGAGTCGCTGAAGGCCCGCTTCGGCGAGCGCTGCTCGACCGCGCTGGCGGTGCGCACGCAGCACGGCCGCGACGAATCCTCCTTCGACGCACCGCCGCCCTCGGCCGTGGTCTTCGCCGAAAGCACGCAGGACGTGGCCGACGCGGTCGCGCTGGCCAGCGCGCACAGCGTGCCGGTCATCCCGTTCGGCGTCGGCTCCTCGCTCGAAGGCCACCTGCTGGCGGTGCAGGGCGGCATCAGCATCGACGTCAGCCGCATGAACCGCGTGCTGTCGATCAACGCCGACGACCTCACGGTGACCGTGCAGCCCGGCGTCACGCGCAAGCAGCTCAACGACGAGATCAAGAGCACCGGCCTCTTCTTCCCGATCGACCCGGGCGCCGATGCCTCGATTGGCGGCATGGCGGCCACCCGCGCCAGCGGCACCAACGCGGTCCGCTACGGCACCATGCGCGAGAACGTGCTGGCGCTCGAGGTCGTCACGGCCAGCGGCGAAGTGATCCGCACCGGGACCCGGGCCAAAAAGTCCTCGGCCGGCTACGACCTGACCCGGCTCATCGTCGGCAGCGAAGGCACGCTCGGCGTGATCACCGAAGTCACCTTGCGCATCTATCCGCTGCCCGAGGCAGTGTCGGCCGCGATCTGCTCGTTCCCGAGCATCGAGGCGGCGGTGCGCACCACCATCGAGATCATCCAGCTCGGCGTGCCGATCGCGCGGGTCGAGCTGATCGACGTCAACACGGTGCGCATGGTGAACGCCTACGCCAAGCTCGGCCTGCGCGAGGAGCCGATGCTGCTGATGGAGTTCCACGGCTCGCCGGCCGGCGTCAAGGAACAGGCCGAGACGGTGCAGGAACTCGCCAGCGGCCACGGCGGCAAGGCCTTCGAGTGGGCCAGCACGCCCGAGGAGCGCACCCGCCTCTGGACCGCGCGCCACAACAGCTACTTCGCGGCGGTGCAGTCGCGCCCCGGCTGCCGCGTCATCTCGACCGACACCTGCGTGCCGATCTCGCGGCTGGCCGACTGCCTGCTCGAGTCGGTCGCCGAGGCCGATGCCAGCGGCATCCCCTACTTCCTGGTGGGCCATGTCGGCGACGGCAACTTCCACTTCGGCTACCTGCTCGACCCCAATCTGCCCGAGGAGCGCGTGACCGCCGAGAAGCTCAACCATGCGCTGGTCTCGCGCGCCCTGGCGCTCGAGGGCACCTGCACCGGCGAACACGGCGTCGGCCTGCACAAGATGGACTTCCTGGTGACCGAAGCGGGTGCCGGCGCGATCGACATGATGCGCACCATCAAGCGCGCGCTCGACCCGAAGAACATCATGAACCCAGGCAAGATCTTCAACTTGTGAGACCTTGCGGGACAGACCAAGAAACTTCTTGAAGACCTTGCGGGACAGACCAAGAAACTGCGCAGCAGTTTTTGCTCTGTCCTCAACTGATCAAGCCCTTCTTCAGATCCAGCCCTTCTCGAAATAGAGCCCCCATGAAAACCCCGGCCACTCGCCAGAGCGACCGGGGTTTTTCTCACCCTGAGCGTTGCCCCTATTTTTGCGTGCTGCTCCCGCGGCGAGCCGGCGCAGGTTGCGGCGCCGAGGTCTGCGATGGCGGTGCCGCGCCGTCCACGCCGAGCCGGCCGCCGCCGCCCAGCCCCTGGCCCTGCACCGTCTGCGCCTTGTAGTTGCGCAGCGAGATGACCATCTGGTTGAACGCGTCCATGAAGGCGGCGCTGATCACCTTGCCCTGGGCCGTGTTGGTGTAGCCGCCCAGCGCGCCGCCGGCGCTGCCGCCGAACACCGAGCCGAAGGCGCCGAAGTCGGTCTTCGAGGCGCTGCCCTCCGACGCCGCGACCTGCACCCCCGACCGGTTGTCGATCAAGGTCAGCATCGCGCTGGCCTCCTTGGTCTGCATGCTGCCGCCGACCGCGGACAGCACGCCGCTGTAGCGGCCGCCGACCAAGCCGCCCAGCGCGCCGCCCATGCCGCCCGCGTTCTGGTTGCTGAAGACGATCTCGGGCGACATGCCGTAGTCGGAGGCCACCATCTGGCCGCCGCCGAAGTTGCTGCCCTGGCGCATCTCGCCGGATTGCGACAACTGGCGCTCGCGCGACATGGCGTTCATGCCGGCCGCGCCGCGCTCGACCACCACGAAGCAGTTCGACTGCTGGATCAGCAGCCGCAGCAGGTTGGACGTCGGCGGCAGCTTGTACTCGTTGCGCAGGATCGTGTACCAGCCGGCCGACTGGTTCTCGATCAGCGACACCGTGCCCAGCGGCGAGGCGCATTTCTCGAGCGCGCTGCTGGTGTTGGCGCTGGCACTGCCCGCAGCGCTGCCGGTGGCCACCGTCTTGGCGCTCTGGCTGCCCATCTGCATGTCGGTGGTTTCGCAGCCCGCGAGCAGCATCGCAGCCGCGGCCATGGCGGCCCATGGTGATACGCGTTGTCCCATGTGATTCCCCTCTTAGAACTTTTGATTTAAAAGTTGTAGCGGGAGCATAGGACGGGTAACTGGTTGAAATCAATTCAACCAGAAGCAAGGGACGCCGGACGGCGAGCTAGGCCGTTTGGCGGATGCGGTCGATGAGGCCGTTGAGCGCGTCGAGCGAGCCGAAGTGGATCGCCAGTTCGCCGCTCTCCTCCACCTTGCCGCCGCGGCGGGTGCGCTTCTTGATGCGGACTTCGACTTCGGCCGCCAGCAGGTCGGCCAGCTCCTCCTCGACCCGCAGCAGGTCGCGCGACTTCTCGGCGGCGCCCCGCCGGGGCGACGGCGAGAGACTGAACTCGGCCGCCAGTTTCTTGACCAGCGCTTCGGCTTCGCGCACCGACATCTTCTTGGCCGCGATCTGGTTGGCCGCGGTGATCTGCGTGCCCTTGTCGAGCGACAGCAGTGCGCGCGCATGGCCCATGTCGATGTCGCCGGCCATCAGCATGGCCTGGGCGGGCTCGGCCAGGTTGAGCAGGCGCAGCAGGTTGCTGGCCGCGCTGCGCGAACGCCCCACGGCCTGGGCGGCGGATTCGTGAGTAAGCCCAAACTCTTGCACCAGCCTTTGCAGCCCCTGGGCCTCTTCGAGCGGATTGAGGTCTTCGCGCTGGATGTTCTCGATCAGCGACATGGCGGCGGCGGCTTCGTCGGGCACGTCGCGAACCAGCACCGGCACGCTTTCCAGGCCGGCCAGCCCGGCGGCACGGAAGCGCCGCTCGCCGGCGATGATCTCGAACTCGGCCTTCTTCTCGCGCGCCGCATCGCTGTCGAGCCGGCGCACCAGGATCGGCTGCATGATGCCCTGCGCCTTGATGCTCTCGGCCAGCTCGTAGAGCGCGCCCTCGTCCATCCGCGTGCGGGGCTGGTAGACGCCAGGCACCATCTGGTCGAGCTGCAAGGTGGTCGGATTCGGTAGCACCGAGTCGTCGTTGACCGCGGTGTCCGAACCGTTGAAGGTCGGGCCCAGCAGGGCCTCGAGGCCGCGGCCGAGGCCCTTTGGTTTTTTGGTGGCCATGGAGGTCATTTGTCTTTCAGTAGTTCGTTCAGCAGTGCGCGGCCTTCGGGCCAGTCGCCCAGGCCGGATTCGCCGTTGATGTGGCCGCGGGCGCCGGCATCGACGAAGCGTGCGCCCCAGTCGCGCGCCATCTGGCGCGAACGGGCGGCCTCGCAGTACGGGTCGTCCTGGCCGGCGATCATCAGCGAAGGAAATGGCAGCGGCTGGCGCAAGATCGGCGCCCAGCCGGGAATCATCTGGCGCAGGTCGTCGCGTTCCAGGTCGCCGGGCGCCACCAGCAGCGCCGCCCGCACCTTGGCCGTATGGCCCGAGTGCGCGGCCCAGGCGGCCACCAGGATGCAGCCCAGGCTGTGCGCGACCAGCACCACCGGACCCGGGGCGGCCAGCACCTCTTCTTCGAGCCGGGCGCTCCAGTCGCCCCGCAGCGGCCGCATCCAGTCGTGCTGCTCGACGCGATGGTCGCCATGAAGCGCTTCCCAGCGGCTCTGCCAGTGGGCCTCGTCGCTGTTCTGCCAGCCGGGCAGCAGCAGGATCTTGGGGGCGGTCAAAGGCTGTCCGGCAGTTGGACCGCCACCGGCGGTGCGTCCATCGGGGCGGGCACGGGCGGGCTTGCGGCCTCCGACGCCATCGCGCTGGCCGGCGGCATCTTGTCCACCAGCTCCTGGGCAAAAGCGACGAAGGCCACGCTGCCCTTGGCCGGCGGATCGAAGACCACGCCCGGCAGGCCGTAGCTCGGTGCTTCGGCCAGGCGCACGTTGCGCGGGATCACGGTGTCGAACACCTTGTCCCCGAAATGTGCCTTCAGCTGCTCGCTCACCTGCTGCTGCAGGGTGATGCGCGGGTCGAACATCACCCGCAGCAAGCCGATGATCTGGAGGTTCTTGTTGAGGTTCGCGTGCACCTGCTTGATCGTGTTGACCAGGTCGGTCAGCCCCTCGAGCGCGAAGTACTCGCACTGCATCGGCACGATCACGCCGTGGGCAGCACACAGTCCGTTGAGGGTGAGCAGGCTGAGGCTCGGCGGGCAATCGATCAGGATGTAGTCGTATTCGGCCCCGACCGCGGCCAGGGCGGTGCGCAGGCGCTTCTCGCGCCGGTCAAGCGCCACCATCTCGACCTCGGCACCCGCCAGCTCGCGGTTGGCGCCGAGGATGTCGTAGCCGCAGGCTTCGGACCGCACCCGGGCCTCGGCGACCGACGCCGATTCGAGCAGGACGTCGTACACCGTGGTCTCCAGCTGGCGCTTGTCGACGCCCGAGCCCATGGTGGCGTTGCCCTGCGGATCGAGGTCGATCATCAGGACCCGCTGCCCCACCTTGGCCAGGCCGGCCGCCAGGTTCACCGTGGTCGTGGTCTTGCCGACGCCGCCCTTCTGGTTCGCAATGCAGAAAATCTTGGCCATGTCAGCGGGAAATGGCCAGTTTGAAGCCGAAGGCGATCAGGAAAACGCCCGCCAGCTTGCCCAGTGCACCCGAAACTTTGGGATTGGCGCGCAGGCGCTCGGCCAGGAAATAGGTCAGCAAGGTCACGATCAGGCCGTACATCAGGGTCAGGAAAGCGATTGTGGCGGCCATCGCCCCGAAGGTGGCCAAACCCTGGTGGCGGCTGGGATCGATGAAGAGCGGGAAGAAGGCCATGTAGAAGACGATGGCCTTGGGATTCAGCAAGGTAATGGTCACGGCCTGCTGGAAGTACTGCCTGGGCCGGATGTTCAGGATCGGGGCCGCGCCGGGCTTGGCCCGGATCATCTTCAGGCCCAACCAGGCCAGGTAGCCGGCGCCGAGCCATTGGACGGCACTGAATGCGGCCGGATAGGCGGTCAACAGGGCGGCGACGCCGGCCACGGCGGCCCACATCAGCACCTGGTCGCCCGCGATCACCCCGAAAGTGGCGGCCAAGCCGCCGCGGATGCCGCCCTTGCCCGTCGAAGTGATCAGCGCGAGGTTGCCAGGCCCGGGAATCGCGAGAAAAAGAACGATGGCCGCGACGAACGCGCCGTAATCAGCGATGCCGAACATGCAAAGTACCTCAATGGGGAGTGCGTCGAGTCTAAGCGAGGTCGACGCGCGCAGCGTCGGTCAGACGCCGGGTTTTCGCATCCAGACGATGCAACGCTCGGCGTCCAGCCCCGGAACCGTGAGTTGTTCCACGTGAAACACCTCGCAGCTGGCCGGAAGCTGGGCGATTTCGTCGTCCGGCGCCCTGCCCTTCATGGCCATCCACTTGCCTTGCGGCGCCAGCAGGTGTTGCGAGCCCGAGACAAAATCCGCCAGCGAGGCGAATGCGCGGGAGCTGATCAGCCCGTAGCTGCCTTGCAGCACCTCCACCCGGGCGTGCAACCCGCGCAGGTTCTTCAACCGCAGCTCCGACGCCACCTGCTGGACAAAGGCCGCCTTCTTGGCCACGGCATCGAGGCAGGTGACCTGGATGTCGTCGCGCAGGATGGCGATGACCGCCCCAGGCAGCCCCGCGCCGGCGCCAACGTCCAGCAAATTCGCGGCGTCTGGACACTCGCGTCGCAGCGGCGCGATCACCGACAAGCTGTCGAGCAGATGGTGCGTGAGCACCGTGGCCGGATCGCGGAGCGCGGTCAGGTTGTAGACCTTGTTCCACTTGAGGATCAGCGCGCCGTAGGCCAGGAGGCGCTCGCACTGAACGTCGGTCAGGGCCAGGCCCAGCGCGGCCGAGCCTTCGCGCAGCAGTTGCTCCTGGCTCATTCCGCGGCCGGGATTTCTGCTTCGACCGGGTCGCGGGCGAAAGCCTGGTGCCCACCCTTTCGAAGATGGATCATCAGCAGCGAGATGGCGGCCGGCGTCACGCCCGAGATGCGCGAGGCCATGCCCAGCGTCTCGGGCCGGTGCTTGGCCAGCTTCTGCCGCACCTCGAAGCTCAGCGCCTTGACCTGGCCGTAATCGAAGGTCTCGGGCAGCTTGAGGTTCTCGAGATGGGCGGCACGCTCGACCTCGTCATGCTGGCGGTCGATGTAGCCCGAATACTTGGCCGCAATCTCGATCTGCTCGATCTCGACCGCACCCGGGGCCTCCGGCGCGCTGTACTTGCCGCCGTCCAGCGACATCAGCGAGGCGTAGTTGACGTTCGGGCGGCGCAGCAGGTCGCCCAGGTTGTATTCATGGTCGATCGCCTTGCCCAGCACCCGCTCCGACTCGGCAGCCGGCAGGTTCCGCGGATTGACCCAGATCGAACGCAGCCGCTCTGTTTCACGTGAAACAACGTCGCGCTTGCGGGAGAAGGCGTTCCAGCGCGCATCGTCGACCAGGCCAAGCTTGCGGCCCGCTTCGGTCAGGCGCATGTCGGCGTTGTCCTCGCGCAGCTGCAACCGGAACTCGGCTCGGCTCGTGAACATGCGATATGGCTCGGTCACGCCCTTGGTGATCAGGTCGTCGACCAGGACGCCCAGGTAGGCCTCATCGCGCCGCGGCAGCCACGCGGCTTCGCCCCGGCATTGCAGTGCCGCATTGATGCCCGCGAACAGCCCCTGCGCCGCCGCTTCTTCGTAGCCGGTCGTGCCGTTGATCTGCCCGGCGAAGAACAAGCCCTGGATCGCGCGCGTCTCGAAATTGCTCTTGAGTTCGCGCGGATCGAAGTAGTCGTATTCGATGGCGTAGCCGGGACGCAGGATGTGCGCGTTCTCGAGGCCCGCCATCGAGCGCACCAACTGGTACTGGATGTCGAACGGCAGGCTGGTCGAGATCCCGTTGGGGTAGAACTCGTGGGTGGTCAGCCCTTCGGGTTCGAGAAAGATCTGGTGGCTCTCCTTGTCGGCGAATCGGTTGATCTTGTCCTCCACGCTCGGGCAATAGCGCGGGCCGATGCCGTCGATCTTGCCCGTGAACATCGGGCTGCGATCAAATCCAGAACGGATGATGTCGTGGGTACGGGCGTTGGTGTTGGTGATCCAGCAAGGCACCTGCTGCGGATGCATCTCCGCCCGGCCCATGAAGCTGAACACCGGCATCGGGCCGGCGCCGCCCGGCATCCCGTCCCCGGGCTGTTCGGTGCACTTCGAGAAATCGATGGTCCGGCCATCGAGCCGCGGCGGCGTGCCGGTCTTCAGGCGTCCCTGGGGCAGCTTGAGTTCCTTGAGCCGGGCCGACAGGCTGACCGCCGGCGGGTCCCCTGCCCGGCCGGCCTGGTAGTTGTCGAGGCCGACATGGATGCGCCCGTCCAGGAAGGTGCCCGCCGTGAGCACAACCGCCCGCGCCCGGAAGGCGATGCCCACCTGCGTGATGGCGCCCACCACGCGATCGCCCTCGATCATGAGGTCGTCGACCGCCTGCTGGAACAGCGACAGATTCGGCTGGTTCTCGAGCCGGCGGCGAATCGCCGCCTTGTAAAGGATGCGGTCGGCCTGCGCCCGGGTCGCCCGAACCGCCGGCCCCTTGCTCGAATTGAGGATCCGGAACTGGATTCCGCCCTCGTCCGTCGCGATCCCCATCGCGCCGCCGAGCGCGTCGACCTCCTTCACGAGATGCCCCTTGCCGATCCCGCCGATCGAGGGGTTGCAGCTCATCTGGCCCAGGGTCTCGATGTTGTGGGTCAGCAGCAGCGTGCGAGCGCCCATGCGGGCGGAGGCCAGCGCGGCTTCGGTGCCGGCATGGCCGCCGCCGACGACGATCACATCGAATTCTTCGGGGTACAGCATGGGATGGGGCGCACCACGCGTGCGCGCTCGGGAAGGGGCCGTGATTTTAATCGCCGAAGTACTTCCGTGCTGCCGTGAGGGCAAGGCGGCCGTCCCGACGCCTGGCGCCGATGGCCATCGGCATTGAATCTGATGCTATCATTTTGATAGCATCAGGGACTCAGTCGATGGCGCTGACCTCGTGCGCCGACGCCAACTCGTCCGCCGGCAGCGCCACCGGCTTCTCGATGCCCACGATCTGACCGCTCGGGCGCGGCTCGGCCGGCGCACCCTGGCGCTCATCCTGCAGTTCGCGCACGCTCAGCGTCTTGGCCGTCATGCTCACAGGGCCGAAGAGGGTGCAAAAGGCCACATCCTTGGCGTCCCGCCCGGTGCCGACGCGCACCAGCCGGTCGACCGGCGCCATCCGCGTGCCATCGAACAGCACCCACTGCCCGCCCAGCCAGGCCTCGAACACCGCATGGAAGTCCTGCGGCGGCTCGTCGAACCAGACATAGCCCACCACCAGCCGGGCCGGGATGTTCAGCGCCCGGCAGAAGGTGATGCCGAGGTGGGCAAAGTCGCGGCAAACCCCGGCGCGTTGGACGAAGACCTCGCGCGCCGTGGTGGTCGAGTCGCTGCTGCCCGGCTCGTAGGTGATGCTGTCGTGGATCCAGTCCACGATCGCCTGCACGCGCCCGATGCCCGGCGGCAGGTCGCCGAACAGCTGGAGCGCACAGCGCGACATCAGGTCCGACTCGCAGTAGCGGCTCGGCATGAGGTAGTGGAGGATCTCGTTCGGCACCTCGTTGACCGGCACCTCCACCAGGTCGGTCGGCACCTCCGCCCAGACGCGCCGCACATGGGCCTTGTAGCGGATCCTGAGCGGCCCGGGCGCCGCATCGAAGCGCACGAAGCGGTTGCCGCTGCCTTCGTCGCAGAAGGCCTGCAGCGGCACGGCGGGCTCGATGACCAGGTCTTCGCTGATCAGCGCCTGCGCGCCGCTGCGCGCGGCCTCGATGTTGAGCAGCAGGTGCGACGGTGCGGCGACCTCGTATTCGAGCAGCGCGTCGATGTGGGAAAAGTGCATGGCGTTCAGGCGTTCAGTCCAGCGCCTTCTTCACCGCGCCCACGCCGAGGGCGGCCAGCACGAGGAAGACGACCGCAAGCACCAGGAACAGCCCGAACAGCACCTTGGCGATGCCGGCCGCGCCGGCCGCCACGCCGCCGAACCCCAGGGCACCGGCGATCAACGAGATGACGGCGAAGACAATGGCGTACTTCAACATGAGTGGACTCCTTGAACGACGGACCCCGTCGCGGTGCCCGCAAGCTTAGGAACCCGCGCGCGACGGCCCCATAGTCGCGGCGCCCAAGGCACCGTAGGACAAAAACGCGCCCCGTGAAACCGCTTAGCATCGCTGTCGCGTCGTCAAGAACGCATTTCGCCTATTCACTGGAGTTTTTCGAATGAAGCTGTACTACTCGCCGGGCGCCTGCTCGCTGTCGCCCCACATCGCCCTGCGCGAAGCGGGCCTGGCTTTCGAACCGGTGCTCGCCAGCACCAAGAGCCACAAGCTGCAGGATGGCACCGACTACTACGGCATCAACCCGCTGGGCTACGTGCCGATGCTCGAACTCGACGACGGCACGCGCCTGCGCGAAGGCCCGGCCATCTTGCAGTACATTGCCGACCTGGTGCCGACCAAGAACCTGGCGCCGGCCAACGGCACGATGTCGCGCTACCGCCTGCAAGAATGGCTGACCTTCATCGGCACCGAGATCCACAAGAGCTTCTCGCCGCTGTTCAATCCGGGCATGCCTGAAGAAGGCAAGGCCATCTCCAAGACCAAGCTGCGCTCGCGCTACGAATGGCTCGACAGCCAGTTGGCCGACAAGGACTACCTGATGGGCGACACCTTCAGCGTCGCCGACGGCTACTTGTTCGCGGTCACCAACTGGGCCAAGCCCACCGGCGTCGAAATCGCCGACCTGCCGAAGCTCAGCGCCTGGCACGCGCGGGTGGCCGCCCGCCCCGCGGTCCAGGAAGCATTGAAGGCAGAAGGCCTCGCGAAGTAGTCTGTTGAGGCCTCAAGCGGGCCGTTGACGCCAGGCGAGCAAGGCGCCGGCCCACAGCGCGAGGGCCGACGCGACCAGACCGCCGGCGAGGCCGCCGCGGCCGTCGGAGATCCAGCCGGTCACGGTCGGGCCGACGATCTGGCCGAGCGCGAAGACGATCGTGAACGCGCTGATGCCGGCCGCCCATTGCGGGGCCGGCAGGTTGTGTCGCACCAGCGCCGTCGTCGACGCCACCACCGACAGGAAGACGGCACCGAACATCAGGCCCGAGACCAAGGTCAGGGGCCAGGCCGGACTGAGCACCGGCAGCAGGGTCGCCACCCCCAGCAGGGCGTTCAGCAGGGCCTGCGGGCCGCCGCCGCGAAAGCGGTCGAGCAGGCCGGCCCACAGGCGGGCCGACGCCACGCAGGCGACGCCCAGCAAAGCGTAGAACAGCGTGATGTCGCCGGGGCTCGCGCCCTGCTCGCGCAGCAGCGCGATGACAAAGGTCATGTAGCCGATGTAGCCGGCACCGAACAGCGCATAGCCCGCCAACGCCCAGCCGAAGCGCCGGATCGGCCAGGCCGGCCGGCCCGTCGCGGGCGCCGGCGTCGGCGCCGCGACGACGGCGCCCTCCCCCGGCAACGCGCGCACCGCGAACGCGAGCACCGCGGTGGCCGCGACGCTGGCCAGCGCCAGCGCCCACCAGGCCCAGGCCCAGCCATGCGGTGCCCCGGCCGCGACCTGCAGCACCGCGGGCACCAGCAGCGCCGACAGCGTGATGCCGAAGCCGGTGCCGCCGTAATAGAGCCCCAGCAGCAGACCCGCGCGCGACGGCTGCGCGCTGCCGAGCCGGGCCGCCAGCAGGCCGCCGGAGACGAACACCCAGGCGCTGGCCAGGCCGGCCAGCAGGCGCTGCAGCAAGAGCGCCGGCGCCGAAACGAAGAAGCCGCTGGCCGCCATGAAGAGGCTGGCCGCGACCGCACCGCCGACCAGCAGCCGCACCGCGCCGAAGCGCCGCATCAACGTCGGCGTCAGCAGCGCACCCAGCAGGTAGCCGGCGGCGTTGGCGGTGTTCATGCCGCCGGCCAGCGCATAGCTCCATCCCAGGTCCGCGCGCATCGGCGGCAGCAGCAGGCCATAGGAAAAGCGGGTGATGCCGAGCGAGACGGCCGCCCCCAGCGACAGCGCCAATGCGAGACGGAGGGCTTGGGCGGGCGTGAGCGAGGCGGGCGTCGAAGGCATGCGGAATCCGCGCATTCTGCGGCAGTGACTAGCACCAACAGGACAACCGTGCGACAGCAGGGTTGCGATTCGGGGTTTACCCTTGCGCGTTCTCTTCCCTCATCTTCAACAACAGGCACTCCGTTCATGTCCTCTCTCTTCGATCCCGTCCAGGCAGGCGATCTGGCGCTCGACAACCGCATCGTGATGGCGCCGCTGACGCGCAACCGGGCACCCAATGCCGTTCCGCGCGACATCACCGCCACCTACTATGCGCAGCGCGCCTCCGCTGGCCTGCTGATCACCGAAGCCACCGCGATCAGCCAGCAAGGCCAGGGCTATGCCGACGTGCCGGGCCTCTACGGCACCGACCAGCTTGACGCCTGGAAGCGCGTGACCGATGCGGTGCACGCCGAGGGCGGCAAGATCGTGGTCCAGCTGTGGCACGTCGGGCGCGTCTCGCACACCGAGCTGCAGCCCGACAACGGCAAGCCGGTCGCCCCCTCCGCGATCACCGCCAAGACCAAGACCGTGCTGATCAAGGACGGCGTGCCGACCTTCGTCGAGACCTCCGAGCCGCGCGCACTTGATGCGGCCGAACTCCCCGGCATCGTGCACGCCTATGCCGCCGCGGCGCGCAACGCGGTCGAGACCGCCGGCTTCGACGGTGTCGAGATCCATGGCGCCAACGGCTACCTGCTCGACCAGTTCCTGAAGACCGGCAGCAACAAGCGAAGCGACGACTACGGCGGCAGCATCCCCAACCGCGCCCGCCTGCTGCTGGAGGCCACGCGCGCGGTGGTCGACGCGGTGGGCGGCGGCCGCACCGGCATCCGCCTGTCGCCGGTGACGCCGGCCAACGACGTCCACGACGCCGACCCGCAACCGCTGTTCGACTACGTGGTGCGCCAGCTGGCACCGCTCGACCTGGCCTACATCCACGTCATCGAAGGCGCCACCGGCGGCCCGCGCGAGCTGGACGACCGGCCCTTCGACTACGAGGCGCTGAAGGCCGCATACCGCGCGGCCGGCGGCAAGGGCGCCTGGATGGTCAACGACGGCTACGACAAGCCGCTGGCCGAAGAAGCGCTCAAGGAAGGCGACGACCTGGTCGCCTTCGGCCGGCCCTTCATCTCGAACCCGGACCTGGTGCGCCGCCTGCGCGAAGGCGCGCCGTTGAATCCGTGGGACAAGAACACCTTCTACGGCGGCGGCGAAGCCGGCTACACCGACTACCCGGCCCTGGCCTGAACGGCCGCCTGCGCGTCGGCGGAGAAAGCCACGCTGACGCGCAGGCCTCCCTCGTCGGAGGCCCGTGCGAAGCTCAGCTCGGCGCCGAGCAGCTTCGCGTAGCGGGCCACGATCGCCAGGCCCAGCCCGGCGCCCTGTCCGAGTTTCTGGCCCGCCGGCCCCTGTGCCCAGCGCTGCAGCAAGTCGGGCTGGGCATCGGGCGCGATGCCCGGGCCGTCATCGACCACGCTTAGCGTGCGGCCCGACAGTTCCACGGTGATGGTGTGGCCGCCGTAGCGCAGCGCGTTGTCGATCAGGTTGTCGAGGATGCCCTCGACCAGCGCCGCATTGGCAGCCACGGTGACCGCTTCCTCGAGTCCGAGACCGCCGAGATCGACGCCCTGGGCATCGGAGCGCGCCAGGTGCCGCAGCACCGCCTGCTGCCCCAGCTGGTCCAGCCGCAGGGGCTCGCGCTGCAGCCGGGTATGGCCCTCGTCCGCCAGCGCCAGCGCCAGCAGCTGGTCGACCAGGTGGCTGGCCCGCACCTGGCTGGCCAGGATCTGCTGCAGCTGTTCGCGCCAGGCCGCCGGATCGCGCTGCGCCAGGCCGTAGTCGGCCAGCGCACGGATGCCCGCCAGGGGCGTGCGCAGCTCGTGCGCGACATTGCCCGCGAACTCGCGCTGCGCGGAGGCGCTGCGTGCCAGACGCTCGAACAGCGCGTTGAGCGTGTCGCCGAGCTGCTCGAGCTCGCGCGAACTGCGAGCCACCGGCACCGGCGCCAGGTCATGGGCATCGCGGCGCTCCAGCGTGCGCCGCAGGTCGCCCAGCGGGTGCAGCTCGCGATCGATGCCGCGCCAGATCCAGGCCGCCAGCAGCGCCAGCAGCACCAGTTGAGGCGCCAGCGAATACGCCAGCAGCTTCTCGACCAGCGAGGCGCGCCCGCGCGTGGTCTGCGCGATGACGACCCGATAGGCGAGCGGCTCTTCCTGGTTGAGCACCACCGCCCGCAGCGCCTGGCCCTGGTAGTCGATGCGCGAGAAGCGGTGGCGTGCGCCGTCCTGCGGCGCCGGCGCACGGAGGCCGGCGTCGCCGGCCAGCAGCGAGCCATCGGGCCGCAGCACCGCGAAGTAGACCGTCTCCGCCTGGTCGAACAGCAGGTTGTTCATCTCGCGCGGCGACAGCAGAAGCTCGACGCCGCGCTCGCCGGCCCGCACGTTGGCCGACACCGAATAGGCGTCGTCCAGCATCGCGCGGTCGAAGGCCTGCTCGGCGAAATAGCTGGCGACGACCAGCGCCACCGCGGTGCCCAGCAGCCATGTCAGGCCCAGCGGCAGCAGCACGCGACGCAGCACCCGCGCGATGAGCGAGGGCGCGGCCGCCGCGCCGCTGCTCACGTCTCGGCTTCCATCAGGTAGCCGATGCCGCGCAGCGTGCGGATGGCGGCACCGCTGGCGACCAGCTTCTTGCGCAGCCGAGAGATGAAGGCCTCGAGCGCGTTGTCGCCCAGCGATTCGTCGAAGGTCGAGAGCTTGTCGGACAGCTCGCGCTTGCTGACCGTGCGCCCGGGCGGGCTCATCAGCTCCCACAGCACCTCGAACTCGCGCGCCGGCAGGTCCAGCGGCACGCCCCCGACGGCGAAGCGGCGCGCCCGCCGGTCGAGCCGGAGCTGCCCGAGCAGCGCGATGTCGTCGGTGCCCTGGGCCCGGCGCACCAGCGCCCGCAGCCGGGCCTCGACCTCCGCCAGGTCGAAGGGCTTGCCGAGGTAGTCGTCGGCACCGGCGTCCAGGCCGGCGATGCGTTCGTCGGTGCGGTCGCGGGCGGTCAGCACCAGCACCGGGGTGCGGTCGCCGCGGGCCCGCGCCTGGCGCAGGGCCGCCAGGCCGCTCGCGAGGCCGCTGGTCGGGCTGGAGGTCGCCGGCAGGTTCAGGTCGAGCAGCACGGCATCGAAGGTCTGCACCCGCCACAGGTGGTCGGCGTCCTCGACGTTGGCCGCCACGTCGACGCGGTGGCCCGCATCACCCAGGCTGCGCAGCATCACGCCGCGCAGGACCTCATCGTCTTCGACCAGAAGGATTCGCATGGGTGGGTAGTGAAGTGAAAAAACTTGCTGTTTGTACCGCAGGAAGCGCCCCCTCACTGGACATTGACATGGGGGAAAGGTTCAAACTCGCGCTTCAACCACATGAAGGAGCCATCACGATGAGCCAGAAGTTCCAGGTCACGGGCATGAGTTGCGGCCACTGCGCCGGCGTGGTGCAGAACGCGGTCCAGACGATCGATCCCAGCGCGCAGGTCACGGTCGACCTCGAGACCGGGCATGTCGACGTCGTCAGCCAGCACCCTCGGCAGGACATCATCGTCGCGATCGAGAACGCCGGCTACCGGGCGCAGTAGGCCGGCAGCACCGGGGCGCGGCTACCATCGCCGCATGCTCTCCAACCCGCGGATCCTGATCGCCGAAGACGAGTCCGGCATCGCCGACACCCTGCAGTACGTGCTGCGCACCGACGGCTTCGTCCCGGTCTGGTGCGCCACCGCCGCCCAGGCCATCGCGCAGTTCACGGCCGAGCCGCCGGCGCTCGCGATCCTCGACGTCGGACTGCCCGACATGAACGGCTTCGAGCTGTTCAAGCGGCTGCAGGCCCTGCCCGGTGGGGCGCAGGTGCCGATGCTGTTCCTGACCGCACGCAGCGACGAAATCGACCGCGTGGTCGGCCTCGAACTCGGCGCCGACGACTACATCGCCAAGCCTTTTTCGCCGCGCGAGCTGGTGGCGCGGGTGCGGACCATCCTGCGCCGCAGCGGCCGCGGCGCCCAGGGAGTGCCGGCAGCGGCCACCTCGCCGGCGCCGGCCCCCTCCCCCGCCGCGCCCGCGACGCCGTTCGCGCTCGACCTCGAACGCATGCAGATCCGCTACTACGGCCGCCTGCTCGAACTCTCGCGCTACGAGTACGGCGTGCTGCGGCTGCTGGTGCAGCGGCCGGGGCGCGTCTACACCCGCGACGACCTGCTGCGACTGGTCTGGGACGAGGCCAGCGACAGCTTCGACCGCACCGTGGATGCGCACGTGAAGACGCTGCGCGCCAAGCTCAAGGCGATCGCGCCCGAGGTCGACCCGATCCGCACCTTGCGCGGCACCGGCTATGCGCTGAACGAAGAACTGCCGCCTGCTCCATGAGTACCAGGCCGGCGCCGGGCCGCTCCCAAGGCGGCCTGCGGCCCCCTCGGGGGGCAGCGACCCACACGCAGTGGGGGAGCGTGGGGGCCGTGCCATGACCAGTCGGACCCGCATCTTTCTCGGCATTCTGCTGATCTACACGGCAGGCATCGCCTTCCTGCTCTACCGCGTCGTGATCGACATCGACCCGCGCTACCGCGAGTCGGCGGAAGAATCGCTGGTCGAGGCCTCGCAGCTGATGGCCAGCCTGGTCGAGCAGGACGTGATCGCCGGGGCGATCAACACCGCGCGGCTCGAGCCCCTGTTCCGCTCGGTCTATGCGCGCCAGTTCTCGGCCCAGATCTACAACCTGCACAAGCGCCACGTGGAACTGCGGATGTACGTGACCGACCGCAACGGCCGGGTGCTGTTCGATTCGCAGGGCCGCAACCTGGGCGCCGACTTCTCGCGCTGGAGCGACGTCAGCCGCTCGCTGGCGGGCACCTACGGCGCGCGCACCACCCGCGACATCGCCAACGATCCTCTGAGCTCGGTGATGTACGTGGGCGCGCCGGTGCGCTGGGGCAACGAGATCGTCGGCGTGGTCAGCGTCGGCAAGCCGGTCCAGAGCTTCGGCCAGTTCGTCGAGGACGCGCGGGCCCGCACCCTGTGGGTGGGCGTCGGCTCGGCACTGGCCCTGCTGGTGGGCGCGGTCATCGTCTCGGTCTGGCTGGTTCGTCCCTTCGGGCTGATCTCGGACTACGTCGGCTGGCTGCGCGCGCAGCGCAGCCTGAGCCTGGGCCGCATGCTGCGCCGGGCCATCGACACGCTGCGCAGCGGCCTCGGCGAGATGCGCGACGCCTTCACCGGCCGCAACTACGTGGCCGACTACGTGCAGACCTTCACCCACGAGATCAAGAGCCCGCTGTCGGCCATCCGCGGCGCCGCCGAGCTGATCCAGGAGCCGTCGATGCCGCAGGCCGAGCGCGAGCGCTTCCTCGCCAACATCGCGCACGAAACCCAGCGCATCCAGGAGATCGTCGACCGCATGATGGAGCTCACCGCGCTCGAGACCCGGCGCGCGCTGGACCGCAGCGAGCCGGTGGCGCTGGGGCCGCTGCTGCGGGAGGTGGCCGCCGGTGCCCAGGCCGCGGCCGCGCGGCGCGAGGTGCGCGTGCAGGTCGCGATCCATGCCGAGGCCAGCGTCGAAGGCGACCCCTTCCTGCTGCGCCGCGCGATCAGCAACCTGCTCGACAACGCGATCGACTTCTCGCCCGCGGGCGCCGAGGTGCTGCTGGCGCTGGAAGCCAGTTCGCGCCGGGCCATCGTGAGCGTGCGCGACCGCGGTCCGGGCATTCCGGACTATGCGAAGGACAAGGTCTTCGAGAAGTTCTACTCGCTCGCCCGGCCCCACAGCCAGAAGAAGAGCACCGGGCTCGGGCTGGCCTTCGTGAAAGAGATCGCGGCCCTGCATCGCGGCCGGGTCGAACTCGCGAACGCGCCGCGCGGCGGCGCGCTGGCGACGCTCACGCTGCCGCTGCTGTCACTTCACTGACCGGTGAGCGCCGCGTAGGCCTTGCGGGTCTCGGGGCTCACGGCGTCGAGCACCTGCGCGTGGGAGGTCTTGTGGCGCGCCAACAGCCGCGCCGAGGCCACCGCCTTCGACTTGCAATACCAATGGCAAGTGTGCTGCATCAGGAACAGCTCGGCCGACATCATGTAGGCCTTGGCCTTCGGCGAGCGCTGCGCTTCGTTGCGCATCACGCCGGCGATGCCGCGGGCATGGATCGCGAAGGCCTGGCGCAGGTCGAAGGCCGCGGCCGGCAACAGCTGCGCAACGAAGGGCAGCGGCAGCTTGCTGACCCGTGCCTCGCTCTCGCCGACCTGCGCGAATTCGGCCGCGAAGCTGTCGAACTGCGCCGACAGCTTGGCCTCGGTGCTGTCGAGCAGGCCCCAGATCTGGGCCCGGCGCTCGGGATCGTCCTCGCCGAGACAGCGCAGGTAGCCTTCGGTGAGGTTCTCCATCAGCTTCTCGATCTGGTAGTGGCCGAGGTGGCTGCCCAGCAGCGCGATGCGCCGGCGCTGCTGCTGCGAGTTGACGAGGTAGGCGCCGATGACGATCAGGGTCACCAGGGTGAGAGTTTCCATCGGCCCCGAGTGTAGGGGGCGCCGCTACCTGAAGAAGTCGAGGATGCGGTTGCGGTCCGCCGGCGCTGCCGGCGGCGCCACCTGCGCGCCCGCCAGGTCCTCGGCCGGCAGCGGCGCCAGCGCGGGATCGAGCCCCAGGCTGGCCACGCCGTGCCCCGGCGCGTAGTCGTCGAAGTACCACTCGCCATCGACCTGCAGCACGCCGTCGGGCGCCTTCAGCGGAGCCACCGGCACGCCCTTGAGCGCCGCCTGCATGTAGCCGGTCCAGATCGGCAGGCTCAGGCTGCCGCCGGTCTCGCCGCGCACGCCGAGCTGGCGCGGCGTGTCGTAGCCGACCCAGGCGATGCCCACGCGGGTCGGCTGGAAGCCGGCGAACCAGGTGTCGAACGAATCGTTGGTGGTGCCGGTCTTGCCGTACAGGTCGTCGCGCCGGATCGCCTGGTAGGCGCGCGACGCGGTGCCGCCCTTCACCACGCTCTGCAGCAGCGAATCCATCATGAACGCATTGCGCTCGGGGATCGCGCGCCGGGCCTCGTCGAGCACCGGCGGCTCGGTCTCCATCAGGATCTTGCCGCGGGCGTCGGTAACCCGCGTCACCAGGTAGGGATTGACGCGAAAGCCGCCGTTGGCGAACACCGCATAGCCGGCCGCCATCTGCATCGGCGTCACCGAGCCGGCACCCAGCGCCATCGGCAGGTTGGCAGGCTGCTTCTCGCGCTCGAAGCCGAAGCGCGTGACCCAGTCCTGCGCATAGCCGGCGCCGATCGACTGCATGACGCGCAGCGTGACCAGGTTCTTCGACTGCTGCAGCGCGCGCCGCAAGGTGATCGGGCCGTCGTAGCCGCCGTCGTAGTTCTTCGGCTCCCAGGCCGTGCCGCCGGCGCCGGC
The DNA here is from genome assembly GCF_030486595.1 of Variovorax ginsengisoli. Taxonomy (GTDB): domain Bacteria; phylum Pseudomonadota; class Gammaproteobacteria; order Burkholderiales; family Burkholderiaceae_C; genus Variovorax; species Variovorax ginsengisoli_B. The sequence goes on along the minus strand of NZ_JAUJZH010000002.1, from coordinate 263,651 downwards.
CTCGAAGAACAGCGGCGCATCGTTGACCACCGTGGCCGGCGTGAAGCCCTTCTCGAGCGCGGCCGAATAGATGAAGGGCTTGAAGCTCGAGCCCGGCTGGCGCCAGGCCTGCGTCACGTGGTTGAACTTGTTCTTGCCGTAGTCGAAGCCGCCCACCAGCGCCTGGATCGCGCCGCTGCGCGGGTCCAGCGCCACGAAGGCACCCTCGACCTCGGGCAGCTGCGTGATCTCCCAGGCGTTCTTCGGCGTGCGCGCCACGCGGATCACCGCGCCCGGCCGGATCCGGATGTTGCGCGCCGCCTTGTCGGCCAGCCCCGACTGCGCGGGCCTGAGCCCTTCGCCGGCGATCTGCAGCGTCTCGCCGTTGGCGCGCACCGCGCGGACCTCCCTGGCGCTCGCCTGCAGCACGACGGCGGCCACCAGGTCGCCGTTGTCCGGGTGCTCCGCCAGCGCATCGTCGACCGCGTCGTCGAGTGCCTTCGGGTCGTCGGGAAGGTCGATGAAGGCCTCGGGCCCGCGATAGGGCTGGCGCCGCTCGTAGTCCATGATGCCCTTGCGCAGCGACCGGTAGGCCGCCTGCTGCTCGGCCGCGACCAGCGAGGTCGTCACCTTGAGCCCGCTGGTGTAGATGCTGTCGCCGTACTGCGCATGCATCATCTGGCGCACGGTCTCGGCCACGTACTCGGCATGCAGCCGCGACGGGTCCGCGGCATCGCGCAGCTGCAGCGGTTCGCGGCGCGCCGCATCGGCCTGCGCGGCGTTGATGAAGCCGGTCTCCTGCATGCGGTCGATCACGTAGAGCTGGCGCGCCCGCGCGCGGCGCGGATTCGCCACCGGGTTGTTGGTGCCCGGCGCCTTCGGCAGGCCGGCCAGCATGGCGGCCTCGGCCACGGTGATGTCCGCGAGCGGCTTGCCGAAATAGGTCTCGGCGGCAGCCGCGAAGCCGTAGGCGCGGTTGCCCAGGTAGATCTGGTTCAGGTAGATCTCGAGGATCTGGTCCTTCGTGAGCTGGCGCTCCATGCGCAGCGCCAGCAGGATCTCCCAGGTCTTGCGCTGCACGGTGCGCTCCGAACTCAGGTAGACGTTGCGCGCGACCTGCATCGTGATGGTCGACGCGCCCTGCTTGCGGCCGCCCTGCAGGCTGGCCAGCGCGGCGCGCGCGAAGCCCTTGTAGTCGACCCCGCCGTGTTCGTAGAAGCGCGCGTCCTCGACCGCCAGCACCGCGTCCTTCATGACCTGCGGAATCTGCCCGAAGGGCGTCAGGTTGCGGCGCTCCTCGCCGAACTCGCCGATCAGCGCGCCGTCGGCCGAATAGACCCGCAGCGGCTGCTTGGGCTGGTAGTCCGACAGCTCGGAGATGTCGGGCAGCCGCGGGTAGATGGTGGCCACCGCGATGCCGCCGGCGATCGCCAGCACGACCACGGTGCCGGCCGACAGCGCGGCGATCCAGGCGACCGGACGGCGCCAGCCGGGTGCGCGGGAGGGGGTTTCGGACGGAGAAGTCATGGCAAGGAGGGAGCAGGAACAGGCCGCGATGGTTCCCCATCCGGGCGATGCCTGTGTGAAGGCCCTGTTCGCAGGACTTCACACAGGCTTCACACAAGGCTGTTTTCGAGCCGCCGGACTTCGAACGGCCTTCCAACTGGCTTCTCGCTCGCTCCGGACAGTGGCTCCCGTGCAAGTTCGCACGAGAAGGAGAAGGAAAAACACCATGGACACGCCCCTCTACCGCTCCGGCCGACGGCTCTGGCTCGTCACCCTGACACTGGCCGTCGCCAGCTTCCTCGCGCTGAGCGTGCGGCCGCTGCATGCACAGGAAGCGCCGGGCCCGCGCGCCAAAACCGAGAGCCCGTATTTCTTCGTCAAGAGCGACGACCCCGAACTCGATCGCCTGCCGCTCAAGGGGACCGAGGTGGACGTCAAGATCTCCGGGGTGATCGCCGACGTCACGGTCACGCAGACCTACCGCAACGAAGGCCAGCGGGCGATCGAGGCACGCTATGTGTTCCCGGGTTCGACCCGGGCCGCGGTCGGCGCGCTCCAGGTGCGCATCGGCGAGCGCCTGATCACCGCGCAGATCCGCGAGAAGGCGCAGGCCCGCATCGACTACGAGGCCGCGAAGAAGGAGGGGAAGACCGCCGCGCTGCTCGAGCAGCACCTGCCCAACGTGTTCCAGATGAACGTCGCCAACATCCTGCCGGGCGACGAGGTCCGGGTGGCGCTGCGCTACACCGAGCTGCTGGTGCCGCAGGGCGGCAACTACCAGTTCGTCTATCCGACGGTGGTCGGGCCGCGCTACAACAGCCCGCAGTCGGAGAACGCGCAGGCGCGCTGGGTGGCGCAGCCGACGCTGCGCGCGGGGGTTGCGCCGGGCACCGCCTTCAAGCTGAAGGTCGCGCTCGACATGCCGATGGCGCTGCAGGAGGTGCGCTCGCAGACGCACGCGATCTCGCTGGCACGGCGCGATGGCGACGCCCATGCCGACGTCACGCTGGCGCCCGGCAGCGGCCCCGCGGACAACCGCGACTTCGTGCTCGACTACCGGCTCGCCGGCGATCGGGTCCAGTCCGGGCTGATGCTCTACCAGGGCCAGGGCGACGGGGCCGAGAACTTCTTCCTCGCCATGGTCGAGCCACCGAAATCGGTGGCGGCGAACGCCATCTCGCCGCGCGACTACATCTTCGTGGTCGACATCTCGGGCTCGATGCACGGCTTTCCGCTCGACACCGCGAAGGCCATGCTGGAGCGCCTGATCGGCGGCCTGCGGCCCAGCGACACCTTCAACGTGCTGCTGTTCTCGGGCAGCAACCGCATGCTGTCGCCGCACTCGGTGCCGGCCACCCGCGCCAACATCGCACAGGCCCTGGCGACGATCCAGAACTACGGCGGCAGCGGCAGCACCGAGCTGATCCCGGCCCTGCAGCGCGCCTATGCCGAGCCGAAGGCCGAAGGCGTCTCGCGCACGCTGGTGGTGGTGACCGACGGCTATGTCACGGTCGAGCGCGAGGCCTTCGAGCTGGTGCGCAAGAACCTGGGCCGCGCCAACCTGTTCGCCTTCGGCATCGGCTCCTCGGTCAATCGCCACCTGATGGAAGGCCTGGCACGCGCCGGCATGGGCGAGCCCTTCGTGATCACCGATCCGGTCCAGGCGCCCGAGCAGGCCGCGCGCTTCCGCCGCATGGTGGAGTCGCCGGTGCTGACCCAGGTGAAGGCGCGCTTCGAGGGCCTCGACGTCTATGACGTCGAGCCGGTGGTGCTGCCCGACGTCCTCGGCGAACGCCCGGTGATCGTGTTCGGCAAGTGGCGCGGCGAAGCCCGCGGCCGGCTCGTGGTCGAGGGCCGCGGCGCCGAGGGCCCCTACCGGCAGGCGCTGAAGATCGACCCGGAGGCGCGCCGCGATGCGGCCGCACTGCGCAGCCTGTGGGCGCGGCATCGCATCGCCAGCCTGTCCGACCAGGAGACGCTCGAAGGCGGCGACGCGCTGCGCCAGCGCATCACCGACCTCGGCCTGCGCTACGGCCTGCTCACGCAGTACACCAGCTTCATCGCCATCGACCGCGTGGTGCGCAACCCGGCGCCCCAGAGCGCCGCCGGTGTCGACCAGCCGCAGCCATTGCCCCAGGGCGTCGGCGAGAGCGCGCTCGGCCAGGGCTTGGGCGCCGAGGTGCCGAGCACGCCCGAGCCCGAGACGCTGGGCGCGATCGCGGTGGTGCTGTCGATGCTGGCGATGCTCCGGCGGCGCGTCCGGCGCAATGACAGCCGGAGGTTCACCTCCTGAGACCTTGCGGGACAGACCAAGAACTGCGAAGCAGTTTTGCTCTGTCCTCAACTGATCAGAAGAAACACCACCACCATGACCCCAACCTCCCTGGCCACCCGCCACCCCCGCCTCTTCGAAGCCGGCATCCGCCTCGACCGCCTGCCCGCCCTCGCCTGGCTCGCGCTCCAGGCCGCAGCCCTGGCCCCCACCTGGACCTGGATGGCGCGGCGCATGCTGGACCGCTCCGACGATCCGCTCGGCCTGCTGGCGATCGCGGCGCTGGCGCTGCTGGTGTTCACGCTGCGGCACGGACTGCGCGCGGCGCCGCGCCTCGGCTGGCTGGCGCTGGCGGCTCTGGCGACCCTGGCCGCCACCCTGGGCCGCACCGGCATCGGCCCGGTGCCGCCGCTGCCGCCACTGGCCGCCGCGCTGCTGGCCATGGCCGCGCTGGCCTGCGCACTGCTGGCCTTCCTGCCGAGCGAGGTCCCCGCGACGCCAGTCGCCGGGCTGGCGGTGCTGGCGCTGCCGCTGCTGTCCTCGCTGCAGTTCTATGCCGGCTACCCGCTGCGCGTCGTGACGGCCGAGGCCAGCCGCTGGCTGCTGGCGCCGGGCTTCGAGGTCGCACGCGAAGGCAGCAGCCTCTGGATCGATGGCCGGCTGGTGATCGTCGACGCGCCCTGCTCGGGCGTGCAGATGGCCTGGTTCGGCTACTTCACGGCCTGCGTGGTCGCGCTCTGGGCGCTGCGCGACGACCGCGCCTTCCTGGCCCGGCTGCCGGCGGTCGGCCTGCTGGTGCTGGCCGGCAACATCGTGCGCAACAGCCTGCTGGTGGCCCTGGAGGCGGCCGGCCGCGCGCCGCCGCCCTGGCTGCACGACGCCTTCGGCCTGGCCTTGCTGGCGGCGGTCTGCGGCGGCATCGCCTGGGTCATGAACCATTCCCGAGGAGACCGCCATGGCCATCGCCGTGCTTGACCGCTGCTTCGCCAACCGCCTGGTGCATCGCATGCTGCACAAGGCCCTGTTCGGCATCGCCATGCTGCTCTGCCTGGCCTGGTCGGGCAGCGCGGCGCTGCATATGGCGCCGCCGGCCGCGGCCGCGGCGGCCTTCCACGAATGGCCAAGCGAATGGGACGGCGCGCCGCTGCGCCCGCTGGCCCTGAGCGAGGTCGAAAACCGCTTCGCCGAGCGCTTCCCGGGCAGCATGGCGCGCCTGACCGACGGCCAGCAGGTGCTGGTGCTGCGCCAGGTGAACGCGCCGACGCGCATGCTGCATCCGGCCGCCGACTGCTACCGCGCGCTAGGCTACGGCATCGCGCAGGCCCGGCTGGAGCGCGACCTGCACGAGCGACTGTGGCGCTGTTTCGTCGCCGAGCGCACCGGCGGTCGAAAAATCAGGGTCTGCGAGCGTATCGTCGACGCCGGGGGCGGCGCTTTCACCGACACTTCAGCCTGGTACTGGGCGGCGGCCAGTGGCCGCTCGAACGGTCCCTGGCAAGCCGTCACCCTGGCGAAACCGATCGAGTGAGAGTGATTTGCTGAAGAAAGCGCTGGTTTACCTGCTGTTCGCGACCCTGGCCCTGATTCTGACGGCGGCGGTCGCGGTGTTCCTGATCCTGAGGCTGGCGCTGGCACCCGGCCGCGACGAATGGCCGGCCCGCTTCCAGGCCGGCCCGGTGGCCGTCGACGTCGGCGTGCCGACCGCGATCCGCCTCGCCACCTCCTCCTGGTTCGCCCCCTGGCTGGCCGGCCGCACGCTGGACACCGCCCACGGCCCCGTCCGCTTCGGCTGGAACGCCGCGACCGAGACCCTGGAGCTCATCTGCGCGCCCTGCAGCGCCACGGTCCCGGCCCTGGGCACCGCGCCGATCCGGCTCGACAGCCTGCGCGCCACGGTGCGCCGCGACGCCGGCACGCTGGGCGGCACGCTCGAAGCCGCGCCGCCGGCCCGGCCGCTGGCGGTCGGCGACCGCACCGACGACGGCATCCTGCGCGGACGCTGGACCGGGCGCCTGACGCAGCAGGCCCTGCACATCGACATCCAGGTCCCCGAGACGCCGATCGCGCGCTGGTACACCGTGCTGGCGCCCGGGCTGGCCGAACTTCAACGCGCCCGCATCGGCGGCACGCTGGCGCTGAACGCCCAGGTCGGCCTGCCCGCCGGCACCTTCGCGGTGCAGCCGCGCATCGCCGATTTCACGGTCGACGGGCTGGGCACCGAGACGCTCGCCAACGCACGCACCACCTGCGGCGCCCCGAGCCGGCTCGGCCCCGACAGCTGGCTGGCGCGCGCGGTGATCGCGGCCGAGGACCAGCGCTTCTTCACCCATCCGGGCTACGACATGACCGAGCTCGCGGCCTCGCTGGAGATCAACCAGAAGGCCTCCAAGGCCGAACGCGGGGGCAGCACCCTGAGCCAGCAGTTGGCCAAGATCCTCGTGACCGGCGGCGAACAGAGCGCCGACCGCAAGCTGCGCGAGCTGCTGTATGCGGTCGAGATGGAACAGACCCTGGGCAAGGCGCGCATCCTCCAGCTCTACATCGACAACGCCCCCTGGGGCGCCCGGATTTGCGGCGCCGATGCCGCGGCGCGCACCTATTTCAAGCGCCCGGCGCGCAACCTCGAACCGGTGCAGGCGGTTTGGCTGGCGGCCATGCTCAACAACCCGGCCCTGGCCGTGCGCAAGTGGCAACAAGAGGGCAACATCAACCTCGACCGGGCCAGATGGGTGGCCGATGGGGTACGCGGCATCAGCAAGGCGCAGCGCGATGCCCTGTTGCGCAGCGTCGCCACGGCCCGCTTCGCACCACCTTGACGCAGCCGGCCCGCGCACCAAGTCGGCGCAACGAAAAGGCCCGCAGCCCACGACTTCGCTGGCACATGTCTTGCGATGGCATCCCCAATGGATGCTGTCACCGCCCCCCCGCCCGCAGCTGTTGAAATCGTCGCGCTGAGCAAGCGCTACGCCGCTGGCACGCCGCCCGCCGTCGACCAGATCGACCTGCGGATCGCCAGCGGCAGCTACTGCTGCCTGCTCGGTCCGTCGGGCTGCGGCAAGAGCACGACGCTGCGGATGGTGGCGGGCCACGAATCGGCCTCCGGCGGCGACATCCTGCTGGACAACCGCAACATCACCAACCTGCCGGCCGCGGCGCGCGGCACGGCGATGATGTTCCAGAGCTTCGCGCTGTTTCCGCACCTGTCGGCGCTCGACAACGTTGCCTTCAGCCTCAAGATGAAAAGGGCGTCTCAAAGAGCGAGCGCCACAAGCGCGCCGGCAACCTGCTCGAGCGGGTCGCGATGGGCCACCTGGCCGGGCGCAAGCCGGGCGAGCTGTCGGGCGGCCAGCAGCAGCGCGTGGCGCTGGCGCGGGCCCTGATCACCGAGCCGCGGGTGCTGCTGCTCGACGAGCCGCTGTCGGCGCTCGACCCCTTCCTGCGGATCCAGATGCGCGCCGAGCTGCGGCGCTGGCAGAAGGAGCTGGGCCTGACCTTCATCCACGTCACCCATTCGCAGGAAGAGGCGATGGCGCTGGCCGACACCATGGTGGTGATGAACAACGGCCTGATCGAGCAGGTCGGCTCGCCGCACGAGGTCTACAACCATCCGGCGAGCGAGTTCGTGGCGCGCTTCATGGGCGGCCACAACGTGTTCGCGCTGGACGACGGCAAGGTCGCGGTGCGCAACGACCACACGCGGATCGCGCCGGCCACCGGCGCGGCGGGCGAGCCGGGGCTGCCCGCGCACGTCACCGACGTCGAATACCAGGGCACCTACGTGCTGCTCGGCCTGCGCCTGACCAGCGTGCCTCCGGAGCAGAGCGGCATCTCGGTGCTGCTGTCCGAGCAGGAATTCGCCGGCCGCAGCTACGAGGTCGGCGACAGCGTGCGTGTCTCGTGGGCCGAGTCCGATGCCCGGACGCTGGGCCCCGGCGCCACGCGCCCCGAAGCACGCAGCGGCGGCACGTCGCCGCCGCGACGCGCGCCGCTGGCGGCCCTGGCGGCGATGGCGGCCTGACAGCGCCCGCGACCGGCCCCGGCCTCTCCCCCCTTTTCTTCACCACCGCCTCTCAGGAGACCTTCCATGTCCAAAAAAATCGAAACCCCGACCCTCGGCGTGCAGCGCCGCACGCTGCTGCAGGGCACGGCAGGCATCCTCGCGGCGGGTGTCTTCCCGGCCATCCACGCGCAGGAGAAGATCGTGCTGCGCTACCTCGGCACCGCGGTCAACCAGGACAAGGCGATCGCCGAGAAGTTCAAGGCCGACACCGGCATCGAGATCCAGTACGTGGCCGTCACCACCGACGACGTCACCAAGCGCGCCGTGACCGCGCCGAACAGCTTCGACCTGATCGACACCGAGTACTTCTCGCTGAAGAAGATCGTGCCCACCGGCAACCTCAAGGGCATCGACACCAAGCGGGTCAAGAACGCCGACAAGATCACCTCGCTATTCACCAAGGGCGAGGTCGCCGGCAAGAAGGTCGGCGACCAGGGCACGGCGCCGATCAAGGTGATCTTCCTCGAGGGCGAGAAGAGCAAGGCCTTCTCGAAGACGCCGACGCAGTTCATGTCGCTGATCCCGACCACCTACAACGCCGACACGCTGGGCATCCGGCCCGACCTGATCAAGCGGCCGATCGGCTCCTGGGCCGAGCTGCTGAACCCCGAGTTCAAGGGCAAGGCGGCGATCTTGAACATCCCGTCGATCGGCATCATGGACGCGGCGATGGTGGTCGAGGCCAAGGGCATCCACAAGTACGCCGACAAGGGCAACATGACCAAGGCCGAGATCGACCTGACGATCAAGACCCTGATCGAGGCCAAGAAGGCCGGCCAGTTCCGCGCCCTGTGGAAGGACTTCAACGAGTCGGTCAACCTGATGTCCTCGGGCGAGGTGGTGATCCAGTCGATGTGGTCGCCGGCCGTGACCGCGGTGCGCAGCAAGGGCATCGCCTGCACCTTCCAGCCGCTCAAGGAAGGCTACCGCGCCTGGGCCTCGGGCTTCGGCCTGCCGGCCACCCTGTCGGGCAAGAAGCTCGACGGCGCCTACGAATTCATCAACTGGTTCCTCGACGGCTGGGCCGGTGCCTACCTGAACCGCCAGGGCTACTACAGCGCCGTGCTGGAAACCGCCAAGGCCAAGATGGAGCCCTACGAGTGGGCCTACTGGATGGAAGGCAAGCCCGCCGCGCAGGACATCAAGAGCCCGCAGGGCGACGTCATCGCCAAGGTCGGCGCGGTGCGCGACGGCGGCAGCTACGAGGAGCGCATGGGCGGCATCGCCTGCTGGAACGCCGTGATGGACGAGAACGAATACATGGTGCGGAAGTGGAACGAGTTCGTGGCTGCATGACGACAGGATGAGCGCGCCCACGACCACCAGCCACGCGGCCTTGCTGCCTGCCCACGCCGTCAAGGCCTGGTGGCAGGCGGCGCCGTTCGCGCTGGTGTTCCTGTTGTTCTTCCTGATCCCGCTGGCGCTGATCGCGATGGTCAGCCTGTGGAACTTCAACGAGTACGAGCTGATTCCGGCGATCTCGCCGCGCAACTACTTCGCGATCTTCGAGGGCTGTTCGCACCTCACCGACAACGGCGACCTCTGCGTCACCTTGTCGACCTACCTCAGCACGCTCAAGTTCTGCCTGCTGGTCTGGGCCATCACGCTCCTGATCGGTTTCTCGGTGGCCTACTTCCTGTCCTTCCACGTGCGCTCGCCGGGCATGCAGACGCTGCTGTTCGTGCTGTGCACGGTGCCGTTCTGGACCTCCAACGTGATCCGCATGATCTCGTGGGTGCCGCTGCTGGGCCGCAACGGGCTGGTGAACCAGGGGCTCATGGGGCTGGGCCTGGTCGATGCGCCGGTCGAGTGGCTGCTGTTCTCGGACTTCTCGGTGGTGCTGGCCTTCGTGCACCTGTACACCATGTTCATGATCGTGCCGATCTTCAACTCGATGATGCGCATCGACCGTTCGCTGCTCGAAGCCGCCAACGACTCCGGCGCCTCGGGTTGGCAGACGCTGTGGAACGTGATCGTGCCGCTGTCGCGCACCGGCATCCTGATCGGCTCGATCTTCGTCATCACGATCGTGATGGGCGACTTCGTCACCATCGGCGTGATGGGCGGCCAGCAGATCGCCTCGGTCGGCAAGATCATCCAGGTCCAGACCTCGTATCTGCAGTTCCCGCTGGCGGCGGCCAACGCGATGATCCTGCTGGCGGTGGTGCTGATGATCATCTGGGGCCTCACGCGGCTGGTCGACATCCGGAAGGAGCTCTGACTTGAGCCACCGGATTGGTGAACAGCGCAGCGCCGGCTTCTGGCCCCTGGCCCTGGTCTTCACGCTGTTCGTGGTCTTCCTCTACGGCCCGATGATCACCATCTTCGTGCTGAGCTTCCAGGGCCCCGAGGGCGGCCTCACCTTTCCGCTGCGCGGCGTGTCGCTGCACTGGTTCCGCAAGCTCGCCGAGGGCCTGGGCACGGTCGACATCGGCGCCGCCTTCGGCCGCTCGCTGATGCTCGGCGCGGTGGTGATGGCCTTCACGGTGGTGCTGTCGGTGCTGGCCGGCCTCGCGTTCCGCAAGCGGCTCAAGGGCGGCAACGCCCTGTTCTTCGTCACGGTAGCGAGCCTGATCATGCCGTCGATCATCGTCTCGCTGGGCATCGGGCTGCAGTTCCGCCTGCTCGACACCGGCCTCAAGGGCGCGCTCGGCGCGATCGGCGCCGAGGGCCTGCTCGAGAACTACGGCACCGCGCTCGGGCTGCTCACCTCGGCCCTCGGCGCCCACCTGACCTGGACGCTGCCCTTCGGCCTGCTGATCATGTTCGCGGTCTTCAACCGCTTCAATCCGGCCTACGAAGAAGCCGCGCGCGACCTCGGCGCCACGCCCTGGCAGAGCTTCCTGCACGTGGTGCTGCCGCTGATCGGGCCGTCGGTGGTCGGCATCGGCATGTTCGGCTTCACGCTGAGCTGGGACGAGATCGCGCGCACCTCGCAAGCCATCGGGGACGTCAATACGCTTCCGCTCGAACTGCAGGCGCTGACCTCGACCGTGACCACGCCATCGATCTACGCGCTCGGCACGGTGACCACCGTCGTATCGTTCGCCGTGATGGCGATCGCGCTGGGGTCGGCGGCGCTGCTGGGGCGGCGTTCGACGCGGCGCCGCTGACGCCCGCGCTCCACCATGAAGCGGCTGCTGGTCGTCAACCCGAACACCTCGGCCTCGGTGAGCGCGCTGCTCCAGCAGCACCTGCAGAAGCAACTGGAGGGAGCCCTGGCGGTGCACACGCTCACCGCGCGGTTCGGCGCGCCGTACATCGCCAGCGAGGCCACCTACGCGGTGGCGCAGCATGCGGTCCTCGATGCCTGGGCCAGCGCCCACGCGCACGGCGAGCGGCCTGACGCGATCCTGATCGGCTGCTTCGGCGACCCGGGCCTGTTCGCCCTGCGCGACGGCGCCGGCGTGCCGGTCGGCGGACTGGCCGAGGCGGCCTTCGCGGCGGCCGCCCGGCACGGCCGTTTCGCCGTCGTGACCGGCGGCGAACGCTGGCGGCCGATGCTCGATCGGCTGGCATCCTCGCTCGGCTTCGCGGCGTCGCTGGCCGGCATCCACACGGTGGCACCCAGCGGCGCTCAGCTGGCCCAGGACCCGGTCGGCGCCCGCAGCCTGCTGGCCGAAGCTTGCCGCGAGGCCGCGACGCGCTTCGAGGCGCAGGCGGTGATCCTCGGCGGCGCCGGCCTGGCGGGCATGGCGGGCGATTTCGCCGCTTCGGTGCCGGTGCCGCTGATCGACAGCGTCAGCGCCGGCGCCGAGTGGGCGCTCGAGGCCGTCAGCGGCGGCGAGACGGCGGCCACGCCCCCGGGTTTCGGCGTGGCCTGGCAGAACGTGTCCTGGGAGCTCGAGTCGCTGGGCTGACTGGCCCCACCGCCAGCGCGGTCGCCCCGACCGTGCCACCATGCCAGGATGAGCACCAACTCCCACGCCCATCCGTCCCCCGCGGTCGAGCCGCTGTCGCTCTCCCAGCCGCGCGGCATCGACCAGATCGTCGCCGGCGTCTCGACCAGCGACGGCGACGGCGTCAAGCTCACGCGCGTGCTGCACCAGCCGCTGCAGCAGCGCCTCGATCCCTACCTGATGCTCGATGCGTTCAGCAGCGACAACCCGGGCGACTACATCGGCGGCTTCCCGAGCCACCCCCACCGCGGCTTCGAGACCGTGACCTACATGATCTCCGGGCGCATGCGCCACCGCGACAGTGCCGGCCACGAAGGCCTGCTGTCGAACGGCGGCGTGCAGTGGATGACCGCCGGGCGGGGCCTGGTGCACAGCGAGCTGCCCGAGCAGGAAGAAGGCCTCATGGAAGGCTTCCAGCTGTGGCTCAACCTGCCGGCCAAGGACAAGATGCGCGAGCCCTGGTATCGCGACATCCAGAGTCCAGAGATCCCGGAGTTCATCACCCCGGCTGGCGCCCACGTGCGCGTCATCGCGGGCGTCAGCCACGGCGTCCATGGCGCGGTCCAGCGGGAACACACCGAGCCGCTCTACCTCGACATCACGCTGCCGCCCGGGGCCGAGTTCGCCCAGCCGCTGCTGGACGACCGCAACGCGCTGGTCTACGTGTTCCGCGAGTCGCTCTACATCGGCAGCGCCGAGATCCCGACCAAGCGCATGGCGATCCTGGCCAACGAGCCCGGCAGCGATGGCGTGGTGCTGCGGGCGCCGGCCTCGAACCACAGCCCGGCCCGCGCGCTGCTGATCGCCGGCAAGCCGCTGCACGAGCCGATCGCCCAGTACGGGCCATTCGTCATGAACACGCGCGAGCAGGTCACCCAGGCGGTGCACGACTTCCAGAACGGCAAGCTCGGCTGACCGCGCGAGAGGGCGAGTCGCGAGCGCCCGCGGTTCATGCTTCTTTACCAGACCTCACCCCGGGCTCACGATCGCGATACATGGCGGCGCCAGACTTCCTCTCACCTGCTGCCCATCGGTGGCAGGCTTCTTCGAAAGGAAGCACTCTCATGATCCCGTCTCGCAAAAGCCTTCTCTGGGCCGGTCTGCTGGCCTCGGCCACCTTCGCATCGTCCGGTGCCTTTGCACAGGCGCCGCTGACGGCTCCCCCGCCGCCCGCCGCCACGGCCCAGCCTGGGGCGCAGGCGCCAGCCAAGCCGCAGCGCCATGAGGCCGATCGCGCCGAACGCTTCGAGCGCATGCAGGCCCATCGGGCCCAGCAGTTGGCCGCCCTGAAGGAAAAGCTCAAGCTGACCCCGGCCCAGGAAAGCGCCTGGAACAGCTTCAACGCCGCCCAGCAGCCCCCGGCCCGCCCGGCAGGCCAGCCGGGTGCCGATCGCGCCGAGTTCGCCAAGCTGACGACGCCCCAGCGCCTCGACCGGATGCAGGCACGCCAGGCCGAACGCAGCGCAATGTTCGCCAAGCGTGCCGACGCCACGCGGAGCTTCTACGCAGCCTTGTCGCCGGAGCAGCAGAAGACCTTCGACGCCGAATCGATGCAACGCTTCGGCCACCGCGGCGCTGGCGGTCCTGGCGGACACCACCATCACCCGGCCCCGCCGCCGGCCAAGAGCTGATCTTCCGCCACGGCAAAAGCCCCCTGCACCCACGTGCAGGGGGTTTCTTTCAAGCGACCGCCTACTTCGGCGTGCCGGTCTTGTCGGTCGGGTTGGTGGGCACTTCAGGCCGCTCGCCCTTCTCGCCGAAATGCGGCTTCACCTTCCGGCCCGACTGGCTGACTTCGATGCGAGACCTCTCGCCCGTCGGCGCCGGCATCGCGTTGGGCTGGTGATTCACCGTGGTCGACGCCTCGCCCTTGGGCACGTTGTTGGTGGCATTGCTGCGGTTGTGGACGCGGGCTTCCGATTTCACAACCTCGCGCGATGCCGGGTTGCTGCCGTCTGGCCGCTGGGTCGGATTGGCGACGCCCGCCGGCGTCTTGGTGCTGGCTTGGCCCCCGACCGCGGGGTCGGGCTGGGCTGGCATCGCGGTGGTGCCCTGGGCCATGGCGAGGCCGGCCATGCCCATCAGTCCGGCGAGAAGGGTGGTGGCGACAAATTGTTGCTTCATGATGGCTCCTGTCTCTCTGCGTTCGTTGAACAAGTCGAGCCCTTTTCTTCAAGCTCTGAATGCACCGTAGAAGGGCACGGACGGCCGCCATGTGGGGCTGCGGCCGGGCTGCCTGTAGGCGCCATGCCCCCTTGAGCGAAGGCCATCGAAGGAGGTGGTCCGTTCCTACAGCCGCGGAAGCTGGCCCGGCTTACAACCATGCTTGTGAAGCCTCCCCTGCATTCGGGCGCCACCGCCGCGCCGGCGACCTCCCTCAAGGTCATGACCGTGAACACCCACAAGGGCTTCACGGCGCTGAACCGCAAGTTCATCCTGCCGGAGTTGCGCGATGCGGTGCGCACGGTGGGCGCCGACGTGGTGTTCCTCCAGGAGGTGCTGGGCACCCACTCGCGCCATTCGCGCAAGGTCGACAACTGGCCCGAGGCACCGCACTACGAATTCCTGGCCGACACCATGTGGCCGCAGTTCGCCTATGGCCGCAACGCGGTGTATCCCAAGGGGCATCACGGCAACGCCGTGCTGTCGAAGTTCCCGATCGTCCACCACCGCAACCACGACGTCTCGATCGTCGGGCCCGAGAAGCGAGGCCTCCTGCATTGCGTGCTGCGGCTGCCGGGACGGCCGATCGACGTCCACGTGATCTGCGCGCACCTGGGACTCGCCGAGGCCCACCGGCTGCAGCAGCTCGAGCTGCTTTGCCACATCGTGCGCGACGAGGTGCCGGCCAATGCACCCCTGGTCGTCGCCGGCGATTTCAACGACTGGCGCGGCCGCGCCCACCAGATCCTCGCCCAGGGGGCTTCGCTGAGCGAGGTCTTCGTGCAGGCCCATGGCAGCGCCGCGCGAACCTTTCCCGCCCGCTTCCCGCTGCTGTCGCTGGACCGCATCTACGTCCGGAACGCCAGCGTCCATTCACCGGTGGTGCTGCCGCGCCGGCCCTGGTCGCACCTGTCGGACCATGCCCCGCTGGTGGCGGAGATCGCGCTGTGAGCAACGACACCCCCGACACGGCCGCCGCCGGCCGCCGCTGGACCGACGGCAACCGCGTCGCGCTGCTGGAAAACGGCGAGCAGTTCTTTCCGCGCGTGTTCGAGGCCATCGGCGAAGCCCGGCGCGAGGTGATCGTCGAGACCTTCATCCTGTTCGAGGACAAGGTCGGCGAGCAGCTGCACGCGGCGCTGAGCGCGGCGGCCCGCCGTGGCGTCAAGGTCGACCTCATGATCGACGGCTTCGGCTCGCCCTCGCTGTCGCCCGGATTCATCGCGGGATTGATCGCCGCGGGCGTCAAGGTGCGGGTGTTCGATCCCGGCAAGCGCATCTTCGGCCAGCGGCTCAACGTCTTCCGCCGCATGCACCGCAAGATCGTGGTGGTCGACGGCACGCTGGCCTTCGTCGGCGGTATCAACTATTCGGCCGACCACCTGCTCGACTTCGGCCCCAAGGCGAAGCAGGACTATGCGGTCGAGTTGGCCGGCCCGATCGTCTCCGAGATCCATCGCTTCGTGCTGCAGGCGATCGCTGTCGGTGGCAAGGGCGCCGGCTGGTTCCGGCGCCGGATCCGCGCCGCCGCGCAAGACGACAACGCGCCCGCGGGAGAGGCCGCGGCGCAGTTCGTCACCCGCGACAATCGGCGCCACACCAACGACATCGAGCGCCACTATCTCGCGGCCATCCGCAGCGCCCGCCAACGCATCGTGATCGCCAACGCCTATTTCTTTCCCGGCTACCGGCTCATCAAGGAGCTGCGCCGTGCCGCCCGGCGCGGTGTCGACGTGCGGCTGATCCTGCAGGGCGAACCCGACATGCCGATCGTCAAGGTGGCGGCCAGCATGCTCTATCACCACCTGCTGCATGCGGGCGTGCGGATCTACGAATATTGCGAGCGCCCGCTGCACGGCAAGGTGGCGCTGGTCGACGAGCGATGGAGCACCGTCGGTTCCAGCAACCTGGACCCGCTGAGCCTTTCGCTCAATCTCGAAGCCAACGTGATCCTGCGCGACCGGGGCTTCAACCAGACGCTGTGGGAGCGGCTCGACGCGCTGATGCAGAACAGCTGCAGGCAGATCGAGGCCTCAGACCTCGATGAGTGGAGCGGCTGGCGGCTGGTACGCAGCTTCGTCATTTTCCATGTGCTGCGCTGGTACCCCTCCTGGGTCGGCTGGCTGCCGCGCCACGCGCCGAAGCTGAAGCCGCTCGACACGGCCCTGCACCAGGGCGGCGGCGCCACGCGGACGGATGCGGCGTGAGGGTGCAGGTGCAAGCGCAGGCACCGGCCGCCGGCGGCTGGCCGCTGGTGAAACGCATCGGGGCCTGGCTCTTCTTCGCCGCGGTGCTGGCGCTGGTCGTGCGACAGGCCCGCACGATCGACTGGAACGAGGTGCTCGACGCGCTGCGCGCCATTCCACGGCCCGCACTGCTGGCGGCCGCGGTGCTCGCCGCGTGCAGCCACCTGCTCTACAGCACCTTCGACCTGCTGGGCCGACGCATGACCGGCCACCGGCTCGGCACCCGCATCGTGATGCGCGTCACCTTCATCAGCTATGCCTTCAACCTGAACCTAGGCGCCCTGGTCGGCGGCGTTGCCTTCAGGTACCGGCTCTACTCGCGGCTGGGCCTGGACAGCCTGACCATCACGCGGGTGCTCGGTTTCAGCATGCTGACCAACTGGCTGGGGTACCTGGTGCTGGCGGGCACGGTCTTCTGCTTCTTTCCGATGGTGCTGCCGCCCGACTGGAAGATGGACGGCCAAGGGCTGCGCATCCTTGGCGCACTGCTGCTGGCCGGGGGCGCGGCCTACCTCAGCCTGTGCGCGATCGCGCGGCAGCACACCTGGCGGCTGCGCGGCCACGAGCTGGACACGCCCTCGCTGCGCATGGCGCTGCTACAGCTCGCGATGTCGATGCTCAACTGGTCGCTGATCGGCGGCATGATCTGGCTCCTCCTGCAGCGCCAGATTCCCTACCACGAGGTGCTGGCGGTGGCACTGGTCGCCGCGGTCGCCGGCGTGATCACCCACGTGCCTGGCGGCCTCGGTGTGCTGGAGGCCGTGTTCCTCGCGCTGCTCGGCCACCGGGCGCCGCAGGGCACGCTGCTCGGCGCGCTGCTGGCCTACCGGGCGATCTACTATCTGCTGCCCCTGATCCTCGCCGCCCTCACCTACGTGGCCACCGAGCTGCGGGCCCGGCAGCTCCGGCGGCGGCTGCCGAACGCCTCTTCCTGAGCGCGCGCGAGCCACGGCCGCGCCAGCGCAGGCCTCTGCGCTTTACGCCTGAACGCCTACAGGTGCGGCCTCGGGGCGGCCCTAAGTTGATGCCATGGCCCCGCACACCATCACCCTCGCCGGCAACATCGACTCCGACGGCTTCCGGCGCGAGGCCCGCTCGCTGCTGGCCGCCCTGGTCGCGCCGGACCAGGTCGACTGGGTCATCGACGCCGGGGCCGAGACGCAGCGTTTCTCGAGGCCGGCCGGCCTCGCCGCCACGCGCGGCGCGGCGAGCGCCGGCATCACCCATCCGCTGGTTCCGCGCTCCTTCATGTCGATGTGCGAGACCGTCATCCTGCACAACGCACCGCTGCGCTTCGGCCTGCTCTACCGGCTGCTGTGGCGATTGGTGCACGAACCCGGCCTGCAGCACGACCCGCGAGATCGCGACCGGGTCCAGGCGCTGCACATGGCCCAGGCCGTGCGGCGCGACATGCGCAAGATGAAGACGCTGATCCACTTCAGCGTCGTCGCCGATGCACCGGGCGCGGAGGCGCTCTACCTGGCCTGGTTCGACCCCGACCACCATGTGGTGGAGGCCGTGGCGCCTTTTTTCGCCCGCCGCTTCGCGCCGCTTCGCTGGGCCATCCTGACGCCCGAACGCAGCGTCCGCTGTCAAGGTCAGATGCTCGAATTCGGACCCGGCGTACCACCGAACGCGGCGGCCGACGGCCTGGAACGCTACCGCAACGTCTTCGAGAACCTCGCAGCGCGTCGCCAGCCCGTCATCAATAGCGATAGAGGTAGCGCACTCGCACGAAATTCTCGCCCGGGTTCGGCTCCTTGATGCCGGCGTTCGAGAAGTGCTGGAAACGCAGCGACACCTCGTGCGCGCCCTGCGCTCCGAGGCTCAGGCCGACGCCGAGTTGCTCGGTGAACTGGAAGGCGGTGGAGAATTCCCGGTCGGGCGTGCGGTAGAGCTGGTCCATCACGGTGGCGCCGATGCCGGCCTCGACGAACCAAGGCGACTCGCCCTGATTGAAGCGCCAGCGCCAGTTGGCGATCGCCCCGAGTTGCGTGTAGCTGCGCTTGTCCGCCCCATTGGGGGGCAGCGGCGCACGCCACTGGCTGAGAAAGAAATCCCAGTAGAACGAAAGCGGGCCGCCCGGTGCCGGCGACCCGCGCCATGACCAAGGCATGGCGTAGCCGAGGGTCAGTGAATCCGTGTCCGGGTCGCCGCGCCCGAGATCGATGTAGATGCCGGGCGCCCCGTCGGCGGGAGCGGCCATGGCGGCCAGGGGGAAAGCGAGGCTCGCAGCACACAGCAGGGCCCTGACGCAGCGCGATGAGTGAGTCATTCGTATGAGCATGAGTTGCATTGCGAATGTAACAAGCAACGCAAGACCCGTGCTCGCCTCCAAGTGGCATTTACCTTTGTAGGAAGACATCCCCAATCGATGCTGCACTGCAGCAAAAATGTGCGGCTCGGTCTATAGTGGCGCCATGAACCCCAGCTTCTCCTCCACGCGTTTCTTCAACCCGCTCATGCTGTGGGTCGACGTGGCCTTGACGACCAACGAGATGCTGCTGTCGGCCGGCTCGGTGATCCAGATGCGCACAGAACGCATGGCCAAGGCGGGCCTGTCCCCCAGCGAGGTCGACCTGGCCGAATTCCAGCTCATGGGCCACGAAAAACTGGCGGCGGCCAGCGAATCCGGCGCTGCGATGGCCAACCAGCTCCACACCACCCAGTTCGCGCTGGTGAACCGCGCCGTGAAGCACTGGCTGGGCAGCGGCCTGGCCTTGTTCTCACTGGCCACCAGCACCAGCCCGGCGCAGGCCGTCAGCCATGCCGAAGCCTTCGGGAACGCGGCCACCCGCTCGGCCGAAGCCGTGAACCACCTGTCGAGCGCGAGTGCCCGGATCGTCCAGCGCGGCCTCAAGCCGATCCACGCGAAGACCACCTCGAACGCCCGCCGGCTGTTGATCGAGCAGGCCTGACGCTCAGGCCCGCAGCAGGCGCAGCAAGGTGATTTCGGAGGGCGCGCCGAAGCGCTTCGGCGGCCCCCAGTAGCCGGTCCCGCGGCTGGTGTAGACCCACATCTCGTGCAGCTTGTGCAGCCCCGCTGTGAACGGCTGCTGCAATGGCACGAACAGGTTCCACGGAAAGAACTGGCCGCCGTGCGTGTGGCCCGACAGCTGCAGGTGGTAGCCTGCTTCGGCGGCCTCGGGTGCGCTGCGCGGCTGATGCGCCAGCAGCACCCGGGTGTGCACCAGCGGGGGCGCATCGGCCAGCGCGCCGTGCGGATCGCTGGCGTGCGCGGCATCGAAATGACCGGCGGTGTAGTCGGTCACCCCGGCCACCAGCAGCGCGCTTTCGAGCACTTCCTCGTCGGTCTGCGCGCCCTTCACGTTGCGGGTCTGGAGCACCACGTGCTCGTTGAGCAGCACGCGAAGGCCGAGGCGCCGGAGTTCGTCGATCCAGGCATGCGCCCCGGCGTAGTACTCGTGGTTGCCGGTCACGACGAAGGTGCCGTGGCGCGCCTTGAGCTGCTGCAGCGGCGCGATGTGGTCGCGCAACTCGGCCACCGTGCCGTCGACCAGGTCGCCGGTGATCGCGATCATGTCGGCGCCGAGTCCGTTGACCGCATTGACGATGCGCTGGATGTAGCCGCGCTTGATGGTCGGCCCCACATGAATGTCGCTGAGCTGCGCGATCGTGAAGCCGCTCAGCGCCGAGGGCAGGTCGCGGATCGGCACGTCGATGCGCACCACGCCCGCCGTCCGGCGCGCGTTCAGCAGGCCGACCAGCGAAGTCGCGCTGGCCATCAGCGGCACGCCGGCCGCGCTCCACAGCTGCCAGCGCGCCCCATCGAGCGTCACCCCGGACACGGACGCACCGAGCCAGCCGAGCAGCAGGCCGGCATCGCGCACCACGGTGAGCACCAGCAACGACGAGAACCAGCCCATGCTGATGAGCCCGATCCATTTCCAGACGTCCGCGAACTGGCGCCGCCGGGACCGCATCCCGACGAAGGGCAGGGGCATGGTGACGGCCGACACGAGCAGTGCCGATCCCAGCAGCGGCCACGCCAAGGGCAGGCCCGCCAGCGCGGGCAGCAGCCGCAGACCGATATAGGCGTGCAGCAGCGTGGTGAGGAGAACGAGGGGACGAAGCGGCATCGGGGCCTAGGAAGACGGGACTGCGCCCGGACACACCATGTGCGAGCGACACGACCCACATTCAAGGTGCGTGCCATGCACGGGCAACCTTGAATTTTCCCATGGACGGCCTCGCGCCGCCTTGAGCATCTTCTGAAAGGGCGCCCGGGCGCTCCCGGACCTCAGGAACGCGGGGCCTGCACGCCGGCGGGCCAGACGAACACGGTCCGCTTCGGCTGCCAGGGCAGCAGCTCGATCTCCTGCGTGAGGGTCTGGCCTCCCCGCGTGGCCTCGACCTGATAGCGGCCCGGCTCGAGCCGGGCCACCAGGAACGGGCCACCCGCTTCGACCTGGCTCAGCAACTCGCGGCCGGATGCATCGCGCACCGTCACGACGACATCGGCGGCCGAGACCTGTCGCGTCCCGTCCTTGACCGCGAACTCGAAGCTGGCCGGCCAGCGAGGCTCGACGCTCTGCATCAGCGCCGCCTCTTCGCTGCTGCCGCCGCCGCCCATGTACTCGATGCCGTTGGCCATGCGGATCGGCGGGTTGTAGACCGCATGCGCCGCCAGCGCACCGGACAGCGCCGCTGCGCCCAATGCCAGGGCAGCCAGCGGCCGCCAGGATCGACCTGTGTTCATCGCGGAATCCTTTGCTCGGGTTGGCGTGAAGGGAGCTTCACGCCGCCACTGTCGGCAAGGCGCCTTAAGCGAACCTGATTTCAGCGCCGGAACGCCGGGCGCCGGGGCTCAGTTGCCGGTGCGCACCGAGGCCTGCTGCTCGGCCCGCGGCAATCCCATCGCGGCGGCGAAATCGACGTTCGACGGCCAGACGAACTGCGCCTTGGCGCTCAGGCCGTTGAACACGGTCAGGGGCTGCTGCAGCGTGATCCCGGCCAGCGTGGCCTCGACCTCGTAGGCGCCGGGATCGAGCCGGGCCAGCATGAACGGCGAGCCGGTGGCGGTCTCCATCACCAGCCGGCCCGAATAGCGGTCGCGCACCACCACCTTGACATCGCTCGGGAACTGGCCGGGCTTGCCTCGGCTGACCGCGAATTCGAAGGTCGCGGCCCAGCGGGGCGCCACCGTCTGCATGAAGGCCGCTTCGGCGCTGCTCTTGCCGCCGCACATGTACTCGATGCCCTGGGCCATGCGGATCGGCGGATTGGTCAGCGCCTGCGCCGAGGTGAACATGCCGAAGATCGCCAGGGCCGCGGCGGAGTGCCAGAAGCGGGTCGGGTTCATTGCTGTGATTTCCTTGCTGAGAAATGGCGGCGAGTTCGCCGGCAATTTTCCTTAGCAAGAGTCGGGCTAGGAATAGCGTTTACGCGCAGTCGCGCCCGTGCCACGCGCCAAGACGACAAAACGCATGAGGTCCAACGGTTTTCATTGTTGGCGTCCCGGAAAAAGAGATGTTCCGCACGGCGCTGCGAGGGCCGCCTCGACGCCGCCAGACTCGACAGCCCACAACAGACGGTGGACTGCCACACATGAACGCCCCCTGCTCCTCCTGCACCGATGCCCTTTCCGAAGCCGCCCCGGACACCTCCCGGTCCGCCTGGCTGGCCGTCGGCTCAATCGCCGTCGGCACCTTCGCGATGGTCACGACCGAATTCCTGCCGATCGGCCTGCTGACCGACATCGGTGCCGGCCTGCAGATCAGCGACGGCACCGCCGGCCTGATGGTCACGATGCCGGGCGTGCTGGCGGCCTTCGCCGGGCCGGCGCTGATCGTCGCCTCCGGCCGCCTGGACCGGCGCACCGTCATGGTGACGCTGACCGCCATGCTGGTGGCGTCGAACCTGCTGGCCGCCTTCGCACCGAATTTCGCGACGATGCTCGTGGCCCGCCTGCTGCTGGGCCTGTGCATCGGCGGCTTCTGGACCTTCGCGCCCAGCGCCGCCACCCAGCTGGTGGCATCCGGCTCGCAGGCGCGCGCCATGTCGCTGGTGCTGGCCGGCGTCTCGGCGGCCACCGTGCTCGGCGTGCCCGCCGGCGCGCTGGTCGGCACCTTGGCTGGCTGGCGCGCCGCCTTCGGGCTCACGGGCGCGCTGGCGGCGGTCGTGCTGGCGATCCAGGTCTGGCTGCTGCCCGCGATGCCGCCGGCCCGCGCCATCCGGCCGCGCGACCTGCTGACGCCGCTGACGCGGCGCATGGCGCAGGTCGGCCTGCTGGCGGTGCTGTTCCTGGTGGCCGGCCATTTCGCCGCCTACACCTACCTCAAGCCGCTGCTGCAGCAGGTCTTCGGGCTCGACGCCAACGGCGTCACGACATTGCTGCTGGCCTACGGCGCGGTCGGCTTCTTCGGCACCTTCGTCGGCGGCACGCTGGTCGCGCGCAGCGTGCGCGCGGCGGCGCTGCTGGCGGCTGTGCTGCTCGCGGCCGCGCTGCTGCTGTCGACGGTGGTGGGCGGCGGCTTCCTGGCCGGCGCCGCGGTGGTGGTCACCTGGGGCATCGCCTTCGGCATGATCCCGGTCGCGCTGACCGGCTGGATGATGGAGGCCGTTCCCGATGCGCCCGAAGCCGGCCAGGCCTTGCTGGTGAGCGGCTTCCAGGTCGCGATCGCCTCGGGCGCCCTGCTTGGCGGCCTCGTGGTCGACGGCTGGGGCATCTCGAGCGCGATGCCGCTCAGCGGTGGGCTGGTGCTGGTGGCCGCCGTCGTCGTGGGCGGGCTGGGGCGGGCGCCCCGGCGCGCGGCGCTGGCCGCCTCGGCCGAGCGCAGCTGAACGAACGCTCAAACGTCGATATTCGCCGCCCGCAGCGCGTTCTGCTCGATGAACTCTCGCCGCGGCTCGACCTCGTCGCCCATCAGCATCGTGAACACGCGATCGGCCTCGATCGCGTCGTCGATCTGCACCCGCAGCAGGCGGCGCACCGCCGGGTCCATCGTGGTTTCCCACAACTGCTCGGGGTTCATCTCGCCCAGACCCTTGTAGCGCTGGCGCGCCGTGGCGTTCTCGGCCTGTCCGATCAGCCAGCGCATCGCCTCGCGGAAGTCGTTGACCTTTTCTTCCTTGGCGCGCTCGCCCTCGCCGCGCTTGACCACCGCACCTTCGCCCAGCAGGTCGCGGAAGGTCTTGGCCGCCTCGGACAAGGCCGCGTAGTCGGCGCCGTGGACGAAGTCCTGCGTCAGCACGCCGCTCTTGATGTTGCCGTGGTGGCGGCGGCTGATGCGGAGCAGCGGCTTGTCGGTGCGGGTGTCGAACTCGCTCGACACGTCCGCCGGCGCGCCGGTGGTGTTGAGTTCGCGCAGCTTGTTCTGCAGTGCCACGGCCGAGGCCTCGGCGCTGGCCGTGGTGTCGAGGTCGAGCGACACGCCGTCGGCGATCGCGCGCAGCGCCGCCGCATCGAGGAACACGCCGAGCCGGGCGATCACGGCTTCGGCCAGCTGGTGCTTGCGCGCCAGTTCGGCCAGGGTGTCGCCGTTGAGCAGGGTCGGACTCGCGCCGCCGGTGGACACGCTCGCATCCTTCAGCGCCACCTTCAGCAGGAAGGCGTCGAGCGCCGGGCCGTCCTTGAGGTACTGCTCTTCCTTGCCGACCTTCACCTTGTAGAGCGGCGGCTGAGCGATGTAGATGTGGCCGCGCTCGACCAGCTCGGGCATCTGCCGGTAGAAGAAGGTCAGCAGCAGGGTCCGGATGTGGGCGCCGTCGACGTCGGCGTCGGTCATGATGATGATCCGGTGGTAGCGCAGCTTGGCGACGTTGAAGTCGTCGGCGCCGCCGCCCGAGGTCGTGGCGCCGGCCCGGCCGATGCCGGTGCCCAGGGCGGTGATCATGGTCAGGATTTCGTTGCTGGTCAGCAGCTTCTCGTAGCGCGCCTTCTCGACGTTCAGGATCTTGCCGCGCAGCGGCAGGATGGCCTGGAACTTCCGGTCGCGGCCCTGCTTGGCGGAACCGCCGGCGGAGTCGCCCTCGACCAGGTAGACCTCGCACAGCGCCGGGTCCTTCTCCTGGCAGTCGGCCAGCTTGCCCGGCAGGCCCATGCCGTCGAGCACGCCCTTGCGGCGCGTCATCTCGCGCGCCTTGCGGGCGGCTTCGCGCGCGCGCGCCGCCTCGACGATCTTGCCGCAGATGATCTTGGCGTCGTTCGGGCGCTCCTGCAGGTAGTCGGTCAGCAGGCGGCCGACGATGTCCTCGACCGGCGCGCGCACCTCGCTCGACACCAGCTTGTCCTTGGTCTGGCTCGAGAACTTGGGCTCGGGCACCTTGACGCTCAGCACGCAGCAAAGGCCTTCGCGCATGTCGTCGCCGGTGACCTCGACCTTGGCCTTCTTGGCGAACTCGTTCTCTTCGATGTACTTGTTGATGACCCGGGTCATCGCGGCCCGCAGGCCGGTCAGGTGGGTGCCGCCGTCACGCTGCGGGATGTTGTTGGTGAAGCACAGCACCTGCTCGTTGTAGCCGCTGTTCCACTGCATCGCGACCTCGACGCCGATGTGCGTGCCCGGAATGCCGCCGTAGGTATCGGCCGGCTTCTCGCCCATCGCGTAGAACACGTTGGGGTGCAGCACCGTCTTGCCCTTGTTGATGAACTCGACGAAGCCCTTGACGCCGCCGGCGCCCGAAAAGTCGTCTTCCTTGCCGGTGCGCTCGTCGATCAGCCGGATCCGCACGCCGTTGTTCAGGAAACTGAGCTCGCGCAGGCGCTTGCTGAGGATCTCGTAGTGGAAGTCGGCGTTTTCCTTGAAGATCTCGTTGTCGGGCAGGAAGTGCACCTCGGTGCCGCGCTTCTCGGTCTCGCCGATGACCTTCATCGGCGACACCTCGACGCCGCTCACCGTCTCGACGATGCGGTTCTGCACGAAGCCCTTGCTGAACTCGAGCGTGTGGACCTTGCCCTCGCGCCGCACCGTCAGGCGCAGCATCTTGCTGAGCGCGTTGACGCAACTCACGCCGACCCCGTGCAGGCCGCCCGACACCTTGTAGCTGTTCTGGTTGAACTTGCCGCCCGCGTGCAGTTCGGTCAGCGCGATCTCGGCCGCCGAGCGCTTCGGCTCGTGCTTGTCGTCCATCTTGACGCCGGTCGGGATGCCCCGGCCGTTGTCGGTCACGGACACCGAGTTGTCGGTGTGGATCGTGACCACGATGTCGTCGCAGTAGCCGGCCAGCGCCTCGTCGATCGAGTTGTCGACCACCTCGAACACCAGGTGGTGCAGGCCGGTGCCGTCCGAGGTGTCGCCGATGTACATGCCCGGGCGCTTGCGCACTGCCTCCAGCCCTTCGAGGATCGTGATGGAGCCTTCGCCATAGGAGGTGTCGCCGGCCGGTGTCACCTCGATCGGAATCGCGCTGTCGATCTCAGGGGTGTAAACCGGCTCGGTGTGCGGCACTTCCGGCTTGTTTTCTTCGCTCATCAGACTCTTTCTCGTCGGGACCCGAGGGTCCCGAAATTTTCGGGAGATACCGCGGAACCGGCTTTTCCGGGCCGCAGGTATCGCCCCCTGCAAGGGGGTGGGCGGCTACACGAAGTGAGCCAACCTGGGGGTGTGCAAAGTCCTCTAAATCCGCATCGGCATGACGACGTACTTGAACGACGCGTTCTCGGGAATCGTCATCAGCACCGAGCTGTTGGAGTCCGCCAGGTCCAGCTTCACCATGTCCTGGCTCATGTTGGCCAGGGCATCGATCAGGTAGGTCACGTTGAAGCCGATCTCGATCGCGTCGCCGCCGTAGTCGATGTCGAGTTCGTCCTGCGCCTCTTCCTGCTCGGCGTTGTTCGAGGCGATGCGCAAGGTGCCGGGCTCGATGTTGAGCCGCACGCCCTTGAACTTCTCGCTGGTCAGGATCGCGGTGCGCTGCAGGCTGGCCAAGAGCGGTGCGCGACCCAGCGTGACCGTGTTCTTGTGGGTCTTCGGGATCACGCGGTTGTAGTCGGGGAACTTGCCCTCGACCAGCTTGGTGACGAACTCCATGCCGCCGAAGCTGAACTTGGCCTGGTTGTTGGCGAACTGCATCTCGATCGCGCCTTCGGCGTCGGACAGCAGGCGCTGCATTTCGAGCACGGTCTTGCGCGGCAGGATCACTTCCTGGCGCGGCACCTCGACGTCGAGCGTGGCCGACGCGAAGGCCAGCCGGTGGCCGTCGGTCGCGACCAGGCTCAGCTGCTTGCCTTCGGCAACGAACAGGATGCCGTTGAGGTAGTAGCGGATGTCGTGCACCGCCATCGCGAACGACACCTGGCCCAGCAGGTCCTTCAGGGTCTTCTGCGGCACGCTGAACACCGGGCCGAAATTGGCCGACTCCTGCACCAGCGGGAAGTCTTCGGCCGGCAGCGACTGCAGGGTGAAGCGGCTCTTGCCGCCCTTGAGTACCAGCTTGCTCGCGCTCGATTCGAGGCTCACGGTCTGGTCGGCCGGCATGGTGCGCAGGATGTCGATCAGCTTGCGGGCGCCGATGGTGGTCGTGAAGTTGCCTTCGTCGCCGCCGAGCTCGGCATGGGTGCGGATCTGGATCTCGAGGTCGCTGGTGGTGAGCTGCAACTGGCCGCCGGTCTTGCGGATCAGCACGTTGGCCAGGATCGGCAGCGTATGGCGGCGCTCGACGATGCCCGTGACTGACTGCAGCGCGGCAAGGACTTTGTCCTGGGTAGCCTTCAAAACGATCATTGTCTTACCTCTTCCTTATTTCTTTAATTCAAATTAGTAGTAGTAGATAAGGGACGCACTGTGCTGTGGACAGCGTCGTTTTCCGCTTTCGTGACAGGCACTTGGCGCTGCCGGACGGCTGTGCGCAGCCCTGCTTCGGGGCTGTCGCGCCAGGGCGCACAACTTCGGCGCGCAGCGCCCGCCTGTGGACAAACCCTTTCTTGTGCCGGAACTGTCCCCAGAGTTGTCCTTTGACAGGGGTCGATGGTGATGGCTGAACCGCACGCATCGCTCAGCCCTTCAGGGTCTGCTCCAGCACGTGCAACTGCTGATTGAGCTCGGTGAGCTGCTGCCGCTCGCCCGAGATCTTGCGCACCGCATGCAGCACCGTGGTGTGGTCGCGGCCACCGAACAGCTCGCCGATCTCGGGCAGGCTCTTCTGGGTCAGCTCCTTGGCCAGGTACATCGCGATCTGGCGCGGCCGGGCGATCGAGGCCGGCCGCTTCTTCGAGTACATGTCGGCGACCTTGATCTTGTAGTAGTCGGCCACCGTCTTCTGGATGTTCTCGACCGAGATCTGCCGGTTCTGGATCGACAGCAGGTCGCGCAGCGCCTCGCGCGCCAGGGCGATCGAGATCTCTTTCTGGTTGAAGCGAGAGTAGGCGAGGATCTTGCGCAGCGCGCCTTCGAGCTCGCGTACGTTGGAACGCACGTTCTTGGCGACGAAGAAGGCGACCTCTTCGGGCATCTCGGCGCTCTCGGCGCGCGCCTTGTTGATGAGAATCGCGACGCGCATCTCGAGCTCGGGCGGCTCGATCGCGACCGTCAGCCCCGAGTCGAAGCGCGAGACCAGCCGCTCGTGGATGTCCGCCAGGCCCTTGGGATAGGTGTCGCTGGTCATCACGATGTGCGACTTCTTGGCCAGCAGCGCCTCGAAGGCATTGAAGAACTCTTCCTGCGTGCGGTCCTTGTTGGCGAAGAACTGGACGTCGTCGATCAGCAGCAGGTCGAGCGAGTGGTAGCGTTCCTTGAACTCGTCGAAAGTCTTGCGTTGATACGCTTTGACCACATCCGAGACGAATTGCTCGGCGTGGATGTAGAGAACTTTGGATTCGGGGCGGTCGGCCAGCAGGCGGTTGCCCACCGCGTGCATCAGGTGGGTCTTGCCGAGGCCGACCCCGCCATAGATGAAAAGCGGGTTGTAGAGGTGGCCCGGCATGCCGGCCACGTGCATCGCAGCGGCACGCGCCATGCGGTTCGCGGTGCCTTCGACCAGGGTGTCGAAAGTGAGGCCCGAGTTGAGCCGATTCTTGAATGCGGCGGCGGCCAGGTCCTCGCCCGAAGGCACCATTTCGCGCGGCACATCGGTTTCAGACACGATCGCCATCGATGCTGGCCGGCTGGCTATTTCCCGAGGAGCGAGCGCTAACTCAATGATGACTGGCTGGCCATAGAGCTTCTCGGCCATCGAGGCGATCTTGCCGGCGTACTGGGCCCGGATCCAGTCGAGTTTGAAGCGGTTGGCCACGAACACCGTGACCCGCGACAGATCGTCCGTGACCTTCGCGGTCAGGGGCTTGATCCAGGTGTTGAACTGCTGTTCGGACAGTTCCTGTGCGAGCTGGTCGACACAGGCCTGCCAGAGGCTGTCACCGATGCCTTCACCCGGCATGGGCGCTCTGAAAAGTGGTTTGTCCCTCAGCCATTCTCTCGTCTTGGTATTGTGGATAGTCGCACCCGCGATGCGCCCTGGATTCTAACTTGTCAAAACCTTATCCACATGGTCTCCACGGTCGCGGAAACGCCCGCGAACCAACCGGCCATTGTGGCGCAACCGAAACTTTGCGATAATCGCGGGTTTCCCTGAAAACCTTCTTTGTGTGTTTCGGGGTATTCGCATCATCGCGCCTCGCCGGGACCTTCCGGTTGCGCGGTAGAGACCAGTCCCCGGCCCCTCGAGGCCCGGAGGCTCAAAACGCCGGCCCAGCCGGTGAATCAGGAAATCATCATGAAACGCACGTATCAAGCATCGAAAGTCCGCCGCGCCCGTACCCACGGCTTCCTGGTCCGCATGAAGACCCGCGGCGGCCGCGCCGTGATCAACGCACGCCGCGCCAAGGGCCGCAAGCGCCTGGCCGTCTAAGGTCAGACACTTTCGCCGGCTCCGTTGCCAGTCGACCCGCTGCCGCCCTCACCGTTCGACGGCGTCCCGCGGTTGGCTTCCATGCAGCGGCTCAAGACCCGCGCGCAGTTCCAGGCCGTCCTCGCAGGTGCCACCGTGGCGCGCACAGCCCACTTCGCACTGCACCGCTGCGCGCTCGACGCGCCGGGCGGGGCTGCGCCGCTGTTCGCCTCCGAAGATGTCTGGCTGGGCGCCATGGTTCCCAAGCGCTGGGCCCGTCGGGCGGTCACCCGCAACGCGATCAAACGCCAGATCTACACCGTGAGCGCTGCCGTCGCCGAGTCGCTTCCGCGCGCGGCGCACGTGGTGCGCCTGCGTGCGGCCTTCGATCGCAAGCAATTCGTCAGCGCGTCGTCCGACGCGCTCAAGGCCGCCGTCCGCACCGAACTCCAGCAGCTGCTGGCGCGGGCCGGGGCGGCGCGCGCATGATGCGGCGCCTGCTGATCGCCCTGGTCAAGGGCTACCGGCTGCTGCTGAGCCCCTGGCTCGGGCAGTCGTGCCGCTTCGAGCCGACCTGCTCCGTCTACGCGATCGGCGCGCTCGAGCAGCACGGCGCCGCCAAGGGCAGCTACCTGACACTGCACCGCATCGCGCGCTGCCAGCCCTGGTGCCAGGGCGGCCACGATCCGGTGCCTCCAAAGACACAGCGACCGGCGCCCAGGCGCGGGTCGCTGTTCGCCTTTCTCTCCCCCGACGACAAGAAGTCTTCTTCATGAACGATATCCGCCGCACCATCTTGTGGGTGATTTTTGGTTTCTCGCTGGTGTTGCTGTGGGACCAATGGCAGGTCTACAACGGCCACAAGCCGACCTTCCTGCCCTCGGCCAAGACCGCCGCCCCCGCCGATTCGTCGGCGCCGCCCGCGGCCAGCGCCAGCGGCGTCCCGGCGGCTGCCGCACCGGCGGCCGGTGCGGTCCCGGTGCAGGGCTCGGCGCCCGCCATCGGCGAGAGAGTCACGGTGTCCACCGACGTCTTCAAGGCGACCATCGACGGGGAAGGCGGCACCCTGTCCGAACTGCAGCTGCTCCAGTTCCTCGACCAGACCAACCATGGCGGCCTGGTCGAATGGGCCCGCCGCCTGGTCGGCCTGCCGGTGCCGCAGAACGAGGTCCACCCGGTGCTGCTGATGGAGAACGGCTCGCCCGCCACCCGCTACGTGGCCCAGACCGGCCTGCTGAACACGGTGGACACCGGCGACCGCTTCCCGAACCACCTGAGCCTGATGACGGCACGCCCCGGCCCGCGCGAACTGGCCGAAGGCCAGAACAAGCTCGAAGTCGTGTTCGAGTCGCAGCCCGTGGGCGGCATCAAGTACGTCAAGACCTACGTGTTCCAGCGCGGCGACTACACGATCCGCGTCAATCACCAGGTCGTCAACGTCAGCGACAAGCCGCGCGACGCCCAGCTCTACCTGCAGTTCACGCGCCACGGCACGGTCGCCGCCGGCACCATGTTCGGCACCAACACCTTCACCGGCCCGGCCATCTACACCGAGCAGAAGAAGTTCCAGAAGATCGACTTCAGCGCCATCACCAAGGGCAAGGTCGAACTGCCCGCGCCGGCAGACAACGGCTGGGTGGCGATGGTCCAGCACTACTTCGTCTCGGCCTGGCTGCTCAACGTGCCGGGCAGCGACACCATCAAGCGCGAGTTCCGGGTCGCCGACCTCGGCAACAACCTGTTCTCGGTCGCGATGGTGCTGAAGCTGCCCGAGCTCGCACCGGGCGCCTCGCAGACGATCGACAGCAACCTGTTCGCCGGCCCCGAGGAAGAGAAGAAGCTCGAGGCGATCGCCACCGGCCTCGACCTGGTCAAGGACTACGGCATCTTCGCGATCATCTCCAAGCCGCTCTACTGGCTGCTCAACAAGCTGCACGGCATCCTCGGCAACTGGGGCTGGTCGATCGTCGCGCTGGTGGTGCTGCTGAAGGCGGCGTTCTACTGGCTCAACGCCAAGGCCTACGCGAGCATGGCCAAGATGAAGGCCATCAATCCGAAGATCATGGAGATGCGCGAGCGGCTCAAGGACAAGCCGCAGGAGATGCAGCAGGAGATGATGCGCATCTACCGCGAGGAGAAGGTCAACCCTATGGGAGGCTGCTTCCCGATCGTGATCCAGATCCCGGTGTTCATCGCGCTCTACTGGGTGCTGCTGTCGTCGGTCGAGATGCGCCACGCCCCGTGGATCCTCTGGATCCATGACCTCTCGGCACCGGACCCCTGGTTCATCCTGCCGGTGGTGATGACCGCCACCTCGCTGTTCCAGACCTGGCTCAACCCGACCCCGCCGGACCCGATGCAGGCCAAGCTGATGTGGATCATGCCGCTGGCCTTCAGCGTGATGTTCATCTTCTTCCCGGCCGGCCTGGTGCTCTACTGGATCACCAACAACGTGCTGTCGATCGCGCAGCAGTGGTTCATCAACAAGCGCCTGGGCGTGCTGGGAAATCCGCCCAAGAAGCCGAAGGCGCCGATCCTGGCGAAGCCGGGCAAGTAAGGCTTCAGCCACTGACCCGAAGGGCCGCGAAAGCGGCCCTTTTTACTGGAAGAATCGTTCCCATGCTCGCCCGCACTGCCGACCCGATCGTTGCCATCGCCACCGCCTCCGGCCGCGGGTCGGTCGGGATCGTGCGCGTCTCCGGGCGCGAGCTGGCGCCGCTGATCGACGCGCTCTGCGGCCGTGCACTGAAGCCGCGGGAGGCCAGTTACCTTCCCTTCCGCGATGCCGACGGCTCGCCGATCGACCGCGGCCTGGCGCTGCACTTTCCGGCCCCGCATTCCTTCACCGGCGAGGACGTGTTCGAACTCCAGGCCCATGGCGGCACGGTGGTGCTGCAGCTGCTGCTGGCGCGCTGCTTGGCGGCGGCCGCCGAGACCGATCCGGCGACCGGCCGGCCGCGCTTGGCGGGCCTGCGGGTGGCCGAGCCCGGCGAGTTCAGCCAGCGCGCCTTCCTCAACGGCAAGATCGACCTGGCGCAGGCCGAGGCGATCGCCGACCTGATCGACGCCAGCACCGAAGCCGCGGCGCGCAGCGCCAGCCGGTCGCTGTCGGGCGCCTTCTCCGACGAGATACACACCTTGCTCGAGGCCTTGGTGCGCCTGCGCATGCTGGTCGAGGCGACGCTCGACTTTCCCGACGAGGAGATCGACTTCCTGCAGGAGGCCGACGCCGCGGGCCAGTTGGTGGCGCTGCAATCCCAGCTGGCCGCGGTGCAGCAGCGGGCCCGCCAGGGCGCCCTGCTGCGCGAGGGCATCAAGGTCGTGATCGCCGGCCAGCCGAATGCCGGCAAGAGCTCGCTGCTGAATGCGCTGGCGGGCGCCGAGCTGGCGATCGTCAGCGCGGTCGCGGGCACCACCCGCGACGTGGTCTCGCAGACCATCCAGATCCAGGGCGTTCCGCTGCATGTCGTCGACACCGCCGGCCTGCGCGACAGCGTCGACGAAGTCGAGCAGATCGGCATCGCCCGCGCCTGGAGCCAGATCGAAGGGGCCGACGCGGTGCTGTTCCTGCACGACCTGACCCGCAGTGCGGCCCCTGCCTATGCACAGGCCGATGCCGAAATCGCTGGCCTCCTGGCCAGCCGGCTGCCCGCCAGCGTGCCGGTGATCGATGTCTGGAGCAAGCTCGACGCGCTGCCCGCCACGCAGCCGCCGCCCGACAGCGGCGTCAGCCTGTCGGCGCGCACCGGGGCCGGCATCGAAACCCTGCGTCGCCGACTGCTCGAGGTCGCCGGCTGGCAGGCGGTTCCGGAAGGCGTCTACCTGGCGCGGGCCCGCCACGTGCAGGCGCTGTCGCGGGTCGAGGAGCACATCGCCCTGGCGACCGCCCACCTGGCAGCCCATGCCCAGTTGCTCGACCTGCTGGCCGAAGAGCTGCGGCTGGCGCAGAACGCACTGAACGAAATCACCGGCGAGTTCGGCGCCGACGACCTGCTCGGCGTGATCTTTTCCCGCTTCTGCATCGGCAAGTAAGCGAGAGTGTGTCATTCTGTGACATCTGTCACCACAGATTTGGCCTTTCGCAGATACTTCCGACGCACAGCAGGACAAACGAACGATGTCATCCAGCATTCAGGATCTTTGCCGCGCGATCGCCCAGAACACCAGCTACGACGCCTTTGCGCCGGCGCTCAATTCGCTGCAATGGGAAACGGTGGCTGCCTATCTGCAGCCCTTCGACCTCGCCGCGGGCCAGGTGCTGATCGACCAGGGCGCCCAGGACCGCACGGTCTTCTTCATCGAGAGCGGCGCACTCAGCGTGCACCTGATCGGCGACAAGGGCCAGATGCAGCTGGCGATCCTGAATCCGGGCTCGGTGGTCGGCGAAGGCTCCTTCTTCTCGCGCGCACCGCGTTCGGCCAACGTGGTCGCCACCGGGGCGGCCCGGGTCTGGCGACTGACCGGGATCCGCTTCGCCGAACTGTCGAACCGGCAGCCCAACCTGGCCCTGGAGCTCACGATGGGGCTCGGCGCCGTGATCGCCAAGCGTCTGGTGAACAAGCAGAAGCGGGTGGCGGTGACCTGAGCGCACGATGACCCTGGTGTGCGCGGACTGCCGCACGGACAACCGTGACGGCGCCAAGTTCTGCAAGGGCTGCGGACGGAGGCTGGTCGCGCTGACCGCACCGCAACCGGCCGCCCTGCCCGGCGCCGAAGCGGAATGGCCCGCCACCCAGCGCATGGCGAGGGACGTGGAGCTTCCGCCGCCGCTGCCGACCCCCCGTCCCCGTCGACCGGCCACCCCCTCCAACGGGAAGGCGACCCCTCGCGACGCGCCGCCCGCGCCCCGGAAGCATCCGCTGCGAGCCACCGCACCGCCGCGCCCGAACCCGCTACGCACGGCCGTGATCGGCTTGGCGGCCGTGGGTCTGGTGGTGGCGCTGGCCGCCTGGTTGCTCTCGTCCGGTTCGCCGCCACCGGTGGCGGTTTCAGGGCCCGCTTCGCCGGCGGCTACGCCGGCACCGCCGGCGCCGGCCCCGGTCGAGGCAGCTGTGCCCGCTGCGCCCACGCCTCCGGCCGAGCCGCAGCCGCAGCCGCAGCCGCAGGCCGAGGCCCCGGCGCCAGAGCCCGTCGCCAGCGCGCCTGTTGCAGAGGCGCCGCCGCCGGCGCCATCGGCCCAGGCGGTCGCGCCACCAGCCGCCCCCGCCAGGCCCAGCGCGCCAAAACCTCGCAAGCCGGCAGCGCCGGCGGCCACTGCGGCGCCCGTGGCCGCCGCGCCTGCGCCGCAACCGGAACCCGCGCCAGCCCCGCCGCCCCCGCCCGCGAACCCGCAGGCGCAATGCGCCGGCCTGAACTTCATCGCCCGCGCCCAGTGCATGGCCGCGCAGTGCGCCAGGGCGGAATTCAGGACAACGGCCCAGTGCGACGTGGTCCGTCGACAACAGCAGATCGAGGAAGAAAAGCGCAACCCGACGCTGCTGAACTGAGCGGTCCCCGCGCTCAGCCCTTCTGCAGCTTGTCGATCGCCACCGCCAGCGCGCCGGGCTTGCCCGACAACACCAGCGTGTCGCCATCGGCCAGCACCGTGTCGTCGTCGGCATCGGCGGCCTTGCCGTCGCGCCGGCGCAGGCTCGCCACCCGCACGTCCAGCCCCCCCAGCGCCAGCCTGGCCAGCGGCTGGCCGATGGCGCGCGCCCCGGCCGTCAAGGTGAAGGTGTTGAGGCGCTCGTGGTCGATCTCGTCGGCGTTGTCGTCGTCAGCGCCGTGGAAATAGCCGCGCAGCAGGTTGTAGCGTGCATCGCGCTGGTCCTGGACGACGCGGATCACGCGCCGCATCGGCACCCCGACCAGCGCCAGCGCATGGCTGGCCAGCATCAGCGAGCCCTCGATCGCCTCCGGCACCACCTCGGTCGCGCCGGCCGCCTGCAGCTTCTCGAGGTCGCGGTCGTCCTGGGTGCGCACGATCACCGGCACCTGCGGCGCATGGGCGCGTGCGTTGGCCAGCACCTTCAGCGCGCCCGGCACGTCCTGGTAGGTCACGACCAGGGCGCTGGCGCGCGCGAGGCCGGCCGCCATCAGCGCCTGCAGCCGGGACGCGTCGCCGAACACCACCGAATCGCCGGCCGCCGCCGCCTGCCGGACCCGGTCCGGATCGAGGTCCAGCGCCAGGTAGGGGATGCCCTCGCGCTCCAGCATCCGCGCCAGGTTCTGGCCGCAGCGCCCGTAGCCGCAGATGATCACGTGGCGTGCCGTGTTGATCGTCTTGCGGGCGATCGTGGTCATCTGCAGCGACTGCTGCAGCCAGTCGCTGGCCACCAGTTTGCGCACGATCCGGTTGCTGTACATGATGATGAAGGGGGTCGACAGCATCGACAGCACCATCGAGGCCAGCACCGGATTCGCCAGCCACGCCGGCAGCAGGTCCTGGCCCTGGGCCAGCGCCAGCAGCACGAAGCCGAACTCGCCGGCCTGCGCCAGGTAGAGGCCGGTGCGCAGCGAGACGCCGGCCGTGGCGCCCAGGGCCCGCGCCAGTGCCGTCACCAGCACCAGCTTGAAGGCCAGCGGCAGCAGCAGCAGTGCCGCCACCAGCGCCCAGCGCTCGACCACCACGTGCCAGTCGAGCGACATGCCGATGGTGATGAAGAAGAGCCCGAGCAGCACGTCGTGGAACGGCCGGATGTCGGTCTCGACCTGGTGCTTGAACTCGGTCTCCGACACCAGCATGCCGGCGACGAAGGCGCCCAGCGCCAGGCTCAGGCCGGCGAGCTCGGTCAGCCAGGCCAGGCCGAGCGTGACCAGCAGCAGATTGAGCATGAACAGCTCCTCGCTGCGCCGGCGCGCGACCAGCGTGAGCCACCAGCGCATCACGCGCGGCCCGCCATACAGCAGCACGCCGATCAGGAAGCCGGCCTTCAGCAGCGCGAAGCTGAGCGCCTTCAGCAAGGTCTCGGGCGGGGCGCCGAGCGCCGGGATCAGCACCAGCAGCGGCACCACCGCCAGGTCCTGGAACAGCAGCACGCCCATCACCCGCTTGCCATGCTCGCTGTCGATCTCCAGCCGCTCCGCCATCAGCTTGACGACGATCGCCGTGCTGCTCATCGTGAGTGCGCCCGAAAAGACCAGCGCGGCCTGCCAGTGCAGCCGCCAGGCCGGCGGCAGCCAGTGCGAAAGCAGCAGCGCACCGGCGGTGGCCACCGAGATGGTCAGCATCACCTGCAGCAGGCCGAGCCCGAACACGTGGCGGCGCATCGCCCGCAGCTTGGGCAGGCTGAACTCGAGCCCGATGACGAACATCAGGAAGACGACGCCGAATTCGCCCAGGTGGCGGATGCCCTCGGAGTTCTGCGCCAGGGCCAGCGCATGGGGTCCGATCAGCACCCCGGCCGAGAGGTAGCCGAGCATCGGCGGCAGCCGCAGCAGGCGGCAGACAACCACGCCGATCACCGCAGCGAGCAAATACATCAGCGTCAGATCGAGCGAGGACATGCCCGCATGCTAGCAACACGCCTGCCCGCTTCCGGCCCCATTTCATCCCCATTGGGGACTCGGCACGACCGGCCGATAAAATCCGCCGATGAGCTCCCGCCCCCCCGCGACCCCCGCCGTCGATCCCGACGCCCTGCTGGCGCGCGCGCGCGTCACTTTCGACATCGAGGCGGCGGCGGTGCTCGGCCTCAAGGAGCGGCTCGGTCCGAGCTTTCCTGCCGCGGTGCAAAAGATCCTCGACGTTCGCGGCCGCGTGGTCGTGATGGGCATGGGCAAGAGCGGCCATGTCGGCCGCAAGATCGCCGCCACCCTGGCCTCGACCGGCACGCCGGCGATGTTCGTGCATCCGGCCGAAGCCAGCCATGGCGACCTCGGCATGATCAAGGCGGTCGACCTGGTGCTGGCGATCTCCAACAGCGGCGAAGTCGAGGAACTCACCACCATCCTGCCCGTGGTCAAGCGCCAGGGCGTGCCGCTGATCGCGATCACCGGCCGCAGCGACTCGACGCTGGCGCGCCATGCCGACATCGTGCTCGACAGCGGCGTCGAGAAGGAAGCCTGCCCGCTGAACCTCGCGCCGACCGCCAGCACCACCGCCCAGATGGCGATGGGCGATGCGCTCGCGGTGGCGCTGCTCGACGCCCGCGGCTTCGGCACCGAGGACTTCGCCCGCTCGCATCCGGGCGGCGCGCTGGGCCGCAAGCTGCTGACCCACGTCAGCGACGTCATGCGCTCGGGCGACGAGGTGCCGCGCGTGGCTCCCGGGGCGAGCCTGAGCGAGATCATGCGCGAGATGAGTGCCAAGGGGCTCGGCGCCACCGCGGTGGTCGGCCCCGACGGCCGCGCGATCGGCATCTTCACCGACGGCGACCTGCGGCGCCAGGTCGAGACCGGCGCCGACCTGCGCGCCCTCACCGCCGCCGACGTCATGCATGCCGGGCCGCGCACCTTGCGCGCCGACGCGCTGGCCGCCGAGGCCGCCGACCTGATGGAGCAGCATCGCATCACCAGCGTGCTGGTGGTCGACGCGGCCGGGCTGCTGATCGGCGCGCTCAGCATCAACGACCTGATGCGCGCGAAGGTCATCTGATGGGCGTCGAATTCAGCCCCGAGACCCTGCTCGCCGCCCAGGACATCCGGATCGCCTTCTTCGACATCGACGGCGTGCTGACCGATGGCGGGGTCTATTTCACCGAGCACGGCGAAACCCTCAAGCGCTTCAGCATCCTCGACGGCTACGGCCTCAAGCTGCTGCGCAGCGCCGGCATCACGCCTGCCGTCATCACCGGCCGCGACTCCAAGCCGCTGCGCGTGCGGCTCGAGGCGCTCGGCATCGCGCACGTGCGCTACGGCACCGAAGACAAGCTGCCGGCCGCCGAGGCGATGCTGGCCGAACTGGGCTTCGACTGGTCGCAGGCTGCCGCGATCGGCGACGACTGGCCTGACCTGCCGGTGCTGTCGCGCGTCGCCTTCGCGGCCGCGCCGGCCAATGCCCATGCCGAGGTGCGCGCCATCGCCCGCCACGTCACCGCCGCGCGCGGCGGCGAGGGTGCGGCACGCGAATTCTGCGACCTGCTGCTGACCGCCGGCGGCCACTACCGCCGCCTGCTGGACCGCGCGCGAGGCCGGGCCGAATGAAGTCCGCGTGGCGCGTGCTGCGCGATGCCTTCGACCGGCTGACCATCTACCTGCCGATCATCCTGACGGCGGTGCTCGCGCTGGGCACCTACTGGCTGGTTCGCAACGCGCCCGAGATGCTCACGCCGCAGCCGGCCGAAGCGCCGACGCACGAGCCCGACTACTTCATGCGCGGCTTCTCGGTGAAGAACTTCCAGCCCAACGGCGACCTGCGCACCGAAGTCTTCGGCAAGGAGGGCCGGCACTACCCGGACACCGACACGCTCGAGGTCGACCAGGTGCGCTGGCGCTCGATATCGCCGGTCGGGCTGGTCACGCACGGCTCGGCCGATCGCGGCGTGTCCAACGGCGACGGCACCGAGATCCAGCTGTTCGGCAATGCGATCGTGATCCGCGACGCCGCCAAGGCGGCCGACGGCACGATGCTGCCGCGCCTCGAATTCCGCGGCGAGTTCCTGCACGCCTTCATCGACACCGAACGCGTGAAGTCCAACAAGCCGGTCACGCTGATCCGCGGGTCCGACAAGTTCACCTCCGATGCGATGGACTACGACAGCCTGACCGGCATCGCCAATCTCCAGGGCCGGGTGCACGGCCTGATCATGCCGCCGCCTTCGGCCGTGGCGCCGGCACCGAAGCGCTGAGTCCATGGCCACTACCCAGAACCCCCTGCTGTTCGTCACCGGCGCCTCGAGCGGGATCGGGCAGGCGCTGGCCATGCGCTTCTACGACGCCGGCCACGACCTTGCGCTCGTGGCCAGGCGAACGGCCGAGATCGAGGCCTGGGCGGCGGCTCGCCAGCTGGACCCCCGCCGCTGGCGGGTCTACGGTGCCGACGTCGCCGAGTTCGACGCCATCGTCTCGGCCGGCGCCGCCTGCATCGCGCAGCAAGGCCTGCCGGACGTGGTGATCGCCAACGCCGGCGTCAGCATCGGCATGGACACCGCCGTCCGCGGCGACCTCGATGTGATGGCCCGCACCTTCGCCATCAACAACCTCGGCCTGGCGGCGACCTTCCATCCTTTCGTGGCCGCCATGGCGGCGCGCGGCAGCGGCCGCCTGGTCGGCATAGGCAGCGTCGCCGCGATTCGCGGCCTGCCGGGCCACGGCGCCTACTGCGCGAGCAAGGCCGGGGTGGTGGCCTACTGCGAAAGCCTGCGCGGCGAAATGAACGCCAGCGGGGTCAAGGTCGTCACCCTCTGCCCCGGTTATGTCGACACGCCGCTGACACAGGGCAACCGCTATGCCATGCCGTTCCTGCTGCAGCCGGCCGAGTTCGCCGACCGCGCCTTCGACACCATTCAGGCCGGCACCAGCTACCGCGTGATCCCATGGCAGATGGGGGTGGTCGCCAAGCTGATGCGGCTGCTGCCGAATCCGCTGTTCGACCGGCTCTTCAAGGGCCGCGGCCGCAAGCGCCGCCAGGGCGAGTGAGCCTCGCGCGGCCATGAAAAAAGGCTCCCGCAGGAGCCTTCTTGATGGGGGTTCGCGTTGGGGGCGCGATCAGTAGCCGCTGTTGCCACCGTTGCCGCCGCCATAGCCGCCGCGACCACCGCCGCCGCCACGCGGGCCAGCGCCGTACGGGCTGCGGAAGCCGCCGTCACCGCCGCCGCCACCGCTGCGGCCACCGCCGCCATAGCCGCCGCCACCGCCGCTGCGACCACCGCCGCCGCCGCCATAACCGCCGCCACCACCACCGTAGCCGCCGCCGCCGCCACCACCGCCATAGCCACCACCGCCGCCGTAGCCGCCGCCACCGCTGCGCGGCGGACGGGCTTCCATCGGACGCGCTTCGTTGACGACCACGCTGCGCCCGCCGAGCGGCTGGCCGTTCATGCCGTTGATGGCTGCTTGTGCTTCTGCATCACTGCCCATCTCGACAAAGCCGAAACCCTTGGAGCGACCGGTGTCGCGTTCCATCATGACCTTGGCGCTCGTCACCGCGCCGAATTGGCCGAAGGCCTGCTCGAGATCACCGTCGCGCACCGAGTAAGGCAGGTTACCGACGTACAGTTTGTTGCCCATCAAGGGACTCCTATAAACACATCAAGAAAAGCGATGGAGTCCCGAGAGCAGCAATCCGGCGGAACATCCGCCGAGTTGCGCGAAACTGACCGATCACCGATTCGCCCTCGAATTTTGAAGGAAGGCTCGTGCATTATGGGTGAAATGCGACAAATGCAAGTAGGAATTTGCACGCACCCCGGCGCCCGGCGAATATTTTTGAAGTCAGTACTCGCATACATCGTTGCTGCCGGACACGCTACAATCGACGGGTCATTGGGGAGTAGCCGCCTTCCATCGTGAGAAGGGTTTGCGTCAACAGACTTGTACTGCCTCCGGCAGCACATGGCGCAAGCAGCAGCCAGCCTGGCGAGACCTTTGACCGCGCAACTTCGGGATTCGGCCGAAGGTGTTGCGCGGTCAATTGCGTCCTTCGGCCGTAGGAGTCCCTTTTTTCATGGAAGCATTTTTCGTCGCCACCGGCGTGGTTGCGCTCGCCGAGATGGGCGACAAGACCCAGCTCCTCGCCTTGATCCTCGCGGCCCGGTTCCGCAAGCCCTGGCCGATCGTGGCGGGCATCTTCGCCGCCACCGTCCTGAACCACGCGCTCGCCGGCGCGGTCGGCAACTGGGTCACTCACTTCCTCGGGGCCGACCTGCTCCGATGGATCCTGGGCGGGTCCTTCATCGCGATGGCGCTGTGGATGCTGATTCCCGACAAGATCGACGACGGCGACGTGCCCAAGTCCTCGAAGTTCGGCGTCTTCGGCACCACGGTGCTCGCCTTCTTCCTGGCCGAGATGGGCGACAAGACCCAGATCGCCACCGTGATGCTCGCGGCGCGCTACGTGGACGCCTACGTCTGGGTCGTGATGGGCACCACGCTCGGCATGATGCTGGCCAACGCGCCGGTGGTCTGGCTCGGAGACCGGATCGTGAAGCGGGTGCCGATCAAACTCGTGCACGGCATCTCGGCCGCGATCTTCCTGGTGCTCGGCGTGGTCGCGTTGATCGGCTGGGGTTGAGCGGCATATACTTCTTCCACGCGCCGATTTGCTCCAGCTTGCGGGCGCTCTACAAATGCAGCTAAAGACGGACGCCGGGACCCGGCTCGTTTTTGGCGAGGCCGGGTCTTTTTCATTCATGTCCTTCGTCGTCACTCCGCAATCGATGCAGTTCGAGGGCCCGCTGGCACTTCGCAGCGGCGCATCGATCAGCCACTACACGCTGGCCTACGAAACCTACGGCCGGCTCAACGCCGACCGCAGCAACGCGGTGCTCGTGTGCCACGCGCTCAATGCGTCCCACCACGTCGCCGGCGTCTATGCCGACCAGCCGAAATCCGAAGGCTGGTGGGACAACATGATCGGTCCTGGCAAGCCGGTCGACACCGACCGCTTCTTCGTCATCGGCATCAACAACCTGGGCTCCTGCTTCGGCTCCACCGGGCCGATGCACGACAACCCCGCCACCGGCCGCGCCTACGGCGCCGACTTCCCGGTGGTCACGGTCGAGGACTGGGTCGCGGCGCAGGCCGCGCTGCTCGACGCGCTCGGCATCGAACGCCTGGCGGCCGTGATGGGCGGCAGCCTGGGCGGCATGCAGGCGTTGTCGTGGACGCTGCAGTACCCGCACCGCGTGCAGCACGCGGTGGTGGTCGCGAGCGCGCCGAGCCTCACGGCACAGAACATCGCCTTCAATGAAGTGGCGCGCCGCGCAATCGTCACCGACCCCGACTTCAACGGCGGACACTTCTACGAGCAGGGCGTGATCCCGCGGCGCGGCCTGCGCATCGCCCGCATGATCGGCCACATCACCTACCAGAGCGACGACGTCATGAACGAGAAGTTCGGCCGCGCCCTGCGCAGTGCGGTCGAAGGCAGCGCCGCCAACACCGAGTTCCTCTATTCGACCCAGGAGGTCGAGTTCCAGATCGAGAGCTACCTGCGCTACAACGGCGACAAGTTCAGCGAGTATTTCGACGCCAACACCTACCTGCTGATCACGCGTGCGCTCGACTACTTCGACCCGGCGCGCGACTTCGGCGGCGACCTGCGCGCCGCACTGGCGCAGGCCAGCGCCAAGTTCCTCCTGGTGAGCTTCAGCACCGACTGGCGCTTCTCGCCGGCGCGCAGCCGCGAGATCGTGAAGGCACTGCTCGACAACCGCCGCAACGTGAGCTACGCCGAGATCGATGCGCCGCACGGTCACGACGCCTTCCTGCTCGACGACGCGCGCTACATGAGCGTGGTGCGCTCCTACTTCGAGCGCATCGCCGCCACTTTCGAAGGAGCTGCCCAGTGAGCGACAGCCCGACCCAGAACCTGATCGCCCGCCTGGTTCCCGAAGGCGCACGCGTGCTCGACCTCGGCTGCGGCGACGGCGCGCTGCTCGACCTGTTGCAGCGCGAGCGCGGCTGCACCGGCTACGGCGTAGAGATCGCCGACGGCAACGTGCTGCAATGCGTGCGCCGCGGCGTCGACGTGATCCAGCTCAACCTCGACGAGGGCCTCGCGATGTTCGACGACGCCTCTTTCGACGTCGTGCTGCAGATCGACACCCTGCAGCACCTGCGCAATGCCGAGGTGATG
This sequence comes from Variovorax ginsengisoli, assembly GCF_030486595.1. Taxonomy (GTDB): domain Bacteria; phylum Pseudomonadota; class Gammaproteobacteria; order Burkholderiales; family Burkholderiaceae_C; genus Variovorax; species Variovorax ginsengisoli_B. The sequence continues at coordinate 221,023 of NZ_JAUJZH010000002.1, read as the reverse complement.
CTGCGCGAGACCGCGCGCGTGGGCCGCATCGGCATCGTCGCCTTCCCCAATTTCGCCCACTGGCCGAACCGCATCAGCATTGCGCGCGGCCGCATGCCGGTGACGCGCCGGCTGCCCTACCAGTGGTACGACACGCCCAACATCCGGGTCGGCACCTTCAAGGACTTCGAGGTGCTGGCGCGCAAGAACCGGCTGCGCGTGCTCGATGCCTTCGGCCTGCAGGAAGACCGCGAGGTGCGCTGGCTGCCCAATGCGCGCGCCAGCACCGCGGTCTTCAAGTTCGAGCGGGAATAGACGGACGGGGCCATGCCGTTCACTCTCGCCGCCGCGCGCCATAGCGAGCTGATCGTCAAGAAGAGCCGCTTCATCGGCTGCGTCCAACCGCTGGCCGACCGGGCCGGGGCGCAGGCGGTGGTCCAGGCGCTGCGCGTCGCGCATCCGGCGGCGGCGCATGTGTGCTGGGCCTTGATGGCGGGCGGGCAGTCCGCGGCCAACGACGACGGCGAGCCCGGCGGCACCGCCGGACGGCCGATGCTCGAAGTGCTTAGGCACCACGATCTCGACGGCGTGCTGGCGACGGTGGTGCGCTACTTCGGTGGCGTCAAGCTCGGTGCCGGCGGACTCGTGCGGGCCTACACCGACAGCATCGCGCAGACGCTGATCGACGCACCGCTGCTGCCGCAGGTGCGCCAGCGCACGCTGCACTGCGCGGTGCCCTATGCATTCGAAGGCCTGCTGCGGCGCGAACTCGCGGCCGCCGACGCGACCTTGAACCAGGTGCGCCACGAAGGCCTCGTGCACTTCGACTTCAGCCTGCCCGAGCCGAACGCCGGGGCTCTCATCTCCCGGCTCGACGATGCCACGCAGGGACGCACCGCCTGGCTGCAGCCTTGAGGGGTCGAGATACCGCAAACAGTAGGCAAAAGTTCGCGATTCTCCGCCGAGGACGATTTATTCAGTTACGCCTCTTGCGCAATGAAGTACGGTGAGGCGAAATGTCGTTCTTACGATAGACGTTTTGAGGAGCTACCCATTGGCCACACAGTCCCCCTTCTTCGGTAAACGCGATCGCGAAGCCGAAAGTCTTACCTCCCGTCCCGCGCCGCTGATGGGTTCGAGCACCAATCTCTCGGGCACGCCCGTCAATCCGTCGACGCTCACGACCCAGGCCGCCAACGCCGCCGCCAGCGTGGCCAAGGAAGGCGGCAGCAAGCTCACCGTCGGCCCCAACATCAAGCTCAAGGGCGTCGAGATCACCGATTGCGACACGCTGGTGGTCGAAGGCCTGGTCGAAGCGACCATGGATTCGCGCGTCATGCAGATCGCCGAACAAGGCGCCTTCAAGGGCTCGGCCGAGATCGACATCGCCGAGATTCGCGGCCTGTTCGACGGCAACCTGACGGTGCGCGAAAAGCTCGTGATCCACTCGACCGGCAAGGTCACCGGCAAGATCCGCTACGGCAAGATCGTCGTCGAAGAAGGCGGCCAGCTGTCGGGCGAGATCAGCTTCGGCACCTCGGCACCGTCGGCCGGCGCATCGAAGCCCGCCGCAGCCCTGCAAGCCGCGGCCTGATCACCGGGCCGGCTGGGCGTCAGCCCAGCCTTTCGATCAAGGCACTCGCAGCCGCGGGTGCCTTTTCTTTTGCGCCGTTGATGAAGAAGACGAAGACATCGCGTGCCTTGCCGGCCTTGGGCGCGCTGTCCTCGACATGCGGCAGCGCCGCCGGTGCCTTGCCTGCGGCCCAGGTGCGCGCATGCTCGGCCCAGGCATCGAGCGCCTTCGGTGCGTAGCCGGTCTTCTGGGCCGCATCGCTGTTCATGAGCCGCGCATAGACGAAGTCGCCCGTCAGGTCGGCGAAGGACGGAAACTTGTCCGAATCGGTGAACACGGTCGCCGCCTTGTGCTTGCGCGCGAGCGCGAGGTACTCGGGCGCCTTGAAGCTCTCGTGCCGGACGTCCATCACGTGGCGCAGCGCACGGCTGCCGGCCTTTTCCGGCAGCAGCGCCAGGAAGCCCGCGAAGTCCTCCGCGTCGAAGGCCTTGGTCGGCATGAACTGCCACACGATCGGCCCGAGCTTGTCGCCGAGCTCCTCGATCCCGCTGTCGATGAAGCGCGCAATCGAATCGCCGGCGGTCGCGAGCAACTTCCGGTTGGTCGCGAAGCGCGAGGCCTTCAGCGAGAACACGAAGCCCTCGGGCGTCTCGTCGTGCCACTTCTTGAAGCTGGCCGGCTTCATGGTGCTGTAGTAGGTGCCGTTGACCTCGATCGCCGTGAGCTGCCGGCTGGCGTAGGCCAGCTCCTGGGCGTGAGGCAGCTTGGCCGGGTAGAAGTTGTCGCGCCAGGGCTCGTAGGTCCAGCCGCCGATGCCGACCCGGATGCGCTGTGGGGTCGTTCGGGAGTCCTTGTCGGTGCGCGCGCTCATGGCTGGCCTTGGTCGCTGTGGCGAAGCCCGCATTTTTATCGCATCCGGCGCGGCGGTGCCATCCGGGCAGAAGGTCGCAAGACGCACTAACATCGTTCTCCCGACCCCGCGGAGAATTCCATGAACGCCCCCCTTCACCGTGAAATGCCGGCCGGACTGCTCGATGCCGGCCGCGCACTGGCCGACGTCTCGTCCCAATGGGACCGCGACATCGTCAAGCAGCTCACCGACTACATCGCCATCCCCGCCAAGTCGCCGGGCTTCGACAAGGACTGGTCGCGCAACGGCTACCTCGAAACCGTGCTGCGCAACGCCGCCGCCTGGGTCGAAGCCCAGAAGGTCGAGGGCCTGAAGCTCGAGATCGTTCGCCTCGAAGGCCGCACGCCGGTGCTGTTCTTCGAAGTGCCCGCCAGCGGCACCGACATGAAGGAGACCGTGCTGATGTACGGCCACCTCGACAAGCAGCCCGAGTTCACCGGCTGGCGCAACGACCTGGGCCCGTGGACGCCCAAGTACGAGAACGGCCTGCTCTACGGGCGCGGCGGCGCCGACGACGGCTACGCGGTGTATGCCAGCGTGGCGGCGCTGCAGGCGCTGAAGGCCCAGGGGGTGGCCCATCCGCGCATCGTCGGCCTGATCGAGACCTGCGAGGAATCGGGCTCCTACGACCTGCTGCCGTATGTCGATGCGCTGCGCCCGCGCCTGGGCGAGGTGTCGCTCGTCATCTGTCTCGATTCGGGCGCCGGCAACTACGACCAGCTGTGGCTCACGACGTCGCTGCGCGGCATGGCGAGCGGCACGCTGAAGGTCGAGATCCTGACCGAAGGCATCCATTCGGGCGACGCCTCGGGCCTGGTGCCGTCGAGCTTTCGCATCATGCGGCAGGTGCTCGACCGCCTCGAGGACAGCAAGACCGGACGGCTGCTGCCCGAAAGCTTCCATTGCGAAGTGCCGGCCGGACGCCTGGCGCAGGCGCGTGCCACGGCCGCGATTCTCGGCGAGGAGGTCTACAAGCGCTTTCCGTGGGCGCACTACGACTGCGGCGGCTCGACCACCTTCGCCCTGCCGACCACCACCGACCCGGTGGAAGCCCTGATCAACCGGACCTGGAAGCCGACCTTGTCGGTCACCGGCGCGGAAGGCTTCCCGGCCCTCAAGGACGCCGGCAACGTGCTGCGTCCCTACACCGCCTTCAAGCTCTCGCTGCGCCTGCCGCCGCTGGTCGATGCCGACCAGGCGGTGCAGCAGCTCAAGCAGCTGCTCGAGGACAACGCGCCCTACCAGGCCAAGGTGACCTTCGACAGCGGCGGCGGCGCCACCGGCTGGAACGCGCCCGAAACCGAATCCTGGTTCGAGCGCGCCCTGAATACCGCTTCGCAAGCCCATTTCGGCGCCGACTGCGGCTACATCGGACAGGGCGGCACGATCCCGCTCATGAACATGCTGAGCCGCGGCTTCCCGAAGGCCCAGATGATGGTCTGCGGCGTGCTGGGCCCGAAGAGCAACGCCCACGGCCCCAACGAATTCCTGCACGTGCCCTATGCGAAGAAGCTGACGGCTGCGGTGGCCGAGGTGATCGCCGCGCTGCCGGCCGCCCGCAGCGCCGCCGCTTGACGACCCTGCGCACACCCGACGGCGAGACACTCGCGCTGCGCGACTGGCCGGTCGCGGCCGGCGCCGCTCGGGCCGTGGTCGTGCTGGTGCACGGACTGGGCGAGCATGCGGGCCGCTACGGCCCGCTCGCCGCGCGGCTCAACGCCTGGGGCTTCGCGGCGCGCGCCGCGGACCACCACGGGCATGGCGCATCGAGCGGCGCACGCGGCGGCCTTCCGTCCCCGACCCGGCTGGTCGACGACCTGGCGCTGGTGATCGACGACACCCGAAACGCCTTCCCCACGCTGCCGCTGGTGCTGCTCGGCCACAGCCTGGGCGGCCTGGTGGCGGCCAGTGCCGTGGCGCGCGGACTGCGAAAAGTCGACGCGCTGGTGCTGTCCTCGCCGGCGCTCGACGCCGGACTCAGCGCCTTCCAGAAGCTGCTGGTCGCCACCCTGTCGCGCCTGGCGCCCGGCCTGCGCGTAGGCAACGGGCTCGCGCTCGACGCCCTCTCGCACGCGCCCGCGGTGGTCGACGCCTACCGGGCCGATCCGCTGTGCCACGACCGGATCGGTGCCCGACTGGCACGCTTCCTGGCCGACGAGGGTGCCGCGGTGCAGGCGGCGGCGCCGGCCTGGCGGGTGCCCACCTTGCTGCTATACGCCGGCGACGATCGGCTCGTGAACCCGGCCGGCAGCCGGGCCTTTGCCGATGCGGCGCCGCAGGCGGTCGTCAGCAGCCTCTGCTTTCCGGCGCTCTACCACGAGATCTTCAACGAGCGCGATGCCGAGCCGGTGTTCGATGCCCTGCGGGCCTGGCTCGATGCCCGATTCCCGAATGGCTAGGCCACCGAGGCCGCGGCACTGCGGCGGTGTCGCGCCAGCCACAGCAGCGCGGCGCCGGTCAGCACCACCGGGACCAGCGATCCGAGGTTGAGCAGCCGCCAGCCTTGCGTCGTGACCAGCACGCCCGACGCGAACGAACTCAGCGCCAGTGTCGCGAAGATGCAGAAGTTGAGCGCACCCTGCGCGCGGTCCCGCTCCTCGGGGGTGTAGGCGCTGAGCGAGAGCGTGGTGCTGCCCGTGAAAAGGAAGTTCCAGCCGACGCCGAGCATGAACAGCGCGATCACGAACTGGTGCAGGTCCACGCCCGACAGCGCCACCCCGATGCAGCCCAGGTTGAGCGCCAGCCCCACGCCCATGACCGGCAGCACGCCGAGCCTGCGAATCAGATGGCCGGTGAAGAAGCCCGGCGCGAACATGCCGATCACGTGCCACTCGAGCACCAGGGCGACGTCCTCGAAGGGCAGGCTGCAGACCTGCATGGCGATCGGGGTCGCGGCCATCAGCAGGTTCATGACGCCGAAGCCGAGCGCGCCCGCCACGGCGGCCACGATGAACACCGGCTGGCGCGCGAGCACCGCCAGCGGACGCCCGCCCTGCGCCGCGGAACGGGCCGCCAGCGGCGGAAATTCGATGAACTGCATCAGCGCCAGCGACAGCAGCGCCACCGCCGCCAGGGCCAGGTAGGCGCCGGCGAAAGGCACCGCGAACCAGTGGCGCGTGACGGCAGCGAGGTTCGGACCCGCCACCGCGCCGAGCAGGCCGCCCGCCATCACGAGCGAGACCGCCTTCTCGCGCCATTCGGGCTGCGCGAGTTCGGCCGCGGCGAAGCGGTAGAGGCTGGCATTGGCGTTGTAGTAGCCAGCGACCACGGTGGCCGCGCACAGCAGCCAGAAGTTCTGCCAGACCGCGGCCTGGGCGCACAGCAGCGCCGACCCGAAGGCCACCGCGATCCCGATCTGGAACGAGCGCCGGCGCCCCCAGCGCTTCTGGGTGCGTGCCACCAGGCCGGTGGCCAGCGCACCGCCGACCACGTAGCCCATCACCGGCAAGGTCGCCATCCAGCCGCGCGGCGCCAGCGAAAGCCCGACCAGTCCGTTGATGGCGATGAAGGTGACGTTGTTCGTGAGGAACAGGCCTTGGCAGATGGCGAGCAGCCAGAGATTGCGGTTCATGGGCCGGGGGCTGGAGGAGGATGCCCGTTCTATCACGGCCGACCGCTGCCTCGCGCCAAAAGAAAGGCGCCTTGCGGCGCCGTTCGATCTCGAAGTCGAGGGGGAAAGTTCGCTAGCTTTTCTGCAGCAGGCCGCTCAGCGACGACAGCAGGTCGTCATGCGTGCCCAGCCCTTCGGCCGGCACCTGGCCCTTGGGTGTGAGGTGGTCGATCAGCGTCGGCAGCAGGGTGGCCAGCAGGGGCAGCAAGGTCGCGCTGTTGATGCCGAGCTTCTGGGCGATGCCCGAGATCGCATCGCTCCCCAGCACGTCCTGCAGCTGGCCGCCCGTGATCGGCGCGTTCTCGCCCTTGCCGACCCAGGAGCCTATGACGTCTCCCATGCCGGCCTGTTCGAACTTGGAGACCAGCCCACCGAGGCCGCCGAGTTCGCCGTTGTTGGCGAGCAGGCCGCCGAGCGCGCCGGCCAGGCCACCGAGGTTGCCCGCCGAGCCACCAGCGCCGCCGAGCAGCGCACCGAGATCGCCGAGGCCACCGAGGCCGCCGCCGCCTTGGGGTTGCTGCTGCGCCCCGCCGAGCACTTGACCGAGTACCGAATCGAGCAATCCCATGATGGGCTCCTGAATGTGGAAGGGTGGAACGAGGGCTAGCGGGCTCGCGGCGGGCGCCTGGCCAGCAGGGGTTCGCTCACGCCCTGCACGCCGACCAGCCCGAGCACGGTCACCAGGGCATTCTGCGCGCCCTGCCAGGCGTCTGTCACGTCGATCCATTCGGACAACGCGTGAAAGCCACCTGTCCTGCCGCCGGTGCCGATCGTGATCGCCGGGATGCCGAGCGACATCGCCACGTTCGCGTCGGTGCTGGCGCCCACCAGCAGGGTGCGGTGGCCGAAGGCGGCGTTCGAGCGCACGACCGCCTCGACGATCACCGAATCGACCGGCGTGCGTCCGCCGGGCCGGTCGCCGATCAGCTTCGTCGACGCGCTCAGGGTGCTCACGTTCCAGCGCTTGTTCTCCGCCGCCACCGCCTCGTCGATTGCGGCCAGCACCTTCTTCTCGGTGTCCAGCAGCGGACCCATTTCGTCGGAGCGGATGTCGACCGTCATGCGCGCGTCCGGCGCGATGGTGTTGACCGAGGTGCCGCCGCTGACGGTGCCGACCGTGAAGGTGGTCCGCGGCGAGGCCGGGGTCTCGATGTCGGCGATCCGGGCGATCGCGCGACCCATGCCATGGACCGCGCTCGGCACCTGGCCGAAAGCGCCGTAGCTGTGGCCGCCGGGGCCCTTGAAAGTCACTTCGTAGCGATGGCTCGCCGTGCCGAGCACCAGCACCGTGCCGTCGGCCGCCGGCTCCAGTCCGACCATCCCGTCGATGTCGAGGTGGTCGCGAAAGATGGCCTTCATGCCGCGCAGGTTGCCCAGTTCCTCTTCGCCCACATTGCCCACGAACAGCAGGTCGCCCACGGTCCTCACCTGTTGGTCATTGAGCACCTTGAGCCAGGACAGCAGCACCGACAGGGCGCGCGTGTCATCCGAGATGCCGGGGGCGTGGAGCCGGCCGTCGCGCTCTTTCACGCGGACATCGGTGCCAGCCGGAAAGACGGTGTCGAGATGGGCCGAGACCAGCAGCCTCGGGCCGTTGCCGCTGCCCTTGCGGACACCGATCACGTTGCCTTCGGCGTCGATCCGCGCGTCGGCGAGGCCCAGCGACTTCATGCGGGCCAGGAACGCCTCCGCGCGCCGCTGTTCCTTGAAGGGCGGCGCCTCGATCTCGGTGAGCATCCGCAGGTCCTCGATCGAGCGTTCGTGGTCGGCCTTCACGGCATCGAGCAGCTTGCGCACCGTGGGCGCGGCGAGCAGCTGCGAATAGACCTGGTCGACCACCGGGCGCACGTAGCTCGGCGTCGGCGCCACCGCGGAGTTCTGGGCCCGGGCGCCGCCGAAAGCCAGGGTGGCAATGGCCAGGACCATGATGGCGGTGGCGGGCCGCTTCTTCGGCCCCGGAAAGCGCGGCGCCATCGGTCAGCGGCCAGCCAGCCCGACGAGCGCGGCCAGTGCGGCGGTTTCGGCGCGCAGCACGCGCGGACCGAGCGTCAGTGGCGCAAAACCCTGCGCGATCGCGGCTTGCTCCTCGGCCGCGCTCAGGCCGCCCTCGGGGCCGCTCAGCACCCAGGCCCCGCGCTGCAGGTCCCGCGCGGCATCGGCGACGCCGCGCGTGCCGGGTGCCAGGCTCAGGATGAAACGCGCGGCGTCCCCCAGCGGCGCGTCCAGCCAGGCGCCGAAGGTCCGCACCGGATGGATCACCGGCACCCGGTTGCGCCCGCACTGCTCGCAGGCCGCGATCGCGATCGCTTCCCAATGGGCCCGCTTCTTGTCGGCGCGCTCGCTGTTGAGCCGCAGCACGCCGTGGGCGGTCATCAGGGGCTGGATGCCGGCCACGCCCAGTTCGGTGGCCTTCTCGACCAGCCAGTCCATGCGTTCGTTGGCCGGCATGCCGACCGCCAGCTGGATGGGATGCGGCGCTTCGCGCTCGATCGCCGCGTGCGCGCCGACCTGCACCGAGACCTCGCTGCGACCCATGCGTTCGACGGTCGCGGCGTACTCGCCGCCGAGGCCGTTGAACAGCGTGATCGCATCGCCCGGCTGCATCCGCAGCACCTGGACGTGGCGCGCGGCACCCGCCGGCAGCACCAGCACGCTGTCGGCGGCGAGCGCCGACTCGCAGTGGAAACGCGCCGTCACATGCGTCCGTAGGCAAAGCCGGTCTGGGCCTGCGTGCCTTCGATCTCGTCGACCACGCGCAGGAGCGGCGTCAGTTCGCGGTAGCGGCCGGCAGTGGCCCGGATGTAGGCGATGAAGCGCGGCGTGTCGGCCAGGTACTTCGGCTTGCCGTCGCGCAAGGTCAACCGGGCGAAGATGCCGGCCACCTTCAGATGGCGCTGCAGGCCCATCCATTCGACCGTCCGGTAGAAGGCGCCGAAGTCGGGGTCGACCGGCAAGCCGGCCTTGCGGGCCCGCTCCCAGTAGCGCACCGTGACGTCGAGCACGAATTCCTCGTCCCAGCTCAAGAAGGCGTCGCGCATGAGGCTCGCGATGTCGTAGGTGACCGGCCCGTACACCGCGTCCTGAAAATCCAGCACCCCGAGGGCATCTGCGTCGCCGACCATCAGGTTTCGCGGCATGAAGTCGCGGTGCACATAGACGGGTGCGGCCGCGAGGTTGTTCTCGACGATCGCCTTGAAGCTGCGCTCCAGGCGCTCCTTCAAGGTGCCTTCGACCGCGATGCCGCGATGGCGCGCGATATACCAGTCGGGGAACAGTGCCAGTTCGCGTTCCAGCAGCGCCCGGTCGTAGGGCGGCAGCACGCCGGGCCTGGACGCCAGCTGCCAGCGGATCAGGGCATCGATGGCCTGGTCGTAGAGCGGCCGGGCCGCCTGCGGGTCGTTCGGATCGATGACATCCAGCATCGTCTGCCGGCCAAGGTCGTCCAGCAGCAGGAAGCCGTCGGCCGACTCCCATTCGAGCACCTGCGGCGCGCGGACGCCGGCCTCGGCCATCAGCTGGGCGACCTGCACGAAAGGCGCACTGTTCTCCTGCGCGGGTGGCGCGTCCATCACGATCCGGGTCGGCGCGCCGGCGCTCGCATCGACGCGGAAATAGCGCCGGAAGCTGGCGTCGGCCGAGGCCAGGCGCACGCTCGCGGGCAGCAAGTGGTGGCGACCGGAAATGCTCGCCATCCATTGCTGGAATGCGCTGGCGCGGGCCGGGTCGCTCCAGGCCGGTGCTTCGGGACGGGGGGCGGCGGCGCCGGACGGTGGCTGGAGGGCTGTCATGGATAATCGATTCTACAAATCCGCCTGGCGCGGAGCTCCGCAACCCGTCGGCCCGAGTCGCCGCCCTCCCCTCCCAGACGAAATTTGCCCCCGTACCGATGCCTGACTTGAACCGAGCCACCCGGCGCCGGTGCCGCCCGCCCTTGCCCCTGGCGCTGCTGTCGCTGGCGCTGCTGCATGCGCAAGGCGCATGGGCACAAGATGCAGAGCTCGACCGGCCGCTCGTTCTCAAGCGCACCCCCCAGCTCGCGGAGACCATCCCGCCCCTGCTGCGCAGCCAGCTGCCGACTTTCGTCGACGGCGACAAGATCTCCGGCCGGCCCGACCTCGAAACCGTGGTCGAGGGCAATGCCACCCTGCGCCGCGGCGACCTGTCGCTCAGGGCCGACCGGCTCGAGTACTACCAGCCCGACGACCGCGCCCGCGCCACCGGCAACGTGCGCATCAACCAGGCCGGCAACGTGTACGAAGGCCCCGAGCTCGAGCTCAAGCTCGAGACCTTCGAGGGCTTCTTCAACAAGGTCCGCTACCGCTTCCTCGAGACCGGCGGCCACGGCGACGCCGAGCGCATCGACTTCGTCGACAGCAACGTCTCGGTCGCCCGCCGGGCCACCTACACCACCTGCCGGCCGGAGGACTATCCGGGCTGGATGCCGGCCTGGCTGCTGAGCGCCGCCACCCTCACCACCGACACCGAGGACAACGTCGGCGTCGCCACCAACGCGCGGCTGACCTTCATGGGCATCACCACGCCGCCGTTTCCGTCGCTGAGCTTTCCGCTCAGCAACGACCGCAAGTCCGGCATGCTGCCGCCGGTCATCGGCATCGACAGCGTGAACGGCATCGACATCACGACGCCGTACTACTGGAACATCGCGCCCAACCGCGACGCCACGCTGTACCCGACGGTGATGAGCAAGCGCGGCATCAACCTCGGCACCGAGTTCCGCTACCTCGAAGAGAAGTACAGCGGCGAGATCCGGGCCGACTACATGCCGGACGACCGGCTGCGCGACGGCCGCGACCGCTGGGGCGTCTGGACGCACCACTCGCAGACCTTCGATGCCCAGTACTTCGGCCTCGACTCGCTGGTCGGCACGCTCGCCATCAACCGCGTGAGCGACAACGACTACTGGCGCGACTTCACCCGCACGCCCTCGCTGACCCAGCGCCTGCTGGCCAACGACGGCTCGCTCAACTGGGCCAAGGGCGACTGGAGCGGCGTCGCCCGGGTGCTCAGCTACCAGACGCTGCAGTACGCACCGGCACCGATCGTGCCGCCCTACGACCGGATGCCGCAGATCACGGCGAACTACAACAAGTTCGACTGGAACGGCTTCGACTTCTCGCTCAACAACGACTACACCCGTTTCGAGGCCAAGCCGCTCGAGCAGGGCGGCCAGCCCAACGGCGAGCGGGTGTTCTCGGTGGCGTCACTGAGCCGACCCTTCCTGACCCCAGGCACTTTCGTGGTCCCGAAGGTGATGCTCAACGCGACCGCCTACCAGTTCGACGGCCCGCTCCTGACCAACGGCGCGACCCATGCCGACCGCGTGGTGCCGACCTTCAGCCTGGACAGCGGCCTGATCTTCGAGCGCGATGCCAACTACTTCGGGCGGGCTTTCCGCCAGACGCTCGAGCCGCGTGCCTTCTATGTCTACACGCCGTTCCGCAACCAGAACTACCTGCCGGTCTACGACACGGCGCAGAACGATTTCAATTTCGCGACCGTCTACACCGAGAACGCGTTCTCGGGCGACGACCGCATCTCCGACAGCAACCTGCTGACACTGGGCGTGACGACCCGGCTGATCGACCCCGACACCGGCGCCGAAGCCGCTCGCTTCGGCATTGCCCAGCGGCTGCGCTTCGCCGACCAGCTGGTCACCATGCCCGGCGGCGTGCCGGTCACCGACCGCTTCAGCGACCTGCTGCTTGGCGCTCAGATCAACTGGACGCCGAAGTGGAGCGTGGACGGCACGGTGCAGTACAACCCCGACACCCAGACCTCGGCGCGCACCGCGATCAGCGCGCGCTACAACCCGAGCCCCTATCGCACCATCAGCGCCGCCTACCGCTACCAGGCCGACACCACGCCCACTTCGAACGACGGCAACCGGGCGGTCGACGTCAGCTGGCAATGGCCATTGAACGACCTCTGGGGCGACAAGGGACAGGACCTCGGCCCCGGCAGGGGTCAAGGTGGGGGGCGCTGGTACGCCGTAGGCCGTTTGAACTACAGTCTGGAATCCAGCAAACTGACCGATGGCGTGCTCGGCTTCGAATACGACGGCTGCTGCTGGATCGGCCGCGTGGTGCTGGAACGCGTTACCACCGGACAGGCCACAGCCAGCACGCGGATCATGTTCCAGCTCGAGCTGGTCGGATTCGCAGCGCTTGGCTCGAGTCCGCGACGCACTTTGACACAGAACATCCAGCGCTACACCCCGTTGCGAACCCCGAGCATCGGCCCGAGCCGCTTCACCAATTACGACTGAGATCGAGCTTCGCCATGACACCCATCCGATCCCTCATCACCCTGGCCTGCCTTGCGACCCTGACCGCCACGGCCGGCGCCCAGGGCATCACCGACATCATGCGCGGCAACCAGCGGCTGGGGCCGGCCCCGCTGCCGTCGGAGCCGCGTCCGGCGACTGCTCCGACCCGGCGATCGGCCGAGTACATCGTCGCCCTGGTCAATTCCGAGCCGGTGACCAACACCGAAGTGCAATCCCGCATGCAGCGCCTGCTGCGCGAAAGCCCCGAAGCCCAGCGCATGCCCCGGCCCGAACTGGCCCGAATCGTGCTCGAGCGGATCATCAACGAACGGGCCCAGCTGCAGCTTGGCAAGGAAAACGGCGTCAAGGTGGACGAGTTGGCGGTCGACCAGGCCGAACAGACCGTGGCGCGGCAGAACCAGATCAGCGTCACCGAGCTGCGCCGCCGGGTGGCGGCCGAAGGCATGTCGCAAGAGCAGTTCCGACGCGACCTGCGCGATCAGCTGACCCTCACCCGCCTGCGCGACCGCGAGATCGAGGCCAAGGTCAAGGTCACGGATGCCGACGTCGACCAGTTCATCAAGGAGCAGCGTGCCGGCGCCAATGCGGCGTTCGCCGCCAACATCAGCATCGCCCAACTGGTCGTGCTGGTGCCCGAAGGCGCCAGCGACGACGAAGTCGCCAAGGCACAGCAGCGGGCCCAGGCCCTGGCCCAGCGCGCCCGCGCCGGCGAGGACTTCCCGACGCTGGTGCGCCAGAACTCCGACGCGCCGGACCGCTCCGGCGGCGGCCTCATGGGCATGCGCAGCGCCGACCGCTATCCGGGCATCTTCGTCGAGGCCACGCAGTCGACGCCGATCGGCGGCATTGCGGGCCCGGTCCGTTCCAGCGTCGGTTTCCACGTGCTCAAGCTGATGGCCAAGTCGCAGCCGGGCGCGAGCGACGCCGTCGTCACGCAGACCGAGGTGCGGCACATCCTGTTGCTCAACGACCCCAAGCGCAGCACCGCCGAAGCGGTGGCCCAGCTGGCCGAGTTCAAGCGCCGGATCCAGAGCGGCACGGCCGATTTCGCCGGCCTGGCACGCGACAACTCGCAGGACGGCAGCGCCAAGCAAGGCGGCGACCTGGGCTGGTCGCGGCCCGGCATGTTCGTGCCCGAGTTCGAAGAAGTCGTGAACCGGCTGGCCCCGGGCGAGATCAGCGATCCGGTCGTCACGCGATTCGGCGTCCACCTGATCCAGGTTCAGGGCCGGCGCGAAGCCAAGCTGAGCCAGGCCGAGCAGCGCGAGGCCGTGCGGGCCGTACTGCGCGAGAAGAAGGTCGAGCAAGCCACCGAGACCTGGGCCCAGGAAGTGCGCGCCCGCGCCTACGTCGAATACCGCGAGCCGCCGCAGTCATGAAGCCGTTCCAGGGCGCCGGCTCGTGAAGCATGTCGCGCGCAAGCGCTTCGGCCAGCACTTCCTGACCGATGGCGGGATCATCGACGCCATCGTGCGCGAAATCTCGCCGAAGGCCGGCGATGCGATGGTCGAGATCGGGCCGGGCCTGGCGGCCCTGACGCAGCCGCTGGTCGAACGACTGGGCCGGCTGACGGTGATCGAACTCGACCGCGACCTGGCCCAGCGGCTGCGCGGCCACGGCCAGCTCGACGTGATCGAGTCCGACGTCCTGAAGGTCGATTTCGCCGCCCTGGCCGCGAAGTTCTCGCCGGCGCCCCTGCGCGTCGTCGGCAACCTACCCTACAACATCTCGACGCCGATCCTGTTCCACCTGCTCGGCTTCGCGCACCTCGTCGCCGACCAGCACTTCATGCTGCAAAAGGAAGTGATCGACCGCATGGTCGCCCGGCCGGCCACCTCCGACTACAGCCGCCTGAGCGTGATGCTCCAGTGGCGCTATGCGATGGACAACGTGCTGTTCGTGCCCCCTGAGAGCTTCGACCCGCCGCCGCGCGTCGACAGCGCCGTGGTGCGCATGGTGCCGCTGGCCGAGCCACCCGTGGTCGATGCCGCGCGGCTCGGCGAGATCGTCCAGGTCGCCTTCAGCCAGCGGCGCAAGCTGCTGCGCCACACGCTGGGCCAATGGCTGGACCAACACGGCTTCGCCGGCAGTTTCGATACCCAGCGCCGCGCGGAAGAGGTGCCGGTGGCCGAATACGTCGCGCTGGCGCAAGCGGCGCCCCAATGAAAAAGCCCGTCACTGACGGGCTTTTGTTCGCGTGCGGCTGGGTCAGGCTGCTGCCAGCCAGTAGCCCGCGTTGAAAGGGCTGCTCATGCGCAGCGCCAGGGGCGACACGTCGACCAGTTTGTCGGTCGGCATCTTTTCTGCGGCCGGGTCGGTATTTTGAAGGTCGATGCCGGGCGCCGGAGCGGCCGCATTGTCCTGCGAAGCCTCGTTCGCCCGTTCTGCTTGGCTGGTGTGTGCAGAACGGGCTACAGAAAAGAATAGAAGCACCTGAACGGTATCTTCCGGTCTCCCCAGTAGTCCGAGGCGTCACGGAAGATGTCCAGCAGCTGCTCGCGCGCTTCCTTGTCGAACTTGGCGTTGGCCGGGATCTGCTCGAGCACGATGACGAAACCCGGTTGCGGGCCCGATTTGTGCAAGGGATCGGTCATGCAGTCGTACAACGCGTCGAAGTTCTTGCCGAAGTGCTGCGGGAAGGTGAATTGCTGGGCAATCAGGTCAAGCACATCCTGCTTGGTCTGGGCGTTGCCCAGGTTCGCATACAGGAAATGCTGACCGGCCGCATGCGCCGCTTCCTGCAGGTCGTTCACGCGGAAGGCGCGAATCGACTGCACGATGTTGGGTCGCACTGCACGAAGGGATAAGGTCATCTCCGCTGGTCTTTCCGTGGTTGTCGTCGTCGTCATTTCTTCAGGGCGCCTCACAGCGCCGCTCCAATTCAGTTGCTCGCTCATGGCACGATCCGCCGAAAGCTCGCGTAATGGTCTGCCGTATACCAGCAGGCCGATGGCGCCGTGCGCTCGCCTCCACAGACGATGCGCCTGGCGCCACGATCACGCGAACCGGGCGTATCGACCGTGTATTCTCGGTAGTGGCCTCGCCGTTCCTGCGGCAAGAGGCGTTCGCGGTTGCCGAACACCGTGCCGTCTTTTTCGTGCCGGAAAGGACCACCGTTCAAAATGGCCCCGTAGGTACGCTGGCCTTGCACCGGCAGTTCGGCCAGCGCGACCGTTTCCTGTGCCGGCATGCCGGCGCCGGTGCCGAACCATTCGCGAGCCTGGGCTCCCGCCGTCAGCGCCACCAGCAGGACGCTGGTGAGCGCAAACTTGGAAACCGGGGACGAGATCGAGGCGTAAGCCGCCATGGAGCACCAGAAGGAATAGAGCGAGAACCGAACCGGGGGTCGACCGACCAGGACACACTTTGCAGTGCACCTTGGGGTTAACCCGCAAATTCAAGCCCGCAAGTGTGCACCAGGGACGCGCAAATAGCAAGCGCCTGCTCAATCTTTGAGCAGGCGTCAGGTGCAAGCGACCGTTTTGAAGTTAGCGATCGCTATCGACAGGCGGCTTATCGGTCGGCGTTGGCATCCGCCACGGTCAGCGCTGTCATATTCACGATCCGGCGCACCGTAGCGCTGGGCGTCAGGATGTGCACGGGTTTGGCCGCACCCAGCAGAACCGGGCCGATCGCGATGTTGCCGCCGGCCGCGGTCTTCAGCAGGTTGTAGGAGATGTTGGCGGCGTCGATGTTCGGGAACACCAGCAGGTTTGCGTTGCCGGCCAGGGCGCTGTGCGGCATGACCTGCGCGCGCTGCTTGCCATCGAGCGCAACGTCGCCGTGCATTTCGCCGTCGACTTCCAGCCAGGGTGCCTGGACCCGCAGCAGGTCGAGCGTGCGCCGCATCTTGACCGCGCTGGGCTGGTTGCTGGTGCCGAAATTCGAATGCGACAGCAGCGCCGCCTTCGGTTTCAGGCCGAAGCGCATCATTTCCTCGGCCGCCATCGTGGTGATTTCGGTCAGTTCCTCGGGCGTCGGGTCGTAGTTGACGTGGGTGTCGACCAGAAACACCTGGCGGTCCGGCAACAGCAGGCCGTTCATGCAGGCGTAGATCGGCAGGTCCTGCGGCGTGCTGGCGCAGCCGCCGGGGCGCTTGCCGATCACCTGGTCGATGTGGTGCAGGTGGATCGCCGTCGTGCCCCAGGTGCCGCAGATGAGGCCATCGACCTCGCCCTTGTGCAGCAGCATCGAGCCGATCAGGGTCAGCCGGCGGCGCATCTCGATCTTGGCGGTCTGCACCGTCGTGCCCTTGCGCTCGGTCATCCGGTGGTAGGTCTGCCAGAAGTCGCGGTAACGATGATCCTGCTCGACGTTGACGACGTCGTAGTCGAGTTCTTCCTTGAGCCGCAACCCGAACTTCTCGATCCGCTGGGCGATGATCGCCGGCCGGCCGATCAAGGTCGGCCGGGCGATGCCTTCGTCGACCACGATCTGGGCCGCCCGCAGCACGCGCTCTTCCTCGCCTTCGCTGAAGGCGACACGCTTCTTCGGCGCCCGCTTGGCGGCATCGAAGATCGGCTTCATCATGCTGCCGGAGGTGTAGACGAAGGTCTGCAGCTTGTCGCGGTAGGCGTCGAGGTCGGTGATCGGGCGCAGCGCCACGCCGCTGTCGGCCGCGGCCTTGGCGACTGCGGGCGCAATCTTCATCATGAGCCGCGGGTCGAAGGGCTTCGGGATCAGGTACTCGGGCCCGAAGCTGAGCTTCTCGCCCGCATACGCCGCCGCCACGCGCTCGCTCTGCTCGGCCTGCGCCAGCTCGGCGATGGCATGCACGGCCGCGACTTCCATCTCGTCGGTGATGGTGGTGGCGCCGCAGTCCAGCGCGCCGCGGAAGATGTAGGGGAAGCACAGGACGTTGTTGACCTGGTTCGGGTAGTCGGTGCGCCCGGTGGCCATGACCACGTCGTCGCGCACCGCGTGCGCGTCTTCCGGCGCGATCTCGGGGCTCGGGTTGGCGAGCGCGAAGATCACGGGCTTGGCCGCCATCTTGGCGACCATGGCGGGCTTCAGCACGCCGCCGGCCGACAGGCCGAGGAAGACGTCGGCGCCCTCGATGATGTCGTTCAGGCTGCGGGCGTCGGTCTTCTGCATGTACTGGCGCTTGTCGTCGTCCATCAGCTCGGTACGGCCTTCGTAGACCACGCCGGCGAGGTCGGTCACGAAGACGTTCTCGCGCTTCAGCCCGACCTTCAGCAGCAGGTTCAGGCAGGCCAGCGCCGCGGCACCCGCGCCCGAGGTGACCAGCTTGACCTGGCCGATGTCCTTGCCGACCACTTTCAGGCCGTTGAGCATCGCGGCCGCCACCGTGATCGCGGTGCCGTGCTGGTCGTCGTGGAAGACCGGGATCTTCATGCGCTTGCGCAGCTCGCGCTCGACGTAGAAGCAGTCGGGGGCCTTGATGTCCTCGAGGTTGATGGCGCCGAAGGTCGGCTCCAGCGCTGCGATCACCTCGACCAGCTTGGCCGGGTCCTTCTCGTCGATCTCGATGTCGAAGACGTCGACGCCAGCGAACTTCTTGAACAGCACGCCCTTGCCTTCCATCACCGGCTTGGAGGCCAGCGGCCCGATGTCGCCGAGGCCGAGCACGGCGGTGCCGTTGGTGATGACGCCGACCAGGTTGCCGCGCGCCGTGTACTTGAAGGCGTTGACCGGGTCCTTGACGATCTCTTCGCAGGGGGCCGCCACGCCGGGCGAGTAGGCCAGTGCGAGGTCGCGCTGGTTGACCATCTGCTTGGTGGCCGCGATCGAGATCTTGCCCGGGACCGGATGCTCGTGGTACTCGAGCGCGGCGCGGCGCAGTTCGGCGCGCTTGTCTTCGGGCGTGGGGATCTGCGAAGTCGAATCGGACATTGGGCCGTGCCTCCTAGGACGCTTCTTGTAAAGGGCGCCGATTGTAGACCTCGATGCCAACGCCCTGCGGCGCGCACGGCTCTGGATCGCCCGGCTCGGCCAAAGACGGAAAACGGCTGTTGCTATCTTTTCTTCTTATTCTTCTTATTTAAATTAGTAGTAGTAGTAAGGGCGCGCCTGCGCTGTGGACAGGCGCATTTTTTCGTTGTACGACAAGCACTTGCGATAGCCCGCTGGCTGTGCGCAGCCGCGCTTCGCTGCTGTCGCGCCGAGGCGAACAACTTCGGGCCGGGCCGTCGGCCTGTGGACAAGTGCCTGGTTGTGCCGGAACTGTCCCCAGGGTTGTCCCTTGGACGCTGTGGCAATATGCCGCCATGGAAACACCCTTCGACGAGGAGCCGGCATGGCGCTGATGGATTTCATCAAGAAGCAGTTCATCGACATCATTCAGTGGACCGAGTCCGGCGACGGCACGCTGGCCTGGCGCTTCCCGATGGCCGACATGGAGATCCAGAACGGTGCGTCGCTGACCGTGCGCGAGTCGCAGGTGGCGGTGTTCGTCAACGAAGGCCAGGTGGCCGACGTCTTCGGGCCTGGCCTCTACAAGCTGACGACGCAGACGCTGCCGGTGCTGACGTACCTCAAGAACTGGGACAAGCTCTTCGAGTCGCCCTTCAAGAGCGACGTCTATTTCTTCAGCACCCGCCAGCAGGTCGACCAGAAGTGGGGCACGCCGCAACCGATCACGGTGCGCGACAAGGACTTCGGCGCCGTGCGGCTGCGCGCCTTCGGCAACTACAGCTTCCGCATCGGCGACGCCAAGCTGTTCCACACCGAGATATCGGGCACGCGCGAGATCTACACGGTGGCCGACATCGACGGCCAGCTGCGCGGCCTGCTGCTGCAGAACATCAGCAACGCGATCGCCGCCAGCGGGGTGCCGTTCCTCGACCTGGCGGCCAACCAGGTCCAGTTCGCCGAGGCGCTGGCCAAGCAGCTGGTGCCCGAGTTCGCGAAGCTCGGGATCCAGCTCGAGACCCTCACGGTGCAGAACGTCTCGCTGCCCGAAGAACTGCAGAAGGTCCTCGACCAGAAGATCGGCATGGGCATGGTCGGCAACGACATGGGCAAGTTCATGCAGTACCAGACCGCCCAGGCGATCCCGAAGTTCGCCGAAGGCACGGGCGGCGGTGGCGGCATCGCGGGCGACGCGATGGGCCTCGGCGCCGGTGTCGCGCTGGGCCAGGTGCTGGCGCAGAACTTGTCGCAGGGGCTGCAGGCGCAGCCGGCCGCGGCGCAGCAGCAGCCGGCGGTGGCCGTGGTGAATCCGGCCGACGTGATGACCACGCTCGAGAAGCTCGGTGAACTCAAGGCCAAGGGCATCCTCACGCAGGAAGAATTCGACGCCAAGAAGGCGGAGCTGCTGAAAAAGCTCGTGTGAGCGCAAGCGGCAGCCAGCGCTACTACCGCGCGCCCTGCCCCGGTTGCGGTGCGCCGGTCGAATTCCGATCGGCGCAGTCGACGCACGCCGTCTGCCCCTATTGCCAGAGCACCGTGGTGCGCGAGGGCGAGACGCTGGCGCGCACGGGCAAGATGGCGGAGCTGTTCGACGACTTCAGCCCGCTGCAGCTGTTGGCGGCCGGCCGCATCGACGACCAGCCGTTCACCCTGGTCGGCCGGCTGCAATACAGCTACGCCGGGGGCCGCTGGACCGAATGGATCGCCGCACTCGACGGCGACCGCAGCGGCGTCCTGAGCGAGGACAACGGCGCCTTCGTGTTCGCGCTGCCGGTCGATCTGCAGCGCGCCGCGCCGCCGCCGGCCGAATTGCGCGTCGGCGCGACCACCGCCTTCAATGGCCAGGCCTACACCGTGGCCTCGAACGAGCAGGTGGCGCTGGTGTCGGCCCAGGGCGAGCTGCCGCGGTTGCCTGAGCTCGGCCGTCCGTTCGCGGTGGTGGAGCTTCGCAACGACCAGGGGCAGGTGCTCAGCCTCGACTACGACACCGATCCGCCGGGCGCCTGCCTCGGCCGCTCGGTGCGGCTCGAAGACCTGCAGCTCACCGGGCTGCGCAGCGAATCGGCCAAGGACGAGAAGGGCCGCAGCTTCAATTGCCCGAACTGCGGGTCGCCGGTGACAGTCAACCTGGTCGACAGCAAGAGCGTCACCTGCCGGTCGTGCAACGAGATCATCGACCTCTCGCAGGGCATCGGCGGCGAGGTCCGGCATGCGGCCCAGCACGAGCCGGTGCAGCCGCTGATCGCGCTCGGCAGCATCGGCCAGCTGCAGGGTGCCGACTGGCAGGTGGTCGGCTTCCAGCACCGGATGGGCGTGGCGCCCGGCGACGACGAGCACTTCGGCTGGAGCGAGTACCTGCTCTACAACAAAAAGCGCGGCTTCAGCTTCCTGGTCGATGCCGAAGACGGCTGGAGCCTCGTGAAGCCGACCACCGGCGCGCCCACCATGGCCGAGAGCGGGGCCCGCGCGACCTACCTGGGCAAGGTCTATCAACAGCAGTACGCCTACAACGCCGAGACCGGCTACGTGGCGGGCGAGTTCTACTGGCGGGTCGAACGCGGCCAGAAGACTTTCAACCGCGACTTCGCCAACGGCAGCGCGCTGCTGTCGATGGAGCGTTCGGCCAACGAGCTGACCTGGTCGTCCGGCAGCCGGATCGACAGCGCGGCCGTTGCGGCCGCGTTCAAGCTCGAACGCAAGAAGGACATGTTCAAGCGCAGCGACGTGCTGCCGGTGAGCGCGGCGTCGAGCCTGGGCTGCGGCACCATCGTGCTGATCGTGGTGGTGATCATCGTGCTGCTGATCATCCTGAGCACCTGCAGCGGCGGGGGCGGCTCCGGCGGCTCGCGCAGCGCGGGCGGCTCGTACGGCGGCTATTCGAGTGGCGGCGGCCACAAGTAAACGTTTTTTTCGGAGGTTCTCATCATGGGAATTGAATGGTTGAAGCCGGCCGTGATCTTCGGATCGCTGATCTATGCGGTGATCGGCCTGGCGGTCTTCTGGCTGGCCTTCCTGCTGATCGACAAGCTCACGCCCTATGACCTGTGGCAGGAGATCGTCGAGAAGCAGAACATGGCGCTCGGGCTGGTGGTGGCCGCGATGAGCCTCGGCATCTGCATCATCGTCGCCGCGGCGATCCATTGAGGGAGACGGCCTTGTCGGCGCTGCCCGTCGAGCGGGCAGGACCGCGGCCGGTCGAGATCGCGCTGCTCGCCAGCGTCTTCGTGGTCGCGGCCTGCGGGCTGGTGTACGAACTCAGTGCCGCGGCATTGAGTTCGTACCTGCTCGGCGATTCGGTGCTTCAGTTCAGCACCATCATCGGCACCTACCTGTTCGCGATGGGCGTCGGCTCCTGGCTGTCGCGCTACTTCGAGCGCCAGTTGCCGGCGCACTTCCTGCGGATCGAGCTCATGGTGGCGCTGGTTGGCGGTGCCCTGCCGGCGCTGCTGTTCATCGCCAACGCCTACGTGCCGGGCGCCTTCCGGCTGCTGCTCTACGGCTTGGTGCTGGTGGTCGGCACGCTGGTCGGGCTCGAGATCCCGCTGGTGATGCGGATCCTGCGGCGCAATGTGGCGCTCAAGGACCTGGTGTCGCAGGTCCTGACCTTCGACTACCTGGGCGCGCTGGCGGTGTCGATCGCCTTCCCGCTGCTGCTGGTGCCGCAGCTCGGCATGATCCGCACCGGGCTGCTGTTCGGATTCATGAATGCGGCGGTGGCGGTCTGGGCGCTCTGGCTGTTCCGGCACGAGTTGCGCCGCGTCGGCGCCCATGCGCTGGCCTGCACGCTGGCGCTCGCCGCACTGGCGGTGGCATTCGCCTTTGCGGACCGCATCACGACGCTGGCCGAGGACAAGTTCTACCAGGACCGCATCGTCTTCAGCGAGAGTTCGCCCTACCAGCGCATCGTGGTCACGCGCGGGGCCGCCGGGCATCGGCTGTTCCTGAACGGCAACCTGCAGTTCGCCGAGCGCGACGAGTACCGTTATCACGAGGCGCTGGTGCATCCTGTGATGGCGGCGCACGGCGCGCCGCGCAAGGTGGCGGTGCTGGGCGGCGGCGACGGCATGGCGGTGCGCGAGATCCTCAAGTACCCCTCGGTCGAGAGCGTGACCTTGGTGGAACTCGATCCGAACATGACCCGGCTGTTCTGCGATCACGAGACGCTGGCGGCGCTCAACGGCCATTCGCTGGCGTCGCCGAAGCTGAAGATCGTCAACACAGATGCCTTCCAGTGGCTGCAGCAGCCCGGCGAGGTCTTCGATGTCATCGTGGTCGACTTTCCCGATCCGACCAACTTCGCGATCGGCAAGCTCTACACCAGTTCGTTCTATGCGCTGCTCGACCAGCGGCTGGCTGCGAGCGGCTATGCGGTCGTCCAGACCACCTCGCCGCTGGTGGCGCGCAAGAGCTTCTGGACCGTGGCGACCACCATCGAGTCGGTCGGCCTGACCGCGACGCCGTACCACGTGCACGTGCCGAGCTTCGGCGAATGGGGCTACATCGTCGCCAGCCGGCGGCCGTTCCGGATGCCCGACGCATTGCCCGAGGGGCTGCGCTTCCTGTCGGTGGCGACCTTGCCCCTGCTGTTCGACTTTCCGCGCGACATGGCGCGGGTTCCGACCGAGGTGAACCGGCTCTCCAACCAGATCCTCGTGACGACCTATGAGCACGAGTGGGGCACGCGATGAGGCGGCGCGCGTTCCTGGGCGCGGCCGCCGCGGCGGCGACACTCGCCGGCTGCGAGCCGGCGCCCGCCATCGAGGGCGGTTTCACGGGCATCGACGTCGGGCGCGGCCACGCGCTGCGCGACGGCGCGCTGGGTGCGCAGGCTACGCCCGATGCCACCCGGCGAACCCGTGTCGTGATCGCGGGCGGCGGCGTGGCGGGTCTGGCGGCGGCGCGGGCCCTGCGCCTGGCGGGGATCGAGGAGTTCGCGCTGCTCGAACTCGAGGACACGGCCGGCGGCAACAGCCGCGCCGGCGAACTGCAGGGCATCGCCTGCCCGCTCGGCGCGCATTACCTGCCGTTGCCCGGCGACCAGGCCCCCGAAGTGCAGGACCTGCTCGAGGAGTTCGGCCTGCGCCGGCGCGTGGCCGGCCGCTGGACCTACGACGAGCGGCATCTCTGCCACAGCCCGCAGGAGCGCCTGTTCTTTCAAGGCAGCTGGCAGGACGGCTTGCTGCCGACGCAGGGCGTGGGCACCGGCACGCTGGAGGCCTACCGTCGTTTTGCTGCCCGCGTGGACGCGATGCGGCGCGAGGCGCGATTTTCGATCCCGACCTTGCGCTCCGAACTTGCGCCCGCCCTGCTGGCGCTGGACGCGCTGCCCTTCGAGACCTGGCTGGTGCGCGAGGGCTTCGCCGATGCGCACCTGCGCTGGTACCTCGACTACTGCTGCCGCGACGACTACGGCGCCGGCCTGGCCCACGTGTCGGCCTGGGCCGGCATTCACTATTTCGCCAGCCGGCACGGCTTCCATGCGCCCGGCGAGGACTACGGCGAGCGCGAGGCGGTGCTGACCTGGCCCGAAGGCAACGCCTGGCTGGCCCGGCGGCTCGCGCAGCCGCTCGGCGACCGGCTCCGGACCGGGCAGGTCGTGACCCGCATCGAGGAGACGCGCCATGGGGTCGAAGTCGATGCGGTCGATGTCGCCAACGGCTCGCGGGTGCGCTGGCAGGCCGAGCGCTGCATCGTGGCGCTGCCGGCGTTCATCGCCGCCCGGGTGGTGGAAGCTGCGCCCGAGCGCTTGCGGCAGGCGGCGGCGACCTTGCGCTACGCGCCCTGGCTGGTGGCCAACGTGCATTTGCGCGCGGCGCTCGCCGATCGGCCGGGCGCGGCGCCCTCGTGGGACAACGTGGTTCACGGCAGCTCAGGGCTCGGCTATGTCGATGCGGGGCACCAGGCGCTCGACCCGACGCCGCGGGCCACGGTGCTGACCTGGTACCGACCGCTCGGCCCGAGCCGCTGGGATGGGCCCGACGCCCGGCGCCAGCTGCTGGAGCGACCCTGGAGCGCCTGGCGCGACGAACTGCTGGCCGAGCTGTCGCTGCCGCATCCGGACATCGCCGCACTGGCGACCCGGATCGACATCACGCGCCATGGCCACGCGATGGCGATCCCGGCGCCCGGCTGGCTGGCGCGCATGGGCGCGCCGGCGCGCGTGCAGGCCGGCCGGCTGGCCTTCGCCCATGCCGACTGGTCGGGCTACTCGATCTTCGAGGAGGCTTTCACGCGCGGCCACCTCGCGGCGGCTTGACGGGCTCCGGGGGCCCGCGCATCAGCCGCGCATCAGCGCCTCGATCTCGTCGGCCTTGACCGGCACGCCGCGCGAAATCAGTTCACAGCCGGTTTCGGTGACGATGGCATCGTCCTCGATGCGGATGCCGATGTTGTGGAACTGTTCCGGCACGCCCTCCGCCGCCCGCACGTAGATGCCGGGCTCGATGGTCAGCACCATGCCCGGATGCAGGATGCGGCTGGGCCGGTTCTGGATCAGTTCATTGGACAGCGGGTCCCGGCGCTCGCTCACTTCGCCGACCTGGGTCGGCTCGATGTAGCTGCCGCAATCGTGCACGTCCATTCCCAGCCAGTGGCCGGTGCGGTGCATGTAGTAGGCGAAGTAGGCCCGCTTCTCGATCACGTCGTCGACTCCGCCCACCTTGTCGGCGTCGAGCAGCCCGAGGTCCAGCATGCCCTGTGACAGCACCCGCACGGTGGCCTCGTGCGGGTCGGTGAAGCGCTGGCCGGCCCGGGTCGCCGCGACGGCGGCGTCCTGGCTGGCGAGCACCAGGTCGTACAGGGCGCGCTGCGGGCCGGTGAAGCGGCCGTTGGCCGGGAAAGTGCGGGTGATGTCGCTGGCGTAGCCGTCCAGTTCGCAGCCGGCGTCGATGAGCACCAGTTCGCCGTCGCGCACCGGCGCCGCATCGGCGCGGTAGTGCAGCACGCAGGCGTTGGCGCCGGCGGCGACGATCGAGCCGTAGGCCGGGTACTGCGAGCCGCCGAGGCGGAACTCGTGCAGCAGCTCGGCGTCGAGGTGGTATTCGCGCACTTCCCGGCCCTCGCGCAACATGCGCGCCGACAACTGCATGGCGCGGACATGGGCCCGGGCACTGATCTGGGCGGCGCGGCGCATGGTGTCCTGTTCGGTCGCGTCCTTGACGAGCCGCATCTCGTCCAGCGGGCCGCAGAGGTCGCGCTGCTCATCGGGACAGAGCGCGCCGTAGCGTACCCGGGCTCGCACCGACGACAGCCACCCGTCGACCCGCGTTTCTAGGCCCTTGTGGGTCGCGAACGGGTACCAGACGACGCTCTTGTTCTCGAGCAGGCGCGGCAGGCGGGCATCGAGTTCCTCGATCGAATAGGCCTCGTCTACCCCCAGCGCCGCCGGTGCCGCTTCCGGGCCGAGCCGATAGCCGTCCCAGATTTCGCGCTCCAGGTCCTTCGGGGCGCAGAACAGGGTCGAGCGCCCGTCGCCTGCGATCACTAGCCAGGCATTGGGCTCGGTGAAGCCGGTCAGGTAATAGAAGTAGCTGTCGTGCCGGTACAGGAAGTCGCTGTCCCGGTTGCGCTGCCGCTCCGGCGCCGTCGGGATGATGGCGATCCCGTCTTTTCCTATATTAGAAGAAAGTAGTAATCGGCGTTGGACTTGATAATTAGCGGTCATAAGGTCACCATGCGCTACTGATGTAACAGCTGTAGGAAGAGGCTGAAAACATCAAGAAAAGAAATGCAAGAAGGGTTGCCCTGTAGGACCACTCCCACGTACAAACCACCAACTTGTCATTTTGGAGGTGTTTTTCTTGAAAGTTCTACACAACAGCGCGATTTTGCTCGCAGTAGCTGCAACCGCGCTGGTGGGGTGCGGTGGAGGCGGTGGCGGTGGTGGCGGCGGGAGCATCGCCGCATTGGGCGCTGGCAGCGCTGGCGCAACGACGCCGGCGACGGCGACGGCAGCGGCGGCCACCACGGCCACCGGCAGCGGCAGCCCCCTCGCGACGGGCCCCGCCGTGGCGAACGACATTGTCGACAGCTCGCAAGCGATCTCCGCATCCGCATATCGCGACATGGCGAGCAAGCTGAGCAAGGACGCCGGCATCGCCTACCGCTATGGCTCCGGGGATACGGCGGTCGACAACACCGGCATTCCGACGCTCTACGCGCACGATCCGGCCAATCCGCTCAACGTCCCGGGTCGCGGCTTGTTGCCCGGCACGTGGCAGGTTGGCGGACCCTTGTCGTCCGACGCGGGCCTTTATTCCACCAGTTCGGCCAACTTGACGTACGTTGCCGACAATCCGGCGCTTCGCATGGGCGTCACCGACCTGCAGGTGACCGGCTACCAGTACAACACCTTTGCTCAGACCCCCCAGCTCAGCTGGACCGCGGGTGGCACCGCCGGCGGCAAGATCGACAGCATCAACGCCGTGACCTACAAGCAGGCCGGCATCGTCAGCGGCGACCCGGTGGCGATCGGACGCTGCGAAGGCCAGACCGGCTTTTGCAACCAGTCGCTGGTGGCCTACCAGAACGGCGTGATCGGCACTGCCGGCAACAACACCGCCAACAACAAGACGACGACCAAGCTGCCTGCCAACAAGGTGCCGACCAGCATCGCCATCACCAACGACAACGAGTTCGCGCTGGTGACGGTGTGGGACACGACCGCGCTCAAGGGCCAGGTCGCGGTGGTTGCGCTGGCCGGCCTGTGCAATGGCTGCGATCCGTACTCGAGCTCGGGCATCTACAACTGGTGGGAAGAGTGGGCGGCCGCCTACCCAGGCCTGTTCAACCGGGGCAACATCGCCTTCATGAAGATCCTGGGCTACGTCGACCTGCCGGGGATGACGGCGCCGACCGAGATCGCCGTCACGACCGGCCTGAACCAATGGGCCACGCTGGACCAGAACACCGCCCTCGGGATCGGCTGGAACACGCCGCTGACCAGCCAGACCAACCGCCAACGCTTCCTGAGCGGCGGCAGCTACTACAACAGCTACGCCAAGGGCGGCATGGCGGTGGTGATTTCCAAGTCGGAGCAGAAGGTGGCCTTCATCGACCTGAAGCCGTTGTTCACCTACGTCAACAGCGTCTACTTCAGCGGCGACCAGGCGACCTTCAACACACGGATGGCGAGCCTGGGGCAGGCGGACAACCAGTGGCCCTACACCTTCACGCAGCAGCCTTCGCAGGTTCCGACGGTGGTGAAGACGGTGTCGCTGGCGCAGCGGCCCACCGCGGTGAAGACCAGCGTGTTCGGTGGTGCGAGCCGGGCCTGGGTCGCGACGCAGGACGGCACGTTGCACATCTACAGCCTGGACGGCTACGCCAACGGCGGCTCGGCGCCGGCACCGGCGGCGAACGCCCTGACGGAGGTGGGCACGGTGACGGGCATCGGCCGCAATCCGACCTCGATCTCCAACTCCAAGGGCGAGCCGAGCGGCAACACGCAGACCCAGGTGCTGGTGAATTCGCGCACCGACCGCAAGGTCTCGTGGGTGCGCTTCGCGAGCAACGGCAACAGCGGCAGCATCGTGCGAACGCTGCAGGACACGCGCCTGGTCGACCCGATCGCGATCGAGGACGCGGACAACTTCGCCACCATGGGCTACGTCGTGAGCGTGGCCGACTATGCCGGCAAGGCGTTGCGCAACTACCGCTACGGCCCGATCATCTTCACCGACGGCAAGGCCTGCCCGAACGCCAGCAGCTGCCCCGTGACGCCCACGGGCAACGTGGCGATCGAGTACGGTGGTGCGATGGCCTACGAGGGCAAGCCCTTCCAGGTGAAGACCAGCAACGTGCCCTGATCGGCACAGCCTGGCCCATCGGCCAACGCCAAAGACGGCCCGCCTCAAGCGGGCCGTTTTTCCTTGTTCAGCGCGGCGAGGCGCTCCGGTGTTCCGACATCGGTCCAGGGCCCGTCATAGAGTTCGGCGCTGATGGCGCCCGCCGCCATGCCGGCCCGCAACAGCGGCGCCAACGCCGCCTTCGCGCCGCCGGGGTTGCCCGGCGGTATCGCGCAGAACGGCGGCGCGAACAGGCCGCTCCGGTACAGCGCAATGGTCGAGAAGGTGTGCTTCTGCGCCGCATCCGACAAGGCGCTGCCGTCGGCGCCGATGCCGAAATCCCCGTTGGGGTTGTGCCCCGGATTCGCGACCAGCCACAGGTGCGCGAGCCGGCCGCTGGCGGCAAAGCGCTCGACCGCCTGGCGGGTGAAGGCGAAGTCCGGGGCGAACACGTCGCCGGCCACCACCCAGAAGACATCGCCGAGCATCGGCAGCGCCCGCACGATACCGCCTGCGGTCTCGAGCGCGCCGCCGAAGTCGCGCCCTTCGTGCGAGTAGCGCAGCGTCGAGCCGCTGTGCCGGGCACCGAAACGTGCTTCGATCTGCTCGCCCAGCCAGGCTGTGTTGACGACCACGTCGCTGAAGCCACCGGCGGCGAGCGCTTCGAGCGGCCACTGCATCAGCGGCCGGCCCTGCACCTCGAGCAGCGGCTTGGGCGCCTGGTCGGTCAGCGGCCGCATGCGCTCGCCGCGCCCGGCAGCCAGGATCATCGCCTTGAAGGTGCTCATGCAGCGACCGCGCCGATCTGCCCGCGCAACAGGCTGTGCCGCTCGGCGCGCCCGGGCAGGAACAGCGCTTCGAGCGCCGCCATCAGCCCCTGGGCCTTGGTCGAGTGATCGGCGCCGAAATTGCAGACATAGACATCGATCGTCACGCCGCGCTGCTCCGGCCAGGTATGGACGCACAGGTGCGACTCGGCCAGCAGCACGGCGGCCGTCACACCACCGACGCCTCGCGGCGTCGACGGGAAGGCATGGAACAGCCGCCCGACGACTTGCAGGCCGGCGGCTTCCGCGCGCGCGACGCAGGCCGCGCCGAGGGTGTCGGCATCGACCAGCCAGCGCGGATCGCAGCGGCAATCGAGGAGGTCGGCAGTAAGGTGAAGACCTTTCATGGACCGGCACTCTAGCTGAATGTGGCCCCCACGCTCCCCCACTGCGTGTGGGTCGCTGCTCCCCAAGGGGGCCGCAGGCCGCCTTGGGGCGGCCCGGCGCCGGCCTGTTCCAGCCCATTCCGGGCCCGCCCCACCCCGCCCGTTAAAATACCCGGTTCCCCCCAACCTGCCCCCCAGAAAGCCACAGATGGCCAACCAAGCCTTGATGGCCAACGCGATCCGCGCGTTGGCAATGGATGCCGTTCAACTCGCCAACTCGGGGCATCCCGGTGCACCGATGGGCATGGCCGACATGGCGGTTGCGCTGTGGGGCGATCATCTGAGGCACAACCCGGTCAACCCGCAGTGGTTCGACCGCGACCGCTTCGTGCTGTCGAACGGCCACGCCTCGATGCTGATCTACTCGGTGCTGCACCTCACCGGCTATGCGCTTCCGGTCGAGGAACTCAAGCGTTTCCGCCAGCTGCACAGCAAGACCGCCGGCCATCCCGAGACCGGTATCACGCCGGGCGTCGAGACCACCACCGGGCCGCTTGGCCAGGGCATCACCAACGCGGTCGGCTTCGCGCTGGCCGAGAAGCTGCTTGCCGCCGAGTTCAACCGCAAGGGCCACGAGATCGTCGACCACCACACCTACGCCTTCCTCGGCGACGGCTGCCTCATGGAAGGCATCAGCCACGAGGCCGCCGCACTGGCCGGCGCCTGGAAGCTGGGCAAGCTGATCGCGCTCTACGACGACAACGGCATCTCTATCGACGGCCAGGTCAAGCCCTGGTTCATCGACAACACCGAAGAGCGCTTCAAGGCCTATGGCTGGCATGTGATCGGGCCGATCGACGGCCACGACGCCAAGGACGTGTCGAAGGCCATCGAGAGGGCGAAGAAGAACGCCGACCGGCCGACGCTGATCATCTGCAAGACCCAGATCGGCAAGGGCAGCCCGAACCGCGCCAACACCGCCAAGGCGCACGGCGAGCCGCTGGGCGCCGACGAGATCGGCCTGACCCGCAGCGCGCTGCAGTGGTCGCACGCGCCCTTCGAACTGCCGTCCGCGGTCTACGAGGAATGGGACGCCAAGGCCGCCGGCGCCAGGAATGAAGCCGCCTGGAACGACAAGTTCGAGGCCTATGCCAAGGAGTTCCCGGACCTGGCCGCCGAGTTCACCCGGCGCATGAAGGGCGAGCTGCCGAAGAACTTCCACCAGACCGCCTTCGACACCGTCGTGGCGGCCCACACCAAGGCCGAGACCGTGGCTTCGCGCAAGGCCTCGCAGCTGGCGCTCGAATCCTTCACGGCCGCGCTGCCCGAGCTGCTCGGCGGCAGCGCCGACCTGACCGGCTCGAACCTCACCAACACCAAGAGCACGCCGAGCCTGCGCTTCGACAGCCATGGCGCCGTGGTCCGCAGCGAAGGCAACGAGCAGATCCCCGACGGCTCGATCGGACGCCACATCAACTACGGCGTGCGCGAGTTCGGCATGGCGGCCATCATGAACGGCGTCGCACTGCATGGCGGCTTCATTCCCTATGGCGGCACCTTCCTGACATTCAGCGACTACAGCCGCAACGCGATCCGCATGGCGGCCCTGATGAAGCAGCGCGTGATCCATGTCTTCACGCACGATTCGATCGGTCTCGGGGAAGACGGTCCGACCCACCAGTCGATCGAGCACGCGGCCTCGCTGCGGCTGATCCCCAACCTCGATGTCTGGCGCCCCGGCGACACCGCCGAAACGGCCGTGGCCTGGGCCATCGCGCTGCAGAACGCCGACCGCCCGACGGCGCTGCTGCTGTCGCGCCAGAACCTGCCCTATTCGCCCAAGAAGGACCTGAGCGACATCAGCAAGGGCGCCTACGTGCTGTCCGAGCCTGAAGACGTGGGCCTCAAGAACAAGAAGCTCAAGGCGGTCATCATCGCCACCGGCTCCGAGGTGCAGCTGGCGCTGCGCGCCCAGGAGCTGCTGGCGGCGAAGAAGATCGGCGTGCGCGTCGTCTCGATGCCCTCCACCACCACCTTCGACCGCCAGGACGTGGCCTACAAGAAGAGCGTGCTACCCAAGGGCACGCCGCGCATCGCCGTCGAGATGGGCTGCACCGACGGCTGGTGGAAGTACGGCGTCGCAGCGGTCGTCGGCATCGACACCTACGGCGAGTCGGCACCCGCCGGCGTGCTGTTCAAGCATTTCGGTTTCACGGCAGAGAACGTCGCTGCCACGGTCGAGGCGGCGCTCGCGCGCTGACATCGGTCGCCCCAGTTTTCAACCTCCAGGAGCAGAAAGACATGACTATCAAACTCGGCATCAACGGTTTCGGTCGGATCGGGCGCAACGTGCTTCGCGCGGCGGTGCAGAACTTCAAGCACGACATCGAAGTGGTCGCGATCAACGACCTGCTCGAGCCCGACTACCTGGCCTACATGCTCCAGTACGACTCGGTGCATGGCCGCTTCCAGGGCGAAGTCACGGTCGAGGGCAACACGCTCGTGGTCAACGGCAAGAAGATCCGCCTGACGCAGGAACGCGATCCGTCCAAGCTCAACTGGAGCGATGTCGGCGCCGACATCGTGCTCGAATCGACCGGCCTGTTCCTGACCAAGGACACGGCCCAGAAGCACATCGACGCGGGCGCGAAGAAGGTGCTGCTGTCGGCCCCCAGCAAGGACGACACGCCGATGTTCGTCTACGGCGTCAACGACAAGAAGTACGCCGGCGAAGCCATCATCAGCAACGCCAGTTGCACCACCAACTGCCTGGCGCCGCTGGCCAAGGTGCTGAACGACAAGTGGGGCATCAAGCGCGGCCTGATGACCACCGTGCACGCCGCTACCGCGACCCAGAAGACGGTCGACGGCCCGAGCAACAAGGACTGGCGCGGCGGCCGCGGCATCCTCGAGAACATCATCCCGTCGAGCACCGGCGCGGCCAAGGCCGTGGGCGTGGTCATTCCCGAGCTCAACAAGAAGCTCACGGGCATGAGCTTCCGCGTGCCGACCTCCGACGTCTCGGTGGTCGACCTCACGGTCGAACTGGTCAAGGACGCCACCTACCAGGAAATCTGTGCCGAGATGAAGGCCCAGAGCGAAGGCGCCATGAAGGGCGTGCTCGGCTACACCGAGGACAAGGTCGTCGCCACGGACTTCCGCGGCGACCCGCGCACCTCGATCTTCGACGCCGATGCCGGCATCGCGCTCGACGGCACCTTCGTCAAGCTGGTGAGCTGGTATGACAACGAATGGGGCTACTCGAACAAGTGCCTGGAGATGGTCCGGGTGATGGCCAAGTAAGGCTGCGCCGGCCCCTGAAGAAACGCGCCCTCGGGCGCGTTTTTCTTGGGCGTCGTCAGTCGATCGTCCTGCGGCTGCGCACCCAGGCTTCGAACTCGGGGTCCTCGAAGCGGTAGAGGCCGTGGTCGACCCGTGCCATCGCCTGCATCTTGGGACCGGTCAGGCGGCGCAGGGCGCTTCGGGGCACGCTGGCCGTGACGTCCCCGCTGCCCATCAACTCGCGCAGCTGCGTCAGTGCGGCGGCGCCATACAGGTCCTGCACGCCGCGCGCGGCGAGCAGCAGGACCGCGCGATCGGACCGGTTCATGGCCTTCCAGGCTTTCGCGTGGCCACTGTCGTCGTGGACGCGTGCCAGCGTGTGCTGCAAGGCCAGTTCGGGGCCCTGGCCCTGATAGAGCAGGTAGCGCTCGATATACCAGCGGAAGAACTCGGGAGTTTCCTTCAAGGACAGGAAGGCCTGCCTTGCATCGGCGAGCGCCAGCGGCTGCTTCGCCAGCCGCTTGACCTGGGCCACCGTTGCCGAGACGAAGGCATCGCCGAGCAGTGGGAACGGCTCCACCGGCGCCCAGTTGTAGAACGGCGCCGATGCCCGCGAGAACATTTCGCGCAGCGCCGCTTCCGACGAGCCAGCGAACAGGACCTTGACGCTCGCCTTGCGAATGTCCAGCCCCGCACGCAACGAATGCGCCACCTGGCGGTGCTCGGGCGCGGCGAGCACTTGCGCCTCGTCGATCATCAAGATGAGACGCTTGCGGGTCTTGTCGGCCGCTTGGAGCGCCGCCTGGATGGCCGGAACGGCGAGTTTTTCCTTGTCGGCGAGGTCCAGCTCGAGCGAACCCTCGACGCCGAGGGGCAGCTTGCCGCCGGCCTTCATCTTGCGGATCGGCGTCGACAGGTCTTCCCAGAACTGTGCGAGCCCCTTGGGCCTGGCGGCCGACAGGATGGCGGTGGCGATCGCCTGGCCCGGATGATCGGCGTCGTCCCAGAGGTTGGTGTAGGCGGCCAGGTAGCCGGCGGCTTCGGCGGCCGGCAGCAGGTCATGCTTCAGGAATTCGCTCTTGCCCATGCGGCGCCGGGCGAACAGCCCGCGGGCCGACACCAGGCCGAGGTCGAAGGCTTGCAGGTAGCCCCCGGCGAGCTCGGGGCGGGCGAAGTGCCAGGGGTCGGACGGCGTGCGCATCCGACGGATTTTGGCACAACTTTGTCAATTGACAGAAATGTGGAAGTTTCTGTCGGAACCGGACCTCAGGCCGGTTCGAGCACGTGGATCAACCGGCTCTCGGTCCAGTCCTTGACCTTGGCGCCGTAGGCGGCCATGTGGGGCGCCGCCGCGTGGGCCTGCAGGTCGGCGAGGGTTTCCCACTTCTCGACGACGACGAAGGTGTCGGCGCCGAAGCTTGCGCGCGAGGCCGGCATGCCCGCCGCGTCGATGGTCGCGGTGTACTCGATGCAGCCCTTCTCGGCCAGCACCGCGGGCCGGTTGGCGCGGTAGGCCTCGAGGATCAGCGCGCGTTGGCCGGGCTTGGCGGTGATGACGGCGACGACATGGATCATGGACGATGGCTCCTTTGGAATGAACCATCGAATTTACGGGCAAAGCGCCGCGGCCGCTTGTCACATCGGCGCGGGCACCTGCACCATCCACAAGATGCCGAAGCGGTCCTCCACCATGCCGAAGGCCGGTGACCAGAAGGTCTTGCCCAGCGGCATCTGCACCTGGCCGCCTTCGCCCAAGGCGTCGAACAGCCGGCGGGCCTCGGCCTGGTCAGCGGCGTTCAGCGACAGCGCGAAGCCCTTGAAGGTGGGCTGGCCCTTGGCGAAGCCATCGGAGGCCATGAGCATCGTCTCGCCGATATTGAAACTCGCGTGCATCACCTTGTCTTCCGATCCCGGCGGCACCTTGTCGGCCGGGATCGGGTCGGGGCTTTCCTTGAAGCGCATCAGCATCGTGACCTGGGCGCCGACCGCCTTGCGGTAGAACTCGAGCGCCTCCTCGCAGCGGCCCTCGAAGAAGAGATAGGACTGGACTTGCATCGTGACTTTCCTTTCGGTGAGAGGTGGAAGAGGATGTTTGTGTACAACGTCCACAAAACGATAGCAAAGATAATGGACGCTGTCCACATGAAAGATCGATGACATCCACCGTCCCCGCCCGCTCTTCCGCGCGCAGCACCTACCGCCATGGCGACCTGCGCCGTGCCTTGCTCGAATCGGGCGTCGAACTGGCCCGCGCCGGCGGCCCTGAAGCGGTGGTGCTGCGCGAGGCGACGCGCCGCGCCGGGGTGGTTCCCAACGCCGCCTACCGGCACTTCGCGAGCCGGCAGGCGCTGCTCCAGGCGGTGCGGGCCGCGGCCCTGGCCGCGGTGGCACGGGCCATGGAGGCCGAATTGGCGGCCCTGGCCCCGACGGCCGATGCGGCGGAGTACGCGCGGGCCAGCGTGCGCGCCGTGGGCACCGGCTACCTGCGCTTCGCCCGGGCCGAAACCGGCCTCTTCCGGACCGCCTTCGCGGCGCCGGTCGAGGTCGAGGGCGCGCCGCTGGATGCCAAGGGCGGCGCGAGCGGCCTCAACCCCTTCGAACTGCTCGGTGCCGCACTCGACCGGCTGGTGCAGGCCGGCGCCCTGCCGCCCGAGCGCCGGCCGGGGGCCGAGTTCCTGGCCTGGTCGGCGGTGCACGGGCTGGCCCTGCTGGTCATCGACGGCCCGCTGCGCGGCCTGCCGACGCCGCAGGCGGAGTCGCTCGGCCAGCGCTTGCTCGACATGGTCGAGAAGGGCCTGTGAATACGGGATGTAACCCTAAAGAACTTGTACTTTAGTACTCCTAAAGCTAAGTTTGGACGCTCTTGAAATGGAGCGTGTACGGATGGCGATGCTGATCTTGATGACCCCCACCGGCCAGACCACCCAGGTGCCGGTGTCGGAGCCCGGCATGACCATCGGCCGGGCCGAACACAACCACGTGGTGTTGGCGTCGCCGCGGGTCAGCCGATTTCACGCCAAGCTCAGCACCGAGGGGCCGCTGGTGATCCTGCGCGACCTGGGCAGCCGCAACGGCACCTTCGTGAACGGCAAGCGCATCGAGATGCAGGCGCTGGCCAACGGCGACAACATCGACATCGCCGGCTATTGGATGCGCTTCCTGGCCCCGGAGCAGGAAGTGATCGGCGACGAGAGCGTCCGCTTGATGAGCGCGCGCGGCGACCTGGTCTGAGATCGCCCCGGTTGGGCTCAGCGGGTGTGATGCACCGGAGCGGTCTCATACACCGGCGTCGGCAGGCCTTCCATCCGCGCCTTCAGCTGCAGCGCCAGGAACTGCGAATAATGGCGCGACTGGTGCAGGTTGCCGCCGTGGATCCACAGCTGCGGCACCTGCGTGGGCTTCCACATGTTGCGCAGCTCGCCCTCCCAGGGGCCGGGGTCCTTCGGCGTGTCGGAGCCCAGGCCCCAGACCTTGCCGACCTTGTCGGCCACCTCGGGCGAGATCAGCTCGGCCAGCCAGCCGTTCATCGAGCCGTAGCCGGTGGCATAGACGATCAGGTCGGCCGGCAGTTCGCTGCCGTCGCTCAGGGTCACCGATTTCGGGTTGATGCGCTCGATGGTCACGCCGCTGCGGAGCTTGATGCTGCCGTTGGCGACCAGTTCCGAAGCGCCGACATCGATGTAGTAGCCCGAGCCGCGGCGCAGGTACTTCATGAAGAGGCCGGAGCCGTCGACGCCGAAGTCGAGCAGGAAGCCGGCCTTCTCGAGCCGCCCATACAGGTCGGCGTCGCGCCGCTTCATCTCCTCATACACCGGCACCTGCATCGGCGCCATGATCTTGTAGGGCACGGAGGCGAAGATCAGGTCGGCCTTGTCGGTCGTGACGCCGGCCTTGAGCGCGGCCTCGGAGTAGAGCCCGCCGAGCGCCAGCTCCATCAGCGAATCGGAGGGCGCGATGTGGGTTGAACTGCGCTGGATCATGGTCACGTCGGCGCCGTTCTCCCACAGCGCGGCGCAGATGTCGTGGGCCGAATTGTTGGAGCCCAGCACCACGCACTTCTTGCCGCGCCAGGCCTCGGGCCCGGGATGCGCGCTCGAATGGTGCTGCTCGCCCTCGAAGGTCTCGGCGCCGGGAATCTTCGGCAGGTTCGGATAGCCCGAGACGCCGAGCGCGAACACCAGCTGCTTCGGCCGCAGCGTGATCTCGCGGCCGTCGCGCTCGACGACCACTTCCCATTCCTTCTTCGCCTCGTCGAAGCGGGCCTTCTTCGCGGTGGTCGAGCCCCAGTAGTTGAGCTCCATCACCTTGGTGTACATCTCGAGCCAGTCGCCGATCTTGTCCTTGGGCGAGAACACCGGCCAGTCGTCGGGAAACGGCAGGTAGGGCAGGTGGTCGTACCAGACCGGATCGTGCAGGCACAGGCTCTTGTAGCGCTTGCGCCAGGAGTCGCCGGGCCGCGCGTTCTTCTCGACGATGATGGTCGGCACGCCGAGCCGCCGCAGCCGCGCGCCGAGCGCGATGCCCCCCTGCCCGCCGCCGACGATCAGCACGTAGGGCTGCTCGGTGAAGCCCAGCGTCTCGGCCTCCTGCTGGCGCCGTTCGAGCCAGGTCTTGCGCTGCGGGTTCGCGCCGTGCTCTGCGCCCTTGACGCGGCCCTCCCCCTTGTGCTCCTCGAAGCCCTTGAGCTCGGTCATGGTGGTGAGCAGCGTCCAGGCCTTGCCGTTGCGCAGCCGCAGGTGGCCGCGCCCGCGCGCGACCGCGGTCTCGAAAGTGAACCAGGCTTCGACCACCCCGTCGGCCTCGGTGGCGTCGCCCTCGACCACGAAGGCGGTGGGCCGGGTGTCGGCCAGCCGGGCCTCGAGCATCTTGCGGATCGCCTCGGGGCCCTCTTGCGTGCGGATGTTCCAGGTGAAGGCGACCAGGTCGCGCCAGTAGCTGTCGGCCTCGAAGAGGGCCACCGCGGCGTCGATGTCGCGCCGCTCCAGCGCGGACTGGAAATCGGCCAGCCAGGCGCTGGCGGTCTGCGTCGGATGGTTCGACAGATCGGTCATGTCCAGTGTCTCCTTCGTTCGCGCCCCGCGATCGGGCAGGGCGAGAACCGTACGCCCATCCCCGATCGACGTCAAACGGTGGCCGGCAGTCCCAGGGCCTGCCGCAGCAGGCCCAGCCGCGGGTTGTCCGTGCCCGTGCGGTGGATCAGCGCCACCGGCCCGGCCGGGATCGGCGGATGCACCCGCACCCGCATCACGCCGCTGGCCCCCGCGCTGTCCAGGGTCGACGCCGGCACCGCACTGAGGCCGAGGCCGGCCGCGACCAGGCGCAGGTTGGTCACCGGGCTGGTCGACTCGACCACCGGCACCGGCGCCATCAGGCCCGCGCTGCGGAACACCTCGTCCATCATGCGTCGCACCATCGAGGTCGGGGCCGGCATGATCCAGCGCTCGCGGCACAGGCGCGGCCAGTCGACCCGGCGGGCCCGGCCGAGCGGATGGCCCGGCGGCGCGATCACGGTGAAGTCGGCATCGAACAGTCTCTCGTAGTGCAGCGGCTGCCCCGCGGCTTCGGGCATCTCGGTCGGATAGCTCGTGACCAGCGCATCGAGGCGCCCTTCCAGCAGCGCCTGCACGAGCAGCGGGACGCGCTCTTCCATCAACTGCACCCGGACCCGGGCCTGCTCGCCGACCAGGCGGGCGAACACCTCCGGCAGGTAGCCCTGGGCGACGAAAGGCGGCGCCCCGATGCGCAGCAGGGTGACGGCCGGCTCGGCCGAGGCCTCGGCGCCGAGGTGCGCCAGTTCCTGGAGCAGCATGGCGGCGCCGCGGACCACGATCTCGCCGCGCGGCGTGGTCGCCAGGCCGCGCGCGCTGCGTGTGAAGAGCGCGAAGCCGAAGCTCGCCTCGACTTCGCCGAGGGACTTGCTCAACGCTGGCTGCGTGAGGTTCAGCACCGCGGCGGCGGCGCGCAGGCTGCCGCCGCGCTGCAGTTCGACCAGCAGCTGAAGGTGGCGGAAACGCAGCCGCGCGATGAGTCGGCGCGCTTCGCCGGAGGGCTCTGAAGGCATGTGGTCGCTTTCCAAAAAGTTTGCACCCAATGAAAACATATCACTGTTGGATATCGCTGTACCGACCTATGCTGATGCCACACCAGAAGGAGACATTCGCCATGGATCGCCGCAGTTTTTGCCGGGCCGCATCGGCCCTCGCTCTTGTGCCGCTGGCCGTACGCGCCGCCGACGGCTTCCCCGGCAAGCCGGTGCGCATCATCTCGCCCTACGCCGCGGGCGGCGGCCCCGACGTGCAGCTGCGCCAGGCCGGCCCGGCGCTTGGCGAGGCGCTGGGCCAGTCGATCGTGATCGAGAACAAGGTCGGCGCGGCCGGCGTGCTGGCCGCGCAGTACGTGGCACAGGCGGCGCCCGACGGCTACACGCTGCTGATGGGCTCCAACACGCACTTGATCCAGAAGATCCTGCAGCCCGATCTCAAGTTCGATCCCATCGCCGACTTCGTGCCGGTCAGCAACTTCGCATCCTCGCCCACCGTGCTGGTGGTGCGTGCCGACAGCCCCTACCAGACGCTCGAGGACCTCATCGCGGATGCGAAGGCCAAGCCGGGCCAGATGAACTACGGCTCCGGCGGCATCGGCACCTCGGCCCACCTCGCGGGGGCGACGCTGGCCTCGCTCGCGGGGCTCAAGGTCACGCACATTCCGCTCAAGGGCTCGGTCGAGATCGCCGCCTCGCTGCTGCGCGGCGACACGCAGTTCGCGTTTCCGGTGGCCGGCACCGGCGTGCCGCAGGTCAAGGGCGGCAAGCTGCGCGCGCTGGCCGTCACCAGCCGCCAGCGCCTGAAGCAACTGCCCGAGGTGCCGACCCTGCACGAGCGGCTGAAGAACGAGCTCGCGGTGCAGGAGTCGTGGTTCGGCCTCTGGGCCCCGGCCCGCACGCCGCAGGACGTGATCGCGGTGCTGTTCGCGGCCGCGACCCGGACCTTGAAGACGCCGGCCCTGCAAGCCGCCTTCGAGGCGGCCGGCAACGAGGCCGCGATCAGCGAGAGCCCGCAGGCCTTCGCCGCCTTCGTGCGCAGCGAGAACCGCAAGTGGGCCGAGATCGTGAAACTGGCCGGCGTGACGGCGAGCTGAAGCCGAACAGGAGAACAGGCACCATGTCCAAACCCCTCGAAGGTGTGCGCGTCATCGACATGTCGCACGTGATCGCCGGTCCCCTGGCGTCCCTCTACCTCGCCCAGTTCGGCGCCGAGGTGATCAAGATCGAGCCGCCGCAGTCCGGCGAGGTGATGCGCGCCAGCAAGGCCGCGCCGGAGGAAGGCGACACGCCGGCCGGTTTCGCGGCGCTGAACGCCGGCAAGCGCTCCTTCGCGGCCGACATCCGGACGGCCGAAGGTGCCGCGCTGGTGCGCTCGCTGGCCCGCACGGCCGACGTCTTCATCGAGAACTTCCGCCCCGGCGTGGTCGCGAAGTACGGGCTCGACTACGCCGCCATCCAGGCCGAGCGGCCGGACATCGTGTACTGCTCGATCTCCGGCTACGGCCAGGAAGGCGAGTGGTCGCGGCGCGGCGCCTACGACCATGTGGTGCAGGCCCTGACCGGCATGATGATGATGTCGGGCGACAGCGCCGAGGCGCCGCCGCTCAAGGTGGGCTTCCCGGTGATCGACGTCGCCGTCGGCATGCTCGGCGCGCTGTCGATCGTGGCGGCCCTGCATCGCCGCGAGCGCGAGGGCCTGGGCCAGTACATCGATGCCTCGATGGTGCAGGCCTCGCTGATGCTGATGTATCCCAACGCGAGCAGCTTCCTCACCGGGCGCGTCGAGCCGCAGCGGGTCGGCAATCGCGGCTACACCGGCAGTCCCACGGCCGACACCTACCGCTGCGCCGACGGCTGGCTCGCCACCGCGGCCAACACGCCGGCACAGTTTCGCAAGCTCACGGCGGTGCTGGCGCTCGAGCCGCTCTGCGACGACGCGGCGGCACTCGACCTCGAGGCCTTCCATGCACCGGGCGGCGGCTTCGTCGTCGCCCGCGACCTGCCCTATCTGCAGCAGCGCTTCCGCGACGCCTTCGCGAGCCGGTCGGCGGTCGAGATGGAGCAAAGGCTCAATGCGGTCGGCGTGCCGGCGGCTCGGGTGCGCAAGCTCGGCGAATTCCTCGACGAGATGGAATCGCGAGGCGGCGCCGCTCTGCAGCCCGTCGCCTTCGCGCAGGGCGCATCGACCGTGCGCACGCCGGGCCTCGGCTTCCGCTATCGTTTCGACGGCGCCGCCGCGGCCACCGGCGCGCCCCGGCTCGGCCAGGACACCCACGCGCTGCTGGCGGAATTGGGATGGGGCGCCGAAGCCATCCGGTCGCTGTGCGATGCTCGCGCGATCCGCTTGTATCCGCCGATCCAACAAGGAGCGCTCTGATGTTCGATGCCCTGCTGCTGACCAAGACCGACGACGGCACCACCCGCGCCGCCGTGACCGCGCTCGACCCGAGCGCCCTGCCCGAGGGCGAGGTGCGGGTCGACGTGGCGTTCTCCACCGTCAACTACAAGGACGCCCTGGCGATCACCGGCAAGTCGCCGGTGGTGCGCAAGTTCCCGATGGTGCCGGGCATCGACTTCGCGGGCACGGTCGCCGAGAGCAGCGACGCGCGCTACAAGAAGGGCGACCCGGTGCTGCTCAACGGCTGGGGCGTGGGCGAGGCGCATTGGGGCGGCCTCGCGCAGCAGGCCCGCGTCAAGGCCGACTGGCTGGTGGCCATCCCGCCGGGCTTCGATGCGCGCCAGACGATGGCGATCGGCACCGCGGGCTACACCGCGATGCTGTGCGTGATGGCGCTGCAGCAGCACGGCTTGACGCCGGCCTCGGGCCCGGTGCTGGTCACCGGCGCCAACGGCGGCGTCGGCACGATCGCGATCGCCCTGCTGGCCCGGCTGGGCTTCGAGGTGCATGCCTCCACCGGCCGAACGGCCGAGGCCGCGCACCTGCAGCGCCTGGGCGCTCGCGAGATCATCGACCGGGCAACGCTCGGCGAGCCCGGCAAGCCGCTGCAGAAAGAGCGCTGGGCCGGTGCGGTCGACAGCGTCGGCAGCCACACGCTCGCCAACGTGTGTGCCAGCCTGCGCTACGGCGGCACGGTGGCCGCCTGCGGGCTGGCGCAGGGCATGGATTTCCCGGCCAGCGTGGCGCCCTTCATCCTGCGTGGCGTGACGCTCGCCGGGGTCGATAGCGTGCAGGCGCCGCAGGCCCGCCGGGTCGAGGCCTGGCGACGGCTCGCGGCCGAGCTGCCGCGCGACCTGCTCGACGCCAATACCCAGACCCTCGGCCTCGGCGCGGTGGCCGAACTGGCGCCGCGCCTGCTCGCGGGACAGGTGCGCGGCCGCGTGGTGGTCGACGTCAGGGCCTGAGGGCGCAGGTTGCAGCTTGTGTCGGCGCCGCGGCCGGCGCCTTGACATCGCCCCGCGCGGCCTGATCTCATGCAAGGCCGTGCATGACACTTTCCATCCCGCCGTCGCCCGCTGGTTCGACGCCACCTTCCCGGCCCCGACCGAGGCCCAGGCCGCCGCCTGGCCGGCGATCGCGACCGGCCGCCACACGCTGATCGCGGCGCCGACCGGCTCCGGCAAGACGCTCACGGCCTTCCTTGCGGCGCTGGACGGCTTGGTGCGCCAGGGCCTGCAACCCGGCGGCCTGCCGGACCAGACCACAGTGGTCTACGTGTCGCCGCTGAAGGCGCTGTCGAACGACATCGGCCTCAACCTGCAGGCGCCCTTGGCGGGCATCCGCGCCGAACTCGCCAAGCTCGGCCTGCCCGACGTCGAGATCCGCACCGCCGTACGCACCGGCGACACGCCGGCCCGCGAGCGGCAGCAGGCGCTGCGCAAGCCGCCCCATGTGCTGGTCAGCACGCCCGAGTCGCTGTACGTGCTGCTCGGCTCGGTGTCGGGCCGCAAGATGCTGTCGACGGTGCGCACCGTGATCGTCGACGAGATCCACGCCATCGTCGGCAGCAAGCGCGGCAGCCACCTGGCGCTGTCGCTCGAGCGGCTGCAGGCGCTGTGCCAAGCGCCGCTGACGCGCATCGGCGTCTCGGCGACGCAGAAGCCGATCGACGAGATCGCGCGCTTCCTGGTC
Organism: Variovorax ginsengisoli; assembly: GCF_030486595.1. Classification (GTDB taxonomy): domain Bacteria; phylum Pseudomonadota; class Gammaproteobacteria; order Burkholderiales; family Burkholderiaceae_C; genus Variovorax; species Variovorax ginsengisoli_B. Next base: position 178,420 of record NZ_JAUJZH010000002.1, on the reverse strand, counting down.
GGGGCCGGCGCGGTGGTCGACGGTGTCGCCGACTGCGCGATCGTCGACATCGGCTATGCCAAGCAGCGCGACCTGGCGCTCGAGCTGCCGCCGACGCCGCTCGAGGCCGTGATGTCGAACGCCCAGTGGGAGCAGGTCTATGCGCGCATCGCCGCCCTGGTCCATGCGCACCGCACCACGCTGCTGTTCGTCAACACGCGCCGGATGGCCGAGCGGGCGGCGCGGCACCTGGGCGAGATCCTCGGCAAGGAGGTGGTCGCGGCGCACCACGGCAGCCTCGCGAAAGAGACCCGCCTCGATGCCGAACAGCGCCTGAAACGCGGCCAGCTGAAGGTGCTGGTGGCCACGGCCTCGCTCGAACTGGGGCTCGATATCGGCGACGTCGACCTGGTCTGCCAGCTCGGCTCGCCGCGCTCGATCGCCACCTTCCTGCAGCGCGCCGGCCGCTCCGGCCATGCGGTGGGCGGCGTGCCGAAGGCGCGGCTGTTCCCGCAGTCGCGCGACGAGCTGGTCGAGTGCGCGGCGCTGCTCGACTGCGTGCGCCGCGGCGAACTCGACGCGCTGCATGTGCTGCCGGCGCCGCTCGACGTGCTGGCGCAGCAGATCGTGGCCGAGACCGCCTCGCGCGAATGGGAGGAAGACGAACTGTTCGCGCTGGTGCGGCGCGCCTGGCCCTATGCTGACCTGAAGCGCGAGGATTTCGCGGCGGTGGTGCGGATGCTGTCGGAAGGTTTTTCCACCCGCCAGGGCGCGCGCGGCAGCTACGTGCACCGCGATGCGGTGCACCAGCTGCTGCGCGAGCGCCGGGGTGCGCGCATGACCGCGCTGACCTCCGGCGGCACCATTCCCGAGACCGGCGACTACACGGTCGTGCTCGAGCCGCAGGCGCACAAGATCGGCACGGTCAACGAGGACTTCGCGGTCGAGAGCCTGGCCGGCGACGTCTTCCAGCTCGGCAACGCCAGCTACCGCATCCTGAAGATCGAGCCCGGCCGGGTGCGGGTCGAGGACGCCCATGGCGCCGCGCCGAACATCCCCTTCTGGCTCGGCGAGGCGCCCGGGCGCAGCGACGAGCTGTCGTTCGGCGTTGCGCGGCTGCGCGCCGGGATCGAGGCGGCGTTGGCCGCCCGGGGCGTCGACGGTGCGACCGAATGGCTCGCCGGCGCGGTCGGCCTCGAAGCCGAAGCGGCGCGCCAGATCGTCGAGCACCTGGCCCGAACGCTGGGCGTGCTCGGGGCGCTGCCGACGCAGCAGCGCATCGTGATGGAGCGCTTCTTCGATGCCTCGGGTGGCATGCAGCTGGTGATCCATTCGGCCTTCGGCAGCCGGCTGAACCGGGCCTGGGGGCTGGCACTGCGCAAGCGCTTCTGCCGCCAGTTCAACTTTGAACTCCAGGCCGCCGCGACCGAGGATGCGATCGTGCTGTCGCTGTCGACCAGCCACAGCTTCGCGCTCGACGAAGTCGCGCGCTACCTGCACTCGGCCTCGGCGCTCGACGTGCTGGTGCAGGCGCTGCTCGATGCGCCGCTCTTCGGCGTGCGCTGGCGCTGGAACGCCACCACGGCGTTGGCCCTGCCGCGCTTCATGGGCGGGCGCAAGGTGGCACCGCAGCTGCAGCGGATGAAGTCCGAGGACCTGCTGGCCGCGGTCTTCCCGGACCAGGTCGCCTGCGCCGAGAACCTGGCCGGCGCCCGCGAGATCCCCGACCACCCGCTGGTCGCACAGACGCTGCAGGACTGCCTGTACGAGGCCATGGACGCCGCCGGCTGGCTGCGGCTGCTCCAGAAGCTGGAGTCCGGCGAGATCGAGGTGCTGGCGCGCGATGTGCCGGCGCCGTCGGCGCTCGCGGCCGAGGCGCTGAATGCCCGGCCCTATGCCTTTCTCGACGACGCGCCGCTCGAGGAGCGCCGCACCCAGGCGGTGCAGAACCGCCGCTATGTCGATCCGGAAAGCGCTGACGACCTGGGCCAGCTCGACAGCGAGGCGATCGAGGCCGTGCGCCAGGAAGCCTGGCCGCGGGCGCGCAGCGCCGACGAGATGCACGAGGCGCTCCATGGGCTCGGGGTGGTCAGCGACGCCGAGGCCTTGGCCAACGCAGGCTGGCGCGACTGGCTGCAGGCGCTGGCGGGCGACCGGCGGGCGACGCGGCTGGCGGTCGCCACGGCGCCGGGCGGCGGGCTGTGGGTCGCGGCCGAGCGATGGGCGCAGGTCCGCACGCTCTACCCCGGGGCCGCGCTGGCGCCCGAGATCGAGCCCCCGTCCGATGCGCCGCCGCCGGCCGATGCCGACGACGTCCTGCGCGAACTGCTGCGCTCGCGGCTCGGTGGCCTCGGCCCGGTGTCGGCGCCTGCGCTGGCCGCGTCGCTCGGGCTGCCGGGGGCCGACATCGATGCCGCCCTGGGCGCGTTGCAGACCGAAGGCTCGGTGTTGCAGGGCCGCTTCACGCCCGGCACACCGGCGCTCGAATGGTGCGAGCGTCATCTGCTGGCGCGCATTCACCGCTATACGCTGAAGCGGCTGCGGCAGGAGATCGAGCCGGTCGAGCCGCGCGACTTCGCGCGCTTCCTGTTCGAGTGGCAGCGTGTCGCTGCCGCCAGCCGGGTCAGCGGCCCCGAGGCGCTGGCCGGCATCCTGGCGCAGCTCGAAGGCTACGAAGCGCCGGCCGGACTCTGGGAGGCCGAGCTGCTGCCGGCGCGGGTCAAGGACTACGCCCCGGCCTGGCTCGACGAACTCTGCACCGCGGGCCGCACGCTGTGGACGCGGCTGCGACCGGTGGCCATCGAAGGCCGGCCGGGCGGTGGCAGCCCCTCGCTGCGCTCGGCGCCGATCCTGCTGCTGCCGCGCCGCAGCGCCGCGCTCTGGACCGGCCTCGCGCCGGCGCCCGGGAACGACGACGGCCTCGGCTCGCGGGCCCGGCGGGTGGCGGCGTTCCTGGCCGAGCACGGCGCTTCCTTCTTCGACGAAATGGTCCAGGGCACACACCTGCTGGGCACCGAACTCGAGGATGCGCTGAGCGAACTGGTGATGCGCGGCCGGGTGCATTGCGACAGCTACGCCGGTCTTCGCGCATTGCTGATCCCGCCCTCCAAGCGAGCGTCGTCGACGCATGGGCGGCGGCATCGCCGCACGGCGCTGTTCGGGATCGAGGACGCGGGGCGCTGGTCGCTGGTCCGCGCGCGTCCGCCGGTGGCGGCCGCCGATCCGCCCGCGCGCGGGGGCAGCGATGCGGTCGAGCAGGTCGCGCGGGTCCTGCTGCGCCGCTACGGCGTGGTTTGCTGGCGCCTGCTCGAGCGCGAGGCCGCCTGGCTGCCGCCGTGGCGCGACCTGGTGCGCGCCTACCGCCGGCTCGAGGCCCGCGGCGAGATCCGTGGCGGCCGCTTCATCGCCGGCGTGGCGGGCGAACAATTCGCCTTGCCCGAAGCCATCGGCCTGCTGCGCGAAACGCGGCGCCGGCCGCTCGATGGCGCCCTCGTCTGCCTCGCAGCCGTCGACCCCGCGAACCTGCTCGGCACCATCATGCCGGGCCCGAAGGCCGCGCGGGTGGCGGGTTCGCGGGTGCTCTACCGCGACGGCGTGCCGATCGCCAGCCTGGTGGCCGGCCAGGTCGAATTGCTGCAGGTTCTGACGCCGTCGCTGGCGCAGGCCGCCCATCGGGCGTTGATGTTGGAGGCGCCCTCGCGGGTGGCCGAGCTGGTGTCGCAGCAGGCGTCGGGCTAGGCCTTCGCTAGACTGGCGTGATGGACATCGACCCGCTCGACCATCGCCTGATCGCCTTGCTGCGGCAGGACGCCCGCCTGCCGGCGGCCGTGCTGGCGCAGAAGCTCGGCGTCTCGCGCGGCACGGTCGCCAATCGGCTGCGCAAGCTGGAGGATGGCGGCGTCATCGTCGGCTATGCGGTGCAGCTGCGGCCGGAGGCGCGCTCGGACGAGATCCGCGCCTGGATGGGCATCCTGGTCGAAGGCAACCAGACCCGCACGGTGATCGCCAGCCTGCTCGGCGAGCCCGGCGTCGCCGCGCTGCACGACACCAATGGCCGCTGGGACCTGCTGGCCGAGCTGCGCGCCGCCTCGATGGCCGAGCTGTCGCAGGTGCTGGAGCGGATCCGGCTGCTGAAGGGGATTCGCAGCACGGAGACCAGCATTCATCTGGCCACCTATCGGTAGCCGCAAGCGCGTCTGCTGGCGGTTCACTATCATGGCCGACCGCCCCGAATCCGGAGTCCTTCGATGAGCATCCCCACCACCCGCCTCGGCCGCACCGGCCTCACCGTGTCGCGCCTCGCGCTCGGCACCATGACCTTCGGCCTGCAGACCGACGAGGCGGTGTCGCACCAGATCCTCGACCGCGCCGCCGAGGGCGGCATCAATTTCCTCGACACCGCGGATGTCTATCCGCTCGGCGGCACCGTCGACACCGCGGGCCGCACCGAGGAGATCATCGGCCGCTGGCTGCGCGCCAAGGGCGCGAGCCGGCGCCATGACTTCATCATCGCGACCAAGGCGGCGAACAAGGTCGGCCCTCACAGCTGGGACCAGGGCAATTCCCGCAAGCATCTGCTCGACGCCATCGATGCATCGCTGAAGCGGTTGCAGACCGACCACGTCGATCTCTACCAGCTCCACCACGACGACCGCGAGACGCCGCTCGACGAAAGCCTGGAGGCACTCGACACGATCGTCCGCTCGGGCCGTGCGCGCTACATCGGCGTCTCGAATTTCCTTGCTTACCGGCTGGCCCGCGCGATCGGCCGCGCCGAGCTTCGCCGGCTCACCCAGCTGGTGTGCGTGCAGCCGCGCTACAGCCTCCTGTTCCGCGAGATCGAGCGCGAGCTGCTGCCTCTGGCCGGCGAGGAAGGCCTGGGCGTGATCCCGTACAACCCGCTCGCGGGCGGCCTCCTGACCGGCAAGTACAAGTCCGAGGCCAAGCCGGAGGCGAACACGCGCTTCACGCTCGGTACGGCCGGCGGCATGTACCAGGACCGCTACTGGAACGAGCGCAGCTTCGGCACCGTCGCCGAGCTGCACCGGCTGGCCGATGAAGCGGGCGTGCCGCTCTCGACCTTGGCGGTGGCCTGGGTGATGGCCAATCCGCTGGTCACCGCGCCGCTGCTCGGTGCCAGCCGGCCCGATCAGCTCGATGCGACGCTGGCCGCGGCCGACTACCAGCTCGACGCCGGGCTGAAGCAACGGCTGGACGAGCTCACCGCCGAGTACCGCAAGGGCGACGCCCCGCGTTGAGCGAAGCGAAGCGTCAAGCGGCGGGCTTGACCTTCTCGATCTCGGCCGCGGCCGCGTCGGCCTTGCGGCGCGCATAGCGCTGGGCGAGCACTGCGCAGACCATCAGCTGCATCTGGTGGAACAGCATCAGCGGCAGCACGATCGCGCCGACCGCGTGCGAGGCGAACAGCACCTTGGCCATCGGGATGCCGCTGGCAAGGCTCTTCTTGGAGCCGCAGAACACGATCGTGATCTCGTCGGCCTTGTCGAAGCCCAGCGCGCGGCTGGCCCAGGTCGTGACGAACAGCGCCAGCGCCAGCAGCACCGCGCAGACCACCAGCAGGCCGGCGAGCGCCGACATCGGCACCTGCTTCCACAGCCCCTCGATCACGGCCGCGCTGAAGGCGGTATAGACCACCAGCAGGATCGAGCCGCGGTCGACCAGTGTCAGCACCGAGGCGCGGCGCTTGATCCAGCCGCCGATCCAGGGCCGCAGCAGATGGCCGGCGACGAAGGGCACCATCAGCTGCAGCAGGATGCGGCCGATGGCATCGAACGAAGCACTGGCGGCGCCGTTCGGCACCACGATCAGGTTGACCAGCAGCGGCGTGATGAAGACGCCGAGCATCGTCGAGGCCGAGGCGCTGCAGATCGCGGCCGGCATGTTGCCGCGCGCCATCGAGGTGAAGGCGATCGCCGACTGGACGGTGGCCGGCAGCACGCACAGGAACAGCACGCCGGTGTACAGCTCGGGCGTGACCAGCGGCGTCAGCACCGGCTTGAGCGCCAGGCCGAGCAGCGGGAACATGACGAAAGTGGCGCCGAACACCAGCAGGTGCAGCCGCCAGTGCGTGATGCCGCCCATCACGGCCTCGCGCGACAGCTTGGCGCCGTGCAGGAAGAACAGCAGGCCGATCGCGACCGTGGTCAGGCGCTCGAAGAAATGCGCCGTGGCGCCGCTCGCCGGCCACAGGCTGGCCAGCGTGACGGTGGCGACCAGGGCCAGCGTGAAGTTGTCGGGGAGGTAGCGTGAACGTGCCATGGCCCCGATTGGACCGCGGCCGCATTCAAAAGAGAAATGGATTTATCTTATAGATATATGATTTGACCGCATGAATGTGAGCCTGCGTCAGCTGCGAGTGTTCCGTGCCATCGCCGACGGCCGCAACTTCAGCCGGGCCGGCGACCAGGTCGGCCTGTCGCAGCCCGCGGTCAGCCGCTCGATCCATGAACTCGAGTCGCAGCTCGGCCTGAAGCTGCTCGACCGCACGACGCGGGAGGTGGTGCTGACCGAGGCCGGCCAGTCGCTCGCGCTGCGCCTGGCGCGCGTACTCGACGAACTCGACCAGGCACTGGCCGAAGTCCATGGCATGGCCGGTGCGCGGCGCGGCAAGGTTCGCGTGGCCAGCAGCCCGACCCTGTCGGCCAACCTGATGCCGGCCTGCATCGCCGAATGCGCGCGGCGCGAGCCCGAGATCGAGTTCGTGCTGCTCGACCGCATCCAGCAGGACGTGCTGGACAGCGTGCGCGCCGGCGAGGTCGATTTCGGCGTGGTGGTCGAGCCGCCCGACACCGACGACCTGCATGGCGAGCCGATCCTCGACGATCCGTTCTGCCTGGTGCTGCCGCCGGGCCACCGGCTGGCGGCGCAGCGCACGCTGCGCTGGTCGGACCTCGACGGCGAGGCGCTGGTGCTGCTCGACCATGCCTCGGGCAGCCGGCGCCTGATCGACGAGGCGCTGGCCCGGCATGGCCTGCGCTGCGAAATCCGCCAGCAGGTCGGGCATCCGACCACCGCCTTCCGCATGGTCGAGCAGGGCATCGGCATCAGCGTGATGCCGGCGCTGGCTGCCCCGCCGACCGGGCTCGCGGTGCTGGTCATGCGGCCGCTGCTGCCGCGGGTGCAGCGCTCGATCATGCTGGTGCATCGGCGCAATCGGGCGCCGTCGCCGCTGGCGCAACGGGTGTGGGGGCTGATCCGGGCGGTGGCCGGCGACATGCGCAGCCGGACGGCTTGAACCTGCGCCTCAGGTCTTCCTGGCCCGTCCCAGCTTGCGCCGGCTGGCCTGAGTGATCGCCTTCACCAGGTGCTGCACGAAGGCCTGCACCGGCGCCGTCAGGGTGCGGCCTTCGAGCGAGAGCAGTTGCAGCCGGCGCTGCTGCATCGGCGCATCGGCGAAGGGACGCGCCACGACCAGGCCTTCGTTGATCAGGTGCATCACGGTCAGGTGGCCCGACAGCAGCACGTCGGGCGTGCGCAGCAGCGGCAGTTGCGCCGACGAGTAATTGCTGACGAACACCGGCCGGTATTGCACGCCCAGGACGCTGCAGGCCTGGTCGAAGAGCTGGCGCGTGGTCACGCCCTTGCTGCCCACGATCAGCGGATAGCGCACCACCTCGGCCACTTGCAGCATGCGCTGCGGCGCCAGCGGATGGTCGAGCCGCAGCACCGCGTGCACCGGCGCCGGCGCGGCATGCTCGATCTTCAGGCCGGGCTCGGGCGCGACGACGTACTTGAGCACGATGTCGGTCTCGCCACGTGCCAGCAGCAGGCTCACTTCATCGGGCGAGCCGACGTGAAGCTCGATCTGGCTGCCTGGGTTGGCATCCCGGAATTCGCCCACCACGGCCGGCATGAAGTGGGACGCGAAACCCTCGGTGCAGGCGATGCGAACGCGGCCGGCCTGCTGGCCGCCGAGATCGCGCACCTGCTCGATCACCTGCTCGGCGTCGAGCACGGCATTGCGCAGGTGCGCCGACAGCCGCAGGCCCGCGGCAGTGAGCGTCATGCCGCGGGCGCTGCGCTCGAACAGCGCGGTGCCCAGGCTGTCCTCGAGCTTGGCGATCTGGCGGCTGACCGCCGACGCGGCGACGAACAGCCGCGCCGCGGCCTGGTTGACCGAGCCGCTGCGCGCCACTTCGAGGAAGTGGCGCATCGGGATGCTGAGGAGTGTGGGTGCCATGGGAAAGCCCGCGGGTCGCGTATTGCCTCAAAGGCAATGGGAGTGTGCCAAAACGATGATGGAAGCAAAGCCTTTCAGGCCTTGTACTTGCAGCATTCCCACGAAACGCAAGCAAATGACACGCACCGACGCCCTCGCCTCCGCGGCCGGCTACTTCGACGACGGCGGATTCTTCGCCGATCTGCAGCGGCGCATCGCCTTTCGCACCGAGAGCGACACCGGAACCGCCACGCCGGCGCTCGAAGCCTACCTGCGCAGTGAACTGGTGCCGCCGCTCGAAGCGCTCGGCTTCGGCTGCGAGCTGATCGCCAATCCGGTGGCCGGCGGCGGTCCGTTCCTGATCGCGCGCCGGATCGAGGGCGCCGAACTGCCCACGGTGCTGAGCTACGGCCACGGCGACGTCGTGAGCGGACAGGACGCGCACTGGGCCGAAGGGCTGTCGCCCTGGTCGCTGACCGTTCGTGGCGAGCGCTGGTATGGCCGCGGCACGGCCGACAACAAGGGCCAGCACACGGTCAATCTCGGCGGGCTCGCCGCCGTGCTGCGGGCCCGCCGAGGGCGGCTGGGCTACAACGTGACCTGGCTGATCGAGATGGGCGAGGAAGCCGCCTCGCCCGGCCTGCAGGCGGTCTGCGAGCAGCAGCGCGAGAAGCTGCGCGCCGACCTGCTGATCGCCTGCGATGGTCCGCGCGTGAGCGCGGCCCGGCCGACGCTGTTCCTCGGCTCGCGCGGCGCGGTCAACTTCAGCCTGCGCCTGCGCGCCCGGCCGCGCGGCTACCACTCGGGCAACTGGGGCGGCGTGCTCGCCAATCCGGCGACCGTGCTGAGCCATGCCGTGGCCTCGCTCGCCGACGCGCGCGGCCGCATCCTGGTCGAGGCGCTGCGGCCGCCGCCGATCCCGGCCCCGGTGCGCGCGGCGCTGGCCGACATCGCCATCGGCGGCGGCACCGAGGACCCGGCCCTCGATGCCGGCTGGGGCGAGCCGGGGCTGAGTCCGGCCGAGCGCCTGATGGCCTGGAACACGATCGAGGTGCTGGCGCTCGGCGCCGGCTCGGCCGAGCGGCCGGTCAACGCGATCCCGGGCCAGGCGGTGGCGCACTGCCAGTTGCGCTTCGTGGTCGGCACGCCCTGGCAGGAACTCGCGCAGATCGTGCGGGCGCACCTGGATGCGCGCGGCTTCGGGCAGGTCGAGGTCGAGGTCACGCTGGCCGGCGCCGCGACCCGGCTCGATGTCGAGAACCCGTGGGTCGATTGGGCCCAGCGCTCGATCGCCCACAGCTGCGGCCAGCGCGCCGACCTGTTGCCGAATCTCGCGGGCTCGCTGCCGAACGATGTGTTCGCCGGCCAGCTGGGCCTGCCGACCTTGTGGGTGCCGCATTCGTACCCGGCCTGTGCGCAGCACGCGCCCAACGAGCACCTGCTGGCGCCGCTGGTTCGCGAGGGACTTCAGCTCATGGCCGGCCTGTACTGGGACCTCGGCGCGGAGGGCCAGGCACCCTGGCAGGCCGGTGCGCTGTCTTCGACTTCCCTTCCTTCACTTTGACCTTTCGATCACCATGATTTCCATCATCTCCCGCCGCGGCCTGTCTGCGCTCGCCTTTGCCGCCGCCGCCACCCTCGCCCTGCCCGGCTGGTCTCAGGATGCCTGGCCGGCCAAGCCTGTCAAACTGGTGGTTCCCTTTCCGCCCGGCGGCGGCACCGACCTGGTGGCGCGGGCCATGGGCCAGAAGCTCGCGGAGCGGCTCAAGCAGCCGGTGGTGATCGACAACAAGCCCGGCGCCTCGACCATCATCGGCACCGATGCGGTGGCCAAGGCGGTGCCCGACGGCTACACGCTGCTGCTGTCGGGCTCGACCAGCTACAGCGTCAACCCGGCCCTGCGGGCGAAGCTGCCCTACGACCCGGTGCGCGACCTGGCACCGATCGCGATCGTGGCGCGCACGCCGCTGGTGCTGGTGGTCAACGGCAGCGCGCCGTGGCACTCCGTGGCCGACCTGGTCGCCGCAGCCAAGGCCAGTCCCAAGGGCATCCGCTATGCGACTTTCGGCAGCGGTTCGGGCCCGCACCTGGCCGGCGAGCTGCTCGCGCTGGCGGCCGGCGTGCAGCTGCAGGACGTGCCGTACAAGGGCAGCAGCCAGGGCGCCATCGCGCTCATTGGCGGCGAGATCGAAATGGGCATCGACACCGTGGCCTCGGTCGCGCCGCATGTGCGCTCCGGCAAGCTGCGGGCGCTCGGCATCGTGGGCGCTACGCGCTCGAGCCTGCTGCCGGAGGTGCCAACCCTGGCCGAGCTGAAGCTGCCCGAAGCCACCTTCGACGCCTGGTACGGTTTTGCCGCGCCGGCCCGCACACCCCAGCCCGTGATCGACAAGCTGGTGCGCGATGTCAGCGCGACGATGGCCGATCCCGCCGTGCAGGCCCAGTTGCGCGCGCAGGGCATGGAGCCGGTGGTGATCGGCGCGGCCGCCTTCCGCAGCCAGATGGAAAACGAGATCTCGCGCTACCGGGCGCTGGCGCACCGCGCCGGGATCGCGCCGGAATAAGGCGGTCGCCTCAACGGGCCGCGGCGTGATCCTGCGGCTTTTCCTCGCGCCCACCCGGGTGGCGCGCGAATCGGGCCGGATCGCGCCCGTGCACCGGCGCCTGGTCCGGCCACGGCCAGCCGCCGAACTGGGTGCGGCGGTAGTCGGCCATGGTCTGCGCGATCTCGGCCTGCGTGTTCATCACGAAGGGACCGTACTGCGCCACCGGCTCGCCGATCGGGCGGCCCTGCAGCAGCAGGAATTCGCCGACCTCGTCACCGTTGACCAGTTCGACCGCGGCGTCGGCGCGCAGCTCGATGGCCGCGCTGCCGTCGACCGCCTGGCCGGCGACCGTCACCGAACGGCCCTTGAAGAAATACAGGCTGCGCCGCGTGCCTTCGCCCGCGGCCGCCGGCAGCGTCCAGCGCGCATGGGGCTCCATGCGGAGGGTCCAGATCGCCACGTCGGCATCGGCTTGGGCGGCCCAGGAATCCGGCGGCGGCACCAGCGGGCCGCCGGCGCCCGGCTCGCCGTCGATCGGCGCGATCCGGCCCGCGATGCTCGCGACCTCTGTCTTGCGGCCTCCGGCATCGGTGGCGGTGAAGCTCGGAATGTCTTCGGCCCAGAACATCGTGAAGTGCGGCTCGGCCATCTTGCTGCGCGCCGGCAGGTTCAGCCAGATCTGGAACAGCTCGAGCGGATTGGCGGCGTCGGCCTTCAGCAGCGGGAACATCTCCGAATGCACGATGCCCTTGCCGGCCGTCAGCCACTGGACGTCGCCGCCACCGAAGCGCGCGGTCGCGCCCAGTGAATCCGAATGATCGACCAGGCCCTTGCGCACGATGGTCACGGTCTCGAAGCCGCGGTGCGGGTGCCCCGGGAAGCCGGGCACGGGATGGCCGTGGTACATGCTCCAGCCGTCCTTGCGGCTGAAGTCCTGGCCCAGGTCGCGGCCGGCCAGCGGCGCGTCCGGGCCCATCTGCGGGTTGGCCCGCGGGTAGGCGTCGTCGTGATAGGCGCAGAACAGGAACGGGTCGATCGTCGCCCAGGGGAAGCCGAGGGCCTTGATCTGGACGATGGGGTTGGCGGCGGTGGTCATGGTGGCGCTTTCGTGGAGCTGGCGATGGGGCGTGTCCAAGGCAGATGGGGCCAGGGCCGGGCCGTGAAAAGCCCCGGGCATGGAACGCAGTGGCACGGCGGGTGGAACGCCGCATCCCCACGCGCCCGGGGTGTCCAGTGATGATGCCCGCACCGAACGTCGCATCCGAATGCCAGGGATACCGCGGAACCGGCTTTGCCGGTCCGCTGGCATCGCCCCCCTTGAGGGGGCTGAGGTCCGCGGCTCCAAGCCTGCCCGCGCAGGCTTGGACGGAACCGAAGAGCCGCTGCCTCTGGCAGCGACTCAGGGCCCGCAGGCGCATCGGGGGGTGCTCAGTGATGATGTCCGTGGTCGCCGTGGACGTGGCGGTGGGCGATCTCTTCCTCGGTCGCGGCGCGCACGCCGGTCACGGTCACGCTGAACTTCAGCGCCTTGCCGGCGAGCGGGTGGTTGCCGTCGAGGATCACCTGGGGGCCCTTGATCTTCATGACGGTGAAGTGCTGCGGCTCGCCCCGGTCGTTGCGCCCTTCCAGCTGGCCGCCGACCTTGACGCCGGGCGGGAACTCGCTCTTGGGGATGGTGCGCACCAGCGACTCGTCGCGGGCGCCGAAGGCGTCCTCGGGCTGCAGGTTCAGCGTGGTCTGGAAGCCGACCTCCTGGCCGTCGAGCGCCGCCTCGATCTTGGGGAAGGTGTTCTCGTAGCCGCCATGCAAATAGACCATCGGGTCGCGGCCCTCGTCGATGAGCTTGTGGGTGACGGCATCGCTCACCTTGTAGCGGAGGGTGACGGCGGTGTTGGCGGTGACTTTCATGGTGTCTTGCATTTGGGTTGCGTCCCGGCAAGGCCGGTCCGGGGTCGCAAGTCTACGGGCGCGCAGCGCGCGGACGCGTTCCCTGCGGTGGATACCCGTCCGCCTGCCTGACCCATCGACGACCCGTCTTTGGCCCGCCACGACGTCCTGTTCCATGGGGCGGATTGCAAACTTATTTCTCACTAATCGGACTCGGATATAGCCCGAACTAGTTACAACTCAGCACTAAATATCTAACAATCTGTATCTTTAGTTAACACTTCTCGAGATTTCCAATGAATTGTGTCCACCGTGTCGTCTTCAACCGCAGCAAGGGCGTGTGCCAGGCCGTGTCCGAGGTTGCCACCGGGTCGCACGGAGGACGCGATGCCGTGGCGACCGTCGAGTCGACCATGCCGCGTATGTCAGCGCTCGCTTCTATTTGCGCGCTGGCGATTGCGTCCATGGCGCCGGGCAGCGTCTGGGCGGACGGCGGGGCCGGCGGGGCGGGCTACAGCGGCATCGTCGGCGGTTCCGGCGCAGCCGGCGGGACGCTGGCGCAGTCGGTGGGCAGCAACGGCACGACCGGAACCTCCTTGGCAGGCAACGGCGTGACCTACAAGATCGGCGGCGGCGGTGGCGGCGGTGCGATGGTCACCGCCGGTGCCACCGCGGGCAACGGGGCTGCGGGCGGCAATGGCGGCGGCAACACGCCGGTGGCCGCCGGCGGCGCCGGTGGCGTGCTCGCCGGGACTTCGCGCATCACGTCCAGCAACTACACGCTCGCCAATGCCACCACCGGCGCCACCGGCGGCGCGGGTCTCGCGGCGGTGACCGCGGTGGGAGGTTTCATCGACGGCGGCGGCGGTGGCGGCGGCGGCGGTTCGGCGGGACTGGTGTTCTCCGGGACTGGCACGTTGACCGTCAACAACACGCTGACCGGTGGCGCGGGCGGCGCGGGCGGCGCCGCAGGTGCGATCGCTTCCGGCGGCGGGCCCGCCGAATGGGGCTGGGGCGGCGGCGGCGGCGGCGGCCAGGGCGGGGTGGGCCTGCTGACGAGCATCGGCGGAAACGTCACCGTCAACGCGGCGAGGACGGTCCGGGGCGGGGCCGGTGGTGCGGGCGGCGCGGCCACGCAGGGTTCCGGCGGCTCGGGTGGCGACGGTGGCACCGGCGTCCTTGTCACGGGAGCACGGACGCTCACCAACGCCGGGACCATCGCCGGCGGTGCCGGCGGCGCCGGTGGCGTATCCAGCCAGGGCGGAAGCCTCGGCCAGGCCGGGGCGGGCGGTGTCGCGATCAAGGCGTCCGGCGGGGTGACGATCATCAACAGCGGGACGATCACTGGGGGCCTGGCGGGGACGGGCTCGGGCGCTGGTGCCGGGCTCCGCGCCGATGCGATCCAGTTCTCAGGGGTCGGCAACACGCTGACGCTCCAGGCCGGTTCCATGATCACGGGCAATGTCGTCGCGACCGCAGGCGGCAGTGACAGGCTGGTCCTGGGCGGCAACACGAGCAGCAGTTTCGACGCCAGCCAGATCGGCAACACGGTCCAGTACCGCAATTTCGCGACCTTTCAGAAGACGGGCACCAGCACCTGGACGCTGACCGGCACGACGACGGCGCTCACGCCATGGTCGATCCAGGCCGGCACCCTGGCGATCGCTTCGGACGCGAGCCTGGGCGCCACCGCCGGCAGTCTGACCTTGGCGGGCGGCACGCTCCGGACGACTGCCGACGTGACGTCGAACCGTGCGGTCGGCCTTGGCACGGGCGGCGGCACGTTCAATACCGACGCCGCCACGACCCTGACGCTGGGCGGTGCCATCACCGGCAGCACCCGCCTGACCAAGGCTGGCAGCGGGACGCTGGTGCTGGCCGGCACCGACACCCACAGCGGCGGCACGACCATCTCGGCCGGCACCCTGCAGGTGGGCAACGCGACCACGGCCGGCGCGCTCGCCGGCGACGTGACGGACAACGCCACGCTGGTCTTCGCCAACACGGCGGCGCCGATCGCGGGCGTGATCTCGGGCAGCGGCACGGTCACCAAGACCGGCGCCGGCACGACCGTGCTGACGCGCAACAACACCTACACGGGCGGGACGACGATCTCGGCCGGCACGCTGCAGGTCGGCAATGGCGGCGCCACCGGAGCGGTCGTCGGCAACGTCGCCAACGCCGGCGCGCTGGTCTTCAACCGCTCCGGCACGCTCAACTACGGCGGCGTGATCTCCGGCGCCGGCACGGTGACCCAGAGCGGTACCGGCACGGCCGTGCTGACCGGCACCAACACCTACACCGGCGCCACGACGATCGCGTCCGGCAGCACGCTGCAGCTCGGCACGGGCGCGAGCGGCGGCACCACCGGCGTGATCAGCGCTTCCAGCGCCGTGACGAACAACGGCACGCTCGCCTTCAACCGAAGCAACAACTTCACGTTCAGCAACTTGGTTTCCGGCAGCGGCGGCGTGAGCCACATCGGCAGCGGCACGACCACGCTCAGCGGTGCCAACACCTACAGCGGCGGCACCACGATCTCGGCCGGCACCTTGTCGGTGGCGAACGACGGCAACCTCGGCAACGCCAGCGGCGGCCTCACCTTCAACGGCGGCACCCTGAGCACTTCGACGAGCTTCGCGTCGAACCGCGCGGTGACGCTGAACGCGGGCGGCACAGTCAACACCAATGGGAACACGCTGACGCTGGGCGGCGCCATCACCGGCAGCGGCCGGCTGACCAAGGCTGGCGGCGGCACGCTGGTGCTGGCCGGCACCGACACCCACAGCGGCGGCACGACCATCTCGGCGGGTACGCTGCAGGTGGGCAACGCGACCACGGCCGGCACCCTGGCCGGCAACGTGACGGACAACGCCACGCTGGTCTTCGCCAACACGGCGGCGCCGATCGCGGGCGTGATCTCGGGCAGCGGCACGGTCACCAAGACCGGCGCCGGCACGACCGTGCTGACGGGCAACAACACCTACACGGGCGGGACGACGATCTCGGCCGGCACGCTGCAGGTCGGCAACGGCGGCACCAGCGGCGCGATCGCCGGCAACGTGGCCAACGCCGGCGCGCTGGTCTTCAATCGTTCCGGCACGCTCAGCTACGGCGGCGTGATCTCGGGTGTCGGCACGGTGACGCAGAGCGGCAGCGGCACGACCGTGCTGACGGGCAACAACACCTACACCGGTGCCACGACCATTTCGGCCGGCACGCTGCAACTGGGCAACGGCGGCACCACCGGCGCGATCAGTACGTCCAGCGCCGTGACGAACAACGGCACGCTGGCATTCAACCGAAGCAACAGCGTCACGTTCGGCAACGTGATTTCCGGCAGCGGCGGCGTGAGCCACATCGGCACCGGCACGACCACGCTCAGCGGTGTCAACAGCTACGGCGGAGGCACCACGATCTCGGCCGGCACCTTGTCGGTGGCGAACGACGGCAACCTCGGCAACGCCAGCGGTGGCCTCGCCTTCAACGGCGGCACGCTGAACACCACGAGCAGCTTCACGTCGAACCGCGCGGTGACGCTGAACGCGGGCGGCACGGTCAACACCAACACCTCCACGACCCTGACCCTGGGCGGCGCCATCACCGGCAGCGGCCGGCTGACCAAGGCTGGCGGCGGCACGCTGGTGCTGGCCGGCACCGACACCCACAGCGGCGGCACGACCATCTCGGCGGGTACGCTGCAGGTGGGCAACGCGACCACGGCCGGCACCCTGGCCGGCAACGTGACGGACAACGCCACGCTGGTCTTCGCCAACACGGCGGCGCCGATCGCGGGCGTGATCTCGGGCAGCGGCACGGTCACCAAGACCGGCACCGGCACGACCGTGCTGACCGGCAACAACACCTACACGGGCGGGACGACGATCTCGGCCGGCACGCTGCAGGTTGGCAACGGCGGCACCAGCGGCGCGATCGCCGGCAACGTGGCCAACGCCGGCGCGCTGGTCTTCAATCGTTCCGGCACGCTCAGCTACGGCGGCGTGATCTCGGGTGTCGGCACGGTGACCCAGACCGGCACCGGCACGACCGTGCTGACGGGCAACAACACCTACACCGGCGCCACCAGCGTCGCAGCCGGAACCTTGCAGGTCATCGGCGCGCTCGGCAACACCGCCGTCGGCGTCGCGAACAATGCCACGCTGGCGGGCAGCGGCTCGATCGCCGGAGCCGTGACGGTCGCCGATGGCGGCACGCTGCAAGGCCGCAGCGGTCAGACGCTGGCCACCGGCGCGCTGACGCTGGGCAGCAACTCGAACATCAATGTGGCGCTCGGCACGCCAAGCAGCACCGCGCTGTTCCAGGTCAACGGCGCCCTCACGCTCGACGGCCAGGTCAACGTCGCCGACCTCGGCGGCTTCGGCCCCGGCGTCTACCGGCTGATGAACTACACCGGCGCGCTGACCGACAACGGCCTCTTGGTCGGCAGCACGCCGAGCGGCACTTCGCTGTCGGTCCAGACCGCCGTGGCACAGCAGGTCAACCTGGTCAACACGACCGGTCAGACGCTGAATTTCTGGGATGGCGGCAGTGCAGCCAACCTCAACAACGGCGCCATCGACGGCGGCACCGGCACCTGGACGGCGAGCTCCGGCAACTGGGCGAACCAGAACGGCACCCTCAATGCCCCGATGTCGCCGCAACCCGGTTTCGCGGTGTTCCAGGGGGCCTCGGGCACGGTCGCGGTCGACAACGCGCAAGGTGCAGTCGCC
The DNA here is from genome assembly GCF_030486595.1 of Variovorax ginsengisoli. Taxonomy (GTDB): domain Bacteria; phylum Pseudomonadota; class Gammaproteobacteria; order Burkholderiales; family Burkholderiaceae_C; genus Variovorax; species Variovorax ginsengisoli_B. The sequence continues at coordinate 161,099 of NZ_JAUJZH010000002.1, read as the reverse complement.
GTCACCGGCATGCAGTTCGCGACCAGCGGCTATGTGGTGCAGGGCGGCCCGGTCCAGCTGGTCGGGACGCAGGCGATCATCCGTGTCGGCGACGGCAGCGCGACGCCCATCACCGCCACGGTCGATGCCGAGCTCGCGGGCGCGGCCAAGCTCGAAAAGACGGACTCGGGCACGCTCGTGCTCACCGGCGCCAACAGCTACAGCGGCGGCACGCTGATCACGGGCGGCACGCTGCAGCTGGGCGATGGCGGCACCAGCGGCTCGATCATCGGCGACGTGGCGAACAACGGCACGCTGGCCTTCAATCGGAGCGACGCCGTGAACTTTGCCGGCGCCATCAGCGGCAGCGGCGGCGTGGGCCAGATCGGCAGCGGCACGACCACGCTCAGCGGCGCCAACAGCTACAGCGGCGGCACCACGATCTCGGCCGGCACCTTGTCGGTGGCGAACGACGGCAACCTCGGCAACACCGCCGGCGGCATCACCTTCAACGGCGGCACGCTGAGCACCTCGGCGGACTTCACGTCGAACCGCGCGGTGACGCTGAACGCGGGCGGAGGCACGGTCAACACCAACGCCAACACGCTGACGCTGGGCGGCGCCATCACCGGCAGCGGCGGCCTGACCAAGGCCGGCAGCGGCACGCTGGTGCTGGCCGGCACCGACAGCCACAGCGGCGGGACGACCATCTCGGCCGGTACGCTGCAAGTCGGCAACGCGACCACGGCCGGCGTGCTGGCCGGCGACGTGACGGACAACGCCGCGCTGGTCTTCGCCAACACGGCGGCGCCGATCGCGGGCGTGATCTCGGGCAGCGGCACGGTCACCAAGACCGGCACCGGCACGACCGTGCTGACGGGCAACAACACCTACACCGGCGCCACGACGATCTCGGCCGGCACGCTGCAGCTCGGCAACGGCGGCAGCAGCGGCTCGATCCTCGGCGACGTCGCCAACGAAGGCACGCTGGCCTTCAACCGCAGCGATGCCGTGACCTTCACCGGCGCCATCTCGGGCAGCGGCGGCGTGCAGCAGCTCGGCACTGGCACCACCACGCTCACCGCCGCCAACACCTACAGCGGCGGCACCGTGATTTCCGGCGGCACGCTGCAGCTCGGCAATGGCGGCACCAGCGGCTCGATCACCGGCGACGTGACCAACAACGGCAGGCTGGCCTTCAATCGCAGCGATGCCGTGGACTTTGCCGGCGCGATCAGCGGCAGCGGTGGCGTGAGCCAGCTCGGCGGCGGTACGACCACGCTCGGCGGCGCCAACACCTACGCCGGCGGCACCCTGATCTCGGCCGGCAAGTTGATCGGCAGCGCCGGCAGCTTCGGCGTCGGCGCGATCGTCGACAACGCGGCGCTCGAGATCCGGCAGGCCACCGATGCCACCTTCGCCAATGCGATCTCCGGCAACGGCAGCTTCACCAAGAGCGGCGCCGGCGCGCTCAACCTGACCGGCGACAGCAGCGCCTTCACGGGCAGCACGCTGGTCAAGACCGGCACGCTGGCGGTCAACGGTTCGCTCGGCGGCGCGCTGACGATGGCCAGCGGCACCACGCTCAAGGGCAACGGCACGGTCGGCACGACCGTGGTCCAGTCGGGCGCGACTGTGGCGCCGGGCAATTCGATCGGCACCCTGCACGTGGCCGGCGACCTCACGCTGGCTGCAGGCTCGACCTACCAGGTCGAAGCCGCGGTCGACGGCCGCGGCGACCTGATCCGCGCCACCGGCGCGATCCACCTGCAGGGCGGTTCGCTGGCGGTGCTGGCCGACGGCAACTGGAATCCGACCGCCACCTACACCATCCTCAACGCCGGTGCCGGCGTGAACGGCAACTTCGGCGGCATCACGACCAACTTCGCCTTCCTCGATCCAACGCTCAGCTACAGCGCACAGGATGTGGTCCTGAGCCTGAAGCGCAACGACACCACGTTCGAGTCGGTCGGCAACACGCCGAACGAGAGCCAGGCCGGCGGCGCGGTCGACGCCTCGTGCTCCGGCGCGCTCTACAACGCGGTGGTCAAGCTCGACGCCGTCACGGCCCGCAGCGCGTTCGCGCAACTCGGCGGCGAACTGCATGCCTCGCTCAAGTCGATGGCCATCGAGGACAGCCGCTACGTGCGCGACGCCGGCCTCGACCATGCCCGGCGCTCGCTCGGCGGCGTCGCCACCGGCACCGACACCGCCTCGAAGGACGGCGTCTGGGCCTATGCCTTCGGCGCCCGGGGCGACATCCGCGGCGACGGCAACGCCTCGAAGATCGACGGCTCGACCAGCGGCCTGCTGATCGGCGGCGACACGAAGGTCGGCGACGACTGGCGTGTCGGCCTGATGGCCGGCTACAGCAGCGGCAGCGCCGATCTCGACGCCCGCGCCTCGTCGGCCAGCAGCGACAGCTGGCACCTGGGCGTCTATGGCGGCCGCCAGTGGGGCGCCCTGGGCCTGCGGCTCGGCGCGAGCTACAGCGACAGCAGCATCGACACCCGGCGCGCGGTGGTGTTCGGCAATTTCGCCGACCTGCCGACCGCCAGCTACAAGGCGCAGACGGCGCAGCTGTTCGGCGAACTGGGCTGGCGCATCGATGCCGGCGCGGTCGCGGTCGAGCCCTTCGCCGGCCTCGCCTATGTCAACCTGCATACCGATGACTTCAGCGAGCGCGGTGGCTTCGCGGCGCTGCACGGCGCCGGCGACAGCACCGGCATCGGCTACAGCACGCTGGGCGTGCGCGCCACCACCGACGTCGAACTCGGCGGCGCGAAGATGACGCTGCGCGGCATGCTGGGCTGGCGCCACGCGATCGGCAGCACCAGCCAGTACGCGTCGATGGCGCTGGCTTCGCAGTCGGCCTTCGTGGTCGCCGGCGTGCCGATCGCGAAGGATGCCGCGGTGGTCGAGGCGGGTGTCGACTTCTCGCTGCGCAAGGACCTGACGCTGGGCGTGTCCTACCTCGGCCAGGCCGGCAGCGGCGTGACCGACAACGGCGTCAAGGCCACCCTGCTGTGGAAGTTCTGATCTACACGGCGCCCACGCTGCCGGTCACCGGCAGCACGATGCCCGTGATGTAGCTGGCGCAGCAGGGCGCGGCCAGGAACACATAGGCCGGCGACAGCTCCTCGGGCTGCGCCGGCCTTTTCATGTCGGTGTGGCGGCCGAAGTCCTTCACGTCTTCGGCCGGGCGGTCGGCGGGGTTCAGCGGCGTCCACACCGGCCCCGGCGCCACGGCATTGACGCGGATGCCCTTGTCCAGCAGGTTGCTCGCCAGCGATTTCGTGAACGCGTGGATGGCCCCCTTGGTGGTCGAATAGTCGAGCAGCTCGGCGCTGCCTTCGAGGCCGGTCACCGAGCCGGTGTTGATGATCGAGCCGCCGCGCGGCAAGTGCGGCACCGCGGCCCGTGCCATCTGGAAGTAGCCGAAGACGTTGGTGCGCAGCGTGAGTTCGAAGCGTTCGTCCGTAATGTCCTCGATGGCCGCGGCGTGCAGCTGGAAGGCGGCGTTGTTGACCAGGATGTCGAGCCGCCCGAAGGCCTGCACCGTCTCGTCGACCGCGCGCTGGCAGAAGGCCGGGTCGCGCACGTCGCCCGGAATCAGCACGCAGTGCCTGCCCTCTGCCTCGATGCAGCGCTTGGTCTCCTCGGCATCGACTTGCTCCTCCTGCAGGTAGACGATCGCGACCTCGGCGCCTTCGCGCGCGTAGAGCAGCGCCACCGCGCGGCCGATGCCCGAGTCGCCGCCGGTCACCAGCGCCACCATGCCATCGAGCTTGCCGCTGCCCAGGTAACCCGAGGCGATGAAGCGAGGCTGCAGGTCCATGTCGGCCTCGAGGCCCGGCTTCTTCAGATGCTGGCTGGGCATCGGGTTCTCCGGCTCGGGCCGATGGCCCGCCTGCATGGGCTTCCCGCGTTCGGCTTGGCCCGCTGTGCGGTCCTTGGCATCCTGCTCACGCTGCACCTTGCGATGCTCCGAAGCGACGCTGTCCGGGGATTTGGCGGAAGGGGTCATGAGAGTGCTCCTGGTGGCGGGATGGAAAGTGGGTGGGATGGCTTCACCGTAGGCAGGGGTGCGCCGCGTGCATGTCGTCCAACACCGCGTTGCCGATGCGGACTCGACCCAGTCCGACAGCGCGCCGGGGCCGGCACCTATGCCTGGGGCCTGGCCCGGCCAGCGATGCTGGCGCACCCCTTCACACGAAGCCGCGATGAGCACCCCTTCAGCGTCCGCGACCGCGCCCGCCGCACCCGCGAAAGCGCGCTGGTGGTCCAAGCTCGGCCCGGGCCTGATCACGGGCGCCGCGGACGACGACCCGAGCGGCATCGCCACCTATACCCAGGCCGGTGCGCAGCTCGGCTACGGTGTGGGCTGGACCCTGCTGTTGACCTATCCGCTGATGATGGGGATTCAGCTGGCCAGCGCGCGCATCGGTCGCGTCACAGGCAAGAACCTCACCGAGACCTTCGCCCGCTTCTGCCCCCGATGGATGGTGGCGACGCTGGTGTCGCTGCTGCTGGTCGCCAATGTCATCAACCTCGGCGCCGACCTCAGCGCGATGGGCGATTCGGCTGCGCTGGTGCTGCCCGGCCGGCCGGCCTGGTACGCCGTGGGCTTCGGCATCGTGTCGCTGCTGCTGCAGGTGTTCCTGCCCTACGAGCGCTATGTGCGCGTGCTCAAGTGGCTGACGCTGTCGCTGTTCGCGTATGTCGGCGTGGTGTTCGCGGTCGATGTCGACTGGGCCGCGGCGCTCAGGGGAACCTTCACGCCGGACTTCCACTGGAGCCGCGCGTACGTCACCACGGTGGTCGCGATCCTCGGCACCACGATCAGTCCGTACCTCTTCTTCTGGCAGGCCTCGCAGGAAGTGCAGGAGATCAAGCGCGTGGCCGCCGACCATCCGCTGCGCGTGGCGCCGGAACAGGCGCGCACGCAACTGCGCCGACTGCGCATCGACACCGCGGTCGGCATGGGCTTCTCGAACCTGATTGCCTTCTTCATCATCACCGCCGCCGCCGCCACGCTGCATGCCCATGGCCAGAGCCGGATCGAGACCACCGCCCAGGCCGCCGCCGCACTGAAGCCGATCGCCGGCGACCTCGCCTTCTGGCTCTTCGCGCTCGGCGTCCTGGGCACCGGCATGCTGGCGCTGCCGGTGCTCGCCGGATCGGCGGCCGAGGCGGTGGCCAGCTACTTCCACCTGCGCAAGGGGCTCGACCTGACGCTGGCGCGCGGCCGCAGCTTCTACGCCATCCTGGCGGCCGCGATGCTGCTGGGCGTGGGCATCAGCCTGTCGGGACTGAATCCGATCTCGGCCCTGTACTGGGCGGCGGTGATCAACGCCGTCATCTCGGTGCCGGTGATGGTCGCGGTGATGATCGCGGCGTCGAGTCCGGCGGTCATGGGCCAGATGGTGCTGCCGCACAAATGGCGGCTGCTGGGCTGGCTGGCGACCGCGGCCATGGCGGCGGCCTCGGTGGCGCTGGGGGTGGTCTCGTTCACGTAGCGGGGTGCGGCCGGGCGCTGTATATTCATCCAGCCCCATGGCCGCCCTCCCCTCCCCTTCCGCCGCCGCTCCACTCGCGGTCTCGGTCCGCTCACTCTGCGCCTTCGCCGCCAAGGCCGGCGACCTCGACCTGCGCTTCGTGCCGGCCCCGAGTGGCCAGGAAGGCCAGGCGGGCCACCGGCTGGTGCAGTCCCGCCGCAGCCTCGACTACGAAAGCGAGGTCGGCCTGTCGGCGCGCTTCGGCCGGCTGCTGGTGCGCGGACGGGCCGATGGCTGGGACCCGCGGCGCCGCCGGGTCGAGGAAATCAAGACTTATCGCGGCGACTTCGGCCGCATCAAGGCCAACCATCGCGCGCTCCACTGGGCCCAGGCCCGCAGCTACGCATGGATGCTGTGCGAGCGCGACGCGCTGCCGGCGCTCGACGTCGCGCTGGTGTATCTGGACCTCGGCACCGAAAAGGAAACGGTGCTCGCGGAGAGCTGGACCCGTGCCGACCTGCAGCAGCACTTCGAGGCGCTGTGCGCGCGCTACCTGGCGTGGGCCGAGCAGGAGTCCGCCCACCGCGCGGCGCTCGATCCGGCGCTGGCGGCGCTCGCCTTTCCGCATGGCGGCTTTCGCCCTGGCCAGCGCGAGCTGGCCGAGGCGGTCTACCGCTCGGCGGTCTCGGCGCGCCCGCTGCTGGCCCAGGCGCCGACCGGCATCGGCAAGACCGTCGCCACCCTGTTTCCGCTGCTCAAGGCGCGGCCGGCGCGGCAGCTCGACAAGATCTTCTTCCTGACCGCCAAGACCTCGGGCCGCGCGGTCGCCCTCGGTGCGCTGCAGACCTTCGACCGCGCGCAGGCGCCGCTGCGGGTGCTCGAACTGGCGGCCCGCGAGAAGGTCTGCGAGTACCCCGGGCGGGCCTGCAACGGCGACGATTGCCCGCTCGCGCGCGGCTTCTACGATCGGCTGCCGGCGGCCCGCGGCGAAGCCATCGCCGCTGCCTGGCTCGACCGCGAGGCGCTGCGCGGCATCGCACTCGCCCACCAGGTCTGCCCGTACTTCCTCGCCCAGGAAATGGTGCGCTGGAGCGACGTGGTCATCGGCGACTACAACTACTACTTCGACGGCAGCGCCTTCCTGTATGCGCTCACCAAGGACGAGGAGTGGCGCGTCGCCCTGCTGGTCGACGAAGCCCACAACCTGCTGGACCGCGCGCGCGGCATGTACTCGGCGCAGCTCGATGCCGCCGCGCTCGAGGCGGTGCGCGCCAAGGCGCCGGCGCTGCTGCGCAAGCCGCTGGGGGGCCTGGCGCGCGAATGGCAACTGCTGCAGCGCGACCAGGTCGCCGCCTACCAGCCGCACGACCAGGTGCCCGAGCGCTTCGCGCGGGCCTTGCAGGAAGCGGTCTCGCTGATGGCCGAGCACTTTTCGGCCCGCCCCGACGAGCCACCGGGGGCGCTCCAGCAATGCTTCTTCGACCTGCTCCAGTTTGCCCGGCTGGCCGACAGCTTCGGCAAGCATTCGGTCTTCGAGGCGACGCTCGGCCCGGGGGACACGCGTGCCCTGGCGATCCGCAACCTGGTGCCCGCGCCCTTCCTGCAGGCGCGCTTCGCCGATGCCGCCTCGGCGGCCTGCTTCTCGGGCACGCTGGCGCCCTTCTCGTTCTACCGCGACACGCTGGGCCTGCCCGAGAACACGGCGACGCTGGACGTGGGCTCGCCGTTCCGCAGCGAACAGCTCGATGTCCGGGTGGCGATGGACCTGTCGACCCGCTTTCGCGACCGCGACCATTCGCTCGACGCGCTGATCGACATCGTGGCGGCGCAGTTCGCGCGCCGCCCTGGCAACTACCTGGCCTTCTTCAGCAGCTTCGACTACTTGGACAGCGCCTCGGCCGCCTTCGAGCGGCGGCACCCGGGCATCCCGGCCTGGCGCCAGTCGCGCGGCATGCGCGAAGCAGAGCGCGAGGCCTTCCTGGCACGCTTCGCCGCCGGTGGCCGAGGGGTCGGCTTCGCCGTGCTCGGCGGCGCCTTCGGCGAAGGCATCGACCTGCCGGGCGACCGCCTGGTCGGGGCCTTCGTCGCCAGCCTGGGCCTGCCGCAGCACAACGAGCCGAACGAGGTGATGCGCGAGCGCATGGACGCGCTGTTCGGCGACGGCTATGCCTACACCTACGTCTATCCGGGCCTGCAGAAGGTGGTGCAGGCCGCCGGGCGCGTGATCCGCAGCGAGACCGATGCCGGCGTGCTCTACCTGCTGGACGACCGTTTCGCGCGGGAGGAGATCCGGGCGCTCCTGCCGGCCTGGTGGCAGCTGGAGCCGATGTTCGCCGGAGCGCGCTGAGTCTTCAGGTCACCGGTCCCCGCACCGCGGCGCTGCGGCCGATCTTGCGCAGCCTGGCCGACAACTGGGCCTGGGTCTCGAGTTCGCGCTGCCACAACTCGTAGCCAGCGTCGCTCGGGTGGAGGCCGTCGCGGGAGCTCAGCCGCCGGGGATGGCGCGCGAACGGGTCGTCCTCGCGCGCCATGAACAGCGCCACGTGCTGGGCGCCGTTGGCCCGCGCCACCTCGGCCACGACGGCCTGGAGCCGGCGTGCCCGGTAGCTCATCCACCAGCTCCAGGGCGGCAGGAAGACGCGCAGGTTGCCGAGGTTGCCGGGCGGCATGAAGACCACCACCTGGGCGCGCACGCGGGCACGCTGCGCGACGCGCTGCACCAAGTCGCGCAAGACGGCATCGCGGGTGGTGCCGAGCACGTCGTGGGTCCCGCCGAGCACCAGCACCGCGTCGAAGCGCTCGTTGCCGTCGAGCTGCTCGAGGATGTCGGCGAAGCGCGCCCCGGGCTGGGACTTGTTGACCACGGTCAGCGACGGATTGGCGCGCGACAGCAGGCCCGGCAGGCTGTGGATCGGTTCGCTGGCACCGGCGCCGCCGGCCGTGCTGTCGCCTACCACCAGCAGGCGCGCGCCTTCAGGCTCGGCCTGTCGCTCGAAGCGATGGGCCCGGCGCGCCAGCCGCGTCGACCGGTGCAGCCGCAAGGCGGCGTAGCCGGCGGTCGCGGCCGCCAGCCCGAGCAGCACGGACAAGCCGGCACCCGCTGCGATGTGACTTCGCTTCACCGTCGTCCCTGGCGGCGCCTCAGGCCGTATCGGTCCGCTTGGTGACCTCGCTCAACTGGAGCTCGATGCGGAAGAGTCGCTCGTTCAGGATCGCGGTCTGCAGCCGCAGCGCCTCGATGATCGCGCGGGTCGGCGCGTCGGGGGCATGGGTCGACAGCTCCTGCAGTTCGTGCAGCTTGTTGCGCAGTTCGTTGCTCATGGCAAGGCTCCATCGGGGTCGGTACCGCGCATCGTAGTCGGCCTGCGTCAGAATGCGCTGCTATCGTTTTCTCGTAGACCGGACCCCCATGAAGCTCGCCGAATCCTTTGCGGACGTTTCCCGCTTCGTCGCCATCCGCCGCGACATCCACGCCCATCCCGAACTCGGCTTCGAGGAGCACCGCACCTCCGAGAAGGTGGCGAGCCTGCTCGAGGAATGGGGCATCGAGGTGCACCGCGGCATCGCCGGCACCGGGCTGGTCGGCGTGCTGCGCCGCGGCAACGGCAAGCGGACCATCGGCCTGCGCGCCGACATGGATGCGCTGCCGCTGCACGAGGCCAACGAATTCGCCCACAAGTCGACCCACGCCGGGCGCATGCACGCCTGCGGCCACGACGGCCACACCACGATGCTGCTGGCCGCCGCCTGGCACCTGGCGCAGCAGGGCGCGGCTTTCGACGGCACCGTCCACTTCATCTTCCAGCCGGCCGAGGAGATGGGCAAGGCGGGTGCCAGGAAGATGATCCAGGACGGCCTGTTCGAGCGCTTCCCGTGCGACGCGGTCTTCGCGCTGCACAACTTCCCGGTCGGCGACGTCGGCCGCTTCGCGCTCAACGAAGGCGCGCTGATGGCATCGAGCAACACCTACAAGATCACGCTGCGCGGGCGCGGCACGCATGCCTCGATGCCGCACACCGGCCTTGACCCGGTCGGCGCGGTCGTCGCGCTGGCGCAGGCGCTCGCGACCCTCGTGCCGCGCACCATCGCCAGCACCGAGCGCGCCCTGCTCGCCGTCACGCAGCTGCAGGGCTCCGATGCGCCGAACGTGATCCCCGATGTCGCCTCGGTCGGCGGCACGGTGCGCACCTTCTCGATCGCCGCCCTGGACCTGATCGAGGCGCGCCTGCGCACCGTCGCCGAGGGCATCGCCGCGGCGCACGAGTGCACGGCCGAGGTGAGCTTCGTGCGCGCCTCGCCGCCGGTCGTCAACCATCCGGCCGAGGCCCGTTTCGCCGCCGAGGTGATGCGCGAGGTGGTCGGCGCCGACATGGTCACCGACGACTTCCCGGCCGTGATGGGGGCCGAGGATTTCGCCCACATGCTGATGGCGCGGCCCGGCTGCTACGCCTTCCTGGGCAACGGCGACGGCGACCACCGGCTCGACGGCCACGGCCCGGGGCCCTGCATCATCCACAACACCTCGTTCGACTTCAACGACCAGATCATCCCGATCGGCGCCAGCTACTTCGTGAAGCTGGTGGAGCGCTGGCTCCCGGTCGGCGGCCGCTGAGCGCACCTTTTTTTTCCTTCCCACAACAAGAAAGCATGCAGATGTCGAATCCGTTGACCCGTCGATCCCTGGCCGCGGCCGCCGCCTGGCTGGCATTGGGCGCCGCGCTGCCGGCGCGCGCGCAGCAGCGCGTGATCCGCATCGTGGTGCCCTTCGGCACCGGCGCCGTGCAGGACACCGTGGCGCGCGCCTTCAACAACGAGCTGGGCGCGGCGCTCAACGCCGCGGTGATCGTCGAGAACCGGGCCGGCGCCGGCGGCACGGTCGGTGCGGCCCTGGTGGCCAAGGCGCCGCCGGACGGCAACACGCTGGTGCTGGCGGCGGCCAGCCACCACATCGCAGGCTTCCTCTACAGCAAGCTGCCCTACGAGCCGCTGAAGGACTTCGTGGGCGTCGCCAACCTCGGCAATGCCGGCTACGTGCTCGCGGTGGCGAGCGACCTCGATGTCGCGAACACCGCCGACTTCATCAAGCGGGTCAAGGCCAACCCCGGCAAGTACAACTACGCCTCGGCCGGCAACGGCAGCGCCACGCACCTTGCGATGGCGTCCTTCCTCGCCAGGGCCGGCCTGGAGATGACCCACATCCCGACCAAGTCGACCGGCGAGGCGGTCAACGAGGTGCTGGCCGGCCGCGTGCAGGCCGTGATCTCGTCGAGCGTTGGCGTGATGGGATTCCAGAACGACCCCCGCATGAAGCTGCTGGCCTCCACGGGCCAGGCGCGCAGCCAGTTCCTGCCCACGCTGCCCACCGTGGCGGAAAGCGGACTGCCGGGCTATGCCTTCGACTCCTGGATCGGCCTGCTCGCACCGGCCGGCACGCCCAAGGCCGAGGTCGAGCGCCTCAATGCGGCCACCAACAAGGTGCTGGCCGATCCGGCGATCCAGGAGCGCTTCAAGCGCCTCGGCGTCGAGCCGCGCAGCCAGAACGCCGAAGAGTTCCAGAAGCTGCTGCGGGCCGACTGGGACGCGATGGGCGCCGTGGTCAAGGCGTCGGGCGCGAAGGTCGACTGAGCCGGTCGCACTAGCCGTGCGGGCTCGGCGGCAGGCTCTTCAGGAACAGGTACAGCGCCTGCACGTCGATGTCGCTCATTTCGCGCAGCGATCCGAAGGGCATCACCCGCACCGGCGTGCCATCGGGCCGCGTGCCGCTCCTGAAGAGCTGCTGGAAGGCGGCCGCATCGGCATAGCGCGTCATGGCCGTGCCCTCGCCGGGCGTCAGGTTGGCCGCCGCGGGCCAGTCGGGCGGCCCGCCGGGGATCTTGCCCCCATTGAGCTTCTCGCCATGGCAGCCCAGGCACATGTTGGCCACGTAGGCGCCGTGCTTCAGGCTCAGGCCTTCGGGCACCGGCGGCTCCGGCGGCCGCCCGTGGTCGATCTTGGCGGCGGCGTCCTGCATCAGGCCGAAGCCATAGAAGGCGCGCACCGGCAGCGACAAATCGACCACCGGGCCACCGCCGCTCGCCGGCGGCATGTGGCGCAGGTGGGCGACCAGCGCGGCCAGGTCGTCGTCGGTGAAGCGGTTGTAGTCCTCGCTCGGCATCACCATCAGGGGCCGGCCCAGCGGATTGACGCCGTGGCGGATCGAGCGCTCCCAGTCGGCCGGCGTGTAACCGGCGACCACGCTGCCCGGACCCGGGCTGATGTTGGGCCCGGCAATGCGCATGCCCTTGCCGTCGTCGAGGAACACCTTGCCGCCGCCCTGGGCGCCATGGCAATCGACGCAGCCGCGCGAGGCGAACAGGTAGCGGCCGCGTTCGATCGCCGCGGCGTCGTCGCGGAACGCCACGCCCCGCGCCGGGATGTCGATCTTGCGTTGCATCTTCCGTTGCGCCAGCTGGTCGCCGGCGAACAGGGCCGCCGCGGCCAGGGCGACTAGTAGCGCGAGCGCCAGCAGGATGCGCTTGAGCCAGCGCCGGCCCGGATGGGTGAGGGATGGATCGGTCAAGAAAGGACCTGTGCGTGTGAAAACGCATGATGGCGTACGTTTAGTCCTGCCGTCCATACCACCTTTGCCAGAGGACCTGGCCCACTGATGGGCGGCCGCTGCTAGCCCGGCGCCGCGTCGAGCGGCGGGCAGTCCCAGCCCAGCAGCTCGGCCAGCCGCCGTACGATCCATTCGGCTTCCGCCCCCGACACCCCGGCGTCGGGCACCGCCAGCCCGGCGTGGATCCGGCGCAGGATCTCGTCCTCCGAGGGCACCTCGACGTGGTGCAGGACCTGCGCATGCGCAAGCAGGTGGTTGGCCAGGTCCTCGCAGATCTCGTAGCGGGCGCGCACGACCGCGATCGGCTCGGCGAGGCGTTGCCTGGTGTCGGTGTAGACCGCGAAGAACGAGGGCGGGATGTCGATCTGGTAGTCGTCGGACATGGGTGCAGGCCTGGGATCCAAATGAAAAACGCGCCCGGGGGCGCGTTTCGAGAGTGCATGCGCCGCGGCGGCGCAGACGACTCGGTGGGCGATCAGCCGCCCTTCTTGGCCCGCTTGCCGGGGTTCTTCTTGCTGCGGGTCGCGGTGCCGCGCTCCAGGCTCACCTTCTGGCCGCCACCCGACTTGGGGACGTTGTAGCCGGGTTGCGGAACGGGCTTGGGGGTGGCAATGCGGTCTGCCTCGGTGCGGATTTTCTTGGGCATGGAAAGCTCAGGTGATAAGAAATCGAAGGACGTAATTAAGCCACATCGTCGAGCAGCCGCACTTTGACGGTCTTGCCCTTGACGCGGCCGGTGGAAAGCTTGTGCGCAGCCTCGCGCGCGATGCGCCGATCGACCGCCACGTAAGTGGAAAATTCGTTGACGTTGATCTTGCCGACCTGGTCGCGCGTGAAGCCGGCCTCGCCGGTCAGCGCGCCCAGCACGTCGCCGGCGCGGATCTTCTCCTTGCGGCCGCCGACGATCTGCAAGGTGGCCATCGGCGGCTGCAGCGGACCGGCGGCATCGGCCGTGAGCTCGGCCAGCGGATGCCATTCGGATTCGCGGCCCTGCAGCTGCTCGATCTTGCCGACGCTGCCCATCTCGTCCATGCTCGCGAGGTTGAGCGCCAGGCCTTGCGCCTCGCCGCGGCCGGTGCGGCCGATGCGGTGGATGTGGACCTCGGAGTCGGGTGTGACGTCGACGTTGATCACCGCCTCGAGGTCGGCGATGTCGAGGCCGCGCGCCGCGACGTCGGTCGCCACCAGCACCGAGCAGCTGCGATTGGCGAACTGCACCAGCACCTGGTCGCGTTCGCGCTGCTCGAGCTCGCCGAACAGGGCCAGCGCGCTGAAGCCCTGGGCCTGCAGCACCTGCACCAGGTCGCGGCATTGCTGCTTGGTGTTGCAGAAGGCGAGCGAGCTTTGCGGCCGGAAGTGGTTCAGCAGCAGGCTGACCGCATGCAGGCGCTCGGTGTTCTTGACCTGGTACCAGCGCTGGACGATCTTGCCTTCCTCATGCTGGGCCTGCACCGTGATCTGCTGCGGGCTCTTCATGAACTGCGCCGCGAGCTTCTGGATGCCCTCGGGGTAGGTGGCCGAGAACAGCAGCGTCTGGCGCTCCTTCGGGCACAGCCGGGCGACCTTCACGATGTCCTCGAAGAAGCCCATGTCGAGCATCCGGTCGGCTTCGTCGAGCACCAGCGTGTTCAGCGCCTCGAGGTTCAGGCTGCCGCGGTCGAGGTGGTCCATGATGCGGCCCGGCGTGCCGACCACGATGTGGGCGCCGTGCTCGAGGCTGGCCAGCTGGCCGCGCAGGGCGACGCCGCCGCAGAGCGTGATCACCTTGATGTTTTCCTCGGCCCGGGCCAGGCGGCGGATTTCGGTCGTGACCTGGTCGGCCAGCTCGCGCGTCGGGCACAGCACCATGGCCTGGACGGCGAAGCGGCGCGGATTGAGGTTGGCCAGCAGGGCCAGCGCGAAGGCGGCGGTCTTGCCGCTGCCGGTCTTGGCCTGGGCGATCAGGTCCTTGCCGAGCAGCGCCACCGGCAGGCTGGCGGCCTGGATCGGCGTCATCTGCAGGTAGCCGAGCTGCGTCAGGTTCGCGAGCGCCTGCGGCGACAGCGGCAGCGTGGCGAAGTCGGTGGCGAGACCGGTCACGGAGGGGGTCAGCGGCGCTGCGAGTTGTTGCCGCCGCTGTTGACCGGCGGCGGACCACGGCGTTCCAGATGGCGGAACGTGATGCGGCCCTTGGTCAGGTCGTAGGGCGACAGCTCGAGCGACACCTTGTCGCCGGCCAGGATGCGGATGTGGTGCTTGCGCATCTTGCCGCCGCTGTAGGCGATCAGCTGGTGGCCGTTGTCGAGGGTGACGCGGTAGCGGGAGTCAGGCAGCACTTCGGTCACTGCGCCGTTCATTTCGATCAGTTCTTCCTTGGGCATGAATTACCTTTTGAATGGGTTGTCGTAATTGGATAGGAAATCGGTGTGCCGAATCAAGCGGCGCAAGGCGTACGGGGTGCGCTGCGTTCGCGAATCCAGCCCAGGCCCTGGTCGATCGCGTAGCCGACGGCGGCCGCGTGACTGGCAAAACTGGGCGTGAAACGCATCACGCGGTCGTGCGTGCCGCTGCCGCGGCCGGATCGGATCGAGACCGATGCCGCATAGCGGCCGTCGTCCAGGTCCTTGATGAGCGGCGAGACAAGGTACTTGCCCACTGCGATGCTGTGTTGAATGATGTCCATCGAAAGCCTTGGCATCCCGCGACGCCGCGAAATGCCGAAATTGAGATTGAATAAAACGAGCGCAGGCCGGCCGGATATGGCGCCCACCGGAGCGGACAGCGCGCTGTTCGCTTCAACAAAGTACGAAGGCAGTGGTGGCAAATCTTGGGCGCCCGGTCTGGCGCTCCAACACACTGTGGTGCCGGCTGGTCATGAGGGGCCCGGAGATCTCCAGAATCTCCAGCCCGGCCGGCAAATGACGAAAGTGCTTCGTCGTTAAATCGAAACGAACCCCGGATTATATCCGACTGGCATGACAGTTGCTATTTCAGCTTCGTGACAGTCCGCCCGGCGCTTGCGGGCGAGGCGCTTGCGGCGCACCATGGCGTCATCGTTCCAAGGAGCGCTGCCATGCAAAACCACCCCTTCGCCAAGCGGCCGCCGGCGCCGCCCCGGCGCTGGTGCTCGCAGTGGGTCGGGGTTTGGCTGGCCGCGCTGGCATGGCTCCCGCTGGCGCAGGCGGCCACCCCTGCGCCAGCGGTCGATGCCGCCCGGGCCGAGGCCCAGGTGCAGGCGCTGCAGCGCGCCGGCGACGCGGTCGTCGCGCTCGAGGTCACGGCCACCGAGGGGGCCACCTCGGCCGAGAACCTGGGGCGGCAGCGCAGCGGATCGGGCGTGGTGATCGGGCCCGACGGGCTGATCCTCACGATCGGCTACCTGCTGCTGGAGGCCGAGACCATCGAAGTCCTGACCCAGGACGACCGCCGGCTGCCGGCGCGCCAGGTGGCCTACGACCTGGCGACCGGCTTCGCGCTAGTGCGCCCGCTGGTGCCGCTGCCCGGCATCGAGCCGGTGCCCCTGGCCGGCGTCGGCGGGCTGCGGCCGGGCGAGCCGCTGCTGGCCGCCACTGGCGCCAGCGGCGGCACCGAGGTGGCGTTCACGCGGCTGGTGGCGACCCGGCCGTTCTCCGGCAACTGGGAGTACCACATCGACATCGCCCTCTTCACCAGCCCGCCGATCGCCAACCACAGCGGCGCCTCGCTGTTCAACCGCGACGGCGAGCTGGTCGGCATCGGCAGCCTGCTGGTGCGCGAGGCCGGTGGTCCGAACCGCCTGCCGGGCAACATGTTCGTGCCAGTCGAGCTGCTGCGGCCGGTGCTGGCCGAGATGCAGTCGACCGGGCGCACCCGGGCCAGCGTGCGGCCCTGGCTCGGGCTCTCGTCCTTCGAGCGCGATGGGCATGTGCAGATCGTGCGGGTCGACCGCTGGGGGCCGGCGCTCGAGGCCGGCCTGCAGCCGGGCGACGTGGTGCTCGAGATCGACGGCGTCCGGGTGGCGACGCTCGAGGCTTTCTACAAGCAGCTCTGGACCCGGCCGGACGCCGAGGCCGACGTCGAGCTCACCGTGCAGCAGGGCACGCAGATCCGCAAGGTCAAGGTGCACGCGGTCGACCGCATGCGGACCTTGCGCAAGCCGCAGGGGATCTAGCCGATCCCGAGCATCTTCCGGTTGGCCGCCCTGTCGGCCCCGCCGCCGGCGAAATCGTCGAAGGCACGGTCGGCCACGCGGATGATGTGGCGCTTGATGAACTCGGCGCCTTCGCGCGCCCCGTCTTCCGGGTGCTTGATGCAGCACTCCCATTCGAGCACCGCCCAGCCCGGGAAGTCATACGCCGCCATCTTCGAGAAGATGGCGCCGAAGTCGACCTGGCCGTCGCCGAGCGAGCGAAAGCGCCCGGCGCGGTCGATCCACGACTGGAAGCCGCCGTACACGCCCTGCTTGCCGGTCGGATTGAACTCGGCGTCCTTGACGTGGAAGATCTTGATGCGCTCGTGGTAGTGGTCGATGTAGGCCAGATAGTCGAGCTGCTGCAGCACGAAGTGGCTCGGGTCGTACAGCAGGCAGGCGCGCGGATGGTTGCCGACCCGCTCGAGGAACATCTCGTAGCTCACGCCGTCGTGCAGGTCCTCGCCCGGATGGATCTCGTAGCAGACGTCGACGCCGGCCTCGTCGAAGGCGTCGAGGATCGGCTTCCAGCGCCGCGCCAGTTCGTCGAAGGCCTCCTCGATCAGGCCGGCCGGGCGCGGCGGCCACGAGTAGAGGTAGGGCCAGGCCAGCGCGCCCGAGAAGGTCGCGTGCGCCGTCAGGCCGAGATGGGCCGAGGCCTGCGCCGCGTAGTGCAACTGCTGCACGGCCCACTGCTGGCGCTTGACCGGATCGCCGCGCACCTCGGGGGCCGCGAAGCCGTCGAAGCCGGCGTCATAGGCCGGATGCACCGCCACCAGCTGGCCCTGCAGGTGGGTCGACAGCTCGGTGATCTCGAGGCCGTGGCGGGCCAGCGTGCCCTTGACTTCCTCGCAATAGGTCTTGCTCTCGGCCGCCTTGCGGAGGTCGAAGAGGCGCGCGTCCCAACTCGGTATCTGCACGCCCTTGTAGCCCAGGCCGGCGGCCCAGCCGGCGATGGCGTCGAGGGAGTTGAAGGGCGCCGTGTCGGCAGCGAACTGGGCCAGGAAGATGGCCGGCCCCTTGATCGTCTTCATGTGCTTGTCTCCGGGTCGTGGGGCATCGATGATGCCATCGCGGCATGCCGTCCGACAGTGCGTCAGCCTGGCCGTCGCAGTGCACGTCGCGCCGGAAGGCGACACAATGGCCACTGCCATTCCACACAGCAGGGCCGCGGGGCACTCGCGGCGCAACAGAGCCAATGTCACAAACCGTTTCGGGGCGCCTCAAGATCGGTCTTTCCGCCTGCTTCTCCCACGCCGATCCGGCGCGCTCGCTGTTCACCAACAAGACGCTGCAGTATGTGGAGCAGTCGATCACGCACTGGCTGATGTCGGCCGGCGCGATGGTGGTGATGGTCCCCTGCCCGACCGGCGCCACCGCGCGCGGCGACACCAAGCTGTCGCACTACGCCGAATGGCTCGACGGCGTCGTGATGCACGGCGGCGCCGATGTCTGGCCCGGCAGCTACGGCGAGGTGCCGCTCAAGGACGCCTGGGTGGGCGACCGCATCCGCGACCTCTACGACCTGGCGCTGGTCGAGGCCTTCGAGCAGGCCGGCAAGCCGATCTTCGGCGTCTGCCGCGGCTTGCAGCTGATCAACGTGGCCTTCGGCGGCACGCTCTACCAGGACATCGAGGCCCAGCACCCGAACGCGCTTCGGCACCGCGACGCCGAGACCTACGACCAGAACTTCCACGAGATCAGCATCACGCCCGGCTCCCGCCTCTCGAAGCTCTATCCGGGCATGGAAAGCGCGCGCGTCAACAGCATCCATCACCAGGGTGTGAAGGACCTGGCGCCCGGCTTCGAGGTCGATGCGTGGAGCATCCCCGACCGCATTCCCGAAGCCATCCGCCGCAAGGTCGACCGCGGCCGCAGCTACATCGCCGCGACCCAGTGGCACCCTGAGTTCCATACCTACGGCGCCACCGACACGGTCGATGACACGGCCATCCTGCAGGATTTCCTGTGGGCCTGCGCCACCGCCAAGGTCAGCCCCAAGGGGCCGCTGCGCAGCGCGCCCGGCCGCATCCGCAATCGGGCGGCACGGCTGCTGCGGCAGGCCCTGCTGATGCGTTGAGCCGCGCCGTCAGCGGCTCTGGTTCTTGATGTTGCTGACGTTGGCGTCGATCGTGCCGAACACGGTGATGCCGCTGCTGCTGCTCGCGGCACCGCCGCCGCCGTCGGCGCCCGAGGCACCGCGCGATGCACAGCCCGCAGCCAGGCAGAGGGTGGCGGCGAACGCCGCCGCGACGAATGTCTTCATGCGAATCCCCTTCATGCCCCGAGGTGCTTGCCGACGATGCCGGCCAGCTCGAACATCGTGACTTGGTCCTTGCCGAACACCGGCTTGAGCTTGGCGTCGGCATTGATCGCGCGCTTGTTGGCCGCGTCCTGCAGGCCGTTGGCCTTGATGTAGTCCCACAGCTTCTTGATGACCTCGGTGCGCGCCACCGGTTCGGCGCCGATCACCGCGGCCAGCGCGTCGCTGGGCTTGAGCCCGGCGCCCGGCTTGCGCGGCGCCTTGGGCGCGGCGGACTTCTTCGCCGCCGCGACCTTCTTGGCCGCCGGCGTCTTGGATGCCGCCTTCTTCGCCGCCGCCGGCGCCGCCTTGGCGAAGGTCTTGCGCGGCGGGAACTTGCTGGTCCGCGGCTCGAACTCGAAGGTCACCTTGCCCTCGTCCTTGTTCCAGGCCAGGAAGGCCTTGAAGGCGCGGCGGGTGCGCATCGAGACGAATTTGTCGAGCAGGTCGGTCTTGCCGGTGGCTAGCAGTTTTTCCATCTGCGCGCGTTCCACCGGCTGCTGCAGGATGATCTTGCCGGTCTTGAACGTGCAGCTCGGCGTCGGCTGCGCGGTGGTCGGCACCGACTTCTCGCAGACGTAGTTGCTGCCGTGCTCGAACACCGGCGCGCCGCAGACCGGGCACGGGCCCACGGTGTCCTGCTGGCTGAAGTCGACGATCTCGCCGGTGTCGGCGTTCTTGTCGTCGCCGAAGTCGAACTCCAGCTTCCAGTTCTTCGCCTCGTCGTCGAACTTCAGGATGATCTCGGAGGTGAAGGGCCACCCGGCCTTCGAGCGGAAGCCTTCCAGCGGGCCGATGTGCTTGTCGCGCAGCAGCGCCTCGGCCTCGGCCACCTCGAAGGTGCGCCCGGCCGGCGACTTGCCGAACGAGAAGCCGCAGGGCTCGCTGCCGGCTTGTCCGGCGGCGTCATGTGCACGCCCGTGGGCGTCGGCGCTCGCGCCGGCGCCCGGCTTGCCGGTGCAGCTGTAGCGGCGGTAGTTCTCCTTGACCACGCCGCCGCAATTGGGGCACGGCGTCGCCAGCGTGGCGTAGTCGCCGGGCACGGTGTCGCGGTCGTATTCCTTGGCCTTCTTGACGATGTGCTCCGTCATCTCGGCGATCTCGCGCATGAAGGCCTCGCGGCTCAGCTTGCCGTGCTCCATCTGCGCGAGCTTGTATTCCCATTCGCCGGTCAGCTCGGCCTTGGAGAGTTCCTCGACGCCGAGCCCGCGCAGCAACGTCATCAGCTGGAAGGCCTTGGCGGTCGGGATCAGCTCGCGGCCTTCGCGGATCATGTATTTCTCGGCCAGCAGGCCTTCGATGGTGGCCGCGCGCGTGGCGGGCGTGCCCAGGCCCTTCTCCTGCATGGCCTCGCGCAATTCGTCGTCGTCGATGGTCTTGCCGGCGCCTTCCATCGCGCCGAGCAGCGTGGCTTCCGAATAGCGCGCCGGTGGGCGGGTCTTCAGTCCCTTGGGATCGGCCGCTTCGACCTTCACCAGTTCGCCCGGCTTGACCGGCACTAGGCGCTTGCCGTCCTTGTCGTCGTCCTTCTCGTCGTCCTCGGCTTCCTTGCCCCAGATCGCCAGCCAGCCGGCCTTGACGAGCACCTTGCCGTCGGTGCGGAACGGATACTTCTTGCCGTCCTGCTCGACCGTGCTGATGCGCGTCGTGACCTGGTATTCGGCGCTCGGGAAGAACACCGACATGAAGCGCCGCACCACGAAGTCGTACAGCTTCTGCTCGGCGTCGGACAGGCCGCTGGGCGCCTGCAAGGTCGGGATGATCGCAAAGTGGTCGCTGACCTTCGCGTTGTCGAAGATGCGCTTCGACGGCTTCACGTAGTTGTTGTCGACCGCCTGCTGCGCGAAGGGCGCGAGGTGCTTCATGCCGCTATTGGCCAGCATCTTCATCGTGTCCTTGACCACCGGCAGGTAGTCCTCGGGCAGCGCGCGCGAGTCGGTCCGCGGATAGGTCAGCGCCTTGTGGCGTTCGTAGAGGCTCTGCGCCAGCGCCAGCGTGGTCTTGGCGCTGAAGCCGAAGCGGCCGTTGGCCTCGCGCTGCAGCGAGGTCAGGTCGAACAGCAGCGGCGATGCGCTGGTGGTGGGCTTGCTCTCTTCGGTGACGGTGGCGGGCTTGCCGCGCGCGGCGTCGGCGATCTCGCGCGCCTCGCGCTCGTTCCAGACCCGGTCGGCACGTTGCTCGGGGTCGGGCACGCCGTCGGGGCCGGGCGGCGGCTTCTTCCAGTTCGGGTCGAACCACTTGCCAGGGTAGCTGCCGGCCTCGGCCAGGAAGCTGCCGTGCACTTCCCAATAGTCGCGGCTGACGAACTTGCGGATCTTTTCCTCGCGCTCGACCACCACCGACAAGGTCGGCGTCTGCACCCGCCCGACGGTGGTCAGGAAGAAGCCGCCGTCGCGCGAGTTGAAGGCGGTCATGGCGCGCGTGCCATTGATGCCGACCAGCCAGTCGGCCTCGGAGCGCGAGCGGGCGGCGTCGGCCAGGCCCTGCATCTGCTTGTCGGTGCGCAGCTGCTCGAAGCCGTCGCGTATCGCCTGCGGCGTCATCGATTGCAGCCAGAGCCGCTTGACCGGCTTGCCCAGCGGTGCCTTGCCACCGGCGTATTGCTCGATCAGGCGGAAGATCAGCTCGCCCTCGCGGCCCGCGTCGCAGGCGTTGACCAGCTGGGTCACGTCCTTGCGCTTGGCCTGCTTGACCACCGCGTTGAGCCGCGTCTTGGTCTTGTCGACCGGCTTCAGGTCGAAGCGCGGCGGGATCACCGGCAGGTTGGCAAAGCTCCACTTGCCGCGCTTGACGTCGAATTCTTCCGGCGCCTGGATCTCGACCAGGTGACCCACGGCACTGGTGACGACGTACTTGTCGTTCTCGAAGTGCTCGTCGTGCTTGTCGAACTTGCCGGCCACCGGCGTCAACGCGCGCACGATGTCCTGCGCCACCGAGGGTTTTTCTGCAATCACCAACGTTTTCATTCAACCAATCCTATTCGTTCAGTCACACCCGCATCCCCCGACAGGGGTTGCCCCCTCCCCCGGCCGTCCCACGCGAGGCGGGGGTGGGGGCGACCAGGCCGCCGCCGGGCCGCCCCAAGGCGGCCTGCGCCCCCTCGGGGGGCAGCGAACCACACGAAATGGGGAGCGTGGGGGCGACATTTACAATCGGGCGCTTCTCGCGTGCGTACGCGCACGCGCATGCGTACATATTCAAACTAACAGACTTCGGCGATGCCTTCCAAATCCCCCATTTCCGGCGGCCGCCGAATCCAGACCCGTCGCTCCGGTGTCCACGGCAACGGCGTCTTCGCCGTGCAGGATATTGCAGAAGGCGAAACGCTCATCGAATACAAGGGCGAGGTCATTTCCTGGAAGGAAGCCCTCCGGCGCCATCCCCACGATCCGACCCAGCCGCAGCACACCTTCTACTTCCACGTCGACGACGACCGCGTGATCGACGGCAATGTCGATGGCAACGCCTCGCGCTGGATCAATCACTCTTGCGAGCCGAATTGCGAGGCCGACGAGCAGAATGGCCGGGTCTTCATCAAGGCGCTGCGCAACATCGCGGCCGGCGAAGAGCTGAACTACGACTACGGGCTGATCATCGACGAGCCGTACACCAAGAAGCTGCTGTCCGAGTTCCCCTGCTGGTGCGGGTCGGCGGACTGCCGCGGCACGCTGCTGGCGCCAAAGGATGACGACGAGGGCAAGAAGAAAAAGAAGAAGAAAAAAGCCAGGAAGGCCGAAAAGAAGGCTGAAAAGCAGGCCGACAAGAAATCCGCCAAGGCCGACAAGAAAAAGAACGCCAAGGCCGAAAAGGCCGAGAAGTCCGACAAGCGCTGAGCATGCCCGCCCCCTGGTTCGAAGACGAGATCGCGCAGAGCCTGGCGCCGGTGCTGCCCGGCATCGGCGTCGAGGTGGTGGCCGAGATCGGTTCCACCAACACCGAGCTGATGCGCCGTGCCCGCGAAGGCCACAACGCCGCCGTGCTGCTCGTGGCCGAGCGCCAGACCGCCGGCCGCGGCCGCCTGGGGCGTCCCTGGCAAAGCGCCCAGGACGCCCGCGAGCCGAGTTCGCTGACCTTTTCGCTCGGCCTGTCGCTCGCCCCGCGGGACTGGTCCGGCCTGTCGCTCGCGGTCGGCGTCAGCGTGGCCGAAAGCCTGGACCCCTCCGGTGCCGCCGGCCTGGGGCTCAAGTGGCCGAACGACCTGTGGGTCGGCGAACGCAAGCTCGGTGGCATCCTGATTGAAACCGCCCTGTTCCAGCCGGATGTGGCTGAGCGCTATCTCGTGATCGGCATCGGCATCAACATCGGCGCGCGCGAAGCGGCGAACCTCAGCACGCCGCCCGCCTGGCTGAAGGAATGGCGGCCGGGCGCGACGCCGGGCGAGGTGCTGCGCGAGATCGCCGCACCGCTGGTGCGCGACGTGCTGCTGTTCAGCGGCAGCGGCTTCGTGCCCTTCGCGGCCCGCTTCGCCGCGCGCGATGTGCTGCGCGGCCGTGAAGTGCGGCTCAGCGACGGCACCGAAGGCCACTGCGAAGGGGTCGGATGGGGTGGCGAACTGCTGGTCCGCACCGCCGCGGGCGTACAGATGATCAGCAGCGCCGAAGTCAGTGTCCGGCCCCGTCCCGCCCCGATTTGACAGGACCCATGCGCCTGGTCGTCGTCCTCCTGCTCGTCGCCAACCTGGGCTATTTCGCCTGGACCCGCGGCGCGCTGGCCCTCTTCGGCGCCGAGCCCGCGCGCTTCAGCGAGACCGAGCCGCAACGGCTGCAGCAGCAGGTCCGTCCGGAGATGCTGCAGATCCGCAAGGTCGAGCCCACCAAGCCTTAGCCGGCGCGCCGAAGCCAAGGCGGTGCGCCAGCAGCACCGCTGCATCAGAACCCGTCCATGTTTCGCCCGAACCCTGCCCTTTTCCCCCACGCCGACCCGTTCGACGCCTCTCCCATCCTGCGCGGCCCCGAGCGGCCCGAACTCATTCGAGACGAGGTCCTGGCGTCGTTGTTCGAGGCCACCGCCCAACGCGTTCCGACCCGGACGGCGCTGATCTTCGGCGATCGGCGGCTGAGCTACGGCGAACTGGACGCGCAGGCCGACCGTTGTGCATCGCGGCTCATCGACGACGGCATCCGCCCCGGGCAGATCGTCGGCCTGTGGCTGCCGCGCGGCATCGAGCTGCTGGTGGCGCAGCTGGCGATCGCCAAGACCGGCGCCGCCTGGCTCGCGCTGGATGCCGACACGCCGGTCGAACGCATCGCCGCCTGCCTGGACGATGCCGGTGCCGCGGGCATCCTGAGCTGCAGCGAGTTCGCGCCCCGCCTGGCGGCCATCGGCCGACCGCTCTGGCGGGTCGAGGCGCTGCTGGCCGAGCGCGTCCCGGCTGGCGCGCTGCAGCGGCGCGCCGCGGCGCTGCCCGAGCACCCGGCCTACGTGATCTACACCTCGGGCTCGACCGGAAAGCCCAAGGGCATCGCCATCAGCCAGCGCAGCATCTGCCACTTCCTGCGCAGCGAGAACGAGATGCTGGGCGTGCGTGAGGACGACCTCGTCTACCAGGGTTTCTCTGTCGCCTTCGACATGTCGTTCGAGGAGATCTGGCTCAGCTACCTGGTCGGCGCGACGCTCTGGATCGCGCCGAAGGCGCTGGCTTCCGACCCCGAAGCGCTGCCGCAGGCGCTGGCCGTGCACGGCATCAGCGTGCTGCATGCCGTGCCCACGCTGCTCGCCCTCTTCGGCCAGGACGTGCCGAGCCTGCGCCTGATCAACCTCGGCGGCGAGGCCTGTCCGCCCTCGCTGGTGGCGCGCTGGGCCCGGCCCGGCCGCCAGCTCTTCAACAGCTACGGCCCGACCGAAACCACGGTGTCGGCCAGCATGGCCGAACTGGCGGTGGACGACCCCGTCACCATCGGCCTGCCGCTGCCCAACTACGCGCTGCTGGTGATCGCTACCGACATGGCGGCCGGCCCCCGGCTGCTGCCGCGCGGCGAGATCGGCGAGTTGTGCATCACCGGGCCCGGCGTCGCGGCGGGCTATCTGGGGCGCCCCGAGCTGACGGCCGAGAAGTTCCTCCCCAACCCCTGGTCGCGCGACACCGACGATGCCCGGCTGTATCGCACGGGCGATCTGGCCCGCATCGACGAACTCGGGCGCGTCCAGTGCCTGGGCCGGACCGACGACCAGGTCAAGATTCGCGGCTTTCGCGTCGAGCTCGGCGAGATCGAGGTGCTGCTGGCACAGCAGCCGGGCGTGGGTACCGCGGCCGTGGTGCTGCGCGAGGTCCAGGGCGTCGACCAGCTGATCGCCTTCCTGGTGCCGGAGGGCAGCGCCGAGGTCTCGGCGCCCGCGCTGCGCTCGGCGCTCGCTGCGCGGCTGCCCCCCTACATGGTGCCGGGCCGGATCGAGCTGCTGCCGCAGATGCCGCGGCTGAGTTCCGGCAAGATCGATCGCAAGGCCTTGAAGGCGCAGCCGCTCCCGGAAGCCGTCGCTCCCGCAGGCGATTCGGACCGCCCGGAGACGGCCGCCGAAGTCGCGCTGTTCGCGGCGCTGGCCACCCTCTTCCCCGGCTTCGCGATCCGGCGCGATTCGGATTTCTTCGACGAACTCGGCGGCCATTCGCTGCTGGCGGCGCGGCTCGCGTCGATGCTGCGGGCCGATCCGCGCTTTGCCCGGATCACGGTGCGCGAGATCTACCGGAACCGCACGGTCGGCGGCATCGCTGCCGCGCTGGAGGCCAGCGGCACCCAGGCTGCCGAGCGCGTGCCCGACTGGACGCCGCCTTCGGCATGGCGCCGCTGGCGCTGCGGCCTGGCGCAGGCGCTGGCCATCCCGGGGCTGGTCGCCATTCGCATGGCGCAGTGGCTGGCGCCTTTCTTCACCTACCACTTCTATACGGGCAGTCCAGGCGATTCGGTTCCCTACGCGGTGGCGATGTCGGTGGCCGCCTTCCTGGTCGCCACGGTGCTCGAGTTCGTCCTGGCCCTGGCCGGCAAATGGCTGATCGCCGGGCGGCTGGCGCCGGGCCGCTACCCGCTCTGGGGCCTGACCTATTTCCGCTGGTGGCTGGCCGACCGGCTGGTCGATGCGGCGCCCACCTATTTCATCAGCGGATCCTCGCTCCACGCTTGGTGGCTGCGGGCGCTGGGCGCGCGCATCGGGCGCGACGTGATGATCGGGTCGGTCAAGCTTCGCGCGCCCGACCTGTTCTCGGTCGGGGACGGCGCGAGCATCGGCAACGCGGTCAACTTCGAGAACGCGCGCGTGCTGTGCGGCGAGCTGCGCCTCGGGCCGATCGCCATCGGCGCGCAGGCTCACGTCGGCTCCTACGCGGTGCTGGAAGGCCATACCCGGATCGGGGACTGGGGCCATCTCGACGCCCAGTCCGCGCTGGCCGAGGGCCAGGCGGTGCCGGCCGGGCGCATCTGGAGCGGTTCGCCGGCGCGCGATGCGGGTGCCTTCGACCCGGCTTCGCTGCGCCCGCGCCCCGCCGTCAGCCGGCGCCGGCGGATCGGCGAAGGGCTGTTCTTCTTCACCGGCGCCCTGCTGGTGGCGGCGCTGTTCTTCCTGCCCCTGTTCCCGACCTTCATGCTGATCGACGTGCTGGACGACTTCGACCGCTTCCCCTGGCTGGAGACCAACGGGGTCGTGATGCAGCTGCTGAAGTACTTCGTGCTGGCGCTGCCGGCGGCGGCGGTGATGATCGTGCTCACCGCGCTGGTCTCGGCCGGGATCCGCTGGAGCGTGCTGCCGCGCCTGAAGAGCGGCAGCTGGCCGGTGCACAGCAACGTCTACTGCGGCAAATGGCTTGTCAACCAGATCCAGGAGTCGAGCCTGGCGGTGCTGCACGGCGTCTACGCGACGATGTTCGCGCCCGCCTGGTACCGGCTGCTCGGCGCCAAGGTCGGACGCAATGCCGAGATCTCGACCGCGCTGGGCGTCGTGCCCGACATGCTCACCCTCGGCGAGGGCAGCTTCATCGCCGATGCGGTGCTGCTGGGCGACGAGGAGATCGACGGCGGCTGGATGTCGATGCGCCCGACGGTCATTTCGCGCCGCAGCTTCGTCGGCAACGGGGCCTACATCCCGGACGGCACCACCCTGCCCGAGAACGTTCTGATCGGCGTGCTCGGCCGCGCCCCCGATCCGGCCGCGGTCCAGAGCGGCGACACCTGGGTCGGCTCGCCGGCGCTGCGCCTGCCGGCGCGCGAAGTCGTCACCGGCCATCCGGAGCACCTGACCTTCAACCCCTCGCCCATCCGCAGGCTCGGACGCGGCCTGGTCGAGGCCTTCCGCATCGTTGCGCCGCACGCCATCGTGATCGCCGCCGGCTACACCATCGTGCTGGCCGTGATGCCCTCGGCGGCCGCGGGCCATTGGGGCGCCGTGATCGCCTACCTGACTGTAGATGGCCTGGTCTTCGGCCTCGCGACCTTCATCTTCGTGGTCCTGTTCAAGTGGCTCTTCCTGCGCCGCTACCGCCCGCTCGCGGTGCCGATGTGGACGCCCTTCGTCTGGCTCTCCGAGGCCGCGACCAACCTCTACGAGGGCATCGCTGTGCCCAACTTCATGCACTACCTGCGCGGCACACCCTGGCTGCCGCTGGCGTTCAACCTGCTGGGCGCGAAGATCGGCCGCGGGGTCTACCTGGACACCACCGACCTCACCGAGTTCGACTGCGTGCGCATCGGCGACCACAGCGAGCTCAATGCCCAGTGTTGCCCGCAGACCCACCTGTTCGAGGACCGCGTGATGAAGATCCATCACGTGGACATCGGCGCCCGGGTCAACATCGGCCCGCGCAGCATCGTGCTCTACGGTGCGACGGTGCACGACGGCGCCCAGCTCGGTCCGCTCACGCTGGTGATGAAGGGCGAAAGCATCCCGCCGTTTTCGCGCTGGAGCGGAAACCCCGCCGCGCCGGTCGCCGCCTGACCGGGCCCCAGGACCGCGTTCGTCAGGCGTGCGGGCCCGGCCCGTGCGGGCGCCGGCCGCCGTCGCGGGTGTCGATGCGCAGGCTGACCAGCGTGCCGGGCGGCCGCTGGCCCGGATGGGCATCCTCGAGCCGGACGGTGGCGCCGTGCTGGCGGGCGATCTCCAGCACGATCGGCAGGCCCAGGCCCGAGCCGTCGGCCTCGTTGCCGAGCACCCGGTAGAAGGGCTGGAACACCAGCTCGCGCTCGTGCGCCGCGATGCCCGGCCCGTTGTCTTCCACCTGCAGCACCAGGACCTGGCCGAAGGGGTCGGCCAGCACCCGCGCCGTCACGACGCCGGGCCGATCGGGCGTCGACGGCGTGTAGTTGAGCGCGTTGTCGACCAGGTTGCGCACCAGTTCCTTCAGCAGCGTCGGGTTGCCCTCGAACACCACGCCGGGCGAACCCGCCTCGGCGCCCTCGTAGCCGAGGTCGATGCGCTTGTCGATCGCTCGCGGCACGGCCTCGCGCACCACCTCGATCGTGAGCCGGGCCAGGTCGCAGGGCTGGCGCCCGATGTTTGCGCCGCTGCCCTCCGCCCGGGCCAGCGACAGCAGCTGGTTGACGGTGTGCGTGGCGCGCACGCTGGCGCGCCCGATCTGCTTGAGCGACTGCTTGAGTTCGTCGGCGTTGGCGCCCTCGCGCTGGGCCAGGTCGGCCTGCATGCGGAGGCCGGCCAGCGGGGTCTTGAGCTGGTGCGCCGCATCGGCCAGGAAGCGCTTCTGGGTGCCGATCGAATCGTTGAGCTTGCTCAGCAGGTCATTCACCGACAGCACCAGCGGCACCACCTCGAGCGGTACCGAGGATTCGTCCAGCGGGCTCAGGTCGCCGGGCTTGCGCTCGCGGATCCGCGCCTCGACCACCGACAGCGGCTTGATGCCGCGCACCAGCGCCAGCCAGATCAGCAGCACCGCCAGCGGCAGGATTGCGAACTGCGGCAACAGCACGCCCTTGATGATCTCGGTCGCCAGCACCGACTGCTTCTCGCGCGTCTCGGCCACCTGGAGCAGCGCCAGCGGCACATCCGGCGGCTTGCCCGCCACCCAGAGCGAGGCGATCCGCACCTTCTGCCCGTGCATCTGGCCGTCGCGCAGGTAGACCACGCCGGGCACCGGCGGATCGTCGGTGCCGGGGTACGGCACTTCGCGCTCGCCGCTCAGCAGCGTGCCGTGGACGTCGAGCAGCTGGTAGTAGACCCGGTCGATCTCGTCGCTGCCGAGGATCTCGCGCGCCGGCTGCGGCAGCGCGAACTTGATCCGCCCGTTGTCGGTGTCGACCAGCCGGGCCAGGGTCTGGATGTTGGACTCCAGCGCCCGGTCGAAGGGCGCATTGGCGATGCCCTGCGCCACCAGCCAGGTCACGCCGATGCTGACCGGCACCAGCAGCAGCAGCGGCGTGAGCATCCAGTCGAGGATCTCACCGAACAGGGAGCGCTGGGCGCGCTGGAAGAGTTTGACCAAGCGGGTGCGGCGTTCCGGGGATCAAGAGGGGATCTTCTCGAGGCAGTAGCCGAGCCCGCGCACGGTGGCGATGCGCACCGGGCCCTTCTCGATCTTCTTGCGCAGGCGGTGGATGTAGACCTCGATGGCGTTGAGGCTGACCTCCTCGCCCCATTCGCACAGGCGCTCGACCAGCTGGTCCTTGCTGACCAGCCTGCCGGCGCGTTGCAGCAGCACCTCGAGCAGGCCGAGTTCGCGCGCCGACAGCTCGATCATCTTGCCGTCGATGGTCGCCACCCGGCCCGCCTGGTCGTAGACCAGCGGACCATGCTTGATCGCGTTGCTGGTGCCGCCCATGCCGCGCCGGGTGAGGGCCCGCACCCGGGCTTCGAGTTCCTGCAGCGAGAAGGGCTTGGCCATGTAGTCGTCGGCGCCGTAGTCCAGGCCCTTGACCCGCTCCTCGACGCTGTCGGCCGCGGTCAGCACCAGCACCGGCAATTGCGAGCCGCGCGCACGCAGCCGCTTGAGAATCTCGAGGCCGTGCAGGTTGGGCAGGCCGAGGTCGAGGATCAGCAGGTCGAATTCGCTGTTGGTCATCAGCGCGGCATCGGCCTGCGTGCCGGTCGCCACGTGGTCGACCGCCGAGCCCGAGGTGCGCAGGCTGCGCAGCAGGGCATCGGCCAGCACCTGGTCATCTTCTGCAATGAGTATTCGCATGGTGCCTTGCCTCCAGAGCAACCTCGAATTCTAGGCCGCCGTGTACGCCTCGAGACCGATGGTTACCACGGTGGCGATCTCGCTGCCGACGCTGGCGCGGAACTCGTCCTCGGCCTGCGCGACGGCACGGCGGAAGGCCTCCAGCCAGGCCAGCCCGTCGGTCGTGAACAACACCCGCCGCGCCCGCGCATCGAACGGATCGGGCCCGCGCGTGACCAGTCCCCAGGCCTCGCACTGGTCGACCAGCGTGCCCATCGCCTGCTTGGTCATGCCGGCGCGCTCGGCCAGTTCGGTCAGCCGCGAGCCCTCGCGCGCCAGGTGGCGCGTGATGTGGATGTGGGCGGCGCTCACCTGGGCCCGGGCCGCCAGGTTCGACAGCGCCAAAGGCACCTCGGCGTCGTGCGCCATCAGGCTCAGCACCCGTTCGTCGAAGCGGCGCATCGCGTGGCCCAGCAGGCGGCCGAGGTGGGTCTGGCGCCAGGCGTCGGAGGGCATTTCCATGGCGTCATATAGTAAGGCAAACTGACCAAAAAATGACTTCCCGACCCGGTATCCCTCGCTACACTACTGTTCAAGCATCCAGCCTGTGATTAAAAGCAGATCGATGCGGCCTCTACAACCCATTGATATTCAAGGAGTTTTCCACATGGACGCACTCGTCAAAGGCACCAGCATCTCGGTCCCCAACAGCGAAAAGGCCAAGGCCCTGCAGGCCGCCCTGGCCCAGATCGAAAAGCAGTTCGGCAAGGGCACGATCATGCGGCTGGGCGAGGGCGAGGCCCTGGAAGACATCCAGGTGGTCTCCACCGGCTCGCTGGGCCTGGACATCGCGCTCGGCGTCGGCGGCCTGCCGCGCGGCCGCGTGATCGAGATCTACGGCCCTGAATCCTCCGGCAAGACCACGCTCACCCTGCAGGTCATCGCCGAGATGCAGCGCCAGGCCGGCACCTGCGCCTTCGTCGATGCCGAGCACGCGCTCGACGTGCAATACGCCCAGAAGCTCGGCGTCAACCTGTCTGACCTGCTGATCAGCCAGCCCGACACCGGCGAGCAGGCGCTCGAGATCGTCGACTCGCTGGTGCGCTCCGGCGCGGTCGACCTGATCGTGGTCGACTCGGTCGCCGCGCTCACGCCCAAGGCCGAAATCGAAGGCGAAATGGGCGACTCGCTGCCCGGCCTGCAGGCCCGCTTGATGAGCCAGGCGCTGCGCAAGCTCACCGCCACCATCAAGAAGACCAACTGCATGGTCATCTTCATCAACCAGATCCGCATGAAGATCGGCGTCATGTTCGGTTCGCCCGAAACCACCACCGGCGGCAACGCGCTGAAGTTCTACGCCTCGGTGCGTCTGGACATCCGCCGCATCGGCACCATCAAGAAGGGCGACGAAGCCATCGGCAATGAGACCAAGGTCAAGGTGGTCAAGAACAAGGTGTCGCCGCCTTTCAAGACTGCCGAGTTCGACATCCTGTTCGGCGAGGGCATCAGCCGCGAGGGCGAGATCATCGACATGGGCGTCAACGCCAAGATCGTCGACAAGTCGGGCGCCTGGTACGCCTACAACGGCGAGAAGATCGGCCAGGGCCGCGACAACGCCCGCGAGTTCCTGCGCGAGAACCCCGAGCTGTCGCGCGAGATCGAGAACAAGGTGCGCGAGTCGCTGGGCATTCCGCTGCTGGCTGCGGCGGTCGAGAGCGCCGGTGGCGACGCCGACAAGCCCGAGAAGGCGGAAAAGGCCGACAAGGCCGACAAGAAGTAATCACCCGCATGGCCTTCAGTGCGCCATCGCTCAAGGGGCGCGCCCTGCGCCTCTTGAGCCAGCGCGAGCATTCGCGCGCCGAGCTCGAGCGCAAGCTCAAGAAATACGAGGAAGAGCCCGGCACCCTGGCCCAGGCCCTCGACGAGCTGGCCGCCAAGGATTTCATCAGCGAGGCGAGGGTGGTGCAGTCGGTGCTGCACCAGCGGGCGGCCCGGCTGGGCGCTGCCCGCGTCCGCCAGGAGCTGTTGCACAAGGGCATCGCGCCCGAGGCGGTGGCCGAAGCGGTGGCGGGGCTGCAGGGCAGCGAGTTCGACCGTGCGCTCGAGGTCTGGAAGCGCCGCTTCGGGGTCCAGCCGCAGGATGCGACCGAGCGTGCCCGCCAAGTCCGATTCCTGATGGCGCGCGGATTCGCCGGCGCGGTCGTCGCGAAGGTGCTGCGGCACGACGCGGACGAATAGGCCGGTTTAGCCAGGCCTCGCTACGTCTTCAAAATATTAGAATTTCTTTGCAATATCTAATTATTGACTTATAGTTTCCGTGAGCGCGATCAGCTGGAAGACGAAAGCCCTGAAGCAGATGCGTAAGCTGCCGAGTCAGTCGGGCGCCGCAATCCGCGCAGCCGTGTCATCGGAGTTGGTCGATCTGTCCGGCGCGCGCAACGTGAAGAAGCTGATCAATCACGCGCACGGCTACCGCCTGCGGGTGGGTAACTACAGAGTGTTCTTTGACTTCAACGTGGCGATTCACATCGTCAGCATCGAGGAAGTGAGGAAGCGAAATGAACAAACCTATTAGCTTCCAGACCATCCTGGATGGAGATGGTCGCCCCGCCTTCGTCGTAGTGCCCTACGACGAATTCGTGAAGCGCTTCGAGAACGAAGGCGACCTGGTGCCCGACGCCGTGGTCAGACTCGTCTTCGATGACGCCATGTCGCCGGCCAAGGCCTGGCGTACCCATCTGGGCCTGACCCAGAGCGAGGTCGCCAAGCGCATGGGTGTGACGCAAAGCGCCTATGCGCAGCTCGAAACCAGCTCGCGCCTGCGCAAGGGATCACGCGAGAACATCGCGAACGCGCTGGGCATCAGCAGCAGCCAACTCGATTTCTGAAGCTGCTCCTGCGCGGTTGAATTCGGGAATTCCCCGAACCCTTCGCTAGATGCCCAGCATCAATTTGAGGTTCTGCACCGCCGCACCGCTCGCGCCCTTGCCCAGGTTGTCGAGCCGGGCAATGACCACCGCATGCCGGTGATCCTCGTTCGGGAACACGCGGATCTCCAGCTGGTTGGTGTCGTTGAGCGCCAGCGCGTCGATCTTGCCGTCGGCGGTCGGCGGCAACACCTTCACGAACTGTTCCGGCGTGTTGCTCCTCGCGTAGTGGGCCGCCAGCGCGTCGTGCAGATGGGCGGCGCTCGGGCGGTCGGGCAGGTCGTCCAGGTGCAGCGGCAGCTGCACCAGCATGCCCTGCTTGAAGTTGCCCACCGAGGGGATGAAGACCGGACGGCGGGTCAGGCCGGTGTACTTCATGATCTCGGGGATGTGCTTGTGCTTGAGGCCCAGCGCATAGGTCTCGAACAGCGGCGCCTCGCCCTTTTCGTAGGCCTCGATCATGGTCCGGCCACCGCCCGAATAGCCGCTGACCGAGGGCAGGGCGATCGGGAAGTCGGGTGGCAGCAGCCCGGCGTCGACCAGCGGGCGAACGATGGCGATCGCGCCGGTGGCGTAGCAGCCGGGATTGGCCACGCGCTCGGCCTTGGCCACCGCGTCCGCGTGTCCGGCAGCCAGCTCGGGGAAGCCGAACACCCAGCCGGGCGCCGTGCGGTGCGCGGTCGAGGCGTCGATGATCTTGGGGCGGCGACCGTCGAGCTGGTCGATCAGCGCCACCGATTCGCGCGCCGCGTCGTCGTGCAGGCACAACACGACCAGGTCGACCCCGGCCATCAGCGTGCGCTTGGCGGCGACGTCTTTTCGCAGCTCGGGCGCGATGCTCACGAGTTCGATCTGCGGCATCGACTGGAGCCGCTCGCGGATCTGGAGGCCGGTGGTTCCGGCTTCGCCATCGATGAAGACCTTGGGCATAGGGGGCCTCGTGTGCCTTGGGAGTAAATACGTATTGACCACAAAGTGGGGTCAATTGTTGGTGCGGCGCACCATGATACAGTTCCCTGCTGTCCGCCGCCCCCGCCGCCAGGCGCCGTGGCCCGTGGACAGCAACCACATTCTCCCGATCTCAACCCCTCGTTCCGAGAGACACCCTCATGAAGATTCACGAGTACCAAGGCAAGGAAATTCTTGCCAAGTTCGGCGTGCCCGTACCCCGCGGCATCCCGGCGTACACAGTTCAGGAGGCGGTCGAGGCCGCCCAGAAGCTCGGCGGCCCGGTCTGGGTCGTCAAGGCCCAGATCCACGCGGGTGGTCGCGGCAAGGGCGGTGGCGTCAAGGTTGCCAAGTCGATCGAAGACGTCAAGAAGCTGGCTGGCGAGATCCTCGGCATGCAGCTCAAGACGCACCAGACCGGCCCCGAAGGCCAGAAGGTCCGTCGCCTCTACATCGAGGACGGCGCCGACATCCAGAAGGAATACTACGTCTCGGCCGTGACCGACCGCGCCACCCAGAAGGTGGCCTTCATCGCTTCGAGCGAAGGCGGCATGGACATCGAGGAAGTGGCGCACTCCACGCCCGAGAAGATCGTCACCGAGTTCATCGACCCGCTGACCGGCCTCGGCGACGCACAGGCCAAGAAGATCGCCGACGCGATCGGCATCCCGGCCGACTCCACCGCCCAAGCCGTGGACGTCTTCAAGAAGCTCTACACCTGCTACATGGAAACGGATGCCTCGCTGGTCGAGATCAATCCGCTCAACCGCGACAGCAAGGGCAACATCATGGCGCTCGACGCCAAGTTCAACTTCGACAGCAACGCGCTGTTCCGCCACCCCGAGATCGTCGCCCTGCGCGACCTCGACGAGGAAGACGCGGCCGAAGTCGAAGCCAGCAAGTTCGACCTCGCCTACATCAGCCTCGACGGCAACATCGGCTGCCTGGTGAACGGCGCCGGCCTGGCCATGGCGACCATGGACACCATCAAGCTGTTCGGCGGCGAGCCGGCCAACTTCCTCGACGTGGGCGGCGGCGCCACCCCCGAGAAGGTGACCGAGGCCTTCAAGATCATGCTGAAGAACAAGAACGTCGAGGCCATCCTGGTCAACATCTTCGGCGGCATCATGAAGTGCGACACCATCGCCACCGGCGTGATCGCGGCCTGCAAGGCGGTGAACCTGCAAGTGCCGCTGGTCGTGCGCATGAAGGGCACCAACGAAGTCGAGGGCAAGAAGCTGCTGGCCGATTCGGGCCTGCCGATCATCAGCGCCGATACGATGGCGGAAGCCGCTCAGAAGGTCGTTGCGGCCGTCGCCAAGTAAGGAACAAGTCATGTCGATCTACATCAACAAAGACACCAAGGTCATCACGCAAGGCATCACCGGCAAGACCGGCCAGTTCCACACGGAAAAGTGCCAGGAATACGCGAACGGCAAGAACTGCTTCGTGGCCGGCGTGAACCCGAAGAAGGCCGGCGAGTCGATCTTCAACATCCCCATCTACGCCTCGGTCAAGGAAGCGGCCTCGCAGACCGGCGCCACCGTGTCGGTGATCTACGTGCCGCCGGCCGGCGCCGCCGCCGCCATCTGGGAAGCGGTCGAGGCCGACCTCGACATGGCGATCTGCATCACCGAAGGCATCCCGGTCCGCGACATGCTCGAAGTGCGCAACAAGATGCGCGCCAAGGAAGCCGCCGGCGGCAAGAAGACGCTGCTGCTCGGCCCGAACTGCCCCGGCCTGATCACGCCCGACGAGATCAAGATCGGCATCATGCCCGGCCACATCCACCGCAAGGGCCGCATCGGCGTGGTCAGCCGCTCCGGCACGCTGACCTATGAAGCCGTGGCCCAACTCACCGAGATCGGCCTCGGCCAGTCGAGCGCGGTCGGCATCGGCGGCGACCCGATCAACGGCCTGAAGCACATCGACGTCATGAAGGCCTTCAACGAAGACCCCGACACCGACGCCGTCATCATGATCGGCGAAATCGGCGGCCCCGACGAAGCCGATGCGGCCCGCTGGTGCAAGGACAACATGAAGAAGCCGATCGTCGGTTTCATCGCCGGCGTCACGGCGCCTCCCGGCAAGCGCATGGGCCACGCCGGTGCGTTGATCTCCGGCGGCGCCGACACGGCGGATGCCAAGCTGGCGATCATGGAAGAAAGCGGTTTCACGGTCACGCGCAACTTCTCGGAGCTCGCGAAGCGCCTCAAGGCGCTGCTGTAAGAAGCCTCGCTTTCTCGCAAACCACACAAGAGAAAAAGCGCCCGCAACCAGGTTGCGGGCGCTTTTTCAATCAAATAACAGTGGAATAAAGAGACATGGAATTCCTTCAAACCACGGACTTCTGGATCGGTCTGCTCAAGATCGTCTGGATCAACATCATTCTCTCGGGCGACAACGCGGTCGTGATCGCGATGGCCGCCCGCTCGCTGCCGCCGCAGCAGCAGCGCACCGCCGTCCTGTTCGGCTCCGGCGCCGCCGTGGTGCTGCGGATCATCCTGACGGTGGTCGCGGCCAAGCTGCTGGCCTTGCCGTACCTGCAGATCATCGGCGGCCTGCTGCTGCTATGGATCGGCACGCAGCTGCTCAGCGGCGAAGAGGAGGGCGATGGCGAAGACAAGGAATACGGCAGCATGCTGGCCGCGGTCCGCACCATCCTGCTGGCCGACCTGGTCATGAGCCTGGACAACGTGATCGCGGTCGCCGCGGCCGCGCAGGGCAGCATGGTGCTGCTGATCCTCGGCCTGGCGATCAGCATCCCCCTGGTGATCTTCGGCAGTACCCTGATGATCAAGCTGATGGAGCGCTTCCCGATCATCGTCATGCTCGGTGCCGCCCTGATCGGCTGGGTGGCCGGCGAAACCATCGTGAGCGACACCATCCTGCACGATATGCTTACGGCCAATCCGTGGCTGCATTACGCGGCAGCCGCGGCCGGCGCGGTGTTTGTCGTCGCTGTCGGAAAATGGCTGCAGAAGCGATCCCACGCCGCAGCCTGACAAGCCGCAGTCCATCCACCTCCTGATCCATGGCGAATCCCGGCACTTCAGTTTCCAACGACCCCGGCGTCCTGAGGTGGGATTTCGCCGCGCTGACCGATCCGGGCCGGGTGCGCGCCAACAACGAGGACACCATCGCCTTCGAACCCTCGCTGGGGCTGGTGCTGCTGGCCGACGGCATGGGCGGCTACAACGGCGGCGAGGTGGCCAGCGGCATGGCGATCGCGCTGTTGCAGGCGAGTTTCGGCCGCTGGCTCGCGCATGCCGGGCCACAGGCGCATCCGAAGGCGATCAAGCGCGCCCTGCAGGCAGGCACCGACGAGGCCAACGCGGCCATCCTCGAGGCCGGCATCGCGAACGTGCAGCTCCAGGGCATGGGGACCACGCTGGTGCTGGCGGCCTTCGGCTCGCATCGCGCCATCGTCGGGCACATCGGCGATTCGCGCTGCTACCGCCTGCGCGGCGACCAGCTCGAACTGCTGACCCGCGACCATTCGCTGCTCCAGGAGCAACTCGACGCCGGGGCCATCACGCCCGAGCAGGCCGTGGTGTCGCCGCACCGCAACCTCGTCACCCGGGCGCTCGGCATCGAGCGCCACGTCGACCTCGAGATGCACGAGCACGGCGTGATGCCGGGCGACCTGTTCCTGTTGTGCTCCGACGGACTGTCCGAGATGGTGTCCAGCGCGCAGATTTTCACGATTTTGTTACAAGATATCGGCTTGCCTGAGAAAGCAACACTTTTGGTTGCAACTGCGAACGACAATGGCGGCCGGGATAACATTTCCGTTGTCCTGGCCCGGGCGGGTGGGACCCAGGCCCCTGGTGCCACTGGATAGAGAAGGTCTTCAAACTGTGCTGCCAGGGCCCTGTGAACAAAACAACGAGATCCAGGAGTCGGCCATGCCGAAATTGATCGTGTCGATCGACGGTGTCGTGATCAAGGACGTCACGCTCGCCAAGGACCGGACCACGCTGGGGCGCAGGCCCTACAACGACATCGTGGTCGACAATCTCGCGATCAGCGGCGAGCATGCCGTGCTGCACATGATCGGCGGCGATGTCTACCTGGAAGATCTCAACAGCACCAACGGCACCTACGTCAACGGCCGCGCCATCAAGAAGCAGGCGCTGGAGCAGAACGACGTCATCGAGGTGGGCAAGTACAAGATCCGTTTCCTGGCCGGCGCCGCCGCGGCGACCGAGAGCCTGCTGCCGGTCCGACCCCCCCCCCCGGCACCCTCGGGCCCGATTCCGCTCTCGTCCGCGCCCACGGTGCAGTCGCCGCTCGGCGGCGGCACGGCCGGAGCGGCCGTCATGCGGGTGCTCTCGGGCTCGGCCGCGGGGCGCGAGCTGTCGCTGCAGAAAGTCGTCACCACCATCGGCAAACCCGGCCTGGCCGTCGCCGCCGTCACGCGTCGCCTGCACGGCTACGTGGTGGCGCCGATCGACGGCGAGACCCTGCTCAACGGCGAGCCGCTCGGCAGCGAAGCCGTGGCGCTGCAGGACGGCGACGTGCTCGAGCTCGGCGGCACGCGGATGCAGTTCGTCATCAGCTGACCGCGCCCTGAAGCAGCCGCGCCGTCTTCGACCGCGGGTGGCGGGATGAACCTGCTGCGCCGGCACGGCGCGCGCATCGCCATCACGCTGCTGCCCGTGGCGCTGGCCCTGGCGCATGTGCTGGGCGCCTGGCAGCTTCCCTTCGTCGACCGGCTCGACCGCTTCATCTACGACGTGCGGCTGAGGGCCACCCTGCCGGGCACGCTTGACCCGCGGATCGTCATCGTCGACATCGACGACCCGAGCCTGCAGGCGCTCGGCCAATGGCCCTGGGGCCGTGACCAGCTCGCCCGGCTGACGACCGAGATCATGGAGCGGCAGCAGGCGCGGGTGCTGGGCTTCGACGTGCTGTTCGTCGAGCCCGATGCGAGCTCGGGCCTCGAGGCCCTGCGCCAGCTCGCGCAAGGACCGCTGCGGGAACGGGCCGGGCTGTCCCGGGAGATCGAGCAGCTCGCGCCCTCGCTCGACCGCGACGCCGCCTTCGCGAAGACGCTGGCCGGCCGCCGGGTGGCGCTCGGCTTCTACTTCACCCAGACCCAGGTCCCGCGGACCAAGGGCGCTCTGCCGGCGCCGGTCCTGCCGCCCGGCACCTTCCCCGAGGGCCGCGACTACACGACGCGCTGGAACGGCTTCGTCGGCAGCATCCCGCAGCTGGCCGAGGCGGCGCCGGCCGGCGGCTTCCTGAACGTGGTGCTCGACGGCAGCGTGGACGGCGTGATCCGGGCGGTGCCGCTGATCGCGCGCTACGACGGCGAGAACGCCCAGCCGGGGTATTACGAATCGCTGGCCCTGGTGGTGTACAGGCTGGCCGTCGGCGACACCGACCTGGCGCCGGCGTTCGCCCCGGCCGGACCGGGAAGCGCCCCGCCGCCGCTGGAGGCGCTGATGCTGTCGACCGGGGACACGCGGCTGCGCGTTCCGGTCGACGCCAGCGCCAGCGTGCTGGTTCCGTTTCGCGGCGTAGGAGGGCCGCGCGGCGGGTCCTTCCGCCATGTGTCGGCGTCCGAGGTGCTCCGCGGCGGCCTGGCCGCGGGAGAGCTGAAAGACAAGATCGTGCTCGTCGGATCGACCGCGCCGGGCTTGCAGGACCTGCGCTCGACACCGGTCGGCGCCGACTTCCCGGGTGTCGAAGTGCACGCCAACATCGTCTCTGGACTCCTGGATTCCAGGCTCCCGGCAGTTCCGGACTACGCGCTGGGCTACGAGCTCGTGATGCTGCTCGCGGCCGGACTGGCGCTGGCCTTCGGCCTCTCGCTGAGCGGCGCGGCGCGTGCGATCGGCGTGGCCCTGTCGATCTGCGTGGTGCTGATCGGCGTCAACTCATGGCTCTTCCTGCGCGCCGGGCTGGTGCTGCCGCTCGCGCTGTCGTTGCTGATGGTCGCGCTGTCTTTCGTGCTCAACATGAGCTGGGGCTATTTCATCGAGGGCCGCTCGAGCCGCGGCCTGGCCCGCCTCTTCGGCACCTTTGTGCCGCCGGAGCTGGTGGACGAGATGCGCGCCGATCCGGGCCGCTACAGCATGCGGGCCGAAAACCGCGAGCTCACCGTGATGTTCTGCGACATGCGCGGATTCACCAGGATGGCCGAGCAGATGGCGCCGGCCGAGCTTCAGGCTTTCCTGAACATCTTCTTCAGCCGCTTGAGCGAGATCATCAGCGCCCGCCGCGGCACCGTCGACAAGTACATGGGCGACTGCGTGATGGCCTTCTGGGGGGCGCCGGTCGAGACCGTCGATCATGCCGAGCTGGCCGTGCAGGCGGCCATCGAGATGGTCGCCGCGGTGCGGGAACTGAACGGCCGTCGGCGCCTGTCCGGGCTGCCCGAGGTCCAGGTCGGCATCGGCATCAACACCGGCGTGATGAGCGTCGGCGACATGGGCTCGGCCGTGCGCCGCAGCTACACGGTGGTCGGCGATGCGGTCAACCTGGCGTCGCGGATCGAGGGGCTGGGCGTGCACTACGGCGTCGAGATCATCGCCACCGAGGCCACCCGGCGCGCGGC
This sequence comes from Variovorax ginsengisoli, assembly GCF_030486595.1. GTDB lineage: Bacteria > Pseudomonadota > Gammaproteobacteria > Burkholderiales > Burkholderiaceae_C > Variovorax > Variovorax ginsengisoli_B. Next base: position 121,043 of record NZ_JAUJZH010000002.1, on the reverse strand, counting down.
GCCGGGCTTCACCTGGCAGGAACTCGACACGGTCCAGGTCCAGGGCAAGGCGCGGAGGGTGCGCATCTTCACGCCCATCGGGCGGTCCGGCAGCGTGAGCCCCGAAGTCCGAAAAGAGCTGCAACAGTGGGATGGAGTGCTTTCCGCCTATCGCCTGCAGGATTGGTTACAAGGACAGGCTATGCTGTCGGCCCTCGTTGCCGCGGATGCCAAAAAAGTCCTTTACCAGCTGTATGCACAACGTTTAGCCTCGATGTCGTTGCAGCCCAATGATCCCGAATGGGACGGCGCAACCCGGTTCGATTCGAAGTAGCGGCCTACGGGCTGGAAAGTCAAAAGGTCTCGCGAAATGCAGGTGCGTGTGTTGGGGTGCTCCGGCGCCATCGCCAAGGACTGCCGCACGACCTCCTTCCTGGTCGATTGCGACCTGCTGGTCGACGCCGGCACGGGCGTGGGCGACCTCACGCTCGACGAGATGGCGAAGATTGACGACGTGTTGCTGACGCATTCGCACCTCGATCATGTCGCCGCCCTGCCTTTGATGATCGATGCCATCGCCAGCCGTCGCACCCGGCCGCTGCGCGTTCATGCCTTGCGCGCCACCATCGAGGCGCTGCGCGCGCATGTATTCAACAACGTCATCTGGCCCGATTTCGCCAGCATCCCGAGCCGGGAGGCGCCGTTCGTGACCTTCCACGATCTGGTGATCGGCCAGGAACTGGAGCTGGGCACCCGGGCCTTGAAGCACATCGAGGTGCTGCCGGCGGTCCATACGGTGCCGGCCTGCGGATTCGCGGTGCGCTGCGCGCAGGGCGGGCCGCACTGGGTGTTCAGTGGCGACACCGAACGCAATGCGCCCTTCTGGACCCGCGTAAACCAGCTCGACGTCGCGATGCTGGTCATCGAGACCGCCTTCAGCAACCGCGAACAGGCATTGGCGCGGCGCAGCCTGCACCTGTCGCCGGCGACCCTGGCGGACGAACTGGCCCAGATCGCGCCTGGGCGCAGCTATCCGATCTACATCACGCACACAAAGCCGGCCGAGACGGAAGAGATCATGAGCCAGATCGACGGCATCACGCATGGCTCGCGCATGCGCGCTGGCGGCGATGCGGGGTGGGACATTCGGTGGCTGCAGGCGGATGAGGTGCTGCAGACCTAATTTGCTATTCATGCGTTGCATTTTGTCTCTGCACTGGAATAATGCAACGCATGGATAGCAAAATCGCCACGCCGATCTCTTCGTTGTCCGAGGTCGGCGCCATCATTCGCAGCGCGCGCCGCCGCAAGAAGCTCTCCCAGACCGCGTTGGGCGAGCGCGCCGGCCTGTCGCGCATGCCGGTCTACCGGCTCGAGGCCGGAAAGGACATCTCCCTGGCCTCGCTGCTCGCCATGCTCGCGCCGCTCGGCCTGGCGCTGAGCCTGGACCCGCGCGAGCCCGGGCCGCTGCGCGCGGCGGACCTGGCGAAGGCCTTCGCGCACCTGCAGGAGCCCGACGAGACCTGACATGACGGCGCTGCCCGAAAAACTGCGCGACCTGCAGTTGGCCGTTCATGGCCGGCCGCAGGCGCTGCTCGCCAAGCGGTCGATCTATTCGCTGGTCTATGAAGCGGAGGCGCAGCACCAGGTCGGCCTGGGCCTGCCGATCGCGGACCGCGTGTTCCAGGACGGCGATCTCTTTGCCGCCCTCGACATGAACCTTCCCGAGGGCTACCTGTTCGAGCGCATCCTGGCGCGCTTCGGCAAGTTCCAGGTCACCAAGATGCACCTGCTGGCCCTGATGGGCGCCGGCGCCATCGGCCGCGTTGCCTATCAGCTGCCCGGCGAAACGCCGCTGGGCGTAGGGGCCGCCGGCCTGGTCTCGCGCGACGACCTGCTCGCCGGCGGGCGCAGCGAAGCCTTGTTCGAGGAACTGGTCGACGCCTTCATGGGCCCGGGCACCGGCCTGGCCGGCGTCCAGCCCAAGATCATGGTGCCGGTGGCCGACAAGGCGGTGGTGCCCGGCCCCAACGTCATCGTCAAGGCCGAGGGGCCGCGCTACCCCGGCCTGAGCGCCAACGAATGGCTGTGCCTGGAAGCCGCGCGCCACGCCGGCCTGCCGGTGCCGCGCGCCGATCTCTCGGCCGACGGCAAGCTGCTGGTACTCGACCGCTTCGATATCCTGCCCGACGGCAGCCGCCTCGGGTTCGAGGACATCGCGGCCGTCATGCAGCTGCGTGTGCGGGAGCGCCTTTCAAGCCGCAAGTACATCGGGAGCTACGAAGACGTGGCGGCGGCCCTGCGCCTGGTGTGCAGCGAACCGGCGCCGGCCTTGCACCAGTTCTTCAAGCTGCTGGTGCTGACGGTGCTGCTGCGCAACGGCGACGCCCACCTCAAGAACTTTGCCGTGCTGTACGACGACGACCGGGTCTGGCCCAGCCCGGTGTACGACCAGGTGACCACGGTGCTCTATCCCTACGAGCGGCCGGGCGGCATCGAGACCGTCGACCACACCCTGGCGCTCAAGTGGCGGCGGGGTGGCCGCAGCGGCGACAAGTCCCCGGCCCGCAGCTACCCGAACCGGGCCGAACTCGAGGCCTTTGGGCGCGATGTCTGCGGCGTGCATCATCCGGGCGCGGTGATCGAGCACAGCTGCGAGGCGATGAGCGCTGCGCTTGCGGCACCGCATCCGGCGGTGCCGGGGGAGTTGCTGGAGCGCATGACGGCCGTGTGGGATGGGGCTCGGGCGTGGATGCGGGTGGAGCGGGCGGGGGGTGGGGCGGGGCGGGGGGCGCCGGTGTGACGAGGGTTGGCAGGGAGTGACAAAAATGTCACCCGGCGTCAGACTTCGGCAACAGTTTTCGTCACATGTTGTAACTAGAACGTGAACAACTGCACGTGAAAAGCGGCGCGCACGCGCGAAATCGGGGGTGGCACGGATGCTGCGGTTACATGTCCGCACCGGGGGCCCGCCTCGGGCTCTACAACTAACTGGAGTGAATGAATGAACCGTCGGAACATCGCACGCAACGTGCAAAAGGGCTTCACCCTGATCGAATTGATGATCGTTGTGGCGATCATCGGTATTTTGGCTGCTGTGGCGCTGCCGGCGTATCAGGACTACACAAAGCGTGCTCGCGTTTCGGAAGGTCTGGGTCTGGCTTCGGCCGCCAAGGCGGGTGTGGGTGAATATTTTGCTTCGAAGGGTGCTTGGCCCACAACCAACGCTTCTGCAGGTCTCCCGCCCGCCGCATCGATCAAGGGCAACGCTGTAACCGGCGTCGCAGTCGGCGCAGGGGGTGCGATCACGATCACCTATGGCAGTTTGGTGCAAAACAATGCGCAGATCACCCTGACTCCTTCGAGCGCGAACGCGGGCAGTGTCGGCTGGAAGTGCGCTGCGGGGGCAACCGCCATGCCCGCCAAGTACATGCCTTCGGAATGCCGCTAATCCCCGTCTAGCATCAACGAGAAAAAGGCACGTAAAGTGCCTTTTTTCTTTTGTCCCTCTGGTTGATCCGTCGCATGTTCTCCTCCCCCCCGTCCGTCCTGCCCAAAGAGGCTGCCGGCTCGAAAGCGGGCTTGGCGTGGCTCCCCTGGGTTGTCTTGCTCGCCGTGACCTTTGCCTGCTACGCGCCCGGGTTGCACGGCGGTTTCGTCTTCGACGACGATGTCAACATCCTAGGCAACGACCGCCTGCGCATCAGCAGTCTTAACTGGCGGGAGCTCTGGGCGGCGGCGTGGTCCGGAGATGCGGGCCCGCTGGGACGGCCGGTCGCGCTCCTGACCTTCGCGCTGAACTTGTATTTCGGGGGGGGGGGGCCCTACGCTTTCAAGCTCGTCAATGTACTGATTCACCTTGCTAATGTGCTGCTGATCGGTGCGACCGCCCAGGCGCTCTACGACGCATTCGTCCAGCGCCGATGGCCTAAGACGACGACGTCGACCATCGACAAATGGGCGGGCTGGATGGTTGCAGCGCTGTGGGCACTGCACCCGATCAATCTGACCAGCGTGTTGTACGTGGTCCAGCGCATGACGAGTCTGTCGGCCTTGTTCGGGCTCGTCGGGTTGCTGATCTTCGTGCGCTTTCGCGCGATGACCTGGCAACGGCAGGACGTGTCGCATCCAGTTTGGAAGGCCGTACTTGCGGGCTTCTCGATCGCCGTGCTGGTACTGCTGTCGGCCCTGACCAAGGAAAGCGGATTGCTGTTCGCGCCGCTGCTGCTGTGGATCGAATACAGCATTTTCGGCTTCATGTATCGGGGTCGCCCGCTGCATCTTCTCTCGTTCGATCTCCAGCGATTCACCACGATGCTGGTCTGCGTCGGTGCCATCTATATCGCCGTGTTCAAACTTCCGGCGATGCTCGGGCCGGGCGCATTTAACAACCGGGATTTCACGCTGACCGAGCGGGCGCTGACCGAAAGTCGCGTGCTGTTCTACTACCTGCGGATGGTTGTTTTGCCGCGGAATGCCGAACTCTCCCTTTATCACGACGATTTTGAGGTCTCAAGCTCGCTTTGGAGCCCGGTCAGCACCGCCTTGTCGGTCGCGGGGCTTGCCGTGATCTGCATATCGGCCTGGCTTTTCAGGCGCAAGGCACCCGAGTTGTGGTTTGCGCTGGGGTGGTTTCTGATCGCCCACGCGATGGAATCCACGATCTTTCCGCTCGAGCTGGTGCACGAGCATCGGAACTATTTCGCCACCTTCGGCCTGTTCTTGCTGGTCCCTTTGTACCTGCGACGTATAACGAAGCCTGAGGTGAGGCGTCTTTGTGTGGCGCTCTTCTGTGCCTATCTGGCGCTGCTCTGCTTCGTGACTGGTGTGCGCGCCTTGCAATGGTCCAATCATGTGGACTGGGCGGCGCTGGAGGCCGCCAACCATCCGGCCTCACCCCGAGCGACCTATGAACTCGCGCGTGTCTACATGGCCCTGTTGGATAGCACCGGAGAGGCGCGCTTCGGCGAACTCGCGGATGAGGCGCTGCTGCAGGCGGCCAACGGCTATTTGCCGGGTGTTCTGCCCTATCTCGCAAGAATTCACCTGGCATATTTTCGGAATCTGGACCCGGCGCCCAGCGTATTCGAGAAAGCCAAATATGCGTTCGAGCACTGGCCCTATCGCAACATCAATACCGCGGCCCTGAGATCCTTCGTGACTTGCCAGATCGATGGCAAATGCCGCTTGCCGGACGCGCAAGCCTTGGAACTGCTGGAAGCTGCGCTGAGAAATCCCCGCATCTCGAACAGGGATCGCGGCGAGGTGAACAAGCTGCTCGCCCAGTACTACATCAACAAATACAATGATTTGCCCAAGGGCACCTTGCTGATTCACAAGGCCATCGATGCCGACGATTCGGCGGCCAGCAGGCTCATGTATGCCCAAGCGCTGGCCATGCAAGGTCAATTCGGAGATGCGCTGGGCCAGCTGGACGAGGCCGAGAAGCTGGATCGCAAGCACGTTCATGGACGACAGATCGACGAAGAGCGCAAGAGCATCCGGCAGGTTGCCGCCAATCAGTGAAACAAGCCAACAAATGCTGAACCCATCCGAGACCATGTCGCGCACAGCTGCCGCAGCCAGTGGACCGAAGCCGGTAGCCTCCCGTGGAATTCCTGGGCTGCACGAGCTGAGCGTCGTGATCCCCGCGCGCAACGAGGCCGAAGGCCTTGCTCGACTGTTGCCGGAACTGCTTGCCAAGCTGCCGGGTGCTGAGATCATCGTGTCTGACGACGGGTCCACCGACCAGACGGTCGCGTTCGCTCGGGGTTTGGGCGTCCAAGTGGTGCATCGCCCTTACGGGTCCGGAAACGGGGCCGCTATCAAAGCGGGGGCACGCTCGGCGAGTCGGGAGTGGATCGTGTTCATGGATGGCGACGGGCAGCACCGCGCCGAGGACATCGAACGACTGCTTGCCAGGTTGGGCGAGGGCTACGAAATGGTGGTCGGGGCTCGCAGTGCGGGGGGGCAAGCCAGTCGCCACAGAGGTCTGGCCAACGCTTTCTACAACCGCTTGGCGACATGGATGGTCGGTCATCCGGTCAAGGATCTCACCTCGGGTTTCAGGGTCGTGCGCCGCAAGCGCTTCAAGGAATTCCTGCATTTGCTTCCCAATGGCTTTTCCTATCCGACGACCTGTACGATGGCTTTTTTCCGGGCAGGCTATTCCGTGGCGTATGAGCCTATCGATGTGCAGCAGCGCATCAAGGGAACTTCAAGCCATGTGAAGATCATGCGGGACGGTGTGCGCTTCCTGCTCATCATCTTCAAGATCGGCACTCTGTACTCGCCCTTGAAACTTTTCGCGCCGATCGCGGCCGGCTTTTTTTGTACCGGCGTGGGTTACTACCTCTACACCTTTCTGACGCAGCACCGCTTCACAAACATGAGTGTTCTGCTGTTCAGCGCTGCGGTCATTGTTTTCCTGATCGGGTTGATCTCGGAGCAGATCACGGCTTTGATGTACGGCAATCAGAATTCCGATTCTTGAACCCGAAGCGAACCTGAAAGCTCCCACTCATGCGTGCACAGGCAGCACCGTCGTGACCTCCTTGCCGATCTGCGAGGGTTGAGGATCAAAATGGACGGGTCGAGGTTGACTCAGCGATGAGACAGAGGAAGTGGATCCCTCGGTCCTATCTCGTCGTTCTATTCGGCCTGGCTTGCAGGGCGGTGCTGCAAGCTGCGCTCACAGTGGTGGCGGCGCGCGTCCTCGGCCGGCTTGACTTCGGCGCAAGCGTCGCCATCGCGGGGGTGGCTGGATTCTTTGCGACGTGGGCTGGCCTAGGCGCTCCTGCCCTGCATTTGAGAGACTGCGCCATCGAGCCCTATCGCTGGCGATCCAGTTTCGCTCGAATGCATCGCCGGATCGCTCTTTCGCTGCTGCCACTGATTGCGGTGGCAGTTCTTGCTGCGTGGTTCACAATCAATGAACGGATTTCGCCGTTGACAGTCGTGTTGCTGGTTTCAGGGGAGTTGCTCGGGGCTCCCACAGCCGACTTGATCGCGCGTTCCTTTCAAGGGCGCTCGCGGTACGCGGCCATGGCCGGCGCGGTCTGCGCACTGCCTTCGCTGCGCCTCACGATGCTCGGGGGAACTGTGCTTCTCACTAAAAGTCCGGTCACCTTGACACATTGGGCATACGTGGTCTTTGCAAGCGGATTGATCCTTGCCGCTTGTGGGTTCGTTCTGTCCTTCCGATCAAGGAGAAGCAAGAAGGACGATGGGGCGGCGTCTGCGAAGCACGCTTCAGGCGTGGCTTTTGCTGCCGCGGCGGCCGCAAGCAGAGTCCACTCAGATGTAGACAAGGTCATCCTTGCGAGGATGTCGTCGATGGGTATTGCAGGCGAGTACTCGCTTGCTTATCGAATCGTCGACGTCTTGCTGCTGCCGATTGTCTCGTTGATCGAGTGGAGCACGCGAGCGATGTTTGAGCATGGTCAATCAGGCGCCGTTCATGCTGTTCGTGTGCTTTGGGCCCGCTGGCTCGGAGTGATCGCGCTGTCCCTGCTTGCCAGTGTTGCGATGCTTGGAGTTGCGCCTTTCCTTCCGTGGATATTCGGACCGCAGTTCGAGGGTGTCAAAGAGATTGCGAGATGGCTGTGCCTTTTGCCTCTGACTTCGGCGTGCTGGATCACCGTTAGAAGCATCGCCGCCACCACAGGTCGCGAACGCCAGGCAGCAGCCGTCGAAAGCGGCGGGGCGATTCTGAGCGTTGCACTTTGCATTGCATTGGTTGCACTGATCGACTGGCGGGGCGCCGTGGTAGCGACCTGTGCAACGCATATCGCCATGACGATGGTGATGCTCGTCGTCATCACGCGGACTTCCGTCGGCTCCGCCGGGGCTGAAGTCGCAGGTGCAGATCATGAACCTCAGCCATGGCGACCACAGACATGAGAATTGGCGTTGACGCTCGCTCCCTCGATGGCAAGCTTACCGGCATTGGCCGCTACATCTTCGAGATTCTGCATTGCATGCCTCAGCAGCTCCCGGATGCGGAATGGGTCCTCTACTCGCGACGTCCGCTGGAAGTTCCACTTCCATCGAGGCGTTGGCTGCTGAAGTCCGACCCTTACGCGATCGGGCGCCGGATTCCCAGTTCGCTCTGGGTCAAAGCGCGACTCGGGGCGCTGATTCGGCATGATTCGCTCGACGTCTTCTGGGCCGCGTCGACGCTCGCGCCGCATGCTCGCATCCCATATGTGTCGACCGTGTACGACCTCAACCATCAAATCGTTCCGGAGACGATGACGCCGGTAAACCGATTTGCACATATGAGGTGGTTGGCCAAGGATGTGATGCGGGCGAACCAAGTGGTGAGCATCTCCAGTGGAACCGCCATGCGACTTGAGAAAGCGATCGGACGGGCGTCTGATGGCATCGCTCGTCCGGGGTCCCAATGGGCTCGAATGGGCACGCCCGAAGGGCTGGCCCCGGTCAGCGAACCTTACGTATTGTCAGTCGCCACGCGAGAGCCGAGAAAGAACTTAGCCAATCTGATCGAGGCCTTCGCAATGCTCAAGGCGCAGGGCAAATTGCCCCGACAGGTTCTGGTGTTGGCAGGGGCGGCTGGCTGGGGAGTGAACTCCAACACCCAAGCCACACGACCTGAGTGGCTGCGCGAACTTGGGTACGTTCCAGATGAGCGAATGTCGGCGTTGTTCGCTCATGCTGACGTGCTCGCGCAGCCGTCCATATATGAAGGCTTCGGGATGCCCGCCGCAGAGGCCGCCGCGCTCGGAACCCGGGTGGTTGCCACGGATATTCCCGAACTGCGAGAAGCGGCTGGCCCCTCGGGAGTGTTCGTCGGCACGAGTGCTTCGGAGATCGCCGAGGGTCTGTTGAAGGCGCTGGATATGGCGCCCCCGCCACCTCACCAGGCGACCAGCTGGAACGATGCCGCTGTGGTGACGGCAAGAGCGTTGCAACGTGCTGCGGCGTCCCGGAGGAAAACATGAAAATCTGGTTGCCATGCATTCGATCCGACAGTGGAAGCGATGTCTTTGTCGAGCGTTTGGCCGACCTGCTTTCGACCGCTGGTTGCAAGGTCGAAGTCTCCTGGTTCAGACTGAAGCATGAATTCATGCCTTGGCGGCTCCGGAACGTGCAACCTCCTGAGGGCACAGACCTGATTCACGCCAATAGCTGGAGCGCTTTCGCCTTTGGAGGGCATGGTGTGCCTCTTGTGGTCACGGCACACCACTGCGTGAGAAGGACAGGATACCCAAGCTGGAAGGGGCCGCTGCAGGCGCTATACCACAACTACTGGATCGGCTCATTCGAGAAGAGGTCGTTCGCATGCGCAGACGCTATCACCGGAGTTTCGGATTCCGCCGTTGCTGAAATTGACAGGGAATTTCAACTAGGAGGTCGAATTCGCGTCATTGAGAACTGGCTTGATACAGAGCAGTATTGCCCTTTGCCGGTTTCGACTAGCGCTTCGCGTCGTGTGCTCTGGGTGGGCAATATGTCTTCTCGCAAAGGGGCGGACCTCTTGCAGGCGCTGCACCAGCGACTTGATCCATCAGTCGAACTGCACATCGTTGCAGGCCGACGGGCTCAATCTTCGGGACTTGAGCGGTTGGGCAGAAACGTCAAAGTCTGGCCCAGACTCTCGGAGGCCGAACTAGTCAGGCTCTATCAAGAGAGTGCCGTCACTGTCTGCCTGAGTCGACACGAGGGCTTTGGCTACACGGCGCTCGAAGCAATGGCTTGCGGCCGGCCCGTCGTCGCATTCGACGTAACAGGCATTCGAGATGTAGTGAAGCACAACGTGACCGGGCAGCTTTGTACCGTTGAAGATGTGCAATCTGTCGCGGATGCTTGCATGCGGCTTGTGGAGCGCCCCGACGTAGCTATCACGATGGGGCAGGCGGGGCGCCAGCGTGCCGTCGAACGTTTCGGACCGGTCACTGCTGCCAACGCCTATCTGGATCTGTATCAGCGAGTGCTGCAAGCAAAGGAGACAGGACGCCGAGTGACGTCGGTGACGACGACTGTCGCGGACCCGATGTAGGTGGCATAAAGAAACCGACCATGCCGAAACCCCCGAGTCGTTGGGCCAAAGTTGAACGGGGAATACGTGAAGGTTCGCGATTCTGTAGGCGACTGGCAGTCATGAGCCCGCTAGGCGCGTTTGCAGCCAAACGTCGTGTCAGGATATATCTCAGTGCTTGAGTCGAGGGCGTCACGCGGAGGCGCGAAGTCTTCTAATTGATGCAGCGGAAGCTTGACCCCAATCCAAGAGGCAAAAATAGAAATGCAAGAGAAGAATGCGGAGATCGAGAACATTCGAACGTTCTACAACACGGTCTACTACAAGGATGTGAGCCGGGACGAATCCTCGTCACCGCACTACGAAAGACTTGCTGTGCGCATCGGCATCGCCTCGAACGACCGCGTTCTGGATGTCGCTTGCGGTCTGGGTCTTTGGCTCTCGGTCTGCAGCAAGCATGGGGCGAAACCGTCGGGCATCGACCTGTCAGAGCGCGCGATCGGTGCATGCAGGCAGGCCATGCCCGAGGGCACCTTCTTCGCGCAGCCCGCCGAGAAGCTGCCCTTCGAGGACGCGTCCTTTGACGTGGTGACGTGTCTGGGATCGCTCGAGCATTTCGTTGACCAGGAAGCCGCGATTAAGGAGATGGTCCGCGTCGGAAAGCCGAATGCCAGGTTCGTGATTCTGGTCCCCAATGACGACTTTCTGACACGTCGCCTCGGCTTCTACGGTGGAACGCATCAGGTCGCCGCGAAGGAAGTGATGCACAGCTTGAGCAATTGGGCGGCGCTGTTCGAACGCTGCGGCCTTCATGTCGAGCGTCGGTGGCGCGACCTGCACGTGCTGTCGTGGTCATGGATTTCTTCTAGAGGTTGGCGCCATGTGCCCATTCGCGCCGCGCAAGCGGCCGCCCTCGCGATCTGGCCGCTCGAATGGCAGTATCAGGTCTACCATCTTTGCACGGCCAAGGCGCCCCGCTAGGGCACGAGCTTTTCTTCGTTCACCCATGGCGAGGATGCACGGTCTTCGATAGGAACATCCAGCCCGATGGCAGCAGCCAGCTGCCTTCCGATTCGATCCCACGCAAAGCGGCGCGCAAAGGCCTTGGTGTCCTCTGACGACAGCGGATGATCGAGCAGTGCGATGGTCGCCGCGGCGAAGGCCGGGGAGTCTCCCGGTTCAATCAGACGGCCCGACCGATCCTCGGCCACCGCATCCGGCACGCCGCCCACCCGGTAAGCGACGGTGGCGACGCCGCGTGCAGCCGCCTCGATGGCGACCATGCCGAAGCCCTCCGGGTCGTTGGGCCGCAGTTGGACGGGGAAGACATGCAGGTTCGCGATCCTGTAGACCATCGACAGTTCATCGTCGGTGATCTTGCCGAGGAAGCGGATGTTCACCCCCACGCGCGCCTCGCGCGCGACGGCCTGGATGCTTTCGACGCTCTGGCTTGCCGCGGCCAGGGCGTGAACCGGTGCGTCGCCGACGATGACGAGGGTGCACTGCGGCACGTGCGCGACGATGCCCGGCAGCACGTCCCGCACGAATTCCAGAATGCCTTTTCTCGGCGTCAGTCGGCCCACGGAGATGAGCAGCTTCCCAGGTCCGAGATCGTGCTTGCGCCTGAACTCCGCCAGATCCTGCAGGTCGCCCGGTTCCGAGATGGCGGGCAACTCGACGCCGGGATGGACGATCCGGATCCGGTCGCCCCGAACACCCGCGCGGAGGGCCAGTTCGCGCGTCGCCGAACTGTTGACGATGACCGTGTCCGCCCGCGCGATCAAAGGCAGCCACACGTGCCTGTAGACCGCATGGTCGACCGTCAGGTCGAGCCCGTGTGCATATACAACCGCCCTGGCGCCGCAGAGCTTGGCCACGATCACGGCGATGGGGGCTGTCAGGCCGCTGCCGGCCATGATGATGTCGGGGCGCCAGCGCCGCGCGATCCGCAAACACCTGAAGAAGGCCTGGAGCAGGAACGGCCCCATCTTCACGCTGGTGGCCTCGTCGATCGCGACCCCTTCCGGAGCCAGCGACGCGCTTCCTTTCGGCCCAAGCACACGCACCTGCGCGTAGCGCGAAAGCTCTTGCGCGATGTGCCAATTGAGCCGCTCCATGCCGCCGACCAGTGGCGGCAGATTGCGTGTAACAAGGAGAATCCGCGGTGTACGATTCGCCACTGTCAAAGGTTCATTGCCAGGGTGTTTCATCAAACGGGTAATTCCCAAGGAGTATTGATTTGAAGCAGGCCAATGTGCGCGCTGTGGGCGTGATCGGGTTGGGCTATGTCGGGCTGCCCCTCGCGCTGCGCTTTGCCGAAACCGGCATCCGCGTCTTGGGCTTTGACGTCGACGAGTCGAAGATTCGTGCCATCGGCGAAGGCCGAAGCTACATCAAGCACATTGGCGACGCGGCGGTGCAGCATGGATGCAGTCTGGGGTTCTCAGCGACCGCTGACTTCTCTCGTGCGAGCGAAGTCGACGCGCTGATCATATGTGTTCCGACACCGCTCAACGCACATCGTGAACCCGATATGCGCTTCGTGATCGGCACTACGGAAGCGCTGGTGCCCCATCTTCGGGCTGGCCAATTGATCTCGCTCGAAAGCACGACGTACCCCGGCACCACGGAAGAGGAACTGCGGCCGCGCATCGAATCGCGCGGCTTCAAGGTCGGGGAGGACATCTTTCTCGTCTTCTCGCCCGAGCGCGAAGACCCGGGCAATCCACATTTCAGGACCCAGACCATCCCCAAGGTCATTGGCGGTTCCACACCGGCATGCTTGGCTGCCGGCGTGGCGCTCTACAGCCGCGTGATCGACAAGGTCGTCCCCGTGAGCTCCACGCGAGCCGCGGAAATGACAAAGCTGCTCGAGAACATTCATCGTGCGGTGAATATCGGACTCGTCAACGAAATGAAGATCATCGCCGATCGCATGGGCATCGACATCTACGAGGTCATCCGCGCCGCTGCAACCAAGCCCTTCGGCTTCGTCCCCTACTACCCAGGCCCGGGCCTCGGTGGCCATTGCATCCCGATCGACCCTTTCTACCTGAGCTGGAAGGCGCGAGAGTACGGCGTCAACACCCGCTTCATCGAACTCGCGGGCCAGGTCAACAGCGACATGCCGCAGTGGGTGGTCCAGAAGGTGAATGACGCGCTCAACGAACGCGAACGCGCCGTGAAGGGCAGCCGCATCCTGGTCCTCGGCATCGCCTACAAGAAGAACGTCGACGACATGCGCGAGTCGCCGGCCGTCGTGCTCATGGAATTGCTCGAGGCACGCGGTGCGATCGTGGCTTACGCGGACCCGTGGGTGCCCGTGTTCCCGACCATGCGCGAGCATCACTTCGACCTCGCGAGCGTTGACCTCACGCCCGAGTCCGTGGCCTCCTTCGACGTGGTGTTGGTGGCAACGAATCATGATGTGTTCGACTACCCGATGATCCAGGCGAACGCCAAGCTGATCGTCGATACGCGGGGTGTCTATCTGGAGCGGGCGTCCAACGTCGTGCGCGCCTGAGCCCGCTGCATCGGCCAAGCCTCGTCGCTGTACTGCGGCCGTCACGTCAAAAAGAGGCGTGATCGGGATTGGCGTCCCAAAGCACCGCTGCGACATAAGCCGCAGTCTTTACCGCAGAGGGTCTGCGGCTTTGTCGTTCGTGCCTCCATTTTTTGGCGGCTCGGACGGGGAGCCGCAAGGCTCGCCGGTTCGCGCAAGCGGTGCCCTGTACGCCAACCTGTTCGAGTCGCCGCCACCAATTGGCGTTGGGGGCGGCGGTTGTAGCAAACCGCACCGCTTGGAGGCCATCATGGCAAAACCCTCTCGCGCACCCGCGCACTTTCCCCGCCACGCCCGCCCAAAGCCGCTCCATCGACATCGGCGACCGATTGGGCGACCTGAAAGACGTGTACCGTGCCAGCGTCTGCATCGAGCGTTTCATCCGCCCCTTTCACCTGTGCGAGCATGACGAATTCAGCGCCACGCCGACCGAACTGGGCGCCCTCGTGGCGGCGGTCAATGCGGAGTTCGAGCGCCGGATGCAAGACGTCGATGCCGCCTGCGAATCGCTGCAAAAGGTCCTGCGAAAGGCGGCGCGCAAGGCACTGAAAGCAAAGTCGAATGCGCGATAGATCTTGGCGCAACCAGTCGGTAGTGTTCGCGTCTCACATCTACGGAGTCGCCAGCGATGCCCCGTCGAACACAACCTCCACTCGTATCCTGGATTTCACTGCTTGCCCATCCCGTTCACCGGGAGAGAACCGAACCCCCATGAATGCTTCCCGTGCGGCCTGCTCGAAGGGTTCGGGCATCAGGGGCTCGTGGGCTTCGACCCGTCGTACGCGACCTTCTGCGTCAATGAAAAGCGAAAGCACGCCGGTGCGTCGAGTGGCATCGTCTTGCCCCAGCGGCGGAAGCAGGATGGCGGGCGTCTGTGCGACTGGCGCGACGGTCAGTTGCGACCGGGGCAGGTATTCATCCCGAATGCTGTTCAGCGGGGCGGCAGCGGAATCCTTGGATGTGGCCGGCGCCTCCAGTCGTGGCTGCGCAGAAGCGGTGGGCTCTGCTGACCAAGGTTCGGAATTCCTGCTCACACGGCGCGAAGCGGGCTCTGAGTTGGGCCCGGCCGATGAGTCGGCTGGGGTCGTCGCCGCCCTGGGTGCCGCATCGGCCTGTTCGGCTGCGAGGGCGAGCCGATCCTCTGCGCGGCCTTGAATCAGGCGGGCGCGCAATGGTTCGGGAGCCGCGACGCGCGTTGGAGACGGCTGGCCTGCGCGGTGCATGGGCACTCGAAGCGACAACGCGAAGAGGTGAATCGCCAGGGAAACGCCTACGCACAGCAGCAGCGCGTCCCGCATGTCGGTCCGCCTTCTGAGCGAAAGATCCTGCCCCTCCGTGGGCAGGACCGTAGCGCTGGCAAGCATCTCAATCCATCAATTCACGCCAGGAGGTGCGACGCGCACTCCCGAGACCCGAGGTGGATCCGGAGATCTCCTTCTGCGTGATCGTGCCGTCCGTGTTCTGCACGAGATTGCGGATATTGCCGCGGGCGTCTCGCACCAAGGTCTGGCCGGCGATGAGCGATGTGGCGCTCCATTGCTCTCCTACAGAATTGGTGTTGACAACACCACCGTTGGCCGCGTCCAGGCTGTAGAACCACGACGACCCGCCCGACGTACAGGCATCTCCGCTCGGAATGGCCGTACCGACCATGAGCGTGTCCGAGAGCAACGCCATGTTGGTCGTCACGCGTTCGCGCGAATGCTTGAAGTCCACCCACCAACCGGCCTTCGTTGTCCAATCGACCGGCAGGTCCGTAATGCTTGCGGTCGAGCCGCTGAGCGTGATCGTCTGCTGCACGAAATTGGTCGTATCGGCTCGCACGTCACCCCAGCCCGTCGCGGTCATTGGATCTTTGACGGCGTAGATGCTCTGCTGGCTCGTGTTGTCGATGTCGGTGACGCCCAGATACCGCCCCGTACCGACGATGATCACCGGCTTGTTGGAGATCTCCACCAATTCCGGCTTGGTCGTGATCGGCTGGGGCGTGGAGGCGTCGATCTGGAACTTCGCCAGTCGAACAGCCGCCTGGTGGGGCAACACCATGTTGTCGATGTCGAAGCGCCACAGATTGCCTTCCAGGTCGCCGCCATAGATGCGCTCGATGGTGTTGTTCGTGCGGCCCGTGACCCACGCGTTGATCTTGGTCAACCCGCTCGGGCTTGCACTGGTGCCGACTCCGGTGGCCATATCGAGCAGGACCTCACCGCTGTTGGCATTCAGCACATACAGATGGCCCTGGCCATCGCCGCCGGAGTTGTTGTAGCCCGAGGCGAATGCGACCACCCAAGTTCCATCGGCGCGCTTGCCGATCACCGGATTTCCGTAGGTCAGACCCAGATTGGCGTTGGTGAACTCCCAAAGCAGCACAGGCCGGTTGGGAACCGTGATGTCCAGCGCATAGTAGGAGCCGCCGCCGCCGCCAAGGCCGCCGACCATGATGGTCTTCCAGGTGCTGCCGACCTTGATGTCCGCCATGATGGGCGGCCCGTCGACGAAGTACTGGTGGTTGACGGAGTAGTTCTTGTCGGCGAGCTTATACAGCTTGGGCATCACGGCCGTCGGGACGAAGGCCCAGAGTTCCTGGCCCCCAGTGCCATCCGTGGCTGCCGAGATTGCATGGAGCATGCCGTCGTTTGCCGCGACGTACACGACTGGCGACCGGTTGGCGTTGGTCGTCACGAAGTCCGCGTAGCCGGCGTCCGCATAGGTGAATGGCGGCTTGCCGACCCGTACGGGAGCGCCATTGATCACGTCGCCCAGCACATGGGCGCGGCCGCGATAGAGCTTCGCGATGGTCGAGGTCGTGTCGTAGGTCTTCTCGCCGCGCAGATAGTTGACCAGGTTCGTGCCCGAATTGGCCAGCGTGACTTCAGCCGCGGCGGTCACGTCGGTGCACATCCCGGGCTTGGAGCAGAAGCCGCTGAAATAGGTCTTCTGGTCAGCGCTGAGGTTGTCGTAAGTGAACGCCTGGAGCCCGCCGGTCCCATTGAAATAGATCGTGCGACCCGATGGGGTGGCTGCGTCAAGTTTTTGCTGAGCGGACCAGGTATACGTCGATGCGATGACCCCTGAGGTGCCGTTGAAGGCGTAGGCCTGCAGGTCTCCGGTCCACTCCCGCGTGGTGTAGCTGGCCCGATAGATCTGGTTGTCATCACCCGACACCAGATCGACCGAACTCGTCGCCGCCGCGGCCGATGCGCCCGTCACGGGTGTCAGCGACTCCACCACGCCGCTGATGGCCGCCGAGAGGTCGCTGGCGTTCAACGCCGAGTAGTAGCGGCCGCGCCCGTTCACGGCGGCGTGCCACAGATCGTCGACGTTGGTGGCGTCGCCGCCGCTGCCGGTGGAGTTGTAGCCTTCGGGTTGCGGCCAGTTGGCGGCGCCGCTCTTGATGTCGGCGAAGGCACCCACGGTCTGGGTCAAGTAGTTCCGGTCGTACTGGATCGTGCCGCTGACACCCAGACCGATCGTGTAGGTGTTCATGTGCTGCCAGTTGGCCGGATCGCTGTCGGTCGAAGGCACCGTGTTGACGCAGACGTTCTCGCCATTGCTGGCCGTGCAATTGCCCAGCGTGCTGGTGCGAAGGTCGGTCGCGTAGTAGTACTGGGCGACGTCGGCGAGCGTGTTGGGCGTGCCGCCGGGGGTCGTTGTGGTCGTGACGGGGGCGCTGGTGGTGTAAGCGCCTATCGTGAGCGTAGAGTAGGTCGTCGCATTCACGGTATTGCCGAAGTTCGGGACGGTGTCCGTGGTCACAGCTTTTCCGTCTCCTGCGTTTCTCTGGCAGGCTGTTGTTACTACAGGGGTCGACCACGCGCCGATCACTGCCGTGGGGCCTGTCGTCGTCGTCGGCGGAACGTTGATCCAGTTCGAGGTGGTGACGCTCCCGTCGGTCGGCCCGGAGGTGAGAACACCGTCCGTCATGATGGTGGTCGTCGTATAGGTCGCCGTCCCGGTTTGAGGCGTCGTGGCCGTCGAGGTCTCCGTGTCACTGCGTGTTTGCGTCTCGGTTCGGACCAAATAGCGGTTGTTGTTGCACGAGCCGGTGCCGGCGGTGGAAGCGACCGTCACGGTTTCGCGTGTGGCCGTGCGTGACTTTGTGGTTGTAACGGTCGAATTCCGCGTGGCCGACGCGGTATGCGTCACCACGGTGGTGTCGACGACCGCGCTTCCATCGCGCATGGGCCGGGCCTCGGCACCGTCCTGCTGGCCGACGTTGTTGCCCGCCAGGTCGACGCCGTAGCTGCTGTTCCAGTAGCCGTCGGTCGAGAGCAGGGCGAAGTTTCGCTGGCAAGAGTACTGGACCGGGTCGTAGGCCTGGCCCGATACCTTGTTGGCGAAGTAACGCCCGGCTTTCGAAAGCGCCTTGCGCAGCGGCGTATTTCCGCTGGGCGTCGCACCATAGAGGCTGCCGTAGAAGTCGATCTTCTGCTGCGTGTTGAAATCCTTCACGTCCCGGAAGTCGTCGCCGTTCGTCACCGTGTCCTTGTTGATCCTGGAAAAGCCGACCCGGTAGCTCGCGTCCAGCTTCGAAATGGCGCGTCCCATCGACGTGCGCATCAGCAAGTAGCGCTTGCGGTAGTAGGAGTACCAGTTGGCGTATTTCTGGGCCTCGGCCGAAGTGCTCGTCACCGTGACCGGCTCGAACAGCGCGTTGGCCGCGGTGGAGCTGGTGGTGCTGGTCTTGCACTCCTGCAGGAAGGTGTTGTTGACGGGGCCGGCGCTGGTGTACACCCAACCCATCCGGGGCTGGGTCCCCTTGTAGTTGTAATAGACGCTGTTCGAAAGATCGGTCGGCGGCGACCCCACGACATAGCCGTCGAAAGGCGCGGCGGTGAACGAGGCATTGGCATAGGTGGTGACGCCATCCGCCATGAGGGGAGGCGGGTACTCGAGTGTCGGGTCGAACGCCAGCCCGTTGCACTGTGCCGAGCGATAGCCGCGCCAGGTGGAGTTGGGGCTATCACTGGATCCGGTCGCTCCGAGATCATCGGGCATGTAGCTCAGGTTCATGGAGCCCGAGTCGTCCAGGATGAACAGCAGGTTGGGCTTCGCCGAGACGCTGGGACGGGTGGCGAGAGGTTGATTCGAGATGTCGGTGTCCGCCTTCGCCGTCGACAGCGGCACCGCGATGATCATTGCCGCGATGATCGGCAGCAGAGAGAGGACGCGGGCAACGAGGCCTTCGCCTCGTCGCGAGCGGGATCGAATGGGTGGCATGTTCATGGGAAGATTCCTCGTCCAGTGGCGTCTTGTTGCGTTTCTGGTCAGAAGTGCACGATGGTTTCGGTGAAGCTCGTGGTGTTGCGAGCACCGGATACGCGCACCAGGATGCGGTAGTAGGGGGACGCCGCTGCACGCAATTCGGGCCGCGTGGTGTAGTTGAGGTCGCCGTGGTCCTGGGTGGTCGAGCTTCCCGCACCGAAGTACTTGGCGCAGTTGATGGTCGAATCCGTGGTGTAGTCGCCGGCCTTCGAGCAAAGGCGCAGCACGACGTAGCTGACCTTGTTGCCACCGACGTCGGTGCCTGCGATGGGATTGATTGTGCAGCCGGTGTAGGTGCCGGAAATCACGCCCTGGCAATTGTTTCCGTCCCAGTCGATCAACTGGCGATCGGCCGTTCCCTCGAGCTGGCGCCCGGTGACATCCAGCGGTGGCTTGACCGTGGTGCCGTCGTCTTCGAATTCCTGGTTGCTGGCGAAGTAGCCCTTCGTGGGGACGTTCGAATTCAGGTTGAACTTATTGGCGCTGAGCCAGGTGATCACCTCACGTGTCGCCTGATCCGCAGCCGCTGTGGCATCCTGTTTGAAGCCGACGTTCCCGAGCATCAGCGAACTGGTGTCGACGGATCGAACCAGGGCGAGGGCCGAAAGCATCAGCGCAACCAGGGTGAGAAGCGCGAACAGCAGCGACACGCCGCGCTGGGCGCGTACGCGAACGATGCGGCGAAACGATGGCGGTCGCTGGGTCATGGGAGTCATCTAGGAATTCCAGAGCACATTGCGCAGCGGCACGATGGTGTCGAAGATCTTGTAGCGGTAGTGCTTCCACTGATCGATCTGGTCGACCTTGAGAGAGATGCACTTGCTGCTGCCGCAGGTGGCGGTGGTGACGTCGTTGAACGTCGCCGTGCTGCCGACGTCCCAGAGCGGCGCGCTGGTGGTGACTTCTTCCTTTTCGAACTGGTTGCTGCGCGCCACGACGGCGATGCGAATGGCCAGCACCTGCTTCCAGCCGTCGTTCGTCAAGGGTGTGGTGGCGTCGTATAGGTCGACGACGCCGTCGCTGTTGGTGTCCTTGCCGTAGAAGGCCTGCAGGTTGACGATTTGCGGATAGAGTTCCTGCGCGGCGCCAACGATGCCACTGGTGGCGGAGAGTTCGGCGACCGCGAGGCTGTGTGCATTGCTGATGGAATAGGTGCGCGAGACCAGGGAGCCCATGTTCAGGAGCGAGTCGCCAAGCGCATAGCCCGCGGCGGGGTAGACCTCGCTGTGATTCCACGGACCGGCGGTGCCCGTTGCGTTGGGTATGCGGGTGGGGCCGAGGCTCAGCAGGGGCGCTGACGCATCGTTCGTCACGTTGAACAGGGTGCACCAAGTCCCGGCGCCCTGCACCTTGGGCACCGCAATCATCATGTTGTTGACCACTGCGCCGAACGACGACGCCACGGCGTAGGACGTGTCGGTGGGCGAGTGGTTGCCGGTCAGCAGCATCGGTGTCGACACGCCGGAGGTGCGGGCCTGCAGCACCGTGATCGTGTCGGGTGCGTCGTTGTCGGGTGTCGCGCCGCCATTCGCGATGACGACCGGCGCCAATGTGAGGCTGAATGCCGCCGCGCCTTCGCGCTTGCCCTTGATCTGGCAACCCATAGCCTCCGGGATCTGGGTGGCGCCATACCCGGCTTGCTGGATCTCGCGTTGAAGCGTGAACAGCGACAGCGCCCCATTGACCTGTGCATCGCTGCCCATGGTGATCGAACGCTTCGTCCCTTCCGCGGTCGACAGAACCTGCGTGATGACCAGCACGGTCAGCATCCCCAGCACCAGGCCGACCATGAGTTCGACCAATGTGAATCCGCGCTGGGCGGGCCTGGTGGAAGTGCGAAGGGACTTCATGCTATGTCGATGCCTTCGAGACGGTGGTGCTGGTGACGTACTTGTGCGATTCGCCGCTAGGCGTCGTCCAGGTGATCGTCACGGTCACGTTGCCGGAGGTGGCATCGAAGGCCACCGCGCCTTGTCCCACCGGCAGCGCGCCGGCGACCTTGTCCTGCCACTCGCGGCAGCGAGTCTGCGAAGCGCAACCGCTTCCGTTGTAGGCGGAGAGATTGTTGAGATCCGTCCACATCCGGCCGATCAGGTCGTTGGCGAGATTGACCGCATCCGCACGCACCTTGGCCTCGGTCTGCACGCGCGTCATCGAAGTCTGCAGGCCGACCAGGCCGAGCACGCCCAACATGAAGATCAGCAGCGCCACCAGCACTTCGATCAGCGCGATGCCGCTTTGGGGCTTTCTGGAGTTCGCGCGGCGCGTGGCGCGGGAAGGGGTTCCGGGGGATTTCATGTCGTTTGTCGGGGTCAGCACTTGCGTGGATCGTTGCTGTCGGAGACCTTGGGATCGCACATGCGCACTTGCCCGGCGGGCGTGATGGCAATGCGCAGGTCTCTGTAGCTCACGCCGGAACGAGATCCGGTCACATCGATCTGGCGGATGTAATCCGAGTTGACGATGCGCCCGAAGCCGTTGAACGTCACGCTGACGCCTCCTGTGCTGAGGTCGGATTGCACCGCCGCGACGCCGACGTGGCCGCCGCCGTCGCCGACGGCCCGGCCGGTGACAAGCTTGGGCGAGGATATGGTCGAAGGCGGATCACCGCAGTGCTTGAGCGGCGAGTACACGCTTACGACCCAGGAGCCGCTGCTCGCGGAAAGTGTGCAGTCGTTCGCCAGTACCGACGGATCCTCCAGGCTGACCAGCCAGAACGAAACGCTCTCATTTCGGCGAACCGCTTCGCCACGAGCCACTTGAAGTCCGTTCTGCAAAGAGTCGGCCACGTTCCGGATCCGGGTGTTGTCGAGCCATGTGCCCAGGCTCGGCAGGGCCGCGAACAGGATCAGCGCCAGCACCGCGATGGTGACGACGATTTCGATCAGTGAAAAGCCGCGTTGGCGCATCGTGGGCCTCGCTGGTTCAGCAGGTCGCCGAACTCGTGAGCCAGCATGTCGCCGTCACGTCGGCACCCTTGAACTTGGTGGTCGTGCGATCGCCGTTGTGGTCGATCGTGTAGACATGGCCCACCGCGCTGGCCGCGTTGCCTGTCGCGGTGATCGTGTAGCCCTGCTGGGAGTTGTTGGTCACGCAGCCGAAGCCGAAATACTTGGCGTTGCCGGGCACAAAGGAGTTCCAACCGTCGGCGCTCGAATCTGCGGCGCACTTGGCCGCAGTCCCATAGTTCCTGTTGTCCTGGTAGTACTGTTCCATCTTGGCCCGGTAGGCCGACAACTGCGTGAACGCTTCGGGAATCTGGCCCCGCCGGACATAGTCGTTGTACGCGGGCAACGCCACGGCGGCCAGAATCCCGATGATCGCCACCACAATCATGACTTCGATGAGCGTGAAGCCCGTCGACCGGCAACGAGATTGGGAAACGTTTTGCACTGTGATGACCTTTGTCGGCATTGCTGGATTTAGGTCACAAATTGTCACTGACCGGCCTGTTTTGACGTCGCCGCCCGTCAGCGCCGCGCTTCCTTTCGTCGCCCATGACCGGTCAATCTGTGAACTTTTGCCTGTCTCCATGTGATCTTTAGTTCGCGTCTCCGAGTCGACTGCAAAAGAGAAACCGCCTTAAACGCATCCGGAAAAATCGCGCTCGCCACGCTGATTGCTCTGCCTTTTCTGTTTCCCTGCGCCGAAGGCCCCTCGGTCAACACCCAGCAGCAACTGGCGACCTGGGCTTGCGTGGCCCTGCTGGCAGGCCTCGCGCCGACCCGTCTGCCCTCCCGACCCCAGATCACCTGGCTCACCACAGCCACCCTCGCGCTCATCCTCGGCCACGGCCACGGCATCCCCCTGGCCGCTGCAACCGTCTTCGCCCTGGCAATGGTGGGCCTGGCCGCCTGCCTCGGCGCCGGCATGGCGCGCGCCGGTTCGCCGGCCCCCTGGGCCTGTGCACTGCTCATCGCCGGCCTTCTCAACGCCGTCCTCGGCCTCCTCCAGTACTACGGGTGCGCCGAGCCCCTGGTCCCCTGGACCACCGCCCCCGAACCCGGCCAGGCCTACGGCAACCTGCGCCAGCGCAACCAGTTCGCCTCGCTGATCAGCATGGCGCTGATCGCGGCCTTGTGGCTGCACGCGGTTCACGGTCGCCGGGTCCGCGCCGCTTTGGCACCGGCCGCCCTGCTGCTGGTCGTCGCCGCCGCCGCCGCGACCTCCCGCACCGGCCTGCTTCAACTGCTGCTGATCGCCGGCGCCTCGGCCTTCCTGGCCTGGCGCGAGCGTCGACGCGGCCTTGCCCGGCCTGCTCGCCTTCCGCATCCCCTGGTTCTCGTCTCGCTGGTGCTGGCCTATTTCACAGCCTCCTGGCTCCTGCCCCACCTCGCCGGCCCCGCGGTCGAAGTGCCTGCGCGACGGCGCTCCGGACGCCCACAGCCGGCTCGTGCTCTGGCGCAACGTCATCGACCTGATCGCCCTGCATCCCTGGGCCGGCTGGGGCTGGGGCGAGTTGAAGTTCGCCCACTACAGCACGCTCTATGCCGGTCCGCGCTTCGTCGAGATCCTCGACAACGCCCACAACCTGCCGCTGCACCTCGCGGTCGAGCTCGGCATTCCGGCCGCCCTGCTGGTCTGCGGCGGCTTGGGCTGGCTGGTGAGGGCCGCCCGTCCGTGGCGCGAGGTCGACCCGGCCCGGCTGATGGCCTGGGGCCTGCTGGCCGTCATCGTCCTGCACAGCCTGCTCGAATACCCGCTGTGGTTCGGGCCGTTCCAGCTCATCTTCGGGCTGTGCCTGGGTTTCCTCTGGCCGGCACCGGCACCGGCGGCCCGGCGATCGCCCCGGGTCCTGCCGCTGGCGGCGCGTGCCGTCCCGATGGCCTGCGCGCTCGCGCTGCTGGCCGTGGTCGGCTACGCCGCCTGGGACTACACCCGGACAGCCAGGTCTATCTGGCGCGCGACCAGCGGCTGCCGGCCTACCGCGACCACCCGCTCGACCAGGCGCAGCGCTCGCTGCTCTTCGAGGCACCGGTCGCCTTCGCCCGGCTGACGCTGACGCCGGTCGACCCCGCCAACGCAGCCGAGATGCATGCGCTGGCGCAACGCGTGCTGCACTACTCGCCCGAGCCGTCGGTGATCGTCAAGCTGATCGACAGCGCCGTGCTGCTGGGCGAGGCGGACGAGGCGGCCGCCCAGGCCGCGCGCTTCAAGGCGGCCTTCCCGCACCAATACGGCCGCTGGCTCGCCGGCCTGCCGCTGGCCGACGACGCGCCCGAACAGCCTCAGCCCGCCACGTAGCTCCCCGACTTGCCCCCGTGCTTCTCCAGCACGTGCACGTCGTTGATGCGCATCCCGCGGTCGACCGCCTTGCACATGTCGTAGATGGTCAGCAGAGCCACCTGCACGGCGGTCAGCGCTTCCATCTCGACGCCGGTCGGCCCCACGGTCTCGACGGTCGCGGTGCAGGCCACCTGCGGCGCGCCGCCATCGGCCAGCGCAAAGGCCACCGCCACGCGGGTCAGCGCCAGCGGATGGCACAGCGGGATCAGGTCGCTGGTCTTCTTGGCGGCCTGGATGCCGGCGATGCGGGCGATGCCGAGCACGTCGCCCTTCTTTGCCGTGCCCGATTCGATCAGCGCCAAGGTCGACGGCATCATCTCGATGCGGCCGGTCGCCACGGCCACGCGGTGGGTCGCGGGCTTGGCCGCCACGTCGACCATGTGCGCCTGGCCCTGGGCATCGAAATGGGTGAGAGAACTCATTGTGTGAACGTTCCGCTGAGTGCAGCATCATACGAGCCCGAGCCATGGACGAGGAATGCCACGCTTGACTCCCACCGACCGACCCCTTCACACCGCGGCGGGGCGCGCCAGACGCTTGCTGCGCGGCCTGTGCGCCGGCCTGTTGATGGCCGCCCAGGTCGCCCTGCCGCTGCGCGCCCAGGCCCAGCTGCTGCCCGGCATGGGCGATGGCGGCGAGATGACCGCCGCCGCCGAACGCCACCTGGGCGACCAGATCGCCCGCGAGCTCTACCGCGACCCGGACTACCTCGACGACCCGGTGCTGGTCGAGTACGTGCAGGACATCTGGCAGCGCCTGCTGGCGGCGGCGCGCATGCGCGGCGAGCTCACGCCCGAACTCGACGAGCGCTTCGCCTGGACCATCCTGCTGGGCCGCGACCGCACCATCAACGCCTTCGCGCTGCCGGGCGGCTACCTCGGGCTCAACCTGGGGCTGCTGGCGGTGGTCGGCAGCCGGGACGAGCTGGCCACCGTGCTCGGCCACGAGCTGTCGCACGTCACGCAGCGCCATATCGCGCGCATCATGGCCAAGCAGAGCCAGCAGCTGCCGTTGATGCTGGCGGCCATGGTCCTCGGGGTGATCGCGGCCAGCAAGAGCCGCAGCGGCGATGCCGGCCAGGCCATGATCATGGGCAGCCAGGCGGCCTTCATGCAGAACCAGCTGAGCTTCTCGCGCGACATGGAGCGCGAGGCCGATCGGGTCGGCTTCGGCGTCATGACCCAGGCAGGCTATGCGCCGCAGGGCGCGGCGGCGATGTTCGAGAAGCTGCAATACGCCGCGCGGCTCAACGACAACGGCTCCTACCCCTACCTGCGCAGCCACCCGCTCAACAGCGAGCGGATCGCGGACATGCAGGGCCGGTTCCAGTTCAAGCCCGGCAACGCGGCCGCGCTGCCGCTGCTGATGGACCACGCCATGATCTCCGCCCGCGCCCGGGTGTTCACGCGCCCCGGCGTCGACGTGCTGCGCCAATGGGTCGATGCGGCCGGGGCCAGTGAGTTCGCGCGCAGTTCGCCGGCGCAGCAGGCCGGCACTCTCTACGCGGCCGCGCTGTCGGCCAATGAACTGCGCGACTTCAAGGCGGCCCGCGCCCTGGTCCAGCGGCTGATCGCTCGCACCGCCGGCGATGCGCCTTCGGCGCGGCTGGCGCGCCTGCTCTCGGCCGAGATCGAACTTGCCGCGGGCGCGCCGCAGGCGGCCGCGGCGCTGCTCGATCCGAAGGTCAAGGACCGCCCCGAACTGCTGCTCGCGGCGCAGGCCGCGGTCGCCACCCACGCCCCGGCACCGATGATCCCGGCGCTGCGCGACTGGGTCGCGACCCATCCGCGCGACGCCACGGCCTGGCGCAGCCTGGCCAACCTGTACGGCGCCAACAACGAGTCGGTGAGCGCGATCCGCGCCGACGCCGAGTCCAATGTTGCCACGCTCGACCTGGCGGCCGCGCGCGATCGATTCAAGGCGGCGCAGGATCTGGTCCGCAAGCCCGGCTCGGTGCCGATCGACCACTACGAGGCGTCGATCATCGACACCCGCGCCCGTGCGGTGGACGCGCTCCTCAGGGAGGAGGCCGCCGAGGAAAAGCGGCCACCCAGGTAGCGGCCGCGCAGCGCGCGGGCTTCAGGCCTGCTTCGAGAACAGTCCGCCGAGCGCGGACTCGATCACCACGCCGAGCAGCGAATAGATCAGCGAGCCGACCAGCGCCGCGAAGAAGCTGTTGACATGGAAGCCCGACAGCAGGCCCGATGCCGCCCAGAAGAGCAGGGCGTTGATGACGAACAGGAACAGGCCCAGCGTGACGATCGTGACCGGCAAGGTCAGCACCACCAGCACCGGCCGCACGAACATGTTGAGCAGCCCGATCACGGCCGCCGCCAGCAGCGCCGAGGTGTAGGTGCTGACCTGGACCCCGCTGTAGAGATAGGCCACCGCCAGCAGCGCCAGCGCGCTCAGCAGCCACCTGATGAGAAGTCGCATCCGGGCGAGGCGGTCCGGCTACTCGGAGAGCTCGTTGGCCAGCACCAGCAGCGCGCCCATGCCCACCATCGCGCCTGGCAGCGCCCAGCCCGAGTGGCCGGCCGGCGGGACATCGGGCGCCACGGGCTCGAGGTCGACCCCGAGCTTCGGCCGCCGC
Organism: Variovorax ginsengisoli; assembly: GCF_030486595.1. GTDB lineage: Bacteria > Pseudomonadota > Gammaproteobacteria > Burkholderiales > Burkholderiaceae_C > Variovorax > Variovorax ginsengisoli_B. The sequence continues at coordinate 94,358 of NZ_JAUJZH010000002.1, read as the reverse complement.
GCGTCGACCACCCGCGCCGCGCCGTGCTCCAGCTTCAGGCGCTGGGTGAGGTCGGCGAGCGGCCCCTTGGCCAGCACCGGCATCACCGGCGTGCCGCCGTGCGTGAGCACGGGCAGCAGCTGCTCCTGCACCTTGGCGAACCACTTGGCGCGCCAGTTCTCGCGGGCACTGTGGCTGACCCACTTGCTGATACGATGGGTCATGCGCGGGGCGCACGCCACGAGCACCCATTCGCTCACGTCGGCGCCGCCGGCCGCGGCAGGAGGCCGGGCGAGGAATTCGCGCGCGTAGGCCGCGTCGTCCACGTACAGAATGACCTTTTCCATGGTTGCTCCTTCTTGGGGTGGTTGGAGTGGGAGAGACATCGACGGAAGAAATCGCTTCAGGCGGCGACCGTTTCGGCCGGCTTCGGGCGCCGCGAGGCCACCCACTTGCCGATCACCAGCACCAGCAGCGCACCGATGACGCCGGCCGCGTAGCGCACCACGTCGCTCTGCGGCAGCTTGGGCACCCAGGTCCAGGCGGCCGGGTTGGCCACGGACGGATCGGATACCGCCATGGTGCCGGCGATCCAGCCGAGCAGCATGCCGCCCAAGGTGATGATCAGCGGGAAGCGGTCCATCAGCTTGATGACCAGCTGGCTGCCCCAGACGATGATCGGGATGCTCACGAGCAGGCCGAAGATGACCAGCGGCATCTGGTGGCCTTCGCCGGCGCCCTGCGCGGCGCCTGCGATCGCGATCACGTTGTCGACGCTCATCACGAGGTCGGCCACGATCACGGTCTTGACCGCGGCCCAGAGCTTGTCGCTGGCGGCGATGTTGCCGTGGGCGTCGTCATGCTCGGGCGCCAGCAGCTTGACGCCGATCCACAGCAGCAGGATGGCGCCGGCCAGCTTCAGGAACGGAATCGCCAGCAGCGTGAGCGCGAAGAAGATCAGGACCACGCGCAGCACGATGGCGCCCGCGGTGCCCCACAGGATGCCCTTGGTGCGCTGGGCAGGCGGCAGCTTGCGGCAGGCCAGTGCGATGACGACCGCGTTGTCGCCACCCAGCAGGATGTCGATCATGATGATCTGGCCGACCGCGACCCAGAACTCGGGGGTTAGAAATTGCTCCATGAAGTCCTCTCTGTTTTCGTTTCACTCCCGCTCGCGTGGATCGGTTGAGGCGTTGACTTGAGAGAACGGAGTTCCAGGAAATGCAACGCTTCGATCAAACCCGCGAGGGCTTATATCGAAGGTCTTGCATGACAGCACGCGGCTGCCCGACAGGCCGGAAGTTTTTTGCTTCGTATTGACGACCTGGCGAACCCACTCCCTCGGGAGCAAGTGGGAGCTACTCCCCTTCGTGGCTGGAATTAGAGCATCGAGGGCGGGGTGTTGCAACCGGGCTCGTCCGGGTCTTTAAAGAGAAATGGCCTGGATGACCCGTGAATAGAGAAGATGGTGCTATATATTTGATAGCATTCAATTCCTTCAACGAGTGCGGGCCATTGCCCGGACTATGATTCGCGCTCGCTTTTTTCGTCTGTCCATGGCCGCCATTCACATCACCGACATCGAGGCCGCCATCAACTACTGGCGCGAGAGAAAACCCTCGCCCGACGGCGTCACGCTGGCGCCCGAGCTGCGCGCGCTGGCCGAGGTCTACGCGCTGATGGTGTTCCACCACGAGGACGAGGTCGACGAGGTCGGCTTTCCCGCCAAGGCCTGGGCGGCCTGGCTGGCCTGGTACCAGAGCACGCCCGATACCCCCTGCATCGCGATCTGCTCCACCAGCCAGGGTGACGACCAGTGCAAGGGCTGCGGACGCAGCTTCGACGAGGTCCAGCACTGGCCGGCGATGACGCCGGCCGAGAAGCGCTCGACCTGGCGCCGCATCACCATGCAGGACACCGCCTGGCGCTTCAACAAGTACGCCGAGCGCGCCCGGGAGGCCAGCCAGCTCCGGGCCGACGCTGCGCCGCCGCCGCCCGATCCCGCGGGCTGAAGAGCCGCCGATGCGCCGCCTCGCCCAAGCCCCCAACCTGGCGCTCGCCACGCTGTGGGTGCAGATGCTGCGCGACGACGGCGTCGACGCCTTGGTGCAGCGCGAGTACCTGGGCGCTGCCGCCGGGCAATTGCCGCCCGACCAGTGCCTGCCGGAGATATGGATCGAGGACGAGGCCCAGTTGGCGCTCGCCGAGCGGCTGCTGCATGCGCTCAGGCACCGTCCGCAGCGCCGCTGGGAGTGCCGCTGCGGCGAACTGGTCGAGGGCGGCTTCGAGTTGTGCTGGCAATGCGGCGCAGCGATGCCCTAGGAACTTCCAGATTTAGGATTTATCAGGTTGACCTGATAGTTATTGCTGCGACGAGGGTGATTTCAGATTCTAGGAACGAAGGTTTGCCGTGTCCAAATCACCAGTGAGATGCTCCTAGCGTGCTCGAACTGAAATGTGGGCGCGAGTAAAGATTTGGAGTCATAAAATCATTGAAAATATGGGCGGCGTTGCAGTGTGAAAGTATTCGCACGAGTGCTGACGGAACCTGCGGCTGTAGTTGCGATAATTGCTTTCTTGAATTGAGAGGTTGGTTTCTGGCAAGCAAAAAACCTGAGCCTGCGGTTTACAAGCTCTCAGACGACTGCGGTTCGCTCTCTCAGAGGCATCGTAATCGATGGCTGCGGTCGAATTTCTAGTTCGACACCGTGGGAAATCCGGAAAAAGCGATGTCGGCTGGAATTCGCAGGGACTCCATTGATCCAAGCTTTTGCGCTCTGCGAAGGGTTTGAGTATATGCAGTGCATCTTGCCTGAACGGCCGTTTTCTGAGCATCTGTCTTGAAAATCTTGGCACACATCTTGGGCCGAAGAAGGTCGAGGTTCCGCATGACGATGTAGAGCTCTGTGGGGTCGCGATTTAGATAACCATGGTCTGGCATCACATAGGAAGATCGAGTCCGAACAGAGGTGAAGTGCCATCTTCATGTCAAGCAATCAAGCGGGCGAGCCGGTGAGCGGGTAGGCGGGTAGGCGGGTAGGCGGGTGAGCGGGTGAGCGGGTGAGCGGTCGATTCAGCGCAGACTGAGAGTAGGTCAACTCGGAGTGAGAAGCAATATTTGTCAGGGTTCGAAAAAATGTTCGAATCCTGCGATCTGAAGGTAGTCTTCGGTCCTCAAAAAGGAGTGACTATGAGACCCGAAGAGACCCCAGAGACCCCAGAGACCCCAGAGACCCCAGAGACCCCAGAGACCCCCGGCCCCCTCTACTTCCTGTCGCTGGAAGACGTTCCTCGCGGACACTTTGACGAAGAGCAGACTGCCCTCTTCAGCAAGCTCAAAATGTTAAGTTCGTCGACCCAACGGTCCTATGCCGCAGCATTCAGAGGGTACATGGAATGCCGCCCGTTTTCGCCGGCGAACGCTCATTCCGCGCGCGCATGGATTTGCGGTGTCCGGTGGGGCTGTGAATTGAACTCACTTCATCCAGACTCGGCGATTGCTGATGGCTGGCGAAAAACGCTGTCTCAAGGTATTTCGATACCTGAGATCGAGTTCTACGATGATTTAGGGAGCCGCTACATTCGCGTACCCGCATACGGCCAGGGGCGTCGTCGCCATAGACTCCCTTTGCTTCCACCCGACTTTGTTAGCCGCCTCCTGGTGCATAGCAAAAAAAATTCACGACGAGATCTGCATTTTGCGTTGGTAGCCCTTTCCCTGACGGGCTGCCGTCCGTGCGAACTCGCGTCTATGGTCTTTAATTTTACTAAAGATAGCTTGTCCGTGACAATCGCTTGCGCAAAGGAGAGGGGCAACGAGAAAGAGCCGAGGCATCGAATTTTGACTGTGAAGCGTGAAGGCCTCATGATCACTAGCTTTTTGGATGAACTTGAGATCTGGCTCGAAGAAGAAGAGACGACACGTCCCTTCGTAAATCTCAAGGCAGCTGCCATGAACAATCTCTGTCGACGTTTATCGCAAAAGCTTTGGCCCCTCCGGCCGCTAGTTAACCCAAGTTGCTTCCGATGCCTGTTTATCGCGGACCTGAAGAGCGATGGAGTTCCCCGGGAACAAATTGCAAGTCAAGTCGGGCATATGGCGACGAGATCCGCGTCACGCTATGGAACGGCGAGGCAGGGACGCACCGGCCGCCGGGGATATCTTCATCTTGAACAGGATGTGGAAAAAAATGAGGCTCCTTCCAGACCAAGAGGCTGATATCAAACGAACGAGACGTACGCCTGCGTATTGCCCATCCCCGGACGAGTCATACCAAGTCCATGACTGAGGAGCAACTCACCCTAGCGCATTCTCACCGGCTCAATATCAATGCTGCGAGTGCTATCGCCCAGCATCAGCGTCCCTTCCTGTATCGTCGCCTGCAGTTGCATCGAGCGCTGCGCCAGCGCCGCCAGCGACTGCGAGGCCGCTGTCGGCACCCGGAACACCTGCAGGTTCTGCGGCCGGGTCAGCTTGTTCTCGATGCCGCGCCACCAGATCTCGGCCGCGTGGTTGAAGCAGTAGACGATCACCGCATCGGCCTTGCCGCAGGCCTTGATGACCGGCTTGTCCTCGGGCTGGCCGACCTCGATCCAGAGCTTCACCTGGCCGGTGAAATCGCGCAGCCAGACATCGGGCTCGTCGGGATTCGACAGGCCGGCGCCGAAGGCCAGCGTGCCGTCGCCGTTGCAGACGTCCTGCAGCTGGTGGGCATTGAGTGCCAGCGCGACCAGCCGGATCATCATCCGCTCGTCGGTCTCGCTGGGGTGGCGCGCCAGCGTCAGCGCGTGGTCGGCGTAGTAGTTGTGGTCGATGTCGGCGACCGCGAGACTGGCCTTGAAGATGGTGGACTTGAGCGCCATCAGGCCCGCCGGGCAAGCTCGGCGGCCTTGCCGATATAGCTCGCCGGGGTCATGGCCAGTAAGCGGTCCTTTTCTTCCTGCGGAATCTCGAGCGAGCGGATCAGGCCGTGCAGCGCTTCGGCCGTGACCGTCTTGCCGCGCGTGACTTCCTTGAGCTGCTCGTAGGCGCCCTGCACGCCGAAGCGGCGCATCACGGTCTGGATCGGCTCCGCCAGCACTTCCCACGAGCGGTCGAGATCCTGGGCCAGCGCCTCCTCGTTGAGCTCGAGCTTGCCCAGCCCGGTCGCCAGGCTGGCATAGGCCAGGGTGGCGTAGCCGAAGGCGACACCGATGTTGCGCAGCACCGTGCTGTCGGTCAGGTCGCGCTGCCAGCGGCTGATCGGCAGCTTCTCGCTCAGGTGGCGCAGCACCGCGTTGGCCAGGCCCAGGTTGCCCTCGGCGTTCTCGAAATCGATCGGGTTGACCTTGTGCGGCATCGTCGAGGAGCCGATCTCGCCCGGCTTCAGCCGCTGCTTGAAATAGCCCAGGCTGACGTAGCCCCAGATGTCGCGCGAGAAGTCGACCAGGATGGTGTTGGCGCGCGCCACGGCGTCGAACAGCTCGGCCATGTAGTCGTGCGGCTCGATCTGGATGCTGTAGGGCTGGAAGCTCAGGCCCAGGCCGAGCGGCGCGGGCGTCTCGACCACCTTGCGGCTGAAGCCTTCCCAGTCGAAATCGGGCCAGGCGGCCATGTGGGCGTTGTAGTTGCCGACCGCGCCGTTCATCTTGCCCAGCAGCTGCACGCCGGCGATCTGTCCGCGTGCCTTGGCGAGGCGCACCGCGACGTTCGCGAGTTCCTTGCCGACCGTGGTCGGGCTCGCGGTCTGGCCGTGGGTGCGCGACAGCATCGACACGCCGGCGAACTTGCCGGCCATGTCGCGCAGGGTGGCGATCAGGCCGTCGATGGCCGGCAGCATGACCTTTTCGCGTGCGGCCTGGATCTGCAACGCGTGGCTGGTGTTGTTGATGTCCTCGCTGGTGCAGGCGAAATGGACGAACTCCGAGGCCGCCAGCAGCTCCGGCCGGGCCTCGAACTTGGACTTGATCCAGTACTCGACCGCTTTCACATCGTGGTTGGTGGTCTTTTCGATCTGCTTGATCGCGACCGCGTCGGCTTCGGAGAAGTTGGACACCAGGCCGAGCAGGTATTTGCGGGCGCCGCCCGTGAGGGGCTTGAATTCGGCGAAGCCGCAGTCCGAGAGGGCGATGAACCAGGCCACCTCGACCTGCACGCGCCGGTGCATGTAGCCCTGTTCGCTCATCAGCGGACGCAGCGTCGAGAGCTTGGCCGCATAACGGCCGTCGAGGGGGGAAAGGGCGGAGACGGTGGAGAAACTCATGGGCGAATTTTAGGTTGCGGGGCGGCCGAAGCAATTTCGCCGGGCTCCGCCCAGCATTCCGTGACGCGCATTCCCCTAGAATCAAAGCGCTACAACGATGACCCTGATGGGGGAGTGCCTGCATGAAACTGATCGGATCCGCTGCCAGCCCGTACGTGCGCAAGGTGCGCGTGGTCATGGCCGAGAAGCGGCTCGATTACCAGTTCGTGATCGAAGACGTCTGGTCTGCCGATACCACGATTTCCAGTTCCAACCCGCTCGGCAAGGTGCCCTGCCTGATCATGGACGGCAGCGAGGCGATGTTCGATTCGCGGGTGATCGTCGAGTACCTCGACACCCTGTCGCCGGTCGGCAAGCTGATCCCGCAGCAAAGCCGCGAGCGCGCCGAGGTCAAGACCTGGGAAGCGCTGGCCGACGGCGTGATGGACGCCGGATTGCTGCTGCGGATGGAGGCCACCTGGGTGCACCGCGCCGACAGCGAGCGCAGCCAGGCCTGGATGGACCGCCAGCGCGGCAAGATCAACAACGGCATCGCCGCCATGGCCAAGGGCCTGGCCGACAAGCCCTTCTGCAGCGGCATCCACCTGAGCCTGTCCGACATCGCCGTCGGCTGCGTCCTGGGCTGGCTCGACTACCGCTTCCCCGAGATCGACTGGCGTGCCGACCACGCCAACCTGGCCAAGCTGTTCGACAAGCTCATGCTGCGCCCCAGCTTCGCTGAAACAAAACCCTGACCAGCCCCAGCGGCTCCAATGAAAAAGCCCCGCACGCGGGGCTTTTTCATTGTCGAGGCCGGCGCAGCCAGGCCCGTTGGTGAAACACCGTGGAACCGGCTTTGCCGGGCCGCTGGTGTTGCCCCCGGCAGGGGGGGCGTCCGGACACGAAGTGCCGGACAACCTGGGGGCGAGCAATAAAAATGTTACGAGGCGCCCCGACGCGAAGGAGGGAGGGAGGGAGGAGGAGAAGAATCGCCTCGGGATTTCAACCTGGCGGCAAGCGCCCGGAAGACCTCGCAACATAAAAACCGACCGGACTTTTCGTGCCCGGAAACGGTATGAGCGCGGACCGGCGAGCCGGTTCCCTGGCGATACGTAAGCGTTTGTGACTAGTTGGAAGTTGTCGCCGGTTGTGAACTCATCGACGCCAGCGGCGCCGCCCCCAACTGCTTCTCGATCTCTCGCACGAACGCGCGGTCGTCCGGTGCCGTCATGCTGGAGTAGGCGTCGACCACCTTGCCGTCGCGGCCGATCAGGTATTTGTAGAAATTCCATTTCGGCGTCGTGCCGGAGAGCTGCGCCAGCTGCTTGAAAAGCGGGCTGGCATCAGGCCCCCGCACCGACGATTTCGCGAACATCGGAAACTTGACGCCGAAGGTGCTTTCGCAGAAGTCGGCGATTTCCTTGTTCGAGCCGGCTTCCTGGGCGAAATCGTTCGACGGGAACCCCAGCACCACGAGCCCCCGCGACCGGTATTTGCTGTCGAGGGCTTCCAGGCCCTTGTACTGGGGCGTGAAGCCGCAAAAGCTCGCGGTGTTGACCACCAGCACGACCTTGCCCGCGTACTGGCAAAGGGACTGCGGCTTTTCATCCTGGAGCCGCGGAAAAGTGTGCTGAAGGACGGCGGGGCAGCCGGCCGCGGCGCCCTGCGCGGCGGCGCCGGTCGGCAGCAGACCGGCAGCCAGCACGATGGCCGGGAAAAATGGCACTAACAGACCGAGGGGTATTCGCATGGCGGTGTTCCCGAGTGAAAAGCAGCGCGAATGGGCAAGTTTGCGGCGCGCGGACCTACATCATCGCGCGCTTGTCACAGGCGCGATAAGCCTGCCGACTAAAATCAGTCGGCTTAAGAAAGACATTGATGCTTTATCCGGAACTCTTCAGACAACTCGAATCTGTCCGCTGGGACATGGACAAGGATATTCCTTGGCAGTCTTTCGACGCAAGCCGGCTCACCGAGGAGCAGGCCCAGACCATCAAGATGAACGCGATCACCGAGTGGGCGGCGCTGCCGGCCACCGAGATGTTCCTGCGCGACAACCGGCATGACAGCGACTTTTCTGCCTTCATGTCGATCTGGTTCTTCGAGGAGCAGAAGCACTCGCTGGTGCTGATGGAATACCTCAAGCGCTTCAGCCCCCAGCATGCGCCGACCGAGCAGGAACTGCACGACGTGCGCTTCGATTTCGATCCGGCGCCGCCGCTCGAGACCCTGATGCTGCATTTCTGCGGCGAGATCCGCCTGAACCACTGGTATCGCCGTGCCGCCGAGTGGCACACCGAGCCGGTCATCAAGCACATCTACACCACGCTTAGCCAGGACGAGGCGCGCCACGGCGGCGCCTACCTGCGCTACATGAAGCGGGCAATGGAAAAGTTCGGCGACGAGGCCCGTTCGGCCTTCACCAAGGTCGGCGTGTTGATGGCCAGCGCCCGCCGCACGGCGCAGGCGCTGCATCCCACCAACCTGCACGTCAACAAGGCGCTGTTCCCGAACGACACGATCCAGAGCCGGGTGCCCGATCCCGACTGGCTCGAGCACTGGCTCGACAAGCAGATCAAGTTCGATTCCGTCTGGGAGAACAAGGTTGGCGAGCGGATCCTGCACAACCTGAGCCTGCTGATGAACCGCAGCTTCAAGACGGTCCAGGAACTGAACCGCTACCGCAAGGAGCTCGCGGCCTCCCTCGGCCCCAGGCCCGAATACCAGGGCGCCTGAACTCGCAACAGGTTCTCAGCGGCGCTCGACGATCACCGGCGCCAACTGCAGGCCGTTGCGGACCTGTTCAGCCGCGTCGCGGGCCGTGTCCCGCGAGGCATAGGGGCCTGACTGCAGGCGGTGCGTGCCGTTCTCGCTGAACACATTGAGGGTGCTCGCGAGCGGCGGCATCTCGCGTGCCACCTGCTGCTGAAACCGCTGGGCGCCTTCGCGCTGGCTGAAGGCTCCGAGCTGGACCCAGAAACCGGGCCCGGCGGCCGCCGTACGCGGAGCCGGCGTGGCCGGCTGGGCGGGTGCCGCGGCCAGCGGCGTCATCGGCGGCAGCGCCGCGACTTCCATGGCGTCGTAGCGCGAGGTGGCGACCACGGGTGCAGTCAGCGCCGCGGGCACCGCGACACCGTCCGCGGCGGCCACGGCAGCGATCGGCGCGGCCTGCTGGGCCAGCACCGGGGCATCGCCGCGGCGCCAGGCACCGGTACGGATGTCCTCGTTGGTGAGGCGCTCGATCTCCACCGGCGCGACCCCGCGCAACAGGTCGAGCTTGAGGGCCGCGGTGTAGCTCAGGTCGATGACCCGGTCGTCGTGGAAGGGGCCACGGTCGTTCACGCGGACGATCACTTCGCGGCCGTTGGCCGGGTTGCGCACCCTTGCGTAGCTCGGCAGCGGCAAGGTCTTGTGGGCCGCCGTCATCGCGTACATGTCGTACGGCTCGCCGCTGGCGGTCGATTGGGCGTGGAACTTGCGCCCGTACCACGAGGCCAGGCCGGTTTCGCGGAAGGGCCGGTCGTCGGTGATCGGCACATAGGAGCGGCCGAGCACCGTGTAGGGCTTGCTGGTGCCGCCGCTGCCGCGGATCGGTTCGACCCGGGGTTCGGCATCCGGGACCTGGTTCAGGCCCGAAGGCGGATTGGCATCGGCACCGTCGCGGCCGCCGCGCGGTCCGCTGGCGCAGCCCGCGAGCAGCACCAGCGTCGCCGCCGCGAGCCACGCTGAAGCGTGTCGCTGGCTAGCCAAAGACCGCCTTCCAGAGCGCCAGCATGGCCTCGCGTTCGGCCACCAGGGTGCTCATCGGCACCTGGGTCGGCTCCTCGTTGAGGCGGGCCCGGTGCTGCACCCGGCGCAGTTCCCGGTAGGCCGCGGCGGCGGCCTCGCCCACGCCTGCGGGCAGCAGCTTGGCCGCTTCGGCACGCTGGAGCAGCGCGATGTTGCCGACGTTGGGCACCAGCTCGGGATGCGCCTTGGCTTCGGACAGCACCAGGAACTGCACCGCGAACTCGGCGTCGACCATGCCGCCGGCGCTGTGCTTGACGTCGAAGAGATCGGGCTTGACCGGCCGCGCGGCGCTTACCTTGGCGCGCATCGCGACGATCTCGGCCTTGAGGGCCTCGCGGTCGCGCGGTGCCGTGATCACGGCTTCGCGGATGCGGTCGAAACGCTCGACGTGAGCCGGCTCGCCCAGCACGCAGCGCGCCCGGGTCATGGCCTGGTGCTCCCAGGTCCAGGCGGTGTTGCTGCCGCGGCCCAGCTGGTACTTCTCGTAGGCGTCGAAGCTGGTGGTCAGCAGGCCTGAATTGCCATTCGGGCGCAGCGCGGTGTCGATCTCGAACAGGTCGCCCTCGCGGGTCTTGACCGTGAGCCAGTTGATCAGCTTGCGGACGTAGGCGGCATAGACTTCGCCGGCACGTTCGTCCTCGTCGTCGTAGACGAAGACGATGTCGAGGTCGCTGCCGTAGCCGAGCTCCTTGCCGCCGAGCTTGCCGTAGCCGATGATCGCGAAGCGCGGCTGGTCGCGGTGCGGATTGCGCACCTGGGGCCAGCACCAGCGCGCGGTCACGCGCAGCACCGCATCGGCCAGGGCGCTCAGGTCGTCGGCCACCTGCTCGACCGTGATGCGGCCATCGAGGTCGCGCGCCAGCGTACGGAACAGCTCCGCGTGGTGGGCGTGGCGCAGCAGGTTCAGCAGCCGCTCCTCGTCGGCCTCGCCGGTCTGCGTCAGCGAGCGATGGCGGTCTTCGAGCTCGCGTTCGAAGTCGGCGGCGACGAAGCGGCCGGACAGCATGGCGCTGCTGGCCAGTTCGTCGATCACGCCGGGGTGCTTCAGCAGGTAGCTCGCGGGCCATTTGGCCGAGCCGAGCAGGCGCAGCAGGCGCTCTTGCACCGCGGGCCGCTCGACCAGCAGCGCGATGTAGCTGTCGCGGCGCAGCAGCGGCTCGATCCAGTCGGCCCAGCGCAGCGCGGCATCGACGTGGCGGCTGATCTGGCCCTGGGCATGGCTGTCGGGCTCGCGCAGCCACAGGGCGGTGCGCTGCACCAGCTGGCGCAGGCGGGCGCGGGTGTCGTCGCGCAGCGCCAGCACCCGCGGGTTCTCGTTCCAGGCCTGGATGCGGGCGGCGAACGGTGCCGGCAGCGATTCGAGCAGGTCGCTCATGTCGAGCGGGGCGGGGGTCGAAGCGCCGCCCTTGCAGCCGCTGCAGGGTTTCTTGCCGCCCAGCAGCTTGTCGAACTCCTGGGCCACGAATTCGCGATGGGTGTCGAGCTGGGCCAGGAAGGCGCAGCAATCGGCGAAGCCGAGAGTGAGCGCGATCCAGTGCAGGTCGTCGTCGTTGACCGGCAGCACATGGGTCTGCTGGTCGTCCAGGTACTGGATGCGGTGCTCGACCCGGCGCAGGAACTCGTAGGCCGAAGCCAGCGCGTCGGCCGCTTCCTGCGGCATCAGCCCGGCGCGTGCCAGCCGTTGAAGCGCATCGAGCGTCGGCCGGGTCCGCAGTTCGGGGAACTGGCCGCCGCGCACCACCTGCAGCAACTGCACCGTGAATTCGATCTCGCGGATGCCGCCGCGCGACAGCTTGACGTCGTTGGCGCGCTCGGGCCGGCCGGCGCTGCGGCGTGCCGCCTGTTCGCGAATCTGCCGGTGCAGCGTGCGCAGCGAATCGAAGACGCTGTAGTCGAGGTAGCGGCGAAAGACGAAGGGCAGCACCGCGCTGCGCAGCGCCTGGGCCGAGCCGTCGGCCACCACCGCGGCGGGCGCGACCACCCGGCTCTTGAGCCAGGCGAAGCGCTCCCATTCGCGGCCCTGGACCTGGAAATACTCCTCGAGGGCGTCGAGCGAGACCACGCTCGGCCCCGAATTGCCGTTGGGCCGCAGGGCCAGATCGACCCGGAACACGAAGCCATGTTCGGTGGTGTCGCCCACCAGCGCGTAGATCCGCTTGACCGCCCGCGCGAAGTATTCCTGGTTGGCCAGCCTCGAGCGGCCCTCGGCGTTGCCGCCGGTCTCGCCGTCGTGGTCGTAGAGGTAGATCAGGTCGATGTCGCTCGACACGTTGAGCTCGCGGGCGCCGAGCTTGCCCATGCCGACCACCCAGAGCTGGGCCCGCCGGCCGTCGACCGCGCGCGGTGCGCCGTGGGCTTCGTTGAGCTCGGCGCAGGCCTCCCGGCAGGCGACATCGAGCGCGAATTCGGCCAGCTGGGTGACCGCGGTGGTGACCACGGCCAGCGGCGCCTGCAGGTCGCAGTCGAGCGTGATGAGGCGTTCCATCACCAGCTGGCGAACGATGCGCAAGGCGTCGGCGACGCTGTCGCCGCGCTCGCGCAGGGCCCGGTACGCTTCGGCCATGTGGGGCCGCGAGGGTTCGCCCGGCGGCAGCAGCGACAGCTCGGCAGCGTAGCGCCGGCGCAAGCGCTGGATGAAGCGGGACGATGCCGACAAGGGCGGCGAAGCGGATGATGGTGGCGGCCGAAGCGTGGCGCTGTCGGCGGCGGTGGAACCCGGCTGGGAGCTGGCGGTCATAATTCCTGACACAGCGCGATCCTCAATGAACGACACGACGTCTTCCCCTTCACGTCTGCTCAAGATCACCGCTGCGACGGCGCGCTCGTTGTTGGGTTTGCTGATCGGTGCATGGCTCCTGCTTGCGCTGTCAGTCGTTGTCCTACATCTCTGGATTGTGCCGCGAATCGGAAACTACCGTGGCGCACTCGAGGCGCAGGCCACACGGGCCATCGGCGTGCCCGTGCGCATCGGCGCGATCAGCGCCCGGTCGGGCGGCCTTTTTCCGGCCGTCGAGCTGCGAGACGTGGTGCTCATGGACGAGCGCAGCCAGGAGGCGCTGCGGCTCGAGCGGGTGGTGGCCAGCGTGTCGCCGCGCTCGCTCTGGAACCTCAGCTTCGAACAGCTCTACATCGAGCGGCCGCAGGTCGACGTCCGGCGCGATGCGCTCGGCAAGATCCACGTCGCCGGGCTCCACATGTCGAACGACACCAGCGGCGGCGGCGATGGCGCCGACTGGTTCTTCGCCCAGCGCGAACTGGTCGTGCAGGGCGGCACCGTGCGCTGGACCGACGAGCGGCGCCAGACCGCGCCACTGCTGCTGTCCGATGTGCAGTTCGTGGCCCGCAACGGGGCGCGCCGCCACGCCATGCGCCTGGACGCCACCCCGCCCGCCGGCTGGGGCGAGCGCTTCACGCTGCGCGGCCAGTTCCGACAGCCGCTGCTGTCGGTGCGCAGCGGCAACTGGCGCACCTGGGACGGCCAGCTCTATGCCGACCTTCCCTACCTCGACATCACCCGGCTCGACGGCTATGTCGACCTCGACGCCCGGATCCACCAGGGTACCGGCGGCCTGCGCCTCTGGGCCGACGTCAATGACGGCGAGATCACGGGCGGCGTGGCCGATCTGGGACTGAGCCGCATCGACGTGTCGCTCGGCAAGGCGCGCGAGCCGCTGGTGTTGCGCGACGTCACCGGCCGCCTGACCGGCAAGCGCGGCGACGGCACGCTCGAGTTCGCGACCACCCGGCTGCAGTTCGACACCGCGGACCGCATGCGCTGGCCCGGCGGCAACCTGTGGTTCCAGCACGCGGACGCCAAGGGACGCACGGCGGAGCGCACCGCCCTGCGGGCCGACCGGCTCGACCTCGCGGCGCTGGCGCTGATCGCCGACCGGCTGCCCTTGGGCGAGGCGTTCCGCAAGCAGCTCGAGACCTACCAGCCGCGTGGCATGGTCGAGCACATCGAGGCCAGCTGGCAGGGCCCCGCCGGCGAACCCTCCGGCTACCAGCTGAAGGGCCGCATGAGCGGCTTCAGCGTGGCGTCTCAGCCCGGCGTGCCGGTCCCCGCGCCGGCGACGCCGGCGGGGGCGGCGGGCACGTCCGCCACGGCGCCGCACGCGCCGGTCGGCAGGCCCGGCGTCAGCGGCGCCACGGTCGATTTCGACGCCAGCCAGGCCGGCGGCAGCGCCACGCTGTCGATCGCCAGTGGCGCGCTCGACCTGCCGGGCGTGTTCGAGGAGCCCGTGGTGCCGATCGATCGGCTGTCGACCCAGCTGCAGTGGAAGCTCGATCGCGGCGCGGTGCAGGTACAGATGTCGAACCTGCGTTTCGCCAACGTCGATGCCGAAGGCGAGGCCCAGGCCAGCTGGCGCACCAGCGACCCGGCCGTCTCGCACAGCGCCGATCGCTATCCGGGAGTGCTCGACCTGCAGGGCAAGCTCACGCGCGCCGACGGCACCCGTGTCTGGCGCTACCTGCCGCTGCACATCCCGAAGGCCACCCGCGACTACGTGCGCGACGCGGTCACCAAGGGCAAAGCCAGCGCGGTCGACTTCAAGGTCCGTGGCGACCTCTGGGACATGCCCTTCATTGACCCGAAGCAGGGCGATTTCCGCATCGCCGCGAAGGTCGCGGATGTCAGCTACGCCTATGTGCCGCCGGCGCCGGGCGCGACCGTGGTCTGGCCCGCGCTGAGCGGCCTGTCGGGCGAGCTGGTGTTCGAGCGGGCCGGCATGCTGGTGCGCAATGCGCGCGGGCGACTGGCGGCGGCCCAGGCCGTCGAGGTCACGAAGGCCGAGGCGCAGATTGCCGACATGTCGCACCATGCGCCGGTACTCAAGCTCGATGTGCAGGCCAAGGGGCCGCTGGGCGAGGTGCTGCGGGTCGGCGGACCGCTCGCCGGCGAGGCCGCCCCGACGCTGGCGGACATGCGCGCGACCGGCAATGCCGACTACAAGCTGCGGCTCGAGCTGCCGCTCGAGGCGATGGACAAGACCAAGGTGCAGGCCGCCATCGCGCTCGCCGACAACGAGCTGCAGCTGGCCTCCGGCGCTCCGGCGCTGACGCAGGCGCGCGGCACGCTCAATTTCACCGAAGGCGGGTTCTTGCTCGCCGGCGTGCAGGCGCGCGGCCTCGGTGGCGCCATGCGCATCGACGGCAGCGGCCGCTTCACCGGCAAGCAGGAGCTGGAGCTGCGCGTCCAGGGCACGGCCAGCGCCGAAGGCCTGCGGGCGGCGCGCGAGATCGACTGGCTGGCCCGCCTGGCCAGGAACGCGACCGGCAGCGCGCCTTATACGGCCAGCTTCTCGGTGCGTGAAGGCACGCCCGAGTTCCTGCTCACCAGCAGCCTGCAGGGCCTGGGGCTCCAGTTGCCTGCGCCAATGGCCAAGGAGGCCCAGGACGCCATGCCGCTGCGGGTCGAGAAGAAGATCGTGCTGCGCGAGACCCGCGGGGCCGGCGCCGCGCCGCAGCTGCACGACCAGATCTCGCTCGAGCTGGGCAAGGTCGGCTCGGCCAGCTATGTGCGCGACGTCTCGGGCCGCGAGGCGCGGGTGCTGCGCGGCGCCATCGGCATCGGCCTCGCGGCCGGCGAATCGGCGCCGCCGCCGGAGCGCGGCGTCGCCGCCAACATGCGTTTCGAGCGGCTCGACCTCGGTGCCTGGCAGGCGCTGTTCAGTGCGGCCACCGGCAAGGCACCCGAAGCCGTGGCGAATGTCGACAGCGGCGACGACGCGCTGGCCTACCTGCCGACGACCATCGCGCTGCGGGCCCAGGAGCTGGTGTTCGGCGGCCGTACGCTGCACGACGTGGTGCTCGGCGGCACGCGCGACGGCCAGCTCTGGCGCGCCAATGTCGACGCGGTCGAGCTCAGCGGCTATGCCGAGTACCGCCATGCACAGGCGGGGCGCCTGTATGCGCGCCTGGCCCGGCTCAAGATCGCGCGCAGCGAAGCCACGGCGGTCGAGTCCCTGCTCGACGAGCAGCCGAGCACCCTGCCGGCGCTCGACATCGTGGTCGACGACTTCGAGCTCTTCGGCCGCCGCCTCGGCCGGGCCGAGATCGATGCCGTGAACCGCGGCGGTGCCGGCCGCGAATGGATGCTCAACAAGCTGACCCTCAGCAATCCGGACGCCACCTTCAACGCCCACGGCAGCTGGGCCGCGCCGCCCGGCGCCAGCGCAGGGCGCGACCAGCGCCGCACCGCGATGGATTTCAAGCTCGAGATCGCGGACGCCGGCGGGTTGTTGAACCGCTTCGGCATGAAGGACGTGGTGCGGCGCGGCCGCGGCCGGCTCGAGGGCCAGGTCAACTGGACCGGCTCGCCGTTCTCGATCGACTACCCGAGCCTCGGCGGGCAACTGCAGATCGACGTCGAATCGGGCCAGTTCCTGAAGGCCGACCCGGGCATCGCCAAGCTGCTCGGCGTGCTGAGCCTGCAGGCCTTGCCGCGGCGCCTCACGCTCGATTTCCGCGACATCTTCAGCGCCGGCTTTGCCTTCGACTTCCTGCGCGGCGATGCCAAGATCGCCAACGGCGTGGCCTCCACCAACAACCTGCAGATGAAGGGCGTCAACGCCGCTGTGCTGATGGACGGCTCGGCCGACATCGCGCGCGAGACGCAGAGCATCCGGGTCGTGGTGGTGCCCGAGATCAGCGCCGGCACCGCGGCGCTGGTGGCGACCGCGATCAATCCGGCGATCGGACTCGGCACCTTCCTGGCGCAGATGGTGCTGAGCCGGCCGCTCATCGCGGCGGCCACGCAGGAGTTCCAGATCGACGGCACCTGGACCGACCCGAAGATCACCCGCGTGCCGCGGCGCACGACGCCCGAGGCGCTGGCCGAGCCGCCGGCACCGCGCTAGCAAGAAGAAGGAGACCACAGCCATGAAAGTCGCAGCCATCCAGATGGTGTCGGCCATCGCCCGCGAGGCCAACCTGGCACGCGCCCACGACCTGCTGGCCGAAGCCGCCGCCGCCGGCGCCGAACTGGCCGTGCTGCCCGAGTATTTCTGCATGATGGGCCGCCGCGACACCGACAAGCTGGCGCTGCGCGAGACCGCGGGGGCCGGCACGGTGCAGAGCTTCCTGGCCGATGCGGCGCGCGAGTTCGGGCTTTGGATCGTCGGCGGCACCTTGCCGATCGAGACCGACGACGACCAGCATGTCTTCAACAGCTCGCTGGTCTACGCGCCGGACGGCGAGCGCGTTGCGCGCTACGACAAGATCCACCTGTTCTTTTTCGACAATGGCCGCGAGCGCTACGACGAACGCCGCGTGATCGCACCGGGCACCCAGCCGGTGTGCTTCGACCTGCCCTCGCGCGACGGCCACTCCTGGCGCATCGGCATGAGCGTCTGCTATGACTTGCGGTTTCCGGAGCTCTACCGGGCGCTGGCCCGCCAGGGGGCCGAGCTGCTGCTGGTGCCCAGCGCCTTCACGCGAACCACCGGCGCCGCCCACTGGGAGGTGCTGCTGCGGGCCCGGGCGATCGAGAACCTGGCCTGGGTGGTGGCGCCGGCGCAAGGCGGCACGCACGAGAACGGCCGCCAGACCTGGGGCCAGTCGATGGTGGTCGACCCCTGGGGCACGGTGGCGGCCCAGCACGCCGAGGGCGAGGCCGTGGTGCTGTTCGATGTCGATGCCGCGCAGCTCGAGGCCGCGCGCGCCCAGCTCCCGGCGCTGGCCCACGGCGTCATCTGAAGCCGCAGTGTCCGCGCCTTCCCTGCCCGCCGCCCGCGTCCTGCGTCCCGCCTTCGCGCGGCTGCGCTTCCTGCGCTCGTTCTGGCGCCGCTGGTTCCTCTGGGTGCTGCTGGCGATTCTGGTGCTGGCGCTGCTGGTCACCGTGGTCTGGCTGGCCGGCCGGCACGAGGTCGAGCAGACCCAGACCGTGCTGGACCGCGACACGGCCGACGCGGTGGCCGACCTGCGCGACGGCCTGCAGCGCAACGTCCAGACCTTGCGCGCCTCGCTGGCCGGCGGGGTCGACCGCGAGCAGTGGGAGGGCCGGGCCTCGGCCTTGCTGCGCGATCACCGCGAGTGGCTGCGTCTCGAATGGCGCGACCCGGCGCTGCGCCCGCTCGGCGCGGTCGATTCGCCCTATCGACGCAAGGTGTTCGGCGACAACGAGCGCGGCCCCGAGCAGATCGACGTCGAGCAGGCCTGCTCGACCGCGCGCAAGCTGGGATCGGCGGCCTATTCGCCGAGCCACTACGTGGCCTCGGTGCAGGGCAGCGGCGGCCTCGAGGTGCTGGAGCTGTGCGTTCCGGTCGAGGGCGGCGGCTACCTGGTTGCGGCCTACTCGCTGCGCGATACGCTCACCGAACTGCTGGCGCCGATGCTCAGCCGCGGCCAGGAAGTCGCCTTCACCGAGTCCGACGGCACCCGGCTGGTGGCGATCGGCGCGCCGCGGCGCATCGGCACGCGGGTCTTCACCTCGCAGCAGCTGATCGACCTGCCGGGCGTCACCCTGATGCTGCGCATCGACGGCTGGCGCGCCGTGCCGGACCTGTTCCCCAACATGCTGACCGCGCTGGTCACGGCGATCTCGATCGCGCTGGTGTCGGTGCTGGTGCTGCTGGCGCGCGACACCCGGCGGCGCCTGCGGGCCGAGCGCGATCTCGGCGATGCGCTGGCCTTCCGCAAGGCGATGGAGGATTCGGTCATCACCGGCCTGCGCGCGCGCGACCTGCAGGGCCGCATCACCTACGTCAACCCGGCCTTCTGCGAGATGGTGGGGTTCAGCGCCGAGGAACTGATGCGCAGCGACGTCGAGGTGCCCTACTGGCCGACCGAGCTGGCGCACGAGTACCAGCGCCGGCAGGCGGTGCGGCTGGCGGGCGCGACGCCGCCGCGCGAGGGTTTCGAGTCGGTCTTCATGCGCAAGGACGGCAGCCGCTTCCCGGTGCTGATCTTCGAGGCCCCGCTGATCAATGCGCAAGGCTCGCAGTCGGGCTGGATGAGCGCCTTCATCGACATCAGCGAGCAACGCCGCGTGGAGGAGCTCTCGCGCGCCAGCCAGGAACGGCTGCAGGCCAGCGCCCGGCTGGCCACCGTGGGCGAGATGGCCTCGCTGCTGAGCCACGAACTGACGCAGCCGCTGGCCGCGATCGCCAGCTACGCCAGCGGCTCGCTCAACCTGCTAGGGGCGGACGGGTCGCCGCAAGACGGCGACCGGCAGGAGGTCGCGATGGCGGTGCGCCGGATCGCCGAGCAGGCCGATCGCGCCGGCCAGGTGATCCGCAGCGTGCACGACTTCGTGCGCCGGCGCGACCGCACGCGCGAGTCGGTGACGCCCCAGGCGCTGGTCGACGCGGTGCTGCCGCTGGTGCGGCTGCAGGCGCGCAAGCTCGGCGTGCGCGTGGAGCTGGCCCTGGAGGACAACCTGCCGGCCGTGGTCTGCGACCGCACGCTGGTCGAGCAGGTGCTGCTGAACCTGGCGCGCAACGGCATGCAGGCGATGGACATGCCCGAACTGAGCGAGCGCGTGCTGCGCCTGCGGGTCGTTCGCGCCAGCGGCAGTCCGGGCCCGGACGCGCGCCGCTGGCTTGAATTTTCGGTCGCCGACCTCGGCTGCGGCATCAGCGCCGAAGTAGCGTCGCGCCTTTTCACGCCCTTCTTCACGACGCGGGCCGACGGCATGGGCCTGGGCCTGAGCCTGTGCCGCACCGTGGTCGAGCAGCACGGCGGCGTGCTGATGCACGAACCGCAGCGCCCGCGCGGCACCGTCTTCCGATTCACCCTGGCCACCGCCAGCTGACACTTCACGCCATGCAACCCCTGATCGATGCCCTGATCTTCATCGTCGACGACGACGCCAGCGTGCGCGAGGCCCTGGCCTGGCTGCTGCGATCGCGGCGCCTGGTGAGCGAGCAATTCGCCAGCGCCGAAGCCTTCGAGGCCCGCCTGGCCGAGGAGCCGCTGACCGACCATCCGCATTGCCTGCTGCTCGACGTGCGCATGCCGGGCACCAGCGGGCTGGTACTGTTTGACCGCCTGGCCGAGCGCGGCCTGCTCGACGCCATGCCGGTGATCTTCCTGACCGGCCATGCCGACGTGCCGACCGCGGTCGATGCGGTCAAGCGCGGCGCCTTCGATTTCTGCGAGAAGCCGTTCTCGGACAACGCGCTGGTCGACCGCATCGAGCACGCGCTCGGGGCGTCGCTGCGCGCGGTCGAGGCCAGGCGCACGCGCCAGCTCCTCAAGCGCCGCATCGACGAGCTGACGGAGCGCGAGCGCGACGTGATGCGCTGCGTGGTCGAGGGCCTGCCGAACAAGCTGATCGCCGATCAGTTGGCGATCAGCGTGCGCACGGTGGAGGTCCACCGCGCGCGCGTGTTCGAGAAGATGGAGGTCAAGTCGGCGGTCGAACTCGCCAACCTCCTGCGTGGGGTCTGAACCCTATCAGCCCTGCGAACGTTCGCCGACGAAGATCTCGACGCGGCGGTTCTGCGCCCGGCCGGCTTCGGTGTTGTTGTCGGCGACCGGCTCGCGCGAGCCGCGGCCTTCGGTGCGGATCGCGCCGGCCGGCACGCCGCGCGCCACCAGGTAGTCGCGCGTGCTCGCGGCGCGTTCGATCGACAGCGGGTTGTTGATGGCATCGGTGCCGGTGCTGTCGGTGTGGCCGATGATGCGCACCTCGGCGTTCGGGTTGTTGCGCAGGCCGCTGGCGAACTGGTCGAGCACCGGCGAGAAGTTGGGCTTGATCGCCGCGCGGCCGACGTCGAAGGAGATGTCGCTCGGGATCGCCAGCTTGAGCTCGTTGCTGGCGGTCTGGGTGACGGCCACGCCGGTGCCCCGGGTGGCGGCTTCCATCTGCTTCTTCTGGTTCTCCATGCGCTGCGACCACAGGTAGCCGCCGGCCGCACCGGCGAGCGCACCCACCGCGGCGCCGGTGCCCGCACGGCCGCCGGTTGCCGAGCCGATCGCCGCGCCCGCCAGTGCGCCGACGCCGGCACCGATGCCGGTGTTGCGCTGGGTGTCGGTCATGCCGGTTCCGGCGCAACCTGCGAGAACGAGGGCGGCGGCGGAGGTGGCGAGTACGAGTTTTTTCATGTCGGTCCTTCTGGGGATGCAATACAAGGAAGAACCATTATCCGGAGCGATTCGCGCAAATTCGGTGACCCGGCCGTGTCGGCATGTAACGGTCATCGGCGATGGGATCGCTCTAAACCCTTGTCGTATCTGGCTCTAATGCTATGTTTTTGGTAGCATTCGGCGCACTGACCCACAGTCGTGTGCGGCGCCGGACTACCGCGATTCAATCCCTTTTTGGGGGCTCGCCGGCATCGTCGCGGTCGTCCAGCTCGCCGCCCTTGCGGCCCGAGAACATGGTCCACCAGACGATCAGCACCAGCGCGATCGCGGCCGCGAGGGCTTCAAGCAAAATCAGACCCATGAACAAAGGACTCCGGTGGCTGGCGGGACTTGCGATCGTAGCAACGCTCGCGGGCTGCAGCTTCAGCACACGACAGCCCGAGACGCCGACGGCGACGCCGAGCGCGGCCCCGCCACGCGATCTCGGTCCCCTGACCGGCTCGCTCACCCATCCCAAGAGCCGCTGGACGCCGGTGCCGTGGTCCGAGCTGCCCGGCTTCAACGAGGACGCCCTGCACGAAGGCTGGGTCGCGATGGTCAGCAACTGCGCGCGGCCCAACGCCGCCATCGCGCCGCTGTGCCGCGAGGTGCGCCAGCTCGCGCTGGCCGAGCCGGACCAGCAGCGCGAATGGATGATGCAGCGGCTGCAGCCGTTTCGCATCGAGTCGCTTGCGGGCCCGAGCGAAGGCAAGCTCACCAGCTACTACGAGCCGGTCTTCGATGCCACGCGGCGGCCGACGGCGACCCACACGGTGCCGCTCTACCAGGCGCCGGCGGGCCTGGTCCCCAAGCGCCCCTGGTACACCCGCCAGGAGATCGACACGCTGCCGCAGGCCCAGGCCGCGCTGCGCGGCCGCGAGATCGCCTGGCTGGCCGATCCCATCGACGCGCTGATGCTGCACATCCAGGGCTCGGGTCGGCTGCGCATCACCGAGGCCGACGGTTCGCAGCGCATGGTGCGCGTGGCCTTCGCGGCCACCAACGAGCAACCCTATCGCAGCGTCCAGCAATGGCTGTCGAGCCAGGGAGCGACCAAGGTCAGCCTGTGGCCGGACGACACCAAGCAGTGGGTGGCGCAGAACCCTCAGCGCGTGTCGCAGCTGCTGTGGAGCAATCCCCGCTACGTGTTCTTCCGCGAGGAGCCGCTCAATGAAGTCGACGCGGCCTCGGGGCCGGTGGGCGCGCAGGGCGTGCCGCTCACGGCCGGCCGCTCGATCGCGGTCGACCGGGACAGCATCCCGTACGGCACGCCGGTCTGGCTCGCCTCGCCGGGGCCGGCCGTGCCGCTGGCCAAGCTGGTGGTCGCGCAGGACACCGGCAGCGCCATCGTCGGCGCGGTGCGAGCCGACTATTTCGCCGGCACCGGCGCCGATGCGGGCCGGGTCGCTGCGCGGGTCAACCAGCCCCTGCGGCTCTGGGCGCTCTGGCCGAAATAGTCAGGCGTTCATCTTCACCACGAAGATCGTGAGCGCGGTGACCATCGCGATGTGCATCAGGAACTCGAGCCGCCGCTCCCGGGGTGCGATGAGGAGGGCGGCGCCCGCCACGACCAGCGTCAGGGCCCCGAACATGAGATCGAAAGAGATATCCACCAAACCGCCGTCCTTGCTGTCACACGGGCCTGCACGAGCACGGATTATCAGTGAGCGCGCACGGGCTCCTGCGGCCGGGGCAGCGGCAGCGCGGTCTTGTAGCGCACCTGCTTGAGCGCGAAGCTCGAGCGGATCTTCTCGATGCCGGCGATCGGCGTCAGCTGTTCGAGGATGAACTTCTCCAGCGCCGCGATATCGGCCACGGCGACCCGGATCAGGTAGTCGCTGTCGCCGGTCATGAGGTAGCACTCCATCACCTCGTCGTGCTCCGCGATGCGCTGCTCGAAATCGGCCAGCGACTGCTTGCTTTGTGTCTTCAGGCTGATCGAGATGAAGACGTTGAGGCCGAGGCCCAGCGCGCCCGCGTTGACCAGGGCCACGTAGCGCTGGATCACGCCGCCGGCCTCGAGCGCCTTCACCCGCGCCAGGCAGGGCGAGGGCGACAGGTGGATGCGGCGCGCCAGTTCGACGTTGGACAGGCCGCCGTCGCGCTGCAGCTCGTCGAGAATGCGCAGGTCGATCGTGTCCAGTTGCATGAAATGCTGCCAAGCGGCAAAAATGCAGAATTCTATGCGGTGGACTGGGCCGGAAAGGCACGGAATCGGCACCCCATGCCATCGCGAACGGCCTAGATTGCGGTTCATGAACGCCCCGATCCCCTTCGACCCCTTGCGCGCCCTGATCGACATGCCCCTGCACGATCCCGATCCCGTCGAAACCGCCGAGTGGCGGGCCGCCTTCGTCGCCCTGGCCGACGCCCACGGGCCGGAGCGGGCGCGCTGGATGCTGGACGAACTCGCACGGCTGGCGCGGGCCCAGCGCATCGGCTGGGAGCCGGACCTGTCGACGCCCTACGTCAACTCCATCGCGGTCGACGCCCAGCCGGCGTTCCCCGGCGACCTCGCGATGGAGGAGCGGCTGGCCTCGCTGATGCGCTGGAATGCGCTCGCGATGGTGGTGCGCGCCAACCAGGCCTACGGCGAGCTCGGCGGCCACATCGCCAGCTACGCCAGCGCGGCGGACCTGTTCGAGACCGGCTTCAATCATTTCTTCCATGCACGCACGGATGCCCACCGTGGCGACCTCGTGTTCTTCCAGCCGCACAGCGCACCGGGCGTGTATGCGCGCGCCTTCCTCGAAGGCCGGCTCGGCGAAGAGGACCTGCGCCACTACCGGCAGGAGCTCACCGCGCCCGCGTTCACCGAAGGCCAGGGCGCACGCGGCCTCAGCAGCTACCCGCACCCGTACCTGATGCCGGACTTCTGGCAGTTTCCGACCGGCTCGATGGGCATCGGGCCGATCAGCTCGATCTACCACGCGCGCTTCATGCGCTACCTCACGCACCGCAACCTGCTGGATTGCGAGGGGCGGAAAGTCTGGGGCGTGTTCGGCGACGGCGAGATGGACGAGCCCGAATCGATGAGCGCGCTGACGCTCGCCGCCCGCGAGAGGCTCGACAACCTGGTCTGGGTGGTCAACTGCAACCTGCAGCGCCTGGACGGCCCGGTGCGCGGCAACGGCCGCATCATCGACGAACTCGAGAAGCTGTTCGCCGGCGCCGGCTGGAACGTCATCAAGCTGGTCTGGGGCAGCGACTGGGACGGCCTGTTCGCCCGCGACCTCACGGGCGCGCTGGTGCGGGCCTTCTCGAACACGGTCGACGGCCAGATGCAGACCTTCGCCGCCAAGGACGGCCGCTACAACCGCGACACCTTCTTCGGCCAGGACCCGGAACTGGCGCGGCTCGCCGAGGGCATGACCGACGAGCAGATCGACCACCTGAAGCGCGGCGGCCACGACCTGGTGAAGATCCACGCCGCCTATGCCGCGGCGGCCGCGCACCGCGGCCGGCCGACCGTGATCCTGGCCCACACCAAGAAGGGCTACGGCATGGGCAGCGCCGGCCAGGGCAAGATGACGACGCACTCGCAGAAGAAGTTCGACGACACCGACCTGATCGCCTTCCGCGACCGCTTCAAGCTGCCGCTGACCGACGAACAGGCCACCACCGCCGCCTTCTACAAGCCGGCCGACGACAGCGCCGAGATGCGCTACCTGCTGGCCAAGCGGGCCGCGCTCGGCGGCAGCATGCCGCGCCGCGTCACCGACTGCGACACCGTCGCCAAGCCCGACATCGGGGCCTATGCGCAGTTCGCGGTCGCGGCCGCCGGCAAGGAGATGAGCACCACCATGGCCTTCGTGCGCATGCTGGGCAACCTCATGAAGGACAAGGTGCTCGGCCCGCGCGTGGTGCCGATCGTGGCCGACGAGGCGCGCACCTTCGGCATGGCCAACCTGTTCAAGCAGGTCGGCATCTATTCGAGCGTGGGCCAGCGCTATGCGCCGGAAGACATCGGCTCGGTGCTGTCGTACCGCGAGGCGACCGACGGCCAGATCCTCGAGGAAGGCATCAGCGAGGCCGGCGCCATCGCCAGCTGGACCGCCGCCGCCACCAGCTACAGCGTGCACGGGCTGGCGATGCTGCCCTTCTACATCTACTACTCGATGTTCGGCTTCCAGCGCGTCGGCGACCAGATCTGGGCCGCCGCCGACCAGCGGCCGCGCGGCTTCCTGCTCGGCGCCACCTCCGGGCGCACCACGCTCGGCGGCGAAGGCTTGCAGCACCAGGACGGATCGAGCCATCTCATTGCCGCCACCATCCCGAACTGCAAGGCCTACGACCCGGCCTTCGCGGGCGAGATGGCGGTGATCGTCGATGCCGGCATCCGCGAGATGATGGTCGAGCAGAAGGACGTCTTCTACTACGTCACCCTGATGAACGAAAACTACGCCCAGCCCGACTTGCCGGCCGGCGCGGAAGCCGATGTGCTGCGCGGCTGCTATCGCTTCGATGGATGGAAGGGCGCGCAGCCGGCATCCACCGAGGCGAAGGTCACGCTGCTCGGTTCCGGCGCGATCCTCACCGAAGTCGTCAAGGCGGCGCAGATGCTGGCCGAAGAGGGCATTGCCGCCGAGGTGTTCAGTGTCACGAGCTGGAGCGAGCT
Source organism: Variovorax ginsengisoli (assembly GCF_030486595.1). Lineage (GTDB taxonomy): Bacteria > Pseudomonadota > Gammaproteobacteria > Burkholderiales > Burkholderiaceae_C > Variovorax > Variovorax ginsengisoli_B. The sequence goes on along the minus strand of NZ_JAUJZH010000002.1, from coordinate 68,681 downwards.
CGCGCGCGACGGGCGGGTCTGCGAACAACGCGCGCTGGCGGGCGAGGCCGAGCCGGGCGCGCCGTTCATCGCGCGGCAGCTGGCGGGCGGCAGCGGGCCGATCATCGCCGCGACCGACTACGTGCGCAGCGTGCCCGAGAGCGTCCGCGCCTTCCTGCCCCAGGGCCGGCGCTTCCTCACGCTCGGCACCGACGGCTTCGGCCGCAGCGACACCCGCGCGGCCCTGCGGCAGTTCTTCGGCGTCGATGCGCAGAGCATCGTGCGCGCGGCCCGGCACGCGCTCGGATCGCGTTGAAGCGGCCGGGGAGGGCGCCTATGATGGCGCGCGCGTTGCGCGAACCCATCTAGGACACCTCATGAACAGAGCAGGACTCATCGGCCTGGGCGCCATGGGCGCTGGCATTGCCGCCACCTTGCGCGACCGCGGCTACGAGATGCACGTGTGCGACGCGCGTCCCGGCGCGGCGGTGCGCTTCGCCGAGGCCGGCGGCGTCGCCTGGGCCACGCCGGCACAGGTCGCGCACCGCTGCGAGGTCGTGATCTCGGTCGTGGTCAACGCCGCGCAGACCGAGGAGGTGCTGTTCGGCGAGGGCGGCGCCGCCGCCTCGATGAAACCCGGCAGCGTGTTCGTGATGTGCTCGACGGTCGACCCCAACTGGTCGATGGCGCTCGAGGAGCGGCTGGGCGCGCTGGGCATCCTCTACATCGACGCGCCGATCTCGGGCGGCGCCGCCAAGGCGGCGAGCGGCCAGATGACCGTGATGAGCGCGGCCCGGCCCGAGGCCTACGCGCGCGCCGACGCGGTGCTCGACGCCATGGCCGGCAAGGTCTACCGGCTCGGCGACCGCGCCGGCGCGGGCAGCAAGGTCAAGATCATCAACCAGCTGCTGGCCGGGGTGCACATCGCGGCGGCGGCGGAGGCGATGGCCCTGGGCCTGCGCGAAGGCGTGGCCCCGGACGCGCTGTACGAGGTCATCACCCACAGCGCCGGCAACAGCTGGATGTTCGAGAACCGCATGGCCCACGTGCTGGCCGGCGACTACACGCCGCTGTCGGCGGTCGACATCTTCGTCAAGGACCTCGGGCTGGTGCTCGACACGGCGCGTGCCAGCAAGTTCCCGCTGCCGCTGGCCTCGACCGCGCACCAGATGTTCATGCAGGCCTCGACCGCCGGCTTCGCGAAGGAAGACGACAGCGCGGTGATCAAGATCTTCCCGGGCATCGAACTGCCGCCGTCCCACTGACCGTCCCTATCATCGAACCATGCCACGCTTCGCCGCCAACCTTTCCATGCTCTATCCGGAGCTCGATTTCCTCGACCGCTTCGAGGCCGCCGCCAAGGATGGCTTCGCCGCCGTGGAGTACCTGTTCCCCTATGCCTACGAAGCGCGGGAGCTGGCCTCGCGGCTGGCCGCCAACGGTCTGAAGCAGGTGCTGTTCAACGGCCCGCCCGGCGACTGGGAGCGCGGCGAGCGCGGCCTGGCCTGCCTGCCCGGGCGCGAGGCCGAGTTCCGCGACGGCATCCTGAAGGCGATCGACTACGCGGCGGCGCTCGACTGCCCGCGCATCCACGTCATGGCCGGGCTGGTGCCCGAGGGCGTCGAGCGCGAGACCGTGCAGCCGACCTACCTCGAGAACCTGCGCTGGGCTGCCGTCGAGGCGGCCAAGGCCGGTCGCGACGTGCTGATAGAGCCGATCAACACGCGCGACATCCCGCGCTTCTTCCTGAACCGGCAGGACCACGCGCACGAGCTCGTCGAGGCGGTGGGCGCGCTCAACGTGCAGGTCCAGATGGACCTCTACCACTGCCAGATCGTCGAGGGCGACGTGGCCATGAAGATCCGGAAGTACCTGCCGACCGGCCGGGTCGGCCATTTCCAGATCGCCGGCGTGCCCGATCGCAACGAGCCCGACATCGGCGAGCTGAATCATCCTTACCTGTTCGAGGTCATCGACGAGGTGTCGGCGCAATGCGGCTGGCAAGGCTGGGTCGGCTGCGAGTACCGGCCGCGCCGCGGCGCCGTGGCCGATGGAACCTCGGCCGGGCTCGGCTGGCTGCGCGGCCTGCCGCGCGCGGCGCGCGGATGACGGCGCCCTCGAGGCTGGAAGCCGTTCGCATCCCGGCGCGCCTGCGGGGGTTTCAGGCGGGCGAAGCCGAGGTGTTCGATGTCACGCTCTCCGGCGCGCAGGTCGAGGCCATCGTGCCGTCCCGCCAGCCGGCGCGCGGCACCTTATTGAGCGCGATGGTCGATGCACATGCCCACATCGACAAGAACTACACGGTGCGCGAGGCCGGCGCGGCCGAAGGCAACCTGTTCGCGGCGATCGAGCGCATGGCGGCGCATCGCGCGCGCTGGACGGCGCAGTCGCTGCGCACCCGCATGCTGCGGGCGCTGGACGAAGCCTGGCGCGCCGGCACCCGGGCCCTGCGCACCCATCTCGACTGGGGCAGCGTCGAGGCGCCGGTGTCGCTCGCTGTGTTGGAGCAGCTGCGCGACGAATGGCGTGGCCGCATCGAGCTGCAGTTCGTCGCGCTGGTGCCGCTCGACCTGTTCGCCGAGGCCGACGCGGGCGAACGCATCGCGCAGGCGGTGCGACGGGCGGACGGGGTGCTCGGCGCCTTCGTGTATCGCAACGACGGCATCGTCCACAAGCTGGGGCGGGTTTTCGACCTCGCGCAGCAGCATCGACTGACGCTGGACTTCCACGTCGACGAAGGCCTCGATGTCGAAGCGACCGGCCTGCGCACCATCGCCCAGCTCACGATCGCACGCGGCCTGCAGGGGCGCGTCGCCTGCGGCCATGCTTGCTCGCTGTCGGTGCAGGACGACGCCGCCGCCAACGACACGCTCGCGCTGTGCGCCCAGGCAGGCATCCACCTGATCGCCTTGCCGAGCACCAACCTCTACCTGCAGGGCGCCTGGGACCGCACGCCGGTTCAGCGCGGCATCACGCGGCTGCGCGAAGCCGCGGCGCACGGCCTGCGGCCAAGCCTCGCCACCGACAACGTGCAGGACGCCTTCTATCCCTATGGCGGCTACGACCTGGTCGAGACCTTCGGCCTCGGCGTGCAGATGGCGCACCTGGCGCCGGCCGCCGACTGGCTCGACGCCATCACCGTGAGCCCGGCCCGCGCCTTGGGCCTGCCCTGGGACGGGCGCATCGCGCCGGGGTGCCCGGCCGACCTGGTGCTGCTGGCGGCCACCGACGAATACGAACTGCTGGACCCGCATGGCCGACTCCGCACCGTCATCCGCGCGGGCCGTACCCTGGAGAACATCCCATGAGCATGGGCAAGCCGATGGCCAACTACGCCGCCGCGAAACGCGTCGGGGATTTCGTCTTCATGAGCGGCGTGGTCGCGGTCGACCCGTCGACCCGCCGCGCGGTGGCCGGCTACGACGACATCCCCGACGCGGCGCGCGCCGCCCTGCGAACGCTCGGCTACGCCACCGGCCAGATGTCGGTCGACGTGTTCGAGGCGCCGATCGTGGCCCAGAGCTGGTTCGTGCTCGAGCGCATCCGCCAGATCGCGACCGAGCACGGCGGCACGATGGACGACGTCGTGAAGCTGGTGCAGTACTTCCGGCGCCTGCCCGACTACGCGCCCTACAACCGGGTGCGCGGCCTGTTCTACCCGGGCCAGCCGCCGGTCAGCACGGTGGTCGAGGTGTCGCGCTTCCTGCCCGGGGACGAGGTGCTGGTCGAGGTCGAGGCGACGATGTACCTGCCTGCTCAATAGGGCTGGCCGAGCTGCTCGAGCACGGCGGGGTTTTCGAGCGTGCTCACGTCCTGTGTCACCGCTTCGCCCTTGGCCAGCGTGCGCAGCAGCCGGCGCATGATCTTGCCGCTGCGGGTCTTCGGCAGGTTGTCGCCGAAGCGGATGTCGCGCGGCTTGGCGATCGGGCCGATCTCCTTGCCGACCCAGTTGCGCAGCTGGTCGGCGATGCGCCGGGCCTCGTCGCCGCTGGGCAGCGGCCGCTTCAGCACCACGAAGGCGCACACCGCCTCGCCCGTGGTGTCGTCGGGCCGTCCCACCACCGCGGCCTCGGCCACCAGGTCGGTCATCGCCACCAGGGCGGATTCGATCTCCATCGTGCCCATCCGATGGCCGCTGACGTTGAGCACGTCGTCGATGCGCCCGGTGATGGTGAAGTAGCCGGTCGTCTTGTCGCGTATCGCGCCGTCGCCGGCCAGGTAGTAGCGGCCCTGGAACTCCTCGGGGTAGTAGCTGGCCTTGAAGCGCTCCGGGTCGTTCCAGATGGTGCGGATCATCGACGGCCAGGGCTTGCGCACGACCAGGATGCCGCCCTGGCCCCAGGGCAGCTCGTTGCCGGCCTCGTCCACCACGGCCGCGTCGATGCCCGGGAACGGCAGGGTGCAGGAGCCCGGCACCAGCGGCGTGACACCCGGCAGCGGCGTGATCATGTGGCCGCCGGTCTCGGTCTGCCAGAAGGTGTCGAGCACCGGGCAGCGGCCGCCGCCCACGTGGCGGTGGTACCACTCCCAGGCCGCCGGGTTGATCGGCTCGCCGACCGATCCGAGGATGCGCAGGCTCGACAGGTCGTAGTGGCGCGGGTGCACCGCGTCGTTGCCCTCGGCCATCTTGATCAGCGAGCGGATCGCGGTCGGCGCGGTGTAGAACACGCTGACCTTGTGGTCCTGGATCATCTTCCAGAAGCGGCCGGCATCGGGGTAGGTGGGCACGCCCTCGAACACCACCTGGGTCGCGCCGATCGCCAGCGGGCCGTAGGCGATGTAGGTGTGGCCGGTGACCCAGCCGATGTCGGCCGTGCACCAGAAGACGTCCTCGGGGCCGAGGTCGAAGGTCCACTGGCAGGTCAGCGCCGCATGCAGCAGGTAGCCGCCGGTGGCGTGCTGCACGCCCTTGGGCTTGCCGGTCGAGCCCGAGGTGTACAAGAGGAAGAGCGGATGCTCGGCGTTCACCCATTCGGGCTCGCACGTCGGGGGCTGCGCGGCCGCGAGATCGGCCATCCACTGGTCGCGCGGTGCCTGGAACGGCACGGCGCCGCCGGTGCGCCGCGTGACGAGCACATGGCGCACGCTGTCGCAGCCGCCGAGGACCAGCGCCTCGTCGACGATCGCCTTCAGCGGCAGCTGCTTGCCGCCGCGCACCTGCTGGTCGGCGGTGAGCACCATCACGGCCCCGGTGTCGGCGATGCGGTCGCGCAGGGATTGCGCCGAGAAGCCGCCGAAGACCACCGAATGGATGGCGCCGATGCGCGCGCAGGCCTGCATCGCGACCACGCCGTCGATCGACATCGCCATGTAGATCACGACCCGGTCGCCGCGGCCGACGCCCAGCGACTTCAGCACATTGGCTGTGCGGCAGACGCGCGCCAGCAGGTCCTGGTAGCTGATCCGCGTGACGGCGCCGTCGTCGGCCTCGAAGACGATCGCGGTCTTCTCGCCCAGGCCGTTCTCGACCTGGCGGTCCAGGCAGTTGTACGACGCGTTGAGCGTGCCGTCGGCGAACCATTCGAAGAAGGGCGCCCGGCGCTGGTCGAGCACCTGCGTGAAGGGCTGCTTCCAGGCGATCAGCTCGCGCGCCAGGCGGCCCCAGTACGCGTCGGGGTCGGCTTCGGCCTCGGCGACCAGCCGGTCGTAGGCGGCGCGGCCGGAGATCCGGGCGCGTTGCACGGTGGCCTCGGACGGCGGGTACAGCGTGGCGGGAAGGGCGGGGGAAAGGGTCTGTTCCATGGCGGGCTCCTGGTGCGTGGCGAGGGATGTACGGCCGCGGCACTCGACTGCGCCGCCCATTTGACGGCTGTCAAGTGCGCCTCCGGCGAGGTCATCAACAATGAACAGCCATAGGATGTCCGACGAACATTGCAGGAGACACACTCAAAAATGACGAATGTTTGCAGCCCGGGAAGGTGGCCGGGGTGATCCGCACGCTGGAGCGCTACCTGACGCTGCAGGCGGGGCTCGACCTGCTCGACCAGGGCCTGTCGATCTTCGACGCCGACCTGCGCCTGGTGGCCTGGAACCGCGCCTACGTCCGCCTGCTCGGCTTCCCCGACGAGATGGCCTACATGGGGGCGCCGTTCGAGAGCTTCATCGGCTTCAATGCCCGGCGCGGCGAGTACGGCCCCGGCGACCCGCAGCAGCTGGTGGCCGAACGCGTCGCGGCGGCGCGCCACTTCGCACCGCACCAGATCGAGCGGGTGCGCCCCGACGGGCGGGTGCTGCTCATCCGCGGCGAGCCGGTGCCGGGCCACGGCTTCGTCACGCTCTATTCCGATGTCACCGAGCAGCGCCGCGCCGAGCAGATCATCCGTCGCCACAACGCCGAGCTCGAAGGCCGGGTGGCCGCGCGCACCGCCGAATTGCAGCACAGCGAGGAGCGGGTGCGGCTGATCATGGATTCGATCCCCGCGCTGGTGGCCTACTTCGACCACCGGCGGGTCTACCGCTACCTCAACCGCGGCTACCACGACTGGTTCTGCGTCGACACCTCGCGCCCGGAGGCCGTCAGCGCCAAGGCCTTCCTGGGGGACGCGGTCTACGCGATGGTCAAGCCGCAGGTGCTGCGGGCCCTCGCCGGCGAAACGCAAAGCCTCGAATACGAGCTCCAGACCTGCGACGCGCGCCGCCTCTGGGTGCGGACCTCGCTGGTGCCGCAGCGCAGCGCCGAGGGCCGGGTCGTCGGCTGCTTCGAACTGACCTTCGACATCACGCAGGAGCGGCGCTCGCAGGCGCTGCTGGCGCGGGCCCAGAAGCTCGACTCGCTGGGCCGTCTCACCGGGGGCCTGGCGCACGATTTCAACAACATCCTCACGGTCGTGATCGGCAACCTGGCGGCGCTGGCCGAAGCCCGGACTGGCGATCCGGCGCTGGACGACTATGTGCATCCGGCGCTCGACGCCGCGCGCCGCGGGGCCGATCTGGTGCGCGGCCTGTTGAGCTTCGCCCGGCGCCAACCGCTGCAGGCGGCGGCGGTGCATGTTGGCGCGCTGGTCGACACCGTGGCCCGGCTGGTGCGGCGCTCGCTGCCCGAGACCCTGCGGCTCGACATCGACGTCGATGTCGGCGAACTGCCGCTGTGGACCTGGATCGATGCCACCTTGCTCGAGCAGGCGCTGGTGAACCTGGTGCTGAATGCGCGCGACGCGACCGGTCCCGACGGACACATCGTGCTGCGGGCCCGGCGCGTTCGCATCGACGCCTCGGAGGCGGCGCCGCTGCAGCTGTCCGCGGGCGACTGCGTGCGCATCGAAGTCGAGGACGACGGCAGCGGCATGGACGCCGACACCCTGGCCCACCTGTTCGATCCCTTCTTCACCACCAAGCAGCCGGGCAGCGGCACCGGGCTCGGCATGGCCGTGGTCTACGGCTTCGTGAAGCAGTCGGGCGGCGCCATCGACGTGCGCAGCGCACCGGGGCGCGGCACCACGGTGTCGGTATGGCTGCCGGCGGCCGAGCCCGCGCCGGCGGACGGCGCAGCCGACAGCGGCCGCGCGACCGGCCGGCCACCGGCCGCGTCGATGGGCCTGGCGCTGCTGGTGGACGACGACGCCCAGGTGCGGCGCGTGATCCGGCGCAGCCTGCTGGAGCTGGGCTATTCGGTGCTCGAAGCCGACGGCGGCGCCGACGCGCTGAGCCTGCTCGAGCACACGCCGGACATCGTGCTGCTTCTGTCCGACGTGGTGATGGGAGGCGGTGTCGACGGCCTCGCCGTGGCGCGGGCGGCGCGCGAGGGCGGCCGCGCCCGCGCCGTGGTCCTGATGAGCGGCTATGCGCCAGGAGATCTCTCGCGGCAGGTCGACTTTCCGATGCTCACCAAGCCTTTCAGCACCGCACAGCTCGCGCAAGCGATCGAGGAGGGCCGATGACGAACGAACACCATGGCGCAGGACTGACCCACCGCGCCGGCGCCGACGAGGCGAACCCGCCATCGCTGGTCTACGTGATCGAGGACGACCCGGCCGTGGCGCGGCTGGTGCTCGCCACGCTGGCCGAGTTCGGCTTCAACGGCGAAGGGTTCAGCACCGGTGCGAGCGTGCTGCGGCGGCTGCAGGTCGAGAAGCCCGACCTCTGCATCGTCGATCTCGGCCTGCCCGACATGGACGGCATCGATCTCATGCGGCGCATCCAGGCGGCATCGAACGCGGGCGTGCTGATACTCACCGGCCGGGGCCATCCGGCCGACCGCGTGATGGGACTCGAACTCGGCGGCGACGACTACGTCACCAAGCCCTTCGAGGCGCGCGAGCTGGTGGCGCGGGTGCGCAGCATCCTGCGCCGGCGCAGCCTGGCGCCGGGCCAGGCCGCCGGCCAGCGTCGCTACGCCACCTTCCTGGGCTGGCGCATCGACTGCGCGGCCAACGTGCTGCGCGCGCCCGACGGCGACGAGCACCTGCTGGGCACGGCAGAGACTCAGGTGCTGCGCTGCTTCGTCGAGCGCCCGCACCAGATCCTCACGCGCGAGCAGCTGATGGGCGCACGCGACCTGCTGCCCACCGACCGCAGCATCGACGTGCGCATCTCGCGCCTGCGACGGAAGATAGAGCGCGACCCGCACGAGCCGGCGATCATCAAGACCGTCTATGGCGCCGGCTACATGTTCGCCGCCAACGTCAGCTGGGAATAGCGCCGCCCTTCGCGTCCTGCATTGCATCGCAATGTGACGAATCATTGCATCGCACCCCGCACAAGCCGGCCGCATCCCAGAATCCGCCGAACCGTAGTCCAGGAGACGAATCATGAGCGACCCCGTGGTGACGAAGATCCAGTCCAACCCCAAGTACCTCGAGCTTCGACGAAAGCGCAACCGCTTCGGCTGGTGGCTCACGGCGCTGATGATGGTCGTGTACTACGGCTACATCGCGCTGATCGCGTTCAACAAGCCTTTCCTGGCGCAGCCGATCGGTGGCGGCGTGACCACCATCGGCATCCCGATCGGGCTCGGCGTGATCGTATTCACGATCCTGATCACGGCCTTCTACATCCGCCGTGCCAATGGCGAGTTCGACCGGCTCACGGCCGAGATCATCCAGGAGGCCACGCGATGAAAGCGCGTCACGCCGCTCTTGCCGCGCTGCTGGCTAGCGCCTCCGGCTGGGCCGCAGCCGCCGGCGCCGACGTCGGGCAGGCCGCCAAGCAGCCGACCAACTGGATCGCGATCGCGATGTTCTCGGGCTTCGTGCTGCTGACCTTGTGGATCACCAAGTGGGCCGCCTCCAAGACCAAGTCGGCGGCCGACTTCTACACCGCCGGCGGCGGCATCACGGGCTTCCAGAATGGCCTGGCGATCGCCGGCGACTACATGTCGGCGGCCTCGTTCCTCGGCATCTCGGCCGCCGTGATGGCCACCGGCTACGACGGCCTGATCTATTCGATCGGCTTCCTGGTCGGCTGGCCGGTGATCACCTTCCTGATGGCCGAGCGCCTGCGCAACCTCGGCAAGTTCACCTTCGCCGACGTCGCCGGCTACCGCTTCCAGCCGGGCCCGATCCGCGCCTTCGCGGCTTCGGGCACGCTGGTGGTGGTGGCCTTCTACCTGATTGCGCAGATGGTCGGCGCCGGCCAGCTCATCAAGCTGCTGTTCGGGCTCGACTACTGGGTCGCGGTGGTGATCGTCGGCGCGCTGATGATGATCTACGTGCTGTTCGGCGGCATGACGGCCACCACCTGGGTGCAGATCATCAAGGCCGTGCTGCTGCTGGCCGGCGTGACCTTCATGGCCCTGATGGTGCTGGCGGCCTTCAGCTTCAGCCCCGAGGCGCTGTTCGCCAAGTCGGTCGAGGTGCGCACCCAGATCGCGGCCAACGGCGGCAAGAGCCCGCTCGAGGCCTCGGCTATCGGACGCAGCATCATGGGCCCGGGCGGCTTCGTGAAGGACCCGATCTCGGCGATCTCCTTCGGCATCGCGCTGATGTTCGGCACCGCCGGGCTGCCGCACATCCTGATGCGCTTCTTCACTGTGCCCGATGCCAAGCAGGCGCGCAAGTCGGTGTTCTGGGCCACCACCTGGATCGGCTACTTCTACCTGCTGATCTTCATCATCGGCTTCGGCGCCATCACGCTGGTGCTGACCAATCCCGAGTTCGCCGACGTCGCGACCGGCACCATCAAGGGCGGCGGCGGCGCGGCCAACATGGCGGCGGTGCTGGTGGCGAAGTCGGTCGGCGGCAATGTCTTCTACGGCTTCATCTCGGCGGTGGCCTTCGCGACCATCCTCGCGGTGGTGGCCGGGCTCACGCTGTCGGGTGCCTCGGCGGTGTCGCACGACCTCTACGCCACCCTGATCAAGAAGGGCAAGGCCGACAGCCGCGCCGAACTCAGGGTGTCGCGCATCACCACGATCGCGCTCGGCGTGGTCGCGGTGCTGCTCGGCATCGCCTTCGAAAAGCAGAACATCGCGTTCATGGTGTCGCTGGCCTTCGCGGTGGCGGCCTCGGCCAATTTCCCGGTGCTGTTCATGTCGGTGCTCTGGAAGGATTGCACGACGCGCGGCGCGGTCGTCGGCGGCTCGCTCGGGCTGGTGTCGTCGGTGGCGCTGACCATCGTCTCGCCGTCGGTCTGGGAAGCCACGCTGGGCCACCCCGCGGGCTCGGCCTGGTTCCCCTATGCCTCGCCGGCGCTGTTCTCGATGACGCTGGCTTTCGTCGGCATCTGGCTGTTCTCGATCACCGACCGAAGCCGCCAGGCGCAGCAGGAGCGGGCGGCGTTTCCGGCGCAGCAGGTGCGCTCGGAGACCGGGCTGGGGGCCTCGGGCGCGTCGGGGCACTGAGGGCGTGCAGCTTGACGAAGGCCAGCGCCGCCATCACCGCATCGTCCAGCGCATCGTGCGCGGGGCGCTGCGGCAGGTCCAGCGCGGTCATGATGGCCGCAAAGCGCAGGTCGATGTCGCCATGGCGCAGGTGCGGCGAGCGGCGCCGGTTCACGTAGTCGTAGTAGAGCGCCGAGACCTCGATCTTCGGTTGCGGCAGCCCCATGCCCAGCATCGGGAACAGCACGCGGTCGATCATCGCGACGTCGAACTCCAGGTAGTAGCCCACCAGCGGCCGGCTGCCGATGAAATGCAGCAGCGCCTGCACGGCGGCCTCGGCCGCCAGTCCCTGGGCCAGGTCGCGCTCGCGCAGCTGATGCACGCGCGCGCTGCCGGTCGCGACGCTGCGGCGCTCGGGCCGCACCAGCAGTTCGAGCCGCTCGCTGCACACCACGCAGTTGCCACGGATGCGGACCGCGGCAATCGCCACGATCTCGTCGCGCCGCGTGTCGAGGCCGGTGGTCTCGCAGTCGATCGCCACCCACTCGTCGGCGGGCGGCGGGTCCCACATGAAGCGAAAGCGAGGATCGGCCAGGTGCTGCAGCAGCCACCAGCGCTTGAGCGCGGAGAGCCAGCCGGTCACAGCGCATCCAGCCGGAAGCTCAGGCGCAGCATGCGGCGAAAGCGCTTCACCACCTCGAGCGTGTCCTTGAGCAGGTCCCGCTCGAGGCTGCTCATGCGGGCCGGATCGACCTGCCCCGACACTTCATGCCCGGCCGCCTGTTCCGCCAGGCCGGCCTTGAGCCGCAGCCCCATGAAGAAGTAGAGGCTCTCGAGCAGGTCGGCGGCGAACTCGCGCTCGATCCGGCCGGCCGCGACCAGGGCGTTGAGGCGTTCCGCGGTGGAGGTCGCGTCCAGGCCGGCGCGCAGCGCCAGGCTGCGCACGCCGTGCACGATCGGGAACAGGCCCTGCTTCTTGACGTCGAGGCGCGGCGCCGCGGGTTCGCCGAAGGCCAGCAGGCGCTGCCACCAATGCGAGTCCTCGGCGAAGGCGTCGATGGCCGCGGCGAAGCGCGCCAGCATCGCGTCGTTGTCGGTGGCCAGCGAGAACAGCCGGGCCCGCACGCCGGCCAGCAGCGTCGCATCGCCGGCCACCGCGTGGGCATCGAGGAAGATCGCCAGCGCCATCAGCCGCTCGCCGTCGGGCTGCAGCAGCCACTGGCAGGCGCGTTCGGCGAATTCGGCCTGGCCGGCGCGCCACTGCGGGTTCGAGACCATGATGGCGCCGGGGCATTCCGGCCAGCCGAACTCGATCAGCGCGCGCGTCAGGCGCTTGCAGATCGCGTCCAGGTCGGCCGGCGCCACGTAGCCGTCGCGCAGCAGCAGGCCGTTGTCCTGGTCGGTCTTCTGCAGCTGCTCGCCGCGGCCCTCGCTGCCCATCACGAACAGGCAGCTGTTGGCGACCAGCTCGGGCGGCGCGATCAGTTCCCAGGCCCGCTGGAACAGCTGGCCGTTGAGCGCCTGCACCAGCGTGGCGATCTGCCCGACCCGGGTGCCGCCGCCGTGCAGCAGGCCCACCAGCTGCGTGACGTGGGCGCTCGCGCGGGCCAGTGCCTGCAGGTCCTGGGCTTCGACGATCTCGCGGTTGATGAGGTAGGAGTGATTGGACAGGAAGCTGAACAGGTCGAGCGCCTCCAGCACGCCCACGACCCGGCCGCCGTCGCCGCCTCCGTCGTCGGCCATCACGACCACGCGGTGCACCCGATGCCGCACCATGACGATCAGTGCGTCGCCGACCGGGGCCGCCGCGTCGACCGTGATCAGGCCGAAGCTGCTGACCTCGCGCACCGGCAGCCGGTCCAGCGGCGTGCCGTGCAGCACCGCACGCTGCAGGGCCGTCACGGTGAAGATGCCCAGCCGCGGTGCGGGTCCGGACAGGTCGCGCACCAGCACGTTGGTGCTGCGCTCGGCCTGCAAGAGCCGCACCACCGACAGCACGTCGCGGTCGGCATCGACGAAATGCGGCGCCCGCACCGGGATCGCGTCGACCCGCGCCAGCGCCAGCGACTGCAGCTCGTGCTGGCCGACGCGGCCGGCGATGGCGGCCAGCTTGTTCGACAGGTCGGAGAACAGCAGGGCGCCGAAGGTCGCGTTGCGCGCGATCAGCTCGGTCACGACCTGCCGCGCGAGCTGGTAGGCCAGCACTTCCTCGGCGGCCACGAAGCGCCCGCCGACCTGGCCCGACAGCAGGCTGCGGCCGTCGAAGGTGTCGTGCGGGCCGAAGCTCGCCACCGCTTCGCTGCCACCTTGTTCGAACTGCTGCACGAAGCCCTTGATGACGACGAACAGGTGGGTCGGCGCCATCCCGGCCTCGAGGATCGCCTCGCCTTCGCGAAAGTAGGCGATGTCGACCTGGGCACGCACCCGATCGCGCTCCTCGGACGTGAGGCAGTCAAAGGGCGAATGCTCGAAATCGAAGGCGCTCGGCATGGCCGATGATCGAACAAAGCCTGCCCCGGCGCCACCCTGTGGCGTCAAGCTTTCGCGAGGTCTCGCGCCTTAGCGGACCCCGGCGCCCTTCAGCAGGAATTCCGTCACTTGCTCGATCAGGTAGCGGCGGTCTTTCTCGTCGCTCTCTGCGACCTTCCTGAACAGCGCCACCTGCGTCGCGTGGTCGGCGTAGAACTGGGTCACGGCCCAGAGATGGAACAGGAACAGGATCGGGTCCACAGGGTCCATCAGACCCTGGTCGATCCAGTTCTGGATCACGGCCGCCGCCTGGTCGGTGCGCTGCTGGCTGTGGTCCATCATCGGCCGCAGCACCGGGGCGCCGCGCATCATCTCGGCCGTGAAGATCCGCGAGCGCAGCGGGTGCTCGAACGAGAACACCATCTTGCGGTGGATCAGGTCGCTGAGCACCTTGCGCGGGCCGAAGGCCTCGTCGCTGAAACCGAAGACGCCGATCCAGTCGTCGATGATGCCCTGCAGCACCTGGCGGTACAGCGCCTCCTTGCTCTCGATGTAGTAGTGCAGCTGCGCCTTCGACAGGCCGGCCTTGTCGGCAATGGCCTGGGTCGACGCGCCGGCCAGGCCGTCGCTCGCGAACACCTCGACCGCGGCCCGGTGGATCACGGCCAGCAGTTGCGTGTACTTGCGCGCACGGCCGCGCGTGGCGGGGGCGTCGAGCGGCTCGTCCAGGGCGTCGCCGAGGGGTGCGGTGGTCATTGGATGCGGATGGTGCCAGAGTGGCGGCTCACAGGTCCACTACCAGTTCCTCGCTCTTGGCCCGCGAGCAGCACAGTGCCACCTTGTGCGCCCGCTCGCCGCGCGTCAGGCAGAAATCGCGATGCTCCGCGCCATCGCCTTCGCCGCCGACCACACAGGTGCCGCACAGGCCCTGCTCGCAGGACACCGGGATGTCGATGCCGACCGCGTGCAGCGCATCGACCGCGCTCTGGTCGGCGGCGACCGGCACGCGGATGCCGCGCTGCGCGAGGCGCAGCACGAAGGGCTTGCCCGGGGCGCCCGCCGCATCGGCGGGGGCCGCGAAGTATTCGGTGTGGACCGCATCCTCGGGCCAGTGCGCGGCGGCATCGCGCACCGCCTGCATGAAGCCGGCGGGCCCGCACACGTAGAGCTGGCTATCGGCCTCTCGTTGTGCCAGCAGCTGCCGCAGATCGATCTTCTGCGTCGCTTGCGGCGCATCGAAATGCAGGCGCACGTGCGGCGCCAGCAGCGGCTGGCGCAGCGCCTCGGTGAAGGCCAGGTGCTCCTCGCTGCGCACGAACAGGCAGAGCGTGAAGTCGGCGCCGGCGCGCGCCAGCGACTCGGCCATGGCGAGCAGCGGCGTCATGCCGATGCCGCCGGCCAGCAGCAGGTGGCGGTGGGCCTCGGCGCGGACCGGAAAGCTGTTGCGCGGCGCGCTGATCGGCAGCAGGTCGCCTTCGCGGACGCGACCGTGCATCGAGGCCGAGCCGCCGCGGCCCGCGGCCTCGCGCTTGACGCCGATCAGGTAGCGCGAGGCGGCGCGGCCGTCCCCGCCTGCGTCGCACGCGAGTGAATACTGGCGCGAGAAGCCGCCCGGCATGTGGACGTCGATGTGCGCGCCCGCCTGGTAGCCCGGCAGCGCCCGGCCGGTCGGATGCACCAGCTCGAAGGAGAGGATCTCCGGCGTCTGGCGCGCGATGCGCGCCACCCGCACGGTGAGATTGCGCTCGGTCATCGCCGGACCGTCACTTCGCGGCCGCCTTGCGGATGTCGACGCCGGCGCCCTTGTTGACGAACTGCGTGGTGTAGGCGTCGCGATAGTCGAAGTCGGTGGGCTTGTAGAGGCCGGCCGCCACGGCCTTGTCGTAAAAGTCCTTCATGCGCTCGTCGCTCATCGCCCCGATGCCCTTGGTGGTTGCATCGCCGACGTCGATGTGGGCGCGCAGGATCGGGATCGACTTCTCGATGTAGTCGTCGCCGATGTCCGGATTGATCTTCTTGATCAGCTCGTCGGCCGCCTTGCGGTCGCCGTAGAGGTAGTTGGCGTAGCCGATGTTGGTGGCCTCGACGAAGCGGCGCACCACGTCCGGCTTGGTCTTGACCAGGTCCTGGCGGGTCTCGATGACCATGCCGTAGGTCGACCAGCCGGCATCGGCCAGCGACAGCACCACCGGCTTGAAGCCGGCCTGCTTCTCGACCGCCAGCGGCTCCGAGGTCGCGTAGGCCTGCTGCACCGCCTGCTTGTCGGCCAGGAACTGCGACAGGCTGTAGTTGTAGGGGCGCACCTGCTCGTCGCGCATGCCGTAGGCCTTCTTCATCCATTGCCAGTAGCTGATCTGGCCGTCCTTGGCGAGCAGCACGGTCTTGGCCTTGGCGAGGTCGGCGAACTTGTCGAAGCCCTGGCCCGGGTGGGCGATGATGGCCTGCGGGTCTTTCTGGAAGTAGGCCGCCACCACCACCGTCGGCACCTTCTGCTTGATGTTGTCGAAGGCCATCAGCATGTTGCCGGTCATGAGGAAGTCGATCTTTCCGGCCGGCAGCATCGGCCGGTTGTTGACCTGCGGGCCGCCCTGCTGGATGTCGACGTCGAGCCCGTACTTCTTGTAGGTGCCGTCGGCCAGCGCCTGGTAGAACCCGCCGTGGCCGGGCTGGGCGCGCCAGTTGGTGGCAATGGTCACCTTGTCTTGCGCGATGGCCGCCAGGGCGGTGCCGGCGAGCAGGCTGGCCAGCAGGGTGCGGGCGATGAAGCGGGATTCGAGTCGCATCGTGGTTCCTTGGGTTGTGTCTCTGTGGAGAGGGGATTCAGGCGTCCAGCGCCATGTCGGGGTGCCAGCCGCGTGTTTTTCCGGGGTTCATGAGGCCCATCGGGTCGCTGCGCTTCTTGAAGTTGATCTGCTGCGTGTCGATGGTCTTCATGCCGCCGTCCTCGATGGTCACGACATGCGGGTTGAAGACCTGGCAGCCGCCCTGCGATTCGAGCTCGCGAATCACCTCGTACTGGTGGGCCTCGCCCTTCCAGCGCACCAGCAGGATCGAGAAGGTGCCGTACTCGCCGCCGGCGCGCGCGAACTCGTGGTGCTGCAGCATGTCGTCGCCGAACACCGCGATGTGGCGGTCGACCACCGCCGGGTCGAAGGGCTGCGCATAGGCCACCTGCAGGTAGGTCCAGCTGCGGTCGACTTTGAGCGCCTGCAGCGTCGTGTGGTTGTAGGCGCATTCGTAGGCCGGCGGCAGGCCGGCGGCCTGCAGCTCGGCCTCGGTGCCCGCCAGCGAGACCGTGCCGCCATGCGCCGCCACCAGCGCGCGGAAGGACGGCATCGACCCTGGTGCGACCATCGCGAACATCGCATGGCGATCGGGGGGGAAATGCGCGCCGAGGTTCGCGTAGTAGGGCGAGAAGCGGGCGTCGACCGCCGACAGCAGGAATAGCTCGAGCGCGGGCGTGCTGGCCGCCACGCCGAAATCCAGCACCCGCCGGTAGCTGTCGAACAGCGCGATGCAGTGCACCCACTCGACCGCCGGGCTCAGCGCCACCTCGACTTCAGTCAGGATGCCGTTGGTGCCGTAGGCGTGGTGCACCTGCTGAATCTCGTCGCCGTGCAGCTCGATCACCCGCGGCTCGCGCTCGACCGTCATGATGCGCGCCCGCAGCAGGTTGCCCGGGTCGCGCAGGATGCCGTGGCGGATCGAG
Source organism: Variovorax ginsengisoli (assembly GCF_030486595.1). GTDB lineage: Bacteria > Pseudomonadota > Gammaproteobacteria > Burkholderiales > Burkholderiaceae_C > Variovorax > Variovorax ginsengisoli_B. Next base: position 51,768 of record NZ_JAUJZH010000002.1, on the reverse strand, counting down.
CCGATGCCGCCGAAGCCGCCGGCGATGAAGCCGCCGATCGAGGCCACGTGCCAGGTCGAGGGCCACATGCGCAGCGCCTGGCCGGTCTCGGCCACCGCGAGCTCGATGTCGTGCATGCGCGCGCCGGCCTGCACCCGCACGCGGCCGTCGCCGATCTCCAGTACCCGGCTCATCGGCGTGACGTCGAGCACCAGCCCGCCTTCGAGCGGCACGCACTGGCCGTAGTTGCCGGTGCCGCCGGCGCGCACCGTGAGCGGCAGCTTCCACTTGGCGGCCACGGCGGCGGCCTGGCGGACGTCGTCCTCGGTCGAGACCTTGACCACCAGGTCGGCCACGCAGCCGGCGAGCCGCTCGGTGAGGATCGGGCTGTACCAGTAGAAGTCCTTCGACAGCTGCTTGCGCTGGTTCGGCGACGCGATCACGTTCAAGCCGTGCAGGTCGCGTTTCACGGCCTCCCAGTCGATGGCAGCCGGCCGCTCCGGTGGTTTCAGCACGGCGCTCATCTTTCCCTCCTCATCTCGCTCTCGTGCCAGTGGCCGAGCACCGCCCGCGACAGCGCGGCGAAGACGATGAAGATCACGATGCCCAGCAGGGACACCAGCAGCAGCGCCGCGAACATCATCGGGATCTCGGTGCGGAAGCTCGATTCGAGGATGCGTGAGGCCAGTCCGGTCTCGCGGCCCGCGGTGCCGGCCGTGAACTCGGCCACCACGGCGCCGACCAGGCTCAGGCCGCCGGCGATCTTCAGGCCCGCCATGAAGTAGGGCAGCGCGCTGGGCGCCAGCAGATAGCGGAAGGTCTGCCAGGGCGAGGCCTTGTAGAGCTGGAACAGGTCGCGCAGGTTGCTGTCGGCGCTCTTCAGGCCGATCACGGTGTTCGACAGGATCGGGAAGAAGGCCACGATCCAGGCGCACAGCAGCAGCGCCGCGGTGGTGCTCGACACGTAGATCAGGATCAGCGGCGCGATCGCGATGATCGGCGTCACCTGCAGGATCACGGCGATCGGGAAGAGGCCGATCTCGACCCACTTGAAGAGCGCGAAGGCGATCGCCAGCAGCACGCCGCCGACGATGGCCGCGGCCAGCGAGAGCAGCGTGAGCTTGACCGTGAACCACAGGGCGCTCGAGAGCGTCTCCCAGTTGTCGACCAGCGTCGTGAGGATCAGCGAGGGCGCCGGGATGATGTAGTGCGGCACGTTGTTGATGCGCACGAGCGCCTCCCACAGCAGCAGCAGTCCGACCACCACCGCGATCGGCACCGCGGTGCGCAGCAGCGATTCGCGCCGCCGCAGCCGCTCGTCGCGCCGCTGCAGGTCGGCTGCCGAGGGCGCGTCGCCGAGTGCGGCCAGCGCCGGGTTGTCAGTGATCGATGTCGACGCCATGGAGGGCTCCGTGCAGGGATTGAGACACCGCGGTGCAGTGCGCGTTGTAGCGGGTGGAGGTGCGGAAGGCTTCGCCGCGCGGGTAGGGCTCGTCGATGCGGATCTCGTCGACCACGCGGCCCGGCCGCGGCGCCATCACGACGATGCGGTTCGACAGGTAGACCGACTCGTAGACGCTGTGGGTGACGAAGATCACCGAGAAGCGGTGCTCGCGCCAGATCGACAGCAGGTCGTTGTTGAGCTTGATGCGGGTCATCTCGTCGAGCGCCGCGAAGGGCTCGTCCATCAGCAGCAGGCGCGGCCGCGTGACCAGCGCGCGGGCGATCGACACCCGCATCTTCATGCCGCCCGAGAGCTCGCGCGGATAGACGTCGGCGAAGCGCGACAGGCCGACCATCTCGAGCACCTGGGTGACCACCGGCGCGGCCGCATCGCGCGACATGCCGGCCAGCTTGAGCGGCAGCCAGACGTTGTCGAAGACCTTGGCCCAGGGCATCAGCGTGGGCTCCTGGAACACGAAGCCGAGCTCGCGGTCGCTGGTCGACGCGCCGCTGTTCGTGCGCGACCAGGCGATCTCGCCCGAGCTGCTGCGGGTCAGGCCGGCGATCAATCGCAAGGCCGTGCTCTTGCCGCAGCCCGAGGGGCCGAGGAAGCTGATGAAGTCGTGCTCGCCGCAGTCGAGCGACATGCCCTGCAGCGCCAGGGTGCCGTTGGCGAAGCGCTTGCTGACCTGGCGCAGGCTGACCAGCGGCGGCGTGGAAGCTGCGGCCATGTTCAGCTCCAGGCCGGCTCGTTGGCCAGCCGTTCGATCGGGAAGCGATGCACTTCCTGCAGCAGCTGCACGAAGTTGCGCCCGACGTGGTCGAGCACGGCCGCGCCCTTGGCAGCCGTGGCCCGCGTGGCGTCGCCCGCCGCGCCGGCCGGGTTGATGTCGTGCATCTGCCAGCCCAGCTTGCCGGTCGGCGTGATCGACAGGAAGCGGTTCTCCTGCGCCAGGTCCTCGGTCAGCGAGCGGAAGTTGCGGAAGTTCTCGGGCCGCACGTGGTCGGGCGTCAGGTGCAGCATCACCGAGCTCTCGAGGTCGCCGGCATGCACGCCGTGCTTGCCTTCGTGCGCCGTGAAGAGCCCTTCCGGCAGCCCCAGCGTGTACCAGTTGGCCGCCACCACCATCATGTCGTGCGACTCGCGCAGGTCCCGCGCGACGATGTCCATGATCGACATCTGGCCGCCATGGCTGTTGTAGAGCACCAGCTTGCGCACGCCCGCGCGGGCCACGCAGGCGCCGATGTCCTTCCACTGCGCGATCAAGGTCGAGGCCGACACGGTGAGCGTGCCGGGGTAGCGCGAATGCTCGTTGCTCTTGCCGTAGGCCACCGTGGGCAGGAACAGCACCGGCAGGTCGTCGGGCAGGTGCGGGAGGGTCGCGCGCACCATGCCGTCGATGGTCGCGGTGTCGGTCGACATCGGCAGGTGCGGGCCGTGCTGCTCGGTGGCGCCGACGGGCAGCACCGCGATCAGGTTGGCCCGGTCCAGGCGGGAAAACTCTTCGCTGGTCAGGTCGGACCAGTAGCGGCTGCGCGGGCGGAGGGAGGGCATGGGTGCTTCCTGCATCGTGGAGTAGGCTAAATTATCCATTCGGTAAAAAAAGACGGCCTATCGTTTACCCGAAAGAAGCATCAGGACATTGCAACAGGCTGCAATCCGGGGCCTGGATTCGACCGATCGGTCAAATGAAAACACCACGCAGGCGTCGATTTAACATCGGTGCTCCCCAGGAGTGCCCGTGACCCTCTCGGCTGCCTCGAACACATGCGAAGTGCTGGTGATCGGCGCCGGCCCCGCCGGCAGCGCCTGCGCCCAGGCGCTCGCGGGGGCCGGCCTCGATGTGGTGCTGGTCGACCAGCACGCCTTTCCGCGCGACAAGACCTGCGGTGACGGCCTGATACCGGATGCGCAGCGGGCGCTCTCGCGGCTCGGCCTGCTCGACGAGGTGCTTGCGCGCGCCCGCGTCGCGACGCACGTGGGCTGCGTCGGCCCGAGCGGCGGCCGGGTCGAGCTGGCGGCGCGGCTGGCGGTGCTGCCGCGCCGCGAGCTCGACGAGCTGCTGCGGCGGGAGGCCGTGGCGCACGGCGCCCGCTGGCTCGCACCGGCGCGCTTCGAGGCGCCGCTGTTCGATGCCGACGGCCGGGTGGGGGGCGCCAGGCTGGCCTTGCCGGACGGCAGCTCGCGGGCCCTGCGGGCCCGCTGGACGGTGCTCGCGACCGGCGCGGCCGCCGGGCCGCTGCTGGCGGCCGGCGTCTGCGAGCGCCGCCTGCCCAGCGGCATTGCCCTGCGTGGCTACGTGCGCAGCGAGGCGCTGGCCGGGCGCGTCGCAGGGCTCGAGGTGGTGTGGCACCGGGCGCTGCGGCGTGGCTACGGCTGGATCTTTCCGTGCCGGGACGGGGTCTTCAACATCGGCGTCGGACTGACGCGGGGCCGGGGCGCCGCTGCCGCGCCGCCCGAGGCCAACCTGCGCGAGCTGTTCGACGCCTTCGTGCGCCTGCATCCGACCGCGCGCGAGCTGATGGCGACCGGCCAGTCCCTGGGGCCCTTGAAGGGCGCGCCGCTGCGCTGCTCGCTCGAGGGGGCACGCTGGTCGCGGCCCGGGCTGCTGGTCGCGGGCGAGGCGGCAGGCAGCACCTACCTGCTGACCGGCGAAGGCATCGGCAAGGCGCTGGAGGCCGGCCTGCTGGCGGCGCAGGCCATCGCCGACGGGCGGCAGGCGCGGGCGCCCGATAGCGCGGTGCGCGCGCGCTACGAAGCCGGCCTGCACGCGCTGAAGCCGCGCTTCGCCGCCTACGAGCAGGCCAACCGCATCAACGAGCACCCGTGGCTGGCCGATCTCGTGATCTGGCGGGCGCGCCACAGCCGGCGCCTGGTGCGTCAGCTCGGCGAAGTGCTCGAGGAAAGCCGCAGCCCAGGCCCGCTCGGGAGCGCCGGGGGCCTGCTGCAACTGCTGCTGCCGCTCGGCGGCTCCTCTTGATTAGGGCCAGCCTTGAGCCTATAAGTCGTTCATGGTTCCTGGCTCGTCGCAAGACGAAAAGGAGGGTGCCGTGAAGAGACGCATCTACTGGCTGATGCCGGACCTGGCCAGCGCCAGGCGTGCCATGCGCGACCTGCTGCAGGCCCGCGTCGAGGTCGCGCATATCCATTTCGCCGGGCCGGAAGGCATGGACATGACCGGCCTGCACACGGCCAACGTGTGGCAGACCTCGGACGTCGTCCATGCGGCCAAGACCGGGTGGACGCTGGGCACCGCCTGCGGCATCGCCGCCGGCCTGGTGGCCGCGCTGCTGTTCCCGCTGGTCGGCGAAGAGCCCGAATGGGGATTCGCCGCGCTGGTCGGGGTCCTGGGTGGCGTGGTCGGCGCCTGGTCGGCCAGCATGGTCGGCATCTCCATCCCGAGCCCACGACTGCAGCGCTTCGAGGGCGCCATCGCGCAGGGCCAGATCCTGTTGATGGTGGACTTGCCGGCGATGCGCGTGCGCGAGATCGAGGACCTGCTGCAGACCGCGCATCCCGAGGCCCGGTTCGAGGGCGAGGAAGGGCAGGTCCCGGCATTCCGCTGAGGCGCGCCCGCGCGCCGAAGCGTCGATGCCGACCCCCGGGGAACGCACATGACCATGGCCGTCGCGCTGCTGCTGATCGTGGTCGCCTCGGTGCTGTTCCACGTCTTCAATCCGTGGTGGACGACCCCGCTGGCCTCGAACTGGCAGCAGATGGACGACACGCTGACCATCACGCTGGTGATCACCGGCGCCTTCTTCGTCGCGATCAACCTGTTCGTCGTCTATGCGCTGGTGCGCTTTCGTCATCGCGAGGGCCGCCGGGCGACCGAGCAGCCCGAGAGCAAGCGGCTCGAGCGCTGGCTGATCGGCGGCACGACCGTCGGCATCATGGCGCTGCTGGCACCCGGGCTGGTGGTCTATGCCAACTACGTGCGGGCGCCGCACGACGCGCTGGTGCTCGAGGTCGTGAGCCAGCAATGGCAATGGCGCTTCCGCTTCCCGGGTGCGGACGGCAAGCTGGGGGCGAGCGATGCGCGCTTCGTCGGCGCCGCCAATCCCTTCGGCCTCGACCCGGCCGACCCCGCCGGGCAGGACGACCTGCTGGTCGCGGCCGACGAGGTGCACCTGCCGCTGGGCCGGCCGGTGCTGGTCCTGACGCGCTCGCACGACGTGCTGCACGACTTCTTCGTGCCGTCGTTCCGCGCCCGCATGAACACGGTGCCGGGCCAGGTCAGCCGCTTCTGGTTCACGCCGACCGTCGCCGGGCGCTACGAAGCCCTGTGCGCCCAGCTTTGCGGCGTCGGCCATCCCAACATGCGCGGCTTCGTGCTGGTGCAGGACGTGGCCGCCTTCAATGCCTGGCAGGCCGCGCTGCCGACCTTCGCCAGCACCCTGGCCAAGGCCGCCGCCCCGGCCGGCGCGGCGGCGGGCTCGGGCGTCGAGCAGGGCCGCGCCCTGGCCGACGCGAAGGGCTGCACGGCCTGCCACACGATCGACGGCAGTCCGCGCGTGGGGCCGACCTGGAAGGGGTTGTACGGCAAGACCGAGACCATGGCGGACGGCTCCAGGGCGCTGGTCGACGAAGCCTACCTGCGCGCCTTCATCCGCGATCCGCAGGCCCGCCAGGTGAAGGGCTTCGCGCCGGTCATGCCGAAGATCGACCTGAGCGACGAGGAGCTGGCGGCGCTGGTGACCTACATCCAGAGCCTCGGCAATCCGCCGACGCAGGCCGCCACCGACAAGGGGGTGCAGCGATGAAGCCCGCGACCAAGAAGTTCCTGACGCACTATGTCTGGAGCCAGGACCACAAGGTGATCGCGATCCAGTACGCCTGCACCGCCATCGCGGTCGGGCTGGTGGGCGTGGTGCTGTCCAACCTGATGCGCCTGCAGCTCGGCTTTCCGGGCCAGTTCGAGTTCATCAACCCCGAGCGCTACTACCAGTTCGTGACCATGCACGGGATGATCATGGTGATCTACCTGCTCACGGCGCTGTTCCTCGGCGGCTTCGGCAACTACCTGATTCCGCTGATGGTCGGCGCCCGGGACATGGTCTTTCCCTACCTCAACATGCTGAGCTTCTGGGTCTACCTGCTGTCGGTGGTGGTCCTGCTGGCGAGCTTCTTCGTCGAGGGCGGTCCCACGGGCGCGGGCTGGACCCTGTACCCGCCGCAGTCGATCCTGCCCGGCACGCCCGGCCATGCGGGCGGCATCGTGCTGATGCTGGTGTCGCTGGTGATCTTCATCGTGGCGACCACGATGGGCGGCCTCAACTACGTGACGACCGTGCTGCAGGCGCGCTGCGAAGGCATGACGCTGCTGCGCATGCCGCTGACCGTCTGGGGCATCTTCGTCGCCACCATCCTGGCGCTGCTCGGCTTCCCGGCGCTTTTCGTGAGCGGCGTCATGCTGCTGCTCGACCGCACGCTGGGCACCAGCTTCTTCATGCCGGCCCTGGTGTCGATGGGTCAGGCGAGTGGCTACAAGGGCGGCAGCCCGCTGCTGTTCCAGCACCTGTTCTGGTTCTTCGGCCACCCGGAGGTGTACATCGTGGCGCTGCCGGCCTTCGGCATCGTCTCCGACCTGATCAGCGTGCACGCCCGCAAGAGCATCTTCGGCTACCGCATGATGGTCTGGGCGATCGTGGCGATCGGCGGCCTCAGCGTGGTGGTGTGGGCGCACCACATGTTCGTGAGCGGCATGAACCCGTACTTCGGCTTCTTCTTCGCGACCACCACGCTGATCATCGCGGTGCCCACGGCCATCAAGGTCTACAACTGGGTGCTGACCCTGTGGCATGGCGACATCCACCTGTCGGTGCCGATGCTGTTCGCACTGGCCTTCGTCTGCACCTTCGCGATCGGCGGCCTGACCGGCCTGTTCCTGGGCAACGTGAGCGTGGACATTCCGCTGTCGGGCACTTACTTCGTGGTCGCGCACTTCCACATGGTGATGGGCGTGGCGCCGCTGCTGGTGGTGTTCGGCGGCATCTACCACTGGTTCCCGAAGATCACCGGCCGCATGCTGGACGACCGGCTCGGCAAGCTCCACTTCTGGATCACCTTCCTCGGCACCTACGCCATCTATTTCCCGATGCACTACCTGGGCGTGCTGGGCATGCCGCGGCGCTACTACAGCTTCGAGGGCTACCAGTTCATCCCGGCGTCGGCCTTCAGCCTCAACGCCTTCATCACGGTGATCGCCCTGGTCGTTGGCGCGGCCCAGCTGCTGTTCGTCGCCAACCTCGCCTGGAGCGCCTGGCGCGGCCGGCCGGCCACGGCCAATCCCTGGCGCGCCGCGTCGCTCGAATGGCAGACCCCGACGACGCCGCCGGGCCATGGCAACTGGGGGCCGCAGCTGCCGGTGGTTTACCGCTGGGCCTACGCCTACGGCGTGCCGGGCCAGGGGGAGGACTACATCGCCCAGAACGCACCGCCCGAGGCCGGGGGGCTGGAGCCCGAGGCGCGCGCCCGGGGCGAGGGTGAGGCCCGGGGAGCGCCGGCATGAGCCGCCGGGCCGCTCCCAAGGCGAATACCGTAGCGCTGCTGCGCGGAGGTATGCCAATGAACGCCAGCGCCGCCTTGCGCGCCGGCGTCGCCCGCCGCGGCGGCCGGCCGCCCGACACGCGGGCCAGCGCGGCCGGCATCGGGCTGTGGGTGTTCATGGGCGTGGCCACGGCCTTGTTCTCGCTGTTCGTCACGGCCTACGTGATGCGCATGAACGGCAGCGATGCGGTCGCGATCCCGCTGCCCTGGCAGCTCTGGCTCAGCTCGGCGCTGCTGGCCATCGGCAGCGTCGCGCTGCAGCGGGCCACCACGGCGGCGCGCGGCGCCGAACCGGCGCGGGCCCGCCGCCTGCTGTGGGCCGGCGGCCTCTGCGCGCTGGCCTTCCTGGCGGTGCAGCTCTGGGCCTGGCAGGCGCTGACGAGCACGCAGGTGACGCCGGCCGGCAATCCGGGCGCCGCGTTTTTCTACCTGCTCACCGCCATGCACGGTCTGCACGTGATGGGCGGGCTGGCCGCATGGGCCTGGACGGTGCACGCCGCCTGGCCCGACCCCGCCGCGGCCGCCTGGCGGATCGCGCTGTGCGCGCGCTACTGGCATTTCCTGCTGGCGGTGTGGGGGGTGCTGTTCGCCCTCTTGGGCTGGGTGACGCCGGAGGTGGCGCGTGCCATCTGCGGCACGCCGTGAGGAGGAGGCCGCGATGAACGCCGTGTCGATCGCACCACGGATGCCGAGTGCTGCCACGCCGGCTACCGGATGGCGCGGGCTGATCGCCGACTGGTCGTCCGACCGCCAGGCCTTCCACGTCTCGTGGGGCAAGGCGATGATGTGGATCTTCCTGTTGAGCGACACCTTCGTCTTCAGCTGCTTCCTCACCGGCTACATGACGGTGCGGGTCTCGACCACCGTGCCGTGGCCGAACCCGAGCGAGGTGTTCGCGCTGCATGTGGGCGGCGCCGACATTCCGCTGCTGCTGATCGCGATCATGACCTTCGTGCTCATCAGCAGCAGCGGCACGATGGCGATGGCGGTCAATTTCGCCTACCGCCGCGACCGCGTGAACGCCGCCACGCTCATGCTCGTGACCGCCACCTTCGGCGAGCTCTTCGTCGGCATGCAGGCCTTCGAATGGTCCAAGCTGATCCTCGAGGAGGGCGTGCGGCCCTGGGGCAACCCGATGGGGGCGGCGCAGTTCGGCTCGACCTTCTTCATGATCACGGGCTTCCACGGGCTGCATGTGTCGGCCGGCGTGGTGTTCCTGTTCATCGTCGCCTTCAAGCTGGTCCGCGGCGACTACGAGAAGACCGGCAACTACCAGATCGTCGAGATCGCCGGCCTGTACTGGCACTTCGTCGACCTGGTGTGGGTTTTCATCTTCGCGCTGTTCTATCTCTGGTGAGGTCGACCATGAATCCCGGCACGGCCCAGCAACAACATCCGATCAGCCTCTACCTCAAGATCTGGGGGCTGCTGTTCGTGCTCAGCACGCTGTCGTACCTGGTCGACTACTTCCACTTCCAGGGCTATCTGCGCTGGGGCCTGATCATCCTCTTCATGCTGCTGAAGGCGGGCCTGATCGTCTCGGTCTTCATGCACATGGCCTGGGAGCGGCTGGCGCTGGTCTACGCAATCTTGCTGCCGCCGCTATGCCTGCTGGTGCTGGTGGGACTGATGTTCGCCGAGGCCGGCCACACTTTGCTGACGCGGCTGCTGTTCTTCCATTAGGAAGGCGCTGGCCCGACGCGCTCAGCGGTGCACGATGTAGCGCGTCACCACCGGCAGCGTCTCGCCCACGTGGAACGCCAGCCGCCGCTCGCGCAGCGCCATGTCGGCCGCGGTGGCGCGATGGAAGCGACGCAGGTGCTCGGTCCAGGTCTCGTCGACGATCTGCTCCAGGTAGCGGCCCGGTTCCGCGATGTCGTGCAGCAGTTCCCAGCCGATCGCGCCCTGGCTCAGCCGCGCGCGCCGGGTCTGGTGCATCACCAGGTGAAAGGCGGCGGCGCGGGCCGGGTCGATCAGGTACTCGACGGTGACGACCACCCGGCCGGCCTCGTCCGGCGCGCTGGCCGGCGGTCCGGCGGCCCAGCCGTGCTGCGCCGGGCGGGTGTCGTCGTCCTCGCCGACGCCGTCGGTCACGTAGCGCAGGGCCAGCCACATGCACAGGACGCCGGTGGTCGCGGCGATGCCCAGGCTGGCGTAGATCGAGCTGAGCTCGGCCACCTGGCCCCAGAGCGCCGCACCCAGGGCGCTGGCGCCCATGATCGCCATCTGGTACATCGACATGCCGCGGGCGCGCACCCAGTCCGGCAGCGCCAGCTGGGCCGACACCGAGAGCGTGTTGGCGACCGTGATCCAGGCCATGCCCCCGAGGAACATCGCCGGCACCGCCACCCAGGCGTTGGGCGCGACCGCCATCACCGCGGTGGCGCCGGATTGCAGCAAGGTGCCCCGCATCACCAGCTGGTCGCGCACCAGGGCCTGGCGCAGCCGCGGCAGGAACAGCACGGCCACGATGGCGCCCGAACCCATGGCGGCCAGCAGCAGCGTGAAGGTGCCGGCGCCGCCGCCCTGGAGGTTGCGCGCCAGCAGCGGCAGCAGGGCCAGCACGGCGGTCGAGTGCAGGAAGAAGATCGAGATCCGCGTCAGCACGGCGCGCATGCGCGGCGACTGCCGCACGAACTGCACGCCGACCCGCATCGCGCTGATCAGCCGCTCGCGGCCCAGCGGGTTGGGCGTGTGCTCGCGCCGCCAGTGCAGCACCACGAAGCCCGAGGCCACGCACAGCACGGCGTTGAGCGCGAACACCCAGACCGTGCCGGCGCTCGCGATCAGCGTGCCGGCGACCAGCGGGCCGATGATGCGCGAGGCGTTCATCGAGATGCCGTTGAGTCCGAGCGCGGCCGGCAGGTGGCTGCGCGGCACCAGCTCGGGCACGATGGCCGAGAACACCGGCCAGCGCAGCGCCAGCCCGATGCCGTTGGCGAAGGTCAGGGCCAGCAGCAGCGGCGCACTCATGAGGTCGAAGACCACCGCTGCGCACAGCACCACGGCCGAGCCGGCGAGCCAGAACTGGGTGGCGACCAGCCAGCGCCGGCGGTCGAGGATGTCGGCCAGCGCGCCGCTCGGCAGCCCGAGCAGGAACACCGGCAGGGTCGAGGCCGACTGCACCAGCGCGACCCAGATCGGCGAGGTGGTGAGCGAGGTCATCATCCAGGCCGCCGCGACGTCGTTCATCCACATGCTGACGTTGGCGATCAGCCAGGTGCTCCAGAGCATGCGGAACACCGGGATCCGCAGCGGCTCCAGCGGGCCGACCCGGGAGGCTGGGACGGGCGGCGTGACGGGGGTTTCCTGGGGCGAGATCGGCGGCATCGCGGCCTATTGTCTTCGGCCCGGCCGCGCCGGCGTATCGGCCGGGCGCCCGGGCGCCAGATGCTCGAGCGGCAGGGCCCGGCTGGCCTTGACCTCGCCGAGCGAGAAGCTGGTGTGCAGGTCCTTCACGTTGGGCAGGCTCATCAGGTGCTGCAGCGCGAAGCGCGAGAAGCTGTCGAGGTCCTGCGACACCACCTGCAGCTCGAAGGTGCCGGTGCCGCTGATGTAGTGGCAGCTGGTCACCTCGGGCAGCCTGCGGATGGCGTCCTCGAGCTTGCGCGTGGCGTCGACCGTGACCCGCTCGGTGTCGACGCGCACGAAAGCGAGCACGCCGAGCCCGATCTTGTGGCGGTCGATCTCGGCGTGGTAGCCCTTGATGTAGCCGGCTTCCTCGAGGGCGCGCACCCGGCGCCAGCAGGGGGCCGCCGACAGGCCCACGCGCTGCGACAGCTCGGCATTCGTCAGGCGGCCGTCGGCCTGCAGTTCTTGCAGGATCGCGAGGTCAAACTTGTCGATGCCTTCCATTTGCCGCCATTTTAAGCAAGAGTCTTTCAAGAAGGTGGCTTGAATGGGTACAAAACGCAAACACCTGTCGAGACAGCAGGCATACACTTTGCGTCATGATGGCCGAGGGGCAGCCGACCCGGCTGCCCCGCAAAGCCACGCCCACAAGGCCCAGCCCTGGAGACAGACACGATGAACGCCCCCCTGCCCGAGCACATCCGCCGCGCCCTCGAAACGGTCACGCTCGACGACAAGTACTCGCTCGACTACGGCCGCGCCTTCATGAGCGGCGTCCAGGCGCTGGTCAAGCTGCCGATGCTGCAGCGCCTGCGTGACCAGCAGCAGGGCAAGAACACGGCCGGCTTCATCAGCGGCTACCGCGGCTCGCCGCTGGGCGGCTACGACCAGGCGCTGTGGAAGGCCAGCAAGTTCCTGAAAGAGCAGAACATCGTCTTCCAGCCCGGCGTCAACGAAGAGCTGGCCGCCACCGCGCTATGGGGCACGCAGCAACTGGGCTTCTCGCCGGCCGGCACCAACAAGTTCGACGGCGTCTTCGGCATCTGGTATGGCAAGGGCCCGGGCGTGGACCGTTGCTCGGACGTCTTCAAGCACGCCAACATGGCCGGCACCACCGAGTTCGGCGGCGTCATCGCGGTGGCGGGCGACGACCACATCTCGAAGAGCTCGACCGCGGCGCACCAGAGCGACCACATCTTCAAGGCCTGCGGCACGCCGGTGTTCTTCCCGGCCAACGTGCAGGAAATCCTCGACCTCGGCATCCACGCCTTCGCGATGAGCCGCTTCGCCGGGATCTGGTCGGGCATGAAGACGATCCAGGAGATCGTCGAGTCGAGCGCCACCGCGATGATCGACCCCGAGCGGGTCGACATCGTCATCCCGACCGACTTCCAGATGCCGCCCGGCGGGCTGCACATCCGCTGGCCCGACCATGCGCTCGAGCAGGAAGCGCGGCTGATGCACTACAAGTGGTACGCCGCCCTCGCCTACATCCGCGCCAACCGGCTCAACCACAACGTGATCGAAGGCCCGAACGACCGCTTCGGCATCATGGCCAGCGGCAAGGCCTTCAACGACACGCGCCAGGCCCTGATCGACCTCGGCCTCGACGACGCCGCCTGCCGCCAGCTCGGCATCCGGCTGCACAAGGTGGCCGTGGTGTGGCCGCTCGAGGCGCAGCTCACGCGCGAATTCGCCACCGGCCTGCAGGAGATCCTGGTGGTCGAGGAGAAGCGCCAGGTCATCGAATACCAGCTCAAGGAAGAGCTCTACAACTGGCGCGGCGACGTCCGGCCCAACGTGGTCGGCAAGTTCGACGAGGGCGAGGTGCACGAGGCCGAGGGCTATTCGGGCGGCGAATGGTCGATGCCGAACCCGACCGCGCACACGCTGCTGCGCGCCAACGCCGACCTGAACCCGGCGCTGATCGCCAAGGCGATCGCCCAGCGCCTCAGGAAGACCGGCCTGCTGGCCGCGGCCGGCGCCGACATGGCGGCCCGCATCGACGCCCAGCTGGCGATCCTCGAGGCCAAGGAGCGCGCGATGGCCGCGCCCAAGTCACTCGGCGCCGCCGACGCCACGCGCCAGCCCTGGTTCTGCTCGGGCTGCCCGCACAACACCAGCACCGTGGTGCCCGAAGGCTCGCGCGCGATGGGCGGCATCGGCTGCCACTTCATGGCGACCTGGATGGATCGCTCGACCATCGGCTTCACGCAGATGGGCGGCGAGGGCGTGCCGTGGGTCGGCCAGCAGCCCTTCACGACCGACCAGCACATCTTCGCCAACCTCGGCGACGGCACCTACTTCCACAGCGGCCTGCTGGCGATCCGCCAGAGCATCGCGGCCGGCGTCAACATCACCTACAAGATCCTCTACAACGACGCGGTCGCCATGACCGGCGGCCAGCAGGTGGGCGAGCGGCCCGAGGGCCATTCGGTGCTGCAGATCGCCGAGAGCCTGCATGCCGAAGGCGCGGTCAAGGTGGTGGTGGTAACCGACGAACCCGAGAAGTACCAGGGCGTCAACGTGCCGGGCGAGAACGTCAAGGTGCGCCACCGCGACGAGCTCGACGAGATCCAGCGCGAATTCCGCGAGATCAAGGGCACCACCGCCATCATCTACGACCAGACCTGCGCCACCGAGAAGCGGCGCCGCCGCAAGCGGGGCACGGCGGTCGATCCGGCGGTGCGGGTGGTCATCAACGAGCTGGTCTGCGAAGGCTGCGGCGATTGCAGCGTCAAGAGCAACTGCCTGTCGGTGGAGCCGCTGGAGACCGAGTTCGGCCGCAAGCGCACCATCAACCAGAGCACCTGCAACAAGGACATGAGCTGCCTGAAGGGCTTCTGCCCCAGCTTCGTGACGGTCGAGGGCGGCCAGCTCAAGAAGAAATCGAAGAGCAAGGGCGCCTCGCCGGCCGAGCTGGGTGCGCTGCCCGACCCCGAGATTCCGGTGCTCGGCGAGGGCCAGGTCTGGGGCGTGGTGGTGGCCGGCGTCGGCGGCACCGGTGTCATCACCATCGGCCAGCTGCTCGGCATGGCGACACACATCGAGGGCAAGGGCATCGTCACCCAGGACGCGGCCGGCCTGGCGCAGAAGGGCGGCGCCACCTGGAGCCACGTGCTGATCGGCGAGACCCAGGACGCGATCCGCACCACCCGCGTCGGCACCGCCGCGGCCGACCTGGTGCTGGCGGCCGACCCGCTGGTGGCGGTCAATGCCGAAACCACGGCGCGCATGCGCGAAGGCCGCACGCGGGTCGCGCTCAACAGCCACAGCACGCCGACCGCCGCTTTCGTGCGCAACGCCGACTGGGTCAACCCGCAGCAGGATTGCGCCAGCGAGATCGCGCGGGTGGTCGGCGCCGATGCGGTCGGCGCCTTCGACGCCGATGCCGCCGCCACCGCGCTGATGGGCGACAGCCTGTACGCCAACCCGATGCTGCTGGGCTTCGCCTGGCAGAAGGGCTGGATTCCGCTCGACCACGCGTCGCTGATGCGGGCGATCGAGCTCAATGCCGTGGCCGTCGACAACAACAAGCTGGCCTTCGAGTGGGGCCGCCAGGCGGCCGAACGCCCGGCGGAGCTGCAAAAGCGGGTGCAGCCGGGGCAGGTCATCGAGTTCAAGCGGCGCGAGACCGTCGAGGCCCTGGTGGCCCGCCGCGCCGAGTTCCTCTCCGGCTACCAGAACGCCGCCTACGCCGACCAGTACAAGGCCTTCGTCGCCCGGGTGCAGCAGGCCGAATCGGCGCTCGGCAAGAGCAGCCTGGCCGAGGCCGTGGCCCGCTACCTGTTCAAGCTGATGGCCTACAAGGACGAATACGAGGTGGCGCGGCTGCACGCCGACCGCAGCTTCCTCGACCGGGTCGAGGGCATGTTCGAGGGCGACTTCAAGCTCAACTACCACCTGGCGCCGCCGATCATCGCGAAGAAGAACGCCAAGGGCGAGCTGCAGAAGCAGAAGTTCGGCCCGGCGATGCTGACCGGCTTCAGGCTGCTGGCGAAGCTCAAGGGCCTGCGCGGGACTGCGCTCGACATCTTCGGGCGCACCGAGGAGCGCAAGACCGAGCGCGCGCTGATCGGCGAATACCGCGCCAGCATCGAGGAAGTGATGACCGGCCTGACGGCCGCGAACCACGCCACGGCGCTGGAAATCGCCGCGCTGCCCGAGCAGATCCGGGGCTATGGCCACGTCAAGGAGCGCAACCTGGCCGCGGCCCGGGTGCGCTGGGCCGAGCTGATGGCCAAGTGGCGCCACCCCGAGGCCGCCGCCCGCGCCGCCGCCTGAAGCACCGGCGCCCGGGGCCGCAAAGCCCCGAAAACCCCAAGCACGGCCCCGGAATAGGGTCGTCTGCCCTCTATACAATGCCCGGTGCTGTGCGCGGCCAGGTTCCGCGCTGCGTGGCCGCTGGGTGCGGCCGCGGATGCACCGGTCCTTTCCCATCCGGAGGGCCGGCGCTCCTCTTCTTTCCCTCTGTTGGAGACTCCCTTGTTCATTTCTTCTGCTTTCGCCCAGGCCGCACCCGCCGCCGGTGGTGGCGACATGATGTCCTCGCTCGGCAGCATGCTGCCGCTGGTGCTGATGTTCGTGGTCCTGTACTTCGTCATGATCCGCCCGCAAATGAAGCGCCAGAAAGAAGCGCGCGCCATGATCGAGGCCCTGGCCAAGGGCGACGAGGTCGCCACCTCTGGCGGCATGCTCGGCAAGATCACCCAGCTCGGCGAGCAATACCTGACCGTCGAAATCGCCAAGGGCGTCGAAGTCCAGATCCAGCGCAGCGCCGTGATCCAGGTCTTGCCCAAAGGCGCGATCAAGTAAGTAGAGCCACAACGCGGGCGCCGGACACCGCGCGCCCCTGAAGGTTGAATCGATGAACCGTTACCCGGTCTGGAAGTACGCGATCATCGTGATCGTGCTGCTCGTGGGGCTCGTCTATGCCCTGCCCAATTTCTTCGGCGAGGCGCCTGCGGTGCAGGTGTCGTCGGCCAAGTCGACCGTCAAGGTCGACGCCGGCACCCAGGCCCGCGTGGCCGAGGCGCTGAAGGTCGCCGGGCTGGTGCCCGACCTGCTGACGCTCGACGCCACCTCGGTGCGGGCCCGCTTCGCCTCCACCGATGACCAGCTGAAGGCGCGCGACACCCTGCAGCACGCCCTGGTGCCCGACCCGAGCGACCCGCCCTACACGGTGGCGCTCAACCTGGTGTCTCGCTCGCCGAGCTGGCTCACCGCGCTGCATGCCTTCCCGATGTACCTGGGCCTCGACCTGCGCGGCGGCGTCGACTTCCTGCTGCAGGTCGACATGAAGGGCGCCATCGACAAGCGGGCCGAATCCTTCGCCAGCGACCTGCGCACCGGCCTGCGCGACAAGAGCGTGCGCGGCAGCGCGGTCAGCCGCAACGGCCAGACCATCGAGATGCGCTTCCGCGATGCCGCCGGCCTGGATGCCGCCAAGCGCCTGCTGCAAGACCAGTTCCCCGACCTCACGGCGGTCGAAAGCCAGGAAGGCACCGACTTCAAGCTGGTCGCCTCGATCAAGCCCGAGGCCGTTCGCCGGCTGCAGGACGCGGCCCTGAAGCAGAACATCACGACCTTGCACAACCGGATCAACGAACTCGGCGTGGCCGAGCCCGTGATCCAGCAGCAGGGCCTGGACCGCATCGTCGTCCAGCTGCCCGGCGTCCAGGACACGGCCAAGGCCAAGGACATCCTGGGCCGCACCGCCACCCTCGAGATGCGCCTGGTCGACGAGAGCGCCGAGGGCCGCGCGGCCGAGCTGGGCACCGGTCCGGTCCCCTTCGGCTCCGAGAAGTTCCTCGACCGCCAGGGCCGCCCGGTGATCGTCAAGAAGCAGGTGCTGGTCACCGGCGAAAACCTTACCGACGCCCAGCCCGGCTTCGACTCCCAGACCCAGCAGCCCAAGGTTGACCTGACCATGGACGCCAAGGGCGGGCGCATCATGCGCGACGTCAGCCGCGAGAACTTCAGGAAGCGCATGGCGATGCTGATCTTCGAGAAGGGCAAGGGCGAGGTGCTGACCGCGCCGTCGATCAACGGCGAGCTCGGCAACCGCTTCCAGATCTCGGGCTCGATGAGCGTGGTCGAGGCCAACGACCTGGCGCTGCTGCTGCGGGCCGGCTCGCTGGCGGCGCCGATGGAGATCATCCAGGAACGCACCATCGGTCCGAGCCTGGGTGCCGACAACATCAAGAAGGGCTTCGACAGCGTGATGTACGGCTTCGCCGCGATCATGGTGTTCATGTGCCTGTACTACGCGCTGTTCGGCGTCTTCTCGTCGATCGCGCTGGCGGTCAACCTGCTGCTGCTGGTGGCGATCCTCTCGATGCTGCAGGCCACGCTGACCCTGCCCGGAATCGCCGCCATGGCGCTGGCCATCGGCGTCGCGATCGACTCCAACGTGCTGATCAACGAGCGCATCCGCGAGGAATTGCGCAACGGCGCCTCGCCGCAGGCGGCGATCCACGCCGGCTACGAGCGCGCCTGGGGCACCATCCTCGACTCCAACGTCACCACGCTGATCGCGGGCGTCGCGCTGCTGGCCTTCGGCTCCGGCCCGATCCGGGGCTTCGCGGTGGTGCACTGCATCGGCATCGTGACCTCGATGTTCTCGGCCGTGTTCTTCTCGCGCGGGCTGGTGAACTTCTGGTACGGCAGCAAGAAGAAGCTCAAGACGGTGTCGATCGGCACCGTCTGGAAGCCCGACACCACCGCCGTGGCCAACGCGAAATAAGGGACACGACAAATGGAATTCTTCCGGATCCACAGGACCATCCCGTTCATGCGCCACGCGCTGGTGCTGAACGCGGTGTCCTTCGTCACCTTCGCCCTGGCGGTGTTCTTCCTGTTCCATCGCGGGCTCCACCTGTCGGTCGAGTTCACCGGCGGCACGGTGATGGAGGTCGCCTCCCAGCAGTCGGTCGACGTCGGCCGGGTGCGCGAGACCATCGCCAAGCTGGGCTACCAGGACGTGCAGGTGCAGAACTTCGGCACCTCGCGCGACGTCCAGATCCGCCTGCCGGTGCAGAAGGGCCAGACCTCGGCCCAGCAGAGCGAGCAGGTCATGGCCGCGCTGAAGGCGGTCGACCCGACCGCCATCCTGCGCGGCAACGAGTTCGTCGGCCCGCAGGTCGGCGAGGAGCTCACCACCAACGGCCTCAAGGCCCTCGGCATGGTGGTGGTCGGCATCATGATCTACCTGGCCTTCCGCTTCGAATGGAAGTTCGCGCTGGCGACCGTGCTGGCCAACCTGCACGACGTCGTGATCATCCTGGGCTTCTTCGCCTTCTTCCAGTGGGAGTTCTCGCTGGCGGTGCTGGCGGCGGTGCTGGCGGTGCTGGGCTACTCGGTCAACGAGTCGGTCGTGATCTTCGACCGCGTGCGCGAGAACTTCCGCCGCTTCCGCAAGCTGAGCACCCCCGAGGTGATCGACAGCGCCATCACCTCGACCATCAGCCGGACCATCATCACCCACGGCTCGACCCAGCTGGTGGTGCTGTCGATGTTCTTCTTCGGCGGCCCGACCCTGCACTACTTCGCGCTGGCCCTGACCATCGGCATCTGCTTCGGCATCTACTCCTCGGCTTTCGTGGCGGCATCGATCGCGATGTGGCTGGGCGTCAAGCGCGAGGACCTGGTCAAGACGCCGACCAAGCGGGAGGGCGACCCGGACGACCCGAACGCCGGCGCCACCGTCTGATCTTGGGGTTGCCGAGCATGGAGAGCCCTTGTGCGGTTACGCTTCCCGATGCAAGCTCGTCCTTGTCGTCGAATCGAATCCATTGCCGTCCTGACCATCCATGATCCAGCGGTCCCATGCAGCCTCCCTTCAACTCTCCCGAGAGACGCGCGAGCGTTTTGTCGCCGCCACCGAGCCGCTGATCGCACCGGTCGCCCGGGCCATCGCCGAACGGCTGACGGCCCTGGCCTCCCAGACCGGCAATGCGCGCGAGATGCAGGAGAACCGCGACGGTTTCCTGGCCTTCCAGACCCACGGCGCGAACTGGGTGGCGCAGTCGCAGGCGGCCTGGCGCAAGGCGCTGGCCAGCAGCGCGATCGAAGGGTCGTCCTCCAACTCGCTGTCGCGCCTCGAGCTGATCGGCGACGAGGTGGTCGAGACCGGCATCCTGTCATCGCGGCTCGCGCAGGCGATCCAGGACAAGGCCAGCTTCGAGCTCAACGACCTGCGGCTGCGCATCCAGCATCTCGAGGGCACCCATGAACTGGACACAAGGGACATCCTGAAGCCCGAGGCACTGGCCAAGGTCCTGGTCGACCAGTGGCTGGCGACCGGCCTGAGCCGCGGCCTCTGGACCAAGGTCCAGGAGCAGGTCCAGCAGCACATGGTCGAGCCGGTGGTCAAGGCCTACAAGGACGCCAACGCCTTCCTGGTCGGCAAGGACGTGATGCCCGAGATCGATCTCAAGAGCTTCGTGCGCCGCACCGGATCGGTCGGCTCCGGCAGCGCGCCGCTGGGTGGCAGCTTCGCGGGCGGCGCGAGCGCCAGCGCTTCGATGGGCATCGGCCAGACGCGGATGGTGCCGGGCGGCTTCGGCGCGCCGGCCGGCAGCTTCGCGCCGGCGGCGATCGGCGTCGGCCGCGGTCAGGCCGGCATGGGCCAGCAGGCGGGTGGCGACACGCTGGTGGCCACCGGCGGCTCGCCGCTGCTGATGGCGCGCCAGCGGGCCCAGGGGGTGCTGCTCAATCTCAAGCGCTTCGTGACCGCGCGCATCGGCGGCGACATCACGCTGCCGCGCGGCCAGGGCGGCGGCGAGATGGCGGGCGGAGCCGGCGGCGCCGCCTCTCCGGCCTTCGTCGCCGCGATCGCCGACGCCGAGGCGGCCTACCAGGTCGCGGCCTCGCAGTACGTGGTCGGTGAAGAGGCCACGGCCATCCACAACGCATCGGCCGAACTGCGCCGGCGCACCAGCGAACTCAAGAAGAAGGCGCCCACGACCGCCGACAAGGCCACGGTCGAGATCGTGGCGCTGATGTTCCAGGCCATCCTGGCCGAGGAGCGGATCCCGTTCTCGGCCCGCGTCTGGTTCGCGCGACTGCAGATGCCGGTGCTGCGCGTGGCCATCGCCGAGCCCGAATTCTTCGGCACCTTGCAGCATCCTGCGCGCATGCTGATCGACCGCATGGGCTCCTGCGTGATGGGCTTCGATGCCGCCGCCATCTCGGGCAGTGCGCTCGAGGGCGAGATCCGCCGCGTGGTCCAGGTGATCGAGCAATACCCGGAAACCGGCCAGCGGGTGTTCAAGCTGGTGTTCGACGAATTCGTCGCCTTCCTCAACAAGTACCTGACGCAGAGCGACACCACCCAGCGGGTGATGAGCGTGGCGCAGCAGGTCGAGCAGAAGGAGACGATGGCGATCCAGTACACCATCGAGTTGCGCAAGATGCTCAACGACATGCCGGTGCGCGAGGAGATCCGCGAGTTCCTGTTCAAGGTCTGGGCCGAGGTGCTGGCGATCGCCGCCCTGCGCTACGGCGCCCAGGACGAGCAGACCGTGACGCTGAAGCGGGTTGCCTCCGACCTGGTCTGGGCGGCCAGCGCCAAGCCGAACCGCAACGACCGCACCCGTGTCATCCAGGATCTGCCCAAGCTGCTGCAGCGGCTGCGCCAGGGCATGACGCTGCTGGGCATCGTGGGCGAACCGCAGGAAGCGCACATCAAGACCATCGGCGCGACCCTGTCCGATGCCTTCCTGTCGAAGACCGAGGCGATCCCGCCGGCCAAGATCGAGGCCATGGCCAAGCGCCTGGCCAACCTCGAGGATTTCGTCTCCGACGAGGGCACTACCGACCTGCCGCTGGATGCTGCGAGCATCGAGCTGCTGCTCGGCGTCGATGCCGCCTCGATCGAGGTCGTGCCCGACACCGGCACCAAGGTCAGCGAGGACATGCTGGCCTGGGCGCACGAGCTGCAGGTCGGCACCTGGTTCATGCTCGACCACAACGACCGCGTGAGCCAGGTCCAGTTCGTCTGGCGCAGCGACCGCAAGCAGCTGCACCTGTTCGCGTCCAGCGACGGCCGCAGCTTCCTGATCCAGGTCGGCCGCCTGGCGTCCTACCTGCAGGCCGGCCTGCTGGTGCCGGCCGAAGAAGAAACGCTGACGGTACGGGCCACGCGCGAAGCGCTGGCAAAACTGGACGCCAACCCCGAGCGACTGCTGAATTAGCTCGCCCTAGGTTGGGCTCTCTTCAGTCGGCCGGCGCAGCCAGGCCCGTTGGTGAAACACCGCGGAACTGGCTTTGCCAGGCCGCTGGTGTTGCCCCCGGCAGGGGGCTGAGGAGCCGCGGCTCCAAGCCTGCCTGCGCAGGCTTGGACGACTCCGAAGGGCCGCTGCCTCTGGCAGCGACTCGAGGCGCCCGGACACGAAGTGCCGGGCAACCTGGGGGCGAGCTCAGTGCGCGATGCGGTCGCTCGAAGCGTCGCAGAGCTCGTCCAGCACCAGGGCGTCGGGTTCGACGCCGGTGCTCCAGTGCACCATCAGCACGATGATCTTGAGTTCGTCGAGCGCCAGCGGCTCGCCCGGCGTGGCCATGGCGCGCTCGACCACGATCTCGCGCATGCCGCCCGGCAGCACGCTCGCGGATTCGAGGAAGCTGATGAAGCCCAGGCATTCGGCACCGATGTGCTCCTGTTCGGCACTGGAGTAGACGCGCATCGCATCGGCCGACTGGGGCAGCGCGGCATCGGCCGCGATCCCCGGCAGCACGGTGGCGCTGCTGCCGTCGGCATGGCGCTCGAGCTGGACGCCCCGGGTCGCCAGGCTCAGGCCGTCGAGCCAGTGCAGCGCCTCGCGGATTTCGTCCGCATCGAAGCCTTGCGCGCTGAGCTTGCGCCCCAGCTGCTCGGGTTCGGGGCAGGCGTCGCCGCGCCAGTAGTTTTCGTAGACATACACGAGCACTTCGAACATTGGTTCAATATAGCCCACTGGAAGCGCCGGCCGTCGAAAGTTGCGCCGACACGACGCTGTCGGCGGCTCAACCGAGCGCGATGCGCTGGAACAGGCCCCCCGGCAGGCGGGCGACGCGGCCCGCCAGCTCGAGTTCGAGCAGCTGCGACTGCAGCATGGCCGGGCTGAATCCGGTGCGGTCGCACAGGGCATCCAGACTGACCGGATCGAATCCGAGTGCGCCCAGCAAGGCGGGCTCGGCGGCATCGTCGTCGGCGGCGGGCGATGGCGGCGGGGGAGGCTGCGTGAAACGCAACTCCTCCAGCACGTCGGCCACCGATTCGACCAGCTTGGCGCCTTGCCGGATCAAGGCGTGGCAGCCGCGCGACTGCGGCGAATGGATCGAGCCCGGGATCGCGAACACCTCCCGCCCCTCCTCGGCCGCCAGCCGCGCCGTGATCAGCGAGCCGGAGCGAAGCGCAGCCTCGACCACCAGCGTGCCGCGCGCGAGTCCGGCGATGATGCGATTGCGCTTCGGGAAGTTCTGGTTCAGGGGCGGCGTACCCAGCGGGTATTCGCTCACGATCAGCCCTTGTGCCGCGATCCGGTGCGCCAGTTCGCGATGGCGGGCCGGGTAGACGCGATCGAGGCCGGTGCCCACCACCGCCACCGTGGCCAGCTGCCCCGGCCGGGCGGCCTCGAGCGCGCCTTCGTGGGCCGCGCCATCGATGCCGAGCGCCAGGCCCGAGACCACGGGCAGACCCGCTTCACCGAAGGCCCGCGCGAAGGCCCGCGCGTTCTGGGCGCCCTGTGCGGTGGGATTGCGGCTGCCGACCATCGCGATGCTGCGCGCCAGATGCGCCAGCTCCAAGCCCGGAGCGCCGATCAGGTAGAGCATCAGCGGTGGATCGGCGGTTTCGAGCAGCGCCGCGGGGTAGCCCGGATCGCCGAGCGTCACGATGTGGCGTGTGGCGCCCCCGGCCTCGATGCCCTCGAGCCATTCGACGGTGCGGTCGAGCAATGCCGGAAGTTCGGCCGGCACCCGCTGGAGCGCCTCGGCCTGTGCCTGGCTGGCAACCTGCGACAGTGCCTGCCGCGTCTGCGAGAAGATGCCGGCCGGCAGGCCAAAGGCGGCGAGCAGCGCGCGCGCAGCGACGTTGCCGATCCCGGGCGTCAGCGCAAGGCGCAGCCAGTCCGAGAGTTCATCGCGTGCCACCCCAAGGTCGCGCTCGCATCAGGGGTTGACCAGCAGGTCACCGACCCGCGGGGTGTCGTTGATCTCGAGCACCAGCGCGTAGGACGCCTTTTCGAACGGCCGGAACACCATCAGCAGGCCGATGCGCTCGTTCGGCAGCTTGAGCACTTCCTTGCCGGTGTCGTTGGGCGCGCCGGCGCGGTCGACGATGGTGTCGCCGTTCTTCAGGATGGCCAGCACGTGGCCGGACTCGATGCCGTCGCGGGTTCCCTTGTTGATGACCACCACCTGGTTCTGGGCCGCGAACTGCACCGCGTTGCCGTAGACCGAGACGATCCGCCCGTCGATGATCTGCTCGGGCGCGCGCGGCGCATAGCTGAGCAGCTGGCGCGTCGGCTCGGGCAGCAGGCGGTCGCCGGCGCGCATCTCCTCGCGCGCGGCCACGATGTCGATGGTCGCGGGGACCACGTTGACCACGTCCTTGCCCTCGACCAGTTGGGTGGCGACGGTCTGGCTGCGCTTGAGCTGGGCCTTGCCGAGGTAGGCCGCTTCGTAGCCGAGCAGCTCGCCGGTGGCGGGGTCCTTCAGCGGCGTCGCGTTGCGGAAGATGCGGTAGGTCTTGATCGGGCCGGCGGTCTCGATCAGTTGTTCGTCGGCCTGGCCCAGCGCGTAGGCGCGGTCGCCGCGGGCCAGCAGCACACGGCTGTCGTTGCCGGCCACGATGTGGGGCGCGGCCTTGAGGGTGTCCTCGTCGACGATGATCGGCTCGCTCAGGAAAGGCTCGATCAGGCTCGGGTTGAGGGTCGGCAGCGCCATCCCCGACAGCGACTCGTAGCGGGCGCGCGGCGACAGCTTGATGGTGCCGTCGGAGGCGCCGCCGCGGCGAGTGCTGAGGCGGGCCCGGCCGCCACTCTTGTCCAGGAAGAGCACCTGGCCCGGGTAGATGCGGTGCGGGTTCGAGATTTCCTTGATGTTCATGCCCCAGAGCTCGGGCCAGCGCCAGGGGCTGCGCAGGAACAGGCGGGAGATGGCCCACAGCGTGTCGCCGGGCTTGACCGTGTATTCGTCAGGTGCGTTGGGCGCCAGCTCGCTGATCGGGATGCCGGCCTGCGAGGTCTGCTGGGCCACCGCCCGCTGTTGTGGCGTGACCGGATAGTTCTGCGCGAAAGCGGTCGTGGCGCCAGCGGCCCCGAGGGCGACGGCCGCCAGGGTGGCCAGAAGGCTGGGACGCAGGCTTTCGTTGATTCGGAGTTTGGTCATGGTTTATGGTGTGCACACACTACGCCACGCAGGATGTACGAATCCTCACAATTTGCTACGAATTTTGCGCTGAAGCCCTTGATAGGGCAACGTATTCGGGCCGTTGGCCGGCAGGGCGTCGCGGAAATGGCGAAAATAGCGACAACTTCTCCTCGCTTTCATGGCAAAAAGAACCATTTTGAGTTACCCGGATCCCCGTCTGCACACGGTGGCCAAGCCGGTCCAGGGCGTCGATGCGCGCATCAAGACGCTGGTCGCCGACATGCTCGAGACCATGTACGACGCCAGCGGCATCGGCCTGGCGGCGACCCAGGTCGACGTCCACGAGCGGCTGGTGGTGATCGACATCTCGGAAGGACGCGACAAGCCGATCGTCCTGATCAATCCCGAGATCGTCTGGGCCAGCGACGAGAAGGTGCTCAATGAAGAAGGCTGCCTGTCGGTGCCGGGCATCTACGACGGCGTCGAGCGCTCGACCTCGGTGCGCGTGACCGCGCTCGATGCCGACGGCGAACCGCAGACGATCGAGGCCGAGGGCCTGCTCGCGGTCTGCATCCAGCACGAACTCGACCATCTGCTGGGCAAGGTGTTCGTCGAATACCTGTCGCCATTGAAGCGCAACCGGATCAAGAGCAAGCTGCTCAAGCAGCAGCGCGAAGACCAGAAATCGGAACAGCGCGAAGGGCGGCGTTGACCATGCGGGGCCTGTGGCCGGCGGCGGCGGCGCTGCTGGTGGCGCTGTCCGGTTGCGCGCTCGACCCGACGCGCCTGCCGCTCGGCAGCACCCGTGCCGAGACGCTCCAGAAGCTCGGCCAGCCGACCACCACCTATGCGATGCCGGGCGGCGGCGAGCGGCTCCAGTATTCGCGTGCGCCATCGGGCTTCGCGGTCAACAACGTAGACCTCGACGCCGGCGGCCGGGTGGTCTCGATCCGCCAGGAGCTCGAAGACGGCATGTTCGACATCATGATAAAGCCCGGTGTCTGGCGGGTCGACGACGTCCTGCGCAGCTATGGCCGGCCCTTCGAGATTTCGCAGGTGCGGCCTTTCGACGGCGATGTCTGGGCCTGGCGCTACAAGTCGCAGAACAACCCGCGGCTGCTCTATATCTACATCGACCTGGACGGCGTGGTCGACCACTACCACACGGCTGACGACCTGCGCCAGCTGATGACGGACCAATGAACTCACTGAAAGTCGCGTTCGCGGGCACGCCCGAGTTCGCCCGGGTCGCCCTCGAGGCGATCGCGGCGGCCGGATTCGACATCGTCCTGGTGCTGACCCAGCCGGACCGTCCCGCCGGCCGCGGCATGAAGCTGCAGGCTTCGCCGGTGAAGCAGTTCGCGGTCGGCCGAGGCTGGCCGGTGGCGCAGCCGCGCAGCCTGCGGCTCGACGGCAAGTTCCCGGACGACGCGGCCGCCGCGTGCGAGGCCATCGCGGCCGCGCGGGCCGACGTGATGGTGGTCGCCGCCTACGGCCTGTTCCTGCCGCAGTGGGTGCTGGATGCGCCGCGGCTCGGCTGCCTGAACATCCATGCCAGCCTGCTGCCGCGCTGGCGCGGCGCGGCGCCGATCCACCGGGCCATCGAGGCCGGCGACGCGCAGACCGGCGTCACGATCATGCAGATGGACGCCGGCCTCGACACCGGCGACATGCTGCTTCGCGAAGCGCTCGACATCGGCGCCGACAGCACCGCACGGCTGCACGACCGGCTGGCCGGAATGGGCGGCCGGTTGATCGTCGATGCCTTGAGGCAGGCGGCGGCCGGCACGCTGAAGGCCGAGCCGCAGCCGACCGAAGGCGTGACCTACGCCCACAAGGTCGAGAAGGCCGAGGCCCAGATCGACTGGTCGCTGGACGCCGCGGCGATCGCGCGCCGGGTGCGCGCCTTCGACCCCTTCCCCGGCGCCAGCAGCCTGCTCGACGGCGAGACGATCAAGCTGTGGGCCGCCGAGGCCGAGCCGGGCGGGCCCGTCGAGGCGCCCGGCACGGTGCTGGCCGTGACGCCTTCGGGCATCGCCGTCGCGGCGAAGGACTCCGTGCTGCGGGTCACCGAACTGCAGCGCGCCGGCGGCAAACGCCTGGCGGTCGCCGACTTCCTGCGTGGATTCGACGTCAAGCCCGGCCAGCGCTTCCACTGATGTTTCTCTCCTCCGCGATCCGGCGCCAGCCGGAATTCCGCCAGGGCGTGAGAGACATGTCCACGGTCGCCATGGGCATCGGCGCCTGGGGCCTGATGACCGGCGTGGCGATGCTCAAGTCGGGCATGAGCGTGTTCGAGTCGGTGGCGATGACGCTGCTGGTCTACGCGGGCAGTTCGCAGCTGGCCGCCATCCCGTTGCTGATGGCGGGCGCGCCGGCCTGGGTCATCCTGGCCACGGGCTTCTGCGTCAACCTGCGCTTCGTGGTCTTCAGCCTGCACCTGCGGCCCTATCTGATGCACATGCCGCGCTGGCGCCGCATCACCCACGGCTATCTCACGGCCGACATGAGCTATGCGCTGTTCACCCGCAAGTACGCGCAACCGCCGCGCACCCGCGCCGAGGAGCAGGCCCAGGAGGCCTACCTCACCGGCAACTACTGCGTGACCTGGTGCGCCTGGATGAGCATGAGCCTGCTCGGCATCGTGCTGGCCAACATGATTCCGCAGAGCTGGGGCCTGGGCTTCGCCGGCGTGCTGAGCCTGGTGGCGATCGTCTGCTCGATGGCGACCACGCGGCTTCGGCTGCTGGCGGTGCTGATCGCGTCGGCCACCGCGGTGGCGGCCTATGCGCTGCCGCTCAAGCTCAACATCGTGGCCGCCATCGGCGTCGCGGTGCTGGCCTGCTTCTGGCTCGAGAAGCGGTTCGGGCTGGATGTCGATGCGGAGGATGACAAGTGAGCGCAGTATTCGGCGGGACGGATTTCTGGACCCTTGGGGTGATCCTCGGCCTGGCCGGCGTCACCTTGCTCACGCGCTGCTTCTTCTTCATTCTCGACCGGCCCTGGGGCCTGCCGGAGTGGGCGCACCGGGCGCTGCACTACGCGCCGGCGGCCGCGCTGGCGGCGGTGATCGCGCCCGAGATCGTCATGACGCAGGGCCACCTGGTCTCGACCCTGCACGACGCCCGGCTCTACGGGGCCGTCGCCGGCACCGCCTATTTCTTCTGGCGGCGCGGCGTGCTGGGGACGATGCTGGCGGGGATGGCGGTTTACCTGCCGCTGCATCTCGGGCTGGGCTGGTAGGCTCCGAGCCAGTCAGTCCAGCTGGACGCCCGCCGTCTTGATGATGCGGCCCCAGCGCTCGCTCTCGGCGCGCGAGAGCTTGTAGAAATCCTGCGGCGTTCCCGGCAGCGCCTCGAAACCGAACTCCGAGAACAGCTTGACCACCTTCGGCGCCTGCATGGCCTTGTTGAGTTCGGCGTTGATGCGGGCCACCGCCTCGGGCGGCATGCCCGACGGGCCGATCAGGCCGTGGAAGGCATAGGCATTGACGTCCTTGAAGCCGAGTTCGGCAAAGGTCGGCACCTCGGGCAGCGCGCCGGCGCGCTGCGGCAGGGCGATCGCCAGCACGCGCACCTTGCCCGACTTGATGATCGGCAGCCCTGAGGCCAGGTCCAGCATCATGGTCGGCACCTGGCCGCCCATGACGTCGGTCATCGCCGGCGCGGCGCCCTTGTAGGGCACGTGCTGGACATTGATGCCGGCCTTCTGCTTGAAGAGCTCCATCGCCATGTGGTGCGGTGAGCCATTGCCGGGCGAGGCGTAGCTGACCTTGTCGGGATGGGCCTTCACGTAGCTCACGAATTCGGCCACGGTCTTTGCCGGGAAGTCGGGATGGACCACCAGCGCGACCGGGAAGCGGCCGATGGCGCCGATGTAGGTGAAGTCGCTCGCCGGCTTGTAGGGCAGCTTGGCGAACATGTACTCGTTGAACAGCAGCGCTGCGTTCTCGGCCTGCATGATTGTGTAGCCGTCGGGCTTGGACTGCATCAGCACCGAGACGCCGATATTGGTCGAGGCGCCGGGCCGGTTGTCGATGATCAGGGGCTGGCCCAGCGAGGGCTGCATCGCCTCGGCCAGCGCACGCGCCAGGTTGTCGGTGCCGCCGCCGGCCACGTAGGGAACGATCCAGCGCACGGGCTGGCTGGGGTAGGCGGTCTGGGCCGGCGCATGGCTGCCGAACGCGAGCATGAGGCCCGCGGCCAGCAGTTGCAGGAATCGCTTCATCGTCTTTGTCTCCGGGGTTGAATCTCGTGAATCAGCCGCGCAGCGTCTGCCACAGTTCGCGGTCGCGCTCCGCGGTCCAGACCACCGGATGCTCGATGCCGCGCAACTCGTCATAGGCGCGCGACACATCGAATGGCAGCACGTGCTGGAACACCGGCCAGTCGCCGAAGCGCGGCTTCATCGCCTGCTCGGCGCGCTCGAAGCAGCCTCGCAGGCTGTCGCCCGCATCGATGCCCGCGCGCACGCTGGCCAGCAGCGTCGACAGGAAGGCCTTCGTGAGTTCGATGGCCTCGGCGCAGCCCGCCGCGCCTTTCACCACCGCGCCGCGACCCGGCACCAGCACCTCGGGTTTCAGTGCGGCGACGGCATCGAGCGTGCCGGCCCAGTCCTGGATGTAGGCGTCGCCGGCATACACGCCGCAGCGGTTCTCGACCACGTCGCCCGAGAACAGCACGCCGCAGTCGGGCAGCCAGGCGACCGTGTCGCCGCCCGAGTGGCCACGGCCCAGGCACATCAAGCGCACTTCGCGCGGGCCGAGCCACAGGCTCATCTCGCGCTCGAAGCTCATCGTCGGCACCGTGAGCCCGGGGATCTCCTCGACGCCGGCAAAGAGGCGCGGAAAGCGCCCGACCTCGGAATCGAAATCGGCCTGCCCGCGCTCGCGCACCCAGTCGAGCGTGCCCTGGCTGGCGATGATGGCCTGCACCTCGTCGAAGGCGCTGGCGCCCATCACGCGCACGGCGTGGTAGTGCGTGAGCACGATGAACTTGATCGGCTTGTCGGTGACCGCGCGGATGTCGGCCAGGAAGTCGCGCGCCATGCGTGGCGTCGGCCGGGTGTCGATCAGCACCACATGCGCATCGCCGACGATGAAGCCGCAGTTGGGATCGAAGTCGCTGATGTAGCCGTACACGTTGGGCGCGAGTTCGCGCAGCTGCGGCTTCTGCTCGCGGGTGTCGGAGGCGGAGGCGAAGGAAACGGAGGCGGTCATGCGGGGTTTCGTTGTGGGGTTTCGGATGCCATGCCGGCTTCTCGCGCGGCATCGATGCAGGCCAGCAGCACGGCCTGGTCGCCGCACTGGTTGGCCAGCAGCAGCACGAGGCGGGCATTGAAATCGGCGCTCTGGGCCTCGGTCAGTCCTTCATGGGCGCTGACCCAGGCCGCGTAGAAGCCGTCGGGATCGGGGATGTGGGGTTCGGTGATCATGTCTTGAGACCTTCAACGGTGCGCCAGCGCGGCGTGGACAGCGGACGAGATCGACGCCGGCGTGGGGTTGTCCAGCAGCGTGGCGCGATAGGCGTCGGGACGCACCAGGCACAGGCTGCCGGGCGTCGCGTTGCCGAGGTGGCGCGCCAGTGCCTCGTCGGGCTGCAACGTGGCCAGGTCGCTGTCGCCGCCCACCGCGACCAGCCGCAGCGGCAGCGAGGCCGCGACATCGGCCGCGGCTTCCGCCTGCGCGCGCGTCGGCGCGAACCACAGGCCCAGGCAGCGGGTGCCGTCGGCCAGCAGTTCCATCAGCGTGGTCGGCGTGCCGTCGAGGTGGCGCAGCGGCAGGTTCTGCACGCTGCGTCCGCCCTCGGGCAAGTGAGGTGCCGCAGGGTAGTCGTTGGCGACCGACATGCGGCCCGTGTTCACCAGTGCGCGGGCGAAGGCATGGCGCGAGGCGAGCGCGACCACGGCCCGGCGGAGCGTGTGCTCGGCCGGCGTCCGCGGTGCGAGGAAGCGTGCCGAACGGCTGGTGACGCGGAGGTTCTCGACCGCGGCCGGTCGGCGTTCGGCGTCGTAGGTGTCGAGCAGCGCATCGCCAGCGAGGCCCTGCGCGACCAGCGCCAGCTTCCATCCGAGGTTGGCCGCATCCTGGATGCCGCTGTTGCCGCCGCGGGCGCCGAAGGGGCTCACGACGTGGGCCGAATCGCCGATGAACAGGATGCGCCCGTGCCGGAAGTTGTCGAGCAGATGATCGCGGTAGCCGTACGGGCCGATCCAGACGAACTCGAATTCGACGCCGGGGCCGAGCTGCTCGCGCAAGCGCGCGCCGGCCACTTCGGGCTGGCTGATATGGGCCGTGTCGCAGTCCTCGGGCATCTGGTAGTCGATGCGCCAGACGCCGTCGCCCATCAGGTGCTGCCACACGGCGCGGCCCTCGTTGAAGGGCGCATCGACCCAGGTCCAGCGCTCGGTCGGCAGCGGCTTCTTGAAGCGCACATCGCTGATGCACCAGCGGTCGGTGCTGCGCGACGGGTGCGCGTCGATGCCGAGCTGGGTGCGGATCGGGCTGTTGGCGCCGGTGGCGTCGATCAGGTGGTCGGCTTCGATCGTGTAGCGGCCGGCGGGCGTTTCGACCTCGATGCGCACGCCGTCGGCGAGCGGCGTCACGTCGACCACGTGGTTCTTCCAGCGCAGGTCGGTCAGGCCGAGTTCGAGGGTGCGCTCGACCAGGAACCACTCGACGTAGAACTGCTGCAGGTTGATGAAAGGCGGCTGCGCCGAGACGCTGTCGGTCTTCAGGTTGAAGTTGTAGACCTCCTGCTGGTCCGAGAAGGTGCGGCCGAAGGACCAGGTGATGCCCTTCTGCGCGACGCGCTCGTAGATGCCCAGCCGGGCGAAGATTTCCAGGCTCTTCTGCGCATAGCAGATGCCGCGCGACGAGGCGCCGCGCACGCCGACCGTGTCGTCCTCGTCGAGCAGCACGGCGCGCACGCCGCGGCGGGCGAGATCGCAGGCCAGCGTGAGTCCCGCCGGGCCGGCGCCGACGATCACGATCGGGTGGCGCACGACGCTGTCGCTGCCGAGTTCGGGCGGCGCCACGAAGGGCCAGCTCGGCAGTTCGTAGGCGGGGGCGAACTTGTAGCTTTCCATGGCGGTGTTCATGAGGAAACCTCCGTGCTGCGCACTGCGGTGCGAGCGCCTTCGGGCGGCCGGGCGGCGCTCACAGCGCGTGCGCCCATTCGGCGATCGCATCGGCGGCTTCCTGCACCAGCTGCGGCTGGCCCGCCAGGTAGTGGTTGCCGCCGACGATGTCGACGTTGCGGATGCGCGCACCGCCGGCGGCCAGCCAGGCATCGCGGGTGCTCGGGAAGGTCGACTGGTCGCCGGTGTAGGTCAGCAGCAGCGTGGGCACCGTGGTGCGCGCCAGGTTCGACGGGCCGTCGGCCTGCGAGCGCGACGACCACTGCGAGAGAAACGCGGTCAGCGAGGTGGTGCGCCCCATCGCGTTGGCCGAATAGTTGACCTGCCGCGCATCGCCCCAGACGCTGCCCGGCGCGCGGTCGTTGGCGTCGATCGACAGGTCGACGCAGCGCGGATCGGCATGGGTGCGGTAGACGATGAAGGCCTGGTCGCGCGGCGCGCCCGCGGTGCTGCGCAGCTGGCGAAGCCGTTCGAGCGCCCAGCGCTCGATGCGCTCGAGCCGCGCCTGCTGGGCGGCACTGAAGCGGGCCAGGAATTCGTTGCTGTACGGCACCGCGTGGCGGCGGTCGTACATGTCGAGTTCCGGATCGACCGACAGCGGGTCGTGTTCGTCGGTCACCGAGGGATCGATCCAGTCGCGCATCAGCTTCGAGCGGCCCTGGTGCGCCGCACAGAGGGCGAGGCCGTCCACCGGCGGCAGATCGTCCGGGTGCAGGTGGGTGGGGTCGCCGTCGGCGAAGTGGTGGGCCGTGAGCTGCTCGGCCTGCGCCTGGTAGAAGCTGGCCAGCGCGGCGCCGCCCGAGTTGCCGATCAAGACGACCTTCTCGTAGCCGGCCGCGCGCAGGAACTGCACGCCGGCGCCGAGGTCCTGGATCGCGCGCTCCATCAGCAGCACCGTGTCGTTGCCCATGTAGCGCGAGTTCAGTCCCATGCAGCAGACGCCGCGCGCGGCCAGTGGGCCGATCAGATAGTGGCCCATGAAGTTGCTCGTGGGATGCATCACGATCGCGGCGACCTTCTTCGGGCCGGCCGGCGCCTGGTAGGCGCCATAGATGCGCGGGCGCAGCATCTGCAGGCCGGACTGGCTTTCGAGCGAGGCGCCGGGCTTGACGTCGATGACGGCGAGTTGCAGCTCAGGCATGCGCAGCCTTTCCGGCGGCGGCCGCGCGCAGCCCGGCCTTGCGCTGCGTCCAGGCGTCGAGGTCGGCGCGCGCGTGCAGCGCGTGGGCGTCCATCTCGGCCTGCGGCACGGTCGGCGTCGTCAGCTCGACGCGGATGCCGTTCGGATCGAAGAAATAGATCGATTCGATGATGTGGTGGTCGGTCGGGCCCAGCACCTCGATGCCGGCGGCTTCGAGGCGGGCCTTGGCGGCACGCAGTTCAACCTGCGAATCGACCCGCAGCGCAATGTGGTTGACCCAGGCCGGCGTGTTCGGCGAAGGCAGCGCCGCGATGTCGTCGCCGAGGTCGAAGAAGGCGATGTACGAGCCATCGCGCATCTGGAAGAAGATGTGGACGTAGGGGCAGTACTCGCCGGTGCTCGGCACGTGGTCGCTCTTGATGACGTGCACCAGCGGAAGGCCCAGCAGGTCCTCGTAGAAGCGGCGGGTCTCCTCGCTGTCGCGGCAGCGCCAGGCGAAGTGGTGCAGGCCGCGTACGGGCACGGGGGGGGGTGGAGGGTGGGGCATGGTGCGTCTCTCTTTAGTCAGTTGAGGACAGAGCAAAAACTGCTGCGCAGTTTGTTGGTCTGTCCCGCAAGGTCTCAGGCTTGCAGGGTCGGAGCGATTGGGCCGCCATTCTTCTTATGATTCAATCGAAATAAATTCATCGATTGATGAAGCGAGACCATGAATCTGACCCTGCGCCAACTGCGCGCCTTCGCCGCCGTGGCCGAGACCGGCAGCTTCACCGCTGCCGCCGCCACCCTGCACCTGACCCAGTCGGCGCTCAGCGTGCTGGTGCGCGAGCTCGAACGCGAAATGGGGGTGCAGCTGTTCGACCGCCACACCCGGCGCGTGCTGCTGTCCGAGGCCGGGCGCGAATTCCAGCCCTCGGTCCAGCGCCTGCTGGCCGACCTGGCGGGCGCGGTGGCCGGCGTCACCGACCTGCGCGACAAGAAGAAGGGCGTGCTGCGGCTGGCGGCGCCGCAGCTCATGGCTTGCACGCTGATGCCGCGCGTGATCGCGGCCTACCGCGAGCGGCATCCCGACGTCGACGTCCGGCTGGCCGACACGCTGCCCGAGCACCTGCTCGACGGCCTGCTGTCGGGCGAGGTCGAGCTGGCGGTCGGCCAGGATGTGGCGGTGGACGCCGCGCTGGTCGAGCGCCGGACGCTGTTTCGCGACCGGCACTGGCTGATCTGCCCGCCGGGCCATGCCTTCGCGCGCCGCCGCCAGGTCCGCTGGAGCGAACTCGGCCCCTACGTCTTCATCGCGCCGACGCGCGACTTCCGCCAGCGCGTGCTGCCCGAGCTCGCCGCCGATGCGCGCGAGCTCATGCTGCGCGCCACGACCCAGGAGGTGTCGTACATGACGACCGCGCTCGGCATGGTCGCTTCGGGGCTCGGGCTCACGGTGTGCCCCACCTATTCGGCCTCGCTGGTGCGGGCCCACGGGCTGCAGATGGTGCGGCTCGACCAGCCCGACTTCCACCGCGAGGTCTGCGTCTACGGGGCGGCGAAACGCTCGCTGTCGCCGGCGGCCGCCAGCTTCGTCGAATTGCTCCAGCAGGTCGCGCGCGAGCCGGGGCTGGCGGGCTGAAACCTACAATGGGCGCTGCCCGTCGTGGCCCCCTCCATCCGCTTTCAGATTGCCACCCATGAACGTCCTTCGATTCACCGATCTCTGTGCGCAAGGCAAAGTCGCCGGCCAGCGCGTCTTCATCCGAGCCGATCTCAACGTGCCGCAGGACGACACCGGCCGCATCACCGAGGACACCCGCATCCGCGCCTCGGTGCCCTGCATCCGCGCGGCGCTCGACGCCGGCGCTGCCGTGATGGTGACCTCGCACCTGGGCCGGCCCACCGAAGGCCAGTTCAAACCCGAGGATTCGCTGGCGCCGGTCGCCGCCCGCCTGGGCGAACTGCTCGGCCGCGAGGTGCCGCTGGTGTCGGACTGGGTCGACGGCGTGCAGGTCGCGCCGGGCCAGGTCGTGCTGCTCGAGAACTGCCGCCTGAACAAGGGCGAGAAGAAGAACGACGAGGCGCTGGCGCGCAAGCTGGCCGCGCTGACCGACATCTACGTCAACGATGCCTTCGGCACCGCGCACCGGGCCGAGGCCACCACCTACGGCATCGCCCAGTTCGCCAAGGTTGCCTCGGCCGGCCCGCTGCTGGCGGCCGAGATCGATGCCATCACCAAGGCGCTGGCGCAGCCCCAGCGGCCGCTGGTGGCGATCGTCGCCGGCTCCAAGGTCAGCACCAAGCTGACCATCCTCAAGAGCCTGGCCGAGAAGGTCGACCAGCTGATCGTCGGCGGTGGCATCGCCAACACCTTCATGCTGGCCGCCGGGTTGAAGATCGGCAAGTCGCTGGCCGAGCCCGACCTGATCGACCAGGCCAAGGCCGTGATCGATGCCATGCGCGCGCGCGGCGCGGCGGTGCCGATCCCGGTCGACGTGGTGACGGCCAAGGCCTTCGCGGCCGACGCCGCGGCGACCATCAAGGACGCCACCGACGTCGCCGACGACGACCTGATCCTCGACATCGGCCCGAAGACCGCCGAACTGCTGGCCGCCCAGCTGCGCGAGGCCGGCACGATCGTCTGGAACGGTCCGGTGGGCGTGTTCGAGTTCGATGCTTTCGCCAACGGCACCCAGACCATCGCCCACGCCATCGCCGACAGCAAGGCGTTCTCGATCGCCGGCGGCGGCGACACGCTGGCGGCCATTGCCAAGTACGGCATCGAGGACAAGATCGGCTACATCTCGACCGGCGGCGGCGCCTTCCTGGAAATCCTCGAAGGCAAGACGCTGCCGGCCTTCGAGATCCTTGCCAAGCGCGCAGCGGGTGGATAAACCTCTTCCGGTGCTCCTATAAAGTGTATACAGTACGGCATACAAACACTTTGCGGGACAGGCCAAGAAGCTGCGCAGCAGTTCTTGCTCTGTCCTCAACCGAATAAAGGAGACAACGATGAGCACGCCCCGCCTGCCCCGCCACGCCACCAAGATCGTCGCGACCCTCGGCCCCGCGTCGAACACGCTCGAGCTGCTCGAGCAGATGATCCACTACAAGGTCAGCGTGGTGCGGCTCAACTTCAGCCACGGCACGGCGCAAGACCACATCAACCGCGCCGCGATGGTGCGGGAAGCGGCCCGGCGCAGCGGCCGCGAGGTGGCGATCATGGCCGACCTGCAGGGCCCGAAGATCCGGGTCGGCAAATTCGCCGAGGGCAAGGTCTGGCTCGAGCCCGGCGCCAAGTTCATTCTCGATGCCTCGCGCACCGAGCCGGGCGACGTCGACGCCGTCGGCCTCGACTACAAGGACCTGCCGCGCGACGTCAAGTCGGGCGACAGCCTGCTGCTGAACGACGGCCTGATCGTGCTGACGGTCGACGCGGTCAAGGGGGATGCGGTCCACACCACGGTGCGCCTGGGCGGCGAGCTGTCCAACAACAAGGGCATCAACAAGCAGGGCGGCGGGCTCACCGCGCCGGCGCTGACCGCCAAGGACATGGAGGACATCAAGACAGCGATGAGCTTCCAGGCCGACTACGTGGCGGTGAGCTTTCCCAAGAACGCGACCGACATGGAGATGGCGCGCCAGCTGTGCAACGTGGCGGCGGCCGAGTTCGGCCACAAGCCCGGCATGATCGCCAAGATCGAGCGCGCCGAGGCGATCCCCAAGCTCGAGGAGATCCTGCGCGCCAGCGACGGCATCATGGTGGCGCGCGGCGACCTGGCCGTCGAGGTCGGCAACGCGGCCGTGCCGGCGCTGCAGAAGAAGATGATCCGCATGGCGCGCGAGATGGACCGGGTGGTCATCACCGCGACCCAGATGATGGAGTCGATGATCACCAACCCGGTGCCGACGCGGGCCGAGGTCAGCGACGTCGCCAACGCGGTGCTCGACGGCACCGACGCCGTGATGCTCTCGGCCGAGACCGCCTCGGGTCGCTACCCGCTCGAGACCGTGCAGGAGATGAGCAAGATCTGCGAGGCCGCCGAGGCCGCCGAGGACCTGCAGCTCGACGCCGACTTCAGCGGCAAGAACTACGCCCGCATCGACCAGTCTATCGCGATGGGGGCGCTGTTCACGGCGCACCACCTGGGCGCCAAGGCAATCGTGGCGCTGACCGAGTCGGGCTCCACGCCGCTCTGGATGAGCCGCCACCGGGCGCACATCCCGATGTACGCCCTGACCTCGCGGCTCTCGACCCAGCGCAAGATGGCGCTGTACCGCAACGTGCGGCCGTTGCTGATGGATTCGGAGAGCGATCGGGACACGGCGCTGGAGCAGGCCGAGGCGCATCTGAAAAAGCGCGGCATCGTGCAGACCGGCGATGTCTACGCGATCACCTGCGGCGAGCCGATGGGCGCGCCCGGCGGCACCAACATGCTGAAGATCTGCCGGGTCGGCTAGCGCGTCCCCGCGGTTGCACGGGCCATCGGAGCCGTCCTACAAGGGCCCTCGGTAGAATCCCGGGAGTTCTTTTGTCTTCATCCCTAGATTCCCGCGAGGTATTTCCATGGCACTCGTCTCGATGCGCGAACTGCTCGACCATGCCGCCGCCAACGGCTACGGCATTCCGGCTTTCAACGTCAACAACCTCGAACAGGTGCAGGCCGTGATGGAGGCCGCCAAGGAAGTCGGCGCCCCCGTCATCCTGCAAGCCAGCGCCGGCGCCCGCAAGTACGCGGGCGAAGCCTTCATCAAGCACCTGATCCAGGCGGCCATCGAGGCCTACCCCACGGTCCCGCTGGTGATGCACCAGGACCACGGCCAGAGCCCCGACGTCTGCCGCGGCGCCATCGACCTCGGCTTCAGCTCGGTCATGATGGACGGCTCGCTCGAAGCCGACGGCAAGACCATCGCCAGCTACGACTACAACGTCGACGTCACCCGCAAGGTGGCCGACATGGCGCACAAGGTCGGCGTCACGGTCGAAGGCGAACTCGGCTGCCTGGGCTCGCTGGAGACCATGAAGGGCGACAAGGAAGACGGCCACGGCACCGACGACACCATGACCCGCGAGCAGTTGCTGACCGACCCCGAGCAGGCCGCCGACTTCGTCAAGCGCACCCAGATCGATGCCCTGGCGATCGCGATCGGCACCAGCCACGGCGCCTACAAGTTCACCCGCGAGCCTACCGGCGACATCCTGGCGATCGACCGCATCAAGGAAATCCACCGCCGCATCCCGAACACCCACCTGGTGATGCACGGCTCGTCGAGC
Organism: Variovorax ginsengisoli; assembly: GCF_030486595.1. Classification (GTDB taxonomy): domain Bacteria; phylum Pseudomonadota; class Gammaproteobacteria; order Burkholderiales; family Burkholderiaceae_C; genus Variovorax; species Variovorax ginsengisoli_B. The sequence goes on along the minus strand of NZ_JAUJZH010000002.1, from coordinate 13,560 downwards.
GTGCCGCAGGAGCTGCTGGCGATCATCCGCCAGTACGGCGGCAACATGAAGGAAACCTACGGCGTTCCGGTCAAGGAAATCCAGGAGGCCATCAAGCACGGCGTGCGCAAGATCAACATCGACACCGACATCCGCCTGGCGATGACCGGCGCGGTGCGCAAGTTCCTGGCCGAGAACCCCGAGAAGTTCGACGCCCGCGAATGGCTCAAGCCGGCGCGCGAAGCCGCCCGCCTGATCTGCAAGCAGCGCTACCTCGAGTTCGGCTGCGAAGGCCAGGGCCCGAAGATCAAGGGCGACACCCTGCAGGTGGTCGCCGCCAAGTACGCCAAGGGCGAGCTCGCGCAACAAGTCGTCTGACCCTTCGCTTGCGCCTGAAAGCCACCTTCGCGGTGGCTTTTTTCTGCGCCGGCCGCAGCGCGCGCACAATCTCCGGCGTCACCCGCCCTGCTTCATCCATTTCGCCATGACCACCGTCCATACCTCCTCCATCAAAAGCCTTCCGCTGCTGGCGCGCGGCAAGGTGCGCGACAACTATGCGGTCGGCAGCGACCGCATCCTGATGGTCGCGAGCGACCGCCTGTCGGCCTTCGACGTGATCATGGGCGAGCCCATCCCTGGCAAGGGCGTGATCCTGACGCAGATGGCGCTGTGGTGGTTCGACCGGCTCGGCCACCTGTGCCCGAACCATCTGACCGGCGACGCGCCCGAAAGCGTCGTGACGCCCGAGGAGGTCGCGCAGGTCGAAGGCCGCTCGATGCTGGTCAAGCGCCTGACGCCGATCCCGGTCGAGGCCGTGGTGCGCGGCTACCTGGCCGGCAGCGGCTGGAAGGAATACCAGGAGAACCGCGCCGTCTGCGGCGTCCCGCTGCCCGAGGGGCTGACCAACGCCAGCAAGCTGCCGCGGCCGATCTTCACGCCGGCCGCCAAGGCGGCGGCCGGCGCGCACGACGAGAACATCAGCTACGACAAGGTGGTCGAGGTGGTCGGCCCGAAGCTGGCCCAGCAGATCCGCGAGACCAGCATCGCGATCTACGAGGCCGCGGCCGCGATCGCGCTGACCAAGGGCATGATCATCGCCGACACCAAGTTCGAGTTCGGCCTCGACGAGGCCGGCACGCTGGTGCTGATGGACGAGGTGCTGACGCCCGACAGCTCGCGCTACTGGCCAGTCGAAGGCTACGAGGCCGCGCTGGCCGCTGGCACCAACCCGCCGAGCTACGACAAGCAGTTCGTGCGCGACTGGCTCGAGGCCACGAAGATCAACGGCAAGCCCTGGGACAAGACGCCGCCGGCGCCGCGGCTGCCGGCCGAGGTGATCGAGAAGACGGCGGCGAAGTACTGCGAAGCCCTGCAGCGGCTCACCGGCTGACTGCTGCCTGATCGGGGCCGCGAAATGTAAATAGATCACAAAATCCGCGGCAATACTCACCGCACGCCAGCCTCGCAGTCTTCCAAACTCTTTTCATCCCCCCAGATGAGGAGAGCACCATGGAAACCGCAGCAGATTTCGAGATCAACTACCTGGAGCGCTTTGGCCGCGACGTCACCGCCGCGCCGCCGGACGCGCTGCAGCCCGGCATGCTGGCCCGGGTCCTCGACGAAATCGACCATGGCCTGCTGCTTCTGGACCTGACCGGCCGCATCCTGCATGCCAATTTCCCGGCCCGGCGCGAACTGGCCGCGGCGCGCGCGCTGCGCAACGGAGAGGGCATGCTCTGCGCCGGCAACGTCGCTTCCCAGGCGAAGATCCGCCAGGCCCTCAAGGATGCCGAGCGCGACTGCCGCAGCATCGTCGAGCTCGAAGACGGCGAGGATTCGCTGTCGGTGGCCTTCATTCCGCTGGCCGCGGTGCACGGCAGCGGCACCGTCGACACGGTGCTCGTGATGTGCAGCCGCCGTCCCGGCTGCGAGACGCTGACGATGCAGATGTTCGCCCGCGCCCGGCACCTGACCCGGGCCGAGCAGAACGTGCTGGCCCGGCTCTGCGCCGGACATGGCGCCGAGGAAATCGCCTGCCTCGAAGGCATCCGGATGTCCACGGTGCGCACCCACATCAAGAATGTCCGGCAGAAGACCGGCAGCAGCAGCATCCGCGAGGTGGTGCACCGCGTCTCGCGGATGCCGCAGATCGTGTCGGCGCTGAGATTCGGCGAGTGACGGCCGGCGGGGGCGGCCCCGCTGACCTTATATTCGACGGATGCCCGCTGCCTCCGGTGTCGAAAACGTCCCACTCCCGCCCGCCCTGCTGCAACTCGCCCAACGCGGCATCCAGCGCCGCTACCGAACGCGGGCGCGGCTGATCGAGGAGGGCGAGCAGGGCGGCTCGATCTACATCGTGCTGTCGGGGCGGCTGCGGGCCTTTCTTTCGGACGCGCGCGGCCGCGAGATCACGCTGGGCCTGCACGGGGCGGGCGAATATGTCGGCGAGATGTCGCTCGACGGCGGCCCGCGTTCCGCCAGCGTGGAAGCGGTCGAGCCGACCGTCTGCGCGGTCGTCACCCGTGAAACCATGTTGCAGCACATTGCCGACCATCCCGATTTCGCGCTGGCGCTGATCGTGCGGCTGATCCGCCGCGCCCGGCTGGCCACCGAGAGCGCGCGCAGCATGGCGTTGCTCGACGTCTACGCGCGCCTGAAGCGCCTGCTTGAGGAACGCGCGTCGGCGCCGGCGGCGGACGGCAGCCGGCCGATCGCCGAGCGGCTGACGCACCAGGCGATCGCCAGCGAGATCGGCTGTTCGCGGGAAATGGTGAGCCGGCTGCTCAAGGACCTCGAGCAGGGGGGCTACGTGGCGGTCGCGCAGCGCCAGCTGACGCTGCTGCGGGAGTTGCCGGCGCGCTGGTAGCCGGGGGGGATCTCAGCGCGCCGCGCTCAGCGTCGCCACGGTGCGCCCGCTCGCATCGAGCAAGGCCAGCCGGGTCGGGCTCTGCAGCCGGTAGCTGGCGGTGGCCTGCAGGGCGGCAAAGAATTGTTGCTCCTTGGTGCCGAGCGCCGGGTCGGCGCAGGCCATCCGGGTCGAGGCCAGCTGGCTCAGCTTGAGCGCGCTGCCGCTGCGCTCGAAGGTGCCCGACAGCTGGTTGCAGCCGCCCGAGCCGCTCACGCGTCCGTTGCTGCGGTTGAACACCACCTGCGGATCGCGCCGCGGATCGCTGCCGGCGGCCACCGGCTCGCCGCCGAGCTGGTCGAGGCGCCAGACCGGGCCTTCGATCGGTTCGTCGAGCGGGATGGCGCTGCCGCAGCCGGCCGTCAGCATCGCTGCCAGCAGGGCGGCCGTGAAAAGGGGGATGGCGGCAGGGCGGGAGCGCATGGGCTGTGTGTCCTTGTGCAACATATTCGCTGCATGGTATTCGACACGGCCTGCGCACTCAATCGCAGCGCGTTCGGGGGCGCTCCATCCAATCAGTCGAGGACAGAGCAAAAACTGCTGCGCAGTTTCTTGATCTGTCCCGCGAGGTCTCAGCTGAGCACCACGCTGCTCAGTCGACGCCGGTAGCTGGCCACGGTCGGGTCGTCCGGCGGAATCTGGCCGTCGGCGACCTTGACCTTCGGCGGTTCGATGATGTCGAGCACCGCGATGTAGGTCTTGCGCGCCAGGTCCTCGTTCCAGCTCTTGTCGCGCATCAGGATGTCGAGCAGCTCGTCCATGGCGTCGGTCCAGCGCCGAGCGGCCATCAGCAGGCGGGCGCGGTCGAAACGGGCGTCGAAGTCGCGCTTGTTGGCGGTGATGCGGCCGTCCAGGTCGGCCAGCGCGGGTGCTGCCCCCGTGGCCGGGGCCGCGAAGTCGATCGCGTCCATCCAGCGCTGCAGCGAATCGAAGCGGCGCACCAGCGAGGTCTTGGCGATCACCGGGGCGAACGCGACCTTGGCGTCGTCGGTGCGGCCTTCCTGCAGCAGCAGCTTGACGTAGTCGAAGCGGACGTCGTCGTTGGCCGGGTCGGTGGCGACCGCGTGCTGCAGCTTCTCGAGCGCGCCCTGGGTGTCGCCCTCGGCCAGCGCCTGCTGGGCCGAGACTTCTTCGTCGAGCGGCGGCGCGTCCTCGTCGCCCGGCGGCACGTGTTTGTCGAGGAAGGTGCGGATCTGGTCGGCCGGGATCGCGCCGACGAAGCCGTCGACCGGCTGGCCGTCCTTGAACATGACGCAGAACGGGATGCTGCGCACGCCGAACATCTGGCTCAGCTGCTCGGAGATCTGCGGCACCTTGTCGGCATCGAGCTTGGCCAGCGTGAAACGGCCGGCGTACTCGACTTCGAGCTTTTCGAGCACCGGCCCGAGCTGTTTGCAGGGCCCGCACCATTCGGCCCAGATGTCGAGCAGGACCGGCGTGGTCATCGAGCCGTCGATCAGCTCGGACTGGAAATTTTCGAGGGTGATGTCGATCATCGCGGGAAGGTGGGGGTGAAACGTAAAATTGGAACCATGAAGCAAGCAATTCAGGTCGGCGTGGTGATGGGCTCGAACTCCGACTGGGAGACGATGCGCAACGCGGTCGAGATTCTCCAGCAATTCGGCATCGCCCACGAAGCCCGGGTGGTCTCGGCCCACCGGATGCCCGACGAATTGTTCGCCTACGCCGAAAGCGCCGCGCCGCGCGGGCTGGCGGCGATCATCGCCGGCGCCGGAGGGGCCGCCCACCTGCCGGGCATGCTGGCGGCCAAGACCACGGTGCCGGTGCTCGGCGTGCCGGTCGCCAGCCGGCACCTGCAGGGCGTCGATTCGCTCTACAGCATCGTCCAGATGCCCAAGGGCGTGCCGGTGGCGACCTTCGCGATCGGCAATGCCGGGGCGGCCAACGCGGCGCTGTTCGCGGTCGCCATGCTGGCGGTCGGGGATCCGGCGCTGCGGGCGCAACTCGACGCCTTCCGGCTGCGGCAGACCGAGGCCGCGCAGGCCATGACCTTGCCGCCGGGCGATGCCGAGCCGGTGTCGCCGTTCTCGCCGCAGGGCGGGGGGGCATTGTGAGCCGCCGGGCCGCTCCCAAGGCGAACACCGCAGCGCGCAGCGCGGAGGTGTCGAAATGAGCGTCGTGTTGCCGGGCGCCACGCTCGGGGTGCTCGGGGGCGGCCAGCTGGGGCGGATGTTCGTGCACGCGGCCCAGACCATGGGCTATTTCACCGCGGTGCTCGACCCCGACGCCGACAGCCCGGCCGGGCGGGTGAGCCACCACCACATCCACACCGACTACACCGACGTCGACGGCCTGGCGCGGCTGGCCGGCCTGGCCGACGCCGTGACGACCGAGTTCGAGAACGTGCCGGCGCCCTCGCTCGCGCACCTGGCGACGGCCCGGCCGGTGTCGCCGGGCGCCGACGCGGTGGCGATCGCCCAGGACCGGATCCGCGAAAAAAGCCACTTCGTGCGCTGCGGCGTCGAATGCGCGCCTTACGCCGTGATCGAGACCGACGAGCAGCTGGCGGCCGTGGCGGACGAACTGCTGCCCGGCATCCTCAAGACCGCGCGGCTCGGCTACGACGGCAAGGGCCAGCGCCGGGTGGCGACCCGGGCCGAGCTGCAGGCCGCCTGGCACGACGCCGGCGACGTGCCTTGCGTGCTCGAGCAGCTGCTGCCCCTCGACTTCGAATGCTCGGTGATCGTCGCTCGAGGCGAGGACGGGCAGATGGTGAATTTCCCGGTGCAGCGCAACCTGCACCGCGACGGCATCCTGGCCGTCACCGAGGTCCATCCCCACAACATGCCCGAGTCGACCGCCCGCCGCGCCGTGGCCGCGGCCCGCTCGATCGCCGACGGGCTGGCGTACGTCGGGGTGCTGTGCGTCGAGTTCTTCGTGCTCGGCGACGGCCGGCTGGTGGTCAACGAGATGGCGCCGCGCCCCCACAACAGCGGCCACTGGACGGTGGACGCCAGCGATGTCTCGCAGTTCGAACTGCAGGTGCGCACGCTGGCCGGCCTGCCGCTCAATCCGCCGCGCCAGCACAGCGTGGCGATCATGCTGAACCTGCTGGGTGACCTGTGGTTCGTCGACGGCGAGACGCCGCAGGAGCCGCGCTGGGCCGACGTGCTGGCCCTGCCCGGCACCCACCTGCACCTCTACGGCAAGACCGAGGCGCGCCGCGGCCGCAAGATGGGCCACCTCAACATCACCGGCGACGGAATCGAGACGGTCCGCAGCACCGCCGACTTCGCGGCGGCCTTGCTGGGGCTGGCGATCCCGTTGTCCGAATGAGCGGGGGCGCCGGGATGATCCGCGATGGCCGCCTGCCCGAGGCGATTGCCGAGGCGGCGCAGGTCCTGCGCGCCGGCGGCCTGGTCGCCTTTCCGACCGAAACCGTCTACGGACTGGGCGCCGACGCCGGCAGCGATGCCGCGGTCGCGGGCATTTTCGCGGCCAAGGGCCGGCCCAGCGACCACCCGCTGATCGTCCACGTGGCGGCGGGCGCCCGGGGCACCGAGGCGCTGGCGCATTTCGCCCGGCCCCTGCCGGCCTTCGCCCAGAAGCTGGTGCGCGCCTTCTGGCCCGGCCCGCTGACGCTGATCGTCGAACGCCAGCCTGGCGTCGGCGCCGCGGCAGCCGGCGGCCAGGACACCATCGGCCTGCGTTGCCCGGCGCATCCGGTGGCGCAGGCCCTGCTGGCCGCCTGTGCCGAACAGGGCGTGCTGGGCGTCGCCGGGCCGAGCGCCAATCGTTTCGGCCGCGTCAGTCCGACCACCGCGCTGCACGTGCAGCAGGAGTTCGGCGACACGCTGCTGGTGGTCGACGGCGGACCGTGCGAGGTCGGCATCGAATCGACCATCGTCGACTGCAGCCGCGGCGCGCCGGTGCTGCTGCGTCCCGGCGCGATCACGCGCACGCAGATCGAGGCCGCCGGCGGCGAGCCGCTGCGCGACAAGGACTCGCTCGGGGCGCCCGACCCGCGTGCCTCCGGAACCCTCGAAGCGCACTACGCGCCGAGCGCCAAGGTGCGCTTGATGGACGCCAAGGCGTTGCAGGCCGGTCTCGACGTTCTGGGGGCGAACGCCGCCAACATGGCGGTCTGGTCGCGGACCGTGTTGAACAGCCGCTCGCAGCGCCTGCTGCAGCGGCGCATGCCCGACGACGCAAGCGCCGCCGCGCAGCAGCTTTTCGCGGTGCTGCGCGCCTTCGACGCCGAGGGCGTCAAGCTGATCTGGGTCGAGACCCCGCCGCCCGGCCCCGAGTGGGAAGGCGTGCGGGACAGGTTGACGCGGGCAGCGGCTTCCTGAGACCTTGCGGGACAGACCAAGAAACCGCGCAGCGGTTCTTGTTCTGTCCTCAACTGATCAGAGTCCCGCTGCCAGCACCCCCACAAAGAACCCCCGCGCCGCCGCCACGCAGAACGGCGGCACCAGCGTCCCGTGATAAGCCTGCACCACCGCCTGCTGCTGGTCCGCAGTCGTGCCGCCGGCGCTGGTCGCGGTGCCGATCTTGGCCTGCGCGAAGCCGGCCCGCGCCGCCGAGAAGGCGTCGGTGGCGTTGATGTCCTCGAGGTCGACTACGGTCAGCGCCGTTGCCGGCATGCCGCTGGCGCGGAAGTAGCCGGCCGTGGCCCGCGTGCTCAGGAAGTTCACGGTCGGGTCGTTGGCGCCGCCGCACATCAGCACCGGGCGCGTCGGCAGCCAGTTGCGCAGGTCGTTCGCCAGCGCCGCCCTGCGGAAGCCGAGCAGTGGCCGGCAGCCCAGCGGCGCCGCATTGTTGAGCGAGGCCGGCGTCGCCGGCAGCGCATTGCCCGGGCAGGGGTTGACTTGGATGTCGGTGGCGGCCTGCGTCAGGTAAGTCTGGCGAACCAGGTTGTTGGGCGCATAGAACACGGCCAGCGAGGGATCGACCGGGCCCGGCACCGCGTTCGGCGCAAAAAGCGCCAGCGGCGGCAGCTTGCCGGTGGTGTAGAGCGTGTTGCTCGGCACGAGGCTCGGCAGCAGGGTGTCGATGCCGGCGGCGTACTGGGCTTCGTAGATGTCGGCGGTGTTGTTGTAGACGTAGCCGAACTGCTTCTGCCAGCTGGTCGACAGCAGCGGCGTGAACAGCGTGCTGCCCAGCGCCGGCCAGCCGCTGAAGGTGTAGTCGGTCAGCAGGCTGATGGCGGACGGCGCAGACAGCGGCGCCGACGCCGCCACCTTCGCGCCGATGGCCTGCAGCTCGCGGTGCGCCGCCAGGGCGACGTAGCCGCCCTGCGAATAGCCCGTCACGAACAGCGCGCCGGCGTCGCTGGCGTCGATGAAGGGAAAGGTCTTGCGCGCCGCGGTCAGCGCATCGACCATGTCCTTGCCCTGCTGGTTGCCGTTGAGGTAGGGGTGGTAGGTGAGGGTCGACTTGTCGTAGCCGGCGTAGTTCGGCGCCACCACGATGAAGCCCTGGGCCGCGAACATCGCCGCCACGATCACCCCTTCGGCCGCCGCTGGCTGGCTGGTGTCGGTCCAGCGGGCGATGTTGTAGCTGCGTTCCACGGCGGTGCCGTGCGCGTACAGCACCACCGGGCGGGGACCGTTGCAGGCCGGGTCGGTTCCGGCCGGCACCATGATCGCGGCGGTCGCATTGGTGGCCTCGCCCTGGCCGCCGATGGTGCGGTATTCGAGGTAGCGCAAATCGACGCCGCACTTCGGCGTGCCGGCGATGGTCTGCAGCGAACGGCCCTGCGCAGTGACCTGCAGCAACGCCGTGAACTGGTCGGTCGTGAGCCGCTGCACCCGCTCCGGCGGCTGGGTCACGACCGAGCCGCGCCCGGTGTCCGCCGGCACGTTGACGGCGAAGCCGTCGTTGCCGCCGCCTCCACAGCCAGCGAGGATCATCAGGGCGACGCCCGAGAGGGCGAGGGCTGGGAGTCTGTTCATGGGATGCGTCTCCTGCGGGGTTTCGACCGGCAACCGATTCTGGTCACCGCCCGCCCCATGCGCAAGCGGCCGCCGCCTACACGGCGAGCGCGGGGTCAGTCCTGGGCGGCCCAGTCGACCAGGGCGTCGAAGGCCGGACGCGCCGCGACCGCATTGGCGTGGTTGGCGATCGCGACCACCACCCAGCGCCGGCCGCTGGTCCCATGCACGTAGCCGGCCACGCCGGCGGCATCGCGCAAGGTGCCGGTCTTCAGGTGCGCGGCGCCGCCCGAACGCAGCGCCCGCTTGCGCAGGGTGCCGTCGACGCCGGAGGCCGGCAGCGAGGACGCCAGCTCCGGCATCAGCGGCGAGCGCCAGGCCACCTGCAGCATCCTGCCCAGCGCGGCGGCGCTGATGCGCTCGTCGCGCGACAGACCCGAGCCGTTGTCGATCACCGGCTGGCCCTCGCCGGTGCCGATGCGCTCGTTCCACCACTGGCGCAGCGTGGCGCGCGAGGCGTCGAGCGTGCCGCGCTTCTTCTGCTGCAGCCCGAGCGTCAGGAAGAGCTGCTGCGCCATCACGTTGTTGCTGTACTTGTTGATGTCCCGGATCACTTCGGCCAGCGGCGGCGATGCCGCCTCGAACGCCGGCCGCAACCCGGCGGGGACCCGGCCGTCGCGCACCTGGCCCTGGAGCCGGCCGCCGATCTCGGCCCAGAGGCCGCCGACCGCGCGCTCGGCGTAGCTGCGCGGATCGGCATAGGCCACGGCCCAGGTCTTTTCGCCGCAGGCGGCCGGAAAGCTGCCGGCGAATCCGAGCCGCGCCGGATCGGCGAAGTCGCTGCCCAGGGCGCTGCGCCAGTCGCCGCATTCGCCGGTCGCCAGCGGCACCGCGGCCTGCATCGCGACGCCGGCCAGCGGGGGTTCGTAGCTCACCCGCGCGGTCTGCGCGCCGCGGTCGGGCACGAAGGTCATGACCACCGACTTGAAGTTGACCAGCAGGGCGTCCGGGGCGGCGTTGTAGGGGCGCTGGCCCTCGCCGTCGAAGGCATTCGGATCGCTGTCGGCCACCTCGAAGGCGCTGCGATCGAGCACGATGTCGCCCTGCACGGCCTGGATGCCGAGCCCCTTCACCCGGCGCAGCAGCAGCCACAGCCGTTCGATCACCAGCTTCGGGTCGCCCTGGCCCTGGATGTAGAGATTGCCCTCGAGCACGCCATTGCGCACCGGGCCGTCGACGTACACCGGCGTCTGCCAGGTGAAGGCCGGGCCCAGCAGGTCGAGCGCCGCATAGGTGGTGACCAGCTTCATGATCGACGCCGGGTTGACCGGCACCTGGGAGCGCCAGGCGAGCCGCGGCGGCTGTACGCCCTCGGCATCCACCACCAGCATCGTGACCGCGTCGCGCGGCACCTTGGCGCGGGCCAGCGCCGCCTCGACCTCGTTCGGCAGACCCTGGGCCAGGACCGGCGCCGCGGCGGCGGCGAGTGCAAGGACGAAAGCCAGGGGGCGGGCAAGGCGCGAGCGGCGGTGCTCGGACGGCGGGGCGACGGTCATGCCGGGATTATCCCGGGCCGGCGCCGGCTCTCGCGGCCGGCGGCTGCAGGCCGGCCGCCCACCCTGGATAATCCCCCGATGCCCGCAGCCCCCCGTTTCTCAGCCCGCACCATCGGCATCGGCGCGGCCGTCGTCACGGTGGGGGTCTGGACCGCGTTCATCGTCATCGCGCGCGCTTCCGCCGGGCGCTCGCTGACGCCCTTCGACCTCGCCTTCGCCCGCATCTGCGGCGCCAGCCTGGTGCTGCTGCCCTGGGGCGCCTGGCTGGTCATGCGCGCCCGCGCCGAAGGCTCGGCCCGCGACTCCTTCTTCGGCCTCTCGCCGCTGCCGCTGCGACTGACCGCGCTGGCCGGCGTCTGCGGCGGCCTGGCCTACGCGCTCCTGGCCTATACCGGGTTCTTCTTCGCGCCGGCCAGCCACGCCTCGGTGCTGATGCCCGGCAGCCTTCCTCTGTGGACCACGCTGCTGGCGGCCCTGATCCTGCGCGACCGCATCACGCCGCTGCGCGCGCTCGGGCTGGCGCTGATCGTCCTCGGCGACCTGTTCGTCGGCGGCGCCAGCCTGCTGCACGCGCTCGAAGGCGGCCAGATCTGGAAGGGCGACCTGCTCTTCATGAGCGCGGCCTTCAGCTGGGCCTGCTACAGCATCGTCGTCCGGCGCCACGGGCTCGAGGCGGTGCGCGCCACCATCGCCATCACCGTGTTCGCCTTCGCGGCCTTCGTGCCGGCCTATGCGCTGCTGACCGCGGCCGGCCTCGTCCGCAGCCACCTGGCCAGCGCGCCGGTCGGCGAGATCCTGTTCCAGATGGCTTTCCAGGGCCTCGGTTCGGTGGTGATCTCGGGCATCGCCTTCACGCGGATGATCCAGTACTTCGGGCCGGTGCGCTCCACCATGATCACGGCGCTGGTGCCGGGGCTGTCCGCGTTCGGCGCCGTGATCTTCCTCGGCGAACCGCTGAGCTGGAGCCTGTTCGCGGGCCTCATGCTGGTGACCGCCGGCATCCTGTTCGGCGTCCAGCGCAGCCGGGCGCCGGGTGTGCGGCCGATTCCCGCGGGGGCCGTGGCGGCCGCGGCCGGAGGGCGTGCCGATGGCTAGGCTGCTCGCCTTCGACACCAGCACCGAGGCGCTGTCGATCGCGGTGCGCCACGGCGACCTGCTGCTGGAGCACAGCGGGACCGGCGGTGCGCAGTCGTCGGCCAGCCTGATTCCCCTGATCCAGCAGCTGCTCGGGGCCGCCGGGCTGAGCTTGCGCGAACTCGACGCCATCGCCTTCGGCCGCGGGCCGGGCTCGTTCACCGGCCTGCGCACGGCCTGCTCGGTGGCGCAGGGGCTCGGCTACGGCGCCGGCGTCCGGCTGCTGCCGATCGACACCCTGCACGCCGTGGCCGAGGAGGCCCACGACCGCTTCGGCGCCACCCGCGTGGTCGCGGTGCTCGATGCGCGCATGGACCAGGTCTATGCGGCCAGCTACGACTTCGGGGTCGAGTGGGTCGCCAGCGAGGCCGAACTGATGGCACCCGAAGGCGTCGTGGTGCCGGAGGGCTGGGCGCTCGCCGGCAATGCCTTCGCCGCCTATGGTGAGCGCCTGCCGCGCGCGGTGGCGCGCCACGAGGTGCTGCCCACCGCGGCCGCGATGCTGCGGCTGGCGCCGGCGCTGCTGGCCGCCGGCCGGACGGTGGCGCCGGCCGAGGCCTGGCCGCTGTACGTGCGCGACAAGGTGGCGCAGACGACCGAAGAGCGCGCGGCGCTGAAGGGGGCTGCATGAGCGAGGTTGCCGGATGAGCGCCGTCTTGTCGTCGCCGCGCGAGGCGCGCCTCGAGCCGATCACGCTCGAACGGGTGCCGGCCGTCTGCGCGATCGAACGCAGCGCCTTCACCCATCCCTGGACACCGGCCAACTTCACCGATTCGCTGGCCGCCGGCTACCACTGCCAGTGCCTGGTGGCGCCGCCGGCCGAGAGCGATCCCGCCGAGGCCCCGCGGGGCGCTCGCGCCCTCTGGCACCGGGTGGTGGCGCGCGAGCCCGGCGAGACGCTGATCGGCTATTTCGTCGCCATGAAGGGCGTCGACGAAGTGCATCTGCTCAACATCACCGTCGCGCCGGCCTTCCAGGGCCAGGGCTGGGCGCCGCTGATGCTGGAGGCCCTGGCCGGCTGGTCGCGCGGCCAGAACGCGCAGTGGCTGTGGCTCGAGGTGCGGGCCAGCAACCTGCGCGCGCTGGCGGTCTACGAGCGCAACGGCTTCCGGCGCGTGGGCATGCGCAAGGGCTACTACCCGGCGCAAGGCAGCGCCCGCGAGGATGCGGTCGTGATGAGCCTGCGCCTGCACGAATCAACGAGCGCCTGGGGCGGACTGAAATGACTTCCGAAGCTTTGACACTCGATGCGCGCCAGCGCGCCATGCTCGACGAAATGGGCATCAAGCTCTTCTGGTGGCGCCAGCCGGAAGCGGTCGAAGCGCCGGTGCCGGAAGCCCCCGCGGCCCGGACGGCGCCCGCGATCGAGGCCGAGGCACCGGCGCTCCCCGCCGCGGCGCCCGCGCGAGCGGCACCGGCCGTCGCCGCACCGGCGCCCGTCGTCCAGCGCGCACCCGCGGCGGCGGGGCACGGAGCCGCCGTGCTGGCCGAGGCGCCACGTCGCCTCGCCGGCGATCCGGCCGCGGCCCAGGGAGGCTGGCTGATCGTGGCCGACATGCCGCCGGCGCTGGATGGCCGTCATGGCGATCCGTTCGACGGCGATGCCGGCCGGCTGCTCCACAACATGCTGAACGCGCTGCAACTGCATGGCGGCGCGCTGCCGGTGCACCTGATGCGCACCCACCGCGGCGTCGCCTCGGGCCAGCCCGGCAGCCCGCGGCCGATCGACGAAGCGCTGGCGGAGGGCGCCGCGGCGCTGGCGCCGAGCGTGGTGCTCGCCATGGGGCCGCTGGCGGCCCAGAGCCTGATGCAGACCAGCGAGCCGCTCGGCAAGCTGCGCGGCCGCGTGGTGCCAATGGACCTGCCGGGCCTGCCGGCGCTGCCGGTGGTCGCGAGCTACCACCCCGCCTACCTGCTGCGCAACCCGGCCGACAAGGCCCGCGCCTGGGCCGACCTGTGCCTGGCTGCGGAACAGGTGTAGACAGAATGGCTTGAGCCGTTGAGGCGGCCCGTCTCCGGGACTACCGTGGGTTGCGCACCGTGGGTGCGCCGAGCCACAACGCTGCACCCCGAAGGGCGGACAGCGTGT